>CAWIFY010000021.1:0-39528 GCA_963835255.1 Terriglobia bacterium | reverse complement strand
AGGACGCGCTGAAGGTAGTTGGGGCGCCGAACATCACGGACTTGAAGTTCGAAGCCGGGCAGCCGATCCGGTTCAAAGCCGATTTCGAGGTCGCCCCCGAGTTCGGGATAGAAGATTACCGGGGCCTACCGGTGAAGTACGAAGAACCGTTGGTAACGGACGAAGAAGTGGCAAAGCGGCTCGAGTCCATGCGAGAGAGTAAGGCCGAGTACCCGAATCTAGATCCCCGGGCTGTCGAAAATGGCGATTATGTGCTGGTCATCTGAAATCGCTGGAGGGCTTGGCCGAGGATATTGACCAGGACGTGCAGATTGAAGTGGTGGCAAGAGTTTCTGCCGGCGTTCAACGAGGCGTTGACGGGCATGAACCCGGACGAATCAAAACAGGTCAGCGTGACCTATCCGGACGACTACGGGCAGGAGCGGCTGGCGGGGAAGACAGTCAAGTTCGAGCTGACGCCGAAGTTTGTCAGGAAGAAGGAGCTGCCGGAGCTGGACGACGAATTCGCGCGCGATCTGGGCGATTATCAGACGCTCGAGGAGTTGAGGGACGCGGTCCGCAAGTCCATTTTTCACGAGAAGCAGTACGTGGCCCAACAGGCGGCCAAAGAGGAGCTGATCGACCGGCTGGTGGAACGCCATCCGTTCGCGGTCCCGGAGGCTTATGTCGACCGGCAGATCGAGAACCAAGTTCGGATGCAGCTGCGGAATCTAGCTGGGGAAGGCTTGGACCCGAGCAAGATCAAGCTCGACTGGGGGAAGGTGAAGGAATCGCAACGCGAGAAGGCGGTTCGTAACGTGCAGGCCTCTTTGCTGCTGGAGAAGATTGCAGAGCGGGAGGGGGTTGCGGCAACGAAAGAGGAAGTGGATCGCGAGGTGCAGCGGATTGCCCGACAAGAGCGCGAGGCGATGCCGGTGACGCGGGCGCGGCTAGAGAAGGATGGAGCGCTTGGGCGTATTGCAGGCCACATTCAGACCGAGAAGACGTTGCAGTTCCTGCTCGAGCAGCCCCAGGAACCGGCCTGAGGGAGAGGCGGGGTCGGTAAAATCCGTGCGGCGGATTTCATGTAAGTCACGTAAAACTGACGTATTCCTGATATACTGATGAAGAAAATTCTTCCAATCAGGGCAAGGGAACCTCTTGATCTCTACTATCCTTAGGAGACCAGATTGAAGCGCGCTGGATCTGACGATTCCCTTCGCTGTTCGTTTTGCCACAAAAGCCAAGACGTCGTCGGCAAGCTCATTTCGTCTCCGAGCGAGTACCCTCGGGCTTACATTTGCGATGAGTGCATCGCGGTCTGCAATTCGATCATAGAAGACGATCGTCACGATCAGAGTTACGGGAGTCCGGGCAAGCTGCCGCGGCCGCTGGAGCTCAAGGAGTATCTGGATCAGTATGTGATTGGGCAGGAAGCCACCAAGAAGAAGTTAGCGGTGGCAGTGTACAACCACTACAAGCGGATTCAGATGAATAAGCAGCGAGGCGGAGAGGTCGAGCTTTCGAAGTCGAATATTCTGCTGATCGGGCCAACAGGGACAGGCAAAACGCTGCTGGCGCAAACGCTGGCCCGCATACTGGACGTGCCGTTCGCGATTGTAGATGCGACGACTCTAACCGAGGCGGGATACGTCGGGGAGGATGTAGAGAATATCATCCTGCGATTGCTGCAGAACGCGGATTGGGATGTGCCCCGGGCGCAAACCGGCATCATCTATATAGACGAAATCGATAAGATCGGGCGCAAGGACGAGAACCCGTCGATCACGCGGGATGTGTCGGGCGAAGGGGTGCAGCAGGCGTTGCTCAAGATTCTGGAAGGAACGGTGGCGAATGTGCCGCCGCAAGGTGGGCGGAAGCATCCGCATCAGGAATTTACGCCGGTCGACACGACGAATATTCTGTTTATTTGTGGCGGCGCGTTCGTGGGACTCGAGAAGGTGATTGCGCGGCGGGTGGGCACGAAATCGATAGGTTTTGTGCCGCCAGACGAAAAAGAAGCGCTGCGGAGACCAAATCCGGTGCGGCGCGACGTGGATCTGCTGCAGCAGTGCCAGCCTGTGGACCTGATTAAGTACGGGTTCATTCCTGAGTTTATCGGCCGCATGCCGGTCTCGGCGGTGCTGGAGGATCTTTCAAAGGAAGCCCTGGTACAGATACTGACGAAGCCGAAAAATGCCATCATCCGGCAGTATCAGAAGCTATTTGAGTTTGAGAATGTTAAGCTCAAATTTAGCGAGGACGCCCTGGAGGCGGTTGCGCAGCTTGCGATGGAACGCAAGGTAGGGGCGCGCGGGTTACGCATGATTTTGGAAGATCTCATGCTGGACCTTATGTACTATCTCCCAACATTCAAGAAGGTGCGGGAATTCGTGGTCACCAAGGAGATGGTGCTTTCACAGAAGATCAACATGGCTGTGCTCGAAAAGGCAGGTTAGGTCAGCCGTTCTGTACCTGACGAGAGCCTGAAGAATTCCTTCTCGATACAGTTTTCGGCATGAAAGCTGCTCCATCGTCCCTGGTCCCGCGTGCGTACGGGACAACAATCCGTCTATAAACTCATAATGGTCACGACAAAAGATAAAACCGACTCCAAGCGATTGCCGATGATGCCAATACGGGACGTGGTGATCTTCCCGTTCATGATGACGCCGTTTGTAGTGGGACGTGAGTCGAGCGTGCGTGCGCTCGAAGAGGCGCTGTTAGGCGACAAGAAGATTTTTTTGGCCACCCAGCACGATGCTTCGGTGGATGAGCCGAGGCCGGATGAAATCTACTCGGTGGGGACGGTGGCGAACATTGTCCAGAGTTTGAAGCAGCCCGACGGCAATATCAAAGTACTGGTGGAGGGCGTAGAGCGCGGCAAAGTTATTTCGGTAAGCGAGGAAGAAGGCTACTTCCGCGCTGTGGTAAAAACGACTTCTTACAAGGTAGAGCAGGGATCGCAACTCGAAGCGCTTACCGGCCGCGTAACGACCTTGTTTGAGCAGTACGTCAAGCTGAGCCAGAACCTGAATTACGAGACGATGATCGCGGCGATCCGGGTGGACGATCCTGGGAAGCTGGCCGACACCGTGGGCGCAAACCTTCAGCTGACGATTGAAGAGAAGCAGGAACTGCTCGAGATATTCGATCCGATCGACCGGCTGACGCGGGTGGCGGATCTGCTCGATATTGAGATCGAGAAGCTGAATGTAGACCGCACGATTCAAGGCCGGGTGAAGCGGCAGATGGAGCGCGCGCAGAAAGAGTATTACCTCAACGAGAAGATCAAGGCGATCCAAAAAGAGCTGGGCCGGGGTGAGAAGAGCGAGATAGACGAGCTTAAGAAAAAGATCGATACGGCGGGGATGACTAAGGACGCGCACGAGAAAGCGATCGCCGAATTGCGCCGTTTGGAAGGTATGCCGCCTATGTCGGCGGAGTCGACGGTCTCGCGGAACTATTTGGACTGGCTGCTCGCGGTGCCATGGAAGAAGAAGACCAAAGAAATTCGTGATCTGAGGTATGCGCGGCAGGTTTTGGAAGGCGATCATTACGGGCTCGAGAAGATCAAAGAGCGGATTTTAGAGTTCCTCTCGGTGCGGCGGCTGGTGCAGAATCCGAGGGGATCGATTCTGTGTTTCGTGGGAGCGCCCGGCGTAGGTAAGACATCGCTGGGAATGTCAATCGCGAAGGCGACGGGACGGAAATTCGTGCGGCTTTCATTGGGAGGCGTGCGCGATGAAGCGGAAATTCGGGGGCACCGGCGCACTTATATCGGCGCGCTGCCGGGCCAGCTTATTCAGATGATGAAGAAGGCAGGCACGAAGAATCCGGTAGTGATGCTAGATGAGATCGATAAGATGTCGATGGACTTCCGGGGCGATCCGTCGGCGGCGCTGCTCGAAGTGCTCGATCCGGAACAGAACTATATGTTCATGGATCACTATCTGGACGTCGAATACGATCTGAGCCAGGTATTTTTCATCGCAACGGCTAATGTGCTGCACACTATTCCACCGGCCTTGCAGGATCGCATGGAAGTGATCCGGCTATCGGGTTACACAGAGCTGGAGAAGTTGGAGATCGCCAAGCGGTTTCTGGTTCCGAAGCAGCTCAAGGAAACAGGCGTGGGCGAAGAGCAACTGCTGTTTACCGATGAGGGATTGCAGACGCTGATCAGCTCCTATACGCGTGAAGCCGGCGTGAGAAACCTGGAGCGGGAAATCGGCAACGTGTCACGCAAGGTGGCGCGCAAAGTAGTGGAGGCGCAAGTGGCGCCTGAGGACGAAGTTTTGGTTCCGGCCGGTATCGAGGTGATCGAGGAAGAAGCGGGGGCGCCTGCCGAGGACGGCAACGCACCGGCTAAGAAGAGCAAGAAAAAAGCGAAGAAGGAAGAAGGGCCACTAGTTGCGATCGAGCGCGTGGTGATCAACCCGGGGACACTTACTGAGATGCTGGGTCCGGCGAAGTTCCGGGACATGGATCTCGACAAGCAGAATGAAATCGGGGCGACAACCGGCTTGGCGTGGACTGAAGTAGGTGGATCGATTCTCACGACCGAGGCGGCGGTAATGGAAGGCCGCGGGAAATTGACGACCACGGGCAAGCTGGGCGATGTCATGCAGGAGTCGGCGCAGGCGGCGATGAGCTACGTTCGTTCGCGGGCGCAGTATCTGGGATTGCCCAAAGACTTCTACCGACATCTGGACATTCACGTGCATGTACCGGAGGGAGCAATTCCGAAAGACGGGCCCTCGGCCGGCATTACGATTGCTACAAGTATCTGCAGCGCCTTGACGGGTATTCCGGTGCGCTGCGATCTTGCAATGACGGGCGAGATCACAGTGCGTGGCAGAGTGCTGCCGATCGGCGGTCTGAAAGAGAAGCTGCTGGCTGCTCACCGGCAGGGGATTCGCGAGATTGTGTTGCCGAAAGAAAATGAAAGAGATCTCGCAGACATTCCGGAAAACGTCCGAAGAGATATGAAGTTGCACTTCACGTTTTCGATGGATGAAGTGCTGAAGTTTGCATTGGAACGCGAGATCGTGGCATTGCCGCTGGCGCCGGCCGCAACGGCGACTGAGCTATCGTCGAGGCCCGAGGACAACCTGACGCATTGAGGGGTGTGCCGTGGGCGCTCTATTGAACGCGCACAACGGGCAGCGAAACGTCGGGTGGGCTCTATTGAACGCGCACAACGGACAGCGAAACGTCCGGTGCGCTGGGAAGCGTTCCAGGGAATTGGATAAGCCGTGGTAGGAACTGCCGTAAAGGCCGCGACGGGCGATAAGCAGCTGATCATCAGCGCGGCGGACGCGTCGCAGTTCCCGCCGGAGACGCATTACGGCGATTTGTTAGAGATCGCCTTTTTGGGCCGAAGCAATGTCGGCAAATCTAGCCTGCTGAACCGGTTGGCGGGGCACCCTGGGCTGGCATTTACGAGTTCGCGTCCAGGATGTACGCAACTCATCAACTTCTTTGCGATTGAGGAAGAGGTTCGGTTCGTGGACCTGCCAGGGTACGGCTACGCGCACGTGCCACTGGCAGAGCGAGCGAACTGGAAGAAGCTAATTGAAAGCTACCTGACGGCGCGACAAAGCCTTGGCTTGTCGTTCCTGCTGTTAGACGCCAGGCGGGGCTGGATGGACATGGACCTGGAACTCAAAGCATGGCTGGAGTTCCACAACCGTCGATATCAGGTGGTCGTCACCAAGATCGACAAATTGAAAAGCAATAACCAACTGAAAGCAGGATTGGCCGCCATACAAAGGGAAGCCCCGGATGCGCAGCTAATTCCGTTCTCGGCCGTGGACGGTCGAGGAGTGAGGGAAATTTGGCAAACAATCTCGAAGATCAAGAACAAGCAGTAAACAGCGCGGCTACCACCGAAGGGCAGCCCACCGAGGAGCCAGCAGAGCGCGCGAGCCGCGAGTCGGTGGAGCGCGAGGGATCGGAAGAGGCAAACGGCAATAGCCGAGTTGCGCGTGAGGCGGAAGCGGGCGAGAGCAAATCTCCTGAGCCGCGGGCGGAAAAGCCCTCTGTGAGCCGCACTCGAGTGCATTCCGAGGCTAAGGGGAACGGCAGACCGGGCGAAGGCGGGCGGCGAGCTCCGGCTGAGGCACGGCACGTTGGAGAATCGAAACCGGCGGTGGAGACAGGTCCTCAGGCAGAGCAAAGGCCGCTCGGCGAAGGAAAGACCAGCAATGAGAATAGCTCCGCAGCGGCGATTTCAGGAACGCCCGTAATCAGCCAAGGGCAGAGTGCGCCGGCTGGGCAAAATGCTGCCGGGTCAATACCCCCGCAGAGTGGGCCGACGCAAAATGCACCGCAAACGGGGCAGCAACAAAATGCGCAGCGGCAGGGGACTCCGCAGCAAGCGGGCCAGCAGCAAGGCGGTGGTTTTCAGCGGCGCGGGCGGCACTCGATCGGCAATACGGGCGCGCAAGGCCAGCGCAATGGGACGACCACGCTCGATCTGGTCGAGCTGAAGGACATGAGCATCCAGGCGCTGAACCAGATTGCGAAGGATCTGGGGGTGCCGGGAGCGGCAGGCTTACGCAAGCAGGAACTGATTTTCAAGATCTTGCAAACGCAGGCCGAGAAGAGCGGGTTGATTTTTTCGGAAGGCGTGTTGGAGTGTTTGCCGGATGGATTCGGCTTTCTGCGCGCGCCTGAATACAACTATCTGCCGGGGCCGGATGACGTGTATGTTTCGCCTTCGCAGATACGGCGCTTCGACCTCCGGACGGGCGACACGGTTTCAGGCCAGATTCGGCCGCCAAAAGAGGGCGAACGGTATTTCGCTCTGATCAAAGTCGACGCGATCAATTTCGAGCCACCAGAGGAATCGCGCAATAAGATCTTCTTCGACAATTTGACGCCGCTTTATCCGGATGAGCGGATGAAGCTGGAGACGAACCGCGACAATTTTTCCGGGCGGGTGATGGATCTGCTGACTCCGCTCGGCAAAGGCCAGCGCGGTTTGATCGTAGCTCCGCCGCGAACGGGCAAAACAATGATGCTGCAGAGCATCGCAAATTCGATTACGACCAATCACCCGGAGATCAACCTGATTGTGCTGCTGATCGATGAGCGCCCCGAAGAAGTAACGGACATGCAGCGCTCGGTGCGTGGCGAGGTGATCAGTTCGACTTTCGACGAACCGGCAGCGCGGCACGTGCAGGTAGCCGAGATGGTGATCGAAAAGGCCAAGCGCCTGATCGAACACAAGCGCGATGTGGTGATTCTGCTCGATTCGATTACGCGTCTGGCGCGCGCCTATAACACTGTGGTTCCGCCGTCAGGCAAGGTGCTTTCGGGCGGCGTCGATTCAAATGCGTTGCAACGTCCGAAGCGTTTCTTTGGGGCGGCGCGCAATATCGAAGAAGGCGGCTCGCTGACGATTGTGGCAACGGCCCTGATCGATACAGGCAGCCGAATGGACGACGTAATATTCGAAGAATTCAAAGGCACCGGCAACATGGAAATCCACCTAGATCGCAAACTGGTGGACAAACGCGTGTTCCCGGCCATCGACATCAATCGCAGCGGCACGCGTAAGGAAGAGCTGCTGATGCCACGTGAAGAACTAAACCGGGTCTGGATTTTGCGTAAGGTGCTGAACCCGCTTTCGCCGGTAGAGTCGATGGAGCTGTTGATCGATAAGCTTGGTAAGACGCGGAGCAATGCCGAGTTCTTAGCTGCGATGAGCGGCTAAACCAAGCGAGGGGTTTAGAAATAGGGGATAGGCAGAAGCGCCGGCCCCACTCATCTTAATGGGTCGCATTCGCATCCTCTCGGACAACGTCGCGAACAAAATTGCGGCAGGCGAGGTGGTCGAACGGCCCGCTTCGGTAGCGAAGGAGTTGCTGGAGAACTCACTCGACGCGGGCGCGACGGAGATCCGTATCGACGCCGAGAATTCCGGCCGTCGTCTGCTGCGCATTCAAGATAACGGATGCGGCATGTTGCGCGATGACGCACTACTCGCGTTTGAGCGCCATGCGACGAGCAAGCTAAGCGACGTCAAAGATCTGCTTGCGATTGCGACGCTTGGCTTTCGCGGTGAAGCGCTGCCTTCGATCGGTTCGGTGAGCCGGCTTGTGCTCGAAACGCGTTCCGAAGAGGAGCAGACCGGCACCGCTGTCGAGATTGCCGGGGGCAGGCTACTCCGCTGCGATGAGATTGCGCGGCTGGTGGGCACTACGATCACGGTGAGGGACCTGTTCTACAACGTTCCGGCACGCAAAAAGTTTCTGCGGTCGGATCAAACCGAGCTAGCGCACATCGGGTCGCTAGTAACGCATTACAGCCTGGGGCACGCGAACAAGCGATTTGAGCTGCATCATGAAGGTCGCGCACTGCTTTCCGTCTCGCCTGTTGCGAGCTTGCGCGAGCGGGCATTTCAGGTATTTGGTTCTCAGATAACCGACGAGCTCGTGGATGTCGGGCCGAAGTTGCTGGAGCTGCGATTGCCGCCACCGTATGTGCCGCCGAACGCTCGCGAGGCGATGACGGAAAAGCCCGAAGGGGAGTTGGCGCAGTTCGCGCTGGAAGGGCTAATTTCCGGCCCGCATGTGCAGAAGCTGAATAGAAATTCGGTTTACCTGTTCGTGAATGGGCGGCTGATTCGCGACAAAGTTCTGCTGCACGCTAT
Organism: Terriglobia bacterium; assembly: GCA_963835255.1. GTDB lineage: Bacteria > Acidobacteriota > Terriglobia > Bryobacterales > Bryobacteraceae > Bog-105. The sequence continues at coordinate 30,887 of CAWIFY010000021.1, read as the reverse complement.
TTCGGCTGCGTACCACAATCTAATGCCCACTAGCTGTTACCCGTTCGCCTTGCTGTTTTTGAATTGCGATGCGAGCGAAGTGGATGTGAACGTGCATCCCTCGAAAACCGAGGTGCGCTTCCGGCATGGCTCGGCGGTGCACGATTTCGTGCGCGATACGCTTCGCGAGATGCTGATGGCGAGCCGTCCGGTATCGAGCATTCCCCTCCCAGTTTCGCCGCAAGTGATGCAACACGCGCCGCAGTTACCGCTTTCCGAATTTTCGAGAATGACGGAAGCAGCATTAGCGCTTGATCTGGAGCCTGAACAAGCAGGCGAAGAAACGGCTCTACCGGAAATCACCGTTGCACCCGTCGCGTCGCGCTCGCCTGGGCCGAACCGTGAACGAAGTCCGGCCATATTTGCACGTTCGGCAGTACCCGCGAGCAATATTCCGCGTGTACCGGATACGCACGGCGCGCTGGATGAATTGCCGGCGGGATGGGACCGCGTGGATACGCTGGCGGCGCTGCCCGATCTGCGTTCCCTCGGTCAGCTACACGAAAGCTTTATTGTGGCTGCTGGCCGGGACGGGCTGTGGATCATCGATCAGCATGTCGCGCACGAAAGAATTCTGTTTGAACAAGTTTTGCGACAAAGGGCGGCGGGGACGCTGGAAGTTCAGCAGTTATTGATGCCGGTAGTAGTGCAGCTCACTCCAGCGCAGCAGTTCGAGTACGCTCGTATTGCGGACGAGTTGAATCTGTATGGCTTCGAGACGGAGCCTTTCGGCCAGCGGACAATCGCGATCAAAGCGGCGCCGGCCGGAGTAGGGCCGAGCGACGTGGAGAGGGTCGTTTTCGAGATCCTGGAAATTGCGGAAAATGAATTGCGATCGGCTTCCATGGAAGAAATCCGTCGGAATGTCTGCGCGACAATTGCTTGCCGCGCCGCGATCAAGGTCAACACGAAACTCGAACCGAAGAAGATCGAGTGGCTGCTACGAGCGCTGGCGGCGTGTGAGTATCCGATGACCTGCCCGCATGGAAGGCCGATAGCGTTGCGCTACAGCATGAGAGACATTTTGAAGAGTTTCCACCGGATATGAAAAGCGGTCACAGCAACACACTTTCGACGCGGGACAAAATATAATCGCTGCGCAGGCTATCCGAACGCCTGCGGTCATTCAAGCCGCAATGCTTCGACCGGATCGATGTGCGTTGCTCGCAATGCAGGTAAATAGCTCGCGGCAAATGCGATCAGGACCAACAAAGAGGGCACTGCCAAGAATGTCATCGTGTCCATCGTGCTCACGCCAAATAGCAAGCTCTGCATGAAACGCGTAAGGGCCAGCGCACCGGAAAGTCCAATCGCGATTCCGACCAGTGTCATGCGAATGCCTTGCCGTACAATGAATCTCGTCACGTCGCGAGTTTGCGCTCCTAGTGCCATACGGATTCCGATCTCGCGCGTTCGCAGCGTGACCGAATATGCCAGCACGCTATACAGACCAACGGCTGCCAGCAAGAGCGCCAGTCCCGCAAAATTCACCAGGACCGTCATGTTGAAGCGCCGCGGCGCAGTCCACTCCCTCAGAGCAGCCTCTTCCGTGCCGACCTCCGTAACGGCCTGTTCCTTGTCAATATCCCACACTTGCTTCTTTACTGCAGGCGCCAGGGCCAGTGGGTCTCCAGTGGTTCGCGCTACCAGCAGCATGTTGTTGAGATGTTTGCCGGGCAAATAGATCTCTGAGTGCTGCTCATTATCCGGACCAAGCTGATGCTCATTCGGCACGACGCCGATTACACGATAGTGCGTATTTGTGCCCTTCTCATCGGCAAACGAGATCACCTTTCCGAGCGGGCCCTCTCGCGGGAAGAAGGTACGCGCGAAAGCCTGATTCACAACCACCACATTCGGCTCATCCGATAATGCCTCCTGACGATTGAAAGGGCGCCCTTTCAGCACCGGCATGCGCAAAGTCTCGAAGTAACCGTCGCTCGACCGCGCCCAGTCCGCTACCGGCATCGCGCCCAACTTGAATGTTCTTCCCGGAATCTCGAACGAGCTCTGGTTCACGCTCTTCATCGGCAACGAGTTTGTTATGGCAGCACTTTGCACTCCCGGTACCTGCCGCACCCCCTCAAGAAGACGCTGGTCGAATGCAGCCACCTGTTCCGGGGCCTTGTATCTTGCATCCGGCAGCGTAATTCGCATGATGAGCAGACGGTCGCGTTGAAACCCGAGGTTTGTATTCATCAATGATTGCAAGCTGCGAATCATCAGCCCGGCTCCGATCAACAGCATCAGCGCCAACGCGACTTCCACTACGGCCAAAGTGCTCCGTAAGCGGTTCGAGCTTCCGGCCAGGCTCCGTGAACTTCGATTCAGAATCCCGTTGATATTCTTCTTCAGCGCGTGCGAGGCAGGCGCAAGTCCGAACAGTAATCCTGCCAAAACCGCCACCACAACGGTGAAAAGCAGAACAGTCCCGTCAATGTGCAATTCATGTAGACCGAACATGTCTTCCGGAGCCAGAGCGGAAAGGATCCGTACAGCCCAGAACGCCAGGAGCAATCCCACGGCGGCCGCTGCCAAGCTGAGCAGCAGGCTTTCGCTGATCATTTGCCTGGCTATGCGGAAGCTGCTCGCGCCTAGGGCCGAGCGAACCGCGATCTCCTTATCTCTGGCTACCGCTCGGGTCAGCAAAAGATTCCCTACGTTGGCGCATGCGATCAGCAGTACAAAACCAACTGCCACCTGCAGAACGATTACCGCTTGCCGGAGTTCAGGCCCCGTATTTTCCTCGATTAGCGTGGACACGTTAATGCCGAATCCGGCGTTCTTATCCGGCACAGCCTTGGCGAGTCGCTGTGCCAGGACGTTCATCTCCGCCCGCGCCTGAGTAACTGTGAGGCTCGGCTTTAGCCGCCCGAACACGTAGTAGTTGAACGCCTCCTCTTGATCACCAGGCGGATGCAAGTTCACGGGTGTCCAGATCTGCGGATGCTTTCGGTCGAATCCTCCCCAGATGGCGGGCAGCTCGAATCTTGATGGCAGTACGCCAATAATCCGGTATTCTTTGCCGTTCGCTACCAAGTTCTTGCCAAGTATCTGTGGATCGCTGTTGAACCGGCTCTTATAGAGTTGATCACTCAGAATAGCGACCTGATCCTTTCCCGGTTGCATCTCCGCCATGCTGAAATTCCGTCCCAGCCGGGGACGAATCCCCAGCAACGGGAAAAGATTCCAAGTCGCGGCTCCGGCTTCCACCTGTTCCGGCTTGGCGCTTCCCGCGTTACCTTCGTCCGTCAGCGTCAAATTGCTGTCACCCCACAGCGCCAAATCGGTGAACGAGTGGCTGTCTCTTTTCCACTCTTGGTAGTTCCGCAGACGTACCGGCATGTGATTTGCGAAAAAGAGTGAGAGCGAGGGATTTTTCTCCCAAATCATCACCAGCCGGCCCGGATCTTTCAAGTTGCGGAAAGCTAGTGGATTTAGCAGAACGGCATCGATGACGCTGAAGATGGCCGTATTCGCGCCAATGCCCAGCGCCAACGCAAAAACTGCAGCGACAGTGAACCCCGGCGACCCGCGAAAGCCGCGCACTGCGTATTTCAGATCCTGCCAGAATGTCTCCATTCAACCTCCTTCGATGCCCACACCCGGCTTACGACGTAAAGAAAACTTCAGTTGTTACGATGAAGATACTCCATGATTCCTGAGGCGATTGAAGAAGGACTCACATTCGACGACGTCCTCCTGCAGCCCGCTTATAGTCAAATCACCCCTGCTGAAGCAGACACCACAACCTGCCTCACCCCTAAAATCGAGCTGAAGATTCCTATCATCAGTGCCGCCATGGACACCGTCACCGAATCGCACATGGCCATCGCGCTCGCCCAGCAGGGTGGGATCGGCATCATCCATCGCAACATGTCAATCGAGAAGCAGGCCGAAGAAGTGGACCGGGTCAAGCGCAGTGAGAGCGGAATGATCGTCGATCCTGTTACGATCGAGCCGGAGCGCAAAATTTCGGAAGCGCTCGAGCTGATGAGCCATTACCGGATCTCGGGTGTGCCAGTCACGTCGAAGGGCAAGCTGGTGGGGATCTTAACCAACCGCGATCTTCGTTTTGAATCGCGCTACGATCTGCCCATCGCCGAGGTCATGACCAAGGAAAACCTCATCACCGTCTCGGTTGGGACCACACTGGAGGAGGCGGAGAAAATCCTTCACCAGCATCGTATCGAAAAACTGCTGGTCGTCGACGAGAACTTTGCCCTTAAAGGCCTGATCACGGTCAAAGACATTCAGAAAAAGTTAAAATATCCGAATGCCGCTAAAGACCCGCAGGGCCGGCTTCGGGTCGCGGCGGCGGTAGGTGCAACGGGAGATTTCCTCGAGCGCGCCCAGGAACTGATCGGCAAGAAAGTCGATGTGCTGGCAATCGATTCCGCGCACGGTCACAGCCAGCGCGTCATGGACGCGATCAGGTCTATCAAGAGAGCAAATCCTGAGGTCCAGGTGCTGGCCGGGAACGTCGCCTCTTATGAAGGTGCCCGCGACCTGATCAAGTTGGGAGCCGACGGTATCAAAGTAGGCATTGGTCCCGGCTCAATCTGCACAACCCGAGTTGTGAGCGGCGCCGGGGTTCCGCAGATCACTGCTATTTCTCAATGCGCGAAGGCCACGCGGGAAGCGGGCATCCCTCTCATATCCGATGGCGGGGTCAAATATTCCGGCGATCTCACTAAGGCGATCGCCGCGGGCGCCGATTCCGTCATGATCGGCAGCCTGCTCGCCGGAACAGACGAGAGCCCCGGGGAAACGATCCTCTATCAAGGCCGCACATTCAAGAGTTATCGCGGCATGGGATCGATCGGCGCCATGCCGCAGGGCAGTTCCGACCGCTATTCACAAGCTGCCAACGGCAAACTGGTTCCCGAAGGCATCGAAGGCCGTGTGCCATACAAAGGGCCGCTCGCGGAAATGAGCTATCAGCTTGTCGGCGGACTGCGAGCCGGTATGGGCTATTGCGGCTGCCGTACGATCAGAGAACTGCAGGACAACTCCCGTTTTCTCCGAGTAACATTCGCTGGCCTCCGCGAAGGCCACGTCCACGACGTCATCATCACCAAAGAAGCTCCCAACTACCGCGTCGAGTAAGTGGTGGGACTTAGCGAACGCATGTACATCGCCGGCGTGTACAGGCACGGCGTCAATCCCCATGGGATTAGGCGGTATGCTAAGCAACAGCATCTTCGGATCGATAGCAGAGGCAATGGGATTTAACGCCAGTTTCTTGGGCGTGGCTGCGGTAGCCGGCGCCGGTGGCGCGCTTTGCCAATTCAAGATGCCGGAGACCAAGCCGCGAAATGAAAAGCACACGAGTGAACCTGCTGCAGCCCAACCGAAGTAAATTGCTTCCGCTGTCGGTTACCCTTGCCGCTCTCGTCTTTGCGGCGCCACAACTTGTAACGGTGACCGCGGAGCGCATCTCCGATCAGCCACTACTACAAAACGGACCCTCCTGGGCTGAATTCGGTGTCTTCAATCCCGCCGCCATTAAGGTTGGCAACAAAACTGTCCTCTTAGTCCGTGCGCAGGATGGTAACCATACTTCGCGCATAGGATACGCCGAAAGCTCGGATGGCATTCATTTCGCGCTCCGCCCCGATCCCTTGTTATCGCCCGAAACAGACTACGAAAAAGGCGGCGGCCTGGAAGATCCTCGAGTCCTCAAAATCGATGATACTTACTATCTCACTTACACGGGCTATAACTTGCATGATGCGCAGCTCTGCCTGGCCACCTCGAGAGATCTGCTCCACTGGGAGCGGAAAGGCGTAATCCTGCCTGCCTATAAAGGAACCTGGAATACTCAGTGGACTAAGTCAGGCGCCATTATCGGTCAAAAGATTGATGGGAAGTGGTGGATGTACTACTTAGGCACCCGGACAGATTCGGACGGCAAGCCGCGCGATTACATGGGGCTGGCCGCTTCCACCGACTTACTCCATTGGGCCGATGCCACGAGCCAGCCGGTCCTTGATCGCCGCCCCGGTGCATTCGATTCACGGGTGATGGAGCCAGGGCCGCCGCCTTTCATCACAGATCGTGGAATCCTGCTCCTCTATAACGGCGCCGACGACCACCTGGTCTATGGCCCTGGTTGGGCGCTTTTCGACCGTCATGACCCCCGCCGCATCATCGCTCGCTCCGACCAGCCCTTTGTCATCCCAACGCTCGCGTGGGAGAGAGCCGGCAACGTCCCGAACGTCATTTTCCTCGAAGGCGCAATAATCAAGTCAACCACTGAGAGCCATGGCTTGCAGCTCATCGGCTACTATGGAGCCGCAGACAAGCGCATCGGCGGTCTGAACGTCAGAATCGATTTTCCGCGCTGACTTACCATGGTGCCGTCCCAATCGATTACACTGTTCAACGTTGCTTCGGGAGTACGGATGATAGGCAGCGATTGGGCGGCGATCCCGTTCGTGTTTTGCGGCTGCGGCTATGCATGAGCCTCACAGCCTTAGCGGGGCTATTCGGCTGGGCTATTCGGGTATTGCGAATATCTCGCCGCTTGGATGACCTTTAGCTTCAGCTTCCCTGAAAATCCGACCTTGCCCGAGACAGCGTTGGTGAGCGGCAGGTTGTCCAAAATGTGGCCCGCAGCGTTGCGAATAATTGCGCGGTCGGTTGACAGCTCGAGACTGAGCCGGTAGTCGGCTTCGGGCGGAATTTCGTGGGCCACGGAGTAATCCGCGATCTGAATGCCAGGAGCGCGCTCATTGCGGCGGAGTCTATGCTCATCGATGGTATACAGTACGCGATTACCATCACCTTTATAGTTGATTACTAGGAATACTTTCTTGCTGACAAAAAGACCGGAGGGTTTGAGGATGTCGAAAACGAAGATTCCTTGGTTTGCGCGCATAAAGCTGTAGCCTGTTTGCGTGTGTGTCCACCACCCGTCGGGGTCTACCGTCCAGGTCTGACCGTCTTCGAAGAGGTCAGTCGGGTTCGGAGCTGAAGCCGACGGGACCGCTTCGAGTTTCAACTCAAAGGGCTTGTCGTCGCCCGCTCCGACGGCGATGTGGTTGACTGCAGTTTTGAAGCCATCCGCTTTGGCAGTTACTTCATACGCGCCCGCACGCAGAAGACATGGTTGGTTGTTAGGGCAATCCTGACCCCAGGACTCATCCTCTCGACGGCAGCTTATTTGCGCAGTCTCAGGCCGGACATGGAAAGTGATCTTTCCGAAGGGCCGCATTGCCTGCCCGTCAACGTTAGCGCCGCCGCCACTCACTGAATCGTGAGCGGGAACGGAACTGATTGCGATACTGGGTGGCCTCACAATCGGGACTAACTTAAATTGCAGTTGTCGCCGCTGCTCATTCCCGCTGATAACGAGATCCTGTTCCGCGGAATCCTGATATTCAGCGCGAACCAGCTTGACGTGATACTCGCCGGCTCGCAGGCGCACTACGCGAATGCCTTTGTCCAATTTGAGCGTCAGCTTTTCGCCGTTAATCACGATATCGGCGTCCGGCACATTAGAGCTGATTTCGGTAGGAACGAGCAAAGCCGTCTCACGCGGTGGAAGAACCATCCTGATCGATCTCGTCGGCAATGGATCGAGGTGGATTTTCGTTTTGGGATCCTGGCCTAAAGTTACATCGACAGCTTGGTTATTCGCAATCACCAGCCCATTTTCCGGTACAACTTCGTAGGCTTGGCCCGGCAAGACGGCGAGCGCCTTTCGCGTCGCATACAACTTTGCCGATTTCGCGTTCCGATCAAGGATCACGTAGCGGAGAGATCGCACTTTTGGGAGTTCGAAAAAAGAGATGTCGCCGTCAGCTCCTATTTTGAGCGGCAATTTCAAAAAAGCTTTCGAGCGTGTCACAAACCTGACTCTGTGCGGTCCGAGGGTGATTTTTTCGGTGAACAATCTATCTGGGGACAGAGCGATCGCCCGACGATCATCGAGAAACAGGAGAACGCCGGACTCTAAATGTGATTCGATCTGCAATTCAAATTCAGGTTGCAGTGGAACAGGCGACTGGCTCTCGGCATGGGGCGGCGGAACAACGGCCGGCGGCTGGACCTCCGCGTTCTGATGCGGAGCGGCCGGCAAAGGCGCTACCGGGTGCGGGGCGGGTTTAACAGCACGTTCGATCGCCGACGGCGACACTGCCGGCACGGGTTGCCGGACATTCGGCGAGCGGATCTCGCGATTCACGAACAAGGCCGCTGATGTGGCGATGGCGATAGCAAGCAGGACGCCAGAAGTAACGCGCAGCTTGCGAAGTGCCGCGAGCCGGCGCGCAAACCAAATTGCGCCAAACGCCAGTCTCTTTCGGACGAGTTCGAAGCGGAACTTTGGCGTAGCCCTCGGCCGCACACCAGGATTGACGTTGTAAGCCGTTTGAGCTTCGACGGTCGAAAATGCGCGCAGGGCCTGCGAAATGGTGTTGATGCGCTTGCTTGGGTCCTTTTCCATCATTCCGTCAACGAGGCTCGCAAAATGTCCGAGGTTCGGACGTAGTTCGCTCAGCGGACGCACTTTTACCGTTTTGTTAGCGTGCCATTTGAGCCACAATGAGGGCGGCCCGTTCTCGAAAGACGCAAATTGCGAAACGAACGAGCGCTTGCCGATCAGAATTTCGTAGAAAATGAAACCCAGCACGTAGCAGTCGACGGTCTCACAACAAAAGCTATCGCCGTTGTGAAGAAATACCTCCGGCGCAGAGTACTTGGCAGATCCGAAAGCAACGGTGTCTGCCGTTTCATGCGTCCGGTTGGAAGATGGGATATGTGGTTGACCGGAATCATCTAATCGAATCGTTTGTGGTGACAAGGGAGGGTGCGAGGAGCCTGCAGCGTAAATGGCATCGACCGCCGCAAGCACCCGATGGAAGATCCGCAGGACTGAGGAATCGGCCGGTCCATCCCCCAGATAGGCCGCTAGACTGTGATCCAAGATTGCACCTCAGCCTGCCACTTCGATCCCAGTACAGCTCGAAAAGCACTTGCCCGAAAAGACCAATACAACATTATCCCCTGAGCCGGAAAATGCCGTCGTTCGCCCGCGCGTTTTCGTCAGGTATCAATCAGGGGCGAGTCAGCCTCCGGGTCGGCGTGTCCCCCCTGTCTGGATTTGCAGTCTCTCAGCCCGTGGAGAAAGCGTCCGCTCCACTGCGGGGCGCAGCATCTCCAATCCTTTGGCGTGCATCCGCGAAACCCAAGATTTGGAAAGTCCCAATCGTTTGCCGATTTCTTCCAAGCTGAGGTCTTCGAAATAGTATGCTTCCAATACCTGTCGGTTCTTTTCGGGAAGCGTCTTCAGAGCCTCCCTGATTCCTTTCTGCTGTTCCTGCCTGAGCAAAGTTTGGAGTGGCGCCTCAGCATTCTGGACAGGGGGCTCCGACGAAGGATTTTTCAGGGAAAGAACGTAGCTGGCGATGATTCCCGCCGCTACATTTTGCACTTCAGCATAGGAAGGAGCGCCCGCTCCCGCACCCGCCGAATAATCCATCATGTATTCGTTCGCTGCTTCCTCGAAGCGGGTTGCTTTGATAGTTTCCCGAAGCAAATCGAACACGGCTCCGCGAATCCGATAATAGGCGAAGGTGGTGAACGCTACTCCTTTGCTTGCATCGTATGCGTTGGCCGCTTGTACTAAGCCATACTCGGCGGCCGCCCGTACGTCCTGCCGGTCGACATGCGCTGGAAAGCGAGCCAGCAATTCGGCAGCGACCGCGTGGGCATAAGATATATGCGACTCAATCAAGCTCGTTATCATGAGCTGTCCGGCACAATGGCACTCCGGAAAACATTTCCGACAGTCAGCAACAGCTTCCGCACAGGACTACATTGTAATAGTCGCTGCTCAGTCGCTTGCCAGTTCCTCAGGCCGCAACTAGCAACTTCTTCGGTCAGCCTTTCGATAATCAGATAAACGCCATGTCTCTACTGCCTGCAAGCGCGGTCGTAAATTCAGGACAAATTCTTGAAGCACAGGGTGGAACGGTTGTGCAAGGAGCTCCAAGCGCGTTTAGCAAGCTGCAAGAGGGGGCAGGCAGCCAATACCAGCCAGTCACGGCGCAACTCGTTAGCCCGCAAATGTCCCAGGGCCCGACTTCTTTCCTTTCCACCTCACCCGCGGCTTCCGATGTTCTGAAACCTACTTTCGAATACACTGGCAACTCGCTTTCTGAGTTGAACGCACGGGCCGCCGCAATCAAACCAACGAGCGCAGCTGAATCGCTGCAAACCCGCCTTGATCTGCTGAATGCGCAGTTTCGAGTGCTGGGCAGTCATCTTCAGGAAAGCGCAGCGAAAGGCGATCCCATGCAACTCCTCAGACTGCAGAACGACATTTATCAACTTGATGAGGAATTAGAACTGGTCTCCAAAGTTGTCGACCAAGCCACCAGCGGCGTTCGATCTCTACTGCAAACCCAGCTCTGAGGTACTAGCATTTAGAGAAGGACATGAAGCAGTTCCTGTTGCTCTTGCCAGTGGTACTCCTAGTAGCATCCTGTAGCCACACAATTGAGACGGGCTTATCACAGCGGGACGCGCAGGAAATTGTCGTTACTCTCCGGGAGGGCGGCATTGATGCCTTTGCCGAACCCGACTCAACGAGCAAGAAAGAGAACGCGACCTGGCTAGTAAGAATTCGAGGCGGGGGCGACAAGGCCGTAACAGCCTGGAAGGTTCTTCGCGAACATGGCCTGCCGCACGAAACAGTAGAGGGGTTGGAAGATGTATTCAAGAACTCCGGGATGATTCCGACGGCAACAGAGGAGAAGGCCCGAATGGTGGTCGGTCTGGCCGGAGAGTTGACGCGAACACTTCGGTCGCTGCCTGGAGTGGTGGATGCCAGAGTGCATGTTGTGCTTCCCGATAACAGCACACTGATAGATGAGAAAGATAAAGCGGCGACAACTGCCTCCGTGCTGGTTCGTTATCGAGGCGACCGCCCGCCACTCACCGACGATGAGATTCGGGGGCTGGTAGCAAAGGGCGTCGAAGGGCTCGCGGCCGAGAATGTGGATGTGGTGCAGAAGAGGTCAAATGAAAAACCTTTGCCTGGCGAAGCGATTGGGCCGCTGGCGACACGGGAGTGGGTCACGATCGCCGCGCTTGCACTCTCCGCCATTACAAGCGCCGGGGCGCTCACCACGTTAGTAGTGAGCAAGCGGCGCAGTTTTCGAATCAAATTACTCGAGCGGCAACTCGCACAGCTTTCAGGAAGTAACAGCCGTCTTGAAGGAAACTCTCAGGTATGAGCTGCGCCGAAGTCTTTTCGTGTGCTCTGCTCTTAAAGGGCTCTGACCGCGCGGTCCGGATCCTGGAACTGCTTGAGGAAGGCAAGCGGGAAGAGGTCAAAACAGCGCTGGAATCATTGGAGAGCATTCCCCCAGAAGCTATTCGCCAACTCTGGCAGCAACGGCGCATAGCGGAAGATCTACGTACGGTAGCTGGCCCGTGAGCCATGTCCTCGAATGTGATCAAAGCGCGAATACTCGAAGCAACTGGCCGGCCACCCATAGTCAAGCGCAGTGTCCATGTCGCCTGTCAGGAGGCGAACGAGATCGTGGCGCAGGCCGGAGACGAAGCGCAACGGATCGTTAACGAAGCGCAACGGAAGGCGCAAGAGATTTTCGACTCGGCCAGGGAAGAGGGATATCAGAGAGGCGCTGCTCAGTGGTATGGGGCGCTGGCGGAGGCTTGGACGTCGCGCGACGGCTATCTGGCCGGCAACGAGACCGCTTTGCTCAAGCTGGCTGTGCGTATCGCCGAAAAACTGATCGGTAAGGAGTTACACATCGCACCGGATGCCATAGCCGGAATCGTCAGTGAAGCCTTGCGTTCAATACGCCGGGCCAAGAGCCTAGCCATCCAGGTGCATCCCGCCGACATAGCTGCTCTTGAGGAGGGTCTATCGACAATGCGCACCCCGGCGGGTGCAGCTTGTGAGATCGAAGTTATCCCCAACGCTTCCCTGTCTCGGGGCGACTGCATTGTCGAGACTGAGATCGGGGTTATCGACGCGCGGCTGGAGACGCAGTTGAAAAACATGGAACGCGCACTTACTTTGCAGACTGCACTATGAGCGCGCCATCCACGATCGATATCAACAGATATCTGAGTAAGATCGATCAGACGTCGCCGGTCACTTTGAAGGGACGGGTTAAAGAAGCAATCGGCCTGCTGGTAAGAGCGATTGTTCCGGAGGCACGGGTTGGTGAATTGTGCCTGATCCATACTTCGCGATCGGCCGTCGTGGTCAAAGCGGAGGTAGTGGGCTTCCAGGGAGGCGATGTGCTCCTCATGCCATTGGGGGAATTGTCGGATATCGGCCCCGAGAGCGAAGTGATTCCCACCGGCCGCTCCCTTACGATTCGGGTAGGGGAGGGTTTGCTGGGCCGCGTGCTCAACGGGTTGGGCGAACCTATGGACGCCGCGAAAAAAGGGCCGCTCAACTGTTTCGAAGAATATCCGGTCTATGGCCGGCCGCCCGACCCGCTGCAACGAAACCGCATCACGAAACCTATATCGATAGGTGTAAAGGCCATAGATTCACTGCTCACGTGTGGAGAAGGCCAACGAATTGGTTTATTTGCTGCAGCCGGAGTTGGCAAGAGCACCTTGCTCGGAATGATTGCGCGCAACGCCGAAGCCGATGTGAATGTCATTACGCTGGTGGGTGAGCGCGGGCGAGAAGTCCGCGACTTCCTTGAAGAGAGTTTGGGCGAGGAGGGATTGAAACGCTCGGTCGTGGTGTGCGCGACTTCAAACGAACCGTCTCTCGTGCGGCTTAGAGGCGCATATGTCGGTACGGCAATCGCCGAGTATTTCCGAGGCTGCGGCAAACGGGTGCTCTTAATGATGGATTCCGTGACACGATTTGCACGCGCCCAACGCGAAGTCGGTCTGGCGTCCGGTGAACCGCCAGCAAGAGCGGGTTACACGCCATCGGTATTCGCGGAACTCGCCAAACTTCTCGAACGGACCGGCAATTCCGACCGAGGCTCTATTACCGCGTTTTACACGGTGCTGGTTGCGGGCGATGATATGAACGAGCCAGTAGCGGACGAAGTGCGGTCGATTCTAGACGGGCATATCGTGATGTCCCGCGAACTGGCGGCGCACGGACACTTCCCGGCGATTGAGGTGCTAGAGAGCGTGAGCCGTGTCATGCCAGCCATAACAGACGATGCTCATCGGCAGGCTGCGACGAAGGCGCGCGAAGTGCTGGCCAGCTACGCAAAGCATAGGGATCTAATTCTGCTGGGCGCCTACCGGCAGGGTAGCGATCCCAAGGTGGATTTCGCCATCTCCAAGCTCGGCGCCGTAAATTCCTTCCTGCAGCAAACCGTCAGCGACCGCTCCTCCGCGGCGCAGGCCATCGAGCAGTTGAAATCTATATTCTGAGGAATTAGCAGTGGCGGTATTCAGTTTTCGCTTGCAAACGGTCCTCGACCAGAAGTTGGGCATGGAGGCAAAGGCTAGGGCCGCCCTGGCCGAATGGTTGCGACTTCTGGCGGAACAGCAAAGCATTCTGCTCCAATCGGTCGAAAAGGAAAAACGCATTCAGCGGTCGGTCGTGCGCACCCGGGACGAATTGCTAGTGGCCACCGTAACTAATTCTGGCGTGGATGTTCAGCGTAAGAACCAATATCTCGCGGCCCTTCGGCAAGACTTGAGCGCAGCCCATGATCAAACGCTAATCCAGCAATTCGCAGTAGAGGAAGCGCAAGTGAATCTGGATAAAGCGCAGGCTTATGCCCTGGAGTGTTTTCGTGAGGCAGAGAAGCTGAACATGTATCGCGCGAAACTGGAAAAACGCTTTTTCGCCGAAGCGGCAAAAAAGGAAGAGCTCGAACAGGACGAGCTGGGAACCACGATGTATCTTAGCCGGAGGGCCGGTAAATGAGAATCCACAAGACAAGTACGGAAGGCGGGCATGAGATTACAGGCGCCAAAGCCAAGACGGATACGAGCGATCGTTTCTCCAAGATCCTTGCTGTAAGGCGCAAGGAATCAATGCCGCAATTCGATCTGCCCGGCGAGAATCAAAGCTCTGCTATGCCCGGCGCAACGAGCCAGCCGGAAAGCATCTCCGGTGGTCCAGTCTCGACAGACATGGAGCCGCTAGCTGCGGAAATTGTAGATCACATCTCATCTCATCAAGCGAACGGCACGCGGTCGGTCGAAATCCAGTTCAACTCTCAAACGCTAGAAGGCTTACGGGTGAGCATGCGGAGTACTGAACAAGGGCAGGTTGCGATAAATTTTCTAACGCCAGTCGCGCGCATAGCCGGTTTAGTGCAAAAGAATCTGGGCAGTCTTCGTTCAGCGCTAGAAAGTAAAGGCATCCGGGTGACACAACTCGTAGTGAGCAGGTGGGCTGGATGACTTTGCTTGGATTCGAGGCGGGTCTCGGCATCTTCGAGGGCTTGAAATCCTATTCGCCAACGGACGTAGAGTTAATCAACCGTTTTGTGGATGTGTTCCGTACAGACGCCAATTGGGGACTTTGGCTTCAGGAAGGATTGGGGGCATTGCTCGAGGTGGCCGGCGAGCGCGTCATACTATTGCAACAGACGAACCAGATTGAACCTGGCGACACTCAGTCGCTGAGCTTTCGAAAAGACGGCATCAGTATAGGCCGCGAGCCGGATAACGACATAGTGGTTTCACTTGCAGGGGTGGGCCGTCATCACGCACGAATCACGAACCAGGACGGGCGCTATTTTCTAGAGGACCTCGGCAGTGCGAACGGAACTTATCTGAATGATGTGAAGCTTGAGCCGCGTAAGCCCGTTCTGTTGAACGAAGGCGCACAGTTCCTGATTTTCCCGCATCAGTTCAGTTTTTCGAATCGGCAAGTTTGGAGCCGGCAAGAGCCCATTCGGGTTGCTAGCGGCGTGCCGCGGGTTGTCACCTGGAGCGAGCGCTGGTCGCACGGGTTTGGCGACAGGCGGCTTTTCGCCATTAAAGTGTCGCCTGATGTTGGATCGGCCATCCTCCGCGTATCGCAAGATCTTCTCAAGTCTCTGGTGCATGGACTCAGCCATGCCGAGCCCGAGCGCCTTATTCCAGCCGACACTGGCCTGTTCGAGTTTGTGCTGCTCTCTGTGCTGGAACGCGCTAACCGCGAGCTGAGATTTCCCTTCTACTTCTCGCTCGTTCCATTTGAAGCTCCGCCAAGAGATGACCCGGGAGTTTCGATTGAATGCGTGCTGAATTTGACTGTAGCAGCCGGGACGATCGAGATGTTCCTGCCTGGCCGCTTGCTGACAGAGATTCGTCACCTGCGGGGCGACAGACAGTTCCCGAGTATACCCGTGTCGTGGCTGGTACTGGCGACGATCGGCTACTCCGATTTGAGTTTGCAAGAGCTGGCGGACCTCGAAGTGGGCGATGTTCTACTGGTTGCTTCGGCGCATCGTTTACTATTGCCCACAGCGCAAGGAGACGAGCGCGGATGGGAAGCAATACTCGTGGAATCAGATCCACGGAGGCTGAGGATCGACAATTATTTTGAGAGGAGTAACCTCATGATGGAAAGCGAAGCGGCGATACCTGAGCAGAAAGATTTCCAGAAGCTCAATCTGGCAATGCTGCCAGTCCGCGTACACATCGTCCTTAGCCAGCTTGAAATGAGCTTGGCGGAACTGAATAAGCTGAGACCCGGAAGCATCGTCGAACTGGATCATGAGAAATCGGAACCTGTGCAACTTGCCGTGAACGGCAAGATTGTAGGGGCCGGCGAACTCGTTGAAATTGAGGGCCGGCTGGGCGTCCGCATCTCAAACTGGAATACGCAATGAATCCCGCTCCGATAGGCTGGGACGAATATGCCCGGCTCATGCTGTTGCTTTGCGGCATTCTCGCGGTGGCGGTGGTAGCGATACGCTTCTGGCTTCCCAAGCTGGCGATGTGGAACAAGTCGGTCAGCGGGCCTATTGAGATCTGTGCGCGTCATCCGCTCGAGCCGCGACGGACGCTTTATATTGTGAAAGCCGCAAATTCTTACATCCTGCTTGCAAGTTCCGAGGCCGGCGTGCAAAACCTGGCCGCTCTGAGCGCGGATGAATGTTCCGCCTGGCGTCAAAAGAGCGACGCGGCCCCATCCGCGAAATTGTGATGCGATGCTCGCCACTCATTTTGTTTTTGTTGTTGAAGCCGGGCGCAGCCCTAGCGCAAAATGCACCTGCGGCCGCCTCAGCCGGTATCCCAAACCCGGTTGTACTGGTGATCATCATGGGCGGTTTGGTGTTAGCGCCCTTCGTCCTCATAATGCTTACTTCGTTCGTCAAAATCTCTGTGGTTTTGTCCATTCTTCGAAATGCGCTCGGAACGCAGGCGGTCCCGCCGAACCAAGTCATTACTGGATTGGCATTCATTCTCAGCCTGTTCATCATGACGCCGGTGGCGCGCAACATGTACCAGGAAGCGGGATCTATCGGGAATACACGCGATATCTTTTCCGAGGCCAGCGTTAAAAATCTCTTCAACGCAGTGGATAGAGGGAAGGAGCCATTGCGACGCTTTTTGGCAAAGCACGCGCACCCGCAAGACCGTTTGTTGTTTATGAATTTGGGAGCACGCTTGGAAGAGGGCAACAAGAACCCCGGCACTCCGCCCGCGAATGTGCCGCGCCCCGACAAGGACTACTTCCAAGTGCTGATTCCAGCTTTCGTGACCAGCCAATTGAAAGAAGCATTCCAGGCAGGATTCTTGATTTTTCTGCCTTTCATCGTGATAGACATGGTAGTCGCAAACGTACTGCTGGCCATGGGAATGAATATGCTCTCGCCCAGCGTGATTTCGCTGCCGTTTAAGATCTTGCTCTTTGTTCTGGTGGACGGCTGGTTCCTTATCGTGCGCGGCTTGGTGCTCAGCTACGCCTAGAGGTCGAGACTCATGGATTCCAACGCGATCATTACTCTCTTGCGCGAAGGGCTGTTTCTTGTTTTGCTGCTGTCCGCGGCCCCGATGTTCGCGAGCCTCGTTATCGGCCTCACGTTCAGCATGTTCCAGGCAGTTACGCAGTTGCAAGAACAGACGCTGAGCTACGTACCCAAAGTGGTAGGGGTGTTAATAACGATTGCGATCATGGGGCCCTGGATGATCATGCAGACAGTACGTTTTGCACAGACCGTGTTCGAAACCATCTCCCTTGTGCATTAATGCCGTTCCTATCCACTGCGCAGTCTTTGCTGAACAGCATAGGTCTGCACTATGACATCCGGCTTTGGTTAACGCTGTTCGCGCTAGTATTCGCCCGGGTGACTGCGGCCGTTGTCTTCGCCCCATTCTTAGGGGGCAGGTCGGTGCCTGGCCTCATCAAAGCCGGCCTTGGGGTCATCTTGACCGTTGCCATGCTGCCCACATTCTCCGTCGGCGCGGAAAACTTGCCGGCTTCCGGACTGCTGTTTGTCGCGCTGTTGGTCAAGGAAGCCGTAGTGGGAGCGACCCTCGGGTTCTTAGCGCAGCTCGTGTTTTATGGCGTGCAGATGGCAGGCACAATCGTAGACACACAGCGTGGGATGAACCAGATCACGTTCCTGGCACCGCAACTGGAGGGCCATCCCTCGGCACTGGGAGCTTTACAATTCCAGACCGCGCTAGTCATCTTTTTCGCGTTACAAGGTCACCTGATATTCATCCGAGCATTGATGGACAGCTTTCGGCAGCTTCCTATTTGGAAAATGCCGCAGATGGCGCCGGGGATGCTGCCGTTAGCGGAAGAAGCGGCCCGCACGAGCGCCGACGCACTCCTACTCGCATGTCAGATCGCTGCGCCCGTGGTTCTCGCCATATTCCTGGTCGACGTAGCTTTCGCGAGCGCCGGCCGTGTCGCGTCGCAAATCCATATCAGCCACGAATCATTCGCTGCAAAAGCTTTGGTGGGCTTAGGTTTCATTTGCCTGGTCAGCGCGGTTTTTCTCAATCAGTTGACGCCCGCTTTTACGGCGATGGCGCGTACCCTCGATAGATTCATTGAAGCGGTGCGTTAAGCGGACGCGACTCGAGGTTCAAGATGCCCAAGTTTGCGTTGTGCTTTGATCTCACGGTAATTTGAGGCTTTCAGGATGTTTTTTCCGCAAACGCGTCAACCAAGTTTGCATTAGGCGCGATCATGTAAGAGGCGGCTTTTCTGAATGGCGGAAAACAGGACAGAGAAACCGACAGAAAAGAGGCTGCGCGACGCCCGCAAGAAGGGCGAGGTCTTCAAGAGCGCGGATCTCACCCATGCGTTTCTGTTTCTCGCCGCCGCCGCGGTTCTTGCCTTGGGCGGAGCTGTGTTCATAGATCAATGGAAAGCTTTTGCCATCGATATCTTTAGTTTTCGGGCGATCGCCGCGCCGCTAGATAATGGCCGGCTGCTCGGTCGCACCGGCGTTTACCTGCTAAAGTTCTTCGCGCTCCTGATGCCGCTTATGGGCGTGCTGGTACTGATCGCACTCACAGCAAATTTTCTTCAGGTTCGCGGGTTGTTCGCCACCGAAGTATTGGCTTTAAAATTTGAGCGAATGAATCCCGTTACGGGCCTTCGCAGAATGTTCTTTGAGTCGCGCACCTACATTGAATTCGCGAAGACCCTGCTAAAGCTGATCGTGATTCTGTGGCTGGCTTACTTGGTCCTGCGCGGCATGTTTCCCGAGATTATGCTCAGCGGCCGGCTGGAGCTTGGTCAAATTGGTGTTCTCGGCTCGCGTGCGGTCTTCATTCTGTTGTTCGCTATTGGCGGAACGTTTCTGCTGCTAGGCGGGGCCGATTATTTCCTGCAGCGCAAGCTTTACATGAAAAAGATGATGATGACCAAGGATGAAGTGAAACGCGAGCACAAGCAAGAAGAAGGCGATCCGCAGATTCGGGCACGGCGACGGCAGATACATCGCGAGATTCTTACCCAGAACATCGTCGAAAGGGTGCCACAAGCTACTGCCCTCGTAGTCAATCCAACTCACCTGGCCGTCGCGCTCCGTTATGACGCGAAGGCCATGGAAGCGCCGGAAGTGACAGCGAAAGGCCAAGAGCAACTCGCCGAGAAAATGATTAAGCTCGCCAAAGACCACGGCGTACCCGTGGTTCGCAATGTTCCGCTCGCGCACAGTCTCTACCGTCTCGACATCGACACGCAGATACCCGAGGAGCTTTACGACACTGTTGCAGAGATTCTGACTTGGGTTTACGATCTTACACAAAGAGACGCGCTTTGAGAATCAACTACACGCTGCCCGGATACCGGCCTGAAGTAGATGTTTCCAGAGACCTTGTTGAATCGTTCGACTCGCCTTTCAAGAACCGGATGGAAGCGTTCGAGCAGCAACAGCCTGTAGGATGGAAGGAACTGCTGGGACTCAATCAGGCGCCGCCAGATCCATCGCAAATCGCGCAGCCTCATTCGCAGTCGAGCGGAGTCACTGATGCGGCGCTTTTACGGCAGCAATGGCGAGACTTCTTGAGCCGGCACGGGGGAGCCGAGGAATTGCAGAACTCGCCCGAGCCGGTCCGGCGCATGCTGGAGTTGCTGGAGAGCTATCAGAAAAAGTCCGACGATGTGTTCTCGCGTGGCGTATCGGAAGCGCAGCGGTAAACGTGCCTGTACCCTGGACCAATGCCGAGATCGAGCTCGTAGCTGAACGGGCCTACCACCTGCACCTGCAAGGCAAGCATTTGGATGCCACGATTATCTTTGAAGGGCTTCTTGCCATTGATCCGCGCAACGTATATTGCCTCGAGGCATTGGCGGCACTCAGCCTGAAGTTAGGATCGGCGGAGGACGCTTTCGAATACGCAGATCGCGCTCTGGCGTTTTCGACAGACCGCGTGGAGGCACTCGCCTGCCGATGCGAGGCGAATGTGTTGCTGAATCGTTTCGCGGAGGCGCAGCAGGACCTGGAATCGATCAAGCAATTGCGAGGGGAAACGCATGTGGAGCGACTCACCATGCGGATCGCCAGCGCCGGAAGATTTTCGGCTAATTTCCTGCCGGACGCAACTTCGCGAGAGCGCAACCGATAACTTGGGTGGATCGCAAAGAATGATCCAATCTTAGCGAAAGGAACCGGGTGTATCATGCCATCGCCAGTGAGCGCAACCAGCACCGACTCGTTTTCGTCTATTGCGGCCTCCGAGCAACAGGCATTGGAGGAGCAAGAGCAGGCATATGCGCAGCAACAGCAGCTCGAAACCCAGTCATCGATCATGCAATCTCAACACGATACGATGATGTCCGTTATCAGAGCAATTGCGCAATAAAACGTTTCCACAGGGTTGCGTCTGTTGTTGAATGCTCTCCTGACAAGCGCAACCCAGCTTCAACATCTAGCAACTTTGCCGATGATTCGGAGACAAAAACCAAAAGGCTAATTGATAATAAGGAGCAAGAATTTCATATGGGCACGACGATTTCGAATCCAGTATCCCTTACAAGTTTCAACCCTGGTACCGTCGTTTCAGATCTGGGAAACGCGCTGATGAAAAGCATCGGACAAGATCTGCAATCAGGGCAGAGTGCAGACAGCGCGGCCCTTCCGCAAGAAATGCGGCTCCTGACCGAACTTTTAAACCAGTCAAACGAGAGCGGAAGCAATCCCGGCCCGACGAACAGCGGCGCGCCCTCAACAGGCAGCAGCGATCCTCCCACGGATAGCGGCGACCCGTCAGCGAGCAGCACGCCGCCCTCGACAAGCGGCTATTCCTCAACGAGCACCAGCCCTACAAACAACGGCGGCCTTGATACGACGGAAAGCAAGCTCGAGACAGCTTTAGAACGGAACATCACCGACCGTCTGCAGAACGGCCAAACCCCGAACAACGGGAATACGCTACAGCAAGAAATGAATCTGTTGATCGAGGTGCTGGGCCAGGGCGCGTGATCGAGCAAAGCACGGTGGACAAAAAGTCGCGCTTGTTCATCCGGCCGATAAGTGTTTTGCCGTATGAACAAGTGCGCCTTCTTTCTTCTAATTTCTCGCGCAGCGCCGTTACGGCAGAACAGAAAAGAGATGCGCTGTCGGCATGACCGATAATTAGACAGGTAGTTGCGGAACCATGGCGGCTGATACCCAGGCGCGATTTCAACAGATCAAGAAAGCGCTGCTGTCGGGCAATTTGAATGCGACGCTCACGCGCGCAAGCGACCTAATTTTGGTCTCGTGCGTCGCGCTCATGGTCGGTCTGATGATCGTCCCTCTGCCGACTTTTCTGCTCGATATATTTCTGACCATCAACATCACCATCGCGGTCACGGTGCTGATGCTCTCCATCTATATCTCCAACGCGGTGAGTATCGCGTCTTTTCCGACGTTGCTTCTTCTCACCACTCTTTATCGGCTTTCGCTTGACATTTCCGCTACACGCCTCATTTTGTTGCACGCAGACGCGGGCGAAGTCATCCGGTCCTTCGGCAGGTTCGTCGTGGGCGGCAACTTCGTGGTGGGGGCTGTCATTTTTCTCATCATCACGCTAGTTCAATTCATCGTCATCACGAAAGGATCTGAACGAGTGGCGGAAGTAGCGGCGCGCTTCACGCTCGATGCGCTCCCCGGCAAACAGATGAGCATAGACGCTGATATGCGCTCCGGGCTGCTCGATTCCCAGGAGGGCCGCCGGCGCCGCTACGCTCTGGCGCGTGAATCACAGTTCTACGGCGCTATGGATGGCGCGATGAAGTTTGTCAAGGGCGACGCTATCGCGGGCATCATCATCACCGCGATCAACATTGCCGGAGGGCTGATTATCGGTATCGGCATGAACGGCATGTCCGTTACCGACGCGCTGGAAACTTACTCCATCCTTACCATTGGCAACGGCTTGGTTGCCCAGATTCCCGCGCTTCTCATTTCTATTTCCGCAGGCATGGTGGTCACGCGCGTGGCTTCTGAAGATGGCGAGACCAATCTAGGCCAGGATATCGCGGAACAGATATTGAGTCAGCCAAAGGCTATCGGAGTGGCCTCTACGGTGCTGTTCGTCATGGCGCTAATTCCCGGCCTGCCAACGATTCCCTTCCTCATCCTCTCGGCGGTTACTGGCTTCATATCCTATGGTCTGTTTCGCGGGGCGAAGAAAGCGCAAACGAAGGAACGCGACGCCCCCGCCACTCTCGGCGCAGAGCCTCAAATCACCATTACGCTGCCCATATTCGTTCAGGTGGGACTCGATCTTGCGCCTTGGGTCGATCTTCAAACGCCTGTCGGTCAAGCCTTCTATCGCAAGCTCACCGACCTGCGTAACACCTTATACGTGCAATTGGGCATTATCTTCCCGCCAATTCAAATTGCCGCGAACCAACCGCGGGCAGCAGATCAGAATTTTGTTATCTGGCTGAATGAAGTTCCGGTGGCAAGAGGTCGCGTGCGGACCGAAAGCGTCTTGGCGAACAGCGATGTAGAGAAGCTACGCGCGTGCGGCATTACCGGCGAAGAGACCGCAAATCCGGCAACGGGCAAGCCTGCCTGCTGGATTCCGCGCGGTGATCTCGCCAATGCGCAAGCCGCGGGCTTTCAGGTTTGGGATACCCATGAGGTCCTCACGCTACACCTTGCCAGTTTTCTCCGCAGTCACGCGCACGAGTTTATCGGCTTACAAGAAGTACAGTGGACACTCGCCGCGATAAAGAAACACTATCCGGCGCTTGTGGATGAAGTGGTGCCGAAACCGGTATCCCTCCAGCAACTAACGGAAGTTCTCAAGCTTCTGGCCGAAGCCGAAGTTTCCATCCGTGACATGAAGGCGATTCTGCAATGTCTCGCCGACTATGGGCATGCCGTCCACGACTCGAATGACCTAGCGGAGCGCGTCCGCGTAGCTCTACGTCGCAAGATTTGTTTCAGTGTCACGGACGGCAAACCGCTGCTCTTTCTTTATCAGCTCGATGGGGGCCTACAGGATTTGTTCCACAACTGCATTCGCCAGAATGCCAATGGTCCATACCTGTCGATGGACCCGGAAAGCATCGATCTTGTTGTGAAAGCGGCGCAAAAAGAAATCGGCAAGCTGC
The DNA here is from genome assembly GCA_963835255.1 of Terriglobia bacterium. Taxonomy (GTDB): domain Bacteria; phylum Acidobacteriota; class Terriglobia; order Bryobacterales; family Bryobacteraceae; genus Bog-105. The sequence continues at coordinate 7,864 of CAWIFY010000021.1, read as the reverse complement.
CGCCCACCGCCCAGCGTCCGGCTATTGTGACTGACAAGGAAATCCGCAGGTTCGTGAAGCGCGTGCTGTCGCGAGACTTCCCCGATTTGCAGGTGCTGAGCTACGAGGAACTGGCGCCCGAGATGAATGTGCAAGTGCTCGGTAAGATCGGCGAGGCGGCCGCAGCGCAAATCGGACAGGGCACGCCCTGGAACGGTTCGCATACGGCCGTAGCAACACTTTCTACGTCGGCACGATAACTGAGTATGACGACAACCAACGCGATTGATCAAATTAATTTGAGCGACAGCATGCAAGGTCCTCCGCCGGATTCTCAGCCCAAGCAGCCCAGTAAGTTTTGGCAGGCTGTAGGCAAGGCAGGCAGCGTCGCGGCCAACGTCATGCTGCCCGGCGCTGGGGGAATTTTCGCCGATATGCTTCGGGGCATGGGGGTGGGCGCTTTGGGATCGGATCCTGTGCAATACTTACGGCTGCAAGAACGCATCCAAGCGGAATCGCGCGCTTATGAAGCAGTCTCATCGGTATTAAAGGCAAAACACGATGCCGCCATGGATTCGCTCCGCAATATCGCCCACTGAAGGGAAATTTCAAGAACTCATGGGGTCGCCAACGTCCAGACGCGCGCGTGGGTCTGCGTCGCCTTTTTTGTCCAACATAGAGTTGGCCAGTCTTGTGAAGGCCGGAATGGCTCACCGCGACAGCTATCGTTTCCAGGAAGCGCGCGACACTTTCTTAACCATTCGCACTCTCTGTCCGGAGGAGCCAAACGCTGAGATCGGCCTTGGGTCTGTATGCTTTTCGGAAGGACGTTTCGAGGCCGCCATTGTCCACTACCATCAAGCATTGAAATTGAGCCCCTGCAATGCCTACGCTTACGCACTGCTCGGCGAATCTCAAATCTTTCAGGATGATTGCTCTGCGGCCCGCGTAAGTCTTCGCCGCGCGCGTGAAATAGATCCCAAGGGTCCCTACGGACAGCTTGCCCAACATTTGCTTCGCTTTTTGGAATCTCTTCCAGCGGATGAATTGCCATCAAAGGATCGGCAAGTATGAAAATCAATCCCGATTCGCCAGATTTCCAGCAGCCACTAGAATCGACGAAAACCGTACCTCAAACCGGGAAGGCGTTTGGCGAGGCGCTAACTTCTAAGAGCCAGCCGAACGTTGCTCCGGGCAACACGGAAGCGCCCAACGCGTCCGTCCAAGCGCTCAGCAAAGAAGACTTGGCTGATCCCGTTAAGGCAAATGCGGCTATTGATCGAGCCGTTCAGGAGTTGATGGAGAAAAATTTTGACGGCATGTGTACGCCAGATCGCGAACAGGTTGCCGCCTGGCTTCGCAGCGATCCGATGATTCGCGCCGCCCTACTGCAACGCTGAGCGTAGCGGTCTCATCCCCGTTCTTTGCGATTGCTTGCCGCGCGCGGCCAGCGTCGCTGCACCTCTTCCGCACCGTAATTCCTGCAGTCATTGATAACTTCGGTATAGGTGCAAATAGACCTGATCATTAGGGAAGAAAGCGATCCTAACCCTTACACCATTACGTGCGATCTGGCTGAACGGTTGATTTTTGGGCGCAGTATCGGCAGTCCGATCAATCTTGCGGGTTCTGAGATCTCCCGCGAGCATTTTGCTCTTCTATCTCGTAATGGCCAAATCTGCGTCCAGGATTTGAGCAGTAACGGCACTTTTGTAAACGGCAAACCGGTCGCGCAAAAGAAACCACAAAAGCTTAGTGAAGGCGACGTAATCTCTGTTCCCGGTTACGAGTTCGAATTGGGAGGGCGGCTTCGGATAGCTTCAGCCCACGAGCCGCAGCATTTCACAGTTTCTCCGCACGTTGAAAAAGCTGTTTCGCGTTGGAGCGAATCATTCACGTTTTGGGAAATGATCGTGATTGCGGCGGCGATCACGAGCTTCGTAGTGATCATCTATTACGTAACTCGCTGAAGCGAATCGCTCCCTAATTCGGAGCGGCGGATTGCATCGTAACTCGAATGTCCGCCAATCGGATTACCTGATCCTGATCGATGATGAACCCGAACTGAAGGGGTTTGGATTCCGCAGAGAGATTGGGACCAACAGCCGCCAGAGCAGTACCGTTTATGGTGAGTGTAATGCCGGAGGCGCGGATATCAGCTTGAATCGTTTCGGGATTCTTACCAAGGTTTAGCGGGAATTTACCCTCCTGCCGCTGACCCCGTCCGAGCACGCTCCAGAAGACGCTGCGTTCTGTAATCCGGAAGCCGACGGTGCGGGCGCCATCAGCAGTGCGGAATATAAGATTAAGCGCCCCGGCGAACCAATGCACAAGCGTTTTCTGGCGCTCCCAACGCGCGGAGAAAGCGACGCGCAAAGTATGGTCAGGCAGACTGCGAAAGATCGGGCCGGGTTTGTCACGCATTAACCAGCCGCTTTGCAGCTCCCAACCAGGCCAAATATCAAGATCCCTGGCCGTCGGGTATACTGCGGTGAGTCGAAGTGAGACGTTTTTGGTTTCGCCGGGACCGACCGAAAAAATGGAAGTGGCAGTCGCGCGACCTGGCGCCGATGCTTCGAAATCGTAAGTTCCGGCTGGAACTTCTATCGTATTACCCGCTAGCGGATGACGAAGGGAGTTCCCTGGCGTAGAGTAAACGACTTGCGCGCCCCGAGGATCGACCTCCACAGTTATCTTTGCCTTCAGCTCTTGCAGGAGGATTGTGCGCTGATTATCGCCGTTCACAAGCGTTATTGTCTGTTGGGCGTCGGCAAAGCCCTTGTGATGCAGGTGCAACTCTGCGGCCCCGGCGGGAAGCCGAGGAAGATCGAGGAACCCGCTTTCCGGCACAGCACCGGCGAACTTACCGTTTAAGCTCACCTCGGTCCCGGGTTGGGATTGCAGGCGTAGGTGCGCATGGTCGGGCAGGGGACTGAAAGAGAACTGTTCGAGTGTATCGACACCGGGCGCGACCGAGACGTTGCGCGTCGAAGGGTTCGCTCTGAAACCGGGTTTACTGATGGCGATGATGTAATCTCCGGGTTTCAGCAGCCGCCGCCAACGGCCCCCCTTGGCGGGCCGTTTGGAAGTGTAACCGTTTACGGAAACATCGAAGGTGTCCTCAGTTCCCTGAATAGCCAACCCACCGAATTGCGCTCCTGTCGTTATGAGAGCGGCTAGTACGGGAGTGCCCTGATATTCGAGAATATGCACGGCGATGGTGCGCGACCCTTCGAGGAGCGTCAAGGTGTGATTTCCATTAGAGAGCGGCGGCAAATTCTTGCCCGAAGGAGTGCAAGCGTAGGCCCGTCCGCCGTCTAATTGAAATGCAAGCCCAGAGCGACCGCAGACGATGCGAGCGCCGCTGCTCGAAAGCGCGGCCAAAACCGGTGTTCCATAAGCAGAGGATTTAGGTGCTCCGACGCTCCAAACGGGATCGTGTCCCAGAGTAAACGCAAAAGAGTAGCGGCCGCCGCTTGGCGCCAAAACGGCAATGCTGTGTGGGCCATACGGAGCATCTTGTGACAACTGACCACCCTCTAGCGCTCCAGCACGTTTGTTATCCATCAACACAGACCCGGACGGAAGATCCGTTTCGACATGAATGGCGGGAGGCGAAGGAATCGGCACGAGTTCAATATCCAGCGGAGGGTTATTACTCGCGGCGATCTCGACAGATCGACTAAAAGGCTCGTAGCCACGCGAGCGAGCCTCAATAAGGTGTGTTCCGGGTTGAACGGCTAGCTTCCCATCGCGAGGCGACGCGGGAGATCCATCAATTGTCACCTGCGCATCAACAGGATCGAGGTGAAGGGGTAGACTCGCGAGACTCGGGCCGCGCGGGACGACGGCTGCCGGGTGCGGTACAACAGCAACAGGATTATTACGGCGCGGAAGCATCAGCGCCAGAAGGATGGCTATGGCTACAGTCCCGCCAAGAAAAGCAAGCAGCGGCCCGTTTATACGAGGCGGCCGGCGAAAACCGAGAAATGGGCGCCGGATTTCGGGATGCGACGTCGAAGGCATGGCTGGGTTGGAAGGAGTTTTTACCGCAAAAACAATGCCACCGCCATGGGTGTCTTCATCTTGCGCGGATGACGAAACCGCCGACCCTTGCCGAAGAGGAGCGGAGTTGGTCCTCGAGCGGTGTGCCATGGCAGACGCCTTCACCCACGCGGCCCGCAGAAATGCTCGTCCCGGAGTGTCTAGTGCAGAGGGCTGGCCTGCTGGTTGGATTCGACGATCTCCACGCCGTCTGAGACGTACTGCTGTTTGCGCGAGCTCAGGATCTTCCGGATTTTCGGCCAGAGCCTGCTCCGTTGCGCGCAGAGCGCCGTCGAAATCGTGAGTTCTTTCGAGCTGCCGTATGCGATCGGTAGCTTCACTGAGTCGCTCACGGCGGCTGCGCTCCTCAAGCAGTTCGAGCAGTTTGTTGGCGGTATCGTTTCCAGAGGCGAGCTCGAGCGCCCGCTTCAAAACCGTTTTAGCCTGCCGCCAATCTGTATTGAAAAGAGATTTGGCCTGCTGCACCAAGAGGTGATGGCGCGCTGCTGCGATCTCCCGCTTACGAACATCCAAAGCGGATGCTTCGTCGAGCTTGCTCAACGCATCATTGTAACGGCAATTCTGCGCCAATTTCGCCGACTCATCGAGAAGATTTCCCGCCAATCTCTCGCGTTCGGCGCCCTCTTCAGCGACCGCGCGCAGCTCGGCAAATTCCGGATCGCCTTCGAACGCAGGTCTGCTGGTGTGAATCAAGTGGATCGCCCCGGCGAATTCGTGAGCTTCGATGGCAGCTCTGATCTGGCGCAGGAGGTCCTCGCGGCGTGCGTAATCGGTTTGAAGGTCCTTGCGTTGTTGGAGGCGCGCGATCTCGGCATCAAGCCCGGGATAGCGCGGATGAACCGAGCGAACAAGATTCCATGCCTCCAGCGCATCGGCCAGGCGGTGTTCCTGTTCCGCGGCGCGCGCCTTAACCGCAAGCGATTCCACAAAACCACGCCTTTGGCATGCCACACGATAGCTGGAAGTGAAATGCTCAATTTGAGAGAACCGCTCCGAGGCCGATTTCAGAAGCTCGAGGCGGTGATCCAGATCCGGCTCTGCTTCGATCTCCCGCTCGGTGGAGGCGATCAGATGGGCAGTGTGCTCCCGCTGTGCTTCCTCGATATCGAGCTTCAATGCGCGCAAACCGGCGTGTTCCGGTAAATTGGCGAGGGAGTTCTCGCAGCAGCCCAGCGCGGCATCCAAATCGCCTGTCCGGTACAACTCGCGACTCCGCTCGAGAGATCGCTGCGCATCTTGCGAGGCAAAAAGAATCCGATTGGAGAAGTTCAGGAGATCCGATGTAGCATCACCCGGCTCGGGCGCCTGGCGGTCTAGATCAAGGGCGCGCTGAATTGCCTCTAATGCTCTTTCCGGATCGCAATGACTCATCGCCTGTTCGGCCCGCCGTGTCGCACGGCGCTTTTCGTTCAGAACGGCGCTGTAATCCTGCTCGCCTTGCTGGATGCTGGAGCGGAGCTCCAGAGCGGCAGGCTCGTTCGGGCAAACCTCCAAGGCTTGCTCAACCGCTTCCTTGGCGCCGCCAAACTGGCGGTCGCCGGCCAGCCGTCGCGCCGTTGCCAGCAGCTCCGCCACGTCCCTTTCGGCGCGGGCGCGTTCGATCTCGTCGCGTAGCCGGCCTGCCTCAGCATTCCGCGGATCCAGGTGCAAGGCCTCTTCGACATTCTTGGCGGCGAGCGTGTATTCCTGTACCTCGATTCGTAGCCGCGTGCTGGCCAACAGTGAAAAGACCGCTCGTTGATTGCAAAGGCGCTCAAAATCTTGCTTGGCTTCCACAATCCGTTCGTTCAGCCAGCCCTGTAGCTCGAGCTGATTGAGGATGTCGCCTGTCAGATCCAGATCGCCGCGGGCCATGGCGCCCCGCGCCTGCTCGAGACGTGCCTCGATTTGAGTGGGATTGAACATCGCTATCGGCTGGTTGAGAGCCGCCTTGCGAAGCGTCTCTCCAAATTCGCGAACCGACTGAAACCGGTGTTCCGGAAGCTTGGCAAGCGTTTTCTGCAGAGTCTGGTCTATGGAAGAATTCAGTTGTGCATTGAAACGCGAAGCTGGCGGCGGATTGCGATGAACAATGTTGTCAATTAAGTCCTTTTCGGTTCTGCCTTCGAAGGGTCTACGGCCGGTGAGCGTCTCGTAAGCAACCACGCCGAGCGAAAAAATGTCCGATAACGGAGAAATACTCTGCATCGTTACCTGCTCCGGCGCCATGTACATCAGGGTTCCTTTGCGGGTAACGGTGAGAAGGGTTTCGGCATAGTGGGCCACGCCGAAGTCGATCAGCTTGACGGAATCATCGTCGAGAACAAATATGTTGCTGGGCTTGATATCGCGGTGGATGAGACCGGCCTCGTGAGTGGCCTGAAGACCGCGTGAGGCTTGGACCAGAATTTCGAGGGCGCGCTCGAGAAGCAGTCCGTCAGGCAAATCTAAAAGGAGTCTATCGAGAGTTCTGCCGCGAAGAAACGGCATAACCATGTAAGGCTTTCGTGCGCCGCCTTCCTCGATTTCGCCGACATCGCGGATTTCCACAACATTGGGGTGAACGATTTTCGCCAGTTTGTCACATTCCTCGCGGAACATGCGCAGGGCGATGGGATCGGTGATATCGCTCAGTGTTTTCATTGCGATATCGGCATTGATGACAGCATCGTGCGCACGATACACGATGCCCATCCCGCCCGTACCTAGCCTCTCTTTGAGCTGATAGCGGTTTTTGACCTTCTTAGAGGACAGTAACGGCAAACACTCTCCCTGGTCAGATAGACGCCACATCCGCCTGTTAGGCTTACTTGCATTTCATCACGACCAGCATAAAAGCCGCGGGTTCGATTTCCCAATCTTCCAAGGCCCAAAAAGCATTTACGACATAAACAGTGAGTCCATGCCATTATTGCTCTGCAAGCTGCCGGCTGGCAGGCAACATTCCTCTGTCCCGCTCCGATAACTCGAACGTCCAATTGAAAAGGAGCACTTTCAAATGCGCATAACAGATGGCAATGGAGCTCCGGCGGTCCTTCCTGAGGCACATTCGCCCGCCAGCGGTTCGTCTGCACCGAAAGCCGAACCGTCCTCGAGCGCCGAAACCTCTCCCAGCAGAATCGTCCAGCATGCTTTCCCTTCGCTATCCGATCTGGGAAACCGCGTCAACTTGCGCGGCCTCGCAATCACGAGTCAAAGTTCTGCGTCCGTAAGCCGCACTTCGGACGATTTCGAACTGAGCAGGCTCACGACTTACAATTCTGTTTCCCGGGAATCGGAGCTGACCGAGACACAGAGGTCGTCACTGAAGGTTACAACCGTCTCTCCCTCGTCATCTAAAGAGCCCGCGCCGGAAGACGAAAACACCGACGACGAGCCGAACGTCCTTCTGTCTAGAACGAACCTGCACGCCATTGGCGTGCAGGGCTTTTCCAACGCCTCAGTGGCCAGCGCCACCTTTTCTAATCGCCACGCCTCTTTCACCGTGTCCGCGTTGGGCGCCGAGGCTTCCGGTCAAGCGAGTCTCAGCGTTACTTACGACGGCATCACCGCTCAAGCCTCGGGGAACGCCAGCGCTTACCTCGTTGATGCCAGAGCCGGCCTGAATATCGGACCCGCACAAGGTTCAGCTGAAGCATCGGTCGGCGCCGGAGTAAATGGCAATGCCCAAGTCGCGTTCAACCCTCTAAAGGGCGATGCCGAAGCGGACGCCGGTGTCGCTGCATTCGCCGGTGCCCAGGCCAACGAAACGGGCAGTCTGAGCGTTGACGGCACGACTGCCTCTGAAACCACCAACATCGGCGCGGGGGTGGGTTTTGACGCCAAACTGGATGTAGGCGTG
>CAWIFY010000020.1:0-85496 GCA_963835255.1 Terriglobia bacterium | reverse complement strand
TATCGCCGGCTTGTGCGCTTTTGCAGTATGGCCTTCCCCTTGTGGAGTGCTGGCGGATGAATCCATCGATAAGGCGGGGGCGATAACCGTCGGCCGTCCGAAGGTCTGGAGATACGATCGGGTTTACTCCACTCTGGACGGCCTCTTGCGCGATGTAGATGCTATCAAGCTCAGTGGCATAACCGCTTTAGATCCGAACAAGCCGAACGCGGCCATGCTCGACTATATTCAGCAGCTGCTTAACGCCTCCGTTCAAGCTCAGGCCGCTGCCCCCTCGGCAAAAGCTCCCGCCACGACTGCCGGCGCGGCCGGCACTCCAGCACAGCAGAGCAGCACAGCCCCGGCGCCGATTCAGCTCGATTTTAAGTCACTAGCTTCACAAATCACCGCTCCTAACGGGCAGAGTTTGCCGGCCAGCAAGCAGATGGAGAACTTCATCGCCCTGCTGCACGAACGGCTGTCGCAGCAGTTATCGGTAATCTACGACGATTATGCGCGCCAGAAAGCCGACTTGTATCTGGTCCAGTTCGATGTCGGCGTATATCCCTCGAAACGGTCTAAGCGAAAGGCAGCGAAGGTCGAGTTCGATGTTACTATGGCTCCCGGACAATCCTGCATTAGTGGAGCCGACGGGATTAAAGCATACGAGTTATACCCCAACGCCGCGGCGTATAACATCACTCAATATTACGGAAAGAGCAATCATACCGGTGTAAGAGGCGCAGTGAGTTACTTATCAGGGATGGGCGGCACAATAGAGTATCAGCGGCAACGCGATCAACTGCGGGCCAGCATCAATCAAAGTATCTATGTAACTGGATTTGGCGCCGGCACGTGCCGGTTCGGATGGTATTACGCGCCTAACCCATTTGAAAATATGGTCTCGCCGGGTCTAAGGACGAGTTATCTCCTGCTCATGGTTCCTAAGCAGGGCGATACCTCGACCGACCGCATCTCGATCACACCGAGCGTTGGCTGGATGGCGCAGGATGATCCTCAGTGCGGCAAGTTGCAGTCACTCGAGTGGGATCCGCTCAGCCTGCCGGCTACCGAATCAAAGGGCTTGCAGATTGCCCAGATCGAATACAGTCCCGTTCGTTTATCGGAAGAAGCTCCTCAAAAACTCACCGCCCCCGCTACGCCGGAAGCGAACACGTCGACAGGGTCCGGTGCCACAGCCACAGCAAGTAGTTCAGAGGCTGCAAAAAAGCCGCCCGAAGCCCCCGAAACGGCAGTCGCCAGCCACGCGCCGTCCAATGCAGAAACTCCGAGTGTAAAGGTCGTTTCCGGAGAAGTGCCTAAAAGCACCCGTGCCGGCAACTCCGGGTACGGCTCCTGCAGCAAGCAGTTCAGGAGTTCCGAACAAGGCTGCAGAAGGCAGCAGGCCGCCATTACCGGAACAACAGCATTCCGAGCCAAAGACTTCGAGCGTGCAGATTACTTTTAGGGAAGTTACCGATCCAAATCTCATCGTAATTGCAAACGGAACTCTCATCAAACGCGTTCGCTACACTCGGGGCCGCGGAACAGCCCTGACGCCCGTAGCGGGCCTCCCAGGCGGCACTACGGACTCGCAAAACTCAGCCTCCTTTGGCCTTCTCGAGTCTGACAAGTATGGTGCGAATACGTGGATTGCGATTGGACCACGCGCAATCCAGATTAATTTATCGCTCGAGACCGCAACCAGCGAAGCTTTTCCGGTTATCGTGCTGACCAATGCGGGCGATGAGGGGAATTCGCTTTCAGCCATGGCCGCCGATGCCGACGAGATTCGGATTGGCGATGAGTTTTTCAATCTTAAGTCTCTTCGTGACCAGAAGACGGCAACGCCGAACGAGCATGGCAGGCTGCCGCAGAGTATTTTTCTGCCGATGTCCTAGGCCCGACACCTTCGGCAAAGATCCATGCATTTCTGGAGAACGATCATCAGATCCGCATCAAGCTCGATTCCGAAAACGCCGGGGAAACTCCTCCTCCCTTGACCGAAAGCGCTCAGGTAGTGCTTCGGGAAGAACCGGCCGATCGGATGTTCGCTTTGACGTGCCATTCCGCGGAAGCACAAGACCTCCTTTGCGATTTGCCCCGAAGGTCTCGAGAAAGCGAGCAGAGTGCGCTTTCCGGCATATGGAACGTGAAAGTTCAGCAAGCGGGATTTTCCGAAGGCGCTAGAGCTTTCCACGGAATCAGCGCGAACACCGTGATTCAGTCCCACTGGACCCCCGAACTTGTCTACGACCCTAGCTATGAGATTAGGCCGGTCGTTACGGACAGTGGGGAAATTTCAAATTGGGAACTCAGAATGGCCATGAAGAATCTGAAATTTCCAATATCTTTGAAGCTAGGTGACACAAACACCGCTGTCGCGTGCGAGTGCGCCGCAAAATACGGCAAGCTAACCGGGAACGGTGTTGTGCCTTGCTCCCCCAAGGCTGTGAAACGAGACCCAAATGCCTTTCAGGAAGATGATTACGTTGTGTGCGAAGAGGGGAAACCCGTTGGTATAGATATGTACTTGCTTCCCGACGATGTAGCCAGGAATTGGAGCAAATGCCACATCACGGTACGAAGCAATCTGAATGCAGGGGAGAATGATCGCGAGCTGGTGGCCGAGTTGCCGGACATCGCACCCGAGATTCGGCCTAAGAATTTCTCAGCAATCAGCTCCGAAACACCGGGCTTCTTCAAGATTTCCGGCGACAACCTGCAAGCCATCAAAGAAGTTTACCTTTGGGATTGTGGGCAGAGCCGTGTTCCGGTGATTCATTCGAAGGATGCCATCTACTTCCCCTCACCGAAAGCAGTGACAAAGCCCTGTCCCGTCACCCTGTTGATGGGGAAAGAGCCCGATCCTTCACGCAAACGAGTCTGCGATCAGGACAGCGTTCTCTGCATTGAGCCGTTAGGGCCGGATGGGCGTCAATTAAGGTTGCTTCCCGCCGCTCGTGTCTCGGCAAGGCGCTCCGGCATCCATCGGGTGATTCTGCCGATGGGCAACAAGAAGGACTTCCGAGACTTGCCGGCACATGTGCGGCAGGAGATGCAGTTCCACTTTGTGGAGCGAGTGGAGGAAGTGCTGGCACTCGTGATCCCGAATATACAAAGGCGTTAGCGCTGGCGAGTTAAGAGAACGCGGACCGTTGAGACTGGGAGGCCGCCGGATAGGAAAGCTGGCGGCCTTTTTTGTGTGGGTCCATGACAGGCTTGCGCGAGGCGGTAAAGGTCGCTCCCTTACTGCTCACACACCAGCCAAGACGCCGCACCGCCGCATGGACTTCCGATCAGGACCGCCGTTCGCGCAGGTGAAGCGTTCGAGCTCAGCGCATGAGGAACCCTGCCGCGTCGGTTATGAAGTGCGCAATCATATTTGAGCCGAGGTCGCGCTTCCAGACGTAAAGAAGGGAGAAGATTACCGCACCTCCGAAAACCGGAATGAGATGGACGAGACCCCAACTGGCGAGGTGAGCGTAGGTGAACGTTGCGACGGAAAGAGCGATGGCCAGCATGGAACTGCCGGTGAGCTGGCGGGCCTTTTCTATGATGTAGCCGCGAAAAAGGATCTCCTCCACCACTGCCGCTCTTAGAACGAGCAGAACCCGGTACCAGTAGGGTCTTGCCAGGATGAGACTGCGTTCGGCACCAGCAGCGCTCGCGTTCAGGTGAAAGAGCGGCACGATCACAGCGAAATGGATGACGAAGACAGCCAGCAGAGCCGCTGCCGCCAGTAGCGCATAGAGGAAGCTTTTCCAGGTGGGGCGATGAAGGCCGATTGAGCTTATGAGCAGCCCTTCGCCGACACGAAGCCATGCGAGGATGGCCGCCGCATACAACCACCACACCGCTTCATGAATCAGCAAAGCTGAAATCGAATTGCCTGGCGCGATCCATCGACCGATTGGTAGCTGCGGAAGAATAAGGGCAACGATGAGACCGCACAGCGCCGCGACACTTGCGCTTCGGGACTTTTGTGAGTCGATCGAGGTCCCCACCGCTCCACCTCTACACTATTGACGATTGTATGAATGAGAGACGCGAGAAAAAAATGACTCGGCTCGGCGCTGCCCTGTTTAAAGCATTGCGGAGATTATGCCACCTTTGGGAGCGCACTCTCCCCCATTTTCTTGCTTCCTAATTCGAGTCCGCAGAATCTGACTGGCATTGCCGGTGCCGATCACCTCGCCTCGGTCGCCTTGTCCAGTAAGCTGTATCTTCTATGGGGAAATGGATTGGCCGGAATCTTACGCCTGTGCTCGCTCTTGCCGCGGCTAGCCTTTATTTCTTTGGTGAGCTAACCATTGAAGTCAGAAATCGGTTTCTACACATCACGTCCCTAACATCGAGGTCGGGCTATGCCGATTTTGCGCTTGTCGGCTTCCACCCGTTGTTCACGTACTTCATCCCTCTGGTGCCGGTGATTCCGTTGCTTTACATTGTGCTCTTTTCTCTGAGTAGAATTGGCCTAGGTAAATCGCACCCTGGATCGCAGCGGGCTGTTCCCGATGCGCGCTCGTCTAGCGGCATACCAAAGATAAAGCACGGCAAGGTCAGCTGGGCTTCGTTATGGGAGCTCGTCAAACGAAACAAGCTCCGTTCTGTTCGCGTTTTTGTTGTTTTCGTCGTCGTGCCGCTGCTAGCAATTCTCCAAGGTTAAATTCTAAACGCTCTGCAAGCGAATTTCGATCTTGTCGTTAGACCCGCATCGGACAATTTCCAGGTGTTTTGCTGCAAAGTGACGATCGAGACTTTCGCTGTTTGGGGCTTCCTAGGTTGGCTTGCAGCGTTTTGCACGCCCGTACTTCTAGGTATCGAATATTTCAACGAGCGAAATCGAATTCTGGAATTGCCGTGGACAAGCACGCGATTAAAGACCTGCATTGCCCTAACGTTCTTCGGAGCACTGATCTCTCTGCTCTACTATTCGGCCGAGTTTGGAGGGTTTCTAGCAGCTCGTGAAGTACCCGAAGCGTTTATGAGCCAGACTGACCGCCCTGAGCTAGCCGGGAAGCGCTTGTTTCTGCTCGGGCAAAGTGATTCGTCATATGCTCTCTTAACATCTAAGCAGCCGGAGGACTATCGGACTATAGTTCTTGTTAGAAAAGACAAGGTCCCCGCTCTTGTACTGGGCCCGTCCGTGCCAGTCCTGCAACCGATAAAAGCACTCAGTAGACGTTAGGAGGCCGCCCTTCGCGAAGAACTCAACAAAGCGGGCACCGGCTCGTCAGCGAGTCGCTGCGATTCATCTTCTGTCTATCCGTTTTCATCCCGTTAATCCGCGGCCCATTTCGTTCCTAGCTCTCGGCTTACACTCAATGCATGCGTCTTTTCGCCGCAGTCTTTTTTCTCTCGTTTGCAGCCTTCCCGCAAACCCCTGCCGCGCAGCGGCCCCTGGATCTCGAGGACCTCGCTAAGCTCCACGATGTCTCCAGCCCGCAAGTCTCGCCCGACGGCAAGTGGGTTGCCTACACAGTTTCGACCATCGATCACGACGCCGATAAGCGCCTCACTCATATCTGGATGGCCAACTGGGAAGGCAATACCGAACTGCAGCTCACCAACGGGAGTGAATCTGAGAGCTCGCCGCGCTGGAGTCCCGACGGCAAGTATCTCTCCTTCGTCTCCTCGCGCACCGGCCAAGCCAAAGGCTCTCAGCTCTGGCTGATCGATCGGCGGGGTGGAGAAGCTCGCCAGCTCACGCACTTCAAGGACTACACCATCTCGGAATACGACTGGTCGCCCGATGCGACTAAGCTCGCGCTCGTCCTCCGCGAAAAGGACGAAGCCGACAAAGAGCCAGCAAAACCTCCGGCCGGCACCGCGTCACCCGCGCCCCCGAAGCCTCCTAAGCCCATCGTCATCGATCGCTACCACTTCAAGCAGGACATCCAAGGCTACTTGAACGGCAAGCACAATCACATTTATCTCTTCGATATCGCCACTGAGAAACTTGAGCCCGTGACCAGCGGAAACTTTGATGAGACCAACGCCGCCTGGTCCCCCGACGGTGCTCGTATCGCCTTCATCAGCAACCAGGATAAAGATCCCGACCGCAGCGACAATACCGATGTCTTCGTTGTCGATGCAAAGCCGAACGCCGCCCCGCGCCGTCTCACAAGCTATCCCGGTCCGGACTCCGGGCACCCTGCCTGGAGTCCAGACAGCCAGTTCATCGCATACCTGCAGGGCAGCGATCCGAAATACGGCGCCTACAACATGAACCGGCTTGCCGTCGTGCCCACTGCCGGGGGCGTGCCCAAACTCCTGACTGAAAAACTGGATCGCGGCGTCTCGGCTCCAGTATTCACGAAAGACGGAAGCGCTGTCGCTTTCTTGGTCGCGGACGACCGCTCCGAATACCCCGCCGAAGTTCCTGCCTCAGGCGGCGCCATCGAACGTCTTGTTGAGCAGCCCCTGGTAGCTTCATCGCTTTCCTCGCGTTCAGGTCACAGCGCGCTGCTCGTCTCGACCGATCACGCTCCAGCGGCGATATTTGCACTCGACGGCGGTTCGCTTCGCCAGCTCAGCCACCAGAACGACACTCTCTTCTCCGGAATCAAGCTCGGGTCCGTCGAAGACATCAGCTTCAAGAGCAGCGACGGCACCGAGGTCCACGGTCTGGTCACCAAGCCGGTCAATTTCGAGTCGGGCAAGAAATACCCGACCTTACTACGCATTCACGGTGGTCCGAACGGACAGGACGGCCACGCCTTCAGCTTCGAGCATCAGTTCTTCGCGGCGCACGGTTACGTTGTTATCGCGGTCAATTACCGGGGCAGTTCCGGCCGCGGCCACCGCTACGGAGAAAGCATCTTCGGCGATTGGGGCCACAAGGAAGTCACCGATCTTCTCGCCGCTGTCGACCACGTCGTAAAAATGGGAATCGCCGACCCCGACCGGCTGGGCATCGGCGGCTGGAGTTACGGCGGCATTCTCACCGACTACACCATCGCCAGCGACGGGCGCTTCAAAGCCGCCATCAGCGGAGCCGGCAGCGCCAACCAGATCTCGATGTACGGTATCGATCAATACGTGCTTCAATATGACAACGAAATCGGTCCGCCCTGGAAAAACGAAGCCGCCTGGATAAAAATCTCTTACCCGTTCTTCCACGCCGACCGCATCCATACTCCGACGCTCTTCATGGGCGGCGACAAGGATTTCAACGTGCCCGTAATCGGCGGTGAGCAGATGTATCAAGCGCTCCAGACGCTCCATGTCCCGACCGAATTGGTCGTCTACCCCGGCGAATTCCACGGCTTCACCCGGCCCAGTTTCATCCGCGACCGCTACGAACGTTACCTTGCCTGGTATGGCAAATACATCCCGACCTCCGAGCCGAACAAAGTCTCTGCTTCGCTGAAGTGAACGCGGCCTCGTTGCCATCGCTCACCCGGATTCACGTTACTATCGACGTATGGCGACAGCCCCTCGTCTGCTCAGCCTCGAGGAGTTCCGCGAACGCTACGCCGGCGAGAAGCCCTACTACGAGTTTTGGTTCGGTGAGGCGGTTCAGAAATCCGTGCCAACTTGGCTCCATAGCCTGCTGCAAGCGATCCTGACCGAGATCCTGAATCGCTCCGGATACCGGTCCGGTCCGGAAGTTGAGCTCAGAGTTGATCCGGATTGGCAGCCTAAAGCGGATGTCGCGGCGGCATTGGTGGTTGAGCACCCGTATCCCACCAAGCCCGTCGATGTTGTCGTCGAAATTCTGTCGCCCGAAGATCGCATGAGCCGAGTCTTCGAGAAGTGCCGTCAATACTCGCGCATCGGCGTCTTGAAAATATTCGTTCTCGATCCTGAGCTCCAGTACGCCTGGGAGTGGAGCCGCCTTACAGAAAATCTAGAACGAACCACCGTGATGACGCTGCCAAACAGCAGGCACATCGATCTCGCAGATGTCTGGCAAGAGCTCGACCGCCGCAAATCGCAACCAGACTGACTACGTAGAGCTTCAGGCGCCCGATAGCCGCATGCGGTCGAGGACCAGGAACAAAGGGAGCGCCACGACACTATTGAGCGCGCCGTGAACGAAAACTTCTTGAGGATCGAAGGGCACTAATTGCCCGAGCAAAGCGCGGCGCATTACCCAATAAAAGAAGGCGTGGAAAAAGAAAAAGAAGAAGCACAGCACGAGGCGAATGATGGAGCTTTCCACGTTGAAACGCTGGCTCACCGATGCGGCGAAATAGCCGACCAGGGTTTTCGTGATGCCGTACATGCCAATTGGAATATTGGCGGGCGAGAGTGAGTCTTCTGCCAAACCAACAAACGCACCAAAGAACAGTGAGGCAATCGGGCCGTGGCGCATTAAGCCGAAATAAATTGTTAACAGCAGCGGCAGCTCGAGCCATTCGGTGTGCGGCACCAGGCGTGGCAAATAGAACTTCCCGATGATCGAGATCAAAGCGATGGCCGCGAGCGCGACGACCTGAAAACGGTGAAACCAGCTATCGCGTATAACAGGCGCGAGTATCTGATCGCTGGTCTCGTTCATTGCTGAGTAGGGGGAATGGCCGGAACTTTCTGTTGCTCGGCGGGTTTATGCCGGGGCGCGCCTAAAGGTAGAACCGGAACGGGTAGTTTGGAAGAAGGACGCGCGCCGAGAATGGTGGGACCGGGAGGGGGCGCCACGGGCGCGTTAGTGTTAGGAGGGGCCGCAGAGGAAGGAGCAGTGGACGGCGTTGCTGCTTTGCCTTCGGCGTTGGTCTTCGGATTGAAATTAGGAATGCTCGAACCGACCGCTCCATAAACGTGTCCTTCTTCTTTGCCGAGGGCGGTGTATTTCTGCAGAATCTTGTCGGCTTCCGTCTGCGGTTTAGTGGTAACGGGCGCCTCGCTGCCCGCTTCCGGCGGTGGCGGCGGAAGCATTTTCGCACTGAGTTCGTCCTCCGCAGGCGGAGCAGCTGGAATTGATTGGTGCACGCCGCGCAATACGACAAGAACTTCTTCGGCGCCGGCTGGCGCGCCGCTCAGGTTCAGCTTGATTTCGCGCATGCCCTGCCCCGGCTGGCTTGAGATCACGCGTCCGACGGGAAAGCCTTTGGGGAAAATGCGGTCCTCGCCCGAAGTGTAAAACCATTCGCCGGAATCCACTTTGTCCTCATTCTGAATCTGCTCGACAACGCACTTGCCACTGCCGCAGTTGAGAACGCCGTGAATGTGCCCCTTCTGCGATTCGACTCCGACTTTGAAGGTCGGGTCGGTAACCAGCAGAACTTGCGAGACGAGCGGATAGACGGCGACAATTTTGCCGACAATACCGTCAGGGGTGACAACCGCCATCTCCGTTTCGACTCCGCTGGTAGACCCGCGATCGATGAAGACCGCTTTGGCCGAAACCACGGTGCTGTTCCCGATCACGCGCGCGGCGATGGTTCGTGAAGGAGTTTGTGCTTGGAATTGAACAAGCGCGCGAGCATGTTCGGCGGTGGTGAGCTGGTTGCGGTAATAAATGTTCTCCAGCTGAAGACGGTCGTTGTTCGCCTTCAGCTTACGGTTCTGCTCACGGACATCCAGCAGGATGAAGTAGTCCTCGAGAAAACCGATCGTGTTGTGCCGGACTGCTTCGACTATGCCTGCCATCGGCGTAACGGCGGTAACGGCCCAAACGCGAATGAGGCGCTCGTCGCCATTGGTTTTGACCTGGTAGGCCAGATACAGCAATTGCGCCACAACGGCTACCAGCAGAACCGTGAGGTTGCGAAAACGGCTCAGCAGAGCTTCCATGACTTCCTTTTTCTACTCTAAGGGTGAAAGCCCGGGATTGCGTGCCAATGATCTATTTTATTCGATAGCGATCCGGCGCAGAAGCTTGAAGTCAGTGAGCATTTTGCCGGTGCCGAGCACGACCGAGGCGAGAGGATCTTCGGCAATGGATACGGGCAGACCGGTCTCTTCACGGATACGCCTATCGAGATTTTTAATCATGGCGCCGCCGCCGGTGAGGACAATTCCGCGGTCGCTGATATCGGCGCTCAGTTCGGGAGGCGTGCGCTCGAGCGCAACCCGGATCGCATTCAGAATGGTCGCGACACAATCGGCGAGAGCATCGCGAATCTCGCCGTCTTCGATGGTGAGCGTTTTGGGGACGCCCTCGATCAGGTTACGGCCTTTGATCTCCATCTTGAGCGGCACATCGAGCGGGTAGGCGGAGCCGATCTGAATTTTAATCTGCTCGGCGGTACGCTCTCCAATCAGGAGATTGTATTTTCGCTTCAGATAGCTCATGATCGCGTCGTCCATTTCGTTACCGGCGACGCGCACAGAACGCGCGTAGACAAGGCCGGAAAGCGAAATGACAGCTACGTCCGTGGTGCCTCCGCCGATATCGACCACCATGTTTCCGGCGGGTTCGGTGATCGGCAAGCCGGCGCCAATTGCGGCCACCATCGCCTGCTCGACTAGGTGAACTTCGCTCGCTTTGGCGCGGTAGGCGGATTCGCTGACCGCGCGTTTTTCAACTTGGGTGATTTCGCTTGGCACACCGATCACAATGCGCGGGTGGACCAGCATCTTACGGCCATGCGCCTTCTGAATGAAATAATTCAGCATGCGCTCGGTTACCTTGAAATCCGCGATCACGCCGTCTTTCATGGGACGGATCGCCACGATATTGCCGGGCGTACGGCCGACCATCTCCTTCGCTTCTTTGCCCACCGCCTCAATCTCGCCGTTATTCTTGTTGATGGCTACGATGGATGGCTCGTTGACAACGATGCCCTTTCCTTTAGCGAAGACGAGCGTGTTGGCCGTTCCCAGATCGATGGCGAGATCTGAAGACACAAGGCTGAAGACGGACCGGAAGTTCATGAATGGACGACTGCGACCAGGAGTATGACGAATTTCGAGGGTAACATAGGAATATATCGACCGGTTTTAGGGCAAATGTATTCTTTTCAGACGGTTGCATTTTGCCGCCGCTAACCAGGCGTGAATGGCTGGCGGCGGGAGCAATCGCGCTAACTACCGCGTGTGGGCGCAAAACCGGCGCTGGATTTCGCGGCTATGCGCTGATTGCGACTGCTGGCGAAGAAAGCATCACGGTAGCCGATTTGGCCGATTTCCGGGTCATCAAGCAAGTTCCGGTAAACGGGTCGCCACAGTTCATTGTGGCCGGCGGCCCGGGCGGCAGAAGCTACGTACTCAGTCCGAAAACGGGCAGCGTACACGTGCTTGACCGCGAATTCAACCGGGAGAATTCGCGAAGAATTGCCGCCGAGCTCTCCGGTTTGCGGCTAATGCCGGGTGGGAAGAGGCTAGTGGCGATCGCGGCGCGTAGCCGTGAACTGATCGAGATCGATCGAACGTCGCTGAGCGTAACCAGGCGGTGGAAGCTTTCGGCGGAGCCCGCGAGTATGGATGTCTCCGGCGACGGCGCTGTCGCAATATCGACGGGTGAACATGGCATAGTCGAGCTGATCGACGGGCGCACGGGACAGCAGACGCGCAGGCGAATGTCTGGTCGCTTGGGCGAGGTCAGATTCCGCGCGGACGGCAAACTATTGCTCGCGGCAAATTGCGGCGAGCAGGTCCTTACAGCGCTAGATGTCTCTGGATTGGCGAGCGTGGTCGATCTGCCACTCGCGATGCAGCCGCAAAATCTCTGTTTTAACTCCGATGGTGGACAATTGTTCGTCACGGGAAACGGAATGGATGGCGTGGCGATTGCTTTTACTTATCTTCCGCTAGAAATCGAACAAACTGTGCTGGCCGGACGGGACCCTGGGGCCATGGCTTGCTCGACTAACCCTGCTTTTCTATTTGTGGCGAGCGCCAGCGGCTCGGATGTTTGCATTCTGGACATCGATACGCGCAAGGTGATCGGGATGGTCGAAGTGGGTCAGCAACCCTCTTTCATCGCGGTGACGCCGGACAGCCAGTATGCGCTGGTGCTGAATGAGAATTCGGGAGACATGGCGGTGATTCGTATTGCCTCGATTGAAGCGAAAGCAGGAAACGCGGAAAAGAAGCGCGGCAAGGCGGGAGCGTCGCTGTTCACGATGTTGCCGGTAGGCAACCGGCCCGTGCAGGCCGTTGTCGTGCCCAAATCAGCCTAGCGTCCAGGCCGCCTGGACTATTGCCAGAGCGGCAATCGCCGCCGTTTCCGCGCGCAAGATCGTTTTGCCGAACGAACTCGGAGCCCAGCCTGCGGCTAACGCCTGGGCGCGTTCTTGGGCCGTCCAGCCGCCTTCCGGGCCCGACAAAATCGCTACCCGGTCGGAAGGGCCACAGTTAGGCGGTAGAACACTCAGGATCGGAGCTGCCGAAGCATCTTCGTCGAGCAAAAGCCTAACGTTGGCTTCTGTTTGCAGTACTTTTGCCAAACGAACTACCGGTTCAATGCGGGGCAGATGGGCACGACGGGACTGCTGGCTGGCTTCGTTCCCTATTTTTTGCCAGCGGACAGTTCGTTTCGCAGCAGCTTGCGCCAAGCCTCGTTCACTGCGAACCGCTTCCCAGGGCTGGATCGTCGTGACGCCTAGTTCGGTTGCTTTCTCAATTAGCCATTCAAAACGTTCGAACTTGAAAAGCGCCGGCAGCAGAATGACCTGGACGCTCTGCTCTGGCGCCGGCAGCTTTTCGAGGATGCGAAAGATAACGGTCGATTTGCGGGCGACTTCTATCTCGGCCAAGTACACGTCGCGGTCGTCGGAGAGCTCGTAAACCTGGCCTGGCTCGGCGCGAAGAACGCGAACCAGATGCTCGGCATCGGCTCCCGCCAGTTCGGCAGCACCCCGACGGACTTCGGAGACGAAGAAGCGGCGGCGGGCCATTTGAGACTTTGCGATTAGACGTTCACCCAGGCCTGCTTTTGCGAACTCTCGGCGACTTTTTCGAGCAGAGTCATGCCATGCAGGCCATCTTCGAATGTGGGATAGTTTACAGGGATAGAAGGATCCGCGATCTTGGCGTAAAAGTTTTTGAAGACTTGCTTATGAGAATCGTCGTATCCCTCGCTATGGCCGCCCGGCAGGTCGGCGAATTTCGCGGCCTCCGGATAGAATAGCGATCCGTCCTTGATGATGACCTGATTGGGTTCGTTCCGATGTCCGATCCAGAGCGTATCCGGCTGCTCCTGATCCCAGGCAATGCCCGACTTCGTTCCGAAGATTTCGAAGGCGAACTTATTCTTGCGCCCGGCTGACATCTGGCTTACGGTAAATGCCCCGCGCGCCTTGTCGCCCAGATGGAGCATGACCATTCCGAAATCTTCGGTGTCGATTGGGAACGTTTCGTACTCTCCTGAAACACCTTTCTTGCCGGAGAAGGTTTCCACCGAGCCTTTGGGACGCTTGCGAGTCTTGTGAAAAATCGTGAGATCGGCGCACACCGCGGTGATGGACAGACCGGTCAGATGCTGGATCATATCCATCCAATGGGAGCCGATGTCGCCCATGACACGCAATTTACCGTTCGATTTAGCGTCCAGCCGCCAGTTCCAATCGGTGTCATAGAGCAGCCAGTCCTGCGAATACGTGCCTTGGACGATGAGGATGTCACCCAGATCTCCGCGAGCAATCATCTGGCGCACTTGCTGGAGCACGGGGTAATAGCGCAGATTGTGCTGCACGCAGTTGACGGCGTTCTTTTGCTTGGCGGCATCGACCAGGCGTCTGGCTTCCTCGACGTTCATAGTCATCGGTTTCTCACAAAGCACGGCCTTGCCGGCTTCGATGGCGGCCAACGACATGGGATAGTGGTCCACGTTCGGCGTGCAGATGTGAACGGCCACGATCTCCTTGTCATTCAGCACGTCCTGAAGGTTGCTGGTGGCGAAGGGGATGCCCGCGGCGTCGGCAAATTTCTGCGCGGTTTCGGGTCGGCTGCCGACTACGGCTGCGATCTCGACGTTGCCCAAGCGGCGCACATTTTCGGCATGCACTTTGCCCATGAAACCCGTTCCGACAATGGCAGTTTTGATTTTTTTCATTGCTCTTATTCTCCTAGAGAGCTCGGCCACTCTCCGCAACAGAGTATAAGCGACACCCGCTGATGGTATAAGTCACGACGCGTTTATACAAGGGATTATGAGTAGAGGATTACTCGTATTACGGGATAAGAGCGCTGTAATTTCCCATCAATATATCCGAACTTTTTACAGTTTTCGGTAGCGGGTTGCCAAACGCGGACAGAGAAACTAAATAGAATGTGTTCTTTGGTCATGTCGGAACTTTCGGCCTCTCACGTGCATCAAAGTTCGTGCAGGCTGAGAAAATGCCCGAACCAAGAACGACAGCAATCGCGATAACCACTGAAAATCCGCGCGCTAACAGGTTATTGCAAAGCTCTGGAAACCTCCTGGTGCGCACTGGCGCCTGGGCCACCGATACGGCGCAGGAGTTTGGAGCACTGGTCGCGGCGCTCATGGGTCCGGCGGTATTTTCAGGCTACGCTTTCGCGGCTTGGAGTCTGGCTGCGAATCTCGGGTGGACGAATACGTTTGTCTTCACGTCGGGTCCGTTATCGAATTGGTTAGTATGGCTCACCATGGCGATTATGGTGAATGTGGCGGCGAGCATATTGAAAAGGCATACGCGGCAAGTTGGCTGACGCTGTTCACATGGGCTAAAGCCGCGACCGTTTCGGGTTTAGCACTTTAGCATTCGTTCAAAATACCCACTTAATACCTAGACTGTCGGCGGCGGAAGGCGCTCTAAGAAGCCCCCGTGCCGCAGGTTGTGTCCCCAATCTGCGAATTCGGTTTGATAATCTTTCGGCCATGCGTTCATCTCGGTTCGCCTTTGTGCGATGCACCCGGAGCTTCGCTCTGGCTGCCTTTACGGCCATCGTACTCATGACAACCCCGGCCGCTGCTTCAAAACTGTGGAACTGGGATTACTCCGGTTCAGGGGTCGGCGCGTAATGGAACCTTCTCGACGATGGAAAGTCCCAATGAAAATGATGGCTATCTAATTACCGGGATTACGGGCACACGGAATGGAGAAATCATCACCGGCCTCCAGGCCCCGGGCACGTCGATACCAGGCAATGAGCCTTACACTGTCGATGACCTCGTCTTCCTCGGCCCTGGGCCGCAACTCACTAGCCGCGGGTTCGGGTTCTCCACTTCCGACGGGCATTATTCCAATCCCTTCTATGCCGATTTCCTGCCGACGCCCGGATATCTGGAGTTTTTCTCAACCCCGCCGTTCACATCTGGCGCGGCGGCATTCGAGCATTCCGAGCTCCCTGTTCAGTTTTCCGCGACACCGATATTCATAAGGGAACCGCCCACCTATGCTCTAGTCTTCGGCGCGCTTGCCCTGGCGAGTTTTCGCTGGCGCTCGAGATCATCGCCAGTTGTATAGCGCGCAGGTCTCTCTCATTTCGCGTGGCGAATCGGATACACCTTAATCCAGACTTTCGCGGACATGTGCAGCGAATCCATCTGGCCGTCGCCGATACCGCTGACGCGAAGAATCGCCGACCGAGTGAACCGGGGTGACTGACAGAAGCCAGCCGATTCTCGGCGTGCAACGTAGAGGATGATCTTGGCCAGATGGAAGACTCGCGTTAGACGCGCCGCGTATAGGAGGACTGAAGCGGACTTCCCGGTCCGTATCTGGCGAACACTTCTCCGACATGCCGACGTTACGTCCAAGTGGCTTATAGCACGCCAGCGGCGTTTTTTCGCGACTGATCGGAAAAAACACCCGGGTTAGCTCCAGACTTGCCGCCATCCGAACCGCGCCATGTTGCGGATTGTCGAAAGCTGGCGATGCTGCGCAGCTAGCCCCATCGAGGCTGCTCATCAAGACTGATCCCGAGCGCAGCTTTGCCAACGACCTCGTGAGTCAAGAAGGCACTGGCAGGATGAATTCGCCCAAGACGTGCGTCTCGGAGCAAGCGTTCGTACCCCGCGGATCGAAATATGCCACCGCCGCCAGCGACGTCGAGCCCGAGATCGACGACACGCCAGGACCCCTCGACCGCAAGATATTTAGCGGCGAAGATCTTCGATGGCCATTCGGCGCCATAATCGACACCATCCGACCAATCGCCCGCGATCCGGTCCAGATGCGGGCCGATGGACTCCAGCCCGATCACCATCTGCGCAATGGCGTGCTGAATCTCGGGGTGGTAAGCCATCGAGCGCGAGAGAGCGACAGAGTTCTTGCTCTGAACGGTAGCGATGCTCTTGTCGAGAGCGCGTTTGGCTAAGCCGTAATAAACATTCCCGAAGCCCATCAGCGCCCAGGCAAACACCGACAGGACGAACGCATCAATGCCAGCACCGCCAGCCGGAACCACACGCGCAATATACCGATCCGGTATGAATGCGTTCTCCAGGACCGTGTCGTCGCTGCGCGTGGCACGCATGCCGAGCACATCCCAGGTTTCCTTAATCATGTAGTCGCCGTTATCGCGCGGCATGAACGCGTGGACAATCTTCGGAAGGCCCGGGTCGCTGCTGTCCATGGCATGGAGGCCGAAACGCGTCCAGACCGGCGTGAGGCTACCAAACTGTTTGCGTCCCGTGAAGCGATAACCGCCATCGACCCGTTCCGCCTTTGTCGTGGAAAGCAGCAAGGGGATGTCGTTGCCAGTCTCGGCGTGACCGGCTGCGAAAATTTCGCCGGCGGCAGCTTCATGTAACATCCATTCAAGCGAAGTGTCTCCGCGACGCCAGAGGTCGGCCGCAACTCCGATCCAATAGAGATGCATATTCACCGCGAGTGCAGTTGCAGGTGCGTAATACGCGAGCCGGCGCTGCGCGCTGCACACTTCGGCAAGGCTTAAGCCGGGCCCGCCAAATTTCTCCGGGATCGCCATGGCCAGATACCCCGCTGCACGGAGTTCCTCGAAATCTTGATCGAAGAAGCGGTTCTCCCGGTCGTAGGTTGCAGCGCGAGAGTCAAATCGCGCCAGCATTTCTTCGGTCAGAGGGATGTGCCTTGACCGGCGCGAGGTATCTTTGTAAACCACTGCTTTTGCTGAGCCGCCAGCGCCGCCTGAAGGTTCGATCAGTGGTGTTTTACGAACTTTCGGCATAAGCACCTTCCCTCACTTGAAAGATTCTGATTTCGGTCCATTCTACAGCCCATTGACTGAGCAGCGGAGCTATCGCCGGGCTGCTCAGTCGCTCTTACCCGTTTTAGGGCCGTGCCTCATAAACGATGTTGAAGGGCGTCTCGGTGGCACGGCGAAATCGGCTGAACCCTGCCGAGGTTACGACCTCCCGAATGCGCTTCTCGCCCGCTTGCGCGCCCAGGCAGAGCGCAACTTCCTGCGATCGCGAGCAAGGCGTGCACAGCAAAGTTGAGAATGAGTAGTAAACGCGCCCGACCGGATTCAGGTTGTCTTTCAACTGATCGTTGGCAAAGGGCTCAACAATCATCCAGGTGCCATCCTTGGCCAAAGAGTTCCGAACGTGCGCAGCCGCGCCAACCGGGTCGCCCATGTCGTGCAGGCAGTCGAAGACGGCTACCAAGTCGTAATCCTTTCCGGGGAAACTCTTCGCCGTCGATATCTCAAAACTGACGCGGTCGGCCACGCCGGCACGCTTGGCAGATTCCCGAGCTGCTGCGATCGACTTGTCGTAATAATCGAATCCGAAGAACCGGGACTTGGGAAATGCCTTGGCCATGAGCAGCGTGGAAGCGCCTTTTCCGCAACCAACGTCGCCTACCCGCGCTCCCGCTTCGAGTTTTTCTTTTACGTCGTGGAGTGACGGTATCCACGAACTCACAAGATTTGCCGCATAGCCGGGCCGAAAGAACTTTTCGCATCCGTGAAAAACACCGTCGTCGTGTTCATGCCAGCCCATCCCGGCGCCTGTGCGGAAGGACTCGGCAATGCGCGGCACGGCAGCCAGAGAACCCAGCGCAAGTTCAAACGCGCCAGGCAGATATGCCGGACTGTCCTCCTGAGCGAGGGTGAAAGCCTGTTCTTCCGTCAGTCTGAACTTGTTTGCCGATTCCTCATAGCTGATATAGCCACCGGCGGCCTGCGACGCCAGCCATTCCCGAAGGTAACGTTCGTCAGTGCCGGTCTTGACAGCCAGTTCTGCAGGCGTCATGGCATCCTCAGCTAATGCCTTGTAGAGACCAAGTTTCTCACCGATCACAACCATTCCGGCATGTACCGAAGCGCCGAGATCAGTCACGAATTGTCCGATAAACGCGTTGAGCTTGTTCATATCGAGAACCGGAGCCTGTGTTGTACTCATTTGCAATCTCCTTTTTGCGAAAATATGTTACTGTTCCTAACATTGGTCGCGGCTTTCTTAAACCACGACGGGTTTGTTAAAATCCCCGCTATGTGAGCGCTGCCTCCTCGGTAGCCGCCGCCGGAACCGAGTTCAACAGTGCCGGATTTCCCCGCCGTCGCTAAATTAGCAAGCGTGGGTGCATCGCGTAACGAAGAAAGGCCAAAAAAAGGCCGAAGATTACAAGTTTCCAGTTTCGTGGGAGTGCGGAACCTCATTGGAGATGATCGCCTCAACGTATCGCTTTGGCGAGTTCACGCTGGACACGACCAAAGGCTGCTTCCTTAAGGCCGGAGAGGAAATTCGCCTCCGGCCCAAGGTTTACGAGGCGCTCAAATACCTGTTGCAAAACCCCGGCCGGCTGATCGCGAAACAGGAGCTAATTCAGGCGGTATGGCCAGACAGCTTCGTTACTGATGACTCGCTGGTGCAGTGCACCGTTGAATTGCGGCGCGCCCTCGATGATCGAGACCAGCAATTGCTCAAAACCGTCCCGCGAAGGGGATATCTCTTCACTCCACCCGTCACGCAAGAGGTCATCCAATCTGCGAAGGCATCAGCGCCTTACGAGGTTGATCCTGTTCAGCCAACCACGAGAAGGAAATTCGCGGTTGCTAAGCCTGCGCGAAAGTTGATTGATCTGCCGACACCGCGTACTTCACTCATCGGTCGAGATAGGGAGGTTCAGGAGGCCGCGGAGCTTCTTGTTCAGCCGAACGTTCGTCTTTTAAGCCTGACGGGAGCAGGAGGCGCAGGCAAGACACGCTTGGGCATTTCAGTAGCTTCCTCGATCGCCCACAAGTTCACGGCCGGAGTCCAATTTGTTGGGCTGGCGTCCATCACGCATCCGGATTTGATGACAATAGCTCTCGCGAAAGCTCTTGATATTCAGCAAGTCGCGGGCCGCACACTGGCAGAACTCATTAGCGATTACTTTCAGGATTCAGGGCCATTCTTATTCGTCCTGGACAACTTTGAGCAGGTGCTGTCGGCTGCGACCGTCGTGGCCGAAATACTGGCTTCGTGCCCAATGCTCAAAGTACTCGTCACGAGCCGTGCCTGTCTCCGGATCTACGGCGAGCACGAGTTTCCCGTTGCGCCCTTGGAGCAGAATTCAGCCGTTCAGTTGTTCGTGCAGCGCGCAACGGCAGTTCGTCGCAATTTCGCCGTGACTGCCGAGAACTCGGCCGCAATTCGCGAAATCTGTCTGCGCCTGGATGGCCTGCCTTTAGCGATTGAACTGGCAGCGGCCCGGACCAAGCTTCTCTCGCCCAGTGCGATACTTGAGCGTCTCCAGAGCCGCCTGCAATTGCTCACCGGCGGTGCGCTAGACCTACCAGAGCGACAACAAACTCTCCGCAATACCATTGACTGGAGCCACGGTCTGTTGAATGAAGCCGAGCAGAAACTGTTCCGGCGATTCTCCGCCTTCATCGGGGGCTGCACGTTGGAGGCTGCCGAAGCCGCCTGCAACACCGGCCGTGATCTCGGGATCGATTTATTCGACGGATTGGCCTCATTGGTCGATAAGAACCTGGTCCACCGCATCGACCAGCAAGAACCGGAAGCCCGTTTCACGATGTTGGAAACGATTCGTGAATACGCGCTGGAGCGTCTCGTTTCTTGTGCGGAAGATGTCCCAACGCGACGAGCGCATGCCGCGTATTGCCTGGTGCTCGCGGAGGAAGGTAATCCTGAACTGAGCCCGGACGAAAGGGCGGCGTGGCTGGAGCGATGCGATCTTGAGATCGACAACTTCCGGGCGGCTCTCGATTATCTCTTTGCTCATCGCGATCTCGACTGGGGCTTGCGGCTCTGCATGGCGCTGTTCCGATTCTGGGACATGCGGGAGCATCTGACTGAAGGCCGCGCGCGGCTTGAGACGATCCTGCGCCTGGCGGATGCGGGATATGCAAAAGAACGTGCTCGGATTTGCATTTTTCTAGGTGCGCTATCGACGGCCCAAAGCGACTCTGCTGCTGCGGAACGATTCACACAACAGAGCCTCACGCTGTATGAGGAGTTGAACGACCGTTCGGGAATCGCTGCATCGCTAAACGCCCTTGGAATCGAAGCACGAGATATCGGCGATTACCGGGCGGCGCAAGTTTATTTCGACCGCAGTCTGGCGCAATGGCGCACGCTGTCCGATCATCTCTCGACCGCTCGCTGTCTGCACAATCTGGCGAATGTCGCAAAGATCCAGGGCGATTATGCGCGCGCGCAAATGGCGCTCAGCGAAGCGACGCAGATCTTTGAGGTACTCGGAGATGCCAGTGGGGCTGCCTGGTCCATCAATCAGCAGGGCGACATAGCGCAGGAACAAGGCGATCTGAAACTGGCCAGAGACTTTTATGAACGTGCACTTAAGGCGTTTCGCGCAACTGCCGACCGTTGGGGATCCGCCCGCTCTCTCGCGGATTTAGGGCTTGTTTACTGCAAGCAGAAGGAATATGCCCCGGCGCACGCCGCGTACCGTGAAGCTCTTCAAGTGTTCTTCGAGTTGGGACACAAGCGCGGTATTGCACGCTCTCTGGAGGGCTTCGCCTGTTTGGCTGCAGCCCAAGCTCAAGCCCCACGAGCGTTGAAGTTGGCCGCAGCAGCCGCGCACCTGCGCCAGATGATCAACGCGCCCCGGCCTCAGGCGGAGCAGGCAGAACTTGATCGGAACCTGTCATCTTCGTGGGAATCACTCGGTGAGGCCGGCGGGAAAGGCGCTTGGGCAGAAGGATCCGCCCTCAGCGTCGAGAGCGCAATCCAATACTTCCTGCAAGAGACTTAGACGATTATTTTACATTGACAGGGTTAATGAGACGGCGCACGGCGGAAACCCGGTCCGCCGGGATCCCAACGCGCCGGGCATGCTCCCGTATGCTGTTTTCGTCTGGAGCTATGTAAACGCAATAGACCTTGTCTTCGGTGACGTAACTGTGTAGCCATTGGATCTGAGGACCCATCTTGTTTAACGTTTCCAGAGAGCGAAGGGACAGTTCACGAACCTGCTCTTCGGATAGAGATCCAGCCCCTTTAATGTCACGTTCGATCACAAACTGCGGCATAAGAACGAACAGTCTCCCGTGGAATCTTGTCTGAAGCGGGCCACAAAATCGGATCTCAGCCTAGACATCGCATCTCCTTAGCCATGCCCACGGTCCCTTCAGGAGGATTGTCGCATTCCGGAACTTTCCGATGCATCGACAGGTTTGGACTTCCTTCTCCAAAACCAGTTTCGAGGACGGTCAGATTCAAAGCCACCATTAGTCCCGAAAAATCCGCTTCGCACCATCTGGAACACAGCGGGATCAATCCATCTGCTTTTCGGTTGTCAGATGGATGTATAACGCTAGATCTCTATCGGGAGGTGCCCCGGCGGATATCGCTGAGCAGAGAAGAAGATCGAGGCCGGGGTGCCTTCGATAGAGCCGTTTCAAGTGAGCGGCTGGCGTGGCGTCCGGAATGGTGGTAGCTATGGGTTTTCAATGTTCTTGTTCTAACGCTAGATCTCTATCGGGAGGTGCCCCGGCGGATATCGCTGAGCAGAGAAGAAGATCGAGGCCGGGGTGCCTTCGATAGAGCCGTTTCAAGTGAGCGGCTGGCGTGGCGTCCGGAATGGTGCTAGCTATGGGTTTTCAATGTTCTTGTTCGGCGGACGGCCCCCGGAAGCGGACGTTGTGAGATAGGAAATTCCCAGGAAGGCAGCGGAAAAGCAGCCACAAGAGACGAGTTGAAGTGAGAAATTGCTCTGCAAGGGAAGGGTAAAAGGGGGGTTTGATAACGCACGGACACACTTCCACTGAGCAGACGCAACGGCATGCTGAGGGCGTCGGGTGGCTGGAACTACGAACTGTCAAGAGCACATACACAATCAGTTCCTTGGCGCCGGATCTGAAATGCGGTTAGCCGTTCGACGATCCGCATCGGGCCATGGCAACGAGGACATCGGAAGATTGTATCCTCACCGTCAACAACAGCTGGCAGCGCTGGCGGCTGGCAGGCAAGGCGCTTCCGACAGACAGGTAACAGGCGGCCCCGTTTTCGATTCGCGAGCCAGCCGAAATAGCGGATGCGTGGAAATCCCCTGGGCAATATGTGCTGTAGAAAGCGTCGCAGGAACTCCTCATTCGACAACGTCATGGTGCGTCGCTTGTTGTGATGAGCATAATCCTTCCAGCGGAAGCGCACTCCGTTGTCATCGACCGAGAGCAATCGATGGTTCGAGATAGCAACGCGGTGCGTGTAGCGCGCCAAGTATTGTAGAACATGCTCGGGCCCGCCAAACGGGGGCTTGGCGTACACCACCCAATCCTGCCGGAACAAGGTGCGCAGGAAAGCCGCAAAAGCTTTCTCCTGTGCCAACGGCAGACAGTCTCCATGGAAGACAAGCTTGTTTCGGCGGAAGGCCTGCCGTAAGCCAGCGACGAACTTGCCGCGAAACACGCGGCTTAACACCCTCACCGGCAGAAAGAAACGGGAGCATGAAGAAATCCACTGCGTGCCATCTGGCGACAATCCGCCGCCGGGTACAACGCAGTGAATATGAGGATGCCTTTGTAGAGTCTGGCCCCACGTATGCAGGATGCTGAGAAAGCCGATAGCAGCGCCGAGATGTTTCGGGTCGGCGGCCACTTCGAGCAGTGTCATGGCGGTGGCCTCGAACAATAAGGTGAACAGGACCTTCTTGTTCTGCCAGATCAGCGGCACCAATGCATGTGGCACGCTGAAGACGAGGTGATAGTAACCGACGGGAAGGAGTTCGCGCTCACGGGCGCGGAGCCACTTCTCGCGGGCATTGGTCTGGCATTTTGGACAGTGGCGATTGCGGCAGGAGCAGTACGAGATGGCTTCATACCCGCAGCGAGCGCATTGATCGCGATGGCCGCCGAGTGCAGCAGTTCGGCAACGTGCGATCGCGGTGAGTACTTTGAGCTGCGCCCAGCTTAGTGACTCACGATAATGCTCGATGAATCGGGTTCCTGCTTTGCGTATAACATCAGCCACCTCGAAGGGTGGCCGCGTCACGACTTATCGATCTCCGCCGCGGGACGAGCTTCACCATAGCTGCGGATGGTGACCTGATCGAGCGGGTTGATCGCTGTGTGAAGTTGCTGCTGCGACAGATGGAGATAAATCGTGGTGTCTTCCAGGTGCGTATGACCCAACAGAAGCTGAATCGTGCGGAGATCCGTGCCGGCTTCCAGCAGGTGCGTGGCATACGTATGGCGCAAAGTGTGCGGGCCAATCCGCTTGCGTAAGCCGGCTCGCTTAGCAGCCGCCTGGCAGGCATGCCAGACAGTTTTGTCGGAAGTCGGTTGCTCCAGGCCGCGATGGCCAGGCGAACTCGGGAATAGAAAGTCCTTCGGCTTATTCCAGCGCCAATAGTCCCGTAAGGCTGCGAGCAGTTTGGGACTCATAGGCACATCCCGATCGCGCGCCCCTTTGCCCTGGTGCACACGAATCACCATGCGTTGACTGTCGACATCATCGACTTTGAGACGAACCACCTCCGCCCGGCGCAAGCCGGTGCCGTAGAGAATCATCAGAATCGTTCGATACAGCAGGTTCGGTGCTGCCTCGATCAGTTGAGTAACTTCCTCATGACTCAGTACGGCCGGCAGTTTTTTCGGAGTCTTTGGAAACGCCAGATCGTCGAAGGTGAGATCGCGCCGCTTCAACACCTTCCTGTACAGAAAGCGCAAAGCCGAAATCCGACCCTCCACCGTGCCGGGCGCCAGCTTCCTCTTTTGCAGAAGATGGACTTGATAATGACGCAGCTCTTCGGCACCCATGCCCTCGGGTGACTTGCCATAATGTTCGGCGAACTCGCGCACAGCAAAGATGTACCCGCGAATCGTCTCGCAAGAATAGTTTCGCCGCTGGAGTTCCTCCAGCATGCGTTGACGTAGTGTAGTCACAGAAATCTCCTTTCCTGTGATCCCGACATTACCGCCCCCTTACGCTGTTGCTGACACCACGCTGCTGCGTCTGCCGCGCCAGCGGCTTACTTGTAACGCGCTAGTCGGAAATGTGGTCGACACAGATAGGTCCCAAATAAACACCCTTCACTCCGCCAACCAGAGCTCAGACATACGGCAACAGGAGCATTCGAAAGCTCACGATGACAAACGCTTGCGAGGACGATAGCCTTGATGCCAGTTCTCGCTCGCACTTGGGGAACTTTGGCTCATAAAGTCGCATCCGCCATGAATCGTGAAATCGAAGAAGGCTAGGAAAGGTAAACGAGCGCAAACCCCCTTACGCCGCCCGCGCCTCCAATATCGCCCGATTCTTCGAGCACACGGGACAATCGCACCCGCCTCTCTCTTCCGGCCTCGGCAAGTTCCCGCCGCACGGCAGCAGATGTCCCGTCCCCAAGGCTTTCTCTTTCTCGATCACTTCCAGCCATGTATCGACAGTCATCCGCTGAATCCCCATCCCGCCCGCCGCGCGAATCCGCTCATCGCTCGTTGTCCACGCATACTCGTGCGGCACGCCATGCACAAAGTGCATCCGCCGGTACACCATCTCCGGCGCCGGCCACTTCTTCTGCCCATCCTGAATCAAAATCTCGTTCGACGGATGCAGCGTTGTCACCGTTTTGCCAGTCGGCGAAACCTCAATCTCCACCCACTGATCCAAAATCGGAATCTTCTTCCGCTTCTTCGGCGACTTCTGCCCTTGAAACAACTTCTGCGCCGGCGTTAAAGCCGCTTCGCTCTTCTCTTTCGGCTCAGGTTGTTTGGATTTTGCCTCGTGCGCTTCTTTCCACAGCTCAAGCTTGCCGTTTTTCAGCCGCAACTCCGCTTCCACTCTGTTATCTCGCATGATGTCCTTTCCCAAACCCCGCAAAGCGCTCCAGGCGCGATAAAACGCCCGTTCCGCCGCCGCTTTGAAGCGCTGCGCCGCCTCCAGCTTGCGCTGCTGCTCCGCCGTCCAGTCCGTCGGATCGAAACCCTTCTCGCTTATCACCCGCGCTTCGGCCGTCAACTGAAAACGCTGTGCCCGTCTGTGCAGCCAATCGTTCAGAATCAGGGTCTCGACCAGCTTTTCTTCCTGGTAATCGGCCGGTTGCCAGTAGTCGTTCCAGCCGCGCGCTACTTTGTCGTAGTCTTCCTGCTTCTCCCCGGCCAAAACCACCACACTCGTCGCCATGCACCCGCAGTGTCCAACCACCCCCTTCCACCGGGCCCTCCAATCCGCCCCTAAGTCTGCGCAGCCATTAGAGAAACAAAATTTTCCGAATCCGTCATCCCATGGTGGAGCGGCCTTTCGAGGCTGCCATGCCGGTTTTCCAACCGGCATTTGTCCGCTCTCTCCAGCTCACGCTACTCTTCCCTTCCCAGTTCGTTCGGCAGAAACGAGTTCGTTCGGCAGAAATCGCCAGAGCCGCCACCTCATTCCGCTATGACCTGCAAAACCACCCGCCTCTGGTGAGGCCGCGACCGGTGCTCGAACACATAGAGCCCTTGCCAGGTGCCCAGCGCCAGTTGACCGTCGATGAGCGGGACTGACACGCTCGTCTGCGTCAAAGCCGATCGGATATGGGACGTCATGTCATCAGGTCCCTCCGCCGTGTGCCGGAAATCTTCACTGTCTTCGGGCACCAGCCGTTCAAAAAAATCGCGCAGGTCGAGCGTCACGTCGGGGTCTGCGTTTTCCTGAATCACGAGTGAGCAAGAAGTGTGCTGGATGAAGAGTGTCGCCAGCCCGTTCGAGATTCCTTGCTTGCCGAGCCAGTCTTGAACAGGCCGCGCGAATGGATAGAGTCCGTTGCCGTGAGTTGAAACCGTTATCGTCGTATGGCGAATCACGTTTTCAGTTTGATCTACGTTCCAAGTTAAAATCGCCCTTGCGCCACAGATGAAGATTCAAAAGGCAGTCATTACGGCGGCGGCGCGCCATCAGCGAACGCTTCCGCTCCAGACTCTGATCGATCGCGACGGGCAAGAGAAAACAGTTTTGCGCATTATTCTCGATGAGGTGCGCCGGTCAGGAGTGGACGAGATTGCGGGCGTGATCCCGCCGGGCGACGAAGCTGCCTTCACCCGAGCGGCGGCCGACCGCAATGTCCGGTTCATCGAACAACCTGAGGCGACTGGCTATGCGCACGCGCTCTATTGCGCGCGCCCCTTCACTGGTGACGACGCGTTCCTGCATTTGGTCGGTGACCACCTCTACGCCGGGAAGAACGGTGCGAGCAGCACAGAGAGGTTGGTTCAAGTCGCGGAGGCCGAGGGTTGCACAGTTTCCGCCGTGCAGGCCACCCGAGAGACTCTGATCATGCACTACGGCACAGTTGGTGCTCAGCGCCTCCCGGGCAAGCAGGCCCTTTACCGCGTGCAAAAGGTCATCGAGAAGCCCACGCCTACCGAAGCCGAGCAGGAATTGGCTATTTCCGGCTTGCGTGCCGGGCACTACCTCTGCTTTTTCGGAATGCACGTGCTGACGCCAGGTATTATGAGCATCCTCGAACGGCAGTTCCGCGCAAATCTTGCCAGTGTCACCGTTTCTGGCGCGCTTTCGGAATTGGCCAGCCGCGAACAGTATCTCGCCCTCGAGCAGACCAGCCACCGTTTTGACGTGGGCGTGAAGTATGGTCTTTTGCGCGCTCAACTCGCCCTGGCGCTGGATGGGCGAGACAAAAATGTAGTGCTCTCTCAATTGCTGGAGCTCGTTGCCGTGCACAACACCGGAACGCGTGAGATTGGACAGGGCGCTTGAGCGAGCTCATCGCGTCTATCACCTCTCTCAATCCGGAAATGCGCAACCGGTCGGTAGACGAGTTTTGCCGTCACGCTACGACCAAAGAATTGCTTAATGAATGTGCGGCGCTCGACACCTTCTGGCGTGCGAGCAGCAACTTGTACGAGCGTGTCCGCGCTTTATTCTTCCTTTACGCCATCCACCGTTTTCATCTTCAGTCACGGGCCGAGGTTCAAAGCTCCGGGCTCATTCCGTTTGCAGCGGCAGCTCATTTATTCAAACGCCGCTTCGAAGAGGCCATCGAACTTCTTGCAAGGTCCGAAAAGCAGATCGGCCTGAACGCCTCCCTCTCCAGTGCGTACTCGGCGGCCTACAAAGGGCTCGCCTTCAAGACACTCGCCGACCAAGTCCGCCGCAGCGTGCGATCCGTGCGGGGAAATCAATGGATGTCACGCATCGGGCATCCTGACGACTACCCGCTGGCCGTGCGCCCCGAGTTGCTTCGCCGCGTGTCAGAAAACGATTCCTTCCCGATCTTGAAAGAGTCGACTCCGGTCCGCATGGATCTGACGCACAGTGGATGGAGCGACATCTTTTTCCTGGGCATGGATTACCCGGAAGGCGCTCGCGTGCTGAACGTTTCGATCGACCTAAGCGTACGCGGCACTGCTTCCGATGACCCTGAACCGCCAATCGAAGCATACTTCCGCGTGATCGATGAGCCGGTTTTGCGCCTTACCAGCGTTGACTTAGGCGCAACCGGCGATATCACAAGCTTCGCCGAGGTCTTCGATTTCGCGCGAGACTATCTTGGCTTGCTCAAGGCTGCTGTCATCGCTTCCGGCGTGGTTCCGCCCGCAATGGAAGGCGCTGTCCAGCCACTGAGTACACTTCTCGTTCATTTGGTTGGCGAAGGGCGCGGCATCGAGCTCGTTAGCCTCGTGCGAGATATCCCCAAGGGTTCCCGGCTGGCTGTTTCGACCAACCTTCTGGCCAGCTTGATCTCGGTCTGCATGCGCGCTACCGGGCAAACACAGATGCTCACCGGGCCTCTGGCGGAATCGGATCGCCGCTTGGTTGCGGCCAGAGCGATTTTGGGCGAGTGGCTCGGCGGCTCGGGTGGTGGCTGGCAGGATTCCGGTGGCGTCTGGCCGGGAATCAAGCTCATCGAAGGATCGGAAGCGTGCGAAGGCGATCCGGAGTTTGGCATCAGCCGCGGCCGCCTATTGCCGGCGCATCATCTCTTATCCGTTGATGAGATCCCGCTTCAGGCACGTGAAAAACTGCAGCAAAGCTTAGTGCTTGTCCACGGCGGAATGGCCCAGGATGTCGGGCCGATTCTGGAGATGGTGACGGAAAAGTATCTGCTGCGGGCGCCGAAAGAGTGGGTGGCGCGTCAGGAAGCCATTGGGGTTCTCGACGAGGTTCTGGCAGATCTCGCAAGAGGTGATGTGCGCGCAATCGGCCGCGCAACGGAACGGAACTTCTCCGGACCTATACAGAGCATCATTCCCTGGGCCTCAAATTTATACACGGAGCGCTTGATCCAGCGTGCGCGCGCAGAGATGGGCTCGGATTTCTGGGGCTTTTGGATGCTCGGTGGCATGGCAGGCGGCGGTATGGGATTCATTTTTGATCCGGCGCGCAAAGGCCACGCGCAAGACCGCATGGCAGCTATC
Organism: Terriglobia bacterium; assembly: GCA_963835255.1. GTDB lineage: Bacteria > Acidobacteriota > Terriglobia > Bryobacterales > Bryobacteraceae > Bog-105. Next base: position 56,915 of record CAWIFY010000020.1, on the reverse strand, counting down.
ATGCGCGAAACCAAACAGCGGCTCGAGGATTCCGTCCCGTTCGCGATGAATCCGGTGGTTTACGATTTCACTATAAACGAGCGCGGAACGTTCGCCGAGATGCTTCCTGAGAGCACAAACCTTCTACCCGCTGGTTACTATTCGCTGACCGTGCCCATGCTATTGCGAATGGATTCACGCCTGATGTCGGCGGCGAAACGCCAGGAGTTGGATCGCCTCGCCGCAGCCGCCCGCACAACTCCCGCCTACTCGGCGCTCGTTCAAAACCTCTTCGATCGTCTCTTGCCGTCGACAACAAATGATCAAGGGAAAACGGAGACCCTTGGCGAAGTCCTGAAACAATTTGGCTTCGATCCACTCGAACACGAAACCATCCGGACCGATCTTCAGAACGGCAGAATCGGGCTGGCCCAAAACCGCTTGCCAGTGACAGCCAGAATCGAAGACGCTCGTCCCGAGGACGTGTTCGACGCGCGGGCCGAGTTGAAAGATCAATTACGTGCGCAAGGATTGCAGGCTCTTGCAAGAGGCGAGGTCGCTGTGGTTTCGCTCGCGGGCGGCGCAGGCAGCCGCTGGACGCGTGGTGCCGGAGTTGTTAAAGCCCTGAACCCGTTCTGCAAAATCGGCGGGCAATACCGCAGCTTTATCGAAGTGCATTTAGCCAAGAGCCGGCATGCTAGCAGACTCTCCGGCCAAACCGTTCCGCATGTCATTACCACCAGCTACCTGACGCACAAGCCCATCGCCGCGCGCCTCGCTGAAGAGGGCAGCTCCGCGTATGAAGGGCCGCTACTGTTATCGCCCGGCCGCAGCATCGGTTTGCGGCTGGTCCCGATGGCGCGCGACCTGCACTTCGCCTGGCAGGAGATCTCGCAGCAGGCTCTCGATGAGCAAAAAGAAAAATGCGCGACAGTCTACGCGCCGCCTTGATGCAGTGGGCGCAAAAGGCCGGTGAAGGCTCCGATTATACGGATAATCTGCCCTTGCAGTGCATTCATCCGACCGGCCACTGGTACGAAGTGCCGAATATGCTGCGCAACGGCGTGCTGCTCGAGCTGCTAGCTGAGCGTCCGCAATTGAAGTACCTGATGATGCATAACATCGATACTGTCGGCGTCCATCTCGACCCGTGTCTGCTCGGCTATCACATCGAGCGCAAAGCGGCATTGACGGTCGAAGTGATCGCGCGACAGATTGAAGATCATGGTGGAGGTTTGGCGCGGGTGGACGGCCGCCTGCGCCTGGTGGAAGGACTGGCATTGCCTTCCGATGAAGCCGAGTGGTCGCTCTCCTTCTACAACAGCAATACCTTCTGGATCGATATCAACCGTTTGCTCGAGGTCTTCTCGCTGACTCGTGAGACGCTCACCGATCCCGAGCGCGTAGCCGCCTCGATTCGCCGTGTGGCTGCTCGAATGCCAAGCTACATTGCTTTGAAAGACGTGAAACGTCGCTGGGGCAAAGGACAGGAAGACGTTTTTCCGGTTGCGCAATTCGAAAAGCTCTTCGTCGACATGACCGCCCTGAGCGAACTCGATTGCGCCTACGCTTTGGTCGCCCGGCAACGGGGACAGCAGTTGAAAGAGCCGGCGCAACTCGACGCCTGGCTGCGCGACGGCTCGGCCGAATATGTGAACAGCCTGGCGGATTGGGAATAAGCGCTTATCGCGGCGGGGAGCTTTCGCTTTCTGGCAAAACCAACCGAAGTTGAGTCCTGCTGTTGCGCTTTTCTTGCTCGTTCAAATTCGCAGCCACCGTCTTTTCCGCCGCGCTTTTTTCCATCTCATGCTCGCGCAGATAGACCAGCGAGAGTTTGTAATGAGCCGCCGCCAGCTTGGGGTCTTCGTGCGTTGCGGTCTCCAGAAATTTCTGTGCCCCTGCTAAATCTCCTTTGCGCAGCAGGATGTCGCCCATCGTCATGTTCGCCTTTGCGTGATGCGGGTACTCGCGCAGCACGGTCTCGAGTAACTTCTGCGCTTGATCGATCTGGCCGTCATCGAAATCGAGCTGCGCTAATTCGTAGCGTGCATCCGAGAGCTTGGGCGCGAGTCGCAGCGCACGTTCGAGTTGCTGGCGTGCATCGTCCAAACGGTTCAGCCTGATGTCCAGCCAGCCCATGGCGTAATACGCGGACGCGAACTCTGGATCCCGTTTGGAAAACTGCTGGAACAGGTCGTAGGCTTGCTGCCAGTTCTGCACCGAGATATTCGCTCGCGCCAGCAAATACACCACCGCCATGTTCGATGGCTCGAGCCGGCGCGCTTTTTCGAGTGCCTCGATCGCATCCGGACCCAAGTCTCGACGGATGCATACCGACGCAAAGTGCGTCAGAGTGGCAACTTCGTCAGGGGCCTCTGCACGCGCCCTGATTAGGTAGGCAAGCGCCTTTTCATCGAGTCCTTCTCTCTCGGCCGCAGTTGCCGCGCCATTTAATGCGACCAGGCTCTTAGGCGATAATTCCAAAGCCCGTTCGAAGCTCGTTTCGGCTGCTGGCGCGTCATGCGGAAGCTCTGCTCTTCCCCGCTCCTCCCAATATTCGGGCACACTCGATAACGCAGGCTCGAGAGATCTCAGTTCCTTCAACGCTTCTGCCGTCTCGCCGGTGCGAAGCTTAGCTGCGGCGAGGCTAAACCGCACACCCGGCTTCTTACTGCCCAACTGAGTTGCGCGCTCGAGCCGCTCTTTCGCTTGACTATATTTTGCCTCCCGAAAGAAGAGGAGTCCCGCGTTCTCATTCAACGAAGCTGAATTGGGAGCAATATCGAGACCCGCGGCGAATGCCTTTTCTGCGCCCTCACTTTCGTTTAGCTCGGTTTTAGCAATACCCAGCAGGTTCCAAAGCTCCGCATCACGTGGATGCTGACGCAATGCCGCACGCAGCAAATCACAAGCTTCGCGGTTCTGGCCCGCTTGAATCTCGCGCATGGCATCTCCGGCCACATCTTGCGGAATAGTCTGCCATCCAGCGCCAAGAGCAGCGAGAAGTAAGGGACACAATGTACCCGGAATCATTTGCGGCACAAATCAGAAATAATATAAACGACTTCATACCTCGAACTTTTTCGAATGAGAAAAAGCTCATTCTTTTGATTGAGTCTGCGATATACTCCTGCCATTGGGTCTTTGTGACTTCCGTATCCTAGTCCGATCTGGAGGTAGAGTTTTGATCTCTTCGTTTCGAAATCTTATCGGCATTTCATTATTGATTGGTTGTCTGATTCCTGTGGCCGCATGGGCTCAGACCAATGAAGGGACGCTCACCGGTACCGTGCTCGATCAGTCTGGAGCCGCTGTCGAAGGGGCTCAGATCACGGCCAAAGGCGAAGCCACGGGCAGCGTGCTGACCACCACGACTGGCCCGGGCGGCGGATTCCGTTTCCCTTCGATTCCGATCGGACTCTATGACGTAACCGCTGCGCAACCTGGCTTCAGTCCGGTCACGCAGTCGGGCGTGAACGTTTCAATCAGTAGTACCACCTCCATCAAAATCACACTGAACGTCGGCAAGGCCGAGCAGACCGTCACGGTGCAAGCCGATGCCACTTCGATTCAGACTCAGAGTTCCGATATCGGAACCGTCATCACCGCCAAGCAGGACGTAGAATTGCCGCTCGCGCTCGGCGGAGTCGGCGCGCTGCGTTCGCCTGAAGCATTCGCCTTTCTCGCGCCGGGCACGGCGGGACCAGGGACGGCGAACAGCAACAATGGTGTCTTCATTTCGAAAATTGGCGGTGGACAGAATTTCGGCAATGACGTTTTGCTCGATGGCTCCAGCATTCTGAGAACCGAGAACGGCTCCTCCTTCGATGAGGCCGCGCCTTCTGTGGAAGCGATCTCCGAATTCCGGGTCATCACCTCGACTATGCCAGCCCAGTACGGCCGCACCACGGGCGGGATCGAGGTATTCGGCACCAAGTCCGGCAGCAACGCGTTCCACGGTACTGGTTATGACATTCTGCAGAACGAAGATTTGAACGCGAACTCCTGGTTTAATAATGGCTATGCCGCGAGCTGTACGCCTCAGCCGGGGTGCCGCTCTCAATACGCTCGCCCGATCGATAAGAAGAACGACTATGGCGTCAACCTCGGCGGGCCCGTGTGGATTCCTAAGATCTATAACGGAAAGAACAAAACGTTCTTCTTTTTCAATTGGGAGCAATATCGTCAGAACATCGGCGGCACCAACACCAGCATCATTCCCACTGCCGCAGAACGCTCCGGCGATTTCTCCGCCGATCTCACCGGCAAGAACCTCGGTACCAATCCCTGCACCGGTCAGCCGATCTACCAGGGCGAGATTTTCGATCCGAACACGACCACCACCGGCCCGGGCGGCCTTCCTTGCCGCACGCAGTTTCCAGGAAACATTATTCCTTCTAATCGCATCTCAGCGGTCGCGAAAAACTTCCTGAGCTATCTTCCGCCCACCAATATTTCCAATTTGCCCGGTGTGATCAACTACGCGCTATCCAGCAGCACGCCTCTCTATAACACGACGTATACCATTCGGATCGATCAGCAGATCTCGGACAAGAGCCATCTATTCGCGATGTACGACACCCGCGACAACGCGCGCTACGCCGGCAACGGCACGTACACGCTTCCGCCCCCGCTGGATTCCAATGGCTGGAGCCAGAACTTTGTCACGCACTATGGACGCGCCGGCTGGGATTATATTTTCTCGGCTACGGTTGTGAATCACGTCAATATCGGATATAACCGCACCAATAGCCAAAACTACACGCTCGGCGCTCTACAGGCGATTGCGGGCAACTTCAACTGGAACAGCGAGCTCGGCATACCCGGGTTAGCGGGCACTGAATTTCCCATCGTGAACATGGGCGAGGGTGTTCCGCAATTCGGCCGGGCCAACAACGACGCCAACGTCGATAACGGCGAGCGGTTCAACGACAATCTCACCTGGATCAAAGGCAATCATAGCTTCACCATGGGCTTTGACTTTCGGAACCAGCTCTACGGCACATATGCCAACGACACCGATAGCGGTGTCTACAATTTCGCGCGCGCCGAGACTGCGGCCACGCAAGCAGTCGCCGGGCAAAGCGGGAATGGAATAGCGAGCTTCCTGTTGGGCGACGTGGATAACGGCAACGCTCTGATTCAGGGACACGTGCCCCGCTGGACTTTCCAGTATTACGGCGCATTTATCCAGGACGATTGGAAGATTACCCCTCACCTGACGCTCAATCTCGGCCTGCGCTGGGATGTGGATGTCCCCCGCATCGAGTCTCACAACGACACCTCCAACTTCAGCCCAACCGCTCCCAATCCAGCGGCGGGGAACATCCCAGGCGCGCTGGTATTTGGAAATACTTGTAACGGCTGCAATCCGCGCTGGGCGGACACCAAATACCATGACGTGGGACCCCGCCTCGGTTTTGCTTACAATCCGAACGGCGGCCGGCTGGTGTTTCGTGGCGGCTACGGCGTGATCTATTCGCCGCTGCAGTACACCGATTTCGGCGGCAGCCAGGTGCAGGGCTATTCGGCCACCCCAACCTTCAACAGTCCGAACGGCTTCAATCCTGCCTTCAATTGGGATAGTGGTTTCCCGGCATTTCCGCCGGCGCCCCAGACCAATCCCTCGGTAGTGAATACCGGTGACCCCAACTGGATCCAGCCGCGCTTCGGCCAGCCCGGAATTATTCAGAGCTGGAGCTTTCAGGTCCAGGATCAGGTCTCGAAAGATATGGTGGCCACCCTCGGCTATGTGGGTCAGCGCGCGCAGAATCTGCGCTCCGCCCTGATGAACTGGAACAACATCAGCCTCCAGGCTTTCTCTCTGGGCCAAGCGCTTAACCAGCCTGTTTCCAATAACACGTTAGGCATAACAGCGCCCTACCCCAGCTTCTATAGCGATTGGGGCAGCAGCGTAAACGTCGCGCAGGCGCTCCGCCCCTTCCCGCAATACAACTACATCTATATGGATGTGCTGCAAAACATCGGTCAGTCGACTTACGAATCCCTGCAGGCTTCGCTAGAGCGGCGCTTCAGTTCCGGATTTAGCTTGCAGTCCTCGTTCACCTGGTCGAAAACGATTACCGACGCGGACAGCATTCTGCCCGGTATCAATGGCGGTATCAGCCAAGTTCAGAACCCCGGCAACCTGAACGGCGAGAAGGCGCTCAGCAGCCAGGACGTGCCCTACATGTTCAGCACGGCGCTTCTTTATGAGCTGCCTTTTGGACGTGGCAAACGACTCTTGAGTCATGGAATCGCGGGCGCGGTCCTCGGAGGCTGGGAAGTCGGCAGCGTACTACGCTATCAGACTGGCGTGCCGGTCTCGTTCGGCTGCGCCAACGGCATACCAGATTTTCAGAACTGTATCCGCTTTAATCGCGCGTCCGCCCCGCCCGAAGTCTCGAACGCGCGAAACAACAGTTTCAACCCGTTCACCGAGCGGTTTTTCAATCCCGTTTGCACTTACGCGGGAGAAGCGGCCTGCGCTTTTGCGGACCCGAATACGGAGGCCATTGGGCCAAGCACCACGACCACCGTTCAGCAAGCCAGAGGCGGCGCTTATATTCTAGGCAATTATCCGCGCAACAACGGAGACGCCCGCTCGCCCAATTTCTACAACGAGGATTTCAGCATCCTTAGAAACTTTCACCTGTTCGAATCAGCGCAGATTCAGTTGAAAGCCGAGCTGCTGAACGCTTTCAACAGGCATATCTTCAGTGTCCCCGATGCCAATCCATACGACACCAACTTCGGCCTGGTCAACGGCACCATCGACGCGCAGCGAATCGTGCAGTTTACGCTACGGCTGAATTTCTGATTTTTCGTTAACTTGCATTATCTTCCGCAGCGGCGGATTCTCAATCACCTGTTTCGTGCCGCTCGGCCAAGCGATCTCGATCTTGCGAATCGATTTCTCCTGGCCGATGCCGAAATACAATCGCCGGTCCTGAGCCGATTGGTAACTGGCCGCCGTCGTCACCATGCCGTACTGCACTTTGCCCGATGCGGAAGTGAGCTTCACCCGCGCGCCGATCCCGTCGCGATTGCTACGCGTACCCCGCAGATCGAGGCCGATCCAGCCATTGGCGTTCCCACCTTCGTTCCGCAGCACATAAAGCGGTCCGCCGCACGTCACAACCACCACGTCGATATCGCCGTCATTGTCCAAATCTCCGAATGCCGCCCCGCGGCTGGCCCACTTCTCTTCGAACACGCTCCCCGACTGTTCCGAGACATTCACGAATTTATGAGCTACCTGTTTTAACAACAATAAGCGCTCCATATATTCCACGTGTGGCTGCGTCTTCGCGACATTGTCCATCACGTGGCTGTTGGCAAAGAACAGATCCTTCGATCCATCGTTGTCGTAGTCGAAGATGCGCATGCCCCACCCGCCGTAGAGCCGCGTGATTTCGCCCAACCGCGAGACGCCTGTGTCGTAATTGAACATCCCGTTTCCCGTGTTGTGGAAGTAGCCGTACGTCTCGTTTGAGAGCGCGGTCGTGACAATATCGGGCTTGCCGTCATCGTCTATGTCGGCCGCGTCGGTACCCATGCCGGCGAATGTTTTGCCATCGTCGGTAAACGCCACGCCTGCCGCGACGCCATTTTCACTGAACGTGCCGTCGCCGTTGTTGAGAAACAGGAACTGTGGGAACGAGTCGTTCGCCTCGCTGATATCTAGGCGTCCGTCATTGTTGAAATCGGCGAACGCCACGCCCAACCCTTTGCCCGGAGAAGCCGCGATATGGCTCTTTGCGCTGACGTCGGTAAAGGTTCCGTCGCCATTGTTGTGAAACAAATAATTGGAAACCGGCTTGAAGTTGTCCGGATGGCAGTAAGCGCGGCCTCCCGCTTCCTTCGAACCGCAAAATACGTTCTTCGAAAAATTCCAGTCGAGATAGCGGCAGATAAATAGATCGAGCTTGCCGTCGTTGTCATAGTCGAAAAAGCCCGCGCTCGACATCCAGCCTTGCGTCCGCAGCCCGGCCTTTTCGGTGACGTCGGTAAATGTGCCGTTGCCGTTGTTGTGATAGAGAATCACGCCTCCGAAGTTGGTGACGAGCAGATCCTCGAATCCATCGTTGTCGAAATCCCCGACTGCCACGCCCATGCCATAGCCGCTGCCGCGTACGCCGGCTTTTTCGGTGACATCGGTGAACGTGCCGTCGCGATTGTTGTGATACAGCCGGTTCCAGTATTCGGGCGCGGTTTTGTCGGGAGCTTCGCTATCCGATTGACCCGGGTGAATGCGCGCGCCGTTCACCACGAAGACGTCGAGGAAGCCATCGTTATCGTAGTCAATCAGCGCGACTCCGCCGGTCATGGTCTCGATCAGATATTTCTCCGGAGTCGGCGAGTTACTGTCTTTGAAACGAATACCGCTCTGCGCGGTGACGTCGACGTAAGTCACGGGTTTGTCTTCGGATGCTTTCAGAAGCCACGCCGGGAACCCCGCAAAACCGATAACCGTAAGCGCGCCGGCTATGATTTGAACTCTTCGCCTGAGCGTCATCTGAGCGTTGACCCAACCGCTCCGAAGGTGCTCCCAAGATCTGCCTGCCTTCGGTTCTGCGCTCGCTGCGCAATCAGCTTCTTCATGAGCGCTGGTACTTCTTGTGTCTGGTTGTCCCGGCGCAAAGCCAGAATGAGATGGTAGAGGCTCTTCTCGTCGCCTGGATTGATCCGTAAGGCTGCCTGGAACTGCTCGACTGCCGGCTCGAGTTTACCGTCCTGTAAGTAGATCTCTCCCAGCGTATTTCTAGCGAGTGTGAGACTCGGATTGAGAGTTACCGCCTGTTGGGCGGTTGCCACTGCTTCGGCAAACTCGGGCGTCCCCGGACTCGCGCCTTTCCGCACTAGGATTTCAGCCAGTAGATAATGCAGAAACGCATCCTTCGGTTGCTTGCGCAACCCTTCCCGCACGGTAGCTTCCGCCTGGGGTAAGTCGTTACGCTGGAGCTCGGCGAGACTTCGCCCCGCCCCGCCGAGTTCGACCTGCGGATCGAGCTGTTCCGCGCGCCGGAAATCTTCCTCGCCTGATTCGTACTGCGCTAATTCGCTACGCAGAATGCCTCTCGCGACATAGAGCGGTGCGGCTTCAGGCATCCGCTTCAAGCCTGCCTCTACCTTGTCGAGGCCGGTCTGAAATTTACCACTCGCCAGGCAGAGATAGGCGTAATCGGCATAATACTGAACGGCGTTCGGATTCGCTGTAATGGCTTGTTCGAGCAGCGCGAGCGCGCGATCGCTTGCGCCCAGCACGGCGTTCGCTTGAGCCGCTAAATCGAGCGCGTCTGGATCCGCGGTGCGGTTCTCTACCGCAGGCTCGAGAGTCGCCAGTGTTGCGCGATAATTTCCTGACAAAAACTGCACTACGGCGAGATCGCTACGCGCCGCCGCGCTCGCAGACTGCTGTTCGAGTAGCCGTTCAAAGACTGGAAGCGCCTCCGGAAACTGCTTTTGCCGGACCAGGCACGCGCCAAATTCTCTCATCGAGGCAAGATCCGCACTCTCTGCAGTGCGTGCAGCGCTCAACTCGTCCCTGCCTGCAAGGCATTTCCCTTGTTCGAAATCGAGGACCGCGAGCATGCCGCGAGCAGTTCGGTCGTCCGGCCGCAGCGTAAGAATGCGCCGCAGCAGCGGAACCGCCTCCTGGCTTCGCTGATCGTATTCGATCTCGGCCGCGCCTTCGAGTGCCGGAAAATAGTTCGGCGAAAGCTCCAGTGCCCGCTGATACGATGCCAGCGCAGCTCTCCGATCGCCGGAACCTGCCAGCGCCAAGCCATTAAACGTCCAGAGACGCGCATCGCGCGGCGAACTCTTGAGCGCTTCCGCAAGCAGCTGCTTCGCCTGATCGATCTGCCCCGCCCGCAGATCCGCAGCGATTACGTGCGCTATATCGGTCCCGCTCTGCGCTCCGTAAAGAAGCGCCGCCGATACAAAAGTGGTGGCGCTTGCCCGTGCCACTTGGGACGAGAAATGTCGCGGCATGAACCCGATATGTCCACGAGTTTACCCTGTAGCAAGAGGATCTCCGTTGCGGTCTGCTTATCCGTTGCTCTTTCAGGTTCCAGCGCGTGACTGGATGCTACGCTCGGGTGTTCGCTCGCTTGCTCAGCTGCCCGACGCGGAACTCGACTGGCTGGCCGCGCTCGGTTTCGACTGGTTATGGCTGCTAGGCGTCTGGCAGACTGGCCGCGCCGGACGCGCCGTTTCGCAGACTAACCAGGGCTGGCAAGACTCCTATCTCGCCGCGCTGCCAGACCTCCGTCCGGACGATATCATCGGCTCGCCGTTCGCGATCGTTGAGTACCAGGCGCATAACGACTTCGGCGGCAATCAAGCTTTAGCTTCTCTGCGCGAGCGACTGCGGCAGAGGAGAATCCACCTCTTGCTCGATTTCGTTCCCAATCACACGGCCCTCGATCACCCTTGGCTCAGGGAGCATCCGGATTATTACGTCACCGGAAGCGAAGCCGATTTTGCGCGCGAACCCACGAACTACACACGGCTGGGCGATCAAGGTCGCATCTTTGCGCATGGCCGTGATCCTTACTTTCCGGGTTGGCCCGATACGCTGCAGCTCAACTACGGTAACCCGAAGCTCCAGGACGCGATGCTCGAGCAGCTGCGTGCCATCGCCGCGCAGTGCGATGGCGTGCGCTGCGATATGGCGATGCTGCTGTTGCCCGAAGTCTTCCGCCGGACCTGGGGTATCGAAGCCGAAGCGTTCTGGCCCAAAGCCATCGCCGCCGTGCGCCACGTGAAGCCCGATTTTCTTTTCTTAGCCGAAGTCTATTGGGGCCTTGAGTGGGAATTACAGCAGCAAGGCTTCGATTACACCTATGACAAAACTCTCTACGACCGCTTAATGCGGCAGGACGTAGGCGGCGTCAAAGGGCACCTCACAGCCGGCTTGGCGTTCCAACAAAAATCCGCGCGCTTTCTGGAAAATCACGACGAACCGCGGATTGCGGCTCTCCTGCCGCCGCCTGTCCACCAAGCCGCTGCCATGATCTGCTATTTCGTTCCCGGCATGCGCTTCCTGCACGCTGGCCAGCTCAACGGATATAGCCGTAAGCCCTCGGTTCATCTGGCCCGTCGCGCGGCCGAGACGGCCGACCCGGACCTGGCGCAGTTTTATCGCAAAATGCTCAGTTGCCTCAAAGAGGGGATTGGACAAGGCGACTGGCTGCTCTTAGACATCCGGGCGGCTTGGCCCGAAAATCCAACGCACCGCGATTTTGTTTGCTTTCGCTGGCTGCGGGCCGACGGGGCTGATTTTGTCATCGCTGTGAACTACGCCGATCACCAGAGCCAATGCTACTTACCCTTGCCCTGGTTGACGCGTGGGCCCGTTTGGCTGCGCGATGGGATGGGCGACGCGGAATACCAACGAGACGGTGAGGAAGTGGCGGCGCGCGGCCTGTATTTAGATCTGCCGCCGTGGGGCTATCACTTATTTCGGCTGAGCACGTAGATGGTCGCTGAGCCGCTGCATGCTGCCGAGCCCGACCTGAATCAAACCCGTGCGCGGGCTGTCAAGATCTGCCGTCAACGACATTACAACCGCTACCATCAGCGGCATCAACATCATGCTCAGCCAAAAGCGCTGGCGCACCGCGAGTCCGGAGGTGAAAGCAGCCAGCGCCGCAATCAAGGTAATCATCAGCCATACGCTCTGCGGAATGCGATTCTCGAGCGTGGCAGTCTGCTTCTCGCTGATGTCGAATACATCGTTTAACGACTGAATAAAAATCGCCGTAACGGGCGTAGGAGCCGCCTTTGACGCCGCCTGAGCGATGGCCCAGAGATCGTTTTGTAATTGATTGCTGTGTGCGAGCGCGGTTTCGGCTGCCGGCCCGCTCGATTCGAAGTAGGTTAATCGCGCGCCGGTATAGCGGGTGAGCAGTTGGGCGATCTCGCCGCTAAATGGCTCCGGCAACAGACGAGCGCGCAGACTGGCCGTCCCGATATCGTTCGCTTCATCGAGCAGCAGGTGCTTGCGTTCGTCGTAGCGAGGCAGCGCCATTGCCAGGGTGAAACCTAGCAGCAGGCTGAGCAACAAAATGATGCCGTCGCGCGAGTCTTTCACCTGCTCGTGCAAAGCTTCTTCGGCATTCAAGCGGCGTCCATGTCCGGAGCGGAAGCCGGCTTCGACCAGCAGCATCAGGAAGACCGCGACCACGACGAAGAGCAACAGCGGGTGGTTCAGCAACTCGGCCATTCTGCCACCCGGTGCGCTTCCTCTGATGCTATTCGACGGTTACGCTCTTGGCCAGATTGCGCGGTTGATCCACATCGCAGCCGCGCCGCACCGCGATATGGTAGGCGAGCAACTGCATGGGGATCATTTCGAGCAAGGGCAGCAGCAGTTCGCGCGTGACTGGGATGGTAATGACGTGGTCGGCCATCTTCGCCACTTCGTCGTCACCCTCGCAACAGATCGCCACGACGCGGCCGCTACGCGCCTTCACTTCCTGAATGTTCGAGAGCGTTTTTTCATAGTGCACCTTGCTCTCTTCCGATTCCGGATCGCACGTCGCAAGTACCACCACCGGAAGATTCTCGTCGATCAGCGCATTCGGCCCGTGCTTCATCTCGCCCGCCGGGTAGCCTTCGGCGTGAATGTAGGAAATCTCTTTCAGCTTGAGCGCGCCTTCTAGCGCAATCGGGAAATGTATGCCGCGGCCCAGATACAGAAAATCCTGCGCCCGAAACAGGTCCTTCACCAGGTCGTCGTACATATCGTTCTGGGCCAGCGTCTGCTCGAGCTTCCCCGGAATGTGCGCCAGCTCCTGCACGAGCGTGCATGAAGCCTGCGCGCTTAACGTCCCGCGCACCTGGCCGAGATACATGCCGAGGATTAGCAGCGCCGTAAGCTGCGAAGTGAAAGCTTTGGTGGAGGCTACTCCGATCTCCGGCCCGGCATGCGTTAAGAGCACGCCGGCGGCTTCGCGCGTGATCATCGACCCGACTACGTTGCAGATCGCGAGCGTCTTCGAGCCCTTCGATTTGGCTTCCCGCTGGGCCGCCAGTGTATCGGCCGTTTCTCCCGATTGCGAAATGACAACGGTCAGCGTGTTCGGCGGAATGATGGGGTCGCGATAGCGGAATTCACTGCCGTAATCCACTTCCACCGGAATGCGGGCCAGGCGCTCGATAATGAATTTGCCTGCCAGTCCCGCGTGCCAGCTGGTGCCGCACGCTACGATTTTGACCTGCTGAAAGGCGCGGAAATCCGCTTCCGGAATATCGACCTCATCCAGAAAGACCCGGCCGCTTTCCAAACCGACCCGCCCCAACATCGTGTCCTTAACCGCGCGCGGCTGCTCAAAGATCTCCTTGAGCATGAAATGCTTGTACCCGCCCTTTTCCGCCATTACCGGATCCCACAAAATACGCGAGACCTGGCGGCGCACCGTCTTGCCATCGAAATCGGTGAGCTTCACGCCTTCCGGCGTAAGCACCGCCACATCGCCATCGTTCAAAAAGAACATGTCGCGGGTGTGGCTCAGGATCGCGGGCACATCGGAAGCCACGAAGAATTCATCCTGTCCGAGCCCGACCACCACGGGCGGCCCCGAGCGCGCCGCGACGATCTTGTGCGGATCGCTACTTGAAATCACGCTGATGGCGAAAACGCCGTGAATCTCCTTCAGCGCCGCGCGCACCGCCTGCTCCAGGCACCCGTCCAGATATTTCTCGACCAGGTGGGCAATCACCTCGGTATCGGTTTCGGTCTTAAAAACGTGTCCTTCGGCAGTGAGTTGCTTGCGCAGCGCCAGATAGTTTTCGACGATCCCGTTATGAACCACCACAATCTTGCCCGTGCAGTCCCGGTGCGGGTGCGCATTTTCTTCCGTTGGGCGACCGTGCGTGGCCCAGCGCGTATGGCCGATGCCATAGGAGCCGGAAAGCGGCTTATTGCGGATTACATCTTCGAGATTGCGCAACTTGCCGGAGGCGCGGCGCACCTCGAGCGTATGGTCCCGATTGAGCACCGCCACGCCCGCCGAGTCATAGCCGCGGTATTCCAGCCGCCGCAGGCCGTCCACAATCAGAGGCACCGCTTCACGGCTGCCGATATAGCCAACAATTCCGCACATATAGAGAAACGAAAGTACTACCAGTCTAGAGTGTCCGGCGGGGGAGTTTTCTCTCAGAAGTGCCGCAGCCCTCGAGCAGGACCGGCAGCGCCATACAAAAGCGAATGAGGCTGCGGTTTGTGAGGAATGGTGGACTCGAATTGCACTTCTTCCAAGGGACTTGGACGGAAGGCTTTAATGAGGGTTTGAATAGCTCGGGGTTGCGCGTGATCCGTGCGCGATCTGAAATCATGAGTTGCGGCACGTCCGCAAGACGCGTGTTCCGATAACCCTGTTTTCTGGTCCCAACTACCGGATTGCCGACCATCCAGGAGCAACTCGGAAAGTAAACCCTTGGCCGTTTGAACGAAGCCGCCGCGCGGCGGACGCGATTGCGTGGTGGTTTGAAGCAGGCATAGCAGTACATTTCGGTGTCACAGAGAGGAGTTTCTGTGAGACCACTACGTCAACGGATGCTGGATGAGCTTCAGCGCCGGAACTACACACCAGACACGGTTCGTGGCTACATTCACGCCATCAAGGACTTTGCCGAGTACTTCGGCAAGTCTCCCGAACTGATGGGCGCCGACGAAGTACGCGAGTTTCAGCTGTACATGATCCGAGATAAGAAGCTGGCGCTCGGCACGGTTGCGCTTCGCATGGGCGCACTGCGGTTTCTTTACCGAAAGACTTTGCGCCGACGTGATATCGACATCGACGACCTGCCGCTCGTGAGAGCGCCGAAGAAGCTGCCGGTCGTCCTAAGCCAGGAGGAAGTGGTCCGGCTGATCGAAGGCGCTCTGAATCTGCGACACCGCACCTTGCTGATGCTGCTCTATGCAACCGGACTGCGGCGAGCCGAAGCCGTGCACCTGAAGATCACCGACATCGATACCGCGCTCATGCTGATCCATGTACATCAAGGCAAGGGCGCGCGCGATCGCGATCTGCCTCTCACGGCAAAGCTACTCGAGGCCTTGCGCGAGTATTGGCGATGGTGCAAAAACAAGCCTCGTACGTATCTTTTTCCGAGCCGGGTTGAACCGATTCAGCCAGAACGGCCCCTCTCCGATAAGGTCGTGTGGAATGCCTGCCACGAAGCCGCGCTACCAGCCGGGCTCACCAAGCGGATCGGACCGCACACGTTGCGCCACAGTTTTGCGACCCATATGCTGGAGGCCGGAACGGACCTGCGCACGATCCAGGTATTGCTCGGGCATCAGCGCCTCAAAGATACGGCGATTTATCTGCATGTGTCCCGCCGACATCTGCAGGCGGCCATCAATCCACTGGATCAGATCTCGATCCGGGACTTCGATAAAGACGACGGGCTTTCTAAGGACGATTGATGACACGCCCACCCTGGGAGGTGGCCGATGTCATTCAGCGGGGCGGCAATCGATTTCTGGATCGCTATCGGAAGTCTTTGACCTATCCACAGGTCAAGGTACTCAACGCCATCGTGCGCTGCCGAACGGCCGCGCTCGGTGGACATCTCGACCAGTGCGATCGCTGCGGGCATCAGACCATCTCATACAACTCGTGTCGGAATCGCCATTGTCCGAAGTGTCAGACCAACAGCCGGGATAAATGGCTTCGCTCACGGCAACAGGAGCTTCTACCGGTCACTTACTATCATGTGGTCTTCAGCGTGCCACATCGATTAGTTCCACTCATGTGG
This sequence comes from Terriglobia bacterium, assembly GCA_963835255.1. Taxonomy (GTDB): domain Bacteria; phylum Acidobacteriota; class Terriglobia; order Bryobacterales; family Bryobacteraceae; genus Bog-105. Next base: position 41,162 of record CAWIFY010000020.1, on the reverse strand, counting down.
CAGAACAAACGGACCCTGTTCGCTCTGCTGTTCGAGGCCAGCGCTGCCACGCTGCTCGAAGTGGCAGCGGACCCCAAACGCCTCGGTGCGCTCATTGGCTTCTTGAGCGTCCTTCACACATGGGGTCAGACGCTACAACCCCATCCGCATGTCCACTGTGTGGTGCCGGGCGGCGGCCTATCGCCAGATCGCGGACGTTGGATTCATTCGCGGCAAAGTTTCTTCCTGCCCGTGCGCGTCCTCAGCCGCGTGTTCCGGGGCAAGTTCGTTGCCGGCCTGAAGCAACTCTTTCGCAAGAACCAGCTTCAGTTCTTCGGGGCTTACCGGCAGTTATCGGACGCAAAGGCGTTCAACGCTTTCCTCCGTACACTGTTTCGCGAAGACTGGGCCGTCTACGTCAAGCAGCCGTTCGGCGGACCCGAGCATGTGCTGCATTACCTGGCACGCTACACCCATCGCGTCGCCATCTCCAACCATCGATTGCTGAACGTAACTGATCACGACGTCACTTTCCGCTGGAAGGACTACGCGCATCACAGCAAGTCGCGCGCGATGACCCTTACTCACGAAGAGTTCTTGCGCCGCTTCTCGCAACACGTATTGCCGACGGGCTTTCCGCGTATTCGCTACTTCGGCTTTCTCGCTAATCGTCGTCGCGGTCTGCTTCTGCCGTTATGCCGCAAGCTGCTCGAAGCACTGCCTCCAGTTGCCGACGCAGATACTTCAGTTACTTCCGTCCACTGCTGTCCACGCTGCCAGGCGCCGATGCGGATCATCGAACGATTGACTGCTTTTCAACTTCAATGCGAGGTCTACCGGTTAGTTGCTGCCCTTGATAGCTCATAACGATACTGCACTTTCGTCCCTTCGGCGTGCTCCCTGGCACGCCTCGCTCGACGTGTCTTCATCCACCAGATCCGGTACGCGCGTGCGTCTTCGAGTGCCTCTTTCTCCATCTCGCTTACCCGGCGCCCGTGATTACCCCCGCAGCCAACGACAAAATTCCCCGAAATCCCGCCGTCAACCAGCCTTGTCCGGATCATAGCGGCATTCAAAACCCATAACTCGTAGTTGCCAAATCGCCGCGCGCAGCCGCTTCCTTCTACGCCGAAGCTGAGATCCCTCAATTTTATGTGGTCGAGATTAACGAGTGCACGTCAATCACGGAACGATCGACGGAACCGTACCGGCCCCATTTACTCGTTTCTCAAACTTCGCAATAAAATCGTCTCTCGTTGCGCTTACCAGTTCTCATTTCAGTGCGATGGCTTTAATTGAACAATTTGTCCGCTGCTCTGGTCCACCTTGGATAAGAGAACGACTTTGCCGTCACGTGAGGCGGAAAGTCCGTACACTTTTCGTCCGTTCAGAGTGGTCACAAGCATTTCCCGCCGCGTGCTGGGGTTCCATAGAATCAAGGAAAGCATTTTATTCGGCACAGCTCGCAAAAAATAAACGCCTTCCTCCGTCGGGGCAAAGGTACGATCCAGAATATCTGTCGCGACCAGCTCAGGGGTGCCGGTAGGTCCTTGCTCCAGGCGCTGACGATAAAGACGGATGACACTTGAAAGTGGCGACTCGTAGTAAAGATAATGTCCATCAGGGGAAGCAGCGGGAGCGTAGCTTGGCACAAAAGTAACCTGCGTTTCCGGCCCGCCAGTAATCGGCATTCGATAGATACGGTTTGCTGCTTCGCGATCCGAACCGTAGAAGATGAACCGTCCATCCGTCGACCACCCCGGCAAATAGTCCTGCCAATTTGCCGGAGTCACGCGTCGCGCGTTTTCTGCTCGGTCTGCGGGAGCAACGTAAATTCCTTGCGAGCTTCCCGTAAGAATTTCAAACAGAATAGTACGGCCATCCGGCGACCAGCGCGGAGCGCGGCTTCCTGAACGGCGATTATCCGTGACAGGCACGGGGTCACTACCATCAGCGTTGCTCGCCCAAAGCTCCCAGAAACCGCTACGGTCCGATTCAAAGACAATCCTTTTGCCGTCAGGAGAAAGATCAGCATAATTATCCTGCATCGCTGCGGAAGTTATTTGCACCGTTCTGATCAGAGTCTTGGTTCTTGCCGCAATATCCAAGCGATACAAGCTGCTGATTTCCTTACTTTGGGGAAAAGCAATGTGACCGGAAGATGAAATGGTCAATTGATGGACTGCTGGCGGTCCAGCATTGGCTATTTCTGTGGGAGACTGGGTCTTTGTTCCATAGTCCGGTATCTTCAGACCGAAAATTCTGCTCTCAACGCCTCCTTTATTGGAGAGAAAGATCACGTCGTGGTTTGATTTCACAAAGATCGGACTTGTGATCGGTATCGACTCAAATCCCGGCACTTGCAAATCAACAGACGGACCGCCCGGCAGCATGCCCGCGCGGAGATGAACTAGCGCAAGACCCCTACTAGGATCTCGAACGTAAATAACGACTTTGCCGTCCCTTGAGATCGAGGGTTGATGGTGAAACTCCGGGGCTTTGGGGAAAGTGAGTTGATGCACTTCTCCGGTCTGGACAGAAGCGGCGAAGATCGCATAGGAAGAGTCGGATTTTTGGACATCTGCGTAAACGAGCCATTTGCTATCCGGCGACCAGTCGAGGGTTTGATTATAAATCCATGTTCCGCCTCTGCGATCGCAGACCTTGCGACTTGCTCCCCCCTGGGTGCTAATCACCTTGATCGATTCATGACCTTTCTTATCCAGGCTGGCAAATGCAATGAGCTTGCCGTCGGGCGACCACGCCGGACCGTACTCCATGCTCGGCTCCGTTGTGAGCCGAACGGGGGATCGCCCGGAAACAGCTTGCAGGTAAATGTCATAATTGTCTTCCCGTTCTCCGTTCCAGGAGAAGGCAATCCGGCGTCCGTCAGGCGAATAAGAAGGCGAGTTCTGATCGCCGGTATAGGCCGTGATGGAGCTCATCATGAGCGGCCCTTTGCCGAACAGCGAGGAAGGAGCCCTAGGAACGAACCAAACAAAAGCAGCAGCGACGGCTATGAGCGAGAGAGCCGCTGCCAGAACCCATCGGAGGCGCTGTTTCGGAAGATTTCTCGCTGCCTGCAAAGCACCATAAAGCGCGTCTGCGTTCGCTGGTCTTTTCGCCGGATCGGTTTGCAGGCAGCTTTGGAGGATGTGCCTCGTCTGCAGGTTCAGGTTCGGGTGCGCGCAGGAGATCCATCGCGCCTCTCTTTCACCGGTTGAGTGGGTGCGAAGTGCCCGTTCGCCCGTCAGCATAAAGAAGAACACCGCCCCAAACGCAAAGAGGTCGGAACGCCCGTCCGCTCTTCCTCCCCCAATCTGTTCCGGCGCCATGTAATCGGGAGTGCCCCCGACGGTTGTGCCTTGCGTCTCTCCGGGCTGAGTAGCCCCTCCCTTCCCGTTGTCTCTCGTTACCAAATCTGAAGCGGCAGTGGGCCTTGATCCGGCATCCCGCAGCTTGGCGATGCCGAAGTCGAGCACTTTAAGGTGACCCTCCGCCGTGACCATGATGTTGGAGGGCTTCAGGTCACGGTGAATCACGGAAGCGGAAGCGGCTGCATGCAAGGCTTGGGCGAGTTGTATGCCGTAGTCAAGAGCCGTGGCCCAGGGCAGCCCTTTCGGCGGAACGGTTTGATGCAACGTTCGACCCTCAACGAATTCCAGAACCAGGTATGGTTGGGAGGCGTCGAGTTCCATGTCGTAAATAATCACGATGTTGGGATGGTTCAGCGCGGAGGTAACACGCGCTTCACGCTCAAACAGGGCACGGCGGGCAGGGCTCCAGACCATATCGGACGGCAGGATCTTGATCGCTACAAATCGCTCCAGACGGGTATCGCGAGCCTTATAGACTTGGCCCATACCGCCTCTTCCGATTTCCTCGAAGATGATATAGCGCCCAAACTGCTGACCAACGAGTGAAATTTCAGGAGAAGAAGGAGAGGGAGGCGGAGTTCCTTTTAAAAGCTCCAGCACCTCCTCAATAATATCCGGGGAGGCATGCAAGGAATGGAGGAAAGACAATCGCTCCTCCGGTGAAAGGTCACTCGCGGTATCGAAGATGTGAAAGGCTTGCTGCCACTGTTCGTTTTTTAGCAACTGTTATCTCCTGCGCCTAGCTGAAGCGCTTCTTCAGCCAGTGCTGGGCAAAGTGCCAATGCCGGGCCGCCGTTCTGACAGAGCATCCTAATTGATCGGCTATCTCTTCGGTCGTAAGCCCTTCAAAAATCTTCAGTTCCACAATGGTCCGCAGCTTGGGATCAATCTGTTTCAGTTGGTCTAACACATCTTCCAACTCTCGTAAGCTCGCCTCGCCCTGATCCCGAAGCTCAGGCAGGTCGGAGATCTCCACCTTTTTGGCGCTGCGATGAAGGGAACGGGCATGGTGGATCAGTAAGCGTTTCATCAGATGAGCCGCTAGGCCAAAAAACGCGGACTTCTCATCCTTCTCGTCGCTGCTCCCTGAAGCTGCGCTGAAGTTTTTAACTTTGATCAGCTCCAGATAGAGTTCATTCACGAGTACGGTGGGTTGCCAGGTATGCTCGGTGCGCTCGCCTTGCATGCGCGACGCCGCCAACTTTTTTAATTCCGGATAGAACAAATCCACCAAAGCGCCGGCAGCCTGCTGATCGCCTTGGCGGAAAGCCGCCATCAGACTCGCAATCTTTTGCGAATCGGAGGAGACCATAGCCTAACCATCTTAATACCAGGTGGTTGAGACTAATGCTTGGTAATTGAGACTTGCTCCTCGTTTGCGACGTCGTTCGGCTCACAGCAGGCAAAAGCACTGGAGCCTTGCCCCTTTCCTCAGCCGCACTGGTGTTTTGGACCGTACCGAAAATTGATCCTGTTTAGAGTGGGCGAGGCGAGCGCCAAAGCTGCCATCTCTACCAAAAAATATTTTGAAAATTTTTGGCCGACTTTGCCCCCCTCCTCTCCCACCTCTGTTCGGACCCACATCAATGAATTGGTTGAATAAAGCCCACAACGCTTTGTCCAAGGTAGAAAATATCATGCGAAAAATCGATCAAAGGATATCGGCATCTGTTGTTGCAGCGTTAACATTAACGATTTGCTTCATGGGCGCTCCGTGTCTCGCCTTTGGGCGGTCCGAGCTTTCCACGCCTGACGTGAGACTTACTTCGGGCCCGAACCCCTCCAACGTTGGACAGCTCGTGACCTTTACCGCCACGGTAAGCTCCCAAGGCGGTCCGACGCCTCAAGGCAGTATCACGATAAGCGAATATCCTCCCGGCAGCCAGCAGCCCATCATTTATGGAATCAAGACGTTAACGAACGGTGTAGGCGTGGTGACTACAGACAATCTGACAGAAGGGAGGCACGTCATCGTCGCTACTTACGGCGGCGAGGATGGCGTATACAATGGGGCTCAATCACAGGTTAATCAGGTTGTTAATGAGGTTCCTATTAACGTTTCGGCCGAACCGCTGCAAACCATCATCCCGGTACACTTTGATCCTTCCACGGGCAGCATCACTGTAGGCAGCACGGTGTACCCGGGAACCAATCCCGGCCTGCACCTGCTTGCCCTGAAACGGCAACCGGACAGCAGTCACTTGGACGCGCCGGATCTGGTCCGGGACCAGATCTTTCTCGATGCAACCTCAGCCAATCAATTTCTACAGGACGTTCTCGCGAGCACTCCCGACGCGCTTCTCCTGGTAAACGGTGTCGGCAACTATGAGGCTCCTTTATCTTCCCTCGGCAAGGGACTGACATCTTTTGGAGCATACCCGGACCTGCAAGGTGTTAAGAGTGCCATTCCGTTTATCTTCATCGGGAATGGAGGCCGGAACCCGCAGACGGCTCTGCAAAGGGGGTACAGCACGCGCCCCCTGGATGGCTACCTGGCGCAGGACTCCAAAGGCAATTACACCTTTATCCAAACGGACTTTGTTCGCTACGACCTTACGCCGGACGGGACGATCAAAGTTGGAAACACGACCTATCCGGCGGCGAATGCAAAGTATAAAAATGGGAGCTGTGATGCCGCCGTCTCCGACTCTTTTCATCTGGTGGTCGTCAATCGAGAGTCGCCAGATGTCGTGATCGCCAATATCGCCTACTGCACGCGCCAAACTCCGGCGGCTCTTAACCAGATGGCAAGCGATCTCAACGGTGTGAATAGCGAGAACGAGCTGGTCTTTATCGCCACGAACGGCCATCCGATCCCGGCCGATTGGAATTTCGGCACCGACGGGGACGCTCGCGTCTACCCGCTGGCGCAGCAGATCGCCAGACTCGGCGGTTATTGGGAGACGATGGTGTACCTCACGCCGAATGACACGTACTCGCTGGTCGGAGCCCCGTCGCCCGGCGGCACGGCGCAGGCGCGGCAACAAGCCCGAGAGTCCAGTTCGGTCTACCCGGCTGATGGCAACGGCAAAGCGCCGACCGGCGAACTGCATGGCGTGCTGGCGCGCGGACGCGGCAACTTGTACAGTCCGCTGAACGCCGATCCGGGCGGCTACGCCAATCTGGACTTGTACGGCATTCTTGCCCAAACCCCCGTGGCCTTTCCGCCTCTGACCGGAGCCAAGCAAGTCGCCGCTTTCCAGGCCATCAATCAGAAGCTGTGCGGGAGCCTGACCTGCAACGTCCGGAATCAGTACGGAGACTTAAGCATCAATATCGGCACGACGTATCAGACCCCCTTGCAGAGCATGAATAAAGACGCTGCCGGGAACGATTGCACCGATCCTCAAAACGCCAATCTGCCTTACTGCGCTGTCCGCGCCCAGCTTCTCAATGAGTTCAAGCTGGTCAGCAACATTCGCGCCTTTTATGATAATGTGAACGGCCTGTGGTCGAGCAGCGGAACCGTCACCCTCGCCTCGCAGTTGGGTGCCTATGACAATATCAAAGCCACGCTGCAGGCGCCGGCGGACGCCCCGGCGCGGAGTCTGGCCGGACCCCTCGTGAGCCTGTTTCTGGGCTTAGGCAAAGAACTGCCGGTGGTCGGAAAGGTCTACGGCTTGGCCGATACATTTTTTAATTTCCTCACGGAACTCACGACGGACAAAAACGGGAATCAGACCATCGATCTGACCTCCACCGTTGGGCAACTGGAGACTCAGGCGAGCAACCAATTTATTGCCCAGGCCAACACCACGGGAACTTTGTTCGACTTCATCTATCAGGACTGGGGCAAGCTCAAAGCGCTCGGCACGAATCTGGCCTCCGCGACCGGCCCCGGCTCGCCCTGGTACTGGAGCTCCACGGCGACCTCGCAGATGCTGCAAGCCATGACTCCGGCAGTGCAGCAGGCCGTCTATCAAAGCATCATGCCCGCCGCCTACGGCATCGGCTCCTATCTGCCGACTGCCCGTGGAGCTTGCGTCAACGAGGGTCCACTTACCATATGGGGTGAACACCCGCTGTGGCAACAGCCCTACGGTTATGTGATCTATGACAACGATTTCAATGGTTGTCCCTTGGGGCTCCCTCACACGGTCATACCTTTTCCGCCTGTACGCGACCTCTACATTCCCTACACTTATCCGAACGATCCGGAGAATCCAGACGCCAACGATCCAACCACCGCAACGATTCTGGCCGATCACTCCTGGTTAGGCATCAGCACTCTCACCACTCCGAAGAACAGTGGTCCCAGTGGCCACTACAACCCACCCGATGCGAAAGTGCTGACGAGGCTCTTTACGCCGTTATCGCAAGACGGCTTGGGCGTGTATCGTCCTGCCTTCTTTGAAGGCTGGCCGTTTCCCCACGTCACCTGTGATCCGGTATATAACAAGCCGCATGAAGGCGGCTGCGACTGGGGCGCCGCAAAGCCAGTGACGGGACCGTCACCCGGGCCGTTAGGTGCCAGCATCACAATGCAAGCCGCCCAGATCGCCAGCAATGGAAATGAGGTGGACGTCCGGCTGACAGTATTCAATAACGGAACGGAGCCGGCGAACTCCATCACTCTCACCTCGATTACGCTGAGTACCCTGGCGGGTTCCGGGCAAGCCACGCTGCTCAACTCGTCAATGCCGATGCTGCTGGGCGATCTCGTGCGCGGCGACTCCACGGAGGTAGTGCTGAAACTTGACATTCCCCCCAGCATCACGAAGCTCAGCATTACCGAGGCTGCTTCGGCCGATATGGGGCAGCCGCAATTGGTCCAGCTCAGCCAAGGCCAGGCGCTTTACCCCCAAAGGTGAACCCACAATAACGAAAAAGAGGAAGGAGACCTAAGATGAGAACTTTGTTGACAGCGATTCTGTTATCGGCCATTCCCGCGATGGCCGCCAATATTTATACTTTTAACGTGTCGGACAGCGTCACGGTGGGGAGCCCAGCCGGTTTTGCGACCGGCTGGGGCTACACCATCCAGAATGGGAGCAGCACGGACTGGCTGGTGACGACCAATCTGACGGCCGGGGTATTTCAGTACGCCACGCCGCAACTACTCTTTGACTTCCCGGACGTGGCGCCCGGGGCGATTGTGGACGTCCCCTACGATCCGGTCACGCCCGCCGGGCTGTATCAGATTCTCTGGGATGGGAACGTGCCGGCGGGCTTCGTCAACTCCGGCACCTTCACCCTCGGCGCGCAATGGTGGAGCGGTGATCCAAACAACGGCGGCACGCTGCTCTACACGGCGCCTGATGCCAGTCAGCCCTACTCGGCCAGCCTCTCGGCAGTGCCGGAGCCGACCAGCGTGGGCCTGGTGGGTCTGGTGCTGCTCGGCCTCGGGCTAACGCGGTTTGTGCTGTCAAAACGCGTCACCACGACCGAGCACCGAAAGGTTTGCTGACAGATTCATGACTGGGATCTGAGGTGACAACTAATCATGACGAAAGAACGTTTAATCGAGTTGTGGGAAGAGCACGTAGCCAATGAATTCGCCGTCAAGGATACGCACGCCACCATTGACACGATGTGCGAGGACGCCTATGTCAACCATGTTCCGACGCTGGCGGGCGGGTATGGAAAAGAGGAACTGTTGGCCTTCTATTCGAAGGACTTCATTCCCGTCATGCCTCCGGATACGACCATCACCCCCGTCTCGCGAACGGTCGGGGAGAACCAGCTAGTAGACGAGATGATTTTTTCCTTCACCCACTCCCAGCCCATCCCCTGGATGCTGCCGGGGGTAGCGCCGACGCACCGGAAGGTGCGCATTCCGCTGGTGGCGATTGTGGGCTTTTGCGACAACAAGCTGGTGCATGAACATATTTATTGGGACCAGGCCTCCGTGCTGAAGCAGATCGGCCTTTTGAATGATCCGGCGCTGCCCGTCTTCGGCGTCGAAACCGCAGAGAAGGTGTTGCACCCTCATCTGCACACAAAAGCAGAGTTGGTATAGCCATGCCGCCTGGTTCACCTGATTCATCCGGTCCTTCGTTGTTTCCGATCTCCGGTATGGTAAATGCCTGCTTCATGATCCATACTGTTACTTTACGGACAGCAGACTACCTGATCGACAACTGGTCAGCTTTCACATGACTCGTTTATGTTTGTTTATGTAATGACTGGCAAGCTGTGAGCAGAGCTGCTCATACTCTCAAAATTACAATTTTGAACAGTTTCAGTTCGAGCCAACAGGATTAGCCGGGTGCTGCTCACAGACTCCAGCCAGATTGTCGGTACGAGTGAGCGTCAATACCGGCCAGCGATTTTGACCATCAAAATTAGCAAGTCCGGAGTTCCGTTTTCAAGGACCAGGTCATGGCAAGAGCGAATGGAGCGCCTCGCAACGGAATACCCAGATCCTGTCCCGGGTGCAAGCGAACGCGACTTTAACACGTTCGAGTACCTCGAGGACTTTCCTGATTTAGAGGTTTTGGAGCAACAAATACCGTTGACCGCAGAAATCATACACGTAGTTCCCTCGCAGCCGCTGGGGTCGTTCCTGACTGGCACGTTGAACTTCACTGGACGGAAAGCGCGGTGGCTCATCGAATTGGGGGATGCGGACATGTCGGCGGTGCTTGCGCAATTGGGACTGGCGAGGCCGGTTGAAAGCAAACAATAAGCTGTATCTTGTTGGGTCGGCGATCCGGAAAGTGGACACCAGAACCTTTAGATCCGCTGTGGTCGCGATGTGTTTACGAATGCCAGAGAATACTTTCCGAGTTGTTCCAGGATCACGGGCGATCCGGAAATTGGATCTCACTCGCGGAAAAGTGGCGTTATCGGAAAAGCGACCTGAACCAGAGACGAGCGTTCAAACCCCTGGTTTATTGGCGCCCGGAAATGGCGATTTTTTCAGCCAGAGTAAGCCGGCTCGGCTTAAGTTAAGGTTTGGCGGACTTTCTCTGGAGACCGCCGTGCGACGACGAAGCTCCCCAAAAAAACCCAATCAGTCCAAAAGATCGATCCGGTATTCCTCGATCACCGGATTCGATAGCACGTCGCGGGCCACGGTGTCGAGCGCGGCGAGCGCGGAATCGCGCGACATGCCCTCCTGTAGCCCGATTTCGAAGTACTTCCCCTGTCGCACGGAGGCGATTTCGCGATGTCCTAGACCCTGCAAAGCAGAGCAGATGGTCTGGCCTTGCGGATCGAGTACTGTAGGCTTCATCGAGACGTAAACGCGCGCCTTCATGTTCCTCCATTGTAAAAGCAGTACCGGAACGCCATTTCAGGCGAAAACAATCCATCCCCAATTTGTTTTGGTAGGATAACCAGAAGAATCAAACCTAGTCGCCAGACCGGAGCCCTCTATTTTCAAGATTTGCATCCTCGCCTCGAGCAGCGCCGGTAACTCCGCCTTTCTGTCGACTGATCGCACGCGTGTGTTGATCGACGCTGGGATCGGTCGGCGGGAACTCTCAAAACGGCTGGCTGCGATCGGCGAAGACGTCACGCGCCTCGATGCAGTTCTGGTGACCCATGAGCATTGCGACCACACCTGCGGTCTCGTGGCGCTGGCACGTCTCTTCGGCGGCCGTGTTCCCATTTATCTCACCGAACGTACTGCCCCGTGTCTCGATTGGGGAGAATGCGCTCCTTTGATCGAGACCTTTCAGGCCGGCTGCAGTTTCTCGATCGGCGAGTTCGATATCGCGAGTTTTACTATTCCTCACGATGCCGCCGATCCGGTCGGCTACACCGTTTGCGCACACGGCATCAAAGTCGCGATCGCAACCGACCTCGGGTACATCCCCGATTCGCTGCGGGTTCATTTCCGCAACACCGACGTGCTGCTGCTTGAAGCGAATCACGATCTCGAGATGCTGCGCGTCGGGCCTTACCCCTGGCCGATCAAGCAGCGCGTGATGAGTCGCCGCGGCCATCTCTCGAACGAAGTGGCCGGCGATTTCATCCGGCGCGATCTCGACACCCGCGTCTCTACGCTCATCCTCGGCCATATCAGCGAGCACAATAACCACCCCGAACTCGTCCGCAGAATGGGTTTCGACGCTCTCGAGGGCCGCACGCTATTTACCAAGTTAGTGGTCGCTGAAGCCAGCCGGCCATCCGAAGTCTTCTATTATTAAAGAGCGTATCTTGGCGCGGGTGGGACTCATCTCCTATCTGAATAATGAGTGGGAGGCGTTTCCCACCCCGACTATAGGAGGATCTACGTGGCAGACAAATTAGGCCAGAATGGCCATCTCCAGAATCTTTCAAACGGAATCAACGACGTAAACGGCAATCGCGGCCCGGGGCAGACTGACGCCGGTGCGGATGTCCCGAACCCGCAGTTGACGACCAACTCCGGACGCCCTGTTGGCGATAACCAGAATTCCGTGTCAGCTGGGGCGCGTGGTCCGCTTCTCATGGAGGACTACCTGCTCTTTGAGAAAATGGCTCAGTTCAATCGCGAACGGGTCCCGGAACGGGTGGTACATGCCAAAGGCTCCGGCGCGCACGGCCGATTCACCGTTACCCACGACATCACGCAATACACGACGGCCAAGCTGTTCTCGAAAGTCGGCAACACTTGCGAGACTTTCGCCCGCTTTTCGACCGTCGGCGGCGAAAAGGGTTCCGCTGATACGGCACGCGACCCTCGCGGCTTCGCCCTCAAGTTCTACACCGAAGAAGGCAATTGGGACATGGTCGGCAACAATACGCCCATCTTCTTCATTCGAGACCCGCTGAAGTTCGGCGATTTCATTCATACGCAAAAGCGGGAGCCTCAAACCAATCTGAAATCGCCCACCATGATGTGGGACTTCTGGTCGCTTTCGCCCGAATCCTTGCACCAGGTGAGCTTCCTCTTCAGCGACCGTGGCACCCCGGATGGCTATCGTCACATGAACGGCTATTCCAGCCACACCTTCTCGCTCATCAATGCCAAAAACGAGCTCTTCTACGTGAAATGGCACTTCAAGACGAAACAGGGAATCAAGAATCTCGACGCGAAGAAAGCGGAAGAACTGGCTGGCTCCGATCCGGATTACGCGCAACGCGATCTCTTCCACGCCATCGAGAAAGGCGATTTCCCCAAGTGGACGGCCTTTATCCAGCTCATGCCGGAGAATGAAACCGGCAAGTTCCGGTTCAATCCGTTCGACCTGACCAAGGTTTGGCCGCATGGCGAGTATCCGCTGATCGAAGTGGGCGAATTCGAGCTGAACCGCAATCCTCTGAATTATTTCGCCGAAGTGGAGCAAGCCGCTTTCAATCCGGTCAACATTGTGCCCGGCATGGGTTATAGCCCCGACAAAATGCTTCAGGGCCGTCTCGTTTCCTACCCGGACGCGCATCGTTACCGCATTGGAACCAACTACGAAACGCTCCCCGTGAATGCTCCCAAGTGCCCGATGCACAACTACAATCGTGACGGCTCCATGCGTTTCGACGGAAACTTCGGCCCCATGCCGAATTACGAGCCGAACAGCTTTGGTGGTCCGAAAGAGAATCCCAGCTTGAAGGATCGCGCCATCCGCTTATCGGGCGAGGCTGCGGCGCGGTATGACCATCGCGAAGGCAATGACGACTACGCGCAAGTCGGAGTTTTTTTCCGCATGCTCGATGAAGGTGCCAAAGACCGGCTGTGCCAAAACATCGCCCAGAGTTTAGGCCAAACTCCGGAGCGCATTCAGAAGCTTCAGTTAATTCACTTCGAAAGAGCCGATCCGGGTTACCGCGCTCGCGTCGAAAAGTTCCTCGCGCAGAACGAGCATCCGGAATACGCGCACGGACCGAACGAAGCCGAGTACGCTTTGCGCCTGCCCGAGAAATAGCTTTCAGCCGCAAAACGAGTTATCATTGCATCGAAGGGCCAGCCGGTGTGCGGCTAGCCCATCCGATCAGACTACAGGTCGATTTCGACCAGTAATCTGGTTCGCCGCCGTCTGAATAAAATCAAAACGGCGACAAACGCGAGAAGTTCCATAAGCGAGATCCTTCTTTCTGCTTCAATTCAGACCGCGCTTTTGCGAGCGGGGTTTGCTGTTTGTGAAGCCCATTGAGCTTCCAGCACCACAACCAGAACCGAGCAGACTTCTAGATCAGTACGGCTCCGCGTGCAATGCTCTCTCAGATTGATTGCCGCCGCATCCCTCACAATAGTCACAGATGATCGCGCGTTATACGCGTCCCGCAATGGGCGCTATCTGGAGTGAACAACACAAATACGAATGCTGGCTCGCAGTGGAATTAGCTGCTTCGGAAGCCCTGGCCGAATTGGGGGAGGTGCCCGCGACTGCTGCAGCGTCTCTGCGGGCGCATGCCGCCTTCGAACTGCCCCGCATCCAGGAGATCGAGCACGACGTCAGGCACGACGTCATCGCTTTCACCACTGCGGTAGCTGAACACATGAAGGCTCAGGGAGAGGCGGAAGCTTCACGCTGGCTGCATTTCGGGCTCACTTCGAACGATGTCATAGATACCGCTCAAGCTCTTCAGATCAAGGACGCCTCCGCACTGATTGCTGCCGGACTCGACGCTCTCTTGGACGCCCTCAAAACCCAGGCCTGGCGGCACAAAGACACGGTTCAGATCGGCCGTACCCATGGGATGCACGCCGAGCCGATCACCTTCGGCTTGAAGTTGGCCTTGTGGTGGAACGAAATGGAACGTCATCGCATGCGCTTTCAAGCTGCCGCCGAAGAGATGCGCGTCGGGAAAATTTCGGGCGCGGTCGGCACCTTCGCCCATATCGGTCCTGATGCCGAGGAAAAGATCTGCGGCCGCCTCGGCCTCAAACCCGCCCCGATCAGTTCCCAAGTGCTTTCACGCGACCTGCACGCCCACTATCTCGGGATCTTAGCCGGTATCGCCTCCAGTCTCGACAAGATCGCGGTCGAGATTCGCCACTTGCAGCGCAGCGAGGTGCGTGAAGCCGCTGAGCCCTTCGCTGCCGGGCAAAAGGGCTCTTCCGCCATGCCGCACAAGCGCAATCCGGTCACCTGTGAGCAGATTTCCGGTTTAGCCCGCGTTGTCCGGTCCAATGCGCAAGCCGGTTTTGAGAATGTTGCCCTGTGGCACGAACGTGATATTTCGCACTCCTCAGTCGAACGTGTCATCCTGCCGGACTCCACCACCCTGATCGACTATCTCTTGGCCCAAACGACTTGGCTCATCTCCGGTCTGGTGGTCGATGCCTCACGTATGGGCCGCAACGTCGAACTCACCCAGGGACTGGTTTTTTCGGGCCAGCTCCTGCTCGATCTCGCCGCGGCCGGAATGCTGCGTGAAGACGCTTACGCTCTGGTCCAGAAACATGCCATGACGGCCTGGGAAAGCGAGTCCAATTTCCGGGCTGCCATTGAGGGCGACCCCGAAATCCGTCGTTATCTTGCTCCCGACCAGCTGGACAAAGTCTTTTCTATTCAACGCCAACTGGGAAACGTCGACCGGATTTTCCACCGAATGTTCCACAAATCATCCGGTAAGAGTTTCCTCAGCGTAGAAAAGGATTAGTTATCGGTCAGGAATTTCTCTTGTGGCAAACTCCCGATTTTCGTTTACACTGTAGTCGGGAAATCGCCCTCTATGCTTCAAGATACGCAGGCTCCATCCGCCCAAGCGCTCGAACTTGCGAGAGTTCTGCTGGTGGATGACGATGTGGCGTCCCGACTGACCCTGAAAACCGTTCTTGAGGCCGGTGGCTACTTTGTGGATGCGGCGGCCTCCGCCGCGGAAGCGGTTGGCAAGCTGGACGAGCAGCAGTACGAACTGGTGCTGAGCGACTTGCAGATGGAGTCGCCAGAAGCGGGCCTGAAGGTGCTCGCGCACGCACGCCTGATGGACTATAAACCCGCGACCGCCATCCTGACTACCTATCAGAATAAACGTCCCGACATGCTTCGCCCCGTCTTCATCAAGCCGGAAGATTTGCCCGGTCTACTCAGCAAAGTGGCCGATCTGATTAGCCAGCGCGCAGCTCGCATTGTGGAACGCCAACTCCGCCAGGCATCAGTTACGCACCTTTAAGCTCGCCGGCCGCTCCCGGCCGATCCGCTCGATTACCGCCTGGTACTCGTCTAGGGCATCTCGAAAGAAGTGATCGCCCGCCGGAACCCACTCGAGCTGCTTTGGTTCCGGCAGAGTGCCATAGAACTCGTTCATCTCGACTGCCGGGCCATATGCATCAAGTGTGCTCTGTACGAAGTACTTCGGAACCGTTACCTGGTACACGAAATCGCGCTCCGCTATGCGGGTGGGAAAGCCTACTGCGATGACACGTCCCACACCCGGTTCCGCGGCAGCCAGCCGCAACGCGACCCGTGAGCCGAAGGAAAACCCGGCAGCCAGTAACGGCAGCTCGGGATACCTCGACTCAAGTTCACGAAGTCCCACGCGCGCGTCTTCTGTTTCGCCGATCCCCTCCGCGTATACACCCTGGCTGCGGTTCACGCCGCGAAAGTTAAACCGCAGCACCACGCAGCCGGTCTGACGCAATGCCCGTGCCAGCCGGTACACCACCTTGTTGTGCATCGTGCCTCCAAACTGCGGATGGGGATGGCAAACGAGTGCTGCCTCGACCGGTTCTCCCTCCTCCGGTTCTTCGAGCAATGCTTCTAGCCTTCCCGCCTCCCCGGCCAGAAAGAGGGACTCGATCCGCCGCGCCATCAGTTCGTTCGGTAATTCGTGAATTGCATGTCGATGCCAAAGTCCTTGGCGCGCAGTAGCGCAATCGCCTGCTGGAGCGAGTCGCGGTCTTTCCCGCTCACCCGCACCAAGTCGCCCTGAATGCTCGCCTGCACCTTCAGTTTGCTGTCTTTGATCAGTTTCACGATGTCTTTGGCCTTTTCGGTCCCGATACCCTGCTGCAACTTGATCTCTTGCCGGACGCTGCCCCCGGAAGCGGTCGCGACCGGTCCATACTCCAGGCCCTTCAGCGGAACGTTGCGCTTGACGAGCTTCTGGCCCAGGATCTCGGTGATCGCCTTCAGCTTGTACTCGTCTGAACTCGCCAGCAGAATCTTGTGCTCTTTGTCATTCAGCTCGACCGACGACTTACTATCCTTCAGGTCATAGCGCGTCTGCACCTCTTTGGACGTCTGCTGTACGGCGTTGTGCACCTCATTGAGGTCAATCTTGGAAACGATATCGAAGGTATTTTCGGGCATGATGGCGTGAGTGGCGATCCAAGCCTTAACCAGCCTGGCTTTTTATAGATCAACTTGGCTCTTTATAAGTGTAGGATGGCGCCTTTAAGCGGGGCTGCTGCTCTCTGGGTTCTCTACACGCCAGCCCGACTAGTAGTACAGCCGGGTAATGGAAAACAGTCCGCAACGTCACATTTGGCAGTGCAGCGAGCTGTCTTTGGCACGCAGCCTACATCCAAGGAGTTTGTTATGAAAAAGTTTCTTTACTCGTTTCTTCTTACCACGGTTTCCATTCCGCTGATTGCGACTGGGCTCCCGATGACCCAGTCAGGTTCCGGGGGCAGCGGCAGCGGCAGCGCAGGGCAGTCTGGCAGCGCAGGTCAATCTGGCAGCGCAGGTCAATCTGGCAGCGCAGGGCAGTCCGGCAGTGCGGGTCAATCCGGCAGCGCGGGCCAATCTGGTACTGGCGATCAATCGGGTACTGGTGGCACTTCGGGCACTACCGGTAAAAGCAAGCACCATCGGGGACACAAAGGAACGGCAACGGGCGGGAGCACAGGCTCGTCAACCGGATCAAGCACCACTTCGGGCACGTCTCAACGTTAGACTGGCCGACCTCCCAGGCCCGGGTGTTTCCAGCTCGTTGGAGTCCAAGCGCATTCAGTGCGCTTCGGCTCCCATTTTTCGGCTCGGTTATCTCCCCTGGGAAATGGCCAGCATCACCCGTGCGGTTAGCTCTTCGATCATAGCCGGCATCGCGCTGTCCAGGGCAAGTGTTACCGCCGCCCTGATCGTGCTCAGGTCCAAGGTGGTCGCTACGCTTTCGTCTTGGCTTGAGCGCGACGTCTCGTTTACCTCCAGTAACTTCTGAACAGCGCCTAAGAGCGCCGACGCCTCGAACGGCTTGCGCAGGATTAGATCGGCCCCGGCGTTGGTGGCGTCCTGCTCGTTGAACTCGTCCGTCGGCCCGGCTGCGAAGATCAGGGGCAGATACCGGTACTTCTCCTGCGAACGTAAGAAACGCGCTAATTCGAAGCCATTCCGCGTCGGCAGGTAAATGTCGGTAACCAGCAGACTGGGCTTCACATCATCCAGCCGTCGCAGCGCCGTTGCGCCGTCCGTCACGCTGACGACCTCGAAGCCCTGCCCGGTGAGGATCTGCTCGGCCAACCGCAGCGCCTGGGGACTGTCGTCAGCCAGCAGGATGCGGCTCATCGCTGAGGCGGATTCGACCCCGTATTGCTGCTGTTACCCGGGGCAGCCGGGTTCGACGTCGCCGGGGGTGAAGTCGCGTTCGATACCCCCGGCGAAGTCTGCGCGTTTTGCGATCCGTTGCTCTGGTTCAACTGCGATTGGGCCTGACTAGACTGGCTGGCGCTCGATCCGGACTCATCCTTCTTCTTTTTCTTGTCGAGCTTTGCCTGCTTCTTGGCTAGTCTCTCGCGGTACTTCTTCAGCTCCGCATCGCGGTTGGTCGGCAGTGGCTGAGTACCAGTCGCTGATTGACCTGCGGCTTGAGTGTGCGCCGCGGCATCGGCGCTCCGGGCATCCGGGTTCTTATCGAGCGCGCTATTCGCGCCCACTGTCGTCGCGGTAAGCTCGGTGCTCCCCGACCCGCTGCCTGCGTTGGTAGCAGTATCCACATTGTTAACCACGGGAACGCTGGCAGGGATCGTCCGCTTGGGATCCGTCATGGTCGGCGGCCCAATCTTCGCGGCGTGACTTACGTCGGGTCCGCTGTGCACCAGGCCCATGGCGCGACCCAGCATGCCCGGGTGGTGATAATTCTCCAGATCGTACTTCTCCCGGTCGGCCGCCGCTTGATCTACCGGCGGTACCGGCATCTCCATCTCCTGCAAACGCTTCTTTGCGTCATCGGCCCGGTTGCTGAGCGGGTATTCCTGGACTACGCGGCCAAACATGTCTGCTGACGTCTTGCGAAACCGCGGGCCCATCTTCGAATACGCATCGCCCGCTTCATACAGCGCCTCTCCGGCCTTGCTGTAGAGAGGATATTGGTCGATCACCGCGTGTAGCCGGTTGGCGGCGGCAGGATTCATGTCGTGCTTCCAATAGAAGTTGCCTACCACGAATTCGTGCTCAGCCAGGCTCTCCTGTATTTCGCGCAGGCGTTGCGAGGCTTGCGGAACAAACTTGCTATTCGGATATTGCACAATCAACGTCCGGCACTCGGATTCCGCTTGGACTGTCTGAGTCCAATCGCGATCGCTTTTATTCATTTCCTTGTAGTGGATCTCGCAGATGCGATTCTGCGCTTCGGCCGACTCCTCCATCTGCGGGTAGAACAGTTGGAAGTCCTTGTATTCAGCTTCAGCCTGCGCCAAGCCGTTGGCGCCGCCTTCGCGATACCAGCTATCGGCCACCGCCAGCTTCGCCTTGGCCATGTACTCGCTCGACTCATAGGTGTTCATCATGGTCTGTAGCGAAATGCGCGCGGTTTCGTACCGCCCGTGCTCGATGTCCTTGATGGCCTGATCGAACAGGACTTTATCCGGCTGCTGCGTGTTCTTGGTGATTGGCGTTTCGTATTTCTTGTGGAAACAGCAACCCGCCGCCGCTACGCGGTCGAGCGAAAGAAGAAGCAGCCCTGCCGAAGCGATCAGCAGCAGGCTGCGTCGCGGTCGTATGCGAAAAGATGACATAGAAACTTAGACCTTAACCTCGAATGCCTCGCGGGCGCCCCGGCGCAATTCGCGCACGGCTGCCGCCGCATCTCTGGCGCCGAACACAGATGAGCCCGCCACCACCCAATCCACGCCGGCGCTTGCCACGTCGGCGATATTCTCCTGCCCCACGCCGCCATCGATCTCGATCGCAAAGTTCAACTCGCCCTCCGAGCGGATCCTCGCCAGCGCGCGTACTTTGTCAAGCGATTTTGGAATGAACTTCTGACCGCCGTACCCCGGATTCACGCTCATCACCAGTACGTAATCCACAATGTCGAGCACATCTTCCAGCAGCATCACCGGCGTTGCTGGATTGATCACCACACCCGCCTTTGCTCCTTGATCCTGAATCATATGCAGCGTCCGGTCCAGATTCCTTGCCACTTCGTAATGCACGCTCACGCAATCCGCGCCCGCTTTGATGAAGATAGGAGCGTACGTGTCCGGGTCCTCAATCATCAGGTGATGATCGAGTTTGACGCGGCTCGAGCGCCGGATGGATTCAGTGATCGGCGTTCCCATCGTAAAATTTGGCACGAAATGACCGTCCATGATATCCACGTGGATCATTTCGACGCCGGCTTCCTCGACACGCTGGATCTCTTCGCCCAGCCGCATGAAGTCCGCGGCGAATATGGAGGGGACGATCTGAATCACTCGAGACTACTTTTATCCGTTCCTTTATGCACCAAGTGCGTATCTCGAACGGCCAACCCCCCGATTGGGCATTCCGCGCCTTAAGCCGTTGAACTCAACGCTTTATACCGCACTCTGCCAGATGCCAGCCGTAGCTCTTAGGATCTCTTCGATGTTATCACGCATGCCGCCGCCTAGTGGAGCGCAAACATATCAGAGCCCGCGTTAGAAAATGAAGGAGATGCCACAATCGACTCGCACTGAATCGGACAGCATGGGAACCATGGAGGTGCCCTCGAGCCGCTACTGGGGGGCC
The DNA here is from genome assembly GCA_963835255.1 of Terriglobia bacterium. Taxonomy (GTDB): domain Bacteria; phylum Acidobacteriota; class Terriglobia; order Bryobacterales; family Bryobacteraceae; genus Bog-105. The sequence continues at coordinate 21,064 of CAWIFY010000020.1, read as the reverse complement.
CAGACCCAGCGTTCCCTCCGCTACTTCGATATCGGCCGGGATGTGATGCCGCCCGAACTCATCCACGCGTTCGGCATCCTCAAGAAGGCGGCCGCCTTGGTAAACCGCGATCTCGGCAAATTGGACCAGGAGAAAACCAATTTAATCGCACGAGCCGCTGAGGAGGTGATCTCCGGCGCTCTCGACAGCCACTTCCCTTTACATATCTGGCAAACCGGCAGCGGAACCCAAACCAATATGAACGTCAACGAGGTGATCTCAAATCGTGCGATCGAGTTGGCGGACGGCGTCATGGGCAGCAAAAAGCCTATTCACCCGAACGATCACGTCAACATGTCGCAATCTTCCAACGACACCTTCCCGGCGGCTATGCACATCGCCGCCGCTAGCGAACTGCGGCGAAAACTGATCCCCGCTGTCGAACAACTGCGCGACACGCTTCACGAGAAAGCCGAAGCCTTTAAAGATGTCGTGAAGATGGGCCGTACGCACCTGCAGGACGCCACGCCGCTTACAGTGGGTCAGGAGTTCTCCGGCTGGGTGGCGCTCATTGACCGCGATGTGGCACGCCTACAGTTCGCGCTTGACGGTCTCTACGATCTTGCCATCGGTGGGACGGCGGTCGGGACCGGCATCAATGCTCATCCGGAGTTTGCCGTCCGCGCAGCCGCAAAAATAGCGGAGCTAACCGGCTTGCCATTCCGCTCTCATCCCAACAAGTTTGCCGCGCTCTCAGCGCATGACGAACTCGTCGCTGCCAGCGGGATCTTGAAAACTCTGGCGGCCTCTCTCACAAAGATCGCCAATGACGTTCGCTGGCTCGCCTCCGGTCCGCGCTGCGGGTTAGGCGAGATCACGATTCCGGAAAATGAGCCGGGATCGTCGATCATGCCTGGCAAAGTGAACCCAACCCAGTGCGAAGCCTTGACCATGGTCGCTGCCCAAGTGATGGGGAACGACGCGGCAATCGGCTTTGCCGGGTCCCAGGGCAATTTCGAACTCAACGTATTTAAGCCCGTCATCATCCATAATTTCTTGCATTCGGTCCTGCTGCTGACCCATAGCTGCCGAAGTTTCCGCGAGTTTTGCGCAGCGGGCCTCGAGCTGAATCGCAGCCAAATCGACGACTACGTCCGAAATTCGCTCATGCTCGTCACCGCGCTGAGTCCCATTGTTGGGTACGACAAAGCAGCGGAGATCGCCCACACCGCGCACGTCGATGGATCGAGTCTGAAGGAGGCCGCCGTGAAACTCGGCTATCTCACCCCGGAAGAGTTCGATCGCTGGGTGAAAGCCGAGCAGATGATCTCTCCCGCGGCGTCTTAGAGGGCTAAAGCCGGTCAGGTATCAGGCTTTTGATCTCCAACGTAGAATGGTCGAAGGCTGAGTTTACCGGGCGTTCCTGCGAGAACGAGAATAGATACCCTAAAGTGCTCAAAACTCCGACCGATAAAAGCACAAGAGTTAAGAGTGCGATCGCAGAGCTGACGAGGGAAAAATCTGCCCGGTTTGCTTGTTCCATAGCTGCCTGACTTCTTATCGAGCAGCTTTGGGAAAGTTAGAGATTTTTTTGAGGGTCTTTGGGGACGTTTAAGCCGCCTTGTGAAAGGCGCTCCGTGCAACCCACCTATCCACCAGATAACAGGAAAGAAATTACTCTCCTCAGATAAACATCTCCTCATCCGACGTAGCGTGATCGACCGTAGATCGGGAATTCCTGCCGAGATGCTGGATAGCGGTTCGGACCCCGCTTAGCACGCCATGCACCTCGCGAATGGGCCGGAGTACGCCGCGCTGAACGACAGACACCGTGCTCTGGACGCGAGTCATGGTGTCGTCCAGGACCATTTCCGCTCGTTCCATCTGAACCTTGGCCCGTGTTGAAGCGTCGCTCAGCAACTCGTCGACCTTCCCGAGTTGCTGTTTGGACATATTCAACAGGCTGACACTGGTGGAACCAATCGCGTTGATATGCTTCTCGGCTCCCTGCGCAGTTTTCTTTGTGATTCCAACGATCTCCTGAACCTGTGGCCAAATGGCGAATAGCCTCGTCCTGATCTGTCTGGCCAACAGGAACATACCGATCAAGGAGATTGCCTGGATCAGCAGAGCAATCGCGGCCACTGCAACAAAGATCGTCAGAACGATGAGAAGTGTGTTTTGGTCCATTTCCAGCCTGAGCGGGAATCTGCTCGATAATACTACTTACTAAAGGTTGTCTGTCGACGGGTTAGAGCTACCGCCAGCCGCTCTGGACGTCGCAGTTTTGGCGTCTCCAACTGCATCGCGATACGCCTGTTTGCCCGCTTCTACCGCGGCGTTCAGGTTCTCTTTCTGCTGGTATACGGTGCTGCGGCCCTTATCGTACAAGTCGCTGGCCGTGTTCTTCAGGTCTTCTGTGCGCTGTTTTACGTAGTCGGTACCATCCTGCGCACGGCTCTTTAGATAATCCGCTCCCTCGCCGGCCTTGTCGGCCAACAGGGCGCGCGTCTCCTCCCCTGTTCGCGGGGCCCAGAGCAGACCCGCTGCCACACCGATCCCCAACCCCAGCAGGAAATAACCGAAGCCGCTTTTTTCCTCCATAATCGATCTCCTTACCTTTCCTCTATTAAGCAATTCAACTCGCATTTTTTAGAGCGTGCTACAGTGGCAAACGTTTCAGTACGATGGCCCCCGTTCGCAGACCCAAGAAGCTGGATCCGGACGCTCTATGGAACTATGCATTGCGCGTTCTAGGCGACCGGGCGCATGCCGCCGCCGAGTTGCGGAGAAAACTGCTCCAGCGAGCGCAGTCTCCATCCGATGTTAGCGCGGTGATGGCCAAGTTGCACGACTACGGACTGACCGATGACAAGAAATTCTCAGAGTCCTTTGCTTCCTCTCGGCTGGCCAATCAGGGATTGGGCCGCTTCCGCGTACTTCGCGATCTCCGTTCGAAGCAGGTCGCCTCGCATGTAGCGGAGGAAGCCGTAGCCGCCGTCTTCGCCGAAACCGACGAACAGCAGCTTGCCGAAAAGTTCCTCGTCCGCAAGTACCGCGGCAAGGATCTTCCGGCTTTTCTCGCCGAGGAAAAGAATCTTGCCGCAGCCTACCGGCGCCTCCGAACCGCTGGTTTCAGTTCAAACGCCACCCTTTCCGTTCTGAAGCGCTTCAGCCGCCGCGCCGAAGAATGGGAAGAGCCGGACGAGCCGAGTGCCTAGCTCAGGCGCTTTCGTCGCAAAATTAAAAACCGCTTGCCTGACGCGCGCGGCTCAGAAAGTGGTTGATACGCCCGATTTTTCGGCGAAAAAGCCCTAAAATTTCACCTGTGGAACTTTCTTCTCTTCTTCCGTAGTCTTGAAGTACGCGTCGTCCCGCCTGAAGCCGAACAGCGATGCGGCAATGTTGCGCGGGAACAGCTCGACGTCGGTGTTGTAGCGCCGGATCGCCTCGTTGTAATCGCGCCGGCTGACCGCAATCCGGTTCTCAGTACCCGCGAGTTCGTCCTGCAGACGCAAGAAATTCTCGTTTGATTTGAGCTGAGGATAATTTTCCTGCAATACCAGCAGCCGTCCCAATGCGCCGCCGAGTTGCGTGTTCGCGTTGATCTCATCTTGCCTGCTGTGCGCTCCGAGTAGCGCTGCCCGTGCATTCGTAACCTCGCCGATGACCGTCTGCTCCTGTTTGGCGAACCCTTTCACGGTTTCGACCAGGTTCGGAATCAGATCCGCCCGCCGTTTCATGTCGTTATCTACCTGAGCCCACCTGGCATCGATATCGTTCTTCTCTGTCACGAGGGTGTTCCTTCCGCTCATAAGCTGCCCGCCAAAAATCAGGACCGCCAATATGATCACGGCTATAACGACTAATCCGGCTTTCATCCTTTATCCTCCCGTATCTGTTCTTTACCGCTCCAGCGCGTCCACAAAATGCACCAGCGCCGCGACATCTGCTAGGTAACGCTCCAGAAGCCTCACCGATTCCGCCGCCGCCGCTCGCTTACCCGTTGTCCGAATCGCCAGTATCTCATCTATTCCGCTTAGCGGCGAACCTGTCGCTTCACGCAGCGCTTCCACTACTTCTTTCTTTTTCCAGCGTGGTTCCGCTCCTCGCAGGATCAGCGCATGCCGCCCCAGCACGCAAAACGTCGACACTGAATCGGTCATTAATCTCTGCAGGCGCTCGGGTTCGGAGAGCACCTCGGCAGCCCGTTGCCGGAGCCGGAGCTGTTTCGCGCGCAGCTCGTGCTCCACTTGCGCCCGATAGAACTTGTTGTCGACTGTCAAATCCTGAATGAGATCGGTTCCGTGCAGTACGCGGCGATGCTGCTGCATGTCGCGGAATTCCATCGGGAAGCAATCGGTCGAGGTCTGTACTTCTTCAACCGTCAACAGTAGTGGGGGTGGATTGCCCAATTCACGCCACCAGCGCAGAATAGGCTCTGCCAGCCGCAGTTCTTCCGGCGTTATCCGGCTCAACGCACAGAGCACGTTCAAGTCGGAGTTGTTCGGGTTCCAATCTTCCGCCGCGGCAGAGCCATAAAGAATTACGGATATGAGCCGTTCGCCGTAGGCTTTCTGCAGTTTCTCGACCAGTTCCGGCAGCTTCTTTTCTACGCTGTCCTTATTCTTATTCGTGTCTACCAATTGCTGCTGGCCCCTCCGCCGCCGAAATCCCCACCGCCGAACCCGCCGAAACCACCACCGCCGCCTGAGCCGCCGCCGAATCCGCCGCCGCCCCAACCTCCTCCGCCATAGCCCCGTCCGCCACCGAGCAGATTACCCAGCAGAATGCCGGTCAGGAAACCCCCGCCTCCACCGCCCCGGTATCCGCCCCCCCGTCGGCCGCCTCTGCTGAGCAGCCATATCAGGAAGAAGATGCCCAGCACGATTAAAGAGAACGGAATCCCACTGCTATGGCCGGAAGTATTCTGCGGCCTTTCTTCCGGTAGGCTGGCATCTGAAAATGCGATGCCTTTGCCCTGCGCAATTTGCCCCGCCATGGACCGCGCTGCCGTCATAAGTGCTGCGCCGTAGTCGCCGCCCTGTAGTTGAGGCCGCATCGAACGCAACGTGCTGCCGGCGAACCCATCGGTTATGTAAGGCTCGATCCCGCGCCCTGTCTCGATGTCGCTTTGCCGGTCCTTAACCGCCAACAGCAACAGCACCCCCTGATTGTCTTTCTTGATCCCGACGCCCCATTTGCGCGCTATGGCGAGCGCTGTATCGCGTATCGGCTGCCCGTCGAGCGTGTCGATCGTCACCAGCGCGAACTGGACCCCGAGCTGCTGCTCCACTTTCGTGCAATAGGCTTCAAGCTGTTCCTGCTGCGCCGGATCGACTACATGCGCGAGATCGCTCACATAGCCGGTGGGCTTGGGCAGCTTATTGACATCGAACGCTGCTCGAGCCGCGCTGGCCGATCCGAGAAGCGCAACTGCCGCAATCAGCGCGCAGACGCGTCGTATTGAATTGCGGAGGCACATGAAACATGAGCTTATCAGGACCGGAAAATCGCGCTGTGTGATACCCGTTAAGCTGAAGAGGGGAAAAGAGATGAGCTATTCGGCCGTCCGGACCTGCGCTAATTGCGGCACAAAGAATCGGGTATCCGCCAAACACCTGGCAGACACCGGGCGTTGCGGTGCGTGCAAAGCTTCACTACTTCCCTCAAGTGAGCCGATCGAAGTAGATGCTTCCGCCTTCGATGAAATAGCGCGCCAAGCCCGCGTTCCGGTGCTGGTCGATTTCTGGGCTGCCTGGTGCGGTCCCTGTCGCGCTGCTGCTCCCGAAGTTTACGCCCTGGCCCACGAGATGGCCGGCCGCGCGCTGGTGCTTAAGGTGGATACCGAGCGCCAGCCCGAACTCGCCGCGCGCTTTCGCGTGCAAAGCATCCCGAACTTCGTCGTGCTGCGCGACGGTAACGTCGTCCTGCAACAGCCCGGCCTGGTAAGCCGCGATCAGATGCGAAACTGGCTCCAAATGGCGGCTGCCCAGGCCACTTGATCGCATGGAAACGCGAAGGGAGTTTTCCTTGAAAACGATCGCATCGATGGCCGCGACAACCCTGCCGGCTTCTTTGCGAGGCAGTGATAAGCCATCACTGCTCGCGAACATGGGCATCGCGTCCACCTCGTTTATGGGTACAGCCCTAGGCAACGCTAGCTCGCCTTCGGGCGCCTCTTCGAAATCTCACGCGCAAAACGTAATGAGCCTGCCGCCCGTCCCGCATGGCCACGATACGCTGCAATTCCTCGAGCGATGCCACGATTTCGGAGCGCGCGGCATTCAGTCACAGATTACGGGGGATCGGCATCAACTGCGCGCGCGGGCCGAACAGCTCGGCATGTGGGTCGAAGCCATGATCTCCATCCGCAAAAGCACGCCCGAGACGCTCGAACATGCCATCCTCAATGCGCAAGAAGCCGGCTGTAGCATTGCACGCGACGGACTGCTGGGCGGCAGACGCTACGAAACCTTCAACACTCTCGCCGATTGGAATGCCTGGGTGGCCGAAAGCCTGGACAAACTGAAGATGGCGATTCCCATCTTCGACAAGCATCGGTTCACGCTCGCTCTAGAAAACCACAAAGATTGGACCGCCGATGAGTACGTCAAGCTCTTGAAAACCTACTCGAGCGAATACTTCGGCGCCTGTCTCGATTTCGGAAACAACCTTTCCTTGCTCGACGGCTTGATGGAGACAATCGAGGCCGCCGCGCCTTACACGAAAGCAACCCACTTTAAAGATATAGCCGTCGAGCCCTACGAGGATGGCTTCCTGCTATCGGAAGTTCCGCTCGGGACCGGTGTCCTGGACCTGCCCAAGGCGATCGCGCTTGTGCAGAAAGCAAATCCAGACGTTCATCTGGCGCTCGAGATGATTACCCGCGATCCGCTTAAAGTACCCTGCCTGCAGGATCGTTACTGGATCACTTTCCCTGACCGCAACGGCATTTTCCTCGCACGCACCGTGCGTTTCATCAACACGCAAAAAAGCGCAGCTCCCTTGCCCACGCCCGAAGAGCTCACGCCTACCGAGCACGCCCGGCTCGAAGAAGAAAATATCAGAGCTTGTTTCAAGTACGCGCAGGGAAGAGCGTGAACGTACCTTCTGGTCCACGCCTCGCCGCCACAGATCCATTCTTTGCTTCCGCCAGCAGATGATCGCAGCCGCGCGCTGTCAGCGCCAGCATGGTCAGCGTCGGATGCTTGTCGCCCGTCGATGGGAACGCGTTGCCGCCGAACACATACAAGTTTCGGATGTCGTGCGTCTGGCAAAACGCGTTCAGCACTCCTTGCCGCGGATTAGCGCTCATGCGCGCTGTTCCCACTTCATGAATTGCTCCTCCGATCGGGGTTTTGGGGGGCGAGCCCTTCTCTGGTTCCCCTTCTCTTGCTGCGCTCCGGCTCGGCCCGGAATCCTCGATGGCCCGCGGCGGGCCCGCATCCGGCGAACCGGGGGCGCCCGGAAACCCAGCCGGACCGCCGCCTCCCATCCCCGGCATCGTCTCGCCGCCCGCTTTGCGAAAGAGCTCTTCCGCACTTTGCTGGAAATGCGCCAGTAGCTTCCGGTCGTTCTCGCAATGAGTGAAGTGAATTTTCAAGACCGGTATGCCCCAGTGGTCTTTTACCTCCGGATCGAGCTCCACGAAATTTTCCTTTCGTGCCAGCATCTCTCCGCCAGCGATCCACACTCGCGCCTGCGCCACGTAGCGGCTCCTCACTTCCCGCTTCCACTCGGAACCGTAACCCGGCAGCCGCGGCGCAAACATTGGAAATTCGCTCTGTCCTCCTGTCGCGTTGATCACGTAGCCGCGAATGAAATCTTTGCGCGCCGTCTTGGCGTCGATGTTTACCATGTTGGGAATTGTGATGCCCGCTGACTTGCCATCATCCAGCCGGCTCGGGCCGCCCTTCAGTTTCGGAAGAAAGCCGCTCACTCCACCCCCGCTGACCTGGTCCATCATGTATTGGCCGAGCGTGCCGCTTGAATTCGCAAGACCGCCTTTCCCTGAAAGCAGCAGCAGCCGGGTGTTCTCGAGCGTGGATGCCGCCAACACCACGTACTTCGCATCCACCTCGACGGCCTTGTTCGTGAAGCGCTCGATGTAGGTCACGCCCTTTGCGCGATTTTCGCTGTCCATCCTGACTTGGGCGACAACGCTATCGGTCCGCACCTCTAGATTGCCCGTCGTGAGCGCCGGCGGCAACGTTGTTGAAACCGTGCTGAACATCGCGCCCACATCGCAGCCATTTACGCAGTTGCCGCAGTAGTGGCAAGGCGGCCTGTGATTGTGCATCCGGGTCAGCTGCGCCAAACGCCGATGCGTCGTAGGCCAGCCGAGACTTCTGCTCGCCGCGGTAAAGATCGCCTCGGCGCAGTTCAACGGCATGGGCGGCAGAAACACGCCATCTGGAAACTGCGCGAATCCTTCGGCCGCCGCGCTGACCCCAATGAACTCTTCGACGCGATCGTAATAAGGCGCCAGCTCCGCATAGCTGATCGGCCAATCCATTCCATAGCCGTCGCGCGAAGCCGCCTTGAATTCGTAGTCCGCCATGCGGTCGCTTGCCCGCGCCCAATGCAGGCTGCGCCCTCCCAAGCATCGGGAACGCCCCCATCGGTACACCGTATCTGGCGAGGTCGTATACGGGTTCTCTTCCGTATCGATCATGATGCGGTAATTCCGCTCACTACCGCTATAGCGCCGCAATAGCCCCGGCCTGCCCTGCCCGCGAAACTGCAACTGGTACAGAAAGGTGTGATGAAAATCTTTGCCTGGAACGATTGGACTGCCGGCTTCGAGCATCAGCACTTTCATCCCGGCTTGCGCCAGAGCCATCGTAGCCCAGCCTCCGCACGCCCCCGAACCCACTACAATCGCGTCATACAACATGGTGCTCCGGATGATCGCAGGCTGGAAACACTGCGTTGTAAGTGTCTCCGCGATAGTCGAGCGCTTCGATGATCCCGGCCCGCGACGTATAAAACGCAAATGCGTTCTCGCGTTTGATCAGCTTGTAAGCCGCAAAGGCAGGGTGCCGGGCTGCAGGGTCGCGCTCCGGTTTTGAGATCGCAGCCATAATCGCAGACCGTCTTTCCTCGTCGGCCGCATGAAACCCCGCTTCCTTGAGTGACCTCAAGGCTTTTCGCCAGCGCTGCTGAGTCTCCGGCGCATACTCGGCGGAAGCCTGCAGAACAAAATCGATGAAATAAGCACAGTGCGCTTCGCGCGCGCCGGGCGTCTCGTCGGTAGGAATCAGAATCTCTGTAAAACACTGCAGCGCGCTGAAATCTTCGGCGCTGAAGAATTTGGGCTGATATCCGCTCCAATAATCCGGTTCCGGCGGCGCGCTTGCGTGATGTGCATGCTCGCTTTCGCCAGTGCCTTTAAGCCACTCAGAGAAGAAAACTGTAGCTCCGGGCAGAGCTGCGGATCGAACAAGCAAGTGGACTAGATCGCGCCGAGTCAGCTTCACTACTCCACCTGTCACTACTTTAGAACAATTGGAGACACCGCCCAGGACAAAACGCCATTCGCGTGCACCAAGTCCGGCCGTTTCACTACGCTCAGAACTGGTGTTTTCACTCCGATTTTGGCCAAGCGCCCTGCGAGCTCACGAGCACTCCGCATCGAGAAACCCGTGCCGACTTTGCCGGCGTACTGCAGCGCGCCGTTCCTCCGATACGCCAAGTACCGCGCCCCCAACGCCCGCTCGCCTTTGCGGGTATAAGTAAACGCCTGGCCGACTCGCGGCCGCGATAACTGGTGGGCTTGCTGTTGGCCTCGTGAAAGGCCGTCAGTCAGTCATCAAATGCAGAGCGACAATCGCTAAGACTCCTCCGGCTGCCAACGTCGCTCCAGCGACGAATAGCGTCGCCAGATGCGCACCGAGCGCCGCGAAAATATACCGCGCCGTCTGCCGCAGTTCAACCTCACGGCTCCATCTATGCAAGAGCGTGGCACAGCCGGTAACTAGCACGACCAATGGCAGAGCGATGAGTAGTCCCCACAGACCGATGCGCGGCCGCACAGCGAACCAACTAACTATCTGCTGGGCGATGTGCGCCGGCTCGTATTGCGGCGGCTGCAGGTTGCGCACGAAGAGCGCGGTCATGAAGAGGATGGCGGGGAAGATGAGGAGCAGTTCCGTAATGGCGATTGTGAACTTTATCAATCTCATAAGTACTTTATACAGAAAAGCGAATGCCGCGCGCAAGAGGTGCCTCTCTAGTCAGCGTGCCTTTCAAATAAGCCGTTGTCGCGCCGCGATCAGCCCAGACGGCCAGCTGCGAGACTTGGGGTGTGAATCGAAACGTAACCGGGCGCAAACTGGATGTGCTCGAGCTCACCACCTCACGCGGAGCCCGCTGATCGATCTCAGCTTCTCCTAAAAGATACTGGTGATGGCGTGCCAGGTGCTGTCAGCGACCTTGGGAACGTTCACGCTAAAGGAGAGGTCGGTGCCTGCGCCCACGCCGAGATACGCGCCCACGTCGAAGTTAACGTCGACTTTCCCTTTATCCACGCCTACATCCAGTTTGGCGTCAAAACCCACCCCCGCGCCGACGTTGGCGGTTTCAGAGGCAGTTGTCCCGTCAACGCTCAAACCGCCCGTTTCGTTGGCTTGGGCACCGGCGAATGCGCCAACACCAGCGTTCGCGCCGACATCGCCTTTTAGCGGGTTGAATGCGACTTGCGCGTTGCCATTGACTGTCGCGCCGACCGATGCTTCGGCTGAACCTTGTGCGGGTCCGATATTCAGGCCGGCTCTGGCGTCAACGAGGTAAGCGCTGGCGCTCCCCGAGGCCTGAGCGGTGATGCCGTCGTGAGTAATGCCGAGACTCGCTTGGCCGGAAGCCTCGGCGCCCAGCGCGGACACTGTGAGAGAAGCGTGGCGATTGGAAAAGGTGGCGCTGGCCACCGAAGCGTTGGCAGATCCCTCCACGCTTTTAATCTGCAGGTTCGTTCTAGACAGGAAAACGTTCGGCTCGTCGTCTGTGTTTTCGTCTTTCGGCGCGGGCTCTTTAGATGATGACGGAGAGACGGTTGTAACCTTCAGTGACGACCTCTGTGTCTCGGTGAGCTCCGCGTCCCGGGAAACAGAATTGAAAGTCGTGAGCCTGCTTAGTTCGAAATCGTCCGAAGTCCGGCTTACGGAGGCAGAACTTTGACTCGTGATTGCGAGGCCGCGCAAGTTGACGCGGTTTCCCAGATCGGATAGCGAAGGGAAAGCATGCTGGACGATTCTGCTGGGAGAGGTTTCGGCGCTCGAGGACGGTTCGGCCTTCGGTGCAGACGAACCGCTGGCGGCCGAATGTGCCTCAGGAAGGACCGCCGGAGCTCCACTGCCATCTGTTATGCGCATTTGAAAGTGCTCCTTTCGAATTGGACATTCGAATTATCGGAGCAGGCCAGAGAAAGGTTGCCTGCCACCCGGCAGCTTGCAGCCCATTAATGGCATAGACTCACTCTCTATGTCGTAAATGCTTTTTGGGCGTTGGAAGAGGGAAATCGGACCCGCGGCTTTATGCTGGTCGTGGTGAAATGCAAGTAAGCCTAACAGGCGGATTGGGCGTCTATCTGACTAGGGGGAGTGTTTGCCGTTACTGTCCTCTAAGAAGGTCAAAAACCGCTATCAGCTCAAAGAGCGGCTAGGTACGGGCGGGATGGGCATTGTGTATCGTGCGCACGATGCTGTCATCAATGCCGATGTCGCAATGAAAACACTGAGCGATATCACCGATCCCATCGCCCTGCGCATGTTCCGGGAGGAATGTGACAAACTGGCGAAAATCGTTCACCCCAATGTTGTGGAAATCCGCGATGTCGGCGAAATCGAGGAAGGCGGCGCACGAAAGCCTTACATGGTTATGCCGTTTCTTCGCGGCAGAACTCTCGATAGACTCCTTTTGGATTCGCCTGACGGGCTGCTTCTCGAGCGCGCCCTCGAAATTCTGGTCCAAGCCTCACGCGGTCTTCAGGCCACTCACGAGGCCGGTCTCATCCACCGCGATATCAAGCCCAGCAACATATTTGTTCTCGATGACGATTCCGTCAAGCTGATCGACTTCGGCGTGGCTCACTATGCCGAAACCCTTCTCACCGTTACCCGCAAAGGAACCCTGATGTACATGGCGCCGGAGCAAGTGACGATGCAGAGTATTTCTCCGTTATCGGACATCTTTTCGCTCGGCGTGGTTGCTTACGAGACGCTCACCGGCCGTAGACCCTTCGAAGGCAGAACCGAAAAGGATCTAATTGACAACATTGTCCATCGCAATCCGCCGCCTGCATCGCGTTTCAATGCACAACTGAATTCTTCGGTAGACCAGACTCTGCAGAAGACGCTTGCAAAGCTTCCGGAGCACCGGTTTCAGTCGGCTCGCGAAGTTGGAGAGACGCTTCGCAAGGCGGTTCTCAACCAGCCGATAGCCATGTTCAATCCCACTCGAATCGAGGCGCGTCTCGAACAGGCGCAGAGCGCCATGGCCCGCGGCGATCTGGATGTAGCAGGCGACATCATCAATCAGCTTGAGCTACAGGGCTGGCTGAACGAACTGATTGTGGAAGCCAAGCAAGATTTTGAGCGCCTTCGCAATCAACGAGCGGTCTCTTCACTGTTGGCCAGCACGCGGTTACGAATCGAGGCACAGGAATACACGCTCGCCGCCAAGAATGTCGAAGAGGCCTTGCACCTGGACCCGCGGAATGCTGAGGCAGCCCAGCTACGCGAGGAGATCGAACGCGCCCGCGCCGAAAGGGACATTGCGGAGCTGCTGGTAACAGCGCGAAGGCTGGCCGGCGACCGCCAGTTTGGCGGTGCCAAGGAAGCGGTTGAGCAAGCCTTGGAGATTTGCCCGAACGACCCTGCCTCTCTGGAGCTCCGCTCCAGCATCCAGCAAGGCGAGCAGGACTACAGCGCCGTTCTAAACGAAAAGCGCCGTGCCACACGCCGGGCCGAACAGGCGATGAGTCATTGCGATCCGGAAAGAGCATTAGAGGCAATTCAGCGCGCCCTTGATCTCGACCGCCAGGCGCCCGAGCCGGGTGATGCTACATCGGATCTCCTGAACTCGTCGAATCGGATTCTTTTTGCCTCACAGGATGCGCAGAGATCTCTCGAGCGGAGTCGCGAGTTGTACCGGTCAGGCGATTTGGACGCCGCGCTGGCGTGCTGCGAGAACTCCCTCGCCAATTTGCCGGAACACACCGGTTTGCGGGCATTGAAGCTCGATGTCGAGGAAACACAGCGGGAGCAGACTGCCCTTCTGATCTCAGCCACCGAGCGCGAGATCGAAGCAGAGCCGGATCTGGATCACCGCCTCGAGCTTCTGAAATCGGCCTCAGAGCGGTTCTCTCAAGTTGAGCATTTCACTTCCAGCTATCGTGTCGCATGCCAAAAGCGTGGTTTTGTGGAATCGCTTGCTGTTAAGGCGCGCGCCGCGGAACAGGAACACCGCCTGGCCGATGCGCTGGAGGCATGGAATCTTGTTCGCTCGGTTTATCCGCGCTATCCCGGGCTTGATGCCGAGATCACGCGTCTCCAACAACGCAAGGACCTTCAAATCGATTACCAACGCCGCGAGGACCTCCTGCGCCAGATCAGAGCTGCCATCGAAGCTCGCGAATTCGCCGGCGCGATCCACTTGATTCACACCAACAGGCCTGCGTTCGAAGGCGACCCGGAATTTGCCGAGCTGCGCGCGGTCGCTGAAGAGGGCGCCGAACGCGAGAGATTGGCGGGAAATCTTCTCGATGAGTCGACGAAACTGGCACAGAATCGCCGCTACAATGATGCGTTGAGCAAGCTCGACGAAGCATCCGCTCTGGATGTTCGTAAGCGGGAGATCGCAGCAGCGTGCCATCACGTCTTGGTGCAGCAGGCCAAATCTCTTTTCAATACAGATTGGCGGCAGGCTAAAACGGTTTTGAAGCGGGCGCTCGAGCTCGCTCCTGGAAGCGATACCGCCAACAAACTGCTCGAACTGCTTGAGGAGCGCGGCCGCCGTGAACGACTCAGTGAAGCTACCGATCGCATACGGCAGCTCGAAAGAACTCACGATTTTGACGGCGCTCTGCGTGCAACGGAGCAGGCTCTGGCCGAAAATCCGGAAGATCCTGAGCTCGCGCAAACGGCAGTACGTCTCAGACGGCGCGGAGATCGTCGAATCCAACCAGCAGGCCAGCCGTCTGCACCAGACACTCCGGGGCGAGCATTCCTGCGGGCCGCCTGGGAGAAGGCGTCCGCCATGGCACACCGCTCGCGGACCAACTCCGCTCCTGTTCGGCAACGGTTGGCGGTTTCGTCATCCGCGCGAGATGAAGACACTCATGGCGGTGGCGTTGTGTTTGCGTTAAAAACTCCTTCCAACGCAGCCATGCCTTCGACGTCGCATCCAGAAATCCGCCGCCCATTGCTCGGTTTCCGCCGCCCGCCTCGTATAAACGGCCTTCTGCTTACCTTCCTTGGTGGGACTGTAGCCATAGCCATCCTTCTAGCGCTGATGCTTCCACGCCGTAATAATCCTGTTGCTGTTGTGCCGCACCCGGCCGCCGTCGTGCCGCGCGGCCCGAGTCCCGCGAGTCTACCCCTTCACCTCGATCCTGTTGATGCAGAGGTGACGGTTGATGGATCCCCCGCGTCGCCTCGAGATGGGAAGCTAGCCGTTCAACCCGGAACACACCTTATTGAGGCTCGCTCGCCTGGCTACGAGCCTTTTAGTCGATCTGTCGAGATCGCCGCGAGTAATAACGCTCCGCTGGATATTGCACTTGTGCCGATTCCTCTCCCTCCCGCCATTCATGTCGAAACCGATCTTCCGTCCGGGTCTGTGTTGATGGATAACAAACGCGCTGGAGCGCTAGAGGGCGGTCAGTTGTCACAAGATGCTCCGTACGGACCACACAGCATTGCCGTTTTGGCGCCAAGCGGCGGTCACTACTCTTTTGCGTTTACTCTGGGACACGATCCCGTTTGGAGCGTCGGAGCACCTAAATCCACTGCTTATGGAACACCGGTTTTGGCCGCGCTTTCGAGCGGCGGCGCTCGCATCGTCTGCGGCCGCTCTGGGCTTTTATTTCAATTAGACGGCGGACGGGCCTACGCTTGCACTGCTTCGGGCAAGAACCTGCCGCCGCTCTCTAATGGAAATCACACCTTGACGCTCCTCGAAGGGTCGCGCACCATCGCCGTGCATATTCTCGAATATCAGGGCACTCCCGTACTAGCCGCTCTCATAACGACAGGAGCGCAATTCGGTGGATTGGCTATTCAGGGAACTGAGGACACCTTCGATGTTTCCGTAAACGGTTACACTTCGAAACGGCCCGCCAAGGGAGGCCGTTGGCGGCGGCTGCTGAAACCCGGAGATTACATCATCGCCATCAGTAAACCCGGTTTCAGAGCGAACCCGTCGACGCGCAACGTCTCGGTCGCGCCCGGTGTCGATACACTCGAACAGTTCTCTTTTAGTCCCCTGCCCGACCATGCGCACCTACGCCTGCAATCCCAACCCGGGACCGAGGTGAGCTTTAACGGTAAGCTCGCCGGTGCTGTGCCGGAAAGCGGGTTCCTCGATCTTCCTCGGCTTCCCGCCGGGGCCGCAGAGTTCCACCTGCATCACAAAGGCTTTGCCGACGCCCAACAGACAATAACGCTTGTGAACGGCGATAATCAGCGCACAATCCTCCTGCAAGAGCTGAAGGCGAAGATAACTGTGGATGTCGATCCACCGAGCGCGCAAGTCGCTTACTCCACGCCAGGGAACTCCCTTCGTCATCCGCTAACGGGTAATACGATAGAAGTTCCAGCCGGAACTTACGATTTGGAAGCATCGGCGCCAGGTCGCGCGACTGCCACTTCCATTTTTGCGGTCGGTCCCGGCGAAACCAAAAACGTCTCACTACGACTCAACGCAGTAAACCCGACGGCCAGAGATCTTGATGTTTGGCCTGGTTGGGAGCTGCAAAGCGGCTGGTTGATGCGTGACAAACCCGGCCCGATCTTTCGCAGTCTGCCTGACCATACTTTGCGCGTCGCTTTCTCCGCGCGTTGGGAGCGCCAGAAAACGCTTGTGCATTGGTTCGCCGGGGCGCTTAATCTTGTATTCCGCACTGCTGATGGCGCCCGCACCGTCGGCTTCCGGATTACAGAACGCGGCGTCTTCTGGAGCGTGCTGGGACGGGGTCAGCGGCAGGAGGGTAAATTCCCGCTAAACCTTGGTAAGAATCCCGAAACGATTCAAGCTGATATCCGCGCCTCCGGCATCACACTCACCATAAACGGTACTGCTCTGGCGGCTGTCGGTCCCAATCTCTCTGCGGAATCCAAACCCCTTCAGTTCGGGTTCATCATCGATCAGGATCAGGTAATCCGATTGGCGGACATTCGAGTTACGATGCAATCCGCCGCTCCGAATTAGGGAGCGATTCGCTTCAGCGAGTTACGTAATAGATGATCACTACGAAGCTCGTGATCGCCGCCGCAATCACGATCATTTCCCAAAACGTGAATGACTCGCTCCAACGCGAAACGGCTTTTTCAACGTGCGGAGAAACTGTGAAATGCTGCGGCTCGTGGGCTGAAGCTATCCGAAGCCGCCCTCCCAATTCGAACTTGTAACCGGGAACAGAGATTACGTCGCCTTCACTAAGCTTTTGTGGTTTCTTTTGCGCGACCGGTTTGCCGTTTACAAAAGTGCCGTTACTGCTCAAATCCTGGACGCAGATTTGGCCATTACGAGATAGAAGAGCAAAATGCTCGCGGGAGATCTCAGAACCCGCGAGATTGATCGGACTGCCGATACCGCGCCCAAAAATCAACCGTTCAGCCAGATCGCACGTAATGGTGTAAGGGTTAGGATCGCTTTCTTCCCTAATGATCAGGTCTATTTGCACCTATACCGAAGTTATCAATGACTGCAGGAATTACGGTGCGGAAGAGGTGCAGCGACGCTGGCCGCGCGCGGCAAGCAATCGCAAAGAACGGGGATGAGACCGCTACGCTCAGCGTTGCAGTAGGGCGGCGCGAATCATCGGATCGCTGCGAAGCCAGGCGGCAACCTGTTCGCGATCTGGCGTACACATGCCGTCAAAATTTTTCTCCATCAACTCCTGAACGGCTCGATCAATAGCCGCATTTGCCTTAACGGGATCAGCCAAGTCTTCTTTGCTGAGCGCTTGGACGGACGCGTTGGGCGCTTCCGTGTTGCCCGGAGCAACGTTCGGCTGGCTCTTAGAAGTTAGCGCCTCGCCAAACGCCTTCCCGGTTTGAGGTACGGTTTTCGTCGATTCTAGTGGCTGCTGGAAATCTGGCGAATCGGGATTGATTTTCATACTTGCCGATCCTTTGATGGCAATTCATCCGCTGGAAGAGATTCCAAAAAGCGAAGCAAATGTTGGGCAAGCTGTCCGTAGGGACCCTTGGGATCTATTTCACGCGCGCGGCGAAGACTTACGCGGGCCGCAGAGCAATCATCCTGAAAGATTTGAGATTCGCCGAGCAGTGCGTAAGCGTAGGCATTGCAGGGGCTCAATTTCAATGCTTGATGGTAGTGGACAATGGCGGCCTCGAAACGTCCTTCCGAAAAGCATACAGACCCAAGGCCGATCTCAGCGTTTGGCTCCTCCGGACAGAGAGTGCGAATGGTTAAGAAAGTGTCGCGCGCTTCCTGGAAACGATAGCTGTCGCGGTGAGCCATTCCGGCCTTCACAAGACTGGCCAACTCTATGTTGGACAAAAAAGGCGACGCAGACCCACGCGCGCGTCTGGACGTTGGCGACCCCATGAGTTCTTGAAATTTCCCTTCAGTGGGCGATATTGCGGAGCGAATCCATGGCGGCATCGTGTTTTGCCTTTAATACCGATGAGACTGCTTCATAAGCGCGCGATTCCGCTTGGATGCGTTCTTGCAGCCGTAAGTATTGCACAGGATCCGATCCCAAAGCGCCCACCCCCATGCCCCGAAGCATATCGGCGAAAATTCCCCCAGCGCCGGGCAGCATGACGTTGGCCGCGACGCTGCCTGCCTTGCCTACAGCCTGCCAAAACTTACTGGGCTGCTTGGGCTGAGAATCCGGCGGAGGACCTTGCATGCTGTCGCTCAAATTAATTTGATCAATCGCGTTGGTTGTCGTCATACTCAGTTATCGTGCCGACGTAGAAAGTGTTGCTACGGCCGTATGCGAACCGTTCCAGGGCGTGCCCTGTCCGATTTGCGCTGCGGCCGCCTCGCCGATCTTACCGAGCACTTGCACATTCATCTCGGGCGCCAGTTCCTCGTAGCTCAGCACCTGCAAATCGGGGAAGTCTCGCGACAGCACGCGCTTCACGAACCTGCGGATTTCCTTGTCAGTCACAATAGCCGGACGCTGGGCGGTGGGCGGCAGCTTGCCGATTTCTTTTTGCGCCGCTTTCACAACAAGATCGATGCTTTCCGGGTCCATCGACAGGTATGGACCATTGGCATTCTGGCGAATGCAGTTGTGGAACAAATCCTGTAGGCCCCCATCGAGCTGATAAAGAAAGAGCAGCGGTTTGCCGTCCGTGACACTGAAACAAATCTTGCGACGTAGAGCTACGCGGACGCGCTCCGCTAGGTCATTCGAGTCGTGGACGGCATGCCCATAGTCGGCGAGACATTGCAGAATCGCCTTCATGTCACGGATGGAAACTTCGGCTTCGGCCAGAAGCTTGAGAACTTCCGTTAGTTGCTGGAGGGATACCGGTTTCGGCACCACTTCATCCACAAGCGCCGGATAGTGTTTCTTTATCGCGGCGAGTGTCCACTGTACTTCTTGTAAGCCGATAAACTCGTGCGCGTGACTGCGGAGAAAACTGGCAAGGTGTAGCGTGAGGACCTCATGGGTATCCCAAACCTGAAAGCCCGCGGCTTGCGCATTGGCGAGATCACCGCGCGGAATCCAGCAGGCAGGCTTGCCCGTTGCCGGATTTGCGGTCTCTTCGCCGGTAATGCCGCACGCGCGTAGCTTCTCTACATCGCTGTTCGCCAAGACGCTTTCGGTCCGCACGCGACCTCTTGCCACCGGAACTTCGTTCAGCCAGATAACAAAATTCTGATCTGCTGCCCGCGGTTGGTTCGCGGCAATTTGAATTGGCGGGAAGATAATGCCCAATTGCACGTATAAGGTGTTACGCAGGTCGGTGAGCTTGCGATAGAAGGCTTGACCGACAGGCGTTTGAAGATCGACCCAAGGCGCAAGATCGAGTCCCACCTGAACGAATATGGGCAGCGTAATGGTGATTTGAGGCTCTGCGCCGAGAGTGGCGGGGGCGTCGCGTTCCTTCGTTTGCGCTTTCTTCGCCCCGCGAAACAGACCATAGGATATGAAGCCAGTAACCGCCGAGAGGATGAGGAAGGGAATCGTTGGCAGGCCGGGAATTAGCGCCATGACGAACAGCACCGTAGAGGCCACTCCGATAGCCTTTGGCTGACTCAATATCTGTTCCGCGATATCCTGGCCTAGATTGGTCTCGCCATCTTCAGAAGCCACGCGCGTGACCACCATGCCTGCGGAAATAGAAATGAGAAGCGCGGGAATCTGGGCAACCAAGCCGTTGCCAATGGTAAGGATGGAGTAAGTTTCCAGCGCGTCGGTAACGGACATGCCGTTCATGCCGATACCGATAATCAGCCCTCCGGCAATGTTGATCGCGGTGATGATGATGCCCGCGATAGCGTCGCCCTTGACAAACTTCATCGCGCCATCCATAGCGCCGTAGAACTGTGATTCACGCGCCAGAGCGTAGCGGCGCCGGCGGCCCTCCTGGGAATCGAGCAGCCCGGAGCGCATATCAGCGTCTATGCTCATCTGTTTGCCGGGGAGCGCATCGAGCGTGAAGCGCGCCGCTACTTCCGCCACTCGTTCAGATCCTTTCGTGATGACGATGAATTGAACTAGCGTGATGATGAGAAAAATGACAGCCCCCACCACGAAGTTGCCGCCCACGACGAACCTGCCGAAGGACCGGATGACTTCGCCCGCGTCTGCGTGCAACAAAATGAGGCGTGTAGCGGAAATGTCAAGCGAAAGCCGATAAAGAGTGGTGAGAAGAAGCAACGTCGGAAAAGACGCGATACTCACCGCGTTGGAGATATAGATGGAGAGCATCAGCACCGTGACCGCGATGGTGATGTTGATGGTCAGAAATATATCGAGCAGAAAAGTCGGCAGAGGGACGATCATCAGACCGACCATGAGCGCGACGCACGAGACCAAAATTAGGTCGCTTGCGCGCGTGAGCGTCGCATTCAAATTGCCCGACAGCAGCGCTTTCTTGATCTGTTGAAATCGCGCCTGGGTATCAGCCGCCATGGTTCCGCAACTACCTGTCTAATTATCGGTCATGCCGACAGCGCAGTCTCTTTTCTGTTCTGCCGTAACGGCGCTGCGCGAGAAATTAGAAGAAGAAGGCGCATCGTCCATACGGCAAAACACTTATCGGCCGGATGAACAAACGAGATTTTTGTCCACCGTGCTTTGCTCGATCACGCGCCCTGGCCGAGCACCTTGATCAAGATATTCATTTCTTGCTGAGCGTATTCCCGTTGTTCGGGGTTTGGCCGTTCTGCAGACGGTCGGTGATGTTCCGTTCTAAAGCTGTCTCGAGCTTGCTTTCCGTCGTATCAAGGCCGCCGTTGTTTGTAGGGCTGGTGCTCGTTGAGGATAGCGGCTTGTCGAGGGCGGCGTGCTGCTCGCTGAACGGGTCGCCGCTATCCGTGGGAGGATCGCTGCTGCCTGTTGAGGGCGCGCCGCTGTTCGTCGGGCCGGGATTGCTTCCGCTCTCGTTTGACTGGTTCGAAAAGTTCGGTCAGGAGCCGCATTTCTTGCGGAAGGGCCGCGCCGTCTGCACTCTGCCCTGATTGCAGATCTTGTCCGATGCTTTTCATCAGCGCGTTTCCCAGATCTGAAACGACGGTACCAGGGTTGAAACTTGTAAGGGATACTGGATTCGAAATCGTCGTGCCCATATGAAATTCTTGCTCCTTATTATCAATTAGCCTTTTGGTTTTTGTCTCCGAATCATCGGCAAAGTTGCTAGATGTTGAAGCTGGGTTG
>CAWIFY010000019.1:0-111053 GCA_963835255.1 Terriglobia bacterium | reverse complement strand
AGGCAACCCGTTAGCCATAGTGGCCAGCGCCCCGGACAGTGAGAATTGCATTGTTCCTCTCATCTCTATGTAGCGCGCTGTCCAGGTGGCGATCGTGCCGCTATCGGAAGAAACAATGGCGTCGTCGGAAAGCAACTTATTAAGGTGATACGTGACCACCTGCGGCTTCATCGGCGAGTCGGTACGCGTGCCACGCTCTTCCATCAGCTTGTTCCAGCTCGCCATGCGTTTCTGAGCTTTCTCGAGGAAGTCGCGATTGCGTTTCTTCTGAACCAGCGGGAGCAAAGCGCTGAAAGCTGTTTTGCAATCGGAAGCCAGGCCAATATCGACTTGGTGACGCAACCCGATCCGCGCCGGATCGAGTCGATCTGGACGCACTTCGCTTGGCCCGGTTTCGGAAGAAATTCCATGTACGGAAAACTGCTGCCCGCGATGACTAGCGTGTCGCATTCCTCCAGAGCGTCTTGCGAAGGCGCCGTTCCCAACAGCCCGATGCCACCCGTGGTAAGAGGATGATGGTCCGGAACGACTGCTTTCCCGAGTAGCGGCTTGACGATGGGCGCACCCACCTTATCGGCAAACGCAACGAGCTCCTCGCGTGCGCCCAGACAACCCCTCCCAGCTAGAATTACAACCCGGTGTCCCTTGTTAACGATCTCCGCCGCCTCCTCCAGATCAGCTTTTGGAGGTTGCGGGTACACAGGAGCGTATATATCTCCACTGTGCTTCTTGATATTCGCGCTTGACCGCTGGTCATCGGACATCTTCATTTCCTGGATGTCTTTGGGTATCGTAATGTGCGCAACTGACCGTCTCGAGAGCGCGGTTTTTACTGCCTCGTCGGTAACGCTGACAACGTGCGCCGGCCCCATCACTCGCTGGTTGTAGACAGCGACATCCATATAAAGCTTGTCCAAGTCCACGTCCTGTTGATAATGCGTCCCGATCAGGTCGTGAAAGGTATGCCCAGTAATCGCGAGTACGGGCTGCCCGTCGCATTTAGCGTCATAGAGACCATTAAGCAGGTGAATGCCGCCGGGGCCCGAAGTAGCTAAACAAACCCCTAACCTGCCCGTATACTTCGCATAGCCGCATGCCGCGAACGCCGCAGACTCCTCATGCCTCACTTGCACGAAGCGGATTTTGTCTTGGTGGGTACGGAGTCCCTCGAAGATTCCGTTGATTCCGTCGCCAGGAAAGCCGAATATTACTTCCACTCCCCAGTCGATGAGCCTCTCGATTAGCGCATCTGCAACCAATTTCGCCATTAGCTCTCATTTCCTCTCTACTAGTAGTGCTGCATTTCTAGGAAGAACCGTTCACGGTACCTACCTGCTCAAAGCTAGCCACCTCTGCACCTTCGGATCGCTTCTTCCTTTTTGAGACGTAGGTTTGCTCTCGCATCTGTATGACTCGCGACGAGGCGGATGTTGCAAAAAATTCTTCGCATAACTTGCGGGAGGGCACCCGCGAAAATACGTATCAGCAACTTTTCGTGACAAAAGACACTATTGCGGCTTATCGTTCGGCATGATGATGATGTTAGGATTGCGGCGTAGTGGGGCTTGCACTTTTTTCTAGAGCGCCTGTATTGGCCGCTGCCGTTTCTCAACTGGTTTTCGTAGAACGCGGCTTTATGGAGACACAGGAACACGATCCCATTCACATTACTCTTTCAAAGGCTATCGCCGCGCTTCAGATCCCGGACGCTGGAACGAATGGCGAAAAACCAGGAGTCATCTCACAACTGCCTAAAGGTGCTGAGTTAGAGGTGTGCGGAAGCGGTTTTACCTCGGGCACGAGGAAAGTAGCCTTCGGAGGCCACTTTTACTTCATCTTTCTTCAAGATATCGAGGAGCTGCAACAAAGCGGCGGCCTCTCTTGGAGCATTGGCTGAGTGCGCGACGCTTATCTTATTAGACATTCCGGATCGCGGGCTCTTGTCTCAGCTTTCCCTTTCCAGATTTCGAGGCCGCGCTGCTCTTCCACAGTCTTCTTGACAGGACTGCTCTTGGTTTCTTCTGTTTCACGCCTTCCGGGTCAGAAGCCTGATGTTCAGACGATCATTGATAAATCTGTTCAGGCTAATAAGAAGGATTTCGAGGCAGCGCCCGCCTACAACCATAAGGAACTGGATCGTTCGGGTCAGGGAAGCAAGTTGTATCTGGTGACAATGATCGACGGCACCCCTTACCAGAGACTTATTGCGGTGAATGGGAAGCCGCTCTCCCCGTCGCAGGAGGCCAAAGAGAACGAGAAGCAGGACCAGGCAACATCGCAACGCAAAGCTGAATCCTCCGAACAGAGGCAAAGGAGAATTGCCAAATATGAGAAGGATCGCAGGCGCGATCACAATATGATGGAGCAGTTGACAGAAGCCTTCAACTTCACGCTTGTTGGCGAAAACAAATTTCGAAACTTTAGCGTATACGTACTGAAGGCCACCCCGCGTCCAGGATACAAACCGCCGAACATGGATTGCCAAGTTCTGCCCGGTATGCAGGGCCAATTATGGATCGACCAGAAAACGTTTCAGTGGGTGAAGGTCACGGCGCAAGTGATTCACCCGGTGTCGATAGAAGGCTTTTTGGCCCAGGTGGAGCCGGGAACGCGCTTCGAGCTTGAAAAGGCTCCCGTTGAGAACGGCATCTGGCTGCCGAGTCACTTCGCTATGCAGTCGCACGCCAAGGTGCTTTTTATGGTGAATCGGTCATCGAGCGCAAACGAGACTTACTCCGATTACACCAAGGCAGGTAGCTCAGGGCAGGCCAATAGTCCGCCCACAGCTTCGCACGACAAAACGAAATATTAGGAAAACGGGACATGGTTCAAGCGCACTGATGCCCCAATACTTCTCACGCAGCGCGAACACATTTGCCAGGTTCAGCATCTTCGGCCTGGCCTCTGTATTGGTGGTCGTTCTAGCGCTTTCTTACCTCGTCGTCCGTTCACCCTACGAAACAATGCAGAACATTCCGCGCGAACAACCTGTACCTTTTAGTCACGAACATCACGTCGGCGGCCTCGGGATCGACTGCCGCTACTGCCATACCACTGTCGAGCGTTCCTCTTTCGCAAATATTCCCGCAACGAAAATCTGCATGAACTGTCATTCCCAGATGTGGGCCACAAGTCCCATGCTTGAACCGGTGCGCGAAAGCTATCGTACGGGAAAGTCAATTGAATGGACTCGCGTAAACGATTTGCCGGGGTTCGTCTATTTCAATCACAGCATCCATGTACACAAAGGTGTGGGCTGCGAAACGTGCCACGGGCGAGTCGACAAAATGCCTCTGATGTGGCAAGCTCAGCCGCTCACCATGGAATGGTGCCTCGGATGCCACCGCCATCCAGAGCGTTACGTACGGCCGCGCGATCAGGTGTTTGCCATGGACTACCGAACGCCGCATGATCAGCTAGCCCTCGGATCAAGACTCACGAAGTCGTACCACATCCAGAGCCTTACCAGTTGCTCTACTTGCCACCGATGAAAAACGCTGCTCCAGGGCACGGCTTTGTTCCGCTCGAATCGTTGACCCGGGATTCGCGAGCCGAATCCATGACGGTGCAGTCGCGGGAAGCGCATTACTGGCAGGCTCTCTCTGAGCTGGAGAACGCCACGGATTCGCTCGATCCGGAGGAGTTTTCGGAAGCAGGCATCGAGCTCTCCGACGCAAGCCGCCGGCGATTTCTCTCGCTGATGGCCGGATCGCTTGCTCTGGCGGGTCTCACCGGGTGTACCCGTCAGCCGACGGAGACCATCATGCCTTACGTCGAACCTCCGGAGAATGTGATCCCGGGCAAGCCACAATATTACGCCACGGCAGTTCCGGTAAATGGCATCGCGCAAGGGGTGATCGTCGAGAGCCATCTTGGACGTCCAACCAAAGTAGAAGGAAATCCCGGGCACCCCAGCAGTCTTGGCGCAAGCAGCGTTCATGCACAAGCTTGCCTGATGGACCTTTATGATCCAGACCGTGCCAAGGAGATTTCGTACCTTGGCGAGATTCGCGCCTGGGAGGATTTCCAGATTGCGTGGAGTTCCGCTATCACTCCCTTCCGGA
The DNA here is from genome assembly GCA_963835255.1 of Terriglobia bacterium. GTDB lineage: Bacteria > Acidobacteriota > Terriglobia > Bryobacterales > Bryobacteraceae > Bog-105. The sequence goes on along the minus strand of CAWIFY010000019.1, from coordinate 106,989 downwards.
CTGTAAGAGGCGAGGGCTTTCGGATGCTTACTGAGACGGTAGTTTCTCCTACGCTCGGCAATCAGATTCGCGCGGTACTCAAAGCTTTTCCCGCAGCTAAGTGGCATCAGTTCGATCCGGCAGGTCCTCACTCCGCGCGTAGTTCGGCATCTTCCGTTTTCGGCCGACCGGTGAACACGTCTTACAACTTCGCCGAGGCGGATGTCGTAGTTGCGCTCGATGCGGATTTTCTGACGTGCGGACCGGCATCCACCCGTTATGCTCGGGATTTTGCGGGGCGGCGCCGACGCGGCGGCCGTCTCGACATGAACCGCTTGTATGCCGTCGAAAGCACGATGACGGCAACGGGAGGCAAAGCGGATCACCGGATCGCGCTGCGTTACTGGGAAGTTGAAGCGTTTGCCCGAGAGCTGGCAGCGGCGCTCGGAGTCTCCGGCGCTTCGCAGTCCGGCAACTCGCCGCACGCCGATCTGATTCGAGCCATTGCGAACGATCTGAAGTCGCACGCAGGCTCAAGTATAGTGATCGGCGGTGACTGCCAGACTGCCGCCCTACACTCGCTCGCTCACGCGATGAACAGCTTCTTGGGTAATCACGGAAAAACGGTTATCTACACCGATCCCGTTGAGTTTGAGCCCGTAGATCAAATCGAATCGCTCCGGCAACTCACGAGCGATATGAACGCTGGCCGGGCCCAGTTGCTGCTTATTTTGGGCGGTAATCCCGTGTATAATGCACCCGCGGATTTCGCGTTCATTCAGGGTTTGCAGAAAGTGAAGAACTCGATACATGTCGCCCTGCATTTTAATGAGACTTCACTGAAAACGACCTGGCAGATTCCGGAATCGCATTTTCTCGAAGAGTGGGGCGATTCGCGCTCCTATGACGGCACGATCACGATCATGCAGCCGCTGATTGCGCCGCTATATGATACGCGCTCCCAGCTCGCTGTGCTCGACGCAATCTTGCAATTTCCGGGACGCTCATCCTATGAGATCGTCCGGTCCTATTGGTCAGCACAGAGTGGCGCGAAGGACTTCGAGGAGTGGTGGCGCAAGTCGGTGCATGACGGCTCGATTGCCGGTTCATCTCTGGTGCCCTTGCATCCAGCGATCCGTCCCAAGATCAGTGCGACCCCGCCTTTGTCCCATCGCCCGTCTTCAGGCGGTCTCGATATTACTTTCCGGCCCGACATCTATCTCTACGATGGCCGGTACGCAAACAATGTTTGGTTGCAGGAATTGCCGCGTCCCATGACCAAATTGACGTGGGACAACGCAGTGTTTCTCAGTCCAGCAACGGCCCGGCGCCTGGAACTAAAAAATCAGCAACACGTTGAAGTGCGGTATCGTGGCCGGTCGGTGCGGGGATCTGTGTGGGTCCTTCCGGGCCATCCCGATGAATCTATCGGCTTGGACCTCGGTTTTGGCCGGACTCATTCGGGTAGAGCAGGTGATGGCGCCGGTTTCAACGCTTATCTCTTGCGGGATTCCGACTCCCTGGGGTACGGATCGGGCGCGGAGATCCACAAGCTCGATTCCCCTTATCCGCTCGCTACCACTCAGATGCAGCAGACCATGGAAGGCCGCGATGTCGTCATCAGTAGCACAATCGACGAGTACAGACGTAATCCGGACGTTGTAAAGGAAAAGAATCACCGGCCGCCGGAAAACCTGACACTCTACCCGCACTGGCAGTACAAGGGCTACAAGTGGGCGATGTCGATCGATCTGACGGCCTGCGTGAACTGCAACGCCTGCGTAGTCGCTTGCCAGGCTGAAAACAACATTCCGGTGGTGGGCAAGGAGCAGGTTCTCGCTCGCAGGGCGATGCATTGGCTTCGCATTGACACCTACTACAAGGGCGATCCGCGTCTTCCTGAAGCCGTTTATCAGCCCGTACCATGTATGCAATGCGAGAACGCCCCCTGCGAACTTGTCTGCCCCGTCCAGGCCACAAATCACAGCAGCGAGGGATTGAACGACATGGTGTATAACCGCTGCGTCGGCACTCGTTACTGCTCGAACAACTGCCCCTACAAGGTCCGCCGTTTCAATTTTCTTCTGTTTCAGGACTGGACTACCGAGACATTCAAGATGCAGCGCAATCCCGACGTAACCGTGCGCAGCCGGGGCGTTATGGAGAAATGCACGTATTGCGTCCAGCGGATCAAAGAGGCAGAAATCGCGTCAGAAGTAGAGGACCGGTTCGTCCGTGACGGCGAGATTCAGACTGCTTGCCAGCAGGCTTGCCCGACGCAGGCCATCATTTTTGGCGACATGAACAACAGCGGCAACCAAGTAGCAAAGCTAAAAGCCGAAAAGCTCGATTACTCACTGCTCGCTTCTTTGAATACGCGCCCGCGAACTACCTATCTAGCCGAGTTGCGCAACCCGAATCCTGCGCTATCCGGGGGAACTTCAGCATGACGGGGACGGTAGAGGAACGCCAGCGGCACTCTGCGCGAGAACTGGATCCCAACAATCCGCTCGCCGTTGTTGCGCCAAGCCAGACGTTCGAAACCGTCAGCGCACAAATCAGCGACATCGTGCTGCGCCGCAAAGCGCCCCTGTTTTGGTGGCTCACCTTCGGCGCGGGAGTTCTGCTGCTGACGGTTTTTACGATCGCCGTCATTTATCTGGAATCCAAAGGCGTCGGCATCTGGGGCGTCGAGATTCCCGTCGCGTGGGCTTTTGCCATCACGAGCTTTGTCTGGTGGATCGGGATTGGACATGCCGGCACGCTTATCTCAGCCATACTTTTACTGCTGAATCAAGGCTGGCGCAATTCGATTAACCGCTTCGCCGAAGCGATGACGATTTTTGCGGTAGCCTGCGCGGGTATGTTCCCGTTGTTGCATCTCGGGCGCGCCTGGATCTTCTATTGGTTGCTGCCCTACCCGAACACCATGACGATCCAGCCGCAGTTCAGGAGCCCCTTGGTCTGGGATGTCTTCGCGGTCTCCACTTACGCCACCGTCTCCATTCTTTTCTGGTATCTCGGCATGATCCCGGATCTTGCCACCCTGCGTGACCGCTCCGGCGGCGGACTTAAGTATGGTTTCTATGGCATACTCGCATTCGGTTGGCGCGGTTCGTCCCGCCATTGGAAGTGGCACCAGAGCGCTTCCCTTATGCTCGCCGGGCTGGCGACGCCGCTGGTACTTTCGGTACACACAGTCGTGAGCTTCGATTTCACGATCGCCATTCTGCCGGGTTGGCATTCGACGATTTTCCCGCCCTACTTCGTTGCCGGCGCGATCTACTCGGGCTTTGCCATGGTCCTGGTGTTATGCATTCCCTTGCGCGCCGTATACGGACTTCACAACGTAATCACGGAGCGTCATTTGAATAATTGCGCCAAACTGATGCTTGCCAATGGCTTGATCCTTGCTTATACCTACGTGATCGAGCCGTTCACCTCCTGGTACAGCGGCAATGGATTCGAGATGTACACGGTTCACAATCGTGCTTTCGGACCTCAATCCTGGACGTTCTGGCTGGTGATTCTTCTGAACGTCCTTATTCCGCAAGCGCTCTGGTTTCACAAAGTACGCGTGAATCCGAAACCGCTCTTCTTCATTGCCATGGTGGTTCTGGTCGGTATGTGGGTCGAGCGTTACATGATCATCATCACCAGCCTTGACCGCGATTTCCTGCCCTCCTCCTGGTCAAATTTTGTGGCGACTTTCTGGGACAACGCCACCCTCTATGGATCCGTCGGATTGTTTGTCACGCTCTTCATGCTTTTCGTTCGTTTCCTGCCCATGATCTCGATGTCCGAGGTGCGGGAACTCTTGCCTTTCTCCAAGCCCGGCGGAGGAACGGAAAAATGACAGAGACGGAAACTGTTTACGGCTTGGTGGCGGAATTTGAAGATCCTACTGCTTTGGTAGAAGCTGCGCGCCAGACTCGAGAATACGGATATCTTCGTTTCGAAGCGTATTCGCCTTATCCCATCAAAGCTCTCGATAAGATTGTGCCCAGCCCTAATTTTGTGCCGCTGATTGTGCTTTTGGGCGGCTTGCTTGGAGCGGCGATTGCCTGGTCGATGCAGTACTACGTCGCTGCCATCGATTACCCGACCAATGTGGGGGGCCGTCCGCTCTATAGCTGGCCGTCATTTATCCCGATCCTGTTTGAGCTGACCGTTTTGCTCGCCTCGTGCGGAGCTTTCTTCGGAACGCTGGCGCTGTGCGGGTTTCCGCGGCCGAATTTTCCGTTATTCAATCTGCCCCAGTTTTCTGAAGCGACAAGTAGCCGTTTTTTTCTGTGCATCGAAGCACGCGATCCGTTCTACGAGACGCGCCAAACCGCTGAGTTTCTGCGCGGCTTAGGGCCATCAGGAGTGTGGGAAGTTGAAAACTCCTGAGAGAGTCGCGCTCGTATGCGCCATGCTGCTGACGCTCGTGGGTTGCCGACGAGATATGCAGGATCAGCCCAAATACAAGCCTCTAGGCCAGAACCGCTTTTTCGCTGATGGGAGGGACGCGCGGCCAATTCCGCCCAACACCATCGCGCGTGATGAGTTGAGCGAGACCGACGCTGTTCACACGGGGGCAGATGGCAATGGGTTTCTTCAGACGATTCCGCTTGCTGTGAATGCCGGGTTACTACGGCGCGGCCGAGACCGATTCAATATCTACTGCAGTCCCTGTCATGGCCAGACCGGGGATGGATACGGCATGGTGCGCCAGCGTGGATTCTGGATTCCCGCGAACCTTCACACCGACCGCTTGCGTTCGGTCCCGCCTGGCTACATCTATCAGGTAATTAAGAACGGCTACGGGGCCATGCCCGATCACGGCGACCAGATCCCGGTGAATGATCGCTGGGCTATCGTTGCCTACGTTCGCGCCCTGCAATTAAGCAGGAATGCCAATCTCTCCGATGTACCGACTGCGATGCGCGAACAGCTCGCAACGAGTGAGCGTGCCAGTGGCGGAGCGACGCGATGACCTCCAGCTTTCTACCCTCTCCCGAGTTGCGTGACGATATGGGCCGCCTGCTTCGACCGGCGCTGGGTATCGGCATTCTGCTTTCGATCGCCTCCATTGTCGGGGCTTTCTTCAGTCCGGGCGATTTCTTCCGCTCGTATCTCATGGGTTATCTCTTCTGGCTTGGGCTGGCTCTGGGTTCCCTTGGCATCGTGATGATGCAGTATCTGACAGCAGGCGCTTGGGGCATCATGACGCGGCGGACCCTCGAGTCGGCTACCAGAACGTTGCCGCTGCTTGCGCTGCTTTTCGTGCCCATCGCATTTGGCATCCCAAGACTCTACGGCTGGGCGCATCCAAACCTGGTTCAGCACGAATACGTACTTCGCCATCGCGCCGGGTACATGAACCCGACCATGTTCATCGCTCGCGCAATCATCTACTTCGCCATTTGGATCGCCTTCGCGTATTTTCTTAACCGCTGGTCGGCCGAACAGGACGAACACGGAGGATTAGAAAAGCGGTTGGCCGCGATCAGCGCGCCGGGCTTGATTCTATACGTATTCACCGTCACGTTTTCTTCCATCGATTGGGCGGAGTCGCTTGAAACGGATTGGTACTCGACCATTTGGGGCTTTCTATTCGTGGCGAACCAAGCCCTGACGGCTTTCGCGTTCATCATTCTCGCTATGGTTTTGCTTTCCAAACGCGAGCCGTTAGCAGGCCGTTTCCGGGCGGCCCATCTCCATGATCTCGGGAAGCTACTCCTCACATTCGTCATGCTGTGGGCCTATTTTGCTTTCTCGCAACTCGTGATTGTCTGGTCGGGGAACCTAACAGATGAAATCCCCTGGTATCTGCGCCGCCTCGCAACGTCGTGGGGCTGGATCGGAGTTGCGCTGATTCTGTTTAAGTTCATCGTGCCCTTTCTGCTACTGCTTTCGCGCCCCTTGAAACGCAACGCAACTGCCCTTTGTACGGTTGTCGGTATCACTATCGTGATGTGTTTCCTCGACCTTCTTTGGGTCGTCATGCCCGGCTACTATCAGCGGGGGCTCCGTCTGCACTGGCTCAATTTCTCGGTTCCGCTAGCCATCGGGGGTTTATGGGTCGCGATGTTCCTCTGGCAATTGAGAAATCGCCCTCTGCTTCCGATACAGGCGCCCGCTCTGGCCAAAGCGCTCGAACACGGCGAGGAAGAGTGAGATGGATACGAATCAAGAGCCGCGCGACGAAGGAGTACTGAAAGAAGTTGCCACTTTCATAGGCCACGTGGCTGGCTCGGTAGAGGGTTCACTGGAGGCTGTGAGAGAAGGCCGCCCGGTCGAGCTTCGGCATCAGGAGATCGACTTCGAACATTCTGAACTGAACGCGCGAGGCGCCTTCCTCACCGGACTGGGGGTGATCGTCGGTGTGTGGATCATCATAGGCCTGTTGTTCTTCTTTTTTTCGTTTCTGCGCCATTACAAGGCTGAAGCCAGTCTGCCGCCGCTTCCCATAGCTGAGCACGGAAACCCACTGCCGCCAGAGCCCAGGCTGCAGAGTTCGCCGCCGCAAGACCTGAAGGCTCTGCGCGCACGAGAAAACTGGGAAATGAACCACTATTACTGGATCGACAAAGATAAAGGCAAGGTCGCGATACCAATCGAACAAGCAATGCAGATTGTCGCGCAGCGCGGCATTCCCCCGCAAAACACTCCCCCGAACGCAACGCTTACGCCGCCGCAAGCCGGTTCGCGCACGACCGGTTTTGAAGGCAAAGTGGAACCGGAGCCGCGATGAAATCCGCAAGGGCGATCGCCGTCGTCATTCCGCTCCTCTTTTTTGCTCGCGTGGCGCTCCCCGCAGCTAATGGCCCATTTGCTCCGCCCAATCTGAACGACATTGGCATAGAACAGAAGCTTGATTCCCAGGTTCCTCTCGATACTGTTTTCCGGGACGAGAGCGGCGCCTTGGTCATCCTTAGAAACTACTTTGGAAGCAAGCCGGTCATTTTAGCGCCTGTGTATTACACCTGCCCCATGCTGTGCAGCCAAATTCTCAGCGGAGTAGTTGCCGGACTGCGCCCCCTCTCGTTGAAGCCGGGCCGCGACTTCGAAGTGGTCGCCGTCAGCTTCAATCCGTCCGACACTCCGCAACAGGCTGCGGCGAAGCGCGACCATTATGTGCACAGTTACTCGAGCAAGGCAAAGAACGACGGCTGGCATTTCTTGACCGGTGATCAAAACTCGATTGGCGCCGTCATGCGGGCCATCGGTTTTCATTACCGCTGGGATCCCGTCCACAAAATGTTTATCCATGCCAGCGGCATTATGCTGCTGACCCCGGAAGGCCGCCTTAGCCGCTATCTTTACGGCGTCGAATATGAGCCGAAGGATCTTAAGCTTGGCCTGATCGAATCCTCGCACGATCGTATCGGGTCGCCGGTGGATCAGGTGCTGCTCTTCTGTTATCATTACGACCCAAAGACGGGCAAATACGGAGCAGTCGTAATCAATATGCTTCGCGGAGCGGCCGGTCTTACTCTCGTGCTCCTGGCTGGGGCAATGCTCCTTTTCTGGCGCCGCGATATCCGCGAACACCGCCGCGATTGGCAGAAAATTCCACACTCATGAGGACCTTCCTGCTCTTTTTCGAATCGGCGTCCTCCGTATCGGGAGAAGTGGACTTCTTCTTCTGGCTCATGGTGCTGCTCTGCGGGACGGTGGCGACCGCCATCGCTGCTTTCCTGGTCTACTCCGCCGTCCGTTACCACCGCAAGCATGAAAACGAAATGGGAGATCAGATCCGAAACTACATCCCCGTCGAGGCAGCCTGGATCATTATTCCGTTTTTTCTTTTCATGGGAATGTTTGCCTGGGGCTCTAAACTCTATTTCGATATCGAGCGGCCGCCGGACAACGCGCTTAGCATGTATGCCGTCGGAAAGCAGTGGATGTGGAAGCTCCAGCATCCGGAAGGCCAGCGCGAAATCAATGAATTGCATATACCGGTGGGTCGCGCGGTTAAGCTGACCATGACGTCTGAAGACGTGATTCACAGCTTCTTCGTCCCCGCCTTTCGAACCAAGCAGGACGTGCTGCCTGGACGATACACGACCACCTGGTTCAAGGCCGTCAAGCCGGGCAAATACCATCTGTTCTGCGCCGAATATTGCGGAACCAAGCACTCTGGCATGATCGGCTGGATCTACGCGATGCCTCCCGCCGATTACCAAAGATGGCTGACCGAGGGCGCGGCGGAAGGCTCGCTCTCTTCGCAGGGCGAAAAGCTCTTTCATCAGTTCGGATGCTCGAACTGCCACCACTTTTATGACCAGGGCCGCTGCCCCAACCTGCGCAATTTGTACGGCCATCCGGTTCAGATTTCAACCGGCGAGACCCTCATCGCGGATGAATCCTACATCCGGGAGTCCATTCTTGAACCCAACGCAAAAATCGTGTACGGCTTCCGGCCCAATATCATGCCGAATTTTACTGGGCAGTTGAACGAGGAACAGGTGCTCGCGCTCATTTCCTACATCAAAGCGTTAGGGCCGCAACCCGGCACGCAACAACCGTCGAGCTCCGGAACCACCTCTAAAGAATTCGGCACACAGCCGGGTATTGCCGGTCCGGGAGCGACGTCTAACTCCGGTTCCAAGGTGGAGGCTCGCTGAGATGATTGAAACGGCATCCCATCCCGTCGTTGAAAAAAACTACCTAACTGAAAAGCAGGGAATCCTTTCTTGGCTGTTCACGACCGATCATAAGCGCATCGCCATCCTTTACACCTTCTCGATAACACTCTTGTTCTTTGTGGGCGGCTTCTTCGCGCTCTTGATGCGTCTCGAATTGCTTTCTCCGCATAACTGGCTCGTCAGCGCGGAAACTTACAACAAGCTATTCACCATGCACGGCATCATCATGGTCTGGTTTTTCCTCATCCCGTCCATCCCGAACACGCTGGGAAACTTCGTTCTGCCCATGGCCCTCGGCGCAAAAGACCTGGCCTTTCCGAAACTGAATCTTCTTAGCTGGTACATCTTCATGCTCGGCGCGGCGATTACCATTTACGCGCTCTTCCGCGGCGGAGTCGATAGCGGCTGGACTTTTTACGTTCCCTTCAGCACCACCTATTCCACCACCTACATCGTTGCCGCGGCAGTCGGCATCCTCATCTCCGGCTTTTCATCCATACTGACCGGCATCAACTTCATAGCTACCACGCACGTCATGCGCGCTCCAGGACTGACCTGGTTTCGGCTGCCGATATTTGTCTGGTCGACCTACGCGACCAGTATCATTTTCGTATTGGCGACTCCAGTCCTGGCGATCACACTCTTGATGGTCGCGGTCGAGCGCATCTTTCAGGTAGGCATTTTCGACCCCGCGTTAGGCGGAGATCCCGTCCTGTTTCAGCATCTCTTCTGGTTCTATTCGCATCCCGCCGTCTACATCATGGTGCTGCCCGCAATGGCTGTGGTCAGCGAAATCATACCCGCCTTCGCCCGCAAACCGCTGTTCGGCTATAAGGCCGTTGCGTTCTCCAGCATCGCAATTGCCGTTGTGGGATTTCTCGTCTGGGGCCACCACATGTTCGTTGCGGGCGAGTCCGTGTACGCCGCGATGACTTTTTCAATTCTGAGTTACTTTGTCGCTGTTCCCTCGGCGATCAAAGTCTTCAACTGGACGGCAACGATATACAAAGGATCGGTTTCCTGGGAAACTCCCATGCTTTACGCGATTGGTTTCGTCGGTCTGTTTACGATCGGCGGAATGACTGGCCTGTTTCTGGCCGCACTGGGTATTGACGTACACGTGACCGACACCTACTTCGTCATCGCTCACTTTCACTACATCATGGTTGGCGGAACCGTCATGGCCTTTCTCGGCGGCGTGCACTACTGGTGGCCGAAAATCAGCGGCAAGATGTATCCCGAGGGATTGGCGAAAATATCCGCCCTGACGATTTTCCTCGGCTTCAATCTCACATTTTTTCCGCAGTTCGTCCTTGGGTACATGGGAATGCCTCGGCGCTACGCCGCCTATCCAGATGAATTTCAGATCCTCAACGTGCTGTCCACCGCGGGAGCAAGTATTCTCGGGGTCGGGTACATACTTCCGCTCATCTATTTGCTCTGGTCCTGGAAGTACGGAAAAGACGCAGGTCCCAACCCCTGGCGCGCAACTGGCCTCGAATGGAAGACACCCTCCCCCCCACCGGCCCACAACTTCGAAGTCACCCCCGTCGTCACCACTCGCCCTTATGATTACGAGGCGATGAAGGAGGAACTGAACCTTGTCTGAACCGGTCGTGCGCGAGCTTTCTTTAGACCTGCGCGAGCAGTTTGCCACGCCTGCTCAGCAGCGCGAAACCGCTACCGTCGGAATGTGGATTTTTCTCATGACCGAGGTGCTGCTCTTCGGCGGCCTTTTTACCGCGTTCACTGCTTACCGGATCAGTCACCCGCACGCTTTCGACCTCGGCAGCAAGGATATGGAAATTGTTCTCGGCGCCATCAACACGGCTGTCCTGATTTGCAGCAGCTATACCATGGCCCTGGCGGTCCATAGCGCGGAATTGGGCAACCAGAAGCGGTTAACGCTGTTTCTGCTGGTCACCATGACTATCGGCGCAGTCTTTCTCTGCATCAAATTCACCGAATACTATCTTCATTACCAGGCCCATAAAGCTCCCGGCTTCTGGTTCGAAGATCAAGCGCCTGGTGCCGGAAGCATACAGATGTTTTTTGTTTTCTACTTCATCATGACGGGGCTTCACGCCGTTCACATGATAATCGGCATAGGCGTTCTATCGGTTCTGCTCTTTCGCACGCTGCTTGGAAGCTTCTCGGCCGATTATCATACGCCTATCGATCTAGGTGGCCTTTACTGGCACTTCATCGATATTGTCTGGGTCTTCCTGTATGCCATTTTTTACATTCCGGGGTTACACGTCAAATGAAACCACCTGTCGTTTCTATAAGGACCTATACCTTTACCTGGCTCGGACTGCTCGCACTTGCGCTCACCACAACGTTGATTGGGTTCCTTGATCTCGGGCCGTTCAGTATGGGTATCGCCATCCTTATCGCGACAACGAAGGCCTGCCTGATCGTCGCTTTTTTCATGCACGGCTTGTACGAATCGAAGCTCATTCGCGTGATTATCGGCGCCGGCGTGATTTGGTTTCTGATTATGGTCACGCTCACAATGAATGATTACGTAACGCGGGGATGGCTTCCGTTCCCCGGCAAATAGACTCGGACCTGCTCTTTATAAACTCGTAATTTACCGTGTCAGCCTTTGTGATAAAAAACACGGCTTTTCCGGGTGGCTGCGAGCACGCTTGAATTAGCAGTTCACACTTCACAGCGCGTCGAAAACGTAGCCGGAGACGACACGCTGTCAGTTGGAGCCCGAAATGAGAACAATCCAGCAGCCACGACAATCAGAAGCTGAGACCATCTGGATCAGTCAGCCGGGAGGGAGATCAAACTGTTACTCAGACCCGGAAAGCAGATTCACCGTTATTGCGTCTGGCAATCGCGAAGCTAAGAAGTTTTTGACTAGAGATCCCTATTCGGCCGCAATGGCGTTTATCAAAGGTGAATTTGACGTCCGCGGAGACATCTTCGCAGCGATCCGATACTTCTCTAATCAGCGTCGTAACAAGCTGCATCAGTTCCTGGTTTCGATGCTGGTAAAGATCGAGCGTTCCAGGCTTCGGTCAGCGCTTGATGGCGCCGCGACCAAAAAGAATATCCAGTTCCACTATGATCTTTCGAATGAGTTCTATGCTCAATTTCTTGATCCTCGAATGGTCTACTCAGCCGCTTTTTTTGCGGATGAAACGGACTCACTCGAAGCGGCTCAGACTCAGAAGCTAGACAGAATCTGCAAAGATCTCGTCCTTCGCCCCGACGAGCGAATGTTGGATGTCGGCTGTGGCTGGGGCGGACTGATCTGTTATGCCGCGAGCCAGTTCGGGGCAAGAACCCTCGGCTGCACGCTGAGCCGCCTGCAATTTGAGTTCGCCAATCAAGCCATCGAGAGACAGCAATTGGAGGATCTTGCTTCGGTGAAATTTGCCGACTATCGTGAAATGGAAGGTCCCTTTGACAAAATCGCGTCTATCGGCATGTTCGAGCATGTGGGACCCGGGCGGCTGACAGCTTACTTCCAAAAACTCTTTGCAATATTGAGGCCCGGCGGCTTGTTTCTCAATCGCGGCGTGGTACGCCCCAGAGGCGCGTCGGATGATTCGGAAACGCTGTTCCTTCAAAAACGTGTGTTTCCTGGCGGCGAGCTATCCCACCTGGATGAAGTCATCCGAGAGGGTGAGCGCGCGGGTTTCGAAGCCGTTGGGCTGCGAGACCTGCGGCTTCATTACGCATTGACTTGTCGACGCTGGGTGCAGAACCTCCAGCGCAACGCAGACCATTGCCGCGTGCTAGTGGGCGAAATGTCATACCGGACCTGGCTCCTCTACCTAGCGGGCTCCGCAGTCAATTTTGAAGACGGCTACACAGGCGCAGCCCAGGTTCTGTTCTCCAAACGACGTTAGTTCCATTGCTCTAGCGATTGCGTTAGGTTCGGTGGGCAACGCTGGCCTAGCCCCACGTGCAAGCGTCGAAACCAAAATGTAATCCATTTTCTATACCAATGTTTCAACTTTGACTTATGCTGTAAAGCAGCAGGTTGAACACTCCGGACGATAGCGCGCTTGCACTCGGCAGCCTACCTAGCCTTTGCTCTTGGGGGATAAGAAGTGAATAAGTTATTGAGGCTCTCAGCTGCGCTGTGTGTCTTCGCATGCTCCGCGTTTGGGCAATTCGAATCATCGGAGGTCCTCGGAACCGTTCGCGACACCTCCGGTGCCATCCTTCCGAAAGCCACGGTGACGCTGAAAAACGAGCAGACTGGCATCGAGTCTAAAACGGTTTCGGACGACAGTGGCAATTATGACTTCTTCAACGTGAAGGTCGGCCGCTATACCGTCACGTCCGAACTGACCGGATTCGAAACATTCATTACTCATGGCGTTCTGGTCAATGTGGACGCCCGGCAACGCGTGGATATCACGCTGCAGGTGGGCGCCGTCAACCAGTCCGTGACAGTGTCAGACGCGGCGGCCGCGCTCGAGACAGATAGCAGCGAAAAGGGGCAGGTGATTCACACCCAGCAGATTGTCGAGCTGCCGCTGAACGGACGCAACTACTCCGATCTCGCCTTGCTTGCCACCAACGTTCATCGTTCGCCGCTCTCAGTCTTGTTCGCGGCTAACGGCACCCCGCGCGAGGGCTCATTTAACGTCAACGGGATGCGCAGCACCTACAATAACTTTCTGCTGGATGGCTTAGACAACAATGCTTACTCGCCAAGCAACCAGGGATACTCGAGCCAAGTGGTGCAGCCGTCTCCCGATGCCATCGCCGAATTCAAAGTGATCACCAGCAACTTCAGTGCAGAGTATGGGCGCGTGGGCGGCGGCGTGATCAATGCGGCTCTGCGTTCCGGAACGAATGAGTTTCATGGAACTGCCTATGAGTTTCTGCGCAATACGGATCTGAATGCCGTCGGCTTCACTTTCAGCCCAGCAGTTTTCCAGAAGCCGACTCTACAGCGCAACCAGTTTGGGGTAACTCTCGGCGGTCCAATTATCAAGAACAAGTTGTTCTTCTTCGCCGACTACGAAGGTTTCCGGCAACTGCAGCGCTACTTGAACTTTGATTCCATTCCGAATCTGCATGATCGCGGCGGCGTTCTGCCGGTCACTGTAGTGGACCCGTTGACGCACACCCTATATCCCGCGGGCACGCAGATTCCCGTTGCACAATTGAATCCATTTGCGGCGCAAGTGTTGAGCCAGTTGCCGGCTCCGAACGGCCCTGGCCGCTCTAACAACTACGAAGCGCTGCTGCTCGTGAAAGATTACAGTGACAAGTACGACGCCAAGCTCGATTATCAGATCAACAACAAAATGACTTCGTTTCTGCGCTTCAGCCAGCGCAAGGACCTGCAATATTATCAGCCTGATATTCCGGGGCCATCGGGTGGAAACGGCAACGGTTATATCCACGCCATTCAGCAGCAAGCGGCAGCCGGGTACACCTGGACCATAACACCCACCTCTCTGTTCGATGCGCGCTTCGGCTTCGATCACATCCTAGCGGGGAAGGTGCCACCCTATCTTGGCGGCGAGAGCATGGAGCAGCTGTACGGCATCCCTGGCCTGCCCACATCGCCCAATCTGACTGGTGGGTTGAACTCGCAATCGATCAGCGGATTTTCTCAACTGGGACGGCAAACGAGCAATCCGCAGTTCCAGAACCCGACATCGTTTAATCCGAAGTTCAACTATTCGCTTATTAAAGGCAAGCACGCATTGAAGATGGGCTATGAGTTTACGGCTATTCGAACCGAGGTTCTGGACGTTAATCCTCTTTATGGTGCGGACACCTACGCCGGACAATTCAGCAAACCCACCTGCGCTCAGTTAGGACAGTCGTCCGGCTGCAAAATCGCCAGCGATGCGACCAGCTACAATTTGGCGGATTTCATGTTCGCTCTTCCGAGCACGATTCAACTCGGCAACAGTTTTGTGAGCAACTTGCGGCAGCACGTGAACGCTCTATATATTCAGGACGATTACCGCCTCTCTTCGCGGCTCACCCTGAATCTCGGCCTGCGCTGGGAGTTCGCGACCCCTCTTTGGGAGCGCGACAATAACTGGACGAACTTCGATCCCTCAACGGACGTGCTGATCAAGGCGACGAGTGGCGGCCTTTACAACCGTGCCTTAGTTCATCCCGATTACAGGGATTTCGGCCCGCGCATCGGAATGGCTTACAGCTTCGATCCGAAAACCGTGGTGCGCGGTGGCTACGGAATCAGCTACTCCTTTTTCAACCGGCCCGGCAGCGCGCAGGAAGGCATCAACGCTCCACAGGCAATCTTCGGCTTGCTGACACAATCTATTCCGGCGGGCGGTTCGGCGCCGGCGAACTTCCTGACGACGCAGAACAGCTTCACAACCGGAATCGACAATCCCGCGAGCTTCAATCCCATCACCTCGAACATCGACTACATTCCGGCAAATACACGCTGGCCGTACATTCAATCGTGGTTCTTCTCTCTCCAACGGCAGCTCGCGAAGGACACGGTGCTGGAAGTGAGCTACAACGGCAATCACAGTCTGCGTTTGCCCATCCTCGCCGATTACAACCAGGCGTTTCCGAATTTGCCCGGCCAGACACTAGGAGTGCAGGCTCGGCGCCCGATCAAAAGCTTCGGCGCGATTACCTGGCTCGATCCCGCGGGCAATAACAATTACAACGGCCTGTCCGCCCGCCTGGAGCACCGCTTCGGTGGGCTTTATTTGCTGAATTCCTTTACCTGGTCGAAGGCGCTCGGCGATTCCGAGCAAGCGCTCGAGTACTACCCCGGCTATTATCAAGCCAACCCGCAGAACATCCGCAATCTAGCCGCGGAGCGCGGGCCTTCGAGTTTCGACGTTACCCTCATCGACGTCACCAGCGTGGTATATCAACTGCCGTTCGGAAAAGGGCGCAAGTACGCCTCTAATATGAATCCCTTCCTCGACGCCATCGCGGGGGGATGGGAACTCAATTCCATCAATACCGCAAACACCGGTACTCCTATTGACGTCTCCTATTCGCCTTCGAGTGCAAACGACGTCACAGGATTGACCAATGATTATCGCGGCGAAGCAATTCTGCGCCCCAATATTTCAGGCACGCCAATCAGCCAGAGCAAATCGCAAATGATAAACGACTACTTCGCCGGCTACACGTTTACTACGCCACCGGCCTACGCGCCTTTCGGCAATGCGGGCCGTAATGCCTTTCGTTCACCCGGATTGGAACAGTGGGACTTGGCAGCGGACAAGAACTTCCACATTTTCGAAAGAACGCAACTGCAGTTCCGGTCGGAGTTCTTCAACGTGCTGAATCACACAAACTTTGGATTGCCCACCGCGATTACGACAAGCGCCGCTTTCGGCACTATCCGCACTACCTATCCGGCGCGGCAGATCCAGTTCGCGTTGAAGTTGTTGTTCTGAGGAACTCGCACGACGGCACGTTACTTCTTGCTCTGATCTTTGCGGGCGTCTTCCTTCCAACCTTCGCGCGCATCGTGGGCAGCCTGTTTAAGTTGCCGCCCGATCACCTTCCCGGCCTTGTCGGCTTCCGTTGCTGCTTTATGCGCTGCCTGACCCAGCTTGCCCGCGGGTGTGTTGGCGGCCTGGCGTCGCTGTTCCGACGTCTCCTGCGGCGCGCATCCGGTGAACACACCGATCACAATGAGCATTCCAACGCCGGCGCAAATCCTTCGTACGGTCATGTGGTGGAGCAGAAGTACCACTGTAACCGATTTCGCCAGGTAACGAGGTATTGCTTTTCGCCAGCTTTTAAAGCAGAATGTCTTTAGGCGAATAAATGGCGAATACGCACCTGCTTGCTCGCTATAGTGAATACTGGAAACCGGCCAACAAGATTGAATCAAAACATGAAGAATATAAGTTCGATTCAATACAATTAAAAAAGTTAGGATCGCTCCTCCCCGCTGGGCTTCGGCGCGGCACAATCGCGGAGTTCGTCGGCGCACGATCTTCCGGCCGCACTTCTCTTTGCCTATACATTCTGGCGCAAGCAACGGCTAGTGGGGAAGTATGCGCGGTGGTGGATCTCTATGACAGTTTCCATCCAGCTTCAGCGGCTTCGGCCGGGGTGCAACTGGATCGAATTGTCTGGGTCCGTTGTCGGGGAAATGCTGAGCATGCTATTCGCGCCAGTGATCTCTTACTGCATGCGGGAGGTTTCGGCATAGTCACTCTCGATTTGTGTGAGGCCAGTCCCCGGATCTTAAATCGAATTCCACTTTCTTGTTGGTACCGCTTTGGGCGGGCAATAGAGCATACGCCGACAACGCTGGTGATCTGCGCTGATTCTCACCAAGCTAAGTCTTGTTCGAAAAGCAAGTTACAAGGGAAACTTAAAGCTATTTCATGGGCCGGTAAACCACCCTTTCTAAGGTTAACCGGCTTTGACATTCAGGCTACTGCTAACAAAATTTCTTCGATACGCCCATATTCCTTGTTCCTCCAGGCGGCTGAGTGACATGTACGCCTGTTTACACGCTGCCAATGCGGCTGCAACTCCGCTGCTTTATGATTTAGCTCTCCAGTTCTCTCCTGAAGTGGAGCGAACGTCAGAAGATACCATCGTTTTCTCAATTGCTCCTTTACGTAAGTTGATTGGTTCGCCACATCAGATCGTTGCTGAAATCTCGCGTGCTGGATACGAACGAAAATTGCAGGCTCACCTGGCGATCGCCGCGAATCCCGATTCTGCCATCCTGCTGGCGCGGAACTTCCCTGGTGTCACACTGGTCACTCCAGGGGATGAGAGGCAGAAGATAGGCTCGATTTCCTTGACGGCTCTGTTCAAACAAGTAGCCGACATAGATCATGCATTACTTAACGTTTTACAACGCTGGGGCTTGAAAACATGTGCAGATTTAGCTGCCCTCACGTTGCAGGGTGTGGCGGAACGCCTGGGGCCTTCCGGAGTTCACCTGCAAAATTTGGCCTGCGGCTTAGTGCATCGGCCGCTACATATCGCGGGAGCAATTACTCGTTACGAAGAGCATCTGGAATTGGAACACCGGCTGGAGCTGCTCGAACCGCTGCTTTTTTTATTGGGCCGAGTCTTAGGCGAACTCTGCGGGCATTTGCGCTCACAATCGAGAGCGGCCCGTTCGTTGTTCACTCAGTTGGATCTGGAAGGTCAAGAACCGTATCGCTGCGAGCTGGAATTTCCCTTGCCGCTCGAGGACAGCCGCACCATGCTCAAGCTTTTGCAGCTTCATCTGGAGCGGCATCCGCCCCAGGCGCCCATTGTCGCCTTTACTTTGCGCTTGGAGCCGGTGGAACCGCGCCGCGTTCAGGGCGGAATGTTTTTGCCACCCACGCCACCAGCAGACAAATTGCAAGTCACGCTGGCCCGTATTGCCGGGATGGTGGGCAAAGACAATGTGGGGACGCCTGCCCTGCTAAATACGCATCGGCCGGATGCATTTGAGATGAGGATGTTGCCGGCCACAGGGAGTAATGAAGCAGCACAAGCTCAACCAAGCGAAACGCTGCGGTTAGTGGTGCGCCTATTCCGCCCCGCATTGCCGGCGCGCGTTAGGCTGGTCGAATATTCGCCTAAGGATGTGATCGCCAGCGGAGTCAAAGGAAAGGTTTTGCAATCCGCGGGCCCTTGGAAGACCTCGGGCGAGTGGTGGACTTCAACTTTCTGGTGCCGTGAAGAATGGGATGTGGCTTTAGACGATGGCGCGCTGTATCGCATTTATCAGGATTCGCAAAACGGATCGTGGTATGTGCATGGCGTGTATGACTAGCGGCGCGATTGTTCTCTACTGAATTTAGAACAGCCATGCAACGCTTTGTAGACCGTGTTCTCACTTGCGAGTGCGTAGATTTGTCGGATTGCGGGCGAATGGCAGCATCCCTGATCGAGGCAGCCTCGAAGTGAAATCCCTGGCATGGTATCTAATCGCGGCGCTTGGCGAAATCGCTGGTTGTTTCTCTTCTTGGGCGTGGCTGCGATGCACAAAAGCCCACTTTGGACGATTCCGGGGGTCTGCGCTCTAGTTCTATTTGCATTGGCCCTTACCCGGATCGATTCTGAGAACGCGGGGCGAGCGTACGCCGCCTACGGCGGAATCTATATTCTGGCGTCGCTGCTTTGGCTATGGATCGTTGAGCACACGCGGCCTGATCACTGGGACGTACTCGGGGCGACGGTGTGCCTAGCTGGTGCTGTAATCATTCTTTTTGGGCCTCGCCACGTATGATAAATCACAACAACGGTCGTTTGGTCGAACGCTCTTAGTCGCGCGAATAGACGGAGCATCGAATGAATAACAAACAGAACTGGGACGACATGCTCCGCTCGCGCGCAGCGTGAGCCGCGCTACACGGTCTGCTTCCGCTCGTGCTTCAGTTCGATTTCATGCTCGCGCCTGACTTCTCCGTTGCGGAGATGTTCCGCCTCTCCTCTAATTTCTATTTCACGGAAGAGAACCGCCGAATGCTCCAGCATGTCGTACGGCTCCCCTGGGTTCAAAGGACCAGAGCTGTGACATGTAGCGTCGCGCGTATCGAGGATCGCTTCCCAGCTACACGCAGTTGTACACGGCGGTAGAAAGAACTGAATGTGCTCGTGGTGCGGATTCAAGCAGAAGAGGAAAGACGCATCACGAATCAGGTTTCCGTGGCGGTCCACGTCATTGAGGGTTCGGCCGCTCAGCCGTAAACCCAAACAACGAACCCAGCCGGCGTTCCATTCGTCCTCCGTCATCTCCTGACCGTCGGGGCGATACCAGCAGACATCGCTCACCTCCAGACCATCCACCTGCTGCTTGGGGGCCGCGCCCGGGCTAATCTTGCGGTCCTGAAAGAATTTGCGCCGCCGAAAATTGGGATGCTCTTTGCGCAGCGCAATCAGGGCCGTCGTAAATTCGAGCAGAGCCTTCTTCCGATCGTCAAGATCCCAATCAAGCCAGCTTATTTCGTCATCCTGGCAGTACGCATTGTTGTTCCCGCTCTGCGTACGCGAGATCTCGTCGCCGCCGCAAATCATCGGCACGCCTTGTGAAAGCAGCAGCGTCGCCATGAAATTCCGCTTTTCTCGCTCGCGCAGCTCGAGGATGGCGGGGTCGTCCGTCGGACCTTCCGCGCCGTGGTTCCAGGAGTGGTTATCGTTCGATCCGTCGCGATTCCCTTCCCCATTCGCTTCGTTATGTTTTTCGTCGTAACTGACGAGATCATTCAAGGTGAAGCCGTCATGCGCGACGACAAAGTTGATGCTGGCGGAAGGACGCCGCCCATCGCGCTGATACAAATCGCTGCTGCCCGTCAGGCGATAGCCCAGTTCCGCCACTTGCCCGTCATCGCCCTTCCAGTAGCGCCGGGCCACATCGCGATATTTGCCGTTCCACTCTGCCCATAGAGCCGGGAAACGCCCAACCTGATATCCGCCTTCGCCTACATCCCACGGTTCAGCAATTAACTTCACCTTAGAAAGAATGGGGTCCTGATTGATGACGTCGAAAAATGCCGAAAGCCGGTCCACGTCGTGCAACTCGCGCGCCAGAGCAGACGCCAGATCGAAGCGAAAGCCGTCCACGTGCATGTCGAGCACCCAATAACGCAGGCTATCCATAACGAGCTTGAGCACCTGCGGCTGGCGCAAATTGAGCGTGTTACCGGTGCCCGTATAATCCATGTAGTAACGCGGCGCTTCGGGAGTTAGCCGGTAATAAGTGGGATTATCGATTCCGCGAAAGCTGAGTGTCGGCCCCATCTGATTGCCTTCCGCGGTGTGGTTGTACACCACATCGAGAATTACCTCGATGCCGGCCCGGTGCAGTTCGCGTACCATCGCTTTGAACTCACCAATCTGCTGGCCCATGTTGCCGGAGCTAGAGTAGCGCGCCGCAGGGGCGAAGTAATTGACCGTGTTGTAACCCCAGTAATTTCGCAGCCCCTGATCGAGCAGTTGCTTGTCATCCAGAAATTCGTGGACCGGCATCAGCTCCACAGCCGTGATTCCAAGTCTTTTGAAATAGCCGATCATCGGCTCGCTGGCAAGTCCGAGATATGTCCCCCGCAGGCTTTCGGGCACGTCTGGATGCCGCGCCGTCATGCCCTTTACGTGCGCTTCATAGATAATCGATTCATGCAGGGGCGTTTCGGGTGAGCGATCGTTCTGCCAGTCAAAATGGGAGCTCGTCACAATGCCCTTGGGCACCCCCGCCGCATCGTCTTCGGCATCGCAGCTGAGATCGGCCTTCGGATCGCCCACCCGGTAACCGAAAACCGGATAATCCCAATTGACCTTCCCGCTAAGCGCTCTCGCGTAGGGGTCGATCACGAGCTTCGCGGGGTTGAACCTCAGACCCTTCTCCGGTTCATAGGGACCGTGTACGCGGTAGCCGTAAAGCTGCCCGATGCTTAATCCCTGAATGTAGCAGTGCCAAACGTAGCCGGTACATTCCTGAACTTCAATGATGTCCTGCTCCGCGGAATCCGGCTTATCGAAAAGGCAAAGTTGAATCCGAGTCGCGTTTTCAGAGTAGAGCGCAAAGTTCACCCCGGTGCCGTCCCACGTAGCGCCCTGCGGATAGGGCGAGCCAGGAAGTATTTTTGCAATCATTTTCTATGATTTTTGATTGATGAAGCGGGTACAAAGCGGAGATGCCGCACTGCAGTACTTTGTTACGGCGTGCCCGTTCCAGTACTCTTCGCGCTTGAAACATTTTAGGACCTGAATTAAGCTCTTTGCCGGCCAAATTAACTAAGTTAAATCTCTGTTTGTTACCTAAGTAGCTGTACCTGCCTCTAATACCAGGAAGAAGTACTGTGTCTACCCTCACTTTTATAGATGAAGCTCACCGCTTCCGGATAGAAATTGAAGGGCGCCTGGCCGGAGCCTCCGTTGCCGAGGTTCGTGATCGCTGGCGCTCAGAGTTACGGCATGTCTCCTCACGTACATTTACCATCGATATCTCCCAGCTAACAGGCTGCGATAGGTCCGGTTTTCGGCTCCTCCGCGAAATGTATGGCCATGGAACATCTATCTCGGCACGCAATGCGAGATCTCTGGAATTCCTTAACGAGATTTCCTCTCCTGAGGCGGCCGGCCCCGCGCTGGTGTACACAGCGGATGGCGAAGCAAAACGAAAAGCTCCCAAAGCCTCCCTCACGCAGTTCCCCAAGAGCAAAGCGGCGGGAGTCGGATAGTCTGCCTCCGTTCGCGTAGCCTGGAGACGTGGCTATTACCAGCGAACGCAAAAATCTTGCCTCACTGGTGGCTGACTTTGAGCAGCACGGTGCGCAGGTTTCGATAGTTGCTCCGCGCGGGCTAAGGCAAAACAGGACTAGCTATGCGGATTTGGCGAAGTTAGCCCATCGCTTTGCCGCCGAACTTTCTAACCGGCAGATCGCCAAAGGCGAACGAGTCCTCCTGTGGGGCGAGAATAGCGCCGAATGGGTCGCGGCGTTCTTCGGCTGTGTCTTGCGAGGAGTGCTGCCCGTTCCTTTGGATGCGGCAGGATCTCATGACTTTGCGGCCCGAGTGATAGCCGAGGTTTCGCCGCGCTTGCTTATCCTGGCCGGAGACCATGTTCAAAAGTCGGGCTTTTCCGTCCCTTTCTTGACTCTCGAAGATCTCAGCGCAAGCATTACTGAACGGCAGCTCGGCCCGATAGACAATCTTTCGCCGCACGATCCGCTGCAGATTATTTTTACGTCCGGTACTACCGGCGACCCGAAGGGCGTGGTTCACACGCATGCCAATGTACTGGCGAGCCTCGCTCCGATCGAGCGTGAAATGCACAAGTACCTGAAGTACGAGCGCCCGTTTCACCCGATACGCTTTCTCCACACGCTGCCATTGAGTCACGTCTTCGGACAATTCATGGGGTTGTGGATTCCGCCTTTAATGGCTGCTGAAGTGCATTACCAGCCCCGCCTGGTTGCCTCCGAACTCGCCGCGCAAATTCGCCGGGAACGCATCTCCGTACTGGCGGCGGTTCCGCGGGTGCTCGATTTGATGCAGGCGCACATGGAGGCACGATTCCCTGATCTTGCGGTGCGGATCGCCAAGACGCAAGGGTCGAAAGCCTGGCAGCGCTGGTGGCGTTTTCGCGATGTTCACCGTCTTCTCGGGTTGAAATTTTGGGCATTTGTCTGCGGGGGCGCATCGCTGTCGCAACGCGGAGAGCAGTTCTGGAATGCCCTCGGCTTTGTGGTCGTGCAAGGCTATGGCATGACTGAGACGACCGCCCTGGTGAGTCTGAATCACCCGTTTCGGCCAGCGCAGGGCACCATCGGGCAAGTGCTGCCCGGGCGCGAGATCCGCCTCACCGGTGAAGGCGAAGTTCTGGTGCGCGGCGATACCGTTTCGAACACGGTGTGGCAAGACGGACGACTGCAGCAGCAGGAAAGCGACTGGTTGCAGACGGGCGATTTGGCACAGCTCGACGCAAATGGAAATCTGCATTTTCGCGGACGCAAAAAGGACCTGATCGTCACTTCAGCCGGCCTCAATATTCATCCGGAAGATCTGGAAGCAGCGCTCTCGCGCCAAGCGGGCGTGAAGGTATGTACCGTCATTGAATCGGATCGGGGCGAAGGACCGGAGCCGCTCGCAGTGCTCGTGATGGAAGGCGCTGCCGATCCTGCGGAAGCGGTAAGCGCGGCTAACCGGGAACTCGCCGGCTTTCAGCGCATGCGCCGCTGGTTGCTCTGGCCAGAGCCCGACCTGCCGCGCACTTCGACCGGCAAAGTTTTGCGCCGCGAAGTAACTCGCCGAATTGCCGCCGGGGAAATCGTCGCTCTGCCGGACCGCAATACTCATCCATCCGAGCTTGAGCTCGACAGCTTGGGACGGGTGCAACTCCAAGCGCAACTGGAGCAGCAGTACGGAATCCGGCTCGATGACGCGGCGCTCCAGAAAGTGCAGACCAAGGAAGACGTTCAACAGCTCATAAGAAGCGCGCCAGCCTCGGCCAAACCCGCTTCTCCCGCAGGCAAGCACATCTATCCGCGATGGCCTTGGCACCCGCTTCAGCAGGCGATCCGAAGCGCGTTCCTGGAAGCGATTGCCATGCCACTCGTACGCTTTCTCGCCAAGCCAAGTGTCAGGAGGTACGTGGGGCCCTGGCCAGGATCGCCGCTGCTGATTGTTGCCAACCACGTTACGTCTTACGACGCGGCTTTGATCCTGTTTGCTTTGCCTGGCGCGGTGAGGCGAAGAGTGGCGATTGCCATGTCTGGCGAAATGCTCCTCGATTTCCGCCGAGGGCGCAATCAGGGCAACTGGTTCCTGAATCTGCTGGGACCCGCAGCTTATTTCCTGATGACTGCTTTGTTCAACGTTTTCCCCCTGCCTCAGCTTAGCGGGTTTCGCGAGAGTTTCCGGCATGCGGGCGAGGCTGTGGATCACGGCTACAGCGTTCTGGTGTTTCCTGAAGGGCGCCGATCGGATGACGGCACTCCGCAACCCTTCAAATCTGGAGCAGGCCTACTATGGAAAGATTTGAACACCCCCGCCTTGCCGGTCCATCTCGCTGGCCTAGGTGAACTCAAGGCGAAGGGCGAACGTTGGTTTCGCTCAGGTAGAATTGAGGTGACCGTTGGCCAAATCTTGCAAGCTGAGCTAGGCCAGTCGCCAGAACGGCTTACGGAAGAGTTACGCGAAGGTGTTTTCGCCTTAGCGTCGACCACCCAAACCCGCTGACTGCAGCAAGCGGCGCAAACCGTCCGGCTCTCCAGCTGTATCAAAAAAGGGTTGAATCGATGGTTGAAAGAAAGAAGAGCCGCATC
The DNA here is from genome assembly GCA_963835255.1 of Terriglobia bacterium. Lineage (GTDB taxonomy): Bacteria > Acidobacteriota > Terriglobia > Bryobacterales > Bryobacteraceae > Bog-105. The sequence continues at coordinate 82,649 of CAWIFY010000019.1, read as the reverse complement.
CGCGAAGGTCAGCCTCAACCGCGAGGAGCAACTTGGGACCGCAAAGGAACAAATTTTGCTCTGTTCTCGGCTCACGCCACGAAGGTAGAAGTCTGCATCTTCGATTCAAGCGGCAAAAAGGAAGAGCAACGCGTTCCATTACCCGAACACACGAACCAGATCTGGCACGGTTATCTGCCCGATGTAAGTCCAGGTACGATTTACGGCTACCGTGTGCATGGCCCTTACCAGCCGGAGGATGGTCACCGTTTCAATCCCAACAAGTTATTGCTCGATCCCTATGCTTGCGCTCATTGCGGCAAGTTGAAGTGGGACCCAGCCATTTTCGGATACAAGATGGAATCGGGCGACGACACGACTTTCGATCAACGCGACAGCGCGCCCTTCGTTCCCAAATGCACAGTTGTCAATCCAGATTTCACCTGGAATGGCGAGCGCGCCAGCCGTAAGCCCGTCCGCTGGGACGACACCATCATCTACGAGACTCATGTCAAAGGGTTCACAAAACGCCACCCAGCAGTCCCGAAGAACCTGCGCGGCACTTATGAGGGACTGGGCACCAAAGAGGTTCTGGACTACATAAAGTCACTGGGAATTACCAGCGTCGAGTTACTGCCCATCCATACCTTCATCAATGAGAACCACTTACTCGAGAAAGGCCTGACTAATTATTGGGGTTACAACACCATCGGATTCTTCGCGCCCGATCCGCGGTATGCGGCCAACCCCGCCGACAGCCTCCGCGAGTTCAAGGAGATGGTAGCCAAGCTCCACGACGCTGGTTTGGAAGTAATTCTCGACGTGGTCTACAACCACACCGCAGAGGGCAATGAGAAGGGCCCGACCCTCTCCTTTAAAGGCATCGACAACGTCAGCTATTACCGCTTGCTACCTACCCAGAAGCGGTTCTACATCAACGATACCGGTACCGGAAATACCGTCAACCTCAGTCATCCGCGCGTCATTCAGATGGTGACGGACAGCCTGCGATACTGCGTGGAACAGATGAACGTGGACGGCTTCCGCTTCGATCTCGGCACGATCCTTGCTCGGGAGCCAAACGGGTTCGATCATCAAAGCGGATTTTTGAAAGCCGTCAGCCAGGATCCGCTCTTAGGAACCGTAAAGCTGATTGCGGAGCCATGGGACTGCGGCCCCGGCGGTTATCAGGTTGGTGGTTTCCCTCCAGGCTGGGCCGAATGGAATGACAAGTTTCGGGACACGGTACGGGATTTCTGGCGTGGGAAAGCGCCCGCTTCGGCTTTGACGGAACGGATGTGCGCTTCAGGGAGACTTTTCAATCACCAAGGCCGGCGGCCCTGGGCCTGCGTCAACTTTATAACCGCTCACGACGGTTTCACGCTGAACGACGTTGTCACCTACGACGAGAAGCACAACGAAGCCAATCAGGAAGGTAACAAGGATGGAAGCTCCGACAACCGTTCCTGGAACTGCGGCGAGGAGGGCCCCACTCGCGATCCCGCAATCAATGCTCTGCGGGAGCGGCAGATCCGCAATATGCTCGGCACGTTGCTGCTTTCGCAAGGCACGCCCATGCTCCTCGCCGGAGACGAGTTCGGCCGCACTCAACGGGGCAACAACAACGCTTACTGCCAGGATGATGAGATTAGCTGGCTCGATTGGGATTTGAAAGACAAGGGCAAATCGCTCACTGCCTTCGTCAAGAAACTTACCGGGCTGCGGCACAAGTATCCGGTGTTGAGGCGAAATCTGTTCCTGACCGGCGAATACAACGAAGATCTGGGTCTAAAGGACGTCACCTGGATCAACGCCAACGGGAACGAAATGGAAGATGAGCAGTGGGGCGATCACGGCATGCGTTGCTTTGGCATGCTGCTCGACGGCCGAGCGCAGACTACTGGCATCCGGCAGCGCGGCAAGGAAGCGACTTTGCTGATCATCATCAATGAGTACGCGGCTGTAGTGCCATTCCAATTACCCGATTCGCCCGGCGGCGAACAATGGTCGCTCCTTATCGACACCAACGACCCGAGCGGAAGGAAGCAGGCAAAGAGCTTCAAAATTGGTGAGATGTACGACATTACTCCGTGGTCTCTGCGGATGTTTGTGCTGGAGTGCGGACACCCATAGAAGGCATCCCGCGCTTCATCGGATCACGCTGCGCCTGAACGGACGCGCAATCTCCCTCACTATCCCGCTGAAGAACGGCTTTCCGAAAACGCTCACGGCAAGAATTCCGCCGAACAGGGCCATCACCTCGTAGCTCTCGCGCCCTTGCCGCTGCCAGTAGACATCGCTCAAATTGAGCCACAGGGCAAACTCGTCCAACGTAAGAGCCGCAGCGACACCATACAGCATGGAGGTTGCGCGCCCGGCCCATCGCCACGAACTGCTTGAACCAGTTCCGATTTCGAGCAGCCACGTGTAACCGACCAGCAGCAGCAGCAGAATGCCCCATACCAAATGATGGATGTGCCGGCCATGCATGCTGACGTTATGAAACGGGCCGACATCGTTGTGAATCGCAATGGTGATACCGCGGACTACGACTACAGCGGTGAAGAATCCGACACTGGCGAGGAATAAGCGTTCGCGGCGCGTTTCGCCGAACTGCCGCCGGTAAATCTCCCGCAGCCTGGTTCGCGAAACAACGATCGACAGAATCGCCAGCGCCGCGGCAATGATCAGCGGCCCGATCCAGAAGCTCTGGTGCATCCATGGCATTGTCTCCAAGCTAGCTTACTGGTTAGGCGTTTTCATCCGCAGCTTCGAGCCCTTGGCCGCCGCCCAGCGGTTAAACTCCTCGATCATAGCGGGCGTCCATTGGGCATCGATCTGTCCCGGATTGTATTTCTGCTCGCGCAGCATCGTATGACCCCAGTCGTCGCGCAACTCAGTCAGTTCGCTATCATCGGCCACTTGCTCGGCCAGCTGCGCGGGGATGAAGGTAATGCCGTCCGGATCGCTCAAAACCACATCGCCAGGCAACACTGTCGCTTGCCCAATGCGAATCGGAAGATTCCATCCCATCAGAGTGGTATCGGCAATCGCGCTCGGGTCGAAGTCGCGCGTGAAGATTTTGAAGCCCTCAATTTCGGAGAGACCGCTCGGATCGCGCACTGCTCCGTTCACGACCAGTCCAGTACCCGTCTTCGTCATCATCGATGTGCCGAGATTGTCTCCGATGATAGTTCCGTCTTTGATCTTGCCGAAGAGGTCGACGACCATCACGTCGCCCTTCACCAGGGTCGATATTACCCAGGAGTTCTGGCCGCGTCCAAGCCGGCCCTCTTCCTTCCCTTTCTCATTGATGTAGGCTTGGAAGTCAGGTCGCAGCGGCACGAACTGCACAGTCACCGCGCGTCCGATCAGGCGCTCGCCTGGCTTCACATTCAGCGTCTTCCAATTGCCCTCGAACTGAAGTTTGTAGCCGTGCTTGCGCAAGGTCGCCCAAGCTTCTTCTGCGGTCGTATTTTTCAGCCGCGCCAGCACTTCGTCCGGCACTTTAGGCCGGCCATCGTCAAAACGCTCTCCTTTCCACTCCTGTGTGATGGCGATTCGCTGTTCTTTGGTGGCCATGCCAAGCTGCGCACAAACAGGCAAAGCGCACGCACCTGTCAGAATGAGACACAACGTAATGATTTTTGTTTTCATGTGATCTGTGTGGATTCGCACGTGGACGATTAAACCGTCGCGACATTCTTCGCAGTTGGGCGCCTGCTCCAAAGCCGGTCATGCGAGCGCTCTTTATCCCAGTCTGGCGTCGGTTCGAAGTATCCAGGCTCGAGCAGATGCTGTTTCATCACTTCGTCATTGAGCGTAATCCCGAGCCCCGGGTGCTCCGGCACCGTGATGAAGCCGTGATTGACAATCGGCTTTTCGACTCCTTCCACCAGATCGCTCCACCACGGCACATCCACGGAATGATTTTCGAGCACCAGAAAATTGTTAGTTGCGGCGGCGCACTGGACGCTCGCCATGCAAGAGACAGGCGATCCGGCAAAGTGCATGGCCATTGGGATTCCATACGCCTCGATGGCATCGCCGATCTTCTTGGTCTCCATAATGCCGCCCGAAGTGGCGAGATCCGGATGCAAAATGTCGACCGCGTGCTCTTGGGCCAACTTGATAAATCCGTTCTGCAGGTAAATGTCCTCGCCCGTGCAGAGCGGAATATCGACCGCCTGCTTGATTTCCTTCAAGAGCTCAGGGTATTGCCATGGCACCATATCTTCCAGCCAGGCAACATTGTACTTTTCGAGCGCTTTGCCGAGGCGAATGCACGACTTCACCCCGATGTGACCGAAGTGATCGCAGGAGAGCGGCACATCGTAGCCGACGTAATCCCGCACGACCGACACGAAGTTTGCCATGGTCTCGATACCCTTCGGCGTCAGCTCGATTCCGGTGAACATATGCGGTGTATCGGCGCCCTGCATAATCGAAACGCCCTCGGGCCTGGTGATTGTTCCTGCAACGTTCTTCATGAGATCGACTCCGAGATCCATCTTGAGCCAGGTGAATCCCTGCTCTTTTCTCTTCTTAAGGCGGTCGCCGTAAATGTGCGGATCGTCAGATTCCGTGGTGTCTGCGTAGCAGCGAACCTTGTCCCGGAACTTGCCTCCAAGCATTTGATAGACGGGAATGTTGTAAGCCTTGCCTGCAAGATCCCATAAAGCCATCTCGATCGCGCAGACGCCACCCGCCTGTCGCGACTCGCCGCCGAATTGCTTTATCTTGCGGAAGATCCTGTCGATGTTACACGGATTCTCGCCTAGAATGCGGCTCTTCAACATGAGCGCATACGTTTTGCTTGCGCCGTCGCGCACTTCACCCAGTCCGTAGATGCCCTGATTCGTATCGATCCGGATAATGGGATCTGTCATGGGTGCGTGCGTGATGGTGGCAACGCGCAGATCGGTGATCCTGAGTTCTGAAGGTTTGGAGTTCGTGTTGACGTAGGCGGTAGCCGCGTCGAGCGTCTTGTCATCCCAAAAAGCCAAACCAAGGGCGCCGGCAGCAGCAGAAAGAAACGTTCGTCTGGGAACCATAGCTCATCATTCTATTACCAACCGTACTGCGTACGCCTAAAGGTTGTACAATCGCCCCAACATGACGAGGACTCGGCCAACGCTGCTTGCATATGTCGTCGCCGCGTCTTTCGTCACGAATCTTTTGCTGACCCTCTTCGTATGGCTCACAGGACCGGAGTCGCCCAGCATCTTTGTCGCGTGGCTTGCTAAACCCGTTGTCGTCCAGAGCGTAGTTCCAGGCTCGCCGAGCGCGCGGGCTGGAATACTTGCGGGTGACGTTCTCGTCGCGGCAAATGGCCGCCGTATCCACGATTTCGCCGAATGGCAACAAGCTAATGAGAGCCTGGAGAACGGCCGTGTTTTTCACCTGACAATCAATCGCGCGGGAGCCCTTATCGAGCGGGACCTTACGCTGCGTCCGAGGCCTCTGGCGTTTTGGATCTCCGCCGCCGGTCTGCTACAACTCACGTTCTGTGCCGCTCAGCTAGTCTATATCGGGCTCGCGGTTCTAATTATCTTTGCGCGTCCAGGAGACCACGCGGCTCTGTTCGGAGCTCTCCTCTTAGGCGTGTGTGGCTCAGCCGTAGTCGTTAGACCGGAGGGCTATGTTGCCGCCTGGCGGCACGCTCCTTCCTTTCTGCAGCCATTTCTTTGGATCAATGAATTGAGTGTTTGCGTAGGCTTCGGCATCCTGATGACCTTCCTCACACTTTTCCCGAAACCACTGCCTAAAGCAAGGTGGATTCTGCTGATTGCCTGGATCCCGGATCTCTTTATCCAACCCTGGTTTCTGCGATACGTGTTTGACCATGTGTATTTTCCCGGCCGGTCTCCGAGCCTGCCGGAATGGCTGAAGTCCTCTGTCTTCGTGTACTGGATAGCGTATCCTTTGGCGGCAGCGGCCCTTGCTGTAACTAGCTACTGGCGTCTGTCAGATGCCAACGAGCGGAGACGGGTACGCCTCATTTGTGCCGGGTTATGTGTCACCGTGGCGGCAAATCTGCCGAGGACAATTTTCGTAGCAGGCTCATTACGGTTTACACGCCTGGGGTCGATGATCGTTTCGCCTGCCGCGTCTATCGTTGCCGCGCTGGCCACTCTATCGATTCCCACGTCGTTTGCGGTCGCAATTACACGCGACCGTCTCTTCGACATCCGCCTCATGATTCGCCAAGGCGTTCGGCACGCGATTGCACGCGGATTCCTTCTTTCACTTGCCCCCTCTCTTGCCATCGTGCTGGCTGCCGATCTTGCCTTCCACGCCGATCAGCCGCTTTCGACCGTACTGCAAGAACGAGGTTGGATCTACGCCTCCATCGCCGGAATCGCTGTGGCCGCTCACCTGACGCGAAAGCGCTGGCTCGATGCCATCGACCGCCACTTCTTCAGAGAGAAGTACAATTCCGAGCAGCTGCTTCGGCAAGCCGTTCACACAGTCCGTGACGCTTCCGATTTACCGGAAGCTTCTCAGGTCGTCGTAACGCAGATTGAAGCCGCACTCCATCCCGAGTTTGTTGTCCTGTTTTTGCGCGATCGTAACGGAACGGAGTTCCGGGCTATCGCAGGTCTACCCGAGGCAGCGCAAAGCATCGATGTTCGCCAGGAGCGCAAGGTCGTCTCATTGATGCGATTACTCGGTAAGTCTCTCGACACTTCCGGAAAAAGTGCGGGCTGGCTGGAGCAACTGCCGCCTGAAGAGATTGCCTGGATCGCCCGGGAGCGTGTCGAGCTTTTCATTCCTATTGTGATCTCTGAACACGGGATTGAGGCCTTATTGCTGCTCGGGCGCAAGAAATCCGACGAGCTCTATAGCCAAGATGACTTGGATGTCCTCGAAGCCATTGCCGCCGGCTTGGCGCTGCGGTTCCGTAGCGGCTCTGACCAGAAATGGGAGCAGAAACCGGAAGTCAGCTCGTTCCGGGAATGTCCCACCTGCGGCATGTGTCAGACCTGGAATACGTCCTCCTGCCAGAAGGACGGTTCACAACTGCTGGTACGCAACTTCGCCAGAGTGCTCGCGGGACGGTACCGGCTCGAGCAGCGTATCGGAAGTGGGGGCATGGGCGCCGTTTACGAAGCGGCGGACCTTGTCCTCGGGCGCGCGGTTGCCGCAAAACTGGTGCGCGAGGAACTGGTCGATAGTCCCCAGGCGATTGCCCGATTCGAGCGCGAAGCCCGCATCGCCGCAAAGTTCGCGCATCCGAACGTGGTGACGATCTTCGATTTCGGAGTGGAAGGCGGCCGGCCTTTCATCGTGATGGAATTGCTGCGCGGCAACACCTTACGCGCAGAATTACAAACGGAACGCCGCATGAATGCTGGCCGCATGTTATCGATCCTGAGCGCAGTCTGTGCGGGGCTAGAGGCCGCTCACCAGCACCGTCTTATCCACCGCGACCTGAAACCAGAAAACATTTTTCTCACACAAGAAGGTGTAAAAATACTGGACTTCGGCCTCTCGAAGCTTCTCGAACCACCGCTCCTCGACTCAACCACCCCGACGGTTACCTTGCACACGCGAGCGGGCACGATCGTTGGAACGCTCGATTACATGGCCCCTGAGCAGTTGGCTGGCACTGCTCCTTCGATTAGCTGGGACATATGGGCGTTGGGAGTGATCAGTTACGAGATGCTGACGGGTGCGCGGCCGTTTGTTGGCCCAGATGCTACTGCTGTTCAGACGGCCATTCGACAAGCTACTTTCGTACCGCTGTCAACCTATATTCAGGATGGACCACAAGGCTTGTCAAACCTCTACGAACGTGCCTTCTCGCTAGATACTAAGCGCCGTCCTTCGACACCAACGGCACTACTGGATGATCTGAGTGCCGCGCACGTGTGGTGACCAACCAGCGATCACGCCGCCGATGACCTCTATCGGAAGCCGTTCGGTCACTCTCATTCATCCAGGCCGCTATCGCTCGATGAACCGAATTTGACCAGACTGAAGCCGACTTTTCCCGTTACTAATCTCCTCGATAAGCGCATTGGCGATAATGCGCTTATTGACGACGTGCAAGAGATCGTAACGCCGATGAATTGTGGGTGGGGGAACCTGAGCGCAGTTGTATTGAGCCACTCCGTTTGCTAGTTTTGCGTAGATGCCGCCGCCTGTGCCCGAACAGCTCAGCAGGACCATTGAGACTCTCTACCGGTCGGAATCGGGCCGGGTTCTAGCGACGCTCGTGCGCCTCCTCGGAGATCTGGATCTCGCCGAAGAGGCCATGCATGAGGCATTCGCCGCCGCTCTGGAATTCTGGTCTCAGACTGGTATCCCGGACAAGCCGCGCCCCTGGCTGATTTCAACGGCACGCTTCAAGGCAATCGACGTGATCCGTCGGCGCGCGCGCTTTGATGGAGCACAGAGAGATCTTGTTGCCCACATGGAGTCTCGCGTCAACGGCGCTCCCAGCGGGAATGAAGAGACTGGAGATGAAGAGATCGAGGACGATCGCCTCCGTCTGATTTTCACCTGCTGCCATCCCGCTCTGCCTCCGGAAGGACAGGTCGCGCTCACTCTTCGCGAAATCTGCGGCCTGACAACGGAAGAGATTGCCCGGGCATTTCTGGTTACGCCGGCAACGCTCGCCCAACGCATCGTACGCGCCAAGGCAAAGATTCGAGAGACGCCGATTCCATACGAGGTGCCGACCCCGCAGGAATTTCCGGAGCGGCTGGACGCGGTGCTTCAGGTCGTCTACCTCGCCTTTAACGAGGGCTATTCGGCTGCGGCGGGAGCGGAGGTAACGCGGGCCGAGCTAACCGGCGAGGCCATTCGATTGGGACGACTACTGACAGAACTCCAGCCAGAGCCGGAAGCCATCGGCCTGCTTTCCCTGATGTTGCTGCAGGAATCCCGTCGCGCCGCGAGAACCTCTCCTACCGGAAAGCTGATCTTGCTGGAAAATCAAGACCGCTCGCTCTGGAACCGGGAGCAGATCGCCGAGGGAGTGGCGTTGGTGGAGAAAGCCCTGAATTCCCGCCGCTTCGGCTCTTACACACTGCAGGCTGCGATTGCGGCCGTTCATGCGGAAGCGGAATCGATCGGTGCGACCGACTGGCGGCAGATTGTTGCGCTTTATAACCAGTTGGTGCGAATTCAGCCTTCGCCGGTTGTCCATCTCAACCGTGCCGTGGCCATTGCCATGCGCGATGGTCCAGAGGCCGGTCTGGCGCATATCGACGCGGTGTTGGAGCATGGCGAATTGGCGAATTACTACCTGGCGCATTCAGCCCGTGCCGATATGTACCGCAGGCTCGGCAGGACCGCTGAGGCTCGGTCCTCTTATGAGAAAGCTCTGGCGCTGACCCTGCAGGAACCAGAGCGGCAGTTCCTGCAGGAACGGATTCGGCAGCTGAAATAAAAATTGGGATAGCTGTCGATTTTCGGTCTCCCCCAACGACTATAGGACAAAAGAACGATGAGCTACGGTTCCTGAGTGAACAGGAAACGAGTCATCGGATACAAACCACAGAAACCAAGGAGAAAAAGTCATGCCACAATATCTCGTTTGTAACTACCTCCCCGACGACTTCGACCCGTCCACCGTAACCGAAGCGATGATCGAAGAGATCCACGCGCTCAACCGCGAAATGATTGCTGCCGGCGTGAGAAAGTTTGCCTGCGGGATTTCCCCGGCCGCTAACGCAAAGACGGTACGGAAGCATCTTGACGGCAAGGCGGTCGTCACCGACGGGCCGTACACCGAGACCAAGGAGCACATGGGCGGATTTTGGATACTGGAATGCGCCGATATGGACGAGGCACTCGCATGGGCCCGCAAGGGTTCCATCTCCTGCGATGCGGTGGGCGAGGTGCGCGAGCTTCTTTTCTTCCCGGCTCCGGAACAAGAACCCGGCGAAAGCAAGTAAACAATCTGGCCGCAGCCATGGGAACACGCGCCGTAGCTACGAGGTGAACGAGCCGGCGCAACGCTCTGCTGCCGGCTCCGCCAATCCGCTATGAGGAGAAGAACAATGAAATACGTCTGTTTCGGATACTACGACAAAGGCAAATTCGAGGGCATGACTGAGAGCGAGACGGCGCCTATGCAGAAACCAAAGAACAACTCGGCGGCATTATTGTTCTTGAGGCGAGGGACATGAATCACGCTGTACAGCTCATCGGCCAGCGTCCGGCGCTGACGTATGGCAACATTTTCGAGATTCGGCCAGCCGGGGACATGAACGAAGTCATCAAGGCAAGTCGGCAGTGTAATAGTCAGACTTGATCTGACAACGCCACTAGCACACAGTAGGCGCGCACGCCGCGCGCGGGGAAAGCTGGTCCGGTGAAGTTAAAACCATAAAACGGTCGGGCTGTTTATCATCAGCCAAGTGCTTCGTTTCCTCTCGTTTGGCCGAACCGATCCCACCCGACGTATAGCTGTCGGTATGAGGGTGCCCCAGCTACGCCGCCTTCCTGGCCTCTAAAATCTTCCTATTCCTCGAGCACACCGGACAATCGCACCCGCCTCTGTCTTCCGGCCTCGGCAAATTCCCGCCGCACGGCAGCAGATGCCCCGTCCCCAAGGCCTTCTCTTTCTCGATCAGGTCTGCCCACGTCTCCACTGTCATCCGCTGAATCCCCATCCCGCCCGCCGCGCGTATCCGCTCATCGCTCGTCGCCCACGCATACTCATCCGGCACGCCATTGACAAAATGCATCCGCCGGTACACCAGCTCCGGCGGTGGCCATTTCTTCTGCCCGTCCTGTATCAAAATCTCATTCGATGGATAGAGCGTCGTCACCGTCTTGCCCGCCGGCGAAACCTCAATCTCGACCCACTGATCGATCACCGGTGTCTTCTTCTGCTTCTTCGGCGACTTCTGCCCGCAAAACAGCTTCTTCGCCTCCGCCACCGGCGCTTCCGCCGGCTTCGGCGGCCGCTCGGCTAGCTGCTTCTTCAGACCTTCGATCTCTTTATTTTGTTGATCGAGCAGTCGCCTGTTTAAGATCTTTTCGCGCAAAATGTCCTTCCTTAATCCCTCAACCGCGCTCAACGACCGGTAAAAAGCCCGTTCCTGCGTAGTCTTATACCGCAGCACCAATTCGATTTTGTGTTCTTGTTCCGCCGTCCAAGTCGCCGGATGGCAGGTGTCTTCTTCGCCCACCAGCGCCGCTTCCGCCTGCAGCAGCCGCTTGTTCGCCCGCTTCAGCAGCCAGTCGTTCAGAATCAGCTGATCCACCAGCCGCGCCTCGTGATAATCCGCCGGCTCGTAATTTTCCAGCCACCCCAGGCGCGTCTCTTCGTACTCTTCCCGCGTCTCGTCCGCCAAAATCGTGTGGCGCTTCGACAGCATCCCGTGCTTGGTACTGTTCCCGCTCGAACTCGCCTTCCCCTCCGGCGACTTCGGCCCGCCCCCTCGCTTCGAGCGCACAGGGCGTTTGGTGCCCGTTGTGCGCGATCTAATATCGACCGCCATGTGCCCGCAGTGTCCACCGCGCCCGTTCTCCCGAGCCTCAAAATTCCCCCTAACCCATTCAGCCCATTCCAAAAACAAAATTTCCCAAATCCGTCACCCACGGTGGAGCGGCCTTTCGAGGCTGCCATGCCGGTTTTACAACCGGCATTCTTGGCCACTCTTCAACTCACACCAATCCCCCCTCGAGTTCGTTTGGTAATTTTCGCCCGGCGGCTCACGCTGCGACTTTATTTAAGGCCCGCAGGTCGTCCAACGACAACTTGCCGGTGTAAATCGACATCCCAATAGCGCAATGGATGTTCATGGCGGTGAGAGCTTTTACGTCCTCGAGCGTTGTGATACCGCCGGCGGCGATCAGTTCGTGATCTGTGGTCTCGCGCAAGCTTTCGAACCACCCAAGGTCCGTCCCTTGCATCATGCCCTCTTTGTCAACATAAGTGCACAGGAAGCCGCGGCAACAGGGCTCGAACTGAGTGATTACCTCGCGAGCGGTCCAGGCCGTTTCCCGCTGCCAGCCGTTGACGACAATGTGGCCGTGTCTGCTATCGAGAGCGATCGTGATCTTTTCCGGACCGGCAGAGTCCGCCAGTTCTTCGAGGAACGCAACATCAGGAGCGTTGTGCGAGAAGGCAGCGGTACCTACGATCACCCGATAGGCGCCTTGCGCGATTAATTCCATCGCACGATCAAGAGTGCGCACACCGCCGCCGGCACGAACCTTAGCGCGACCGGCGAAATATTCCACCAGCCCGCCATTGGCACCGCGATTCATGGCGGCATCCAGATCGATCACCTGAAGCTGCTCGAAGCCTTGAAACAGCGCCAGCATTTCCTCCGTCGAGCGCTCGAGAACCTTCTCCCGACCCTGCACGAGCTGCACGACTTTCCCATCCATCAGATCGATGCAGGGAATGATCATCGGATCGGCCTCACAGGGATATTCGCTGTCTGTAGCGCCTGCTTTAAATCGCTAACGCTGTATTTGCCATAGTGGAAAACAGAGGCGGCCAGCGCGGCATCGGCCTTTCCCTTGGTCAGTACGTCGACGAAATCCTGAGGAGTTCCGGCGCCCCCTGACGCGATGATCGGCACTGTCGTTGCCCTGGCGACCGCTTCTGTCAACGCGCAATCGAAACCGGTCTGCACACCGTCGGTGTCCATGGAAGTCAAAAGAATCTCGCCCGCGCCGGATGCTTCTCCTCGCTGTGCCCACTCCACCGCGTCGATATTCTCATCGTAGCGGCCACCCTTCGTGTATACATTCCAGCGGCCTTCGCCGGAACGGCGAGCGTCTATCGCTAGCACCACTGCCTGAGCGCCGAACTCCAGACTCAGTTCGCGAATTAGCTCGGGCCTGTGGACGGCTGCCGTGTTCACGCTGACTTTATCCGCGCCGGACAGAATGATCTTCCGAGCGTCGGCCACGCTTCGCAAGCCGCCGCCTACAGTCAACGGAATGAAAACTCTGCGCGCCGTCCGCGCCACCAGGTCGGCCATGATCTCCCGGGCATCGCTCGAAGCAGTAATATCGAGAAATACCAGCTCATCGGCGCCCTGCAGATTGTAACGCTCAGCCAGCTCGACCGGATCACCAGCATCGCGCAGCCCTAGGAAGTTTACGCCTTTCACAACGCGTCCGCCGGTCACATCGAGACACGGGATGATGCGTTTCGCCAGCATCAGAGTTCGATAAAGTTCTGGAGGACTCGCAGACCCGCGGGCCCTGACTTTTCAGGATGGAACTGCACCGCATACAAATTGTTCTGCTCAATCACCGCGCTGTAGGGCTGGAAATAAGTGCAGGTCACCGCGGTCGCATCCACAACGGGCGCGTAATAGCTATGCGCAAAGTACGTAAAGACTTCGCCATCGAGGTTATTCAGAAGGCGCGAAGGTCTAATTTGGTCGAGAGAGTTCCAGCCCATGTGCGGAACACGAAGCGGACCGTTGAATCGTCTTACTTGGCCGGGGAGAATTGCCAGGCCGTTAGCGCCTGGCGACTCCTCGCTCGACTCGAACAAGCACTGCAACCCGACGCAAATGCCCAAGAACGATATTCCGCAGCGAATCTTCTCGATTAGAACATCGCGCAAATCGAGTTGATCGAGCGCTTGCATCATCTGCCCGAAATGGCCGACCCCGGGCAGAATAAGCTTCTGCGCCGCGCTGACGAGTTGGGGATTATTCGTCACGACGTACTGCGCGCCGAGCTCTTCGAGCGTATTCTGGACGGAACGCAAATTCCCTGCACCGTAATCCACGATGGTCGTCACAACAAACCCTTGGTCGAAGGAAGCTGGTCCTTCAGGCGCTCATCCGTGGAGCAGGCATATCGCATCGCTCGCGCGAAACACTTGAAAATGGCTTCTATCTTGTGGTGAGTCGAACGACCGTAGAAAACTTTGGCGTGCAGGTTCGCTTCCGCGTGGTTCGCAAAACCGGAGAAGAAATCCTCCAGGAGCTCGGTCTGTAGATCTCCCACGTGAACTACCTCGACCTGCTGATCGTAAACCAGAGCCGGGCGGCCGCCGAGGTCGACAGCTACTACTGCCAGGCTCTCGTCCATTGTCTGGACAAAGTAGCCGGCCCGATTGATACCACGCCTATCCCCCAGTGCTTTGGCGAAGAGATCCCCCAAAACAATGCCCACGTCTTCCACGGTGTGGTGCTGATCGACATCCAGATCGCCTGTAGCATCGATTTTGAGATCGAAAGCGCCGTGCTTACTGAAGAGCTCGAGCATGTGATCGAGAAACCGTATCCCAGTCGAGATCTCGTATTGCCCGCTACCGTCGACACACAGTCGGCCGGCGATCTGAGTCTCTTTCGTGTCGCGCTGGAGCGAAGCCTCTCTCACCTCGATTTTCCTGATTCTTCTATTACGCCTTCCAGTTGATTCACGTTCTCAATCACGGTAAACGCACCGCCATCGTAGAGCGTTCCGGCAATCTCCGCGTATCTAGCATTTGCTTTCATTGAAACGCCGATAAAAGGCACTTCGGCCGACTGTGCGCTGCGTGCATCGTCGACCGCGTCGCCCAGATACCAGATCTGTTTATCGGGATAGCGCTGCTTGATGAGTTCGAGCCCGTCTGGAGCTGGCTTTGGATTAGAGACCAACTCATCGGTAATGATGGGATCGAACCGGATCGAATTCGCATACCTCTCAAGAGTGGCCTCGGCTTCGTATTTGGCGCGCCCCGTAAAGATAGCCAGGTTCGCGCGCTTTTGGAGACTCGCAAGAAGACCGGCAGACGGGATCCATCTCTCGCGAAGAATAAGGCCATCACCGTTCTCGCCGAGAAAGATGCGATTGAAGTACTCGACCACATCGGCGTACTCGACCTTCGCACCCCGGTCAGCGATCAGCCGATGAGAGAGGAGCCAGTCGTTATTCCAGCCCCCCTGATTCTTGAAGTCCTGGATGAGGTCGTGCGAAACGGTTGCTCCGGTAAAATGAAGAACCGTCTCGCGGATCGCTTCACGGTACGACTCGCCCACTTCGACCAACACGCCATCCATGTCGAACACGATCACGTCAGGCCGCTGCGGGACTACCAAATTTTCTCCAACTCAGTCAGAAAGCGCTGAATCTGATCTCGAGTGCCGACCGTAACGCGAACAGCCCCGGGAATCTCATAGCTGCGATCGCGAATCAGCACGCCGCGATTGCGTAGCTCATCGCGAATCGCAACCGCGCGTTCGCCAGCCTGAAATAAGACGAAATTAGCCATGCTCTCGATGTAGGAAATGTTCAGCCGCTCCAGGCCTACGTAGAGGAGCTCCCGAGCGGCGAGAACTTCGAGCACGTACTCCTCGACGAAAGCTTGATCCTGCACGGCGATCCGCGCCGCCATAGCTGCCATGGCATTTACGCTGTAAGGAGATTGCGCCTTCTTGACATGCGCCATATTCGAGGCTTGCGAAAACAGGCATCCACAGCGCATGGCTGCCATCCCGTAAGTTTTTGAAAAAGTCCGACTGACAAAAAGGTTTGCATGCTGATCGGTATGCGGGAGTACGGTGACTCCGCTGAACTCGTAGTAGGCTTCGTCGACCAGAACAGCCGCATTCGAAGCTTTCTGAAGTATCTGGCGGATGCCGTCGACATCGGTACCGGTGCCGGTCGGATTGTTCGGATTGGCGAGCAAAATGGCGCGAGTGGCTGGCGTAATTTGCTCGAGAAGCTCTTCCAGAGGAAACGCGAGCGTCTCCGGCCGATAGCCAACTTCGATCACATCGGCGGCCGCCAGCTGAGTATAGAAACGATACATGGCGTAGGCGGGCTGGAGAAGAACGACTTGATCGCCGCTATTGATATAGGTATTGATCACAAGCTGAATCGCTTCGTCCGTGCCATTCGTGAGAGTCAGCTCCTCCGGTGCAACGCCGAAGTGGAGCGAAAGATCCTCGAGCGCATGATCGTATTCCGGATAGATACTGAGATCGACACCGGTGAGATAACGCTTGATGAAATCGAGCACATGGGGCGGAGCGCCAATGGTATTTTCGTTGAAGTCGAGCCGCAGCTTGTTGCGGCGGCCGCCGGTGGGCGGATGGTAGGGTGCCATGCGGAGCACGGCGTCGCGCGGGGTCAGCCCTTTTGACTCCACGTTGCGTTCCGCTTCGAGGACAATATTAGTTGACAGATCGAACCTCCACGGCGCGCGCGTGCGCCTCCAGACCTTCGGCCCGTGCAAGCGTTGTAATAGTTGGCGCAAGCTCTTTCAAGGCAGAGGAATTTAGTTGTTGAATGGCTATCACTTTGACAAAATCGGCCGTCGAAAGGCCGCCGCGGAGCCGTGCCGCGCCTCCGGTGGGCAAAACATGGCTGGGTCCGGCGGCATAATCTCCCGCTGATTCAGGCGATGTCGAACCGAGGAAAACTGTTCCGGCGTTTTGGATCACAGGGAGCAGCGAAGCGTCGTGCAGACTCAAGTGCTCAGGCGCAATCATATTCGATAATGCAACCGCTTCTTCCATGTTAGGCATTACGGCAATGAAGCTGCTGTGTTCAATCGAAGAACGCGCTATCTCCGCTGTCGGTAATGTTTTGACCTGCCGCTCGAGTTCGTTCGAGACAGCAACGGCCAGCGACTGCGAAGTGGTCAGGAGGACAGCGCTGGCCGTAACGTCGTGTTCGGCTTGGGCGAGCATATCGGCGGCGATGATCTTGGGATCACCCTCGGCGGCCAGGATGAGGATTTCAGTGGGTCCTGCCACAAAGTCGATCCCGACATCGCCAGCAAGCAGCTTTTTGGCAGCCGCGACATAGGCGTTGCCAGGACCGACAATGCGGTCAACGGGACGGATACTGCCAGTACCGAAAGCCAGGGCAGCGATCGCCTGAGCGCCGCCCACACGATAAACCTCGGAGATACCTAACAGGCGAGCGCAGCCGAGGATTTCAACCGATGGCCGGGGAGACGTGACGCAGATGCGCTTCACGCCGGCTGTTTGCGCCAGGACTGCCGTCATCAGCAGCGTGGAGGGCAACGGATACCGGCCGGAAGGAACGTAGCAAGCGACGGCACTGAGCGGACGAACGATCCAACCTAGTTTGCGGCCTGGTGAGAACTCCGTGAAGTACTCGCGAGGAAGCTGCGCCTCGGCAAATTGACGGATGTTAGCGATGGCAACTTGGACAGCCTCGCGGACTTCGGGCGCCATTGCCGCTTGCGCGGCCGCCAACTCACCTTCGGAAACACGCAGCGACAGCTCGCCCAGCCCATCGAGTTCCCGGGCGTAATAGAGCAAAGCACTGTCGCGCTCAGCTCGGACCGCCTGAACGATCGGAAGGACGCGGGCTTCATGAGCTGCGGCATCACGCGACCGGTGAGCAAGAATGCGTTTCGCCTCGATGCCATCGACAATTCTGATCATTTTTCTATTTAAGATCTGGCTACATCACGATTTTGTTAAGAGGGTATTCGACTATGCCTTGCGCGCCGGCTTCCTTCAGCCGTGGAATGATGGTGCGGACCGTAATTTCTTCAAGGATGGTATTCACCGCGACCCAGTCCTCATTACTCAGTTGAGAAACGGTAGGGTTCTTCAAGGCCGGAAGAACGCTTAAAACTGCCGAAAGCTCGTCGCGCCGGACGTTCATCATTAGACCGACCTTTCCAAGAGCGCTCATAGCACCCTCGAGCAGCAGCTTGATATCTTCCAGCTTGCGGCGCTTCCAGGCATCGGCCCACGATTCGATATTCGAGATCAACTGGGTGTTCGATTCGAGCACGGTTTCGAGTATCCGTAACTTATTTGCACGCAGCGAGGAGCCAGTCTCTGTCACCTCCACAATCGCGTCAGCGAGTTCAGGCGGCTTCACTTCGGTAGCGCCCCAGCTAAACTCGACGCGTGCTCGCACGCCTTTCGTGACTAGGTAGCGCTCCGTCATATTTACTAGCTCGGTGGCGATAATCTTGCCTTCCAGATCGCGAACGGTTTGAAAAGGAGAGGACTCAGGGGCGGCCAGCACCCAACGAACTTTGCCGAAACTCTGCTTGGCATAAATGAGATCCGCGACCGTTTCCACACGGGCTTCGTTTTCTTCAACCCAGTCACGTCCCGTCAAGCCGGCGTCTAAAATGCCGTCTTCTACGTAGCGCGCCATTTCCTGCGCACGGATCAGCATGCATTCAACTTCAGGATCGTCGATGGCCGGGAAATAGCTGCGGCTGCTAGTAGTGATGTTGAAACCGGCGCGCCGGAACAAATCGATGGTGGCGTTTTCAAGACTGCCCTTAGGTATGCCGAGCTTGAGCTTCACTGGCTGGCTCCGTAGAAGGCATCGGAATCGTAGACCTTCTGCTCGGTCTCGCGCCATTGCCCGTCCTGCAAGGTGCGATAGAAACAGCTTTCATAGCCTTTGTGGCAAACGCCAGGACTGACCGGGTTCGCAAGAACGAGCAGAGCATCTCCGTCGCAATCCGTTTGAATGGAGTTTAGCTTCAGAAAATGCCCAGAACTTTCGCCCTTCGTCCACAGCTTCTGCCGGGAGCGGCTGAAGAAAGTGACGTGGCCGGTTAAAACAGTCCTGTCGAAAGCCTCACGATTCATGTAGCCGACCATCAAGACACGATGCGAACTCGCATCCTGCACTACGGCGGTAATCAACCCGTCCTGCTTTTCGAAATCCAGAAAATCACTCACAAAAGCCGCCTCGAAATGAAAAGACCCGCCGGTGACGGCGGGCCGGTTGCGAAAAGTTATGTAAAAAACGCAATGCTCGCCGGTCAGCCCATCGGGAAGTGATGATGGTGGCGAGGAGATTGCATCAAGCCGAAGTATAGCAAGCAGGTGCCCGAAATCTGTTTTGGAAGCTATTTGCGCTCAAAACATTTCTGGGCGAAAATGTGATTGAATTGGTTGTGGAAATTCGGTTGAGAATTTTATTTTCCAGACAAGGGGCCGGGAGTGCGCTGTGGAATATGCATCTTCGCCCCTTGAAGGAAAGCGGTTCGCTCAGCTAAGGTAATCAAGTTGCAATCCATGGCGGCACGCGATATCGGTTTCGATCATCCGCTCCCGGACAACCTCGACGCGGAGCGTTTCGTGCTGGGAGCGATCATGAGCAGCGACACGGCATTTCTGCAGGTTGCAGGCACGCTTGCGGCCGAAGATTTCAGCCTGGAGAAGCACAAGCGCATATTTCTCCGCATGAGCGAACTGCACGAGCGAGGGGAAACGATCGACCGCGTGACGCTGGCGAACGAACTGATGAAACAAGGCCAGCTTCAGTCGGTGGACGGCTTAAGCTATCTTGTCTCGCTCGACGACGGCTTACCGCAGCTTCACAATCTCGAGAGTTACGTCACGATTGTGAAAGAGAAGGCTCTTCTCCGGCGAATCATCACGGTTTCTCAAGATACGATTAACCGCTGCATCTCCTGCGAAGACAACGCCACCGAGATCCTGGGCGCGGTAGAGGATGCGTTCATGAAGCTGGGCGATGTCCAGTCAAAGAACGCGCTTTCGAGCCCAGCGCAAATCGTGAGCGAGTATGCGGGTGGCATCAATGCGTTTCTAGACGCTAGCAAGCGCATCAAGGGAATTAGCACGGGCTTTCTGAAGTTCGACGAGATGACTGGAGGCCTGCGCGAGGGAGAGCTATTCATACTTGCGGCTCGCCCTGCGATGGGGAAGACAGCTTTCGCGCTCAACATCGCGCAGCATGTCGCGTTGAATCCGAAAAATCCCAAAGCGGTGGCGATTTTCTCGCTCGAGATGTCGAAGGAATCGCTGCTTACTCGACTGATTTGCGCAACCGGCCGCGTGGACCAGCAACGTTTCCGTGCCGGTTATCTGAGCGGGGATGAGCGCCACGCCTTGCAGGACGCGCTCTATCGCATTGTGGAATCGCCGCTCTACATGGATGACACGGCGGGTACCAACCTGATGGATGTGCATTCGAAGCTGCGCAGATTGCAGACGGAGCAAGACCTTGGATTGGTTGTCGTCGACTATTTGCAACTGATGCAGGGACGCGGACGTTACGAAAACCGGGTGCAGGAAATCAGTTCTCTCTCACGGGGATTCAAGCTGATGTCAAAAGAGCTCAGGGTTCCATTTCTGGTGCTTTCACAGCTTAGCCGCGCGCCGGAGACGCGGCCTGGCGATCACCGCCCGATGCTGAGTGACTTGAGAGAGTCAGGTTCGATCGAACAAGACGCTGACATGGTGGCATTCATCTTTCGCGAAGAGGTGTATCGCCCGGATAAGGAGAGCTTGAAAGGTCTTGCCGAGCTAATCGTTGCCAAACAGCGAAACGGTCCCACGGGACGCGTGAAACTGGCTTTTCTGAACCGCTACACGAGGTTTGAGAATCTGGCTTCGGATACAGGGGAAGAAGACGTGTTCGCGGGGGAATAAACCTAGAACTTTACGCAGATTTTGCCGAAGTGCTGCTGGCTGCCCATGTGGCGGAGCGCTTCTTTGATGCCATCCCAGGGGAAGACTTTGTCAATTACTGGCTTGATGTGGTGAAATTCAATGGCACGATTCAGGGACTCGAACATCGCGCGCGAGCCCACGTAAATACCTTGCAGCCGGATGCTGTTCATCAAAAGTGCGACAGGGCTGACGGACGGCGCTACGCCGCTGAGGACACCGATTACAGCGATTGCCCCTCCGGCGCGAACCGCGCGAAGCGATCGCGGCATCGTCTCGCTGCCGCCGAGTTCGATTACGCAGTGGACTCCCTCGCCATTCGTCAGTTTGCGGGCTGCATCGTCCCAATCGGGGGTTGTTTTGTAATTGATCGCCTCGCTCGCGCCTAACTTTTTCACTCGCTCGAGCTTCTCGTTACTGCTAGAGGTAACGATTGTGCGGAGGCCGGCAGCTTTCGCCAGTTGCAGCGCGAAGATGGCAACACCACCCGTGCCTTGAATGAGGACCGTCTCGCCCGGCAAAAGCTTAACGTGTTCGAAAAGCGCCTGCCAGGCAGTTACGGCAGCACACGGAAGAGTAGCCGCTTCTTCGTCGGTAAGGAACGCGGGCGTGTGTACGAGTCCTTCTTCGGAAAAAACGGCGTACTCGCGGAGAACGCCATCGATGGCTCCGCCGAGCGCGGAGTTGCCCTTCTCTTTGGTAGGCGGCCCGTCAATCCAATTCTGCATGAAGCAGGCCGTGACGCGGTCGCCCTGCCTGAAGCGAGTAACTCCAGACCCGACCTCTGCGGCGACTCCCGCGCCATCCGACAGAGGTACCAGGGGCCGGCGCATTTTGGGATTGTAGGCGCCATTAACAGTCATGAAATCGCGATAGTTGAGAGACGCAGCGCCCATTTTCACCAAAACTTCATTGGGACCGGGCCGCGGTGTCTCGCGTTCGACAACGGCGAGGTTATCGATGCCGAACTGCTGGACTTCGACGGACTTCATGTTGCAACGTTCTCCGTGCCGACAGCGACAGGTTCACGATGCGCAAAGCGAGTGCCAAATTCAGTGACCTGCTCCAGTTTGCGCCGCGCCGCCCCGGAATCGACCGATTCCGCGGCAAGGTCGACAGCTGATTTGAGATCGGTCGCGTGTTGGGCAAGGAAAAGAGCTGCCGCGCTGTTTGCAATGACAACGTCACGACGAGGCCCAGGTTCGCCATCGAGGAGAGCCCGAATGATCTCCGCATTCCGCGCTGGATCTGCGCCATGAAGATCGTCAACCAAAGCAGGCTCCAATCCGAAATCGGCCGGCTGCCAGCGGCCCTTCTGAACGCGCCCGTTTTCCACCTGAAATACGGTAGTCATTCCGGTGGTTGTGATCTCATCGAGTCCATCGGATCCGTGTACAACGAAGGCGCGCTTATTTCCCAAGCGCGCGCAAGCATGTGCAAGCATCTCAGCTGCGCGCACGGAAAAAGCGCCGATCAGTTGGTTCCGGGCGCCGACCGGATTTGTCAGAGGGCCGAGAAGATTAAAGACGGTGCGGCCCTTCAGTTGTAGACGCGCCTCTTGAGCGTGCTTGACTGCCGGGTGAAGCAGCGGAGCATAGAGGAAACCAAGCCCAACCTCCCTGATGCAAGCGGCTACCTCTGAGGGCGTAAGCGCAATGGATACCCCGAGCGCCTCCAGCACATCCGCGCTTCCGCACTGGCTCGAGATGCGGCGATTGCCGTGCTTGGCTATTTTGAGGCCAGCGCCAGCGGCAACAAACGCGGTTGCGGTAGAAATATTGAAAGTACACGTGCCATCACCGCCGGTCCCGCAGGTGTCGAGCAGCTGCTCTTCGAGATCCTCAAGCCCGAGAGGAGCGCTCATCTCCTGGATTGCACTGGCGAATCCGACCAGCTCGGACAAAGTCTCGCCTTTTCGTCTGAGATAGCTCAGCACGTCGGCAATACCCTCCGTGTCCATCTCACCTGAGAGCATCCGGTGCATCAGGTCATGTGCTTCCGCTTGCGTAAGGTGTACAGAGTTCCTGAATGGAAGATGAGACATTCTCTCGCTTTTCGCTTCGAAAACAGCAGGTTCGGCCGGCTGAGTTACCGGAGCTTCGCTTCACCCGGAACCGCGCACTCCTAGATCACCAGCGTGGTTCCACAGACATGTACTAATATTTCACACTGTAGGTTTAGGAATGAGCAAGCCCCCCTTTGAGCGAGCAGAAGAACTGCGTCGGCAGCTCGAGCATCACGAGTATCTTTACTACGTTCTCGATAAGCCCGAGATCAGCGATGCCGAGTTCGATGCACTGATGCGTGAGCTGCGCACGATCGAGGCAAAACACGCTGAACTCAGCACACCGGAATCGCCAACGCAAAGGGTGGGAGGGCAACCGCGAGAGGGCTTCATAAAAGCGGCGCACAGCTCGCCGATGCTCAGCCTGGACAATGCCCTAAACGAAGATGAGCTGCGTGAGTTTGACGCCCGCGTGCGAGCAATCCTGAAAACGGAGCCGTTCGAGTACGTCGCTGAGCTGAAGCTGGATGGCTTGTCAATGGCCGGTCGATACGACGGCCACAAGCTGCAGGCAGCTCTCACCCGAGGCGACGGGCGGGTGGGTGAAGACGTTACGGGAAATGCACGCACCATCCGCTCGCTTCCTTTGCGGATTCGCGATCGTTCGTTCGTACATGACGAGCCCTTTGAAGTGCGTGGTGAAGTCGTAATGCAACGCCGCTCGTTCGAACGGATGAATCAAGATCGGGAAGAGGCTGGTCTCACTCGTTTTGCCAACCCGAGAAATGCGGCAGCCGGCGCATTGCGGGCACTGGACCCAACCGTGACAGCCGCACGTCAACTCGACTACTTCGCTTATTTTCTATTGCGAGACGGCCGACCACTGCTCGCGAGTCATTGGGCGAACTTAGAAGCTTTGAAAGAAGCGGGTTTCAAAGTCAATCCACACCGGCGGGAATGCGCGGACCTCGAAGAGTTGCTCCTGTTCATTCGCGAATGGGATGCTAAACGCGCTTCGTTGCCTTATGAGACCGATGGAGTCGTGGCCAAAATCGACTCGATCGAGCAACAGGAGCGCTTAGGCTGGACCGCCAAAGCGCCACGCTGGGCGATCGCGTTCAAATATCCCGCAAGGCAAGCGAGCACTCAGCTAGAGAGCATCGAAGTGCAGGTCGGGAGACTAGGCAATCTGACACCAGTTGCACACCTGAAGCCAGTCACACTTGCGGGCGTAACCGTTTCGAGAGCTACGCTGCACAATCAGGATGAAATCGGACGCCTGGGTGTCGAGATCGGCGATACCGTGCTGGTTGAGAGAAGCGGAGATGTCATCCCGAAAATCGTTCGGGTGCTCGAACACGGCAAGGGTCGCAAGCCCTTTCATATGCCGAAGACATGCCCAGTCTGCGGCGGGCATGTTGTGCGTGCGGAAGGCGAAAGCGCGACCCGCTGCGTGAATGTAAGCTGTCCGGCGCGCTTGCGTGAATCGCTCCTTCATTTCGCTTCACGTGGAGTGATGGACATTGACGGGATGGGTGAAGCGCTGGTCGATCAATTGTTAAGCCGTGGCACGGTACACAACATTGCCGATCTTTATGATCTGAAGGTCGATCAGCTCCTTACGCTCGAGCGGATGGGCAGGAAGTCCGCGACTAAGGTTATCGAGAACATCGATCGGTCACGCTCACAACCGCTTACCAGATTGATCTACGGGCTGGGCATACCTTTCGTCGGCGAACGCACGGCACAGTTCCTCGCCGAGCATTTTGGAAATCTGGATGAGATTGCTTCAGCTTCTAGGGATGCTTTGCAAGAAGTGGCCGAAATCGGGCCAAAGGTCGCGGAATCAATCGCGCAGTTCTTTTCGGAACAGCGAAATCGTGACTTGCTGGAGCGTTTGCGGGCTGCTGGACTGCAGTTTACGGCCGCAAAACGGCGGAAGGAGAAAGCGGGACCGCTTGCCGGGCTGACGTTCGTGATAACGGGCACGCTGCCCACTCTGAAACGTGATCAGGCGAAAGCAAAAATCGAAGCAGCAGGCGGGAAAGTGGGAGCTTCGGTCAGCAGCAAAACAAGTTACTTGGTGGCGGGTGACGAAGCGGGATCGAAGCTGGACAAAGCGCGGGAGTTGAACATCCCCATACTCGACGAAGCCGGGCTGTTAGCTATTCTGGGCTCGGAGGAGTGACGCGTGTTCTTCCTTTTCTATGTCGGTTTGGCATCACATCGTCGACGTCCTCCTCACCTGGGGGCCTTACGGCCTTCTTCTGCTTTCGCTTCTTGACTCAGTTGGTCTGCCGGTTGTTGGTGGTGTAGACAGCCTCCTGGTCGCGGTCGCGACAGATAGGCCAAGCCAGGCATATACGTCCGCGATTTTTGCAATAGCCGGTTCGCTGGCGGGCAGTCTGATTTTGTTCGGTATCGCGCGGCGTGGGGGCGAAGTACTCCTGGCCAGACATGTCTCAGGACGCACTGGAGCAAGACTGCACTTGTGGTTTCAACGCTACGGCCTGATTACGGTTTTCGTTCCGGCTCTCTCTCCTTTACCCTTGCCAATGAAAGTTCCGGTCTTCTGCGCGGGCGCTTTGAATGTTCGCATTGGCTACTTCATTTTTGTCGTGCTCACGGCACGAGTGATACGCTACTTCGCACTGGCCTATCTGGGCCGTCACTATGGTCATCTCACCGCTCGATATCTACTTAGCCATGGAGTTGTGATTGGAACAGGCGCGTTTGCACTGGCTGTTATCGTCGCGGTCGGCTTGCGGGTTTACCAGCGGCAAACAGCGAAGATCGGGAAGCCGGAATAAACGCGGGCAAGCTGCCATAATCGGCAGCCCTTTGGTGCTGCTCGCTCTATTGCCCGCGATCTCGGCCGCTTTCGACCAAAGCTCTCATGAAATGCTCGAGAAGATTCGCGTTAAAGTAGCGGAGCAACTAGCGAGATCAAGAAATTACACCTGCGTGCAGACGATTGATCGAAGCTATTTTCAGAGCGCATTTCGGACGCGGAGCGCTTGTGGTGTGGTCTCCCCAAACGATCAGGACGAGATCATGCACGACCGGCTGCGCCTGAACGTGGCTGTTTCAGATGGTGGCGAGATTTATTCCTGGCAGGGTGATCGGAAATTTTCGTCGACGCCCGTCGACAAG
The DNA here is from genome assembly GCA_963835255.1 of Terriglobia bacterium. Taxonomy (GTDB): domain Bacteria; phylum Acidobacteriota; class Terriglobia; order Bryobacterales; family Bryobacteraceae; genus Bog-105. The sequence continues at coordinate 57,158 of CAWIFY010000019.1, read as the reverse complement.
ATTGTTCAAGGCGGCCCAATCTCCTCCGGCAGCTTCGTCGGATTCCTGGGCAATATCTTCATTCGCCCGGGCATTGAGTTTATCTATCGTGGCAGTACTGATAAAGGGAGCGTCGAGGCTGTACATTTCGATTACAGAGTGCGCCGGGCGGTCTCGCGGTTTCGCGTGGAAGGCGAGGGCAACCGCTCGGCAATTGTGCCTTTCCATGGATCATTCACGGCGAACGCGGGCTCGTTTGAGCTGATACAGCTTAGGATCCTCGCCGACCAGATTCCGTCCGACTTAGCGATTTGCGCGACCGACAACGAAGTGCAATATCAACTAGCTGAGATCTCTGGCAATTTGACTCTGATTCCGAGGACATTTGAACTACGGGTTAATGCCGACCACCACTTCGACACGGTTAGCCGCAGCACGTACTCGCAGTGCCACGAGTTTCAAGCTGTATCGACGTTACATTTCGATGCGCCCGGTGAGTCGAAGCAAGTGACGGGTAAAGCAGACATTGAGCAATGGCTGCCTGGCGGATTGACTTTGCCCCTGGCGCTTACCAGCAGGATCGACGCAAAAACAGCTTACACGGGAGCCCCGGTGGAAGCTGTAACGACCGGGCCTGTGCGCGATGCACAAGGAAAGACTCTTATCCCACAGGGTACCGGTTTGCACGGCATCATTACCCAGCTTGAAAGGTTCTATCGGCCGCAAACTACTACGCCCTGAGACTTCAATTTCGGTGGGCAAGCTTCGGCGGCAAGACTTATTTGCTGCGAGCTTCTCACAAGCCTACCGGCAAGGAGAAGAACGTGCTTCACGCGCTCTACGAAGGGGCCGTGACTGAAGACGAACAGAACCAGATCGAGCAGGGCACGATGTATATTCGCACCAGCCGTCTGCGGCTGGACTCGCGGTTCCATGGGGAATGGCAGACGACCCTTCCGCCGTTCGGCGAAAGCAATCCCGGGGATTCAAACTAGCTGCGGATAATATAGATTCATGTCACGCACAACTCGCCGTGTGTTTGTTGCCCAGTCAGCGGCCCTTGTTCCCATGGCTCGATCGCTGTTCGCTCATGAGTCCTTGCGCGCCAGCAATCTTGGGGTCCAGCTTTATACAGTTCGAAACGTTATCGGAAAGGACCCTGCGGCGACGCTCGAGGCGATTCAGAAGATCGGGTACACCGAAGTGGAAGCGATCTATGCTACGCTGCCTCAAATTTGGCCGGCTCTGAAGCAAACCAGCTTGCAGCCGGTCAGCGTGCACATTGACGAAGCCGTTTTTATGAAGGGCGGCAGCGATCTAGACTCAGCACTGGCCGATGTAAAGCAGCGCGGTTTCCAATACGCGGTGGTCCCGTATATCCCTGTCGAGCAGCGTGGCGGCGCCGATATGTTCAAGAGACTTGCCGAGACGTTGAACAAATCTGGCGAGAAAGCTCAGGCGCATGGGCTAAAGCTGTGCTATCACAACCACGCGTTTGAATATAAGCCGATCGACGGCAAGACCGGTCTGGAGATATTGATGAACGATACCCAGAAAGATCTGGTTTCGCTCGAACTGGATATTTTCTGGGCTTCAGTTGCTGGTCATGACCCGGTCGAACTGTTGAAGACCTACTCGGGACGCGTGCTGCTGCTGCACTTGAAGGATAAATCAAAGAACTTGAAAGCGACTCAGTACAACGAAAATGTCCCGCATGACGCGTTCAAAGAAGTTGGAAGCGGGTCGATAGATATTTCGGCCGTGCTGAAGGCGGCGGATACGGCTGGCGTGCAGCATTACTTTGTTGAACAAGATCAGACGCCGGGCGATCCAATTGAGAGCCTGCGCAAGAGCTTCAGTTATCTGGAGACGCAATTCAACAAGTAGCCGAAGGAAGCAGTTCAGGCGCGCTCCTGATAGCTTCCATCCGCGGTGCTGACGCGAATCTTCTCGCCTTGATTGATGAAGGGTGGCACCTGCACGACGAGGCCGGTTTCCATCTTGGCGGGCTTGGTTACGTTTGAAACCGTGGCACCTTTCAGGCCTGGCTCGGTTTGCATGACAGCCATTTCGACGCTTGGCGGAAGCTCCACACTGATCGGCTTCCCTTCATAGAATTCGACGTTCACTTTGAGCTGCGGAATGAGGTATAGCACGCCATCGCCCAGGATGTCTTTGGTGAAGTGCATCTGATCGTAGGTTTCGGTGTTCATGAAGTAGAAATATTCGCCGTCATCGTACAAGTACTCCATTTCGTGCTCATCGAGCGAAACACGTTCCACCTTATCTTCGGAAGAGAAGCGATGCTCAATCATGGAACCCGAGCGCAAATTCCGCATCTTTGCCTGCACGAATCCACGCAAGTTACCCGGAGTACGGTGAACCATGCTGAAAACCGAATGAAGCTCATTATTGAACTTCACTACCATACCGGGGCGCAGTTGTGTTGATGCGATCATTACTTAAATTTTGGAACCTTTAGTCTAACAAGCTTAGCGTCGCCCCTGAGATTCGAGGCAGACTTTGCCCGCAGTGTCGTTGGGAACAGGCCATAATCCGGCGGGATCGGCTTGGCCGTGAACCTGTTGGCGGACATGTCCGTAAGTAAGCTGGGCGTGCGGTTTCAGGTTCCAGAGGATGGTTGTTTCTCTGCTTTCGCGCCCGGGAACCGTCAGACAAGTAGAGTTCACTCGCAGTAATCTCAAGCTTCCGAAAGCAGGATGCTGGTCTTGTGAGCACGCGCCAAATTTTGCTCCTGCGGCTGTGATGCTGGCCCAGCAGCTTGTTGGGTCCCAATCTGTTCGAGCAAACAGACGTCCGGCGGGGTCATAGATCCAAGGATCCATATTCTGATAAGCGATGCCCGGCAAATACGGATCGGCCCACAAAAACTCATAAGCGACACCCGGGCCGTCAGGTAGCATCTGGCGATTCTCCATCGCCCAACCCTGCAGAAATTGAGCGTTCTCGAGATTGGGATCGAGCGTAACGAGTGCCAGCGCGGCAATATGCGGCATCCAATCTGGATGCTCAACTTGCTGGGGTGTAAGGCTGAGCAGGAATTCTTTAGGAAGGAGAGAAAAGAAATGAGGATCGGATTCGCGTAGGTCGGCACGCATGAGATTGCGCATAGCCATCATGTATTCAACAGCGGCGTAGAGGTCAGCCGGATCGAGAGTTCGCGCCTCCGAGAGATCGTCAATGAGCCGTTTATTAGAGACCTCGAACTGTGCTGGGTCGGTTAAACCGTTGATAATGGCTTCAAACAGCGAATCACGTAGCCCTAAGGCAACTGGAAGTATGCGGCCGTTGTAAGCACACGCAACTGTTCGAAGGATTTTTTGCTGGTCGGGAGATGCGAGCTCGCCTACCCAATCCGATATGAGCGAGAGCTGGCGTCGCTCACATACGTGCGCCAATCCCCAGTTAACGGCTTCCCTGCCCCGCTCCCGGTCGTGCGTGACTGCATAGAACAGAGCCAGCTCGAAGCCGCGTTCCGGCGAATCTTGCACCGTTTGGACGCGCTTTTCAAAATTCAGCCATCTGACAGTCTGCCGCTCGCGGTCGCGCTGTAAGCGGCGAAGGAGTCTTGGGGTAAGCAGGAGCCGCGGCGATGAATCGCTTTCTTGAGCTGTCGCTACGGCGCTCGAAAGAAAAATGGTCAGGAGAAGTGCCGCAAGGATTCCTCGCACTGCGCATATTGTTCCACAAGGCGTTTTGCCCACTTTGCTACCCTGTTAGTTCCACCGTGCGGCGAGGAGTCGACGACACATGCCGGCTCGGGTAAGTGAAACCTACGTTCTGCGTACCTACCCATTCCGCGAATCGGATCTCATCGTCAACTTTTTCACTCGCGATCAAGGGAAACTGCGCGGGGTGGCTTATCGAGCCCGAAAACCAAAGAGCAGTTTCGGGTCTGGCTTGGAACGGCTCTCACTCGTGAATCTATCGTATTCGCAAAAGGAAACACGCGAATTGGTCAACCTGAATGGCTGCGATCTGTTGCAATCGCAATTCGATTTGCTAAACGATTTCGACGCGAGCGTCGCTCTCGACTACGTCGCCGAGGTAAGCGATCATCTGCTCCCGCCCCACGAGCCGAACGAGCGGTTTTTTCGGCTCTTGACTGCGATTCTGGATTTCATGCATGAGCGCTCCCCGGGGGCCATCTGGGCGGCCATTACATACTTCTCGCTTTGGGCAACCCGTCTCTCGGGTTTCTTGCCTGATCTTGCGAGCGAACAGGATGGCCGCATTTCGTCCGCGTCCCGTGAGCTGGTCTCTGCGATGCTTCACAGTCACATCGCTGAACTACCGGCGCGTTCCTGGACGAAAGACACGGCTCTCGACCTGCGCCGTTTTCTCGTCCACCAGATGGAAGAGCACGTAGAGCGGCGCTTCCATACGCCGTTATTGCTCGAGGCGCTCTGACCCGCAACCATGGATTCTTTTCAAGACACAATTTTCAAATTAAAGCGGTATTGGGCGGACCGTGGCGCGATTATTCAGGAGCCTTACGATGTGGAAGTCGGCGCGGGCACGATGGCTCCTGAAACTTTCCTGAGAGTGATAGGACCAAAGCCGTACAAGGTAGCTTACGTTCAGCCGAGCCGGCGCCCAGCAGATGGCCGCTACGGTGAAAACCCGAATCGGCTGTATAAGCACCAGCAACTGCAGGTGATTCTCAAGCCTTCGCCGGCAGATGTGATCGAGCAATATCTGGGTAGTCTGGAGGCGATCGGCATCGATCTCCGGAAGCACGACATCAAGTTCGAGGAAGACAATTGGGAGGCGCCGACGCTAGGCGCGTGGGGCGTCGGCTGGCAGGTGATGCTCGACGGTCTCGAGATCACGCAATTTACTTACTTTCAGCAATGCGGCGGTGTGGATCTCGCAGTTGTGCCGGCAGAAATCACCTATGGGTTAGAGCGCATTGTCGCGTTCCTTCAAAATGTTGAGAGCGTCTACGATATCGAATGGGCTCCTGGGTTTAAGTATGCGGATGTACGGTTGGCGGAAGAGCGTCAATTTTCGATTTACAATTTCGAACTGGCGAGCGTCGAAGCCTTGTGGGACGAGTTCAACTTGCACGAAGCAGAGTGCCAGCGTATTTTATCGCGATTCCGTGCCGAAAAAGAGGGTACGCCGGTTTTGGCGGCTTACGATCGGGTACTCAAATGCTCGAATTTGTTCAACCTGCTCGACGCGCGCGGCGCGATCAGCGTAACGGAACGCGTCGGAATTATTGCACGAGTGCGAAAGCTGGCGCTGGGTGTCGCCGAGGCCTGGGTGGAACAGCAAAGCCCGGACAAGGCGGTCGCATAAGTGCCGGACTTTCTGCTGGAGATCGGGACCGAAGAAATTCCGGATTGGATGATTGAGCCGGCGCTGGCGGATCTGCGAGCGAAGTTTCAATCTGCTTTCGGTCCGTTCGACGGTTCCGCGCTGGTTGCAGATGCCACGCCTCGCAGGCTCGTTTTGTTTGCACGAGAACTAAACGAGCAAGCGCCGGAGGTCGAGAACGTGGTTCTCGGGCCTTATGTTTCGGCTGGCTCGAAAGCCGGGGATGGGTTTGCCCGGAAATGGCAGGTAGCACCCGATCAGCTTGCGAGAACAGAAGACGCGAAAGGTGAGCGTTACATCTTTCATCAGCTCACCAGAGGTCAGAAGCTAAGCGAAGCTTTGGCGGAGCAGCTCTCCGCGGTAGTTGCGGGAATCCAGTTTCCCAAAACGATGTCATGGCCGGGCAGCGAAGGCGTTCGATTCGTTCGGCCGATCCGGTGGATTGTGGCGTTGCTGGATGGACAGGTGATTCCTTTTGACATAGGGGGCGTGCAATCGGGTAACGCTACCCGGGGTCACCGCGTTCTCGGATCGAAAGACCCGATCGCAGTCACGATTGACAATTACGAACGAGTACTCCGCGAAAATGGAGTGATTCTCAAAGCGGAAGATCGCAAGCAGCGAATACTGGCAGAGCTCGGACATGATGTGAAAAGAGACGATGAGCTTCTTGCAACGCTTGTCTACCTGACGGAATTCCCTTCTGTCATTCGCGGCAGCTTCGACCCGTCCTATCTCGAATTGCCGAAAGAGATCCTCTCGACCGTTATGCGTCATCATCAGCGGTACTTTTCTGTTGTCAAGGAAGATGCCTCGCTCTCCCCCGAATTTGTGGCGGTGACAAACACGGACGGCGATCCAGATGATCTAATTCGTGAAGGCAACGAGCGCGTGTTACGCGCGCGCTTCAACGATGCTCGATTTTTCTGGAGAGTGGATCAACAAAGGCCTTTGCAGCTACGCTACGACGATCTGCGGAATGTCACGTTTTTCGCGAAGCTCGGAAATTATCTCGAAAAGACCGAGCGAATATGGAACATCCTAAAGAAGCTCGCTCCTGGAATCTCCGATACCGACGCTTGCTTAGAAGCGGCCCATATCTGCAAGTGCGATCTCACCACCGACATGGTCAAAGAGTTCACGGAGCTTCAGGGCATCGTGGGTGGTCTCTACGCTCGAGTGCAAGGCGAGAACGAAGCTGTCGCGACGGCGATCTATGACCACTACAAACCAGTCAGCATGGACGATTCGATTCCGCGCACGCGCGAAGGCCAGTTTCTTTCGATAGCCGACAAACTCGATACGCTGCGCGAATGCTTCAAAGTCGGCCTGATCCCGACCGGTTCCAGGGATCCGTTTGCCCTACGGAGAGCTGCACAAGGGGTCGTCAGGATTCTTTTTGAAGCCAGACTGCCGCTGGCGTTGATGAATCTGGTAGAGGATGTAGCCGAACTGCCAGGCTTCATGCGAGAGCGTATTCAGTTCTATTTGCGCGAAGTACCCGGCTACGCTTACGACGAAGTGAACGCCGCCATAGCAGCCGGGATCACGACATTGCCCGACCTAGCGGACCGCGTAGGTGCGATTCACTACATCCGGCCTACGGAGGACTTCGAGCCCGTGGCGGCGAGCTTTAAACGCATCAAGAACATTCTCAAGCAAGCCCAAGTGACGCGAGCGGAGCCACCAAATCCGAAGCTGCTCACCCGAGGCCCCGAAGAGGATCTTTACAACGTGTTCGCTCGCGTGCGCGGAGAACTCAGGACAACGCCTGATTATCGAGCGAAGTTGGAGGAGATGGCCTCGCTCCGGCCGCAAGTGGATCTGTTCTTCGATAAAATTCTGGTAAACGATCCAGATCCCGCGATCCGACAGAACCGGCTGGCATTTCTGCACAGTCTGCTTACCGAGTTCTCCAACATCGCTGATTTTTCGGAAATCGTTACGCAGGGCGGCAGTGGGATCAGCGCCTAAGAATTGTTCAGGCTCAGAAAAGATTAGGAGATAGGACCGGAATGAAGAAATACGTTTACTCGTTTGGCGGAGGCACTGCGGACGGGGACGGCAAAATGCGCGACGTCCTAGGCGGCAAAGGCGCCGGCCTCGCTGAAATGAGCAAAGCTGGGGTACCGGTGCCTCCGGGCTTTACCATCTCGACCGAAGTTTGCAATCTCTTTTTCGAGAATCAGAATCAGGTGCCGTCGGAAGTTGACGCGCAAATCCAGAAAGCTCTGGAAAAGCTCGAAGGCGAGATGGGCAAAAAGTTAGGCGGAGTGGACGATCCCCTATTGCTCAGCGTTCGCTCAGGCGCAAAGTTTTCTATGCCGGGCATGATGAATACTATCCTGAACCTGGGCCTGAATGATCAGACAACGGAAGGTCTGGCCAGGAAAACCGGCAACGCGCGGTTTGCATATGACTGCTACCGGCGCTTCATTCAGATGTTCGGCGAAGTCTCGCTGCACATCGACATGGCAATGTTCGATCACATTTTCGATGCGCGCAAAGCAAAGGGCAAAGCCAAGCTCGACACAGATCTCACAGGCGACGACCTGAGGGCGATCATCGGCGATTACAAAAAGCTGGTGAAGAAAGAAACGGGCCAGGATTTTCCGCAGGATGCGCTGGAACAACTGATGATGTCACGCGACGCCGTGTTTCACTCCTGGAACACGCCGAAAGCTATTTACTATCGGCGCATGGAAAAAATCCCGGATGCAATCGGCACCGCCGCGAATGTACAAGCCATGGTGTTTGGCAACATGGGCGACAACTCGGGCACGGGTGTGGGCTTCACGCGGAATCCGTCGACCGGTGAGAAGGTTTTCTACGGCGAGTTTCTGGTCAACGCGCAGGGCGAGGATGTGGTCGCCGGCATCCGCACTCCGCAGCCCATCGCCGAGCTCGAGCAGGTCATGCCCGAAGCCTACAATCAGCTTCGCGAAATTACTAGCAATCTTGAAAAGCATTATCGAGATGTGCAGGATTTCGAATTCACAATTGAAGAGGGCAGACTCTACATGCTGCAAACGCGTAACGGCAAGCGGACCGGACCTGCCGCCGTGCGCGTTGCTGTCGACATGGTCGAAGAAGGCGTGATTTCGAAGAAAGAAGCTGTGCAGCGAGTGGCGCCGAACCAGCTCGACCAACTACTGCACCCGGTGCTCGATCCGGCTATGCGGAAAAACTTGCGGAAGATCGCGACAGGTCTGCCGGCTTCACCCGGCGCGGCTGTTGGACGAGCAGCGTTTTCGTCGGAAGACGCGGTGGAGATGGCGGCCGAAGGTCCAGTCGTTTTGGTGCGAAAAGAAACAACGCCGGACGATATACATGGCATGGACGTTTCCAGAGGCATTCTAACGGCTGTAGGCGGCCTTACCAGCCACGCGGCGGTGGTGGCTCGCGGCATGGGCCGGCCGTGCGTCGTGGGCGCGGCATCGGTTGCTGTCGATGAAACGCGGAAGCAGGCCACGATTCTGTTCGAAGGCAAGAAGCAGGTTCTGAACGAAGGCGACTGGATCTCGCTCGACGGAACGCTCGGCGAAGTCTATGAGGGTCAATGCAAGACAAGTGAGCCCGATCCGAAATCGCACTACTTTGCAACTTTCATGGAGTGGGCCGACGAGTTTCGGGGCAACTTCGGAGTGCGCGCGAATGCGGACATCCCGCGCGATGCGAAACAGGCGCGTTTGTTCGGCGCGGAAGGGATCGGCCTGTGCCGCACCGAGCACATGTTTTTCGCGGAAGACCGCATCGAGCACATGCAAGCCATGATCCTGACGCGCGATGTAAAGAGCCGCAAGAAAGCACTCCAGAAGCTGCTGCCGATGCAGCGCAAGGACTTCGCGGGCCTGTTCCAGGTGATGGACGGTTTCCCGGTAGTGATTCGCACGCTCGACCCGCCCTTGCATGAATTTCTGCCGAAGCGCGAGAATCTTATGGTCGATATCGCGCGACTCCCTGCCGCCACGACAAAAGAGAAGAAGGAAATTGCAGCCAATTACAAGATCGGCATAGGCGAACTCAAGAAACATTTGCCCGAGCTACTGCATCGCGTGGAGGAGCTGCATGAGTTCAATCCCATGCTGGGGCATCGAGGCTGCCGTTTGGGCATCACCTATCCCGAAGTCACTGAAATGCAGGCCCGCGCAATTTTCGAAGCAGCGGTGTCTGTCGCTAAGAAGGGAATCAAGGTTATTCCCGAGGTCATGATTCCGCTTGTCGGCAATGTCAAAGAGCTAGAGAACCAGAAGGCTATTGTCGTCAGGGTTGCTGAAGAGGTCCTCGGCGCGGCGGGCATGAAGGATTTGAAGTATTACGTCGGAACGATGATTGAGATTCCACGCGCTGCTTTGACCGCCGATGAAATTGCGCGGGAAGCGGAATTCTTCAGCTTCGGTACTAACGATCTCACTCAGACCACAATGGGACTCTCGCGCGACGATTACACGAAATTCTCGAAGCAGTACGAGGATTTGAAGATCTTCAAAGCGGATCCGTTTGCCGCCATAGACCAGGATGGGGTGGGCAAAATCATCGAGCATGCGGTCAAGCTCGGCCGCAAGACTCGGCCGGATCTTGAAATCGGGATTTGCGGTGAACACGGGGGGGAACCAAGCTCGGTCGAATTCTGCTACCGGGCGGGGATGAACTACGTTTCCTGCTCGCCGTACCGTGTGCCGATTGCGCGCCTCGCAGCTGCTCAGGCCGCCATCGAGGATGAGGGCAAAGCGGAAATGCAGCGGACGGCTTAGAGCCGCAAAAGCCCCACACTGGCGTATGCTGGGCATAAGATGGCTGTACCTCAGTCTGCGGAAATTCAGACGCTGGAGGAGATTGCCGTCCTGGTAACAGCCGCTGTGTTTCTGAAACAGCCTATTACGGCGGTATATCACAATTGCCGAAGGTCTTTGTGTCCGCATGTGATCGGTCGGAATAAAGAGGGCAGCATGCATGTACTTTGCTATCAGTACGCAGGGGGTAGCGTCAGCGGACTCAAAGCGCGCGGATCTTCCGATAACTGGCGCTGCATTGCTCTTCCGAAACTGCGAGTCGTGCGCTTGCTCGATGAGCCATGGCATACAGCGGAGAATCATATGCGACCTCAAACCTGCATTGCAGAAGTGCTGTTCGATGCGGAGAAGCTACCTGGGCTTCACCTTTCTCGGTAACATTATCTGAATCGCCTCGATGTTGACCGCTAGATCCTCTGACTGCCGCTCCGCCGTCGATTCTCTCGGCCTCCTTGGTCTTCCGGCGTCGGTTCGCGAGCTTGCCTCGAAACCGTGGGATGCAATCGTGGTCGGTGCCGGCCATAATGGCTTGACTTGTGCCGCTTATCTCGCGCGGGCGGGAAAACGTGTTCTGGTGCTCGAAAGTCGTGAGCGGATTGGTGGCGCTTGCACGATTGAAGAGCCCTGGCCGGGAGTGCGGATGTCGCCCTGCGCTTATCTGGCTGGTCTGCTCCATCCGCTTGTGGTGGAGGAGCTCGACCTGTTCTCGCGTGGTTTCCATTGGACGCCCGCAATGAACGGCCTCTTTGTTCCGTTTGAGGATGGCACAAGCATTCAGCTTTACGATGATGACGAGCAGTGCGAGGCTGAACTGCGCCGTTTTTCACCCCGTGACGTGGAGGGCTGGCGCGCCATGTCGGATGTGATGCGTCGAACGCGTGATGCGATCCGCCCGGCTAACGAGCATGATGCGTGGATCGGAGATGCGCCCTCACGCGAAGATCTCGAACACCGGCTGCGAAACAATAGCGAGGCGCGAGGGCTTCTTTTCGAATGGTCGATGGCCGAATTTGTAGAGCGCTACCTCACAGATGAGCGCTTGCAGATTGCTTACCTGGGGCAGGGCGTGATCGGGACAAATGCGAGCCCGTTCGACGCGGGAACAGCCTCTATCCGGTTTCACCACTCTTCAGGAAGGCTGGGCGGTTTGCCCGGTTCGTGGGGTTACGTCAAAGGCGGGATGGGAATGGTCTCATTCTTTTTGGCTGATGCGGCGCAGGAGGCGGGGGCCACGATTGCCTCCGGCGTGGCCGTCGCCCAGATCCTGCCAGCTGAAGGCGTGTTGCTCGAGAGCGGCGAGCGCATTCAGGCCTCCAACGTGATCTCAAATGCGGACCCAAGAGTGACGCTGCGGCTGCTGGGCGAACAGGCGGATGCGCAATGGTGCAGGCAGGTGGAATCGGTTCCGATAGAGGGTTGCACTTTGAAACTGAACGTTTGGCTGCGCGAGTTGCCGAATTTTACAGCACGTCCGGGCGTCTGTCAGCCGCATCATTTCGGGCAGGTCAATACACCGCTTACCAAGTCCGAATGGAAAGCGGGCTATGCGGCAGCTCGATCTGGCGAACTTCCCGAACGGCTTTGGACCGAACTCTACTTTCAGAGCGTACATGACGGCTCCGTGGCTCCCGAAGGTACCCACACGATGAGCGTCTTTTCGCAGTATGTACCTTACAGGTTTGCCGAAGGAAGCTGGGATGACCATCGCGCGGCTGCGAAGGCGCGTGCTTTTGAAGCTCTGGCGAGGTTCTGCAGCAACATGCCGGAAGCGGTGATCGATGCGGAGGCGTTGGGACCTCCCGATATTGAAAAGAAAGTAGGGCTAACAGGTGGCCATATTTTTCAGGGCGAGTGCCTGCCGCCTTACATGTGGAGCAATCGTCTGAGCGCAAAGACTCCCATGCCGGGTGTCTATTTGTGCGGAGCGTGTACGCATCCTGGTGGTAGCGTTATTGCGATGAACGGGCGCAATGCCGCTATGCGCGTGCTCGCGGACGGATGCGTTTGAGTTTGAGCCACTGATTCACGATGAATAGGGCAATGATCAAGGGCACTACAGCGAAGTAGGGCCAGTAGGCGAGGATGGGCTGCTGGGGCGGTCTAACTGTGACTTCGCCGGCGACTTCCGCGCTCCCATTCTTCGAATCCACTATGGCAGTCAATCGCCAAAGACCAGCCGTGGGTAAATTTACATGTGAAGCGTAGAGCAGCTTATTGGTCGCATTGGCATGCGTAGCGGGAGCAAATACTTCAGCGATACCCTCCGGACCTGAGTGCGTAAGGTGCAGCTTCACGCTCGCATCGAGCACTTCGGACTTGTCATTCACCCTCTGCACCATTACGCTCAGATCGGCTGGCCCAACGCGGAGCGGATCGGAAGAACTGAAAACGCTGATGGTGAGTGGTCCGGCTTGCTTGCGCAGCACGAGCGTTCCGCCGTCGGCTAACATACTTGCCGCGGCCACGAGCGCAAGCACAGGAAGCCGGATTGACCTCACTTTCAGTGCACCATTCCGCGCATTTGCATTGGCTCGAAGAGAATCCATGCGCCCACGCTATAGAGAGCAATAGCAAGGACAGCCCAAGGAAGGGCAATGCCAAAAGCCGAGGGCAGCTTTGCGGTGCACCGCATCGCAATTCGCCAGCCCACGTAAAGCGTCAACAGCAATCCAGCATCTAATAAAAGCAGTTGCGCGGCCGTCAGCCAGTCCGGCATCGCGGGCATCCCGATTTGCACTTGCGCACCTAAGAACCGCTGTTGCAGCACCGGCCATGGCGCGCTCCAGCCGGTTGCAAAGTGGAAAAGCAAGTGCGCTCCCCACATGGCGAAGCCGAGCGGGACCATTGTAAAGACCAATCGCCGAGAGAGGTCCGCAATACCGGAGTTCTTAATACTGCGATTCAACAGCGAACACGCAGATACTGCAAGAACCGGGATGAGCACGACGCAGGCGAGCACAAAGGCCGCAACGATCACCGGCATCGCATGAGAGCCCAGCATCGCGTGCCACCTATGCTCCCACATCGTGACAGGCGAGACCATGCCCGCAGCATTCGCAAATGCGCCGAAGACGAAGACGAGCGCCAGCGCCGCGAGATCGGTCCGCTTAGATAGCCTCCCTAGCGAAGAGTGGTACGGATCTTCGGTGAGAGTCTTGGCCGGCAAAACAGGCAGGATTGCGACGTTGTCATGGGGACAGGCTTTCACGCAATCGAGACAGAAGGTACAGTCCAGGCTACTTGCCTTCTTCGGTTGAAAGAGGTAGAGCTCACAGCCGCGAGCCTGCTGATTACCGCGAATGCAGTCATGCGTGCGGCAGCTCTGGCAGACACCGGCGCTCTTGATCGAAACCTCTCCCGGCGAAATCAACGAACTCACAAAGTGGAACTGCCCGATCGGACAAACGTACTTGCAGAAGCTCGCTCCGCGAAAGAAGCCGTCGACCAGCAAAGCAGCAGCAAAGTATCCGACGATGATCCAGGCCGTCAGCATGGGGCTGTCCCACAGACCGAAAGCCTCGTAAGCCCACAGGTACAAAATCAACAGCCCGGCGGGCAGCCATTTGCTTCGCAGTTGTCGCGGCCAGCGCAGATTCGCGGGCAACGCTTTGCGCCCCCAGTCGCGTACCAGAGTAAACGGGCAAGCCATGCAGAACAGGTTGCCGACCATGAGCAAGGCGAGGATAGAGAGCGCTCGCCAGTGAATCCAGGGCAAGATGCCGGCGAGGTTAAGCGGCGTCACCTGCGGCCCGAACCAGCCGTCCGCGACCACTACGATTGCCAACATGAGCATCGCGATTTGCGCCCCACGGCGGAACTTGGCCAGTTGCCGCCAGTTTACGCTCCAGCTTTCTGTCCGGTTACGGAGGACCCGCCGCACGGGAGTACTGCTTCGCGTCTGAGCTGGTGAGAGCAGCCGCATCGCGATGACAAACGCCGGAACCAGGTACACAATCGAACCCGGCACCCACATGATCAACCCGGCGAAGATCTGGTCATCGAGCGCCGCAAAACTATTCGCGCGCACGAGGCTGTAGCTCGGATAGAGCAATCGGCCCGAGAACACGAAGAAGGCCGAAAGTCCGGTATTTACGATGTCTGCGAAAAGCAGATACGGGATTTTAGTCCACAGCGGCCATTTCGATTTGCCGGGTCCTGGCTCGACCACCGGCCACCAGAAAAGAATGCCAGACCAGAAGAAAGAAGCATGTTGAGCAGCGTGCCAGAAGCGAGAAGTCAGGGCGAGCTCATAGCACGTGGGCAGATGCCAGAAAATCGTGCTGAATGCAAAGACCATCCAAGCGAAGGGCATCGAAACGAACAGCCCGCCGGCTTTCTTCAGCAGAGGCCAGCTCAGAAATGGGCCCAGGCCTTCCTTCACAAAGCGCTTAGGCAATCCTCGGAGCAGCGGCAGCAGCGGGCGTCCCAGCAACACAAGCGGCGGTGCGAACATCATCAGCAAGAAATGTTGCGTCATGTGGGCGGAGAGATATAGGCTATCGAAGGTATCGAGCGGCGATTCCGTCGCGATGAACAGCGTTGCCAGTCCCGCCAGAAAGCAACAGAGCTGCTGATACTCGTTCGCCTCGCGCAAGATTCGCCGGCCGCGGAGCCATCCTCGAAGATAAACGAGCGCGGTGATTGCGATGGTTAATACTGCCGGGCCGTTGAAGCTCCACGACGTCAACGCCGCATTGGCGAAAGGATCCACTACTTACTTCGATGTGCGGGCCGGAACTTGAATCACTGCGAAATCGCGTGGCAATTTATTCTGCGGCGGCGCCGAATTCTTAACCGGAGGCTCAGTTCTTGGCGTGAGTGTAGCAAGAAATGAAACTAGAGCTTCCACTTCGGCTGGGCTAAGCTTTTTGCCATATGCAGGCATATTGCCGCCACCTTGAATCACCTGCCGCACCATCTGATCTTTCGTCAGCCGCGTCGCAACCGCATCTAAAGCCGGACCTCGCTGGCCGCCTTTTCCGCCCAGGGCGTGACAGTTGCGGCACTGCTTGTTTTGAAAGATCAGTGCTCCGTGCACTTGGAGCGGAGTGCGCCCGCGAACATACTGCACGGGTATGGCATCACCGCTCCAAGCTGCCATTTTCGGAGACCAGGGAGACGTTTCGCCCATATAAGCCAAAACGCCGATCACTAACAGAACGAAAACCACAGATAAGACTGCAACGGGCCGCCGTCGCGCGCTCTTCTCGCCTTGACCGGAAATGAACGGGAGCGCAAAAAGCAATAGGATCGCTATGGCTGGCGCAACAAAAAGCACCAGCACTTCCATCCAGTCGGGTAGCAACGCTAAGGCGGCAAAAATCGCGAGAAAGTAGAAATCCGGACGCGGGTTGGTGTCGACGAGAGTCGGATTCGGGATGCCAAACGGCCCCTTGGGTCCAAAAAGCAGGGCGCAACCAAGGATTCCCACTATGACAAGCGCTGAAAAAATCAAGTCCTTGCCGATGGCATGCGGAACGAAGGGCACTCCGTCCTTTTGCAGGATCTCCGCGTACTCTGCATCGTAAGTAGCTTTGTGGACAGGATGACCGGGTTTCGGGTACTCATTGATTCCCTTCGTGAGCACCAACCGCAGATGCATGCTCACGATTGCGATAATCAGCCCTGGAATGATGAACACGTGCAGCGTGAAAAATCGCGAAAGCGTTTCGCCGGCAATGATCGGTCCGGCCAACAATACGTGCACCAGTTCTGCGCCTATAAGCGGGACGCGCCCAGTAATCGATGCGCCAATCGTGAGACCCCAGTATGCGTCCTGATCGAAGCGCATCACCTGACCGGTGAAAGCCATCGCGAGGGTCGTCAAAAGCAGAAACACGCCGCTGACCCAGGTGAGCTCGCGCGGATATTTATAAGCGCCGAAAAGAAATACCTGAGTCATGTGCATCGTCATGATGAACACCATGAAGTTCGAGCCCCAATAGTGCACGGCGCGCATGTACCAGCCCCAAAATTGCGCATGATTCAAATATTGAAGGCTGGTGAAAGCTTCGTTGGTGGAAGGAATATAAACGAACGCCAGGCAGGCGCCCGTGATGATCTGGATAATGAAACACAGCAGCGTTGCGCTTCCGAAAACGTAGAACCAGCTGCCGGCGCTAGCTGGAACCTCGTGACCCGCAGTAGAGGCATAGAGAGCCGTCAGATGTAATCTGTCGTCAAACCAAACCGCTATTTTTCGCAGTTCATTCATCGCTTAGGGTCCTCAGACCGGGTTAGAAAGAGTAGGCATTTCGCCGCCCTTCACCCAGAGCTGGCCATTCTCAACTTTGTAATCGTATTGAAAGAGTCCACGGGGCGGCGGTCCCGCCGCTCGTGATCCATCTTCGTAGTACGCACCCCCATGGCAGGGGCATAAAAACAGCCCCGATTCCTGAAACCATCTCACGGGACAACCGAGGTGTGTGCAATTGATCGCAAAAACCTGAAACTCTTGGCCTCGAACACGCCGTACCCAGCACGGAATGTCAGCCGTTTCGCCGTCCCATGGACGCGTGAACGGATTCCGGTACATTGCTATACGGGTTGCCTGCTCAGGGAAATTCTCGATTTGTCCAAGCGAAATCCAGCTACGCGGATCCTTTCTCTCAACGAAACTCGAGAACACAAAGCCCACCAGCGGCACAGCCAGCAACAGACCGACAGCTACGTTAAGCGCTACCCCGCCAACGAACAGCCAATCACGCCGGGTAGGATCCTGAGTATTCTCCTGACCTTTGTTCGCTTCTCTTTTGGCTCCGCTCATTTGATTCCCTGTTGACTGCTTGCGCCCGTTGACTTGTTGCCTTCCCCGCGCTCTTTCCTCGGACTTCCCGGGCCGTTCCCGCTGCCTTCGTTTCCTTTGCTCGTGGCGCCGCTCTGGCCAGTACCCAAATCGTTTACATGCCCTGTGCCACCGGCTTGCTGCTCGCCTTCATTGCCGGGTGTAACCTCCTGGCCCGGTATCGTCTTCTCACTTAACTTCGCAGTCATCGAGTTCATCGGCCGCCTGGACGCCAGGAATGTCACCAGGTCGGTGACCTCGCCGTCGCTTAAGGCTTTGCCGAGTTTCAGGTTACGGTAATCCGGCATGCCTAAGTCAGGCCGTCCGACGATGATCGATGTGCGCAGCATCTGATCGCTTACCAGCGATAGATAGGATGGGTCGGTCACCGAACCGACTTTTGCTCCCGGCCCGTGACACATGAAGCAATTCCGGAGAAAGAGTTTCCGCCCCGCATCGGCGTCGCCTTGCTGGTTTCCCGCGTTGTAGGCCGGAAGGTGAGCGCTTTGGAACGCGCCCGGCTTGGCCCAATGCTGCTCGATTCCGTTTACCAGAGCGTCCATTTGCTGCGTCGTGAGAGGACCGCCTTGCTCCTTCGCCCACGGAGGCATTGCAGTCCCGGGCCGCCCGTAGATGAGGATTTGCTTCAGCGTTGCTGGTGGCAGCACTGCAAGATACAAAGGATCATTCAAAATGCGCCCCGGACCGTCCTTGCCATCCATGCCGTGACATCCCGAACAGTTATCCGTATAGAGAACTTTGAAATCGGTGATGTCCTGTGAAGGCGTCTCAGTTTCTGGCTTCCCGGGAGGCGTGCACGCAACTACGCCGCACAGCAGACCGCATATGGCTCCGATGACCCATTTCGACATTACTCGTTTTCCTTGGGTGGGTGCATTCCTGGCGCATGCAGAAAAGCTCTTTCCGCGATCGGCCAGGATTGCATGGTGCTAATGCTGGTGCTGCGTGCGATTACATATCCTCCGACCAGCCCGAACCCGAGCTGAGCCACCACGAACCACGGCCAACTGATTCTCCCGTTCAGCGCCGGATTGATGATGTTCAGAACCGTGGCAACCAGGCCGCTCCAAAACAGCGGCATCAGAATGCCTGCCCAGAAGGGCGCGTATTTCGGAAACATCGGCAGCATGACCGCGTAGACCACGCCTACTAGACAAGAAATGATCCCATGCCCGATCAATGCCGCGACGAAGGCCAGCCCATTGAAGGCGCGCAGTTGTTCTAAAGAAGCGTTGCCTAGGTCCGGAATCACAACTCCGGCCAGCAGATTGATGGGATACCAGATACTATGCTCTGCAATCAACCCATAAAGCACCGCAAGCGCCGCCATGGCCGCTCCACCCGCGAGTCCGCCCCAGATACCAGCCGAATACGGATGAATGGTCTCGGGAATTCTAACCCGGTGGCCTCCTTCGCCCGCTGTCAGGCGCACCACCGAACGTGCTTCCACCATCACGGGAGCGGGACGCAGCGCTGGATTGATCGGCACTGCCTCATGTTCCTCGTGCGGGATAACGTCGTGCCACCATCCAAGTACGCCGCGCACTGTGATAATGAACCCAACCGCGCTTACTGCCCAGTGAGTAAGCAGACCCGCAAATATAAGAGTCAGGCCGAACGCAAAGACAATCGGCCAGAAAGTAGGCGCGGGCAGCACGATCGAATCCTGCTCCGTGCGTTCCGACGCCTCTCCGTGATGTGTCTCGTGTGTCATTCGCTTGAACCTTATCTACCTATGATGTAGACAACCGTAAAAACCACTACCCAGACCCCATCGACGAAATGCCAATACCAGGAAAGGAACATCACGCGCCTGAGCTGTGTCTGAATTGGAAAACCGATCAGAGTCACTATCAGAACCAAACTCAAAAAGCACAACCCGACGATGACGTGGCTGGCGTGCAACCCTACCAGCGAGTAGAAAGTCGAGCCAAATAGGTTCGTGCGAATGGTCAGATGATCCTGTGTTATGAGTTTTTTCCACTCGAGCCCGGTTGACGTCAGGAATTCGAGCCCTAGCGCGATCGTTACGAGCCACCATAATTTGAAGCGGGCAAGATTGTTGTGCTTTAGCGCGTGCTC
Source organism: Terriglobia bacterium (assembly GCA_963835255.1). GTDB lineage: Bacteria > Acidobacteriota > Terriglobia > Bryobacterales > Bryobacteraceae > Bog-105. The sequence continues at coordinate 38,156 of CAWIFY010000019.1, read as the reverse complement.
CGCGAAAACGATCGTCAAGCTGCTCGAGAGCAGGCAGATGGTAGAAACGATCGGAAGTTCCAGCACTTCCTTGGGGTACGGACCCACCAGGCTCTTCCCGATGTACACCAGATAAGCGGCGACGAAGATAGCGAAAAGGGAGGTTTCAGTGATGATCAGGAAGATGATTCCGACCGCTCCGCGGTCCGGCAACTTCCATTCGCGCTCCATGGTGAGAGCGTCGGCCGTCAATGCATGCGGTTCAGCAGCCATAGGAGCTACTCGTATTTCCAATCTGGATCTTGCGGATGCTTCAGATCCCAAAGCGGCCGGCTACTGCGCACAACAGGGAGTTTCTCGAAATTGTATTCCGGCGGAGGCGATGTGGTGGCCCACTCGAGCGTCCACGCATCCCAGGGATCGTCGCCTGCAGGCTCGCCCGACTTAGCGGATTTCAACACATTCAGAACAAAACACGCGATTCCTGCCGCCTGCAAAATGACACCCAGCGATGCAATCAAGTTCCACAACTCCCAGCCGCGTCCCGCCTGATACGTGTAGATACGGCGCGGCATGCCGAGCATTCCAGCAAAGTGAAGGGGTATGAAAGTCATATTGAAGCCGATACAGAGCAGCCAGAAATGCCATTTGCCCAACCGCTCATCCAGGAACCTGCCGGAGACCTTTGGAAACCAGTAGTACATGCCGGCGAAAAGTCCGAACACCAAGCCCCCGATCAGAGTGAAATGAAAATGGGCCACTACGAAGTAAGAGTCATGTAGCTGCCAATCGAAGGGCGCAACGGCAAGCATAATTCCGGTCAATCCCGCGACTAGAAACTGGAGCAGAAACCCGCAGCAGAACATCATCGCTGTATTGAAATGAAGCTTTCCGCCGTACATCGTGGCCGTCCAATTGAAAATCTTGATACCGGTAGGAATGCCCACTAGCATGCTCGAAGCTGCGAAGAAAGTGTTCGCCCACGACGTCATGCCGACCGCGAACATATGATGAGCCCAAACGCCCAGACTGATGAACCCAATGGCTACCACGGCCCCCACCATCGCGGGACGGCCGAATAAGGGTTTCCGTGAGAAGATCGGAATCACCTCCGAGAGAATCGCGAAAGCCGGGAAAATCAAAATGTAAACCTCCGGATGTCCGAAGATCCAGAAGATATGCTGCCAGAGAACTGCCGAGCCTCCGGCTTGCGTGTCGAAGAAGTTTGCTCCTAAATGGCGGTCGAGCAGCAGCATAATCTGTCCGGCAGACAGCGGCGGAAGGGCAACGATAATCAGCCAGGAATCGACCAGCATGACCCATACAAACATGGGCATCCTGCTGAGTGTCATGCCAGGACAGCGAAGCGAAAAGGTCGTAGCGATGACGTTGATTGCACTCGCAATGCTCCCGAACCCGGCAACCAGAACTCCAACCGCCCAATAGTCGCTGCTCGCTCCTCTGGAAAACGCACGGGAGGTAAGGGGCGCGTAAGCAAACCACCCGACATCGGGAGCTGAACCCGCGCCTGACAACCCGCCGCCGCCTATATAGCTGAAGTAAAGCAGGAGACCGCCAAACAAAAAGATCCAAAAACCGAATGCATTCAGCCGGGGAAACGCCATATCGCGCGCCCCGATCATGAGCGGAACCAGGTAATTCGAAAAGCCCGCTACCATAGGCATTCCTACCAGGAAAACCATCGTGGTGCCGTGCATCGTGAAAAGCCGGTTGTAAGTATCCGGGTCGACCAGATGGTTTTCCGGGATGGCGAGTTGCATCCGAATGACTGCGGCCATAATGCCGGCGACCACCAGAAACAGCAGCGCTGAAACGATGTACATCAAACCTAGCCGCTTATGGTCAACCGTGGCGACCCATTCGTAAAGCACCTCTGAAAACGACAACTGCGATTCGCGAATCTTAGGACGGTCAAGGGGGTAGTCTATGGATGCCATAAGCGACTCGTCAATTCAGCGATTCCAGGTAGGAAACAACTTGATTCAATTCCGTATCCGTCAGTTTCATGCTCGGCATGAGACACCCGGGCTTGATCTCTTGGGGATCGTTGACCCAGGCACGAAGATTTGCTGGGGTGTTGGTCACGACTCCAGATCCCAGCGTTTGCCGGGTCATAAGGTGGGTCAGATCCGGACCGAATTTCCCAATCGACGGAGTGCCCTTTATCACGTGGCAGTTTACGCAAGAGAGAGACTCGAAAACCGCCCTGCCGGCGGCTGCCTGAGGAACACTCGCCACGGCCTTTTGCTGACCAGCCGCCCACCGGTCGAAATCCGTCTTAGGCTCGGCAATGACTCGAAGCAACATGTTGGCATGTTGGGTTCCGCAATATTCGGCGCAGTTGCCGAAATAAATGCCCGGTTGCTGGGGATCGATCCACATGTAGTTGATGCGGTTAGGAATTAAATCCGTTTTACCAGCCAATTGGGGAACCCAAAAGCTATGGATCACATCCAGACTTTCAAGTTGAAGGTACGTCGCGGTGTTGTTATCTAACGCCACAGGGACGTGGATCTCATTGGCAGTTACGAAACCGTAGTCGGGATACTCCACCTGCCACCACCACTGGTGACCGATGAGCCTAACCTTCAGCATCGATTTCGGAGGACTTGCATTCTCAACAGCCGCGATCACGCGCGCAGAAACGCCAATCAGCACAAAAACGACGAGAATGGGGATCACGGTCCAGGCAACCTCGATTTGGTTGCTGCCATATACCTGGGGCGGCTCCTGCCGGCTCTCGTCGTCCGGTTTGCGGCGGAAGCGCCACATGGTGTATGCGATTAAACCCCCGACAACAAGGAAAATCGCGCCGGTAATCGCCAGTGTCAAGATCGCTATATTTTCTTCCGCTGAGCCGGGAGTAGCCAGCGGATGAAAAATATTCGATACTCGATGCTCCGGCAAACCCGAAGCTTGCGCCTGAAGCAAAGCGAACAGCGCGTCCACGACCACGTTGATGCTCCCCCTCGCCGATCAAAGTTCTATTAGCAGTGTAAGCTTTCTGGTCTCACAAAACTCTAGTACTACTTTCAGGTAGGCTCCGAATTTACTTCGAAGCAATGTAATCGATCAGAGTAGCAATCTCGGAGTCGCTCAACCGTTTGCCGAAAGCCGGCATCAGCGCTCCCCCGAACTTGATTCGGACAACTACATACTGGCGGCTCGGCTTGGCGTGGCTGAGTGGCATTCTTTCGTTCTTGAAAAGATGATTCAGACTCGGGCCGAATTTTCTGGTATGTTTCTGGTCCTTATCGACGTCGTGGCATACCGCGCAGTTCTCGCGATAGAGATCCCGGCCCACGCTCGGGCTAGATTTCTCCCAGGGCGGACTCTGAATATCCGCCGCAGAAAGGCTGGCCGCAAGGCTCACCAACAGTAACCAACGCCGCTTCAAGCTGGGCCGCCGATCCTTCTGACATTTGTCGCACCGGCAGATTCCAGGTGCTGACCGGCGGCATCGGCTTGATCAGACCGGCACCGGACGCGTACATAGATTACGCCCGGCTCGATGGGCGGCGCGTGCCGCTGGCTTCGCCGCCGCAGCAGTCCACTTTCCCGCAGAAACCAGAAAAAGGTCGTCACGATTGCGCCGAACATGATCATTTCGTAGAAAATCACGCCCGTAGCCCAAAACGAGAACAGCGGCATCCCACCGGTGATTAGAGGATAGTTGTACTGGGTGAAGTAAACAAAGCCGATGACAAGCAGTCCGAAAAGGATCGCACTCGTGACTACGGCGAAAGACATATGACTCGGACGGTCGAGAACGGCGCGGGGAAGTTCCACCGGCTCATCGGAAAACACGTCGAGAGCGTCCGGGCCAAAGCCGTTCGCTTGCAAATCAAGCAGGGCCCGAGCGGTGGCTTCCTTGTCCCGGAACTCGCCGCTAAGATACACGCCCGACGGCCTCCGGTGTCGGTTCCGATTCGAACTCCCAGACCGCAATTATAGGAAACAGTTTCGAGAAAACTAAGTACAGCACGGCCATGGCGGCAAAGGTGGCGCTGGTAATGGAGATCTCCACCCAAGTCGGCCTGTAGTGGCCCCAGGTAGCCGGGAGCCGCCCAAAGCTCAAGGTGGGAACGATAATAAGAAAACGCTCGAGCCACATGCCGATCAGTACGCTTACCGAAGCGATGGTGGCCGTGCGGATGGTGCGCAGGCGTCGAATGCCCAACAATACGAAAGGCACGACAAAATTGCAAAACACCATCAACCAGAAATAAGGTGCAAAGTTGCCGCGGATTCGGGCTCCAAATACGGCCATTTCTCTTGGTTCGTTGCCGTACCAGGCGGTCAGGTTCTCAGCCACGGTGAAGTAGAGCCATAACAGACTCATCAGAAGCAACAGCTTGGCAAGGTTGTTGAAGTGATGAGGCGTCAGATATCTTTCCAGATGCATGGCCTTTCGAACAATCGCCATCACGATCAGCAGGGCGGCAATCCCGCTGAAAATCGCACCAACCACAAAATAAGGTCCAAAAATGCTGCTGTGCCACATGGGCGCAATTGCCATCGAGAAATCCCACGCCACCACCGTATGAACCGAAACGGCAACGGCCAGAATGATGCCGGCCATTAGCTTCATCGCCCGCTCTAGCGCGTGCCACTCGCGGTCGCTGCCGGTCCAACCGAGGGAAAGCAGGTGATAAAGGCGTCGTCGCCAGCCGCCAGCATGTTTCGACAGCTGAGCCACATCGGGAATTAATGGCAGGAACAGATAAATGATGCTGCCCGTGAGGTAAGTGCTGATGGCCGTTACATCCCACAGCAGAGGGGAGCGGAAATTCGGCCAGAGTAGCCGGGAATTGGGGTAAGGAAACAGCCAGAAGAAAAGCCAGGCGCGACCCAGATGGATGATTGGGAACATTCCGCCGATCATGAGCGCAAAAACTGTGATAGCCTCCGCTGCGCGGGTCACAGGCTTTCGCCAGCCGGCATCAGTCAGGCGTAGTATTGCGGAGATTAGCGTTCCGGCGTGAGAGATGCCGATCCAGAAAACGAAATTGACTAAATAGAGACCCCAAAATACAGGACGGCGAATGCCCGCTACACCGATTCCCCGGTGAAGCTGATAGCTCCAAGCGAAAAGTCCCCATAGTGCAATAGCCGCGAGGAGGGCAAGCACTGTTAGATAACGCGAGCTCGCTCCGGAAAGTGGCCGCCACAAATCCGCCCGCACTTCCCGATGAAGAATCGGTTCCGAAACGGCTGCCAACTTATTTTGCCCTCTGCAAGTAGAAGACTTTCGGCTTGGTCCCAAGCTCCTCGAGCAGCTGTGTCGAACGCCCGCTTCCTGCCAAACGCGAAACGTGGCTTGCGGGATCGTTCAAGTCGCCGAACACCATGGCTTCCGCCGGGCAGGATTGAACGCACGCCGGCTGAACGTCGCCATCGGCCAGCGGACGTTTTTCCTCCTTCGCATCGCTTTCCGCTCGCTTGATCCGCTGAATGCAGAAGGTGCATTTTTCCATGACTCCGCCCTCGCGAATGGAGACATCAGGGTTGTGCTGCAGATCCAACGGAGAAGGCCACACGGGGTCGAACCAGTTGAAGAAGCGCACCGAGTAAGGGCAGTTATTGGCGCAATAGCGCGTTCCGACACAACGGTTGTAAACCTGCACGTTGAGCCCTTCCGGGTTGTGGTAGGTAGCATATACCGGACAAACCGGCTCGCACGGCGCGTCGTCGCATTGCTGGCAAAGCACGGGCACATGCTTCACGCGCACATCGGGAAACTCCCCTTCGTAGTAGCGATCGACCCGGATCCAATGAACCGCGCGTCCCTTGGCAGCGGACTCGGGGTCGGAGAGCGGCAAGTTATTTTCCGCATGACACGCCGCCACGCAAGCCTGGCATCCTGTGCACCGGTCTAAATCGATCGCCATTCCCCAGTGGTGTTGCAATGGATCGCGCTCGCTCATCTGTACCCCCAAGGCCCCTGTTCCCTATCGCGTGGAGAGAATTGGATTAGCTCTTCGTGTTTTCGATCAAGACGCGTGACGCGCACACGGGTGGCCCCGAATGCGAGACTGGTCGCGGAATCATCCCAAACCGGCGCCAGAATCGAAAGCGGATTGGCTCCTCTCCCCGAAGCGTATCGGCCGTAGTGTGTGTGCCCTTCGCCGATCGCGAGACTCACCACTCCTCGCAGTGCGGCAGGATGCACATACGCCTGTGCTTCTAGCGCTCCATGCGCCGATTCCACTCGCACGGAATCGCCCGTTGTCACGCTCAGCCGGGCCGCAGTCTGCGGATCGAGTTCTACCGGCAGATCCCACATCGAGCTTGAAGCGGGGTCCGGCAATTCCTGCATCCAGGGCAAATTCGCGCCACGCCCATCGTGATACTGAAGCGAGAAGTAGGGCTGAAACTGCAACGGAAATTGCTCTGGCGCTCCGGCGAAAACCGGATTGCTCCAGGCGAGCTTTTGATCGAGCGGTTTTGGCGGCCACCCTCCCATCTCGGCATCGAGCCAAAGACCACCCTGGCGCATCACACCATCCCACACCAGACCGGGCGGCAAGAACGGCGTGACGAAAGCCTCCGGTGTCACCGGTTCAAAGGCAACATTCATCTTATGAGCGATGTCGCCGAGTGTTCGCTCGATAGCGCGCGTGTTGTAGAGAGGCCGCACGAATTGTTGGCTTACCGCAATAGAACGTTTGGGCGAGACAGCGGGTGCCACGGCAGAATTGGATTCGAGCGCGTGATGATCCGGGAGAACAAAGTCGGCGTACGCGACCGTATCATCGATGAACGCCCCGAAGCTCACAATCATTTCGAGGCTTGCGAGGGCCTGAGGGATTGCGCTTGCTGAGGGGAGAGAGTACACCGGGTTCTCGCCATCGAGCAGCAGAATTTCAGCACGCTTCAATGCCTCCGGGATATTTGCATTTTGGGGACCAGCGGCCGGTGCTGGATTCGGTGCAAACATACCGCCAGGCTTATCTACATTGCCTAACAGCAGGTTGACGTAATGGGAGGCTATCAACGCCTGGAGCGAATTCGTGTGTACGACCGAAGCTCCGGCGATAACGAGTGGCGCTTCCGATTCGCCCAGTTCACGCGCGACGCGTCGCAATCGCTTTTCTTCAATTCCGGAGGCACCGGTCAGGTCAGCCAGATTCGCGGAGAGCATCGCTTCGTGGACCTCAGGCGGCAACTCGCCTGCACTGCGGGCGAGTTTTTCATCGAGCAGCAAACGCGCCACTGCGATAAGGAGTTGAGGTTCGGAACCGGGGCGAATGGGAAGCCACTCGTCCGCGCTGCCTGCGGTCAGTGACATTCTGGATTCGGCCTGCACCAATTTCCCGCGGACGCCGGGGCGGCCTTGCCGGAAGTTGCCGAACTGGCGGGCGTAGTAAACCGGAGAAGCCCAGCCCCCCAGAAAATCGGCCCCAACGCCAAGCGCATAACGCGCTTCGCCCAAATCGTAACGCGGCAAGCCTTTCCAACCGAACATTAAATCCGCCGCTCTCCTCTCAACCTCCAGACCGGCAGCAGAGCAGGTGAGAGGCGGCGGCGCATTTAAAGATTCGAGAAAGCGCTGGATGCTCAGCCCCCGCGCGCTCACCTGCGGCGTTGTCAAAAACAAAATTTTCTTGGGATCACTGGCGCGACACTTCGCCAACTTTTCTGTTACGGACGCGACGGCCTCGTCCCAGGAGGCTTCGGCAAAGTCGGCCTTCCCGCGGGCAGCCGTTCTGCGCATCGGCCCACGCACCCGGTCAGGATTGTAGAGCGACTGCAGAGCAGCCTGGCCGCGCGCACAAAGACGCCCTCCGCTCACAGGGTCCAGCGGATTGCCTTCGATTTTCTTCACACAAGCGATTCGTTCACGAAACTTCTCCCCGTTCCGCTCTATCACGCGCTGTCCTTCCATCACGCGCACGATGACGCCACAGCCTGCGCTGCACTCGGTGCAGACGGAGGGATGCCACTGCTCCTCGCCAGGAACGATTTCATGGTCGGGAACCAGCAGAGGAATGAGTGCGTCGCTTTTTTTTCCACAGCTCGCGGCCGCCACTCCGGCCGATGCCGTAGAAATGATCTTGAAGAAATTGCGGCGGTCCATTCGCTAGAGCGTCTCGCTCTCCGTTAGTAATGACATGCAGCGCAATCCTCCGACGCGTGCTTCTGCCGGTGACAGGTAAGGCAAGTGCCCATATTGTGAGTTACGGTGCGTTTTGCGATGGTCGCTCTTGTCATATCTCCGTGACAAGTGGAGCAGGTAATGCCCGCTTCATAATGCGGCGCGTGACGGAACTTCACGTGAGCATCCGGCGAAAAGCTGTAGACCCGTACCCATGGAATTTCGATCTTCTTATTGGCGTAGGCGATTACTTTCTGAACCTCCGGTTTTTCCCTCGCCAGCTTTGCGTGGCACAGCATGCATTTTCGAACCGAAGGAATGCCGGCAGCAGCGCGAGTGTCAGCACCGATGTGGCAGTCGAGGCAGCTCATGCCGAACTTCATGTGCGTGTTGTGCGGAAACGCGATTGGCTGCTGCTGTGCAAGACTTGCAGCGGCACACAACAAAACGAGCCAGCAAAATCGAACAAACCACATCGCTGGCCAATCAGACAATCATGCATCTCCTACGCACCTGTTCTCCTTCAACGTCTAAAGCTCAAAGGGAAATGCTATCGCATGCCACTCAACCGTCCTCTGGAGCCCAGCTCGATTGCTTCTACGCCGGAAATCTTCCTGGCCTCGATCGTAAACCGCAGCAGCGTCCTCATCTTGTGCCAGCCATGATGTCCGCAAGCTCCTGGATTCATATGAAGCAAGCCCAGCGCCGGATCACGCGCCACCCTCAGAATGTGCGAGTGACCGCAAATGAAAAGATCCGGCCGGTACCGGACTAATTCCTGCTTTGCCTTGCTATCGTAGTGGCCGGGATAGCCGCCTGCGTGAGTCATGTAAACCCGAGTGCCCTCGGCCTCCCATTCGAGATCAGGCGGCATTTCGCTCCGGACCTCCGCTCCATCGATATTGCCCGACACACCGCGCACTGGCTTGAAGCTTTTCAAGTGATTGAGAATATCCACCGGGCCGAAATCACCCGCGTGCCACAACTCATCACACTCAGCAAAATAACTGAACACGGCTGGATCCAGAAAACCGTGCGTGTCAGAAAGAAGCCCGATTTGCATTAGGAGCCGTAATGATGAAGATCCCAATCGCAGCGATTGGAGCGTTCTTACCGGAAGCTGTCCTGCAGGCTAGCGAGTTCGGCTGCGCCCGGGCACAGTTCATCAAAATTCATTCGCGAGAGCGGAGTTTCGGACGTATTGTTCATTTCATGCAAGTCGCGAACGGTTTCGTCGACGAATAGCAGGCCTGTAACGATCTCGCCTCTGCTCTGTTGCTCGAAGAGGTAGTCGGTGACCTTCTGCCTGTCGGTCGGATCGTATCCGTCGGGGACGGACTTGAAATGCAGGACACTCCCGTCATGCATCGTGACGCTGGTCACGCCTTTCTTTTCGATCGTCGCCAGAATCTCTGGCACGGGAGGAACAAAATCGGCTTCCGTCGCTCTCAGCTCGTGCTTACGGGTATGCAGATAGCTTTTGGTGGATCCGGAATGATCGTTGAAGGTAACACATGGAGAAATGACATCGATCAGTGCCAGTCCTCGATGCGCAAAGGCCGCCTTGATGATAGGCACAAGCTGCTCTTTATCTCCTGAGAAGCTGCGCGCGACAAAGGTAGCTCCAATACTCAGTGCCAGCATCACCGGATCGATGGGCAGCATCTGATTCGGCTCACCTCTTTTGCTTTTAGAGCCTACATCCGCGGAGGCGGAAAACTGACCTTTTGTCAACCCATACACGCCGTTGTTTTCGATGAGGTAAACCATCTTTACGTTCCGGCGGATCGCATGGCACATGTGGCCGAGTCCAATCGAAAGCGAGTCGCCGTCGCCGGATATACCGATGTAGGTCAACGCGCGATTGGCCGCTAGAGCGCCGGTCGAGATGGCTGGCATGCGGCCATGCGCCGAGTTGAAACCGTGAGCGCCGTTGACGAAATAAGCTGGAGTCTTCGAGGAGCAACCGATTCCGCTCATTTTTACGAGCATGTGCGGCGGCATCGAAACGTCCCAAACGGCGCGCACAATCGCAGCGGTAATCGAGTCGTGCCCGCATCCAGCGCAGAGCGTCGACATCGATCCTTCATAGTCACGAATGGTCAGCCCAAGCTCGTTGCGCTGCACGCTTGGATGCTGTGCAACCGGTTTAACTATGGACGGCACTACGAACCTCCAACTGGCTGGTAATTTCCTCCACCACATTGCGCGCACTCAAAGGAAAGCCGCCGTAAGCCAGGACAGACCGCAGCCGGTGTTTCGGCACGCACGTTTCGAGAGTCAGTAATGAGCGAAGCTGTGCATCGCGATTCTGCTCGACAATAAAGCAGATTTCATGTTCGTAAAGAAATCCTTCTACGCTCTTGTGGAAGGGGAACCCACGAATACGAAGGTAGTCGGCAGGAAAGTCGCTTTCGGCGAGTAGATCGAGGGCCTCGCGAACGGCTGGGTCGCAACCTCCAATGGTGATAACGCCAAAGCGCGAATCCCCTGCCCTGATGATCTGGGGTAGAGGAACGTGGTCGGCCGCGGCCCGGTTTTTTGCGAGCAGACGATCGACCACTTCCTGATACTCCTGGGGGGTTTCTGTGTAGGATCCGAACTTGTTGTGGCCTGACCCGCGCGTGACGTAGGCGCCGCTCGGATTCACCCCCGGCAGGGTCCGCGGCGCGACATGATTCTCGTCCTCGCCGGTATAGCGGTAAAACTGGGTGAGGCCGCAAAGATCTTCCTCAGAAAGCACCCTCCCGCGGTCAGGCCGATAGGTATCATCCCAGGTGAGGCGCGGCACGACCCAATCATTCATCCCGATATCGAGATCGGAGAGCATGAGGACCGGTGTTTGGAAGCGCTCCGCCAAATCGAAGGACTTTACAGCGAACTCAAAGCACTCGGCCGGATTGCCGGGAAACAACAGGATGTGCTTCGTGTCGCCATGCGAGGCGTACGCGCACTCCATCAGATCGCCCTGCTGAGTGCGGGTCGGCATGCCCGTGGAGGGGCCGACTCTCTGCACATCGATGACAACGGCCGGGATTTCGGAGTAGTAGGCGAGCCCGAGCAACTCGTTCATCAGCGAAATGCCAGGGCCAGAGGTAGAGGTGAAAGCGCGAGCGCCGTTCCACGACGCTCCAATTACCATTCCAATAGCGGCCAGCTCGTCCTCGGCTTGCAGAATGCAATAGTTGTTCCGGCCAGTTGCCGGATCCCGGCGATATTTCTCGCAGAACTGCTTAAAGGCGTCCATTACGGAAGTGGCAGGCGTGATCGGATACCAGGCGGCGACAGTAGCCCCGGCGTAGATGCAGCCGAGCGCAGCCGCAGTGTTTCCGTCAATCAGGATTTTGTCGCCGTTCGCGTCCGCCTTTTCAAGATAGAAAGGCAAGGGGCAGTCGAAGCTTTCCCGGGCGTATTCATATCCGATATTCAAAGCTTTGCGATTCGATTCCTGCAAAGCTTTCTTACCCGAGAAATTCTCAGCGAGCAAATTCTCGACGACCGCCATATCGACGTTCAGGAGCGCAACCAGAGAGCCCGCGTAGGCGATGTTTTTCATCAATATGCGCTCGCGTGAGTCTTTGAATTGCTCGTTGCACATGTGCGCCAGCGGCACCGGCAGGAAGTGGATATCTTCGCGGTAGAGCGAACGCTCGAGTGGCCAACTCGAGTCATACAGTACGTAACCGTCGGGACGGACCTCTTGAATATCACGGGCATAGGTCTGCGCGTTCATCGCAACCATCAGGTCGTAATCGAGGGCGCGGGCTGTGTACCCGCTCTTGTTTACGCGAATTTCATACCAGGTTGGGAGACCCTGAATATTGGACGGAAAGAGATTTTTGCCGGAGACGGGGATTCCCATGCGAAAGATGGCCTGCATGAGAAGGCCATTCGCGCTCGCAGATCCAGTTCCATTTACGTTCGCCAACTTAATGGCGAAGTCATTTACGCCGGTACGCAACTGTTGCTGCACGCCTTCTTGTCCGCGTAAGGAATCTGAAGATCGAAGCGCAGCATATCCCATGCCGCAGTGGGACAGCGCTCAGCGCAAAGACCGCAGTGGACGCAAACGTCTTCATCTTTAGCCATGATGCGGCCGGTTTGCGGAAGCAGCGAGGAAACAAACAAAGCCTGGTCGAGATTCAGAGCCGGAGCGGAGAGCCGCGTCCGCAGATCCAATTCCTCGCCATCGCGCGTGATGGTGAGGCACTGGACGGGGCAGACGTCCACGCAGGCATCGCACTCGATACAGCGAGCGGTTGTGAAAGCGGTCTCCATATCGCAATTGAGGCAGCGTTCTACCTCGCGGGCCGTCTGTTCAGCGGTAAATCCGAGCTCCACTTCGATGTTCAACTTCTCGAATCGCTCGACCAGCTCGACGTGTCTCATCTTCTGACGGGGAGCCGGATTGTAATCGTTGTGGTAACTCCACTCGCTGATCCCCATCTTCTGGCTAATCAGGTTCATGCCCTGGGCGGGCCGGTCCGAAACGGCGGCGCCTTCGCAGTGGTTGTGAATAGATATGGCAGCCTGATGGCCGTGCTCAACCGCCCAAATGATGTTCTTTGGTCCGAACGCCGCATCCCCGCCAAAGAAGACGCCCGGTCGCGTCGATTCGAAGGTCTGCTCGTCGATTACGGGCATGTCCCACTTGCCAAACTGAATGCCTAAGTCCCGCTCGATCCATGGAAAAGCATTTTCTTGTCCGATCGCCAGAATCACGTCCTCTGCCGGGAGAAAGACTTTGTCAATTGTGCGGGAACGCTTGGCTTCCTGATCCCATTCGAGGCGTTCGAACATCATGCCCTTAAGTTTTCCGTCTTCGACTACAAAGTTTTCAGGGGCATGATTGATAACGATCTCGATTCCCTCCTCTTCGGAATCCTCCAGTTCCCAGGAAGAGGCTTTAAAGAATCCGCGCGGCCGTCGCGCCATGACCTTGATGTCTTTCCCGCCCAACCGTCGTGAAGACCGGCAACAATCCATCGCCGTGTTCCCAACGCCGATGATCAAAACTCGTTCTCCGATCGAATCGACATGGCCGAATGCAACCGATTCCAGCCAATCGATTCCGATATGGATCCGATCGGCATCATGACGGCCAGGAACTTCCAAATCTTTACCGCGCGGCGCGCCGCAACCGACGAAAATGGCATCGAAGCCCTCTTCAAGAAGAGCCTTCATGCTCTGGACGGGCGCATTAAAGCGGATGTGTACGCCCATGTCGAGGATCAGATCGATCTCTTCGGTGAGGACTTGCTCGGGAAGTCGAAAGGCCGGAATGTTGGAGCGCATCAGCCCGCCTGGCTTGTCCTGTTTCTCAAATATAGTGACCTGATAACCGAGCGGCAGCAAATCGTTCGCCACAGTGAGGGAAGCCGGGCCGGCGCCGATGCAAGCGATGCGCTTACCGTTCTTTCGGTCTGGGATTTTCGGGAGCAGATGCGAGATTTCGCCGCGAAGATCGGCGGCGACGCGTTTCAACCGGCAAATGGCGACAGGTTTTCCGTCCAGGCGGCCGCGGCGGCAGGCCGGCTCGCAAGGCCGATCGCAGGTCCGACCCAGAATGGCCGGAAATACGTTGGATTGCCTATTAACCATGTAAGCATCGGTATATTTACCTTGCGCGATCAGCCGGATGTATTCAGGAACGTTGGTATGCGCAGGGCACGCCCACTGGCAATCGACTACTTTGTGGAAATAGTCCGGGTTGTGAACGTCTGTGGGCTTCACTCGATCGCTCTCGGCCAACTACTTGGGGCCAAGCGGCTCTTCGGTTCCCTATTATACACACGTTGCAGGTAACTCAGAGTTGCGGAAGTCCGTCGGAATGAATGATCATTTACAGCGGAGGCCTTGTTTGCCAGTCTCAGTTGGAGTACCGCGCGAAACCTTTCCTGGAGAGCGCCGCGTTGCAATTACCCCTCGTCAATGCGAGGTCTTGCGAAAATCCGGAGTCGAAATCCTTGTCGAACATTCGGCGGGCAGTGAAGCTGGCTTCACAGATGAGGCATATCTCGCCCGAGGAGTTCGCCTGGTTAGCCGCGGCGAGGTGTTTCACGAAGCGGCAATCATTGCCCAGGTGCGGTGCTTAGGCGCAAATCCAAATGCAGGGCTGGCAGATCTTCCCTTGCTGCGCCGCGGGCACGGTTTGGTTGGTTTCGGCGAACCGCTCACGGCGTTGAAAGAATGCTCGGATCTGGCCGAAGCCGGGGCCTCGTTTTTTGCGTTGGAATTGATGCCTCGTATCACGCGCGCGCAAAGCATGGATGCTTTATCTTCCATGGCGACCGTTGCCGGATATCGGGCCGTCCTGCTGGGCGCAAGCCAACTGCCGAAGATGTTCCCGATGTTGATGACTGCTGCCGGCACGGTCACGCCTGCAAAGGTTTTTGTACTGGGCGCGGGCGTTGCCGGCCTGCAGGCCATCGCCACCGCACGGCGCATGGGTGCGGTGGTCTGCGCTTACGACGTGCGTCCAGCAGTGAAAGAGCAAGTAGAGAGCGTCGGCGCGAAGTTCGTCGCTTTGGACGTCGATGCACAGGGATCGCAAGACAAGGGTGGATACGCAAAGGCGATGGACGAGGCTTTCTATCGCCGGCAACGGGAGCTTATGACGGACGTGCTGCGTGAACAGGACGTGGTGATTACGACGGCCGCGGTTCCCGGAAGAAAAGCGCCGATACTGATTACTGCCGAGATGGTGAGCGCCATGTGCAGTGGCTCGGTAATCGTAGATATTGCGGCGGAGCGGGGCGGGAATTGCGAGCTCACGCGTCCCGGAGAAAACATTGTACACAAGGGTGTAATGGTTCTGGGCCCGGTAAACGTGCCTTCCATGGTGCCATACCATGCCAGCCAGATGCTTGCCTCGAACATTGCGGCCTTTCTCAAGCTCCTGGCGGCGAATGGCACTTTTGCGGTGAACCAGGAAGATGAAATCATTCGTGAAACTCTGGTGACGCATGAAGGCCGGGTTGTTCATCCGCGCGTGGCGGAGCTACTCGGCGCGCAATCGGAAAGCACGGTGACCGCGTGAGTTCGTACGAAATCGCGATTTGGGTATTCATGCTGGCGGCCTTTCTGGGTTTTGAGCTGATCCGCCGGGTTTCGCCGTTGCTCCACACTCCACTCATGTCGCTGACCAACGCCATCTCGGCCATTGCGGTGGTGGGTGCCATTCTCATCACAGGCGAGAAAGAAGCCAGTACGCTTAGCCGGGTTCTCGGCTTCATCGCCGTCGTCGCGTCTGTCACAAATGTGGTTAGCGGATACCTGATTACGGATCGGATGCTGAAAATGTTCAAGAAGCGGAGCCCGGAAAAGAGATGACGGCGACCATCTTCCCCGCTCTCTACATATTGGCTGCTGCCGGGTTCATTCTCGCGATCAAGTGGATGAACTCGCCGGCAACTGCTCGCCGCGGCGTGATTGTCGGCGAGATCGGCATGCTGCTGGCCGTCGTCGGAACCTTGCTGCGCCATGAAGTTGTTAACTACGAATGGATCCTGATAGCTTTTTTTGTCGGCTCAGCGATAGGCGTTCCGATCGCTTATTACATGCCGATGACCGCGGTGCCGCAACGGACGGCTATTTCCCACGCTTGCGGCGCGCTGGCTTCTGCACTCATTGGAACTGCGGAGTACTATCGCCGGCTCCCCCACGGCTTTGTGATGGGTGCCCTAGTACTCGAGACACTGCTGGGATTTCTGACCTGTACCGCCAGCCTGATGGCCTTCGGGAAGCTGCAGGAGATTCTGCCGACACGTCCGCTTACCTTTCGCGGCCAGAATGTAGTGAACCTGGGCGTTTTCGGTCTCGCGCTGGCAGCCGGGATTGCGCTGATCATCTCACCTGAGCAAACCTGGCTGTTCCCTATCTTCGTGGCCCTTTCGCTGGTATTCGGCGTCCTGTTGATTATTCCCATCGGCGGTGCCGATATGCCGACCGTGATCGCGCTGCTGAATTCCTATGCCGGGCTTTCGGCGAGCGCCATGGGTTTCGTGCTCGACAACAAGCTGCTGATCGTGGCAGGCGCGCTCGATGGCTCTTCCGGGTTCATTCTTTCGGTTATCATGTGCCGTGCCATGAACCGGTCGTTTAGCAACGTGCTGTTTGGCGCGTTTGGCACGATTCAGACGAGTGCGAAGCAAGCAACGGGCCGCCCGGTCCGATCCGCTTCGCCGGAAGAGGCGGCTGAAATATTGGATGCTGCTCGCAGTGTCGTAATTATCCCGGGCTATGGGATGGCAGTGGCCCAGGCCCAACACAAGCTGCGGGAAATATTTGACGTGCTGAGTCGGCGCGGGGTTGACGTTCGTTTCGCGATCCACCCGGTCGCGGGCCGCATGCCGGGACACATGAATGTTCTGTTGGCGGAAGCCGACGTCCCTTATGACCGCCTGTTTGAGATGGACGATATCAACCCGGAGTTTCCGCGAGTGGACGTGGCATTGGTGATTGGCGCCAATGACGTGGTGAATCCGGCTGCCCGCAACGACAAGAACAGTCCTATAGCCGGTATGCCGATTCTCAACGCATACGAGGCCAACACGGTGATGGTGATTAAGCGGAGCATGAATCCCGGGTTTGCCGGCATTGACAACGATCTGTATTACATGGACAAGACGCTCATGCTTTTTGGCGACGCCAAAACATTTGTGGCCAGCATTGTTAAGGAACTGAACGCGGCCGTGGGAGCGGCCCGTTGAGCAATCAAGAGTACTATTTCCCATTCCGGTGAAAAGCGGTACACTGACGCTACTCGCTGTCGAAATATCGATGGCAGAGCGTAAGCAGGAGGACGTATGAGTGCAGCCGCAATCTCCGCTCCCATGCCACTTTACCGCGAGGGAAGTGAGTATTGGCACCAGCTTATGGACGAGTGCAAGCGGCAGATTGAAGTCATCAACTCTGTCGTCTCCGAGAAGGGCCTGAGCAGCGACCACTGCGTGCAGTGCGCGACGGGTCCGGAGCTTCGCATGTCCAAGTCCGGAAACCCCTCCACTACGGTGAAGCTCATAATCGGGTTCTACTCGTGGGGGCCAATGCTTAGCTTAGCCATAACCGGGCATCAAAGCGACGACTGGGAGTTTTTTCCGGAAGAATGCGAAATGCCAGTGGCGACGGATGGGGATGGCGCAATCGTCGCGATTTTCGATGAAGGGCGGAGCTTTTCCCCGCGTGAGCTTGCGGCCTACCTCACGCAAGCTTTTCGACGCTGTTTTCCGGGCGTTTGTCTTTGCCGGTAAGCCCGCCTTTAGGCGGGCAGGAGAGCGGAGGCAGGAGCCAAGGCGTTTTCTGCCGAACGAACTCGTTTCTGCCGAACGAACTGGGAAGGGACAAAAGCCGATCGTCTAGTGCTGAAGCAACGTGCTATGCACGTCTGCGCCACCGTTCAAATCTGCAAAATTTTGTTTGTACAAGAGCTGCATAGAGTTAGGGGAGATTGGAGGGTCCGGTGGAAGGGGGTGGTCGGACACTGCGGGTGCATGGCGACGAGTGTAGTGGTTCTGGCGGGGGAGAAGCAGGAAGACTACGACAAAGTAGCGCGCGGCTGGAACGAGTATTGGGAACCGGCCGATTACCAGGAAGAAAAGCTGGTCGAGACCTTGATTCTGAACGATTGGCTGCATAGACGGGCGCAGCGCTGGCAATTGGCGGCCGAGGCGAGAGTGATGGGAGAGAACGGTCCCGATCCGATGGATTGGCCGGTCGAGCAGCAGCGCAAGCTGGAGGCGGCGCAGCGCTTCAAAGCGGCGGCCGAACGGGCGTTTTATCGCGCCTGGAGTGCTTTGCGGGGTTTAGGAAAGGACATCATGCGGGACAACAGAAGAGAAGCGGCATTGCAGCTCGAAAATGACAAATTCAAGCTGCGGGAAGATGCGCAGAAGCTGAAGGCTGAGCAGACGACGCCCAAAGCCAAGAGCGAAACGGCTTTGACGCCGGCGCAGAAGTTGTTTCAAGGGCAGAAGTCGCCGAAGAAGCGGAAGAAGATTCCGATTTTGGATCAGTGGGTGGAGATTGAGGTTTCGCCGGCGGAGAAGGCGTCCGGGACAGGGCGTCTGCTGCCGTACGGCGGGAATTTGCCGAGGCCGGAAGAGAGAGGCGGTTGCGATTGTCCGGTGTGCTCGAGAAATCGGGCGATATTGGAGGCGAGGGCAGCGTAGAGCGCGGTTACCTAGCGGCAGCGGTGCGCATTTTCGCGCGCAGGCGCTCCTCCGCATCCGCGCTCCAATACTTACAATCGAGCCGGATGAAGATCGATGTATACGGGATCGTCATGTTCGTCTTCAGTACGAGGACGTGAAATGTCCTTCCGGCTTCATCGATGGTCGCGATGATCTTCTCGTGCGGTAACGACTCGACCTTGTAGCTACCGAGAAGATCGCCGATTTGTGCGCGGTACGCCGAGGCACTGGGAGCGTCCTCATCCGGGACGAATGGCAGTTCCGCATCCATATAGACAAGCGGGCGTACGTGAATAGAGCTGTTGATTGCAGCGAGAACTGAGCGCGCAACGTCGATCTGATTCGAGTTCGTCTCGACGGTCTCAACCCCCGGAGAGATCTGGAGAGGATAGGCCGAGTCAACGATCAGGATCCAGTTTCGGTGGCCAAGGAGAGGCATAGCCTCCGCAACACGTGCCTTCCAATTCGATGACGCTGCCGGCACTGCCGCATACATCGCTGGGGCTGCTAAGAACAGGGTGAGAGCAATAACATGTTTGCGCATAAAAGACTCACTGGAGGGTGCTTTGCGGCAAGGTTGATCAGGAAAGCTTCCCCGCAGATTCTATCAAGGCGGCCGGCAAGAGCATGTGAGATCTAGAGAAGTTTACTATATAGGGTAGAGCACCGCAAACAAACATGCTCGAATTGCGTAACGTCTCCAAGAAGTTTAGTGGCATCACGGCGGTCGAAAACATAAGTTTCAACGCACGACGCGGCGAAGTTACGGGTTACCTGGGGCCGAACGGGTCTGGCAAATCCACCACCATAAAGATGATCACGGGGCTGATTGAGACCGGTTCGGGCTTGATCCTGTTCGAGGGCCGCCCGATCCAGGCCGACCTGACCGAATACAAGCAACGGATGGGCTACGTGCCAGAGGAGCCTCACCTTTACGCGCATCTCAGCGCGCTTGAATACCTCTCCATGGTTGGGGAACTGCGCAATCTACCGCGCAAACGTACTGCCGCGCGCATCGAAGGCCTCCTCCGTCTCCTTTCGCTCCACGGCGACAGGCACGTTCCCATTTCTGCGTATTCGAAGGGTATGCGCCAAAAGGTGCTGTTGGCCGCGGCGCTGCTACACAATCCAGATCTAGTTCTGCTGGACGAACCCTTCTCCGGGCTTGACGTCGGGACGGCGCTGATCCTTCGCAGCCTGATTCAGGAACTAGCGGCACGCGGCAAGGTGGTCCTTTTCAGCTCGCACGACCTTGAAATCGTGGAACGTGTCTGTTCGCACGTTGTCATCCTCCATCGCGGCAAAATCGTAGCCGACGATTCCATTGAGCGATTGCGCACGCTGATGGCGCTCCCGAGGCTCGAAGATATCTTTTCGCAACTCGCTGTCGAACAGGACACGGCAGCCATTTCCCGTGAAATCGCTGATTTGATCCGGGCCTGAGACTACTTACATGGAGAAGGTTCAGTTCCGGGTTCTCTATCGCGACTTCCTACGCCGCATGTTCGACGTGGAATTGCTTTCCGCTCACGCTGGCGGAGATGCGAGTACACTGCTCGGGCAGTTTATGTCGCTGCTGATTTTTCTGAGCCTGCTCTTTTCGGTGCCTGCTTTGTACTTTTCGGGGAAGTTGGCTGTGCCGGGTCAGGAGTTTTTGATTGGCGTCTGGAGCCTGCAGCACTTTCTCATCGCAACAACCATGTTGCTGGTTGGTTTATTCGCCGTGCTGACCTGGAATTCTACTTTTCCAGACAAGCGAGATCTCATGATCCTCGCGCCGCTGCCGGTGCGCACACGAACGCTGTTTCTGGCCAAAATTGCGGCCGTAGGAACGACTCTCGGTCTGTTGCTGATTACGTTGCATGCGATGGCCGGCCTCGTTTGGCCCTTTGCTTTCAACCGGCACGTGCCGGCACAAACGCTCCTGGAATTCTGGTCTGATCCAGCCATACCTCCCGTACAGGCGCCGGAAATGCAATCCGTGATGCACCGCGATTTGGAGCCGTTGCAACGAAGCGGCGTCTTCGTACATGAAGGTCTTGCTATTGGCGTGGTGAAGCACGGCGTGCGGCGAGTGTTTGCCTATGGAACCGCTAGACCGGATTCGATCTTCGAGATAGGCTCTGTCACGAAAACCTTTACCGCACTCGCGCTGGCAGAAATGGCGGAGCAGGGCAAGGTAAGGCTGGATGAGCCAGTGCGGTTGCTATTGCCGCCAGGAACCGTGGAGAAACCATCTGGCGCCGAAATCACTCTGCTCGATCTGGCGACGCACCACTCCGGTTTGCCACGAATGCCCAGCGGCTTTCATCCCAAAGAGAAAGACAATCCTTTTGCCGACTTTGACGCGGCAGATCTCTATGAGTACATTGCAAAGCATGGCGTAAGGAAACCAGTAGATGCCTCATTCCTCTACAGCAACGTGGGTGTAGGCCTGCTGGGGCAAGTATTGGCGGACCGAGCTCACATGAGCTATCCGAAGTTAGTGAAAACGGAAGTGACTGACCCGCTCGGGTTGAGAGATACCGCAGTCGCCCTTTCGCCTGAACAACGGAGCCGGTTCATCCAGGGATACAACGGATTTACGGATGGACCGGATGGATTCAGACGGGCATCCCACGCATACGGCGATCCGGTTCCTTCTACGACTTTCGAGGCGATTGCTGGTACTGGAGCGCTGCATTCAACGGCCCGCGATCTGCTCAGGTTCCTGGAAGAGAATTTGCATCCGAAAGCCTATGGCGGGGCGCTTTCCGCGGCTTTGGTGGAATCGCACCGGCCTCACGCGGAGATGGCCGACTCTGCGCTGTCCGCAGAAATCATTCTTCCGGGGACACGCATTGCTCTGATCTGGTGGCAGACGCCGGATGGTTGCTATTTGCACGGCGGGGCGATGCCTGGATACTCGGCCGCCGCGTTGTTCCATCCGAAAGAGGACTGGGCCCTTGCTGTTCTCTCGAACACGGGACCAGGCGGTCTGTTGTCCTCTGATTTGATTGCCGAGCACATTCGGCAGAGACTAGAGGGTCTCCCCGCACTCTCGTTGGCGCCGATGTCGATCTCCGCTAGCGGCGGTTTTCCGGGCCTGATTCGGCTATTTGCGGTTTATTGGGTCACGATGCTGGCGGCAGGCGTATTTATCTATTGCTGCGTGTTGGGCGTGCAAGGGCTTGCGGCGCAATTACTTCCCCGGCAATGGTTCCTGCGCGTCTCGTCCTTTCTGCAATTGGCGGTCTTCTGCTTACTGATCGGCGTGTACTTTCTTCAGCCGGTGATCGCAGCGCCCAACCTCTTCGATGTACACAGCACAGGGCCGCCCGGCTGGTCGCCGTCGTATTGGTTTCTGGGCCTGTTTCAGCAGTTGAACGGTTCCACCGCGCTGGCGTCGTTCGCTGGGCGAGCTTGGATCGGCTTGGCGATTGCAGCGGGCGCAACAGCAGCCGCGTACACATTGTGTTACTTCCGCTCGCTGCGCAAAATCGTCGAAGAACCGGATATTCTGCCTGGCTCCCGCCGCGAGTCTTGGCTGCCGCGCTTTGGCGCATCGCTCGAAACAGCCGTCGTTCAATTCAGTATCCGAACGCTATTCCGCAGCCGGCAGCATCGCGTGATTCTTGCCTTCTATCTGGGCATTGGATTTGGCGCTACGGTCTTCCTGTTAAAAAGCCCGATTGCCAAGGAAATTTCAAGGACAACCGTGATCGACCCTTGGCATGAAGTCAGTGCGCCGCTGCTCGCCGCGAGCATCATCCTGATGGGTTTCTGGGTAGTCGGAATGCGAGCCGTTTTTTCGCTACCTCTCGAGCTGCCTGCCAATTGGATCTTTCGCATGACACCGGTCCGGGCCGGATCGAATTGCGTGACAGCCATGCGGCGTTCGCTTTGGATGCTCTCCGTAGCTCCTGCCTGGGTAGGTTCGACGGTCGCGTTTCTATCGCTGTGGCCTTGGCGGGCAGCGGTGGGACATCTCATCGTGCTTGCACTTCTCGGTGTCACCGTGGCTGAATTCTGTCTGCAAGGTAGTCAGAAGATTCCGTTCACTTGTTCCTGGCTACCAGGCAAGTCGAACTTTCACATTACTTTTTGGATCTGCATCACTTTTATTTTGGAGATCATCCTGCGAGGAGCGGAACTGGAACGGCGCGCGTTGGAGAACCCGGCTGGTTACGCCCTGATCCTACTAACGTTGGCCGCTGCCGCTGCATCCGCTGCCTGGCGAACCTCGCGATCGGCGGATGCAGAAACCGAGAGCCTCCAGTTTGAGGAGGTGCCGTCCTGGCAGCTCACCACGTTGAATCTGTAAAGCTAAACAGGTGCTTCGAGCAATCAACGTGAGCCACGTTGCGCGCTGGCTGCTTCCGAAGCCTGTTATCCTATTTTCGGCGGTGGAGTGCTCCAAGCTTGGCTGCCAATTGGGCCGCTTGGTTCGATTCAGCCTCTCCGGGGATACCCCAGGGAAACGTGAAGAACTCACATTTCGTCGCGTGAGGGACGCTGCGCGATGCGCAGAAATCCTCATGCTAAGTCAGACTCGTTGGAGCGGTCTGCCCCCCTTGAACTCATGCTGAATCGGCCGCTAGTAAGGGTGCTGGCACGATCTTTTGTAGCCGGAGAAATCAGCGTCGAGCCTATCGTTGCTCGTGCCAGCCAGACGCTCGGCCATTCCTGGCGCTGGCTTCGTCCGCTGGCGCAGAGATATGTGAAAAGCACGCTGGGCCAGACCCGCTCGCGCCATCTTCACAATCTATCCATCGAGCAATGGCTGACTGAGCCGCATCTCATGCAACCGGTCGCTGCTGCCCAGAGCTGGGATGTCCCGGCCATCGAATCCGTCGGCGCCCTGTCCGAATGGCTTCAGCTCACTCCCGGCGATCTGGAGTGGTTCGCCGACCTGAAAAGGCTCGGATACAAGCGGAATCGAGCGGTGTTGCGGCACTATCACTATCGCGTCCTCGGAAAAGCGTATGACAGCGTCCGCTTAATCGAGGCGCCCAAGCCACGCCTGCAAGGAATTCAGCGGCAGATCCTTGCCGGAATACTCGAGAAGATCCCATTTCATCCAGCAGCCCATGGCTTCGTTAAAGATCGTTCCATTGAGACGTTCGTTGCCCCGCATGTAGCGCAACGCGTGGTCCTGCGCATTGGATTTGCGAGACTTCTTTGCTTCCATCACTTTCGCCAGGATCCAGGCCGTGTTCCGAACAGCGGGTTATCCCGAATCGATTGCGGACCTGCTCGGGGGTATCTGCACGAACGCTGCCCCGCTTGATACATGGAGCAAGGCCGCCTTCGATATCGATCCGCATTAGTTTTTGCAAGCGCGGGATTTGTACTCTCTACCGCATCTGCCCCAAGGCGCTCCAACCTCGCCGGCGCTGGCTAATCTCTGTGCCTACCGCGTCGATTGCCGCTTAACTGGCTTAGCAAAGAAGGTCGGCGCTGAGTACACGCGCTACGCCGACGACATCGCGTTCTCAGGCGGCGACTCGTTCGAGAGTCATGTTGACCGATTCTCCACTCACCTCGCCGTCATTCTGCTGGAAGAGGGATTTGCCGTGCACCATCGAAAGACGCGCGTCATGCGCCAGGGCGTCCGGCAACATCTGGCGATTTCGATCGCCTCAAAGCGATGCTCACTAACTGTGTTCGCCTCGGCCCGGAGAGCCAGAATCGCGAGTCTCATCCGGAGTTTCGGTCACACCTGCTGGGCCGGGTCGCATTTATAGAGATGGTGAACCCAGCGAAAGCAAAACGGTTGCGGGCGATTTTCGAGCAGATTCAGTGGTGACAAGCAGGATCGCGCCATATCGGGGGAGCTGTTAGAGGGCAGCCCGCTATTCTCCCAGTGCGTAAGTTTTCATACGGACGCATCTCTCTTCTCAGTAACTCACGAGAAAGGTCAGAGAACACGGCAAGAAAGACGAGAACAGAAGATCCGGCCGCAACCGCCCCTGGCGAGGCATCAGGAATCAACGGTTCGAGCGGCGCCTCAGGCCGATAGGGAGACTCAGGGCAGCTGATTCAGCACTTGCTTCCGAAGTGAGCACTTCGGTGAGGGAGGCGGAAAGGTCTAACCGGAGGTGAGCCCGTCAACACCTCTGGGGCGCAGAAACGGTTTCAGCACCGGCTGGCTAGGTCCGTGCTCAGTGCTTTAGAAGACATACACATGGCGACAAAGCAGGCTATTTCACTTCTTTCTGAGACTTACCGCAAGTGGAGCGACCATGAGGCTCCCAGGTTAGGGGCGTCGGTGGCTTTCTACAGCATCTTATCGTTTGCGCCTCTACTGATCCTGATCACTGCCGTAATTGCGCTGGTTTTCGGACACGAAAACGCTAACGGCGCGCTGGTCAATGAGGCGAGACAGGTGATTGGCGAACGCGGCGCCGATACTGTACAGACGCTGCTCAAAAATGCACAGAAACCTGCTTCAGGCGTGATCGCCAGTATCGTGGCCTTTCTTACGCTACTCTTCGGAGCCTCCGGTGTGTTCACTGAGCTGCAGAATGCCCTGAATCTGATGTGGGATGTGAAGGGCCAAAGCACTTCTGGCGTGATGGGGATTATCAAACAGCGCCTGTTTTCATTTGGTATGGTTCTTTCGGTCGGCTTCCTCCTGCTGGTCTCGTTAGTGCTGAGTGCCGGGTTAGCCGCCATGGGACGCTTCTTCGGGCAGCTCATGCCGATGCCACCCTTAGTTCTTCAAAGCATTAACTTTGTCGTATCATTCGCTGCGGTAACAGTCTTGTTCGCGCTGATGCTTAAGTACGTCCCGTCCACTAAGGTCGCATGGAGAGACGTCGCTGTGGGGGCGGTAGGCACGGCTCTTCTGTTTACCATCGGTAAACAACTTCTCGGCGTCTACCTGGCGAAGGCCAGTGTTGGATCGACATATGGCGCGGCCGGGTCGCTTGTTGCGGTGATCGTTTGGATTTACTACTCAGCACAGATTTTCTTTTTCGGCGCCGAGTTCACCCGTGTATACGCTGAAGCCAGGCGATTGCGGAGCGAATCGGCCCAAGGGCGACCGGGCGATTCGCGGCCGCTCACCAGGACCTCGAATCACGACCTGTTCAAACAGCCGGGGCGCTCGTGACGGCCGGTAGCCAGGTCGGACAAGCTGTAATAAACCAGCTGCGAATACATGACCGGCGCACGTCCGTTCAGCAGGCGCTAGTTGATGAGGATGGCCGGTTTGCTGCCCTGGCCACTTTCGGCAACCAGCCGCTCCCGGCAGGCATTCAACGGTATTCAGTTCGTAATGCAGTCATGAAGCACCCTGGCGAGACGCTTCAGGCAATTTCGGCGATTGGCTATCGCTAAGTAGAAATGTTGTGCAGCCAAGTGAAACTGCTCGCGCCGCTTCTGGAACGCTTACATTTTGAAGCCCTTCAGCATGCACTCCGAAAGCCCGCTGCTCACAGGCAATTGGACGGCGTGGCGGCACGCCGGACGTAGTGATCACGGCCGAAGCTACACCGGAACCGAGCACTCTGCTACTTGTGGCCCCGGTTCTCAGGTTTGCATTTTGGCTGCAGCGCAGGCGTAAGCGGCCATAACTTGTCCACTACTTTCGCGGCACCGGTTTGGCAGGCACCATATTCCGTATTGCGGCAATGCGCCAACCGGCGGACGTGCGGATCAGTAGGAATGTCGTCCACATCTTCCGGTCTTGTCCACCCGACAGTCCGGTAAGTTCGTACGGTCCATCCGCCAGCGCTACGGTTGGGGCGACGAATCGAATCGTCTGAATGGTAATGGTCCGGTGGCCGCCGGTCGATTCTGAACTTGCGAGGGTCCCGCGTACCACTGCGTCACGGCCTCTGCGCCATTCGCCAGAAGAGACGAGCTGGTCGACGTCCGAGGTAAAGACTTCTGCCAGCGCTTTCGCATCGCGATGTTCGCGCGCATCCAGGTAGTGATGAATCACTTCCCGGATCGCTGACTCTTCTTCGCGCGAGTCTGCACTCTGCCCAGGAAGAAGTACGGACAGGAGCGGAATGAGGCAGCACCCGGCTATCAACCGAATCCTTGCACGCCTCTTCAATGCCGGCTCTTCTCCGGCTCCAAATCCTCCGCTACCAGCGGCATGCCCGGTTCCATCTTCGCTTTAGAGTTTACGTTATAGCGCGCCCGCGCCGCGAAGAGTTTCTCGACCTCCTCGCGCGGCAAAGCCTGCGCGCCCCCGAGCATTTCCGCTACAAACGTAATGCGGGCAAAATGCTCCACCATCTCCATCCGGAAAAACGCTTCCCACACGTCGCGGCCATAAGCAGTGCAGCCGTGATTCTCGAGCAGTATCGCATCGTATTGGGGAATATAGGGCAGCATCCCATCGCTTAATGCCGGTGTTCCCGGCAAACCGTATGAAGCCAGCGGCACCGCCCCTAACTGGATCACCACTTCCGGCAGCATCGCCTTATCGAGCGCTCGGCCGGCGCTGGCAAATCCCGTAGCGGTAGGGGGATGCGCGTGAACAATCGATCGCACATCCGGCCGCAAAGAGTAGATGGTGAGATGCATCGCGATCTCGCTCGTTCCGTCGCGCTTGCCCTCTACTCTGCAGCCCTTCAGATCACAGATGATTAAATCTTCCGGCTGTACGAATCCCTTGCTGATGGCGGTCGGCGTACACAGAATCCGGTCATCATCGAGCCGGATGCTCACGTTTCCGTCGTTCATTGCCACCCATCCCTTGTCATAGATCAGGCGGCAAACACGAAGGAGATCCTGGCGATGCTCCTGCTCGGTCTTGCTCATGCGAATTCGATTTTACCAAGGCAACGTGTGTTACATGGCTACAATGAAAGCCGTGGAGAAACGCCGCATGTGCCCGAACTGCCGGGCATTTATCACAACATCCGATCGGGTCTGTCCTTACTGCGGAATCCAATTGGGTCCGCGAGCTGTCGATATGCGGGCCAGCCAGTTTGCAGCTTCTTTCATTCCGCACGCC
Source organism: Terriglobia bacterium (assembly GCA_963835255.1). Classification (GTDB taxonomy): domain Bacteria; phylum Acidobacteriota; class Terriglobia; order Bryobacterales; family Bryobacteraceae; genus Bog-105. The sequence goes on along the minus strand of CAWIFY010000019.1, from coordinate 10,912 downwards.
AACCTGACAACCATCGTTATCCTCATCATCAACGTTGCATTTTACCTGGCTGAAGTCGCTGCTAGCTATAAATTGAGCAAGTCCACTCAGGTTAGCGGTCAGATCGCGGTCTTATTCGGCGCAAAGTATGCGCCGCTGATTTATGGAGGGCAGTATTGGCGTCTGCTCACCGCCGGCTTTCTGCACGGCGGCTTCATGCACATCTTCATGAATTCCTGGTCGCTCTTCATTCTGGTGCGTGAAGTGGAGCAGTTCTATGGCACCAGCCGGCTCATCTTCGCTTATGTTTTCTCTACCTTTACGGGTTTCCTGTGCAGCCTCTACTGGTCGCCGGGAAGTCTTTCTCTGGGCGCTTCGGCGGCTTGCTTCGGCATGATCGGCATCATGCTCGCCATGGGCGTACGACATCGGGCCGATCCGCTGGCGCAAGCTGTGCGCGCGCATTACGGCCAGTGGTTTGTGATCGGCCTGGTCTTGAGCTTAATTCCAGGCATCGATATCGCCGCACACATTGGCGGCTTCATTGGCGGATTCGTGGTCGGCTGGCTTGGCGGATTACCGGGGCTCCCCAATACGCCCCGCGAAACACTCTGGAAAGTGCTGGCCGGGGCGGCAGTCGCCGTCACGCTTTACGCGTGGTTCCAGGACGTGCGGTCTTATCAAATGCTCACCCGAACGTTAGGCGCGAGTTGAGTATGACCTAACCTCCCCGGCGAGATTGGAGATCAACTTAAACTAGATCTATGATGGCGTGGCAAGAGTTTCTCAGTAGTGATCCTCAGGTCTGCGGCGGTGAGATCTGTGCGTCGGGGAGCCGAATTCCTGTTACGGTGATGGTGCCCATCAATGCCACGTGAAGTTTAAGCTTGATGAAAACCTACCGGCTGAATTGGTGACGGATTTGACCGTGTTGGGCCACGACGCCGATTCTGTCATGGACGAGAAACTTCGTGGCGCGCTGAGTTTATGAAGCCTTAGAAGTTGAATACGGGAAAGTAGCATCGGCTTGAAAGAATGCCGCTTTCTCCGGCTTTGCGAGACCGTTTCACTTAGCATCCATCCGCCTGAAGTATTACGCCTCCTTCCCATGCCATATAGTTGAGCTCCCGGGAGTGCCATGATGGAAAGAGCTCTCTTTGGCACAGCTACTCCTGATTCGGGGGGCGAAACAACTGCTTACGTTGCGAGGCCCCAGCGGAGTTCGCCGTGGCGCCGCTCTCGACAATCTGGGAATCATTGAAGACGGCTCTGTTTTAATTCGGGACGGTCTCATTGCCCAGGTCGGCTCGACTCGCCGTATCGAGAATCTCAAAGAGGTTCGAGGCGCGGCCGAAATTGCCGTTGATGGCGCAATCATCATGCCGGGGTTTGTGGATGCGGATATTCAGCTTAGCCTAGAGCACTCAAATGTGCCGGGAAAGCGAAAAAGAATCGCGGACTTCTATAACGAGAGTCTCTTGCTGATGCGCTCCTGCTTGCAACACGGAACTCTAACGGCGCAGGTTAAGGCGGTGGCGCCAGACTGCGATGTACCTGCTGGCCTGGGTCTCCTGCGCCAACTGGCGCAGATCGGCAATCACCCGATCGGCATGCTGCGAAGCTGGCGCATCGATGATCGCTCGGGCAGGGGCTCGACCGTTTCGGATGAGGTTGCTTCCGCGGTTCCACTCCTTATCAAACGCAAGCTGGCGCAAAGATTGGAAGTTGCTCCCGAGACGGGTAGGGCTGCTCGCGAAAGGGCCTGGGCGGCGGCCGCCGATGCCGGAGTTGGCATCAACCTGCTTTGGGCAGGTGGACCGGTGGAGAATCTGGCGAGCTATCTCGCTGGCGTTGGGCTTCAGTCTGTGATCGCCTCCCACGATCTGACCGCCGCTGAGTCTGAGGTGCTTTCACAGTCGCCTGTGCCTGTCATTGTTGCCCCCGCTCATTCGATCACCGAGAACAAGTCCCGCGATTCTCTGCGGCAAGTGGTAGATAACGGCGCCCCGATCGCTCTCTGCAGTGGCTACGATGCCCTTGCTATGCCTGTTTTTAACATGCAGGCGGCAATTGCGTTAGCCGTGCTCCGGCTTAAGTTGACCACCGAGCAAGCGATCACCGCTGCCACCATCAACGCCGCCCACGCCGTGGGTCTGGAAGATACCGTGGGCAGCCTCGAACCCGGGAAACGCGCCGATCTGCTAGTCATGAATCTCTCGGATTACCGCGAGATTCCGCGGCGCTTTGGAGTGAATCATGTGGGTATGGCGATCCGCGAAGGCAAGGTGGTATTCAATCGCACAGGCTGGAAAGTGAGTGCTGCCTGACTGAATCGCTCATCGAATGCGTGCCGAACTTTTCCGAAGGCCGCGACCGGTCGCGAGTGGATGCCCTTGTTTCCGCCATAGCCGGCGTGCCGGGCGTGCTGGTGCTCGATCGCACCAGCGATTGGGATCACCATCGCAGCGTAATTACTTTCGCCGGGCGGCGTGAGCCAATAGTTGAGGCTGCGGTGCGGGTAGCAGCGCAGGCCGTCCGCTCCATCGACCTCACTCAACACCGAGGCGTCCATCCGCGCGTGGGCGCGCTCGACGTGCTGCCTTTCGTACCACTCGGATCGGCGACTATCAAAGATTGCGCCGCTCTCGCCCATCTCGCCGGGCAGCGCATCAGCCAAGAGCTCGAAATTCCCGTCTACTTTTACGGGGCTGCCGCTACCCGGCCCGAGCGCGTCGCTCTTGAGAATGTGCGTCGTGGCCAGTTTGAAGGCCTGCGCGAAGCAGCGGTACGGGATCCCGCGAAAGCGCCCGATCTCGGCGGACCTGCTCTCCATCCAACTGCAGGGGCGGTTATCGTTGGAGCCCGCAAAATCCTGATCGCGTTCAACATCAACCTGAACACTACAGATCTGGACGTCGCTAAGGCAATCGCGCGCGGCATACGCGCAAGCAGCGGTGGTTTCGCCTCCGTCAAAGCGCTCGGGTTGCCGATCCTCTCTCGCAACCTGGTTCAGGTCTCAATAAACCTCACCGACTTCGAACAGACTCCGCTCCATATGGTCTTCGCTGCAGTGAGCCGCCTTGCGGACGAGCATGAGGTGGCAATTGAAAGCAGTGAGCTGATCGGTTTGCTGCCCCGGCCGGCGATGGAGCGCTCTTTCGCCCACTTCCTCAAGTTGCCCCAGTTCGGCGCTCGAAACATCATCGAAGAACAAATAAGACCCCTTGCGTTAGATGCTGTGGAACTGCCCGGCCCCTATCTGGCCGGAGAGAAAGTCTGTTAGCATGGCACAAACAAACTCACCATGTGTCGCTCTCTCGTCAAGATAGTGCTTGCCGTCGCGCTCTTCGGCAGCTTCTGCGCTTTTCCGCAAGACGATAGCGGCCTTGCGGCCTACAAATCCGGAAATTTCGCGGCCGCTATTCCGCTGCTTCAGACTGCTGCCGCGAAATCGCCAAACGACGCCGCAGTTCAGGCCGCGCTGCTCTCCTCGCTTGTCTATGAAGGGAAAGTCGATCAGGCTTCGGATGCCGATGAGCGCGCCACAACGGCTTTTCCCAACTCGCCGGAAGTCATAGCCGCGCGTGGCGAGTTCGCCTTCTATATGGCGGATATGCCGCAAGCCGAACGGCTCTTCAGAGCGGCGCTCAAGCTGAAAGAAGACACGGCGCGGGCGATTTACGGACTTTCGCGGCTGTATAGGGCCGCTTCGTTCTATCGCTCGGCACGGCTACTATGCCTCAAGGCGCACGATGTTGATCCGGACGATGCCCTGATTACGCAAACCTTCCTGCGCTACGTCCCCGCCGCGAAGCGCAGGGAACTGCTTGGCCCATTTGCGGTCGCGCATCCGTGGTTGTACCAGCGGCTCCAGCAAGCTCAGGAAAACGACTCGGCGCTCGAAGCCGCCGCCCAAGACAAGAAACTGTTCGAAACCGAGGGTGGCCCGCAAGAAACTACACTCAAATTCTTTCTGCTAATGCGCGACGGCCAGCACGCGCGCGGCGTGGGTCTAGATTTAAAGATCGCTGGTGGCAAGCCGCTCCGAATGCTGTTTGACACAGGCGCGAGCGGCATTCTGGTCAAGCAAACCGCAGTCGACAAAGCCGGGCTGCCGCATTTAGGTTCAGACAGAGCGTGGGGCGTGGGCGACGGTGGGACCAGAAACATGTTCTCTGCTATCGCCGATAACTGCCAGGTGGGATCTCTCAAATTCTCTAACTGCCTGGTGCGCGCTTTAGAAGGCAAGCGCGCCATCGCTGGTGACGAGGACGGCCTCATCGGCGCTGACTTCTTCCAGGACTACTTGGTCGAAATTGATTTTCAAAAGCGCGTCCTACATTTGAAGCCTCTGCCGCCCCGGTCTCAGGATCCGCAAGGCTACAACCGTGTAGTTGCGCCCGATGAGAAAGACTTCACTCCCATTTTCCGGTTCGGACACATGCTGTTGATCTCGACCACAGTGAACCGGCGGTGCACCGGTTTGTTCCTTCTCGACACGGGCTCAGAAGTTTCGAACATCGACTCTACTTTCGCACGCCTGTCGACCAAGATTTACGGCAATGACCGAATGCATGTCAAGGGCCTATCCGGGGAGGTAAAAAAGGTTTACGAGGCGGATAAGGCCGAACTGCAGTTCGGACACTTTCGTCAGGACAACATGGGAATTATGGCGTACGACCTGAACAATTCGCCGGAGCACAAAGAGATCCGTCTCTCAGGTATCCTCGGCATTCCTGTCCTCTCTTTGTTCCGCCTGACCATCGACTACCGCAATGGTCTCGTGAACTTCGATTACCTCTTTAAATAGTGAATGGATGGCGCCTCTCCGTATCATGGAGAGATGGCCGCTACTGTCAGCCCAGAAGTCCCAGTGGAGACTACGCCGCTCGAAGAGATCATGGGTCTCGAGCGCGAGTACCTGGTTCAGAACTACGCGCGCTATCCGCTCCTGCTTCATCGTGGCCGCGGAGTCTATGTATACGATCTCGAGGGCAATCGCTACCTCGATCTAATCAGCGGGATCGGCGTCAATTCGCTCGGCTACTCGCACCCGCGCATCGTCAAAGTGATCCGCCAGCAGGCCGGCCTACTGCTGCATACCTCCAATCTTTACTATCACGAGTACCAGGGCCGTCTGGCCGAGCGCCTGGCCAAAACTAGCGGCCTTCAGCGCAGCTTCTTTTGCAACTCCGGCACGGAAGCGATGGAAGGCGCGCTGAAAATGATTCGGTCGCATGGCAACAGCGTTTCGGGCGATAAGACAGAAATCGTCTCGCTCGAAAACTCATTCCACGGCCGCACGCTCGGCGCCATTTCTATCACCGGCCAGCCCAAGTATCGCAAAGATTTCGAACCGCTGCTGCCTGGGGCGCGCTTTGTTCCGCGCGACGATATCGCCGCACTGGAATCGGCCGTCAACGACCACACGGCTGGCATCGTGCTCGAATTCATACAAGGCGAAGGCGGCATTAATCCCGTCTCGGAGCCGTTCGCGCGCAAGGCCCGAGAACTCGCGGATCGGCACAATGCGCTGCTTGTGTTCGATGAGATTCAATGCGGCGTCGGCCGCCCCGGCGCATATTTTGCCTATCAACTGCTCGACCCCGTTCTGCTGCCCGACATCGTCATCGCAGCCAAGCCGATGGCCTGCGGCATTCCGCTCGGAGTCATCATTGCGAACGAGAAGGCGGCCGCCACCATCAAGCCGGGCATGCATGGTTCGACATATGGCGGTGGTCCGCTCGCCTGCCGCGTGGCGCTCGAGTTCTTCGACATTCTCGATGAGCTGTTACCTTCCATCAATTCTGTCGGCGTTTACTTCCGTATGAAGCTCACCGAACTCATGCGCGCTTTCCCGTTCATCAAGGAAGTGCGCGGCCAGGGGCTTATGATCGGTGTCGAACTCGACTTCGCCTGCAAGCAGCTGGTGCTCGATGGAATCAAAGAAGGTATCCTGTTCAATTGCACGCACGAAACGGTGCTGCGCTTCCTGCCGCCCTACATTCTTTCCGAGCAGGACGTTGACCGCGCCGTAGCCGTGTTGACTAAAATTTTTAAGAACGCAAGAACTTAGGAGCTTCTATATATGCAGGCAGTTTTTCTCAGAGTGGTGATCGGCGGGACAATCATCCTCAGCGGATCAGGCGTCGCGGTATCCCAGCCGGCGCTTAACCAATCCGCAACGCCCGCGCAAGTCGCCAGGCCTGCTAATGACATCTCCGGCAAATGGCACTTTGTCTATCAGACAGACGGCGGGGACCGCGATTCCGATGGCGATTTCAAGCTTGACGGCGATCAGGTAGCCGGCAAATGGAATGGAACGGCCGATGTCAAAGGAACATTCAAGGACGGCGTTTTAGACTTAGCATTTCCCTACAACTCCGACGAGGCGGGCATGACCGCCACTCTGAAAATGAAAGGCAAATTGCAGGACGGCAAACTGACCGGAACTTGGGAGTTCTCCGATTATTCAGGCGCCTTTACGGCAACCCGGCCAAAATAGAGTCAGCTTCTTCTCCCTGAGGCCCTGCGATCAAGCTCTGCCCAGAGATCTGCTATTGCGATCTGATTTCCGTTCGGGAGTGTCATCGCCTGAATCCGCTCCAGGTTTTCGTCTTTCCAGCGCCAGGCATCGTGAGTTTCCGGATCCATGACAAAAATCGATTGAACTCCAATACGCTCATATTGACGGCACTTGGCGATCACTCTGTGCATTCGATCCTCCGGAGAGAGGACTTCGACCACGACATCAACCGGCTTGATCGGATAAGGGCCGTCCATTTCCGTCCACGCGGCAACATCGGCCTTGGGCTGCCAACTCTCATCGATCCTCAGTTCCAGCTCAGGTCCTGACTCGTACCCGGCCTGATCCAAGGCAAATAGCAAAATTTTCACCAGGAGGACGTGCAAAACAGTTGGCACCGACTTCTGGACCGCTTCCCCAAACCAGTATTCGTAATATGGCTTCTCCTCCGCATAGCGCTCGCGAAATTCGTGCAACGTGAGCAGATCCATCGGTGCCGTAGCCATATGACTGAGTATAGGTTGGCGCCTTATATCTGAACTGTTCTACAACTCCGACTATTCGTGTCGCAACGTTACTGAAGGCTCCAGGCGAGCTGCCCGGTAAGCCGGCAAATAGCTCGCAACGAGCACTATTGCGAGCCAACCGGCCGCCACCGCGACGTACACGCCGGACGCGATGCTTTTCACTCCAAAGAGAATGGCAGCTAAGAACGGTGTGGCGCTCAGCGAGGCGATCAGGCCGACGCCGATGCCCGCCAGAGCTAGCGTCATTCCTTCTTTCAGAACCAAGCGCATGACATCGGCAGGCTGTGCTCCAAGCGCCATCCTCACCCCGAACTCCTGAGTTCGGAGGGCCGTACTGTATGAAATGAGGCCGTATAATCCCAAAGCTGCCAAAATCAGAGCGGTTATGCCAAAGGCGCCGATCAGGGAAGTTTCCCAGCGCAGCTGCCAGAACGAGCGTTGCACGTGATCAGACAGTCGCTCGATGGCGTACACGCGCAGCCCGCGTCCCTCTTTGAAAAGGTGTTGCCGGACCACTCTGAGCATTGGACCTAGGGGCGCGGAAGCCTCGACCACGATATTCGCCAGGCCGGTCGCGTTTTGCGCAAAGGGCAGATAGATGTGGGGCTGTAGCGGTTGCGCTATAGAAACGGTTGCTGAATTCGCGGTGATTCCGACTACGATAGCTATCCTAGGCTGCTGACACCCGAGTTTAATCTGCTGTCCAAGGGCGGAAATATGCGGCCACAGACGATCTGCCAGGACTGCGTTGACCAGGACGACACCGGTTGTGCTTTCTCTGTCGGCGGAACTGAAATCGCGCCCGCGCAGCAGTGGGATTTCCATCGTACTCAGGAAATCAGGGCTGATTGTGCTGGTCGAGACCTCTGTTCGGTTGCCGTTATTGGCCGCCGCGCATTCCGTCTGAGCTGGATCGAGCGGGAGCAGGTAGGTCAAAGCTGCGGATTGGACGCCGGGAATCGCACGAAGGTCCTGCAGAACTTGACTGTAAAAGGGCGCAATCTGATTGGGTTTAAACTCCGGCGCTGAAATGTAAGTTATAGCGTATAAGCGGTTGCGTACGGCGAACCCGGGCTCTGCGCGCCTAAGCAGCCAGAAAGTATGCAAAAACAGGCCTGCTACAGTCAGCAGCAAAAAGGAAAGAGCAATCTGGGCGGCGACCGACATTCGACGCAGCCTCACTCCACGGAAGCCGCGCGATTCCTGTCTCACGCCGCTGTACGGGTGGGTTGCACTAATTCTCAAGGCCGGAAACAAGCCGAACAGCAGAATGGTTGCAGCCGCTGAACCTCCAGTGAATACGATTACATGCAGGTCCATCGGGATTTCCGAGCTGATCGATTCGCCAAACGGCAGCGACGGCAAAAGGCGAATCATCAATCGGACCAGCGATGCGGCCACGGCAAACCCGCCGAGTCCTCCCGCGCACGCAAGCAAGAAGCTGTCCGCGAGCAGCTGCCGCATAATACGTTTTCGGCTCGCTCCGAGAGCGTACCGGATAGCAACTTCCTGGCGGCGAGTCGCGCCGCGCACCAGCAGCAAGTTCCCCACGTTGATACAGCAGATCATCAAGAGCAGCCCAACCACGGTAAACAACAGCGTCATGATCGTTTTGACATTGCGCCGATTACCTGCAGCCGATATACCTCGGACTTGGCGCACCGATATCGGGCTGTTGGGATCGATCGGTCGCACTGTTTCGCGGCGCAGTGCGGCGCCGATGGAGTGTATCTCGGCGGTAGCCGCTGACTCCTGAACTCCGGGCGCAAGTCTGCCAAAGATCATCACCAGCGGGCGGTCACGGTTCTCCACCTCAGCGCGAATGGCCGGATGCTGGTTAGTCCATACTCGTAGTGGCACCCAGATACTCGTCGTCATCGGAGATGAAACACCGGTAAATCCCGGAGGAGCCACTCCCACGATCGTGTACCATTGCGATTCCGACCGAACTCGTTCTCCCAAGACGTTGGGATTACCCCGAAACACGCTCTGCCAAACCCGATAACTGATTACCGCAACCGGCGCCTCTTCGCTGTCAAACCAGCTACCGATCACCGTACCCATTTCGAAAAGGCGGCCGTAATTTGCGGAAACTGCCTCCGCAGTCACCAGTTGGCCTTGCTGGCCGGCTCTGTCAAGACTCGATTCTGTCGGTATAGTCGCAACCATGTCGCGCACGCTCTTAGAGCGAGCCCGCAGATCCTTATAGTCTGGGTAGGAGAACGTCGATCTGTCCCCTCGCCGCAAAAGCACCAGACGATTTGCGTCAGGTACTGGCAGGCCGCGCAGCACGAGCGCGTTGAGCAGACTGAAAATCGATGCATTCGCGCCTACTCCCAAGGCCAGGCATGCGGTGGCTAAGAAGGCAAACGCGGGACTCTTTCGCAGCAGCCGGAAGGAAAAACGAAGGTCTTCCAAAATTCCGCGCATCGCACCTCCACCAGCGATCTAGAACCCGAATACCTCAGTTTTGTTCCGGAACAACCGCGAAACAAGCCGACTAGCGAGCGACTCAGTAGCGGGGCAAGGCAGCTCAGCCCCTGGCGTCGCCGACGCGCTCGTCGAGCAGGAGGCGCAAAAGCGCTTCGAGTTCGCGAATGCGGTCGGCGATTTGTTCCATGTCGGCGGGTTCGGATTCACCGCTAGCGGCAACCTGGCCATGCTCGAGCGTGCCGAGGGCCTCGCCGCGGCCTTTGACGACGCGCCCCGGAATGCCAACCACCGTCGCACCATGGGGAACTGAGTGCACGACCACGGAACCCGCGCCGACCTTCACCTCGTCTCCGAGCTTGATATTTCCCAGCACAGCGGCGCCAGTGCCAACCACCACGCGATTGCCAAGCGTAGGGTGACGCTTGCCACATTGATTGCCAGTGCCGCCCAGCGTGACACCCTGGTAAAGAAGCACGTCATCTCCTACCTCGGCAGTTTCGCCAATCACCACGCCAAGGCCGTGATCGATAAACAGCCGAGCGCCGATCTTCGCTCCCGGGTGAATTTCAATACCGGTCAGAAAGCGGGCGAACTGCGAAACGAACCTGGCGCCCACAAAAAGCCCCCGTTGGTACAACCAGTGGGCCGGACGATGAAGCAGCACAGCATGCAGACCGGGGTAGCAAAGCAGGATTTCCAGACTGCTCTTGGCGGCCGGATCTTCTCGTTTGATGGCGCTGATGTGCTCCCGGAGCGACATGCCTCTTATTCTCTCTTAGGAGCCTATTGAAGAACTCCGAATACCTAAAACCGCAGGCGAAAACGCCTTCCCTACACAGAAGGATGCGCGGAACGCCGTGAGAGATGCTACTTGGCTAAGCCATAGCCGATCAATACGCACCCAGCGGCGAAAGAAACGAGCGCCAACCATAGCCAGGCGCGCGACCGTGGAGCAGGGATCTCTTTCCATCTGAACAACCCCAGAAAAATGCAAACGATAACTGACGAAACGGGAAAGAGAAACACGAGTGAACTGCGGGGAGCTTGATCGCCAGTAGTAGTGAGCGCAAGCAGTAGGGCAACGGTTCCCAGGGCCCAGATTGCGCCGCTGGCGAAACCCGGCAGATGGGGCCGCAGACCGCCTTGGGCATAGAGCTTAACACTTATGGGGCTTCCGGTTACACGAATATTTGTGAAGAAAAAGTCGAAGGCAGGAGTCGAGATCAGGATGCCCACGGCCAGCATCAAAATCGAGGCGTAGGGGCCAGGTCTAAACTCGGGATCGGAGGTGGATTTTAAACGAACTGAAGGCCGCCGAACGCCAAGCCGCTCACAACGGCTAATGACACGGCGGTCACGCGTCCAACGCGATGATTTCGGGCGACAGGCTGCTTGACCGGTTGGGACTGTCTCCAGCCGGCGGCCACCAGGCCGCATGTTATGCAGA
>CAWIFY010000018.1:0-168907 GCA_963835255.1 Terriglobia bacterium | reverse complement strand
CCCGAAACAGCCGTCGCACGCGGATCGTCTCTCTGCCACGGTCCAAATACGCCTGCTGTTTCAATTTGCCCAGGCGGTATAGGATTCATGAGCTTCGCTTTGAAACTCAACTCCCGCCCTGGACTTACCGAATGCAAAGTAAGCTTTGTCAGCTCGAAGCGGCGAGGCTGTTTGACGGGATCCTTCGGTTCGATCTGAAGCAGCGTGCCATCCGCCACGATCGTATCCACCAGAAAGTGCAGCCTGTTTTGTGGCCTGGCTCGCTCCCGCCTGTAATGAGGTATCATGAAGCCGGTTCCGGACGATTTACCCCGCCGGGGCAGATAAATTTCGAGACCCTCTAGCCTTACCAATTCCACTCGGTCTCCGCGATTGAGTACCGTCGCAAAGCTTGCCCGCGCATAAAAACGCCGGATCGAGATGAGCGGGCGCGGCGACTGCCACCGCTTGTGCCGGATTGTCAGACCTTCCGCCACCACGCTCGGCTGCGGCAACATCGAGATCTCCAGCGACTTCAGTTCCACATCCGCGTCAAAGCGCTCAGCCAGCGCTTTCACCACGCGGTCTTTCGAGCGCGGGCCCAAAGTCCTGACGTACCAGTAAGCGAAGATCACGCCGCCAAGCAGGAATATGCAGAACGCCCCTAACCAATATCGGTAGGCTCTACGCATCCGCGTGTTCAACAGAGCGCCGTCACGCTTCGTGGGCGAACTGTTACCGTAACGATTGATGCCGCGGCTATTTCTTTCCTGTTTCGTCTTGCTCGCCTCTATGCTCGCAGCCCAGGATTCACCCCGTCCCCATTTCGTGCGCGCTTCCGGCGAAGCCATTATATCGGCCAAGCCCGATCGCGCTGAAGTCACCATCGCCGTCTCCACTCGTGCCCCCACCGCTCAGGCGGCTGCCAGTCAAAATGCATCTGAAAGCGCTCGCGTCTTGGCTTCTGTCAAGCAATCTCTCGGCTCGGACGGCCAAGTGAAAACATCCGGCTACTCGCTTGCCCCGCAATACGATTACTCGAACGGACATGCGCCCCGCTTGACCGGTTACGAGGCTTCGAACTCCGTCGTCGTGACCGTCGATGAACTCTCCGTGCTGGGCAAAGTGATCGATGCCGCTACCGCTACCGGTGCCAACAACGTCAACGGAATCTCGTTCACCCTCCGCGATAGCTCAGCCGTTCGCGAACAGGCGTTGGCCGAAGCTGCGGTCCGCGCGCGAGCCAATGCCGAAGCGCTCGCCAAGGCCTTACAGGCCCAGGTTGTCGGTCTTCTCGAGGCCGAGCCCACCGAAGCCCCCGTCATCCGGCCGCTTTTTAAATCCTTTACAGCCGCGCCGGCCATGGCGATGCAAGCCACTCCCATCGAAGCCGGCAATCTCGATATTCGCGCCACCGTCACCGTTACCTTGCAGGTCCGCTAGAGCGCCCTTTCCCGATACAATGAGGGTCGAACTCTTTCACGCCTACCATGGAAGAAGCGAGTCTAAAGCCCGCCGAAACTCCGGAGATCCCCGACAAGCTCTACTTCCGCATCGGCGAAGTGGCTAGGCTGGCCGGCATCAAGCCTTACGTGCTCCGTTTTTGGGAATCCGAGTTCACCGGTCTTGGACCCAAGAAATCCGGTACCGGGCACCGGCTCTATCGCCGCAAAGACGTGGAACTAGTCCTCGAGATCAAGCGCCTTCTCTATGACCGGCGATACACCATTGAAGGCGCGAGGAAGGTGCTCGAATCGAAGCCGAAGCGCCAGCCTGCTCCAGCAGTAATGCCCAACAAGCAATCGGAACTGTTCTCCTCGCCCGCTTTCACTTTCCACAAAGAACTGCGCAAGGAACTCACCGAAATCCTCGAGTTGATGACCCCAGGAGAAAAGCGCGAAACCTAGGAGTTCACCGTTTACCATTTTCATCCGCGGCTATTCATCTTTTCGTTTCTCCAATATCTCGAATAGTCTTTCCGCCGCTTCCTGACTTGCCGCCTTTTTGGAAGACGCGGTCGCGCGGCGTGCCAATGCGTCCCCGATCTTCGCCTCTACGGTGAACTGCTTCGCGTGTTCTGGGCCGCCTGTTCCTACCGTCGAGTAGCGTGGATGCGGCAGTCCTAGCGCCTGCGCCCGCTCCTGTAACAGGCTTTTGTAATTCAGTAAGCCAATTGGCCCTAATTCCTCCAGCCGCTCGATCCGGTTCAGGATATGATTCTCGATCAGCCGCTGCGCAGGTATTAAGCCGCCATCCAGGTGCATCGCGGCAATCAGCGCCTCCAGCGCATTCGCTAGCAGCGTTTTTCGTTCCCGCCCCCCGTTTCGTTCTTCGCCCCGGCCAAGCTGAAGAAATTCACCTAGCCCAAGTGCTAGTGCGCATTTATGTAAATGCTGGGCGCTTACCAAATGTGCTTTCAATTGAGAAAGCTGCCCTTCGCGAGCCAGCGGATACCGCAATAGCAAGGCTTCGCTCACTACAAAACCTAGAATTGAATCACCCAAAAACTCGAGCTGCTCGTTATCGCCCTCCTTTGGCATAGGCGAACCGCGCTCCGCCGCCCAGGAGCGATGCGTCAGCGCGCGGAGGAGTAACTGCCGGTTGCAGAAGCGGTATTCAAGCTTTGCCTCCAGTTCCTCGAGCGGAACTTGCATCTGAAAACTCCGCTACTTCGCGGTTTTCAGCTTCGTCGCGTTATCTTTTTGCTGTTGCGCAAATTGCTTTACTGCCGGAGGCGCGTCGGCCATCGCCAAGACCTTATCCGCCATCGAAATTGCGTCGTCATACTGCTTATTTTCAACGTAGGCTTTAGCCAGCCGGACCATCGATACCGAATTCGTTGGCTGAGCATCTAGCGCCGTCTTGTACTCCGTAATCGCGTCCGGATACTTCTTCTGGACTTCGTTAGCTTGCCCCAAAGCATCGTGCGCTTGGGAGGTCAGCTGCTTCTTCAAGTCTGGCCATTGCGCATCGGAGATGCCAGCCGGCGGAGTGTTGGACGTTTTCAGCAGATCCAAAGCCTTGTTCGCGTAATCCTGAACCTGTTTGACGCTCTTATCCTTGTCGAGATCTGTATCCCTGGTGTGCGAAGCGATCGTTTCGGCCAATGTCACGCGTCCCGTGATGTCGTTCGGGTTGGACTGGATGACCTGCTGCCCGAAAGCAACCGTTTGTCCGTAGTCGCCTTTCTTCTGCGCTGCCTCCATCGCCATATTCAGCAGCATGTCCTTGTACTCGGTGTCGGCGAAGTTCTCGAGCACCGCATTGATATCCGTTATCTCCTGGTCCGCGTTGCCCGCCTGCGCATCGGCCTGAACCTTCTTCAACGCGTCGACTTCTTTCTGCGACTTGGGCTTCGGTGCCTGCTGCTGAGCAAATACCGGTAATGTCACTGCGGCCAGTAAGGTGGCCAGACTCAAAATCGATCTCATTGCTGTTTTTCTCCTGATGAAATACTCTGCAACGCCTTCTCGGTTGCTTCGCGCGCCTTGGCCGATATGCCTTGGGTTTGAAGCGCCATCTGGAACTGCGAGGTCGCCTTCTCGGGATTTCCGGCCTTCAATTGCAATTGGCCCAAATAATAATGCGACCATGCTGCGTCCGGTGAGCTCGCGTTAGCTTCCACCGTATGCTGAAACAGATTGAGCGCCTCGTCCCAATGTTTCTCTTCAAGAGATATGAGTCCGAGCCCGTAGTAAGCCCGGCTCTGCATCGCCTTGTCCGAGGTCTCTCCCAATGCCTTCTTGAACATCTTGCGCGCATTTTCCGAATCACGTTGCTCCAGTAGGCCTTGCGCCGTCTGGAGCGATTCCTCCGCCGGATCGATCTGCATCTTGGCCGGCGGCGCAACTACCCGGGCCGGGATCGATTGCGCAAATTCAACCTTCTTCAGCCGCTTCTCTTCTTTATTTACATCAATCGCCGAAACTAGGTCGGGATAGTAGATCCTGAAGGCGTCCGGTTGCTTCTCGTAGGCGGACATTAAATCGGCGAAAGCAGCCGTGAGGATAAAGCCCTCCTGCATCGCTTCTTTGACAAATTGCACCCGCTTTTCTGCGCCGCCATGCATCAACCGGCTATCTATTGCCTTGATCAGGCACTTAGTAGCCAGCAGCGAAAAATCGTCTTTGTAAGCTAAATCCAAAGCTGGCGCTTCCGCCGCATACTTCGCCAGCGGCTTCTTTTCTTTGATGACCTCGCTGTACTTGAAGCTGAGCGGGTCGAGTAAGTAAGCTAGATACGCGTCGCGGACCTCGTCTACTACCGGTGTGCTCGTTGGCGTGATCACGATAAAGTAGTCGTCTTTGTAACTTCGGACCTGCACCTGGTCCGGCGCGGCCAGCAGATCGAGATAGATCTGGAAACGTTTCCCCAAATAGCCGGACGGATTGCGCAAATAACCATTGGCCTCAAACAGAGCTCCGATTACCGCATCCTGATACTGCCCGATCGCCGCCGTGTAAGCCGGCTGTGCGCGGTTCCACAAACTCTCCAAGTCACCTTGCTTGTAGAATCGTGCGAGTATGTCGCTGAATCCTCTGAGCGGCTCCACGTCGGGCGGCACTTCGCTCTTCGGCAGCTCGAAATCAGGTGCATCCCCCGCTATCAGTGCGAAAGAAATGTACTGGCTCAGATCCGCCGTGTCGGACGCCTTCTTATGCCGCCGGTAATAATCTTTCAGCTCCGGCAGGCAGGGAATGTCACGTTTCGCCAAAGCTTCGCGTATCTCCATCCGGACTTTGAATCGCTCATTTAAGGGCGAATCGAGCCCTGCGTCGTAACCCGCGGCATTGATTGCCACGAGCGTAGCGAACATCGTCGAGCTGAAGCTGAACCCGTTCTCAACCGGCTGCTTACGCGTGCTCTCGGTGGAAGGGGCGTTTTGGGCCTGAGCAGCCGCGATCGGCGCGAAGGCAAGCACCAGCGAGAGAGGAAGAGCGGCAATAAAAGGAATCAAGATTACCTTGCGAGAAACAGTCGTTATCTGCACCTCAGTTTAGCCTAGGATCATAGACGGTTCAGGCTAATTCGCCGCTGCTGGATTGAATCAAAAACGCTAGTTCCGTCATCAACTGATAGGAGATTGATAATGGCAGGCAGCAACACTCTTACCTTCACTGACGACAGTTTCGATAAAGATGTCCTGGGTGCGGACGTTCCTGTGCTAGTTGACTTCTGGGCAGAGTGGTGCGGTCCCTGCCGCATGATGGGCCCTACGGTCGACCAGGTCGCCACTGACTATGCCGGAAAGGTCAGGGTAGGCAAGCTCGACGTCGATGCCAACCAGCAAACCGCCTACCGTTATGGAATCCGCGGGATCCCGACCATCCTCTTGTTTAAGGACGGAAAAATCCTTGAGCAAAAAGTGGGTGCAATCAGCAAGCCTGAGTTCCAGAAAATGCTCGACAAACACCTCGTTCCCGCCACCGCCAACGAAGTAGCACAAGCTTAACTCGTCCGTCGCCTACGAAACTCAGGCCCGCGAGCTTCAACTCCGCCTTTGAGTTAACGCCTGGAAGTATTAGATCCCTCTCTGCGGTCTATAACCGGGCCGTGCGCGCACTTTATATTTTTTCATAGCATCGTTCGTTAGCTCAACTCTGATCTTGCGGAATCCTTCGTTCGGATTGGGTTGCGGATAGTAAGTCACTACATAGCTGTTGCCGAGATCCTCGCGAATCGATTCGAACGCCTCCACCTGCTTCTGCCACGTCTTGGCGAAGTACGTCTTGCCTCCCGTGTTAGTCGAAATTCTCTTGAAAATCGTGCTGGAGATCGGATCTTTGTTCACCTCGCTCGTCGAAATGACGTAAATCGGAATTCCCTCGTCTTCCGCAACGGCGCGCACGTCATCGGGCGCCACCATGCTGGCGTTGTCAGGCCCGTTGGAAAAAACAATTACTATCTTGCGGCCGGGCACCTTAGACGCGTCCCGCAACGTGAGCAGCAGACAGTTGTAAAGCGCCGAGTCATCTCCCGCCACTGCCTTTCTAAGTCCGGTAATCGCGTTCGTGCGGTCACGATTCAGAAAAACAGCCCGGTTCAGGTTGCGGCTATACGTGTAAACCGCAACCGAATCCGCGCGATCCAGTCCGCGTATGAAATCGGCGATAGCGTCGGAGGCGTAAACGAAGCCGCGGTACATGTAGTTGCTGGTGTCAAACAGAACGAAGACGTTCGCGCCGGCCGAATCGGACCTCAGGTCAACCGCATTCGGATTCGGTATGCCGCCAGGTCCAGTACCCGCCTCTGCCGCGTTGTGTAGCGGGCGCGTCTCGCCGTTATCGAGCACTTGCAGCGGCGCTCGGTTGCCCTCTGTATAAGTTGCTAGTTTTTGTGGAATATCGTCTTCGTAGACCTTGAAATCGCGCGGCTTCAGGCCGTTCACATATCTGCCCTTGGCATCCGTAACCGTGAAGCTGAGAACGACCATGTCGACCTTCACGTGAAAGGTCGTAAGATCATCCTGGGCACGCACCCAAAGACCTGCTCCAATGACGCCAAGTAGTACTAACCCAAGAGTTAAGCGGACAATCTTAGTCACAGGCTTATTCGTTCTCCGATCTTGCAAGCGCGACAGGCGAGTTCTCGTGTTGCCGCACTTCTTTTCCGACCGTCTGCAAGGAGCGCAGAATAGCCGGCCAGTCTTCCAGATGCGTCGCGAAAATGTTCTCGATTGCCGCACGGTTCCACTCAGGCACGTAGGCGTCGAGTTGCTGGACAGGAACGCCGGCTTCATCCGCCAATGCGGCGAAATAGAGATTGTTCGATTCCCAGCTCTCAGCTAGGATCCGGCTGGAATATCCCATCAGTGCCGGGAATGTCCGCAAATAGAGAAGACCGGGCCGGTACGAATGCGTGAGGGTCGGCTTGGGCGTGCCGAAGACGTGTGAAATGGTCTGCGGCGATAATTCGGGGCTTTTTTCGGCTGCCATGG
This sequence comes from Terriglobia bacterium, assembly GCA_963835255.1. Classification (GTDB taxonomy): domain Bacteria; phylum Acidobacteriota; class Terriglobia; order Bryobacterales; family Bryobacteraceae; genus Bog-105. The sequence continues at coordinate 161,991 of CAWIFY010000018.1, read as the reverse complement.
AGGCCAGTTCTTGAGAAGCCACGTCGGGTGCTATCGCCTTCAAAGTCGGATCTTCGGCCAGTTCATAGAGCACTGAAGTGGGGACCTGACTCAGCCCGCGAGCAAAATCGTCGCCATGCAGTTCATCGGTCGTCGCTTCTACCTTGCCGGGCGCTTCAAAGCGCCGCATGGAGTCAAGGATCTGCGGTTCGATCGAAGGCTCCAACACAGCGGCCGCCAGCAGATCCTGGCCACGTTGCAAGTGAAGATCTACCCAGCGAAGCTGTTGCGGAGTCACATTCCGCCATCGGTTTACCGTTACGTCTACGATCATTTGAGGCACCAGGTCCGCCCAGATCAAAGCCTGTTCTCGTCTCGGTGTCAAAAAGTTCTGTTCGGCTTCCGCTAGCGCATAGGGTAGCGAGATCAGCGACCCAGTGAGTCTTCCGCCAGAGCTCGCGGGCCAGCCGCTCCCGGCAACTTCCGTCGCGCGCCACTCAGCCGGCAAGCCCTCCGGACCGATGAAATCATGGCTTCGGACGAATACCGGATTGGTGATCAAGATCTGCGCTCCAGATGGCGCGTAATAACAGTAAACGAAGCCTACCAGCGTATCTCTAAGAAGAGGAGCCAAGGCACCGCGCGGATCCTTTTTCTCGGGATTTTTCGCCATCTCTTCGAGATTCAGCTTGTGCTCTTGATCGATATGGCGTTCGCTCCAATAGCCCACGCTGTAGAAATTTTTCTCCTGCGACGAAAGCGAATCTTTCACCGATTCGGCTTCCTCCAGCCTGTTTAATTGCTGATTTACCGCCTTCAGCAGCTTAGGATCGACGGATTTATTGGCCAGGTGATCGGAAATTGCAAACAAGCTGTCCAAAGGAACTAAGCTCTGCGCATCGAAAATATGCAAGAAGTTTTCCGCCGGCGAAGTGACTCCGCCCTCATTCTGTACCCGGCCGACCAGCAACTCCGTCAGCCGTTCCTGACGCGTCCCGGCGCTTTTACTTTGAGCGGCCGATAAGAGCAGGTCCACGCCCGAACGGCCCGCGCTGAACAGCTCGGCTTCCCCGTTCGATTCGCCGAAAGGCGCAATCAGCTTGGCGAACACCGCATCCTGCTTAGCCGAAGCAATCGAATCCTGCCGGCACAGAATGCGCCACAGCTCGACGAGGGATTGCAAAGTGCCGAGTGAGTCGGATCGCAAGAGCGCGTTGTGAATGCCCATCGTCTGTCCAAACAGATCAAGGTATTGCCCGATAGAAGCCTCGCTTAATGCTGGCGCGTCCGCGAATACTACGTACTGCGCGTTATACGCTCGATAACCGGCTATGAGCCGTGCCGCAAGTTGTGGCGAAATCGGGTGCGTCCGGTTGCGGTCGATGTCGCTTAGCGCCAGGAACATGCGCAGCGGCTCATTCTCAACCGTCTTCCTGCTCAACCCGAAGAGCGCATCGAGCAGGTCGTCGCTGTTTTTCCAGCTATTGGCCGAACGCGTCAGCTTGCCATCGTACTTTCCATGCGGATGCTTGACAAACAGGTTTCGCCAAACATCGAGGTTGCCCGGCACGTGCGGCTCCCCATTGGCATCGATATGCAGCGAGGTCGTCAAAAGCATCAATTCGGTGCTCGACCGGAAGACCGGACGCGCCGGCCCGGGGCTCGTCACTTTGCCGCGCAGCGCATCATAGAAGCGCCGGAGGTGATCCGGCGAAGTTAGATAGACCGCAGTCGGTCCGTCGATACGGGAGAGCGCATCGAAGTAGCTGGCCAGCCAGCCATCGTCGGTCGAAATCAACTTTTCGAAAAATGCTCCGGGATTGCTGGGCGAAGCACCGGTAAGAGAAGCCCAGACCTTTGCCGGCCCCGGAACCACGGCCGCGCCATTCCGCACCTGAAACATCCCGCCGTAAAAGTCGAGTACGTGAGCGTAGACTTTCAGCTTCGCTGGGGGAGCTTGTTTGCGTAGAATTTCGGCTGTCTGCCGGTCCAAATGAGAGAGGCCCAGGTACAACCGGCAAAGCGAAGGGTCGGAAAGAAAAGCGTCGATGAAGTCCCCGCCGTTGTTGCGGCCGGCGGCGGAAAGCCAGTATTGCGCGTTATACAGCACAGGAACGGTTGTCGGCGCATAGGAGAGTTCGAACGGATGGTTGGCCCGCAGGTCTTGCTCGAGTTGAGTCAGTGGAAACGCTGAGTCGACTGTGAGAAAGGCGCGCGTAGGGTTGACCGTTTCGAGCACGATATCCGCGCCGCACGTACCCCGCATCCGGTAGCCAAGAATCCTGAGCAGATCCCCTGTTTGCGTGCTGTCGCAATTCGGAATCACGATTTTGCGGTCTTTGTTCGCCAACGCCTGCAGCTCTCTCGCCTGCCCGATATAGCGGGTCAAAAGCCGCAGGTATTCGGTCGGCTGCAGGAGTTCATTACCCGAAGCTTCGAACCCGTTCGTCACCACGTTCCTTGCTAAGGCCGGCAGCAGATCTTCCGGCGCGAGATCGGGAGCCAGAGCCGCCATGCGCGCGAAGGATGGCAGCGGACCCGGGATCATGACCATTGAATAGACAGAGCTCTTGGCACGTGTGGCGGGGGCGGCCAAATCGTTTCCGCCCGCTGCCCGGTACTGATTCAGATCGTTGCTGAGGTCGCCGGTTTTGCCGCTGACGAGATCGTCCAGCACAACCTGCCGTAAAGCTAATTTCTTTTTTGCGGGGTCAGTCTCGGCCGCCGCCCACCGCATATACGCTTCGCGCGAGTCCGCGCTTCGGTGCCGGTCAAGAAACTCGGCTAGCTCTTCCGAGGCTGCGGTATTCCCCGGATTTTTGGCTTCCTCTTTCAGTATCGATTGCGCACCCGCCAGGTCGCCGACGGCTTCTCGTCGCGTCACCTCATCGCGTAAATCGGCGGCCGATTTCGCCGCCTGCAACGGCATGCTGCCCCAAATCAACACACCGGCAATAAATGAGAGAGCAGCCGCCCCAGCCGGCCCCACTCCCCGAACCACGAGAGTCACGCGTTTGATACCTCGACTTAGGTTTTTTAATTTACCACTTGTGGAACGAGGCGAGTGATCTTTTTGATGACTAGAGTACCGGAATACTATTACCTGGAAAACAGATCGTTCGTTATTCGCAGCGGGGCCGACCCTATAGGCGCTGAAATTACGGAACTGGGCGACACTTTCCTCTGACATTCCTGGAACCATTAGGTTCGAGGAATGCAGTCTTACACACGCAAGCTTTGCTTGAATTCGTAAGCACGATCCCGCGTCACCGCGAGCTCCGAGTGTTTTCTCACTCTTGAGCCGCACCAGCAGCGGCCCCCAAACCAGGTACACCGGGTCCACCTCAAGCGATTGACAAACAATTCGGTGCAATGCGGGCCCGCAACCAGACGCTTAATCCGATTCTGCAAAACGGGCATCCAGGAGATCGAGCTCATGCTCCAGGTGTCTCAAGACCTCATCGTGAATTTTGTTTTCGTTGCGCAGCTTTAGCGCTATGGAGCGCTCCACGTTTCGCAATTCCTGAGCCACATACCGCTGGCGTTCCAAATGGTCCAGCCTGGTATGATCGGGCCCCGTGTCTTGATCGCGGTCTATCAAGGCAAGCCTATGACGATAGTAAGATTCCAGGTGATCGAGCAGCTCCTTCTCATCTTCTGGTGACTCGTTGCGAATTCGGCTCAAGGTTCGCAGTGCCCCCAAGATCATCTGTTGCCTGGCCGAGTTTTCCTCTTCGTAACCAACTGAACTCTTTCCGAGCCCAAGGAGCCGAATTAGCAGAGGCATGCTCAAACCCTGCACCACCAGCGTGGCAAAGATCACGCAAAAGGTGAGAAAGATGATGAGATTGCGGAACGGGAAGGGCGCGCCGTTGGCGAGTTTCTCTGGCAGCGAGAAAGCCGCGGCTAGCGCGAGTACGCCGCGCATACCGGCCCAGCCAATCAGAAAAACTTCCCCCGAGGAGACCTCTCGCACTTGGCGCCTTGTCAACCTCTGAAGCCGTCGTGAAATCAACTCGGCGGGGTAAACCCAGAAGTAGCGAAGAAGAATAACTACGGCACTGAATAGCGCTCCGTCGATGATTACGCTGCGCGCGCTCACCCATTTAATGTCGGTAAGAATGTACGGCAGTTGTAACCCGAGCACCAGAAATACAAGACCGTTCAATACGAAGTCGAGAGTACGCCATACGGCCGAGGCTTCGATGCGGGCGTGAAGCGAATAGAATCCGGAGCTGCGCCTTCCGAGGTAGAGTCCGCAGGCGAGCGTCGCGAGTACGCCGGAACACTGCAGGCGTTCCGCCGCGAGATAAGCAATGTAAGGGGTTACTAGACTGATGGTAATCTCAACCGGCGCGTCGTCGATGCGCTCCTGTATACGGTGGACGGCAACTCCGACTATCAACCCAATTACGACAGCGGCAAATACGAGATAGAGGAGAGTCCCGGCGCCCTTCAGCAGTGAGGGCGTAATGCCCGTCACGACCAATGCCAGCGTAAACTTCAAGGCGACCAGGCCGCTGCCGTCGTTGACCAGGCTTTCCGCTTCTAACAGATCGGTAATGCGGCGAGGGAGGCCGAGACGTTTCGCGGTAGCCGTGGCTGCGATAGCGTCGGTAGCGGCTACAAGTGAACCGAGGACCAATCCCAACTTCCACCCGAAACCAGGTACGAGAAGCAGCATGGTGCCAGCGACACCAAAGATGGTAAAGCCAACCAGCCCGAAAGCGAGCATGACGATGCCGGCTAGGTTTTTGCGAAAGTCGCGCCAGGAGGTGTGGAATGCGGCAGAAAACACCAGCGGCGGCAGAATAACCAAGAACACCACTTCCGGATTCATCGAGACGAGGGGCATACGAGGAATCAGGCTGAGCAGCAGCCCCCCGAGCACGAGCATGATCGGATAAGCAACCCGCAGACGCTTCGCAATCAAGGCCAAACCGGCAACAGCAGCCGTTAAGGCGAGAAGAAGAAGTTCCAGATAGCCGATCCCTGTGGCGTGCATGAACGCTCACAAGATAGCGTATGAACTCTGCTGGCCATTTATTGCATTATTGCGGCGCTTGCCGAGAATCCCACCGCATGGATCGCGGCTGCGGCTCATCGCACGCGCTAAACCTTGCCACCAACGGTGTGGAGCGGAAATTTCTGAAAAGGCCGCGCTGTGAGCTCGAAGCGACGTTGCTATTCGTCCGCGAATAACGGCTCGAACGCCGCAGAAAGGCGTTCCGTCTGCGCCTCGGTTTTGATATGGTGTTGCTGCGGTCCTATGGAAAAACCACGCCTCAGCTTCCCTCAAATCTGGAATATGAGCTTCGGGTTCTTGGGTATCCAATTCGGCTGGACGCTGCAGATGAACAACATGAGCGCGATCTACGAGTACCTGGGCGCGCAGCCGAGCCAGCTTCCCATGCTTTGGCTGGCGGCTCCTCTTACCGGCTTACTGGTGCAGCCGGTAATCGGTTACTGGAGCGACAACACGTGGGGTCCGCTGGGCAGAAGGCGTCCCTTCTTTCTCACCGGCGCACTGCTCAGCTCTTTCGCGCTCATCTTCATGCCGCTCAGTTCGGCCTTGTGGATGGCCGCCGGTCTGCTGTGGATACTCGACGCTTCCATCAACATCAGCATGGAACCGTTCCGCGCGTTCGTTGCCGATATGCTCCCTGACGAGCAGCGCCCACGCGGTTTCGCGATGCAGAGTTTTTTTATCGGCGTTGGCAGCGTCGCCGCTTCCTATCTGCCGCTGCTGCTCGGTCGTCATCTAAATCCGAGCCTGAATGGCGGGCAGACGATTCCTTCGATTGTGCGGGTCTCTTTCTGGATCGGTGCGGCCGCGTTTCTCACGGCCGTTCTTGTGACCGTCTTCACCACAAAAGAATATCCGCCGAGCCAGACGGAGCGGGACCGCCTGCGTCACGCCAAGCGATTCGACTTTGCCGAGATTGGACGCGCCCTGAAGGAAATGCCTGTGACGATGCAGCAGCTAGCCCTGGTCCAGTTCTTAACCTGGCTTGGGCTATTCTGCATGTTTCTTTATTTTGCAGTTGCGGTGGCGCACAATGTTTTCGGTGCGCGCTCCACAGCTGAGAGCGGATACACAGAAGGAGTCATCTGGGCGGGTTATTGTTCGGGCGTCTATAACACCGTGTGTTTTCTGTTTTCACCTTTTCTGCCCACGCTTGCCCAGCGGTTGGGTAAACGCCAAACTCATGCAATTTGTCTGTTCGCCGGCGCTCTCGGCTTTTTATCGATTGCCCTCATCCACGATAAGTGGTTGCTCTTCTTGCCCATGGTGGGCGTGGGAATCGCGTGGGCAAGTATACTCTCGATGCCGTATTCCATCCTCGCAGCGGCAATTCCGAGCAACAGAATGGGTGTCTACATGGGGATCTTCAACTTCTTCATAGTCACTCCCGAAATTCTTTCGGCGCTGGTGTTCGGCTGGATTATGGCCCACCTGCTCGGCAATAACCGCATGAGCGCTCTGATCATAGGTGGCTGTTGTCTTCTCGTCGCTTCTGTTCTCACCCTGCGCGTCCGCGAAAGCTTTGTGAGGGATGAGTCCCTGGCGCCCTTAGTAGCCGCCTAGCGAGCTCGATCGTGGGCCATGCGACTCTGAAGAAAGGTCTATCGGTGATTGCCGCACCCGGTGCACTCGTAAAGAAAGTAAGCGTAAAGCGTGTCGCCGCGCATCACTCAGAGCGTGTTATAGACGCCGTGGCGCTGGAAGAGCCCCTGGAGATTCGCCTCCAATACTGGTTCAAAGGCGCTCGGTCAACTGAGAGTCTCGTTCTCACGATGCGTACGCCCGGACATGATCGTGAACTTGCCGCCGGGTTTCTCTATTCTGAATGCGTCATACACACTCGCGAAGAGATCCGTGACATTCGCTTCCTGGGAGGCGAAGGCTCGAATGAACTGCTGGTCGAACTTTCACGGGAAGTCGATTTCGAGACGGGGCGAATGTCGAGGACTACCTTCGTCAACTCCAGTTGCGGGGTGTGTGGGAAACGCAGTATCGAGGCGCTCCAGACCCGGTGCCGTATTGCCGCCGATGACGGGTTTTCTATCGAAGCGGCGCTGGTTAATGAGCTGCCGAACAAACTCGGCCAGGCTCAAAAGGGATTTGCCCAGACAGGCGGACTTCATGCGGCTGCCCTGGTTGATCGCGAGGGGCAAATAGTCCCAGGGGCGGTCTTCGAGGACATCGGGCGCCATAATGCACTGGATAAGCTGATCGGTTCTCGAGTGCTGCAGGGAGAAACGGCTCTGGCGAGTCGCATTCTCTTCCTGAGTAGCCGGAGCAGTTTCGAACTGGTGCACAAGGCGGCGACAGCTGGAGCTCCGGTGCTCGCCACCATCGGCAGTCCCTCCAGCCTGGCAGTCGAATTGGCGCGGACGTACGGCCTCACGCTGCTGGGCTTCGTGCGAAACGAGCGCTTCAACGTGTATTCAGGGGAGTGGCGGATAAAATTGGGCTAAGATGAAGCTTAGGTTTCGGGGGAATTCGCTGCGGCTGCGAGTGAATCGCCGCGAAGTGGAAACGCTTGCCTCTGGCGTCGCCTTGCGGGAGGAGGTGGTTTTCCCGAACGCCCACTTTTCTTACATTATCGAGCCTCAGGCGAAAGCCTCGCCACAGGCCTCTTTTGAGGGTGGCGTTATACATGTCCGTGCTCCTCTTTCAACCGTGCGGGATTGGGCTCACGGACAGTCAGTAGGCCTCTATTTCGATGTCCCGGCCGAAAACGCCACTTTGAAAGTGGCAATAGAAAAGGATCTTGAATGTGTGGATGGCTCGCCAGAAGAACGCGATCCTGAGGCGTTTCCTCGCGGCAAAGAGAAGGTTTGCTAGACCGTTCGAATTGCTTGCCGTATCGTACAGAAAGCCTGATGCTCGGATGACCTGATGACTCACGAAAAGCGAGCAGGACTCACTTTTCTAATTTTCCTTTTCGCGCATAACGCAAGCCTGGTGTTTGCGGCGAGCGATTCCGTTCCGGCGGTTATCCAAAAGTCCGCCGAAACCAATTCGCGCGATTGGCAGGCGCAGACCAGCTTCTCGGACACAGAACGCGAGGTCAAAAGCAAGGTAGACGAAAACGGCAGGGCAACATTTCAGCAATCGAAAACTTACGAGACTCTTATGCTCGAAGGGTCGCCCTACCGGCGAGTTCTAGCGGTGAACGATGAGCCACTCACCGGCCCTCAGCAAACGGAGGAGCAGGCTAAATTAGACCGCGAGATCGCCCGGCGCCGCAGTGAATCACCCGCGGAGCGAAAGGCACGCATCAACAAATACAACGAGACCCGCGCGGAAGAGCACCTGCTTATGCAGCAGATGGTCTCAGCTTTTCAGTTCAAACTGCTTGATGAGGAGCAAGTCGATGGTGTCGCTTGCTACCATCTGGAGGCAACTCCCGACCCAGCGTACCGCCCCCCGGTTGAGAAGGCGCGTGTGCTTACAGGGATGCGCGGTGAGATGTGGATCGATAAGCAGCAATACCATTGGGTAAGGGTCAAAGCTGAAGTGATCGCACCGGTCTCATTCGGCTTTTTCATTGCGCGCGTGAAACCGGGAACGGAGTTCGACCTTGTGCAGTCGCCGATCGGCAACTTTTGGCTACCGAAGAAGCTTGTCGAAAAGGTCAACGCCAGCGTGCTCGGCCTGTATGGCTACCGGAACCAACTGGAGACCTTCTACTCGGACTATAAGCCAATTGCTCCACGCGAGAACGATCGCGCCTTAAGCCAATAAACCCGCTGCCATCATTTCTTGATGTCGCGATGGCTCTCCTTGACAGAGTAACCGGCCTTCTTGAGGTGCTTGTTGATCTCATTCGCGATGAAGACCGAGCGATGGTGACCGCCCGTACAGCCGAATGAAATCGTGAGATAGCTTTTCCCTTCCCGGATGTAATGCGGTAACAAATATACAAGCAGATCGGAGATGCGGTTGACGAACTCTCCGGTTTGAGGAAAAGAGCGAATATATCTCGCAACGTTCGGGTGCCGTCCGGTAAGCTTCTTGAATTCCGGAATATAATTCGGATTCGGCAGGAACCGCACGTCGAAGACCAGATCGCTGTCGGAAGGCACGCCGTGCCGGAAACCGAAGCTGTTGACGTAGATGAGGATTTTAGTGGCGTCCTTCGAATCCTGAAACTTAGCCGAGATCAGCGCCCGTAAATCATGCACGTTGAGCTTGGATGTGTCGATATAGAGATCGGCAAGCGCCCGGATCGGCGTCAATTGCTCGCGCTCGTCCCGCAAACTGTTCAGCACGGTAGCCTCGCCGCCCAGAGGATGAGGTCTCCGCGTTTCGCTGAACCGCCTTCTTAGGACCTCATCGTCTGCATCCAAGAAAAGAAGAGAACAGCTGAGACGTGATTTCAACTCGCGAAAAATTTTGGGGAATTGGCTGAGAGATTCTCCTTCGCGGATGTCGATGATCAAAGCGCCGCGCTTTTTCGAGTCATAGCTCAGATCGGCGAACTTGGGTACTAACGCGATCGGAAGATTATCTACCGCGTAAAAACCTAGATCCTCAAAGGCCTTAAGAGCGGTCAGCTTTCCCGAGCCGCTCATGCCGGTAATAATCACGAGATCGTGCGCAGGAAGCGCCTGCTTAGCGATGGGACGGCTGTCAGGTTCGAAAGGGGACTTGGCCATTACTGTCTAGGCTGGATCGCGTTTTCAGTGTAACTAGCCAACCATGGGAATGAGCGCTGCTTCACGCAGGGAGAACGCGCTTTCCTTTTTAGGCGCAGGGGAACGCCGTCAGGCGCCTAAGATTCGATTAGATCGAAATTGCCATCTGGGCGCCGCACCAGTACCGAAAGGCAATTGCGAGCAGAATCGCGGTAGACGATGTAATCGTCCCTGTCGCGTTGCATTTCGAGAATCGCTTCCTGCAACGTCATCGGTTTGCGTCCTTCGTTGTAGTCGACGCGGAATATCTTGGGACGAACCGCCGGCTGCCCGTTGCTCTTCGCCTTTAAGCTTGTGTTGGCGGTTTCAGCCGCCGCGGGCTGTCCGTTATCCCAATCCTCCTTGGTCGAGCGCACTCCTTTGGCGTCGCGATGCGTATCGCGCCAGCGGCTGCGAAGCTTGACGATTTGTTTCTCCAGCTTTTCCACCGCATCGCAGAGCGCCGTATCGAGATCGGGGTCTACTCCCTCTCCCACTAGGACATGATCATAGAAATTGACGATCACTTCCACCCGATGAAGGTGACGCTCGATCTGATGCGTCACGTGGGCCTCCCGCTCGCCGCGACGCTCAATGAACTTGCTCAGCTTGGAAATTTTTGCGCTGAACTTCTCCTCGAGTTCAGGGGTAAAATCTTTGGTCTTGCCGGAAACAATGAGCTTCATTTTTCCTCTTTTGGGGAATGCAGGCCCTGCCGGGCGCGCTTCCCGGAAATAGTTCCGCCACAGAGTGGACCTCAGCGATCTCTATGCTTATTAGGCGCGGACGCGCCGTTGATGTGTCGAAGGAATTTTCATATCCTCCCGATACTTTGCGACTGTCCGCCGGGTAACTTCTATCCCCTCGGACAGCAGGCGAGCAGTAATCTGTTCGTCTGTTAAGGGTTGAGCTGCATTTTCATCTTCGATCATTTTTTTGACCCGCCTCTTCACGATCAGCAGGGGAGTCTCGCCCCCACAGCGCCCCTGCACCGCCTCCGAAAAGAAGTACCTTAATTCGAAAACGCCTTGCGGCGTATGGGCGTATTTGTTCGCGACCGCCCGGCTCACCGTGGATGGATGAACTCCGATTTCCTCAGCCACTTCCTTGATCATCATCGGCTTTAGCTGATCGATACCAAGCTCGAGGAACTCCTGCTGGCGCTGAATGATTGATTGGCAAACTCGCAGGATTGTCTGCTTCCGCTGTTCGATATTCTTGATGAACTGCAGCGCGGAGGCATAGCGTTCCTTTACATAGTTTCGAACATCTCGATCCGGCTCCTGTTCGCGATCGATCATGCGCTTCAGCTTCCCATTCAGACGCAGTTGCGGGATGTCATCGTCATTGAGCGTGATGACGTAATCTTCGCCGTCTTTGGAGATATAAACGTCTGGCTCTACTTGCCGCGCGCCGACGCTTGAATACCGCAGCCCAGGTGCCGGATCGAGATGACGAATCACCACGAGAGCGATCTGGATGTGTTCAACAGGCCGGCCTAAGACCTTGGCTAATTGCGAGACCTGCCTCGTTTCGAGTAACTTCAGGTGGTCGTGAACGATCTTCCAGGCGACCGAATCGCGAGAGCCGCGACCCTCAAGTTGCAAAAGAAGACAATCGCGGAGATCAAGTGCGCCAACTCCGGTCGGATCGAGCGACTGAACCGCCTGAAGCCCGGCCTGCACGTCAGCCGACCGCAACCCCTCCGCTACGGCAATCTCCTGCAGCGGCGTCGTCAGATAGCCGCTTTCTTCCAGGTTGCCAATGATCGTGTTGGCTGCCTGACGAACGCGGTCCGGCAGGATCAAAACGCTCAACTGACTCTGCAGATAATCGCTCAAAGTGACCGGCGACGAGAGAAAGGTCTCGAAGGAAGGCTTCTCTACTGATTCAGATACCGGGCTCTTGAACCCGGGATCCAGATAGTCATCGAAGAAGCTCCCGAAATCGATCTCTTCAAACGGATCTGTATCTGCCGCCTTGGCAGGTTCCTCCGGCGCGGCCAGGGCTACCGCTGTATCAGCTTCAGGTAGATTCTCAGTGGAAAAGTCGCCATCGGAGGGCGCATCAAGTTCGCTCTTCGCATCGGAATGCTCGACGCGATCGAGAATAGCCTGGTCGGCCGGTTCGGCTTGACGCTCCCGCTCGAGCAGCGACTGAACTTCGGCCGGAGTGAGATCCTCGCCGGATTCGCCCACCTCTTCGAGCACTGGATTCTCGGCAATCTCGTTCATGATCATGTCTTTCAGCTCCAGACGGTTGAGCTGAAGGACTGTGACCATTTGCACGAGTCCAGGCGTGAGGATCTGCTTTTGCTGGACACCGAGGTGCAGGCGCTGCGAAAGCGAACTCATTTGGATCTCAGTTTATCACCGGTTGAGCCCTTTCGAACCCTCGGAAAAGTCGGGCAAGCAAGGGTCGCCGGGCTGAACGCAAGCTAAACCACCGCTAGCGGCGGGAAATAAAAATTTTCCCCGAGGTAGATCCGCCGTACCTCAGGATCGCTCCCGAGCGACTCCGGCGACCCTGCCCGGAAAATTCTGCCGCTGCTGATAATGTAGGCGCGATCAGTTACCGCCAGTGTTTCGCGTACATTGTGGTCGGTAACCAGAATTCCGATGCCTTTCCGCTTGAGTTCCCCGATTATGCGCTGGAGTTCGAGTACTTGAATCGGATCGATGCCTGAAAAGGGCTCATCGAGCAGAATGAAATCGGGTTGTAGCACGAGTGAACGCGCGATTTCCACGCGTCTGCGCTCGCCTCCCGACAGCATATATCCTTTGCTGTGGCGAACCGTCTCGAGTCCCATATCGTCGATCAGGATATTCATTCGTTCGCGGCGCTCGCGCCCGTTGAGCGGCAGCGTCTGCAAAATTGCCATCAGATTATCTTCGACGCTTAGTTTGCGAAACACCGACGGTTCTTGCGGTAGATAACTGACACCCCGCCGCGCGCGCAGATACATCGCGAGTTCCGTAATCGGCTCGTTATCCAACAAAACCTGGCCGCTATCCGGGCTAACTAACCCGACAATGATGTAGAATGACGTGGTCTTGCCTGCTCCATTAGGCCCAAGCAGCCCAACGACTTCGCCTTGCTCTACACGAACTGAGACATTGTCAACGACCTTTCGTGCGTTGTAGGATTTTGCGATCGACACTGTCTGGAGCGTTCTCATGGACACAGAAGCTATCCCAGCGTGAAGCGCAAGTGCATGGTGGCCTATGTCTTATGATACGCGGTGAATGGATGGAGTCACTCGGGCATGGCGGCGATTCACGGGCGCGCGTTGGAGCATTTTCGCGCTCGTGGCTGCACTTGCGGCCTTGCGGCTCTGCCATGTGCGCCTGCTGTGGGCCGATGAGGATTACCATATAGCCGCTGCCCTCAACATCCTGCACGGCAAGCTGCCGTACCGCGATTTTTGGTACGACAAACCGCCGCTGAACGCTATTTATTATCTGCTGATCGGAGGCTACTCCGGCTGGCCGCTTCGTCTCCTGGACATGCTCTATGTCCTGTTCGCCTGCTTTTTGGCTTTCAGATTGGCGCGCGCCTGGTGGGGCGAGACGGAAGCGCGGGTATCGGCTATTCTGCTGGCTTTTTTCCTGGCTTTCTATTTGCCCTCTGCCGTAATTGCATTCGCGGCCGACGCCTTGATGATCGTTCCGCATCTAGCTGCGATTTACTTCGCTTTTACAAGGCGCGCTTTCCTCTCAGGCGTTTGTTGCGCGGTGGCGTTTCTGGTGAATCCAAAAGCTCTGTTTATTCTGGCGGTTTGCGCTTTGTGGTCGCTTTCGTCGTTGCCGCTGCTAAGCCTTGGTTTCGCTCTTCCGTTGATAATCGCGGGCGCTATCGCGGGGCTTAGCGGCATTTGGGCCGGCTATGTCCAGCAGGTGTGGCGCTGGGGCTGGATCTACGCAGCCCAGTCGCCAGTCACTCGCCCAATTATGACCGGCGTTGTCCGTACACTCGACTGGTTAGGATTTCATTTGGCCCTGGCGGGAGGCGCCGCGTTCGCCATCTTTCACCTCCCGCGTGAGGACCGGTGGAGACTCGGCTCGTGGCTTGCTCTTTCCTTTGCCGCTGTATGTCTGGGCACTCGCTTTGCACCGCACTACTTCTTGCAGCTCCTGCCGGCAATGGTGATCGCGAGTTCGAGAGGCATCGTGCTGGCCTGGAGAAAATGTCGTAAGCTGGGGGCCGCCCTACTCGCGGTTGCGCTGCTGGTGCCATTTGTAAGGTTTGCGCCCCGTTACGTTTCGCTGGCTTATGACAATCTTCTAGGGCGGCCTCCACGCTGGGCGGATGTCGTGATGGATCTCGATGCGCGTGCCGCCGCCAATAAAATCCGCACATTAGCTAGACCCGGCGACACCCTTTTTGTGTGGGGATACCGGCCCGACATCTACGTTTACACGCGCCTGACAAGCGATGGCAAGTTCTGGGATTCGCAGCCACTCACCGGCGTACCCGCAGACCGCCATTTGCACGTAAGAGATGCGATTTACGGCGGCCCGGCGGCCCGCAACCGGCGCGAACTGCTGCAATCCCACCCCACTTGGCTCGTTGACGGACTCGGTCTGCTGAATCCAAATCTGAAACCGGACGTCTATCCGGATCTACGCCTCTGGTTTGCGCATTACAAACTGGTAGCGCGCACAAAGCTGTGCATCGTTTATCACCGAGCCGAGATTCCGGTTTTGCATTAAACACGCTCGTTGATTGCAGCAATCGCTTCATCTTCCGCGGCGTAGTCAAATTGGACCGGATTCACAGAAGGCGGATTCGCACGCTCCCAGGCGATGCTGCGCTCGAGCCCAGTGGCTTCGTCGACCGGTTCCGCGAACCCAAGCTCCTTCCGAATTCGCCCACTGCTCATCTCCCAATGCTGCTCGCTGTTGTACGGTACTCGAAGGTGTGCTGGCGTGAGATCTTTTGGAACTGGAAGAACACGGCCCTCCCACTTAACCGCCCGGCCAATCCTCTGAACCCACGCCAACTCAGAGTAGGAATCCGGCTCGGCTACGTTGTAAATTCGCCCGACTGCACTCGGCGAAACGGCTGCTAAGGCTATGGCCGCTGCCACGTTCTCCACATATCCCCGGGGCCCCCGCCAGCGCGCTACATCTTCCTGCAACAGAATCGCCGGCCGCCGGTCGTCCATTCGCTTCAGATACGGAAAGGGTCGATGCAGCGGATCTCCCGGACCGTAGATCATGGGCAGGCGCAAAACAGTGCCCGGCAACTCGCGGTCGCTCATCACAGCCTCTTCCACCGGGATCTTGTCATACTCTTCGCCCAACCACGGGAAAACCGAGCGTAGCTGCGTCAGCACTTCAGGCCCATATACGTTCCTGGTTGTCCGGAGATCCGAATCCTCGGTGAGCGGCATCGGCTGGAGCGGCCCCGCTTCGAAGCCGTGCAGAATGCCCGCCGCGCGATACACATCGCCGCTGCTTAGCGCGACCACCCTTTGCGCCAGACCTCGAAACGCGCTCATGAGTGTGCTCGCCTGACGTCCACTACTCAGAATGAGGTCAATCACCACATCGGGACGAAATCGCCGGAACTGGTGTCGATGCTCGCCGAGCGCATTCCGGTCCCCGAGCACATGCTGCACAGAGCCCGGCAGAGAAACCGAAGAGTTTCCCCGGTGAAAAACGGCGAGTTCATGGTCTTCGCTCGCAAGCTTGCCAACTAAATGGGGACCTATAAACCCGGTTGCTCCGATGAGCAGAATCTTCATAACCCAGCTTGGGGTACGGCGCGGAAGCTACTTCTTCTTCATCCGCGTAAAGGCAACCTGTTCCTTTTTCCCGTCCACGATCAGGTGATCTTCGCCACTGAAGTACGTGAGTTGGGCGCCTTTCACGATGCCCTTGTAACTGTCGATCATCTGCGGCGCGCCGCCATTCAGCACTACTTTGTCTTCTTTGGTGTAGTACTCACAATGCTCCCCGTTACCGGTTCTAATGCGCCCCGGAGCAATTACATCCGAAATCTCTACATTGCCGGTTGCCACCGCGTGGTCGAGCGACGAGTCCTTCGACGTCTTGTCGCTTTTCGGTGTGAGATAGGCCTGCAGATCCTTCGAGATGATAGTCATTTTGTCTCGCACCAGCTTGACACCCCCGGTGTAATTTGCGATCCGAACATCGTCACGGTAGGCTAGCTTAGGGGCGCGTACGACGGTGTAAATCGGGCCGGTATTCACGGGGGCGGCTTCGCCGGGCTTTGGTGCGGAATCGGTACTTCCCTTGTTATCCACCAGTTCGCTAACCACGCTTCCATTCGCATCGAGAGACTCGGTATCCCGGTCGATCGCGATCTCGTCGGCCGAGATCCGATTAGCTCCTTGCCACATCACGACGTGCCCTTCGTAGAACACTTTCGTATTGTTCTCGCGAGTTTGCATCTGGTCGGCTTGCGCTTGCATCGATTGCGTTGCATCCAGCATGGAGGTCCCAGGCTTCTCGTTACGGTCCGGCTCATGCGTAGACAGCACGTGCCCCAACGCATCCATGTCTCCGCTCGCCTGATTCATAACGATCTTGTCGCCCACCGCCGACCCAGTGTCGTCCAAGACGCGCGCGTGATCCGTAAGCGTAATGCGATTGATGGCCTGCTCCAGGAACGCTCTCTTTGCCCAGGCTTTACGGGCTCCTTCTTCGTAACGGAAATTTCCGGCTTGGTCTATCGAAGCGATCTGGTTCGAATTGGGCGCAAATTTACCCGTCATTTGATCGCTCCAGGTCAGAGCCGGCGCAAGCGGCAGCAGTTTTCCGTCTGGCCCCCGCTTCGGCTTGGCCTGCGCCGCTGACTTGTCGGTGTGCGTGGCGACGTTCCAGGCGAACAACGTATCTACGTAGCTCCCCGCCCCATACAACACGCGTAGGTGCGAAGCGTCCACAATCCGGTGCGACTGGTCGGGGCGATTCGGCTTAAACTCGAGTTGCGCTGTCGAAGAGGTCCGAATTTCTTGCAAATCTTTGCCGCCCGGCTTCATTTCGAGTTCGATGTGCTCGCTCCGGAGAATACGGGTCTCTGCAATCTGCACACCCGGTTGCGGCAGTGGGACGGATTCCGCCACTCCATGTCCGTCCGCCATCACGAGATGGAGCTGGCTATCGGTGACTTCGACTCCCTTTTGTTCCTTCGTCTCGAGCGCGAACCGCAGATCCGCTCGCGTACTCGTCAATAGCGTGTGCGCACCCGGTTGGCTCGACTCCACTCTGGCGTGCTGGTCGCCGATAATCTGCACCAGATTTCCGTCTTCGTCGAACATGGCCGTCATCTTGTCGGCCGAGTAGCCGGTGTGGCGGTCTTCTCGATCATCGGTACCGGCCGCGTGGTCGCTTTCGATCTGATGTAGGCGGCCGTCTTCGAGCGTGACCACCGTGTTCTTCGCCTCAATTTTGGTGGTCTGGCGCGTCATCCTGGACCATGGCGAAAGATAGATCTTGTGTTCTGCTTCTTTGTAGACCAGGTCGCCCGCTTCGATGTGCATCTTTTTCTCGACGGGGCCTTTGCCGATCCAATCGAGCGAGACTTGCGATTTCAGGTGGAGCAGCTTAGTGTTCGGATCGTACTCCACGCCGACCGCTTTCCCCTCCCCTTCCGTAAAGAGGAACGAAGCAGGCTGGTTCGTCTGCGCTTTCCCGGTCTTCGTTTCATACACAACACCACTCGTCGCGACGCGGACGCGCTTCGCCGCTTCGTTCTTGTTCTCCGCGTCTTTGCCGGTCGGAACATTGATAACGATGTAAACGGGCGCCTCCGACTTCAGCACTCCGGAGCCTTCATCGAAAAGAGCCTGTTCGCTTTTGACGTAGGTGTAAGAGGAGCCGCTCTTATCGTACAATTTCAAAGCCATGCCCTTCAGTTCGAAGGTCGATGGATCGTGTGTACCTTCGAACGCTCTTGCGTCTACTCGGACGATCGGACGGTTAGTTTGCGGATCGTCCTTTTGATACCGCCAACCGCTTGGCGCCACCCCTTCGTCCACCGTCCGGATAGCGGGAGGGGCAAATACGTGAGCCGCTCGAGCCTTATCCAGGCGGAGCTTCAACGTGTAACCGACAACAGCCGAGATAAGGAGCAGAGCAGCAGCTAAGATGACGGAATAACGGCGCATGTTTGGCGGAGCGGCTACTTTCAACGATAGCAGGGCTGGACTTTCTGACCGGCTGGAAGAAAATATGAGCAGATCAGTGTTACGTTGAGATTGCTTTCTTGCTATTTCCTTTAGAATGCATGAGCTGCGTAGCCCTCTTGTCACTCACTAGCCGAGTGTGCTAAAACAGGGACTGAGCAAGCGGGCCCGGAAAACGCCCGGTTTGCAGATCAAGTTCGTTCCAAACACAATACTTGGAGGTTTTGACGTATGGAAATTCGTCCGCTACACGACCGTGTCGTGGTGAAACGGGTTGAGGAAGGTGAGACCATGCAGGGCGGTCTTTACATTCCGGATTCGGCAAAAGAGAAGCCGCAGCAAGGTGAAGTGGTTGCAATAGGCAAGGGGAAGCGCAGCGACGACGGCAAGCTGAACGCGCTGGACGTCCAGGTGGGCGACCGCATTCTTTTTGGCAAATACTCTGGCAACGACATCAAGCTTGATGGCAATGAGTATTTGATCATGCGTGAGGATGAAATCCTTGGCGTGCTTACCAATGGTTCTTCGAATGGCGCTTCCGCTAAAAAGTAAGGGGGTTTAAGAAAAAATAATGGCTGCAAAACAAATTGTTTATAGTGAAAACTCGCGTCAGGCGATTCTCCGCGGTGTAAATCAGTTAGCTGACGCTGTGAAGGTAACGCTGGGCCCTAAGGGCCGCAACGTAGTTCTAGAAAAGAAGTTCGGTGGCCCCACCATCACCAAAGACGGTGTGACGGTGGCCAAAGAAGTCGAGCTGAAAGATCCGCTCGAAAATATGGGCGCCCAGATGGTGCGCGAGGTCGCTTCGAAGACCTCCGACATTGCCGGAGACGGTACCACCACGGCGACGATTCTGGCCCAAGCAATTTTCCGTGAAGGCGTTAAGTCGGTGGCCGCTGGCGCGAATCCGATGGCGCTGAAGCGCGGCATCGAGAAAGCCGTCGACACGGTTGTCGAGGAAGTCAAGAAGTTCTCCAAGCCTGTTTCCGGCGATGCGATCGCTCAGGTTGGAACAATCTCGGCAAACGGCGATTCCACCATCGGCAACATCATTGCGGAAGCGATGAAGAAGGTCGGCAAAGACGGCGTGATCACGGTCGAAGAGTCAAAGACCATGGTGACTGAGCTGCAGACCGTCGACGGCATGCAGTTCGATCGCGGTTACCTCTCGCCTTACTTCGTCAGCGATCCGGATCGGATGGAAGCGGTTCTCGAGGATCCCTACATCCTGATTCACGAGAAGAAGATCAGCAACATGAAGGATCTGCTGCCGCTGCTCGAGCAGATTGCCCGCTCCGGCAAGCCGCTCCTCATCATCGCGGAAGAGGTCGAAGGCGAGGCGCTGGCAACTCTGGTTGTCAACAAGCTGCGCGGCACGCTGAACGCTTGCGCGGTGAAGGCTCCTGGGTTCGGCGATCGCCGCAAAGCCATGCTCGACGACATTGCTGTCCTCACTGGTGGCAAGTCCATCATGGAAGAGACCGGCATCAAGCTCGAGGGCGTTCGTCTGGAAGACCTCGGCCGCGCCAAGCGCGTGACCGTCGATAAGGACAACACGACCATCGTAGATGGCGCCGGCACCCAGAAAGCGATCGAAGGCCGCATCAAGCAGCTGCGCGCTCAGATCGAAGAAACGACTTCCGACTACGATCGCGAGAAGTTGCAGGAACGCCTGGCCAAGCTGGCCGGTGGTGTTGCCGTCATCAAAGTCGGCGCTGCAACCGAAACCGAAATGAAGGAAAAGAAAGCTCGCGTGGAGGATGCTCTACATGCAACACGCGCGGCTGTTGAAGAAGGCATTGTCCCTGGCGGCGGCGTTGCGCTGCTCCGGGCCGGCAAAACGCTGCAAAACCTCAAGGCCGAAGGCGATGAGCAGATCGGTGTCGATATCATTCGAAAAGCCACCGAAGAGCCGCTGCGTCAGATTACAGGCAATGCCGGCTACGAGGGCGCGATCATTCTCGAAAAGGTTCGTTCAAATGACGATGCCAACTTCGGGTTCAATGCCGCAAACGGGCAGTACGAAGACCTGGTAAAGGCTGGCGTGATCGATCCGACCAAGGTGACCCGCAGCGCTCTGCAACATGCCGCTTCCATCAGCGCGTTAATGCTGACCACGGAGGCCATGATTGCCGAAATACCTGAGAAGAAGTCTCCGTCCATGCCTGGCGGACCCGGCGGCCACGGCCCCGACATGGATTACTAATTCGTAGCCCAGTCTAGAGCCGATACTCATAAGAAAGCCCGCCCGGCCGAGTGCCTGGCGGGCTTACTTGCTTTTCGCTGGCGTCTTCGTGGCAGTGCTCTTCCTGCTGGCTGTCTTTTTGGGAGTGCTTTTCTTGGTCCTGGACTTCCTGCCGGTCGTCTTCTTGCTTGCGGATTTCTTCTTGGTCCCGGCGCTGCTCCTCTTTTTCGCGTTCGGATCGGGCGGAATCTTCGCGCCCGAACGCCGCGCTTCGCTCAATCCGATCGCAATCGCTTGTTTCGGGTTCTTTACTCTCTTACCGCTCCGTCCCGACGAAAGCTCGTGATGCTTGAACTCATGCATGGTGTCCTGCATCTTGCCTTTTACGATGCGCTTCGATTTGGGATCTGATCCGGACGAAGATTTCTTAGTGGTACTTTTCTTTTTTGTTGCCATGTAATTCTCCCGTGTTTAAAACGCGTACTTATATCAGTGGGAGCCAATCCCCCTTCACTACGTTTCAACAAGATAAGTTTCGAAGCGGCGCGCTTTTCAGCCTGAAGCATCGGAGCGGTTGATATTCTGGCTTCTTAGAGGTTTCTTCTTGTCTCGAATTTCCGCTGCGTTTCGCAGCTTTTTTTCTCTGCTGTTCTCGGGCGTTCTGCCGGAAGACGTAGCTGTAGCATTTGGCTTCGTAAAAGCGAAACCGGCCCCCGTCGCTCCGCCTATCGAAACGGTCAAGGTGAACGTAAGCGATGGCGCTTTGCAGATCCTCTCGATTCTGCAGCGCGATTCGCGTCTCGTCGATTTTCTGATGGAGGATATCGGCGACTTTGCCGACGATCAGATTGGAGCTGCTGTCCGCTCACTGCATTCCGATTGCAAAGCAACTCTCTCTCGTCATATCACGCTCGCTCCGGTCATCGACGGCGTGGAAGGAACGTACCAGAAACTAGATGCGGCAAAATCGCCCGATCCGAATCGCTTCAAGTTGATCGGCAATGTCCCGGCAAATGGAAAGGTACCCGGCGGCACGCTTCGTCATCGCGGCTGGAAGGCCGTTGCTATTGAGTTGCCAGTGCTCGGAAAGCAGGATGTCTCCGTACTCGCTCCGGCCGAACTCGAGGTCGAATAGCACTGCGCATGCCGCAATTCGTTATTGGCATCGATCTCGGTACAACGAACAGCGCGCTCGCTTACGCGTCTCTCAAAAGCGAAGAGGCGGAGCATCCGGACGTCTCTCTGCTGTCCGTTCCACAGCTTGCCAATCCCGGTGAAGTCGGGGCTTTCGATCTGCTTCCCTCTTCGCTCTATATTTCCGGACCCAACGAATTTGTGGAAGGCGCGATAGCTCTGCCCTGGGACAAGCAACCGGCGTACATCACTGGCCGATTCGCGCGCGCGCGAGGAATCGAAAACGCGAACCGGCTGGTGAGTTCTGCTAAGTCCTGGCTTTCTAATCAGTCTGCCGACCCCACCCAGCCTTTGCTCCCGCTCGCTGCGCCTGAAGGCTTTCCAAAAATATCGCCGCTTGAGGCCTCGACTCAATACCTGATCCATCTCAAGTCGGCATGGAATCTGGAGCATCCCGAAGCTCCGTTCGAGAGCCAATCCGTGCTCATCACCGTACCCGCTTCTTTCGATGCAGCGGCGCGCGAGCTTACGCAACGCGCGGCGCGGGAGGCTGGTTATCCCGAAGTGACGGTCATCGAAGAGCCGCAGGCCGCCTTCTATGCCTGGATCGAACGTAACCCGAACTGGCGTGAGCAGGTTCAGCCGGGCGATCTGATTCTGGTCGTCGATATCGGTGGCGGGACAACCGATTTCAGCCTGATTGCCGTTACCGAACAATCGGGTGAATTGCAGCTCGAGCGCATCGCAGTCGGCGACCACCTGCTGTTAGGCGGCGACAACATGGATCTCGCAGTGGCGCGCCATGCCGAACAGCAGTTCTCGCAAAAAAACATCAAGCTCGATGCCATCCAGTTTCACGCGCTTTGGCAGCAGTGTCGTGCCGCTAAGGAAACTCTGCTTTCGAGCGACACCGATACCCCGGAAGAACAGCCGCTCACCATTCTGGGCCGCGGCACCGGGCTGGTTGGCGGTACGCTGCGCGGCAAAGTCTCGCGAGGAGAAGTCCGCGATCTGCTACTTGAAGGATTCTTCCCCGCCGTAGAAGAGGATGCCGCTCCGCAGCGCCAACGCCGCGCTGCTTTGATGGAAGTTGGCCTGAACTACGCAACCGACCCGGCCGTAACCAAACATCTGGCCCAGTTCCTTCGGCAAGCTGCTACCAATGCTGGCGCGGAGGGCTTTGCGCGCCCTACTCATTTGCTTTTGAACGGTGGAGTGTTGCAGGCGGGCGCGATCGAACACCGCATTTTTGAAGTGCTGAACGGCTGGCTTACACAGGCCGGCGCGCCGCCAGTCACTGAGCTTGTAAATGAGACCAAGCACGCCGACTTGATGCATGCGGTGGCCGAGGGCGCGGCCTATTACGGAATTGCGCGCACCGGAAACGGCGTGCGAATCCGCGGGGGCGTTCCGCGTACCTATTACGTCGGCATCGAGAGTTCCCTGCCCGCTGTGCCGGGCTTGCCTGCTCCTATGAAGGCGCTCGCAGTTGTCCCCTTCGGCCTCGAAGAAGGCTCGAAAGTCGAGCTTCCACAACGCCGTTTTGCGCTGGTTGTCGGTGAGCCCGCCGAGTTCCGCTTCTTCTCTTCTCTCTCGCGAAAAAGTGACGCGCCCGGTACGCTGCTCGAAGAGACCAGCGAGGAACTGGAAGAGCTCGCTCCCATCGAAGTCTTCCTGCCGCCTCACAAAGGCGAGACGCGCGAGGAAGTCGTGCCCGTCACGCTCGAAAGCAACGTGACCGAAACGGGCATGCTCGAACTCTGGTGTGTCGCCGCCGATGGCCGGCGCTGGCGGCTCGAGTTCAATGTCCGCGAGCGGGCAGCGGCTGCATGAACGTAGGCGCATGAATATAGGCATCGATCTGGGCACTACCAACTCTGCTCTCGCCTACATCGACCCGCAAGAAGCGGCCGAAGCCGACTTCCCTCCGATTCGCGTCCTCCCAATCGAACAGCAGCTCGATGCTAACCGCGCCGGCACACTACGCACTCTGCCTTCGTTTCTGTACCTGAGCGAGCCGCCGGTGGTCGGCGCCTACGCGCGCGAGCAGGGCGCGCTGGTTCCCACCAGGACCGTTCATTCCGCCAAATCCTGGCTCTCAAATTCGGAGGCGGACCGCACTGCGAAGATTCTGCCTTGGGATTCGCAGGAGGAAGGCCGCGTCCTCTCCCCTGTGGAAGCTTCCGCGCGCTATCTCGCGCATCTGCGGTCGGCATGGGAGAACAGCAAAGGCTCGCTGCTAAGCGCGGAGCGCGTCGTCCTCACAGTTCCGGCTAGTTTCGATGAGGAGGCTCGCGAGTTGACTGTGCAGGCCGCGCACGAAGCCGGCATCGAGCAGCTCACGTTACTCGAGGAGCCTGCTGCTGCCTTCTACGCCTGGATCGCCGGTCATCTGGCGCGTTCTAACAAAGAGCTCTTCGATGGGCAGACCGTGCTAGTCTGCGATGTTGGCGGCGGCACCAGCGACTTCACTCTGGTGCGCGTTGATCGCGAAGGCGATCGGGTTCAGTTCACCCGAACGACAGTCGGACGCCACCTTCTGCTCGGCGGCGACAACCTCGATCTCACGATCTCGTGGCTGGCGGAATCGAAGCTCGGCAAAACGCTGTCTCTGCGCCAGCGTAGCGCGCTGCGGCGTCAGTGCTCGGCTGCGAAAGAAGTACTGCTCGCCCCGAACAGTCCGGCCTCGGTCGATGTCACTGTTACGGGCGCGGGGACTTCGCTCATTGGCGGAACGCTTAAGACCGTAATCACGCGTGACGAAGTATTGGAACTCGCACTTGCCGGTTTCTTGCCGCCCTGCCAGCTTGCCGATCAGGCCCAGCAGGAAAAACAAAGCGTCTTCCGCGAACTGGGTCTGCCCTATGTCTCGGATCCTGCAATCACGCGACACCTGGCCGAGTTTCTCCACGGTTCGCCGGCTGCCGAATACGGAGTCGACGCCATTCTCTTCAATGGCGGCTTCTTCATTCCCCAGGTCTTTCGCGAGCGCGTCCGCGATGTCGTCGAGCACTGGTTCGGCCGTCGTCCAGCAGTTTTCGAAAATCACGACCTTGATCTCGCGGTCGCAATCGGCGCAGCTTATTACTCCTACGTTCGCGCGACTGGCAGCGGTGTCCTCGTTCGTGGCGGCCTGCCACGGGCCTACTTCCTCGGTTTGCATGGCACCGGATCCTCGAACTTAAGCGCCGTTTGCCTGATGCCCCGAGGCACCGAAGAGGGCCAGGAGATCAAGCTTGAGCAGCCCGAACTGCAGCTTCTGGCGAACACGCCAGTCGCATTTCGGCTTTATAGCTCTTTGAGCCGTACCGAGGATGCCGCCGGCGATGTCGTCTCTTTAACGTCCAGTGAAAACATGCTTGACCCAGCCAGTGATCCGCGTCTACATGCGCCTCTGCGCGCCGTGATCCGCTTCGGCAAAGGCGGTGAGCGCCTTATACCTGTCACCTTAGGCGCTCGGTTGAACGAAGTCGGCACGCTCGAAACTTGGGCCGAATCGAAAGTAAGCGAGCATCGCTGGCGCTTGCAGTTTCAACTCCGCAAAACCGCTGATTCGCTGGGAGCTTCGGGGGCCGTATCAGCAGTTCGATCAAGCGCAGTAATCAGCCCCGAGTCGCAGGCGCAAGCGGAAGCGCTGATTGAACAGCTTTTCGGCAAAGCCGGCACGGGACTTGCTCCAGAGCAGTTGCCCTCTCGTCTCGAACAAGCGTTAAGCCTTGGGCGGCTCTCCTGGCCGTTAGCAACTGTTCGCGCGTTAGCGGACAAGCTGCTGGCTTTGGCCGATGGCCGCAGAAAGAATGCACCGCACGAGGCGCGCTGGTTAAACCTCACTGGCTTTTGTCTGCGGCCCGGCTTCGGCTATCCGGGCGACGATTATCGCGTCGAACAGGCGCGCCGCATCTACGCGGGCGGCCTCACGTTCGGCAACCAGGTGCAGAACGAAATCGATTGGTGGATTTTCTGTGGACGTATCGCAGGCGGCCTGAATCGTAACCAGCAGGGCGACATCTTTCAACGTCTCTCACCGGTTCTCTTACCCAAACAAAAGCGCAAGGGCCGGATCAATCAGGCTCTCTATCGTGAGATGTGGCGCACCGCCGCCAGTCTCGAACTCTTGCCGCAGCAGACAAAATCGCAGCTCGGCGAAAGCCTGCTCGCATCAATTAAGCAAGGCGAGATGATCGAGGCTGCCACTTGGTGCCTTTCTCGCCTCGGTGCTCGTAAGCTCTTCAGCGGTCCAATCAACTGGGTTCTTTCCCCGGCTGTCGTGAGCCGCTGGGTCGAAGCTCTGCTGCGTCTTCCTCACACGCCATCACTGCTTGAGTCAGTTGTGCAACTGGCGCAGTTGACCGGCGACACCGCACGCGACCTGCCGCCTGCCACTCTCGAACTCGTCCGCCGGGCGTGTGAAGCGAGCCCGCGCGCTGCCGATCTTCTCGGCCAACTAGCAGGCGAAGCCGACGACCTCGCAGCAGGTAGTCGCCTCTTCGGCGAAGATTTGCCGGCCGGGTTTGTGCTCGCCCCAAGTGCCTGATGCGCGAGACGGAAATCGTCGAGTTAATTCGCCAGCTTGCGGCGAAGAACTATCAAAGCAGTTCTATTATTCAAAGCGTCGGAGACGATTGCGCCATTCTGCGTCCCCGAGCCAACGAAGACCTCGTCTTCACCACCGACTTTCTACTCGAAGGACGGCATTTCGAGCTCGCAACGCATACCGCAGCCGACATCGGCCATAAAGCCTTAGCTCGCAGCCTTTCCGATCTGGCAGCCATGGGCAGCGAACCCGTCTTATGTCTTGTTTCGCTGGCGATTCCTCCAGCGCTCACGTCGCGCTGGGTGAAAAGCTTCTATCGCGGCTTTCTCGCGCTGGCTTCCAAATATCGAATTACGCTTGCCGGCGGCGACCTCGCGCGCTTTGAGAACGTACTCATCGACGTCATGTGCTGCGGCCGCGTTCCACGTGGCAAAGCTCTCACACGCGCCGGAGTCAAACCCGGCGATTCGATCTACGTCACGGGCGAACTCGGCGCCTCCGCTCACGGCCTCTCCACCCGCCGCGGCCGTTTCTGGTGCCGGCATCTACGACCCGAACCGCGCGTTGCAGCCGGCATTCTGCTTCGACGCCTTGGCGCCACTGCCTGCATCGACCTGAGCGACGGCCTCTCTCTCGATCTCGCTCGCCTCTGCCGCGAGTCTGAAGTCAGCGCCGAGATTCACTCCGACATTCCCATCGCCGGCAAAGCTACGCTCTCTGAAGCACTGCATGGCGGCGAGGACTACGAGCTGCTCTTCACCGCGCCGCCCAAGAAAAAGATTCCGACGCAACTCGGCTCGCTACCGGTCACGCAAATCGGGAACATCACGTCAGGTAACTCAGGCCGCATCCGCCTCGACGGCCGCCCTCTCGATGCGAAAGGGTTCGACCATTTCGCATCGCAAGACTGGTGAGGGTGCGATTTCCTTATTTGTCTTAAACTCATTTCGTCCAGTCAGCGAGCCGCAATCCTTTTACTCTGGAGAACTCCTCGGTATTGCTCGTGGCCAGCATCGCGCGCCGGCTTAAAGCTGTTCCGGCTATCAGTAAATCAGTCGGACCGATTGATATGCCCCGAGTCTCTAGCTCAATTCGGATGCGAGCTGATTCTCGGGCCGCTGCGTGATCGAACGGCACTTGAATCAGACCCATGAGAAGTTCAGATGCCAGCGTCCGCCGGTGCGAAGAGCCGATCTTCAAGGTTCCGTATTCAATCTCATAAGCAACTACGCTAGGTACAGCAAGATCATTCGGAGATGCCGATTGCAGT
Source organism: Terriglobia bacterium (assembly GCA_963835255.1). Taxonomy (GTDB): domain Bacteria; phylum Acidobacteriota; class Terriglobia; order Bryobacterales; family Bryobacteraceae; genus Bog-105. The sequence goes on along the minus strand of CAWIFY010000018.1, from coordinate 135,047 downwards.
CGGGAGACGACTTGTTCCTGACCTTTTAGATACCAGATCAATACGTTGGTGTCGAGAAGCGTCAATCAATCGGCTCCCGAGTTACATCGTGACCATAGCCTCTGCGAATTCTTCAACGCTGGGGAAATCGGGGAGTGCACCAGCAGCATCCAACACACCTTTGGACCATGTATCCTCAAGTTCGCGGACGACTTGATCAGCGATCCAGCGGCTAACCGACTTTCCCTTTTTTTTGGCGATGCCTCGCACTTTCACCTCGACAGTATCTGGCAGATAGATCGTGATTTGGGCCATAGTAGGTTATCGTATACTATATTTTTTGCGCGCACTGCCACCCGCGCGCCCGATTGGCGATACGATTTGACTTGGGGCAGAAGACCTTCGATGCTATCGTTCTCGGACTCGGCGGGATGGGCAGCGCCGCCGCATACCATCTCGCCGCTCGAGGAAAACGTGTTCTCGGCCTAGACCAGTTTGCGCCCGCGCACGACAAGGGCTCGTCGCACGGTTCCTCGCGGATTATCCGCCAGGCGTACTACGAGGATCCTGCTTACGTACCCCTTGTGCTACGTGCCTACGAGTTGTGGGAGCAACTCCAGCGCGATTCCCACAGCGACCTTCTGCGCATCACGGGAGGCTTGGCGATAGGGTCTCCGGGCAGTGCGATCGTCCAAGGAACACTTGCCAGCGCCAAGGCGCACCATCTCCCGTGTGAGGTGCTTGATTCCGACGAACTCCGGCGCCGTTATCCCGTTCTTAATCCGCGGCCCAATGAAACCGCCGTATACGAAGTGCGCGCGGGATTTCTTAAGCCTGAGGCCTGCGTACGCGCTCACCTTGCATTAGCCACCCGCTACGGAGCTGATTTGCGCTTTGAAGAGTACGTGCGGGAGTGGTCCGCCACTTCTACCCACAGTGTCGTGCGAGTCGTTACGGCTAACGAAACCTACGAATCGGACGGTCTGGTCATCGCTCCGGGCGCCTGGGCTCCCGGTTTGCTGGACGAACTCGATATTCCGTTTGAGATCCGCCGCCACGTGATGTGCTGGTTCCGTCCGGTTGCGAACCTGGAAGCGTTCCTTCCTGACCGCTTTCCTGTCTATCTATGGGACATCGACGGCAAAGACGTGTTCTATGGATTTCCGGCCATCGACGGCCTCGATGGAGGCGTGAAGCTCGCCATGCATACAGGAGGCGACCCGTGCACGCCCGCTATCATCGAACGCCATGTCTCCGACCACGACGTAGCGGAGTTGCGCGCTCAGTTAACCCGTTTCATCCCCTCGCTGAACGGACCCCTCGTGAACGCCGCGACCTGCATGTACACGCTCACTCCCGATGAGCATTTCGTCTTATCGCTGCATCCTGCTCATCCACAAGTCGCGATAGCTGCCGGCTTTTCAGGCCACGGATTCAAATTCACTTCCGTCGTCGGCGAGATCCTGGCCGATCTTGTGACCGAGGGTAAAGCTCGCCACCCGATTGCCTTATTCGCGCCCGAACGATTCAGATGATTACTTCCTGCCAGGTTGCCTCAGCTCATCCGCTTGACGAGCTTTCCATACATTCGATAGACTACGAACACTTCGAGGGGCTTATCTATGCTTTCGTCTCTTAAGCGAGTCGCCATTCTAACTCTGCTCGTCTCCTCGGCTGTTTTCGCGCAGGCCGTCTCGGGCAACATTTCAGGAACCGTACAAGATCCAACCGGCGCGTCTGTGCCGAATGCGGCTATCATAATCACGGATCTCGACCGCGGCGCTGTTTACAACCTGCAAAGCAGCTCCGACGGCAACTTCTCCCAAACTCACTTGCTGGCTGGGCATTATCAGGTCAAAGTGACCAGCGCGGGATTTGGCGCGTATACCGCCAACGCGACAGTCGAAGTGGACGCAACTACCCCGCTCGACGTGAGGCTCTCTCCCGCGAATGTACAAACCAGCGTCGAGGTTACGGATGCGACTCCGCTGCTTACCACGGACCGAGCGGAAATCGCAACCACTCTGACCGGTGGCCAGGTCCAGCAACTTCCCGTGCTCGATCGCAACGTGACGAATCTGCTGCTGCTCGTTCCTGGGGTGCTGCTGAACCAGACTTTTCAAATCGCCACCAGCGAGAATCCGCAGGGCGGTATACAGGTTGACGCCAACGGCCAGTTTTTCACGGCGAATGGCTTTCTTCTTGACGGCACCGAGAACGAGAGTGCCATTCTCGGCATCGCGGTAATTAATCCCGATATCGATTCGTTGCAGGATTTCAAGGTTTCGACTAGCAACTACGACGCGGAGTTCGGATCTGTTTCCGGTGCTCTGATCCAAGCCACCACTAAATCCGGCACCAACCAGTGGCACGGATCACTGTTCGAATTCTTGCGGAACAACATCACTAACGCCACCAACCCGTTCACCGGCCTCAATCCACCTCTACGCTGGAATCAGTTTGGCGGATCCGTCGGCGCACCAATCAAGAAAGATAAGCTCTTCGGCTTCTTCGATTACCAGGGGACACGGCGTCGCACCGGAGGTTCAATCCTCACCACGGTTCCGACAGCAGCCGAGCGCAACGGCGACCTTTCCGCACTTCTCGGCAACTACATTTGCGCAGACGGCTCCACTAGCCCGACTCCGTGCGCAAATCCCAAAATGGTTCCGACCACCGAAGGCGGGACGGTGGCTGCTCGGGGCAACATGGTCTTCGATCCGAACACTGGCGCTGCCGATGGCTCTGGCCGCGAGGCCTATACTCTGCACGGTCAACCCAACATCATCCCAGTGGCTGCTCCCATGCAGAAGCTCTTAGCTTTGATCCCTGCTGCGAACAACGGTACCGGCTTTTTCAATAACTTCATCACTCAAGGCGTTCAGCGCTTCGACATAGATCAATACAACGGGCGTGTCGATTACAACTTGAGCGCCAACACCCACTTCTTTGGCCGCTACACGCTGGCCGATTTCAACAACTATTCACCCGCTGCTTTCGGCGACGCGGGCGGCGGTCCGAGCGCTTTCAATTTCTCGGGCGACTCCATCGACCGTAACCAGAGCCTTGCTCTGGGAATCGATCATACCTTCAGTCCAACCCTGATCACCGACGCGCGTTTCGGCTTTTACCGTTACCGCATCCGCGTACAGCCCAATGACGTTGGAACCACCCCCGCCACGGACGCAGGCTTACCCGGGTTGAATACCGGCTCGCAAGCAACCAGCGGACTTCCGGCCTTTTACATCAATGGTAACGGGGGCTTCAACTTCGGGTATGCCCTCAATGTGAATGCATGCAATTGCCCGCTGAAAGAGACGGAAAACCAGTTTCAATGGGTCAATAACTGGACCAAGATTGCCGGCGATCACACCATTAAGTTCGGCGCCGATATCCGCCGCGCTCAACAGCAGCGCATCCCGAGTGATGAACATCGCTCGGGCGAGATCAACTTCAACGCGTCGGAAACAGGAGATTACGGCATCGATCAACTCGCCGGAGGAAGTGCTTCCACCGGATCCGGGCTCGCTTCTTATCTACTGGCGCTTCCCGCGACATTTCAACGCTATTACACGGCTTACAACTACTATCCCGGACTTAGGCAGACCCGCACATTTTTCTACGCGCAGGATTCGTGGCGCGTTACGAATAAGCTGACTCTTACCTATGGCCTGCGCTGGGAAGATTATCTTCCGCAAACAGCCGCGAAACCGGGGGGCGCCGGCAGCTTCGATCCATCTACTGGCGAAGTGCTCGTGGCCGGAGTCGGGAGCGTTCCTCTGAATCTTGGCGTGAAAGCATACAACACGCTATTCGAACCGCGTATCGGTATCGCCTATCAGGCAACTCCAAAAACTGTCGTGCGCGCCGGCTTCGGAACCAGCGCGAATCCAGCCGGGCTCGGCTCGGTATTCGGGCAAGGCGCGGATTACAATCCGCCGATCGTAAATCCCCAGAGCGTGAACCAATCCAATATTTACTTCGCGCCGTTTAATCTCCTCAACGGTCCGCCTGCACCGCTGAACCCGCCTGTCGGCTCCAACGGGCGCTACTTGCTTCCCAACGGAATCGGCATCAACTATTTCACTGATCCGCTAAATTCCTATCGCATTCCACTCGTCGAGTTCTGGAATTTCACCATTCAGCAGCAGTTGACCTCCACTGTGGCCCTGCAGGTCGCATATGTCGGAAATGTTGGCCGACACCTCTTCGAATCGCTCAATCGCAATCAGGCCGTCCCCGGCCCCGGTGATGTAGACCCTCGCCGTCCTTTTTACAACGAATTTGGTTTAACGCAGGGCATCTACCAATACTGTAATTGCTCCACTTCCAACTACAACTCATTACAGACCAGGTTTCAGAAGCAGTTCTCCCGGGGAGTAGATTTTCTTCTCACTTACACCTGGTCCAAGGCTCTCGATTATGCGTCCGAGGGTAGTGGCGGCTCTCCTTCAAACATTTATGATGGACGCAACGACTATGGCCCGGCCTCCTGGGATCGTGAGCATACCGTTACGTTTACTCACAATTTGGATATTCCGGTCGGCCGCGGCCGGCGCTGGACGCTCGGCAATAATGCGATCGCAGATGCAGTAATTGGCGGCTGGCGCTTAAGCGGAGTTCATACCTTCGGAACAGGTCTTGCCTTTACGCCGACGGTCGCTAACGCGCCGCTTCTCAACGACCCTGATTTCTCTCAGACCCGCGCCGACGTGATTGGAAATCCGAACGTCCCCAACCCCAATGCGAGTCAGTGGTTCAACCTCGCCGCCTTCAGCGAACCTCTGCAGCCGTTCCGTCAAGGAACAGCGGGGCGTGACTCGCTACGCGGTCCGAAGCTCTGGGAGTCCGATCTTTCTCTTTCCAAGAACCTTTTGCTTAGCGAGCGCTTCAAGCTCGAACTGCGGGCCGACGCGTTCAACGTGTTTAACCACACCAACCTGGCTCTTCCCGGGACAACTCCGGGAACGGTCCAAATCGATTCGAGCGGAGCGGCACAAATTACCGCTATCCAGGTGCCTATGCGCCAGATGCAGTTCGGTTTGCACTTTCAATTCTAGGTTGAGTTGATCGAACTGAACGATCCCGATAGGCTTAGTCATGTTAGCCCGGACTCATGGCTACGTACGTTCATCCGGAAGTCCTGGTCGAAACCGATGAGTTAGGCGATAGGCTTTCCTATAGATCTATACGCGTCGCGGAAGTGGATGTGGACACCGGAGCCTACGACACGGGCCACATCCCCGGCGCGATTGGTTGGGCTTGGAATACACAGCTGTGCGATACGCTGCAGCGCGACATCTTATCGAAAGAACAACTCGAAGCGTTGCTGTCCAAAGCGGGGATCACACCGCAGACAACCATCGTCCTATACGGCGACAACAACAACTGGTTTGCCGCCTGGGCGCTCTGGCAACTGAAGATCTACGGGCACCAGGACGTCAGGCTCCTGAACGGCGGGCGTAAGAAATGGATTGCCGAAGGACGCAAGCTGACCGAAGAGGTGTCCTCCTATCCGCCGGCCCGGTATCAGGCGAAACAGCCTGATCTTTCTCTTCGTGCTTTCCTGCCGCAAGTACAGGAAGCGCTGAAGAACGGGGCCGCCTCTCTGGTTGATGTGCGAAGCCTGCAGGAGTTCACCGGAGAGATCCTGGCGCCTCCAGGTCTCCCCGAGACTTGTCAACGCGGAGGTCATATTCCGGGAGCACGCAACGTGCCGTGGGGCAAGGTTTGCAACGAGGACGGAACGTTCAAGACCTTCGACGAACTGAAAGCTCTGTATGGGGTCGAAGGTGTAGACGCATCCCGCCCCACGATCTCTTATTGCCGTATCGGTGAACGGTCAAGTCATACCTGGTTCGCGCTCAAGTATCTTCTCGGGCTGCCAAACGTCCTGAATTACGACGGTTCCTGGACCGAATGGGGGAACCTGGTAGGCGCTCCCGTAGAGCGTGGAGCGGCTAATCCCGTTGCCACGAAAACGCAAGCGGTTAATGCCTGACTGCGGGGACGTCATGAGTGCATCAGGGGCTGAGAGAGCGGCGGAAGCATCTGATTTTTCAGAACGCGAACTTGAGATTGATGGTTGGCCGGTGAGACTGACTCACTATCGAGTGGACCAGAAGTTCATCTGCCAGGCAGACAATGTATCGCCCGGCGCATGCCTCGCGCGCTTTTCGGCAGCCTCTCGCGAAGACGCGGAATTCCAAGCGATCTCAAAAGCCCGGCATCTGCTCGCGAAGACAAAGCGTCGCGAGATCCTAGATTAAATCCCTGGCCTTCTCCACCTGCACCAGACAACTGTAAAACGTCGGCCCTCCGCCCATGTCTGTCAGCCGCTGACTGGTAAGCACATTGACGTTCTTTCCATCGGGAGCCTTGCGGGGCCAGCGCACCGAATGGACGCTGACCACGCCGGGCTGAACCTTGTCCCCCACCCGAGCCTTCAGCACACAGCTTCCGCGCTCATTGAACAGGCGCACCGGGTCGCCAGTCTCGATAGAGCGCGCCAAAGCGTCTTCCGGGTGAATCGTCGCAACCGAAGTCTCGCTATCCTGCTCCGCGCGATTCCCGAAGGTAGAACTCGTGCTGTTGTGATTCTTCGGCGACACCAGTTCGAGAGGAAATCGGTCGCGCAGTGCCGGATCGCCGCGACGGGACTCCACCGGAGGTTCGTATCGTATACTCGTCGCATCGAACTCGCATTTGCCCGAGGCGGTTCCGAAGTTTCCTTCAGCAAACGGCAAAAACGGTTCGCCCTCACGCGAAATGTTCAAGCGTACGGAACGCTCCCGCTCGAGCCGTTCGAGTGAAATGCCTTCGAGAAACGGGTGCCCCGAATCGAGCAAGCTCCGTATCATCTCGTCTTCTCCTTCGTCGAAGCACGGATCGTCGAAACGCATCCGCCTCGCCAGCTCGCGGAAAATCTCTACATTCGAGCGGCACTCGCCAGGCGCTTTCAGAGCCGGCCTTGCAAGCTGCAAATAGTAATGGCCGTAAGCAGTATAAAGGTCGGTGTGCTCCAGAAACGTAGTCGTTGGCAGGACGATGTCCGCCCAATCAGCCGTGTCGGTTTGGAACTGTTCGATCGAGACTGTGAACAGATCCTTGCGCCCCAGCCCGCGCCGCACTGCATTCTGATCCGGAGCAGTCGCGGCTGGATTCGAACAATAAACTATCAACGCGTGAATTGCAGGATCCGTTGTTTCGTTGAGCAGCTTTCCGATTTCTGACATATTTACAATTCGCGCTTCGCGCCCGAGCGCGCGGATTTGCAGATCCGGCCGTTGCAGCGACGTATTGTTCAGGCTAAAAGCTCCGGAAGTGCTTAACTGCAAGCCTCCGCCCACCTCGCGCCACGATCCGGTCAGGCCAGGAAGGTAAGAGATCAGTCTCATCGCCATGCCGCCCCGCTCGGAGCGCTGTATCCCGTAATTCACCCGGATTGCAGCCGGTCGAACCGTCGCATACTCGCGCGCCAGGGAAACGATCTGGTCCGCCGGAATCCCCGTTAAGTTGCAGACCAGCGCCGGAGTGAACTCGGCTACCTTCGAAGCAAGCTCGTCGAAACCGCTCGTGTGGCCGGAAACATATTCCGCGTCGAAGAGCATTTCCCGAATAATGACGTGCATCAAACCTAGCGCCAACGCGGCGTCCGTGCCTGGCCGAATCGCGAAATGCTTGTCGGCCAAGTCGCCGGTCTTGTGCCGGACGGGATCAATCGTGTAAAACTTAGCTCCGTTCCGCCGCGCCTCGACGATGAAGGGCCACAGATGGACGTTGGTAGCCAGTATGTTCGCGCCCCAAGCAAGAATGAGCTTCGAATGGCGGAACTGCTCCGGCTCCGTCCCATATTGGTGACCGACTGCCGCCTTCAGGCCCGCTTCTCCAGCCGCCGAGCAGATGGTCCTCGCCAGCCGTGACGCCCCTAAACGATGAAAGAATCGCCGGTCCATGCCATTCGCGATCAGCTTGCCCATCGAGCCCGCGAAGCTGTACGGCAGAATCGCTTCCGAGCCGTGCTCGTCAGCGATTTGCTTCAGCCGGGTTGCGATCTCGTCTAAGGCCTCATCCCAGGTGATGCGAGCGAAATGGCCTTCGCCTTTTCCGCCTACTCTCCGCTGAGGATGGAGAAGCCTTTCCGGCGAGTACTCGCGCTCCAAATACCGCGCCACTTTACCGCACAGAAATCCCTGCGTTATCGGATGTGCCGGATTCCCCCGCAGGCGCGAGCCGCGGCCCTCTTCATCGACATTAATCAGGAGCGAGCAGCAGTCCGGGCAATCCAGAGCACACACAGATTGACGAACTGCGGTCATCACTCGATCATAGCCACCATTCAGCGTCGTGCGAAAGCGCGTCGCCAGGCGCTCGCTCATCCGCCGCTGTAATCGCATCTCGGCGGCAGATCCAGCAAAGCCTGTCGCTGCGTGTGAAAGTCGCTTCAGGCCTGTAATGCCGAAGTGTTCTTCCAGCTATAAAACCGTTCAAAGCTCTTCCCTTGTTCTCTTTCCTCCCGGAACTCGCCACCCAAAGCCCTGACCTCCTCCGACTGGACATCATCGGTGAAGTAAGCCCGCAACCCACCTGGCTCCTCGATAATCCCTGCCGTACCCCGTTCCCAAAGATCAGAAACTGAGGTATCTTGATCTGCGGAGCTGACGTGGAAAAGAATCGACCACAAGACTTCAGTCTAAACAGCGGCCCGGATCCCTTGCGCGAAAACTTGCAGGAAGCCTGGGCAACCAATAACCGTATCCACCTGTACCTAATTGACCAGCTCAGCGAAGCCGGGCTGAGAGCAACCACCTCCACTCGCGGCGGCCGTGATGTCGCGCGGCAGTTCGTGCATATCCACAACAACCGGATCAACTGGCTCACATATCACGCTTCTGGGTTCGAGAAAACATTGATAATGTTCGAATCGAAGCACAGCCCCGATAAACCGGAGCTACGAACCGCGCTGGAAGCCTCCGCGCAAGCTCTGGGGAATTTTCTTGCGCAGGCGCTTCAATCAGGCGCAAAGATCAAAGGCTGGAAACACGGCATCTTTTCCGCGTTCGCTTACCACATCGCACACGAAAGCCATCGCCGTGGCAACATCCTGCTCACCCTGAAACTCACCAGAAACAAGCTCGACCAGGATGCTCAGTACAAAATCTGGGATTGGAGCCACCTCTGAGCTCGCCCTCTATCATGAAAAGTTGAACAAGCCTCTCTTGTCGCTTTCCTCTTTATGTCTCTTCAGCAGCACGCTTTTGGCTCAGGGAGGCGCGCTCATTCAGCTTTCGCTCGACCTCACCGATGCACCTCGCAAGCTCCTGCATGCTCATCTCGTGATTCCCGTCCGGCCCGGTCCGCTCACGCTCGACTATCCGCAATGGATACCGGGTGAGCACTCGCCAACCGGTCCGATCGACAATTTCGCTGGTATTGTCTTCTCCGCAAATGGCCGAACCCTTGCCTGGCAGCGCGATGACGTGAACATGTTTGCGCTCCATCTTGTCGTGCCCGAGGGCGTGGACAAGCTTGATGCGAAGGTAGACTTTCTAGCGACAGCGGCTCCCGCCGGCTTTTCGGCTGGCGCTTCCACTGGGCCCAATCTGGCGGTCGTGAGTTGGAACGAAGTTGCTCTTTATCCGGACGGCGCAGCTTCTTCGCAAATCACCTTCGAGTCCTCTTTAAAAGTTCCGGAAGGTTGGAAATTCGGTACCGCTCTCGTGCAGTCCAAATCTGAATCCAATACCATTCATTTCCAGCCAGTTTCACTCGAGACGCTTGTCGATTCGCCCGTGCTTGCGGGGAAATTCTTTCGCGAAGTGCCGCTGGCTACTGAGATCACACCGAAGCATTTTCTAGACATGGCGGCCGACGGTCCCGAAGACCTCAATGTCACTGCTACCCAGATTGACGCCTGGAGCAATTTGGTGCGCGAGACCGGAGCGCTCTACCGCTCGCGCCATTACAACAGCTATCATTTCCTAGTTACACTCAGCGAATGCGTAGCCCACTTCGGCCTTGAGCATCATCAATCAAGCGATGACCGCGTGGAAGCACGTGGTTTCGTCGATGACGATCTGGCCATGCTGAACGGCGACTTGCTTCCGCATGAGTTTACACACTCCTGGAATGGAAAGTATCGCCGACCCGCCGGCCTGGCAACCCAGAATTACGGGCAGCCGATGAAAGGCGATCTGCTTTGGGTCTACGAAGGTCTCACTCAGTACTTGGGCGATATCCTTGCCGCGCGCAGCGGTATCTGGACTCCCGACCAATACCGCTCGTATCTGGCCGCTTCGGCCGCCGAAATGGACCACCGTCCGGGCCGTACATGGCGTGATTTGGAGGATACTGCTGTTTCGGCTCAGATTCTTTACTCGACCAGCCCGCAATGGGATAACTGGCGGCGCTCCGTCGATTATTATCCGGAAGGCGAATTGATTTGGCTTGAGGTAGATACCACCCTTCGCCAACTCTCGAACAATAAGAAGTCACTCAATGACTTCTGTGCGCGCTTCCTCGGCGCTCGCGGCGATACGCCCCCGGAAGTTTTTCCGTACAACTTCGACGACCTCGTTTACAATTTGAACGCGGTTCAGGCCAACGACTGGGCTGCCTTTCTGCGCGAACGAATCTCTTCCAAATCTGCTCACGCCCCACTGGCTGGCATCACGAACGGTGGCTATACGATCGAGTACACAGAACAGCCGAACGAGTTCACACGCGCCGAAGAAGGTAGAGATCATGGTGTTAATGCCTGGTATTCGCTCGGCATTCATGTTGCCGACAACTCGATCAGCGACGTGCTGATCGGTTCGCCGGCCGATGCCGCTGGTTTGGGGCCTGACATGAGAATTGTGGCGGTTAACGGAAGGCGCGCCAGCGATGAACTCCTCCGGCAAGCCATCCGCGATTCCAAAGGTCCAGGCCCGGCGGTCGAATTGATTGTGGAAAATAGCGGCTATTTCAAAACAGTCAAGCTCGATTACCACAACGGTGAAAAATATCCTCACCTGAAGCGCCAACCCGCCTCACCGGCTCTACTCGATGACATTCTCAAGCCCATGACCAAACACGAGACTCGCGCCAGCTTAGAGTAGAAGGCCAGTCGCCCGTTATCCCGGACCCGATAAGACACACGTAGTCGCAGTACCAGTGCGTGATCGCGATACTCTGGAAGGCACCATGCATAGACGCGACCTCCTGAAGCTAATGGGCGCCGTGCCGTCCGCTTTGGCGCTCACGCCGCGTGCTTCAGCCAAAAATCTCGGCTACGCTTTCTCGCAAGGCACCTCCAAACGCTTTGATGCAAGCTGGGCTTCGATCGATAGTCGTCCCATGCCCGCCTGGTACAACGACGCGAAGTTCGGCATCTTCATTCACTGGGGCGTCTACTCCGTCCCGGCTTTCGCTCCGGTGAACGCCAAGAATCAAACGCCCTATGCCGAATGGTACTGGCACTCTCTAACCAACGGCATGAAAGCCAAGACTCAAGACGAAGATGGGGCGGCGACTTGGGCCTTTCACAAGCGCACCTATGGAGCGGATTTCGAATACTTCAACTTTGCGCCGATGTTCCGCGCCGAGCTCTTCAATCCCGACCATTGGGCCGATGTGTTCGTTCAGTCCGGCGCGCGTTATGTCGCTCTGACATCCAAGCATCACGAAGGATTCACGTTGTGGCGCAACGAACAAGCCAATCGCGCGTACAACCGCCTTTGGAATGCCGTCGATATCGGGCCGAAACGAGACCTGCTGCTCGATCTCACCGAGGCCGGACGGCGCAAAGGGCTGCACATGGGCATCTATTATTCGCTCTACGAGTGGTACAACCCGCTGTGGCTTTCCGACAAGCAGCGCTTCGTCAAGGAGCACCTGTTCCCGCAATTTAAAGACGTGGTAAATCACTCGAAGCCCGCCATCATCTTTTCCGATGGCGAATGGGAACTTCCGAGCTCGGAGTGGCATTCGACCGAGCTCCTGGCGTGGCTGTTTAACGAATCGCCTGTTGCCGATTCCGTCGTCATTGACGACCGCTGGGGCAAAGATACGCGCCACAAGCACGGCGGCTACTACACCACTGAATACACCTCAGGCATGCAGCAAGCTGGGCATGCTTGGGAAGAGAGCCGGGGCATGGGCTATTCGTATGGATATAACCGCAACGAAACGCTCACGGATTATCACACAGATCGCCAGTTGCTCCTGATGCTCATCGACATCGTAAGCCGCGGTGGCAATCTCCTGCTCGATATCGGTCCGCGCGCCGATGGCGAGATTCCTGTCGTCATGGAAGAGCGCCTTAAGCAAATCGGCAACTGGCTTCGCCCCAACGGCGAAGCTATTTACGGCACTCGCGCCTGGAATCGCGCCGCGCAATGGAGCGAGGGAACAGTTCCGCACCTCGAGCAATCGGAGTTCATGTCCGAATACGACATCACCAAGCTGGTCGATAACCCTGCCTCCGGTTACGCCCGTGTAGAAGCCTTCTTCACAGCTAAAGACAACACCGTCTATGCCATTCTTCCGCGCTGGCCGGAGGCCGAATTTGTCTTCAAAGACGTGGCACCCCAGAACGCAAATGTTACGTTTCTCGAAACGGGCGATCAGGTCGAATCGCGCCCGGAAGGCAAACAGCTCATCGTCAAACTACCTGCTGAACTCCGCTGGAAGCTTCCGCCACGCCAGGCTTACGTCCTGAAATTGCAAGGTGTTCATCCAGCTTGAGTGTCCGCGCTACTCTTGATTGCATGTTTCGTTATCGGTGGCTCCTCTTGACGCTGGTTATTCAGCTTATGCCGGCGCAATCAATGGATTCTTTCTTCAAAGATACCTTCGAGCAGATGCTGCGGCAAGATCCGCAGTTCGCCACCAGCATAGGCCGCCACGAATACGACAATCGCTGGACAGACTGGTCGAAAGCCGCGCGCGAACAGCGCCGCCAATTCTTTGAAGAGCGGCTCAAAACAGCATCCAGTTTTTCCACCTCCGGTCTCTCAGACGAAAACCATTTGACTCTGCGCATCGTGCAGTACGATTTCCACTCCGAGCTCGAAGCGTGGGACTTGTCGATTCACCTGCTATCGGTTGGCCAGTTGTTCGGCATCCACAACCGTGTTTATATTTTGATGGACCGCATGCCAGCCCGCACGGTTCACGATTACGAAAACATCATCGCCCGCCTCCGCGCCATTCCTACCTACGTGGATCAGAACATCGAGATTCTGAATGAAGCAGTAACAACTAAAATGATGCAGCCACGGGTCGTCACGGATTTGGTCACTCAGCAGCTTGCCGCTCAAATGAATCAAGATGCTGAACATTCGCATCTGCTCGACGGCTTTCGTAACTTTCCTTCTAACATTCCGCAAACCGATCAGCAGCGCTTGCGAACGGAAGCAACGGACGCCTACAACCAGCAGTTCCTGCCTGCCTGGCATAAGCTCCATGACTACATGGCCACAATGTACACGCAACATGTCCGGCCCAGTGACAGCTTGAGCTCCATTCCGAACGGTCGCGAAGATTATGCAATTCTCGTGCGCCGCCTGACGACAACCGATATGGCGCCGGAGCAGATCCACTCACTCGGCGAGCAGGAGGTCAAGCGCATCGAAGGCGAGATGCGGGCCGTCGCGGCCGAAACCGGGTTCAAGGGCACCTTGCAAGAGTTTCAGCAGAAGATGACGGCTGACCCGGAGCAACACTTTCGCTCGAAAGATGAAATGCTCGTCTATTGCCGCAATATCGCCAAGATCATCGAGCCCAACCTGCCCAATCAATTTCACCAGTTGCCGATGCTGCTCTACGGAGTGCGACCGATTCCCGCCGACCGCGAAGCCGCTACCGCCACCAATGCTCAAGCTCCGTCCCCCGACTTCACTACTCCGGGCTGGTTCAATCTGAATACCTATCAACCTGAGAAGCAGGTGAAGTACGACAAGCAGTCGCTTGTTCTTCACGAAGCCGTTCCCGGTCATATCTTTCAAATCACGCTGGCCCAAGCGCAGCAGACGCTTCCCGACATACGCAAGTTCTATTTCAACAGTGCCTATATCGAAGGTTGGGCGCTCTATTCGGAGTCGCTCGGGGCGCAGCTTGGTCTTTATAAGGACCCTTACAGCCGTTTTGGGCAGTTAGCGAGTGAGCGTTTTCGGGCGGTTCGCCTGGTTATCGATACTGGTATTCATCAACTTGGCTGGACTCGCGAACAGGCGCTGCAATATTTTCACGATCATGCGCCGGAGGAATCGGCCGCCGAAATAGATCGCTACATCTCCTGGCCCGCTCAGGCCCTCTCCTACAAAATGGGCCAGTTGAGAATCGTCTCGCTGCGGGCCGCCGCCGAAAAACAGCTTGGCCCCAAATTCGACGTTCGCGCGTTCAACGATGCAGTCATTCGCGACGGCACGCTGCCGCTCGACTTGCTCTCCGAGCAGATCAATGGGTTCATCGCTCAAGCCGCGGCCCAATAAGGGACAGACCGGATGTTAGCCTGAACGAGTGCGTTTATCGTATCTTGCCTATGCGCTGATTTCGTCCTCATGTTTGTTGTTAGCTCAAACTGGAACGACTCAGTCTAAACCAAGTCCCACGCGGCACCGGGCGGCCGCGCCCGCCAAGGCCGAAGCTGCTCCCGCGCCCATGACTGAAGAACAAAAAACTATTTACGCGATCGGGCTCTCGATCGCACGGTCGCTCTCGCCCCTCGATCTCTCTCAGGACGAACTCGAGATCATCAAGCGCGCGCTGTCGGACGCGGCTGCCGGCAAACCGGCCGTCAACTTAGAGGAATTTGGTCCTAAGATCCAGCCGCTCACTCAGGCCCGCTCGACCCGTGCGCTGGAAAAACAGAAAACTGCTTCGAAAGCTTACGTCGATAAAGCTGCCACGCAACCTGGCGCGGTCAAAACCGCATCTGGGCTTGTCTACCTCGAAACCACGCAAGGTACCGGAGCTTCTCCTAAAGCGGGCGATACCGTGAAAGTTAATTACCGCGGCACCCTGATCGACGGCACGGAGTTCGACAGCTCCTATCGCCGCAACGAGCCGGCCAGCTTTCCTTTGAACGGCGTTATCCCATGCTGGACCGAAGGCCTGCAGAAAATGAAAATCGGCGGCAAAGCGACTTTGGTTTGTCCTTCCGATCTCGCTTACGGCGACCAGGGCCGCCCCTCGATTCCGGGCGGTGCAACACTCATCTTCGAGATCGAACTGCTCGACGTTGGCCCCGCGGCGCAGTAACCTTTGTCTGCCTACCGGCCCGCTTTTTCGATTGTGCCTTGCGGAAGCGCCCATGCAAACAGCACTCCTCCGCTACTTGTCATCACATACTGCCGTCCGTCCAGTTGGTAGGTGATCGGTGAACTCTCCATACCCGCGCCCGCTCCCGCGTGCCAGAGCGTCTTGCCGTCGTTCGTGTCCAGCGCTAGTACGTTGCCCAATCCGTCGCCCGTAAACGTCAGCCCGGAGTCCGTTGTCAATACGCCCGCTCCGGAGCCGCCCGGCCCTAGCTCGTGACTCCAGCGAATCTTGCCGGTCTGGTAATCGATTGCGTCCAGCACGCCTTTTCCCCACACGCCATAATCGGCACCTGCCCAGCCGAAGGTACCGTCCGCCGGCTTCGCGAAATAGATACCGTAGCTCGGGTGCGCGTCCACAATGAAAAGCCCGGTTCTCGGATCGAAGCTGGGCGACCTGTAGTTCGTGAGGCCGCCTTCGTCAGGCGCGATCAGACGTCCGTCGCGCGCCGGCTCTTTTTCGGGATTCGGCACTGGCTCACCCCGCTCATCCACCTTTAGAGCCCAGTTCACCGGGCCATAAGGAGCGGTCAGCAAATTCTTTCCGTTGATCCGGTCCAGCACGAAAAAATAACCATTGCGCGACGTCTGCATCAGCATCCTGCGCGGAGCACCGTCGAACTCTGCATCCACCAGTACAGGAGTTTCCACCGCGTCCCAATCGTGCGTGTCATGTGGCGAGGGTTGGAACGCCCAGGCCAGCTTGCCGTTATCAGGATTGAGCGCGACAATGCTGCAGGTGTACGGGTCTTCTCCCGGACGGGTACTGCCGTTCAGCACGGGCGTCGGATTGCCGGTCCCCCAGAAGATAAGATTCAAGTCCGGATCGTAGGTGCCGGTCATCCACGTCATTCCTCCTGACGTGGCATTCGGAGTTCCCAGTGGAGGCGTGCTGTTCCACTGCCATTGCGTTT
Organism: Terriglobia bacterium; assembly: GCA_963835255.1. Lineage (GTDB taxonomy): Bacteria > Acidobacteriota > Terriglobia > Bryobacterales > Bryobacteraceae > Bog-105. Next base: position 118,855 of record CAWIFY010000018.1, on the reverse strand, counting down.
TGCCGGTTTCCGGATCGATCGATTTCAGAAATCCAGTTAGGTTATCGAAATCGCCCGAGACTCCCACAATCACGTGATCGCGCACGACCAGCGGCGCCATCGTCATCCAGTAGCCCTTGCGAGCGTCTGCAATCACTACGTCCCATTTCACTTTGCCGTCTTTCGAATCAAGGCAAAGCAAATGCGCATCCGGGGTCGTGAAATAGAGCCACTCTTTGTACATCGCTAATCCGCGATGGCCAATGTGGAAGCCCTTATTCTGTGGATACGCGTAGTGCCAGATCCGATGCCCCGAGCGCGCATCCACCGCCCAAACGTTGTCCGGAACAGTAAAGTACAAAACTCCATCCACCAGTAGCGGAGACGATTTCAGCGTCGCGCTTTGCCCCGTCTGAAAAATCCATGCCAGGCTCAGTTGCTCCACATTTGCCGGTGTGATTTGAGTCAGCGCGCTGTGGCGCCTAGCCGAATAATCTCCGTGATAAAGCGGCCACGTGTCGACCGGCGGATGAAGAAGAGTTTCGTTGCTTACGCCCTGCGCCCAAATGGAACCGCCAAGCAACACCGAAAAGCTTAACCACAAAGCGCAACCGGCTACTTTATCGAAAAACTTCATAGGGTACGGCGCCTTACTGCAGGGTCTGAAGGTAAGCCATCAAATTGTGAATATCTCCGTCTGTGTACTTGCCGAGCAACTCGGCGTGCGCTTCAGCCGGCGCTTTGAGCGTATATTTCACTAGGGTCGCAGGCCACGATCGATAGCGTCCCGTACTGTCGCGCAGTCCGATTGTAAACTCGTCGCGATACGCCAGTCTGCCACTTACGCTTCCGCCGGATGCCTCTGTCACCTTCACTTCAACAGGCGCATCTTGCGGATAGAGCATCCGTTCTTCGAGTTTCAATCCCTGATAGCGCTTAGCTACGCCAGCCAGATCGCCCGTCGGCGAATGACAGGACGAGCATTGTCCCGCTCCATTAAAGTATTGTTTGCCAGCTTCAGCATTTCCGGTCTGTAAGTCTTCCGGATCTACCCCCCGCCGTCCGCCCACTTGCGATTCCGCTTGAATTTTCTGGGTGTGAATGAAGGCTACTAGGGACGCAATATCGGGGTCTGAAAGCGTGAACCGCGGCATGCCTTTTTCCGGCCGTCCATTGCGCACCACCGGCCCAATCTTGTTGCCCTTAATGTCGTCCGCGACAAGCTTCGAGCCGGTAAGATCCGGACCTGTTTCGCCGCCCCCCGCATCGCGGCCGTGACAAAATGCGCAATTCTGCAGAAAAAGACTTTGGCCAGCCTCGACCTGCGCAGGCGGGAAACTCTGCGCCGCAGGCTTCGCGTTTTGCCGCACTACGCTCGGCGTTTCTACGGCAGGTTTCTTGCTTTGCCCCAAGGCAAAACTTGCGGCCGCCAGCGTCCCAATGAGAAAAACAACCCTCAGGACTGAACCTTTCGCACCAAGCTGCCGTGCAGTTCCGCGCGTTCTTCCGGAGTCGCCCGTACGTAATCGGCCGTCGAACTGGCCGGCGGCTTCTTCGCCTTGATTGGCGTACCCGTCTCTTTGATCTTTTCGTCGATCGCGCGATTCTGAGCAATGCGCGCGGCTGTCCGCTCGGCGGGGGTCATCAAATGGAATGGTTTCTGCTTATCTTGCACTCTTCCTAATCATCGCTCAATCGCCATGCGGTCGGCGCTCTTAATGAGCAGAGAGCCACGTGCGCCAAGCTGTATCGACCGCCGCATGCAGCAGCGACGATGCCAGCAAGCTGCCGGATTGGCGATATGCAGAGCCATAGAACCAGCCCGCGACCGAAGCAAGCGCGACGTAACGCCAGTTTGGAAATGGAGCGTGCAAAATGTGAAAAAGTCCGAATAGCACTGAAACGATCGCTTGGCCCCAGACCCAGCTACCCAAAGTATTCGAGAGCAGATTCTGCAAGAATCCACGGAAGAAGAGTTCTTCGAGCAGTGCAATAAAAAGAAAAATCTCCAGGTAATCCAAGCAGAACAACGCCAATCCGGGCCAGTGCGGATGCCACCTGATAAAGTGCAGTCCAAAACCTAGCGGAATCGCAATCGCCGCAAAGTATACAAAATTCAGTGCAGCTTCTTTGAGAATGCCGCTCGAAAAAAGAAAGCTGTATCCCAGCGCGGGCACAGGGCGCAGGAAGACCCACGACCAGGATGCGATCACCAGCAGAAACAGCCGGCTCATAAAATCCAGGTTGGCGGGAACGTTCCAGATTCCTTTGAGCTGTCCCGAGAGCACGAAGGCGACCAGCAAAATCGCGATCACCAGATCTTGCCAGTTGAGCCGTTGCGGATTGCGAACTGGAATAAATCGATAAATGAGCAGCACTGGCGCAGCAACAGCAAGCAACTTGCCCAGCGCCAGCCAGTGGAAATCCCGCGTTCCGATTGTGTAGACCAGATACGGAGAGCACCAGAGCGGCAACAGAAAGAGTGATCGCCAACTTCTTTGCGCGGGTCGCTGAGAGATCCGTTCGCGCTCGGAAAAAGCAGGGGCCAAAAACAGAGCCAGGAGCAGCACGAATGCAAAGTAAACAGAGAAGGCCGACCGAGCCGGAAGCGCATAACGTCGCGCGTAGAACTGCGCTACGCCGGCAAAAATCAATGCCAGTACGGAAAACGTTATGAAGAAAACCGGGTAGCGGCGCTGCTCAGGCAGGCTGAAGCTGCACTTTCTTGCCGGCCAGAGAAAGATTGTCGCGCACGAATGTCTCAATCCACAGATTCGAATTCACGGCAGAGATGGCGTGGCCGGTCTTCATCGCGATCATGCCGATATCCTCGGCTGATGCATCACGCTGGAGGCGGCGGTCAAAGCTGCCGTTCTTTGCAGAAACTCACGCCGGCTATTACGCTGACTCATTTTGCCTTGCTCCAGCCAGGCTGATGATGCGACTGTCACTGGGCCTGTGTCGAACAGTTTACCTCTGCTACTCTGATAAAGCTGTTGGTACACAACGGCTCCTTGAGAGCCGGAGTGTTGAAAAGAGAACCTGGTGCGAATCCAGGACTGCCCCGCAGCGGTAAACAGGAACGAACGCCCGAAGAAGCACTGTCGCGTTTGACGGCGATGGGAAGCTGGGTCATTAGGAAAGAGTTGTTTCTGCCTGTGAGTCCGAAGACCTGCCACGGCCCGCCCCCAATAGGAGCGGAATTTTTTCAGCCTCGAGGGAGGGCCGACCTTGTTCCACAAATTTTCTTGCAAAGCGCACTGCTATCAGGCCCTCCTGGCGCTGCTGTGCGCCTCTGCGTTCGCGGGAACTGATACAGGAGGCATTAACGGCTCTGTAACCGATGCTTCCGGATCTGCGGTGCCGGGCGCCGCTGTACGGCTCCATCAACTCGCAGGGTCGGCTCTGCTCACCGCCGCATCGGATCGCAGCGGACATTATGCGTTCGAAAATGTAGCCGCTGGCGACTATCTGCTCGATGCAACCGCACCGGGCTTGAGCGCACTCCACTCGCTCACAGTCTCGCTCAAAGCCGGCGAAAGTCGAACCATTCCGGTAGAATTGGCTGTTTCTACCATTCGAACTCAGGTAAGTGTCACGGCTGCCGACGAACCGCAGGCGGTAGACCGCGTATCGAAGGCCCTCGACGTAGTAGATGTTGCCGAAGCCGAGCGCCGGGGATTGTTTTCCGTTTCCGATGCGGTGCGGTTTGTGCCCGGATTGCGTGTAGCCGTCGGCGGTGGCCCTGGCTCGCTCACCACGATTCAGTCGCGCGGGTTGCCGCCCGAGGACACGGCCATTCTGATCGATGGATTCCGTTTCCGCGATCCGACTTCGATCAAGGGAGACGCCAGCGCGCAAATTGGCGACCTGCTGCTTATCGATTCGCCCTTTATCGAGGTGCTGCGCGGCTCGAGTTCATCGCTCTATGGCACGAATGCAGTTGCGGGCACGGTGAACCTCATCACCGATCCTGGCGGTCGAGCGCCGAATGGCGACGCAATGCACGGCGACATAGATGTGCAGGGCGGGGGACTAGGTCTCTTCCGCGGCGTATCGCGGCTCGCCGGTGGCACGTTGGGCGATCGCATCACGTACTCGGCCGGGCTCTCGAACCTAACGGTTACCAGAGGCGTCGATAACGTTGGCGCCATTCGCAACTGGAGCGGCCAGGGCGGCCTGACTTATGCGTTGACGCCGAATATCCGGGTAGGCGCAACGATTCTGGCCAAAACCGGCTATGTGCAGGAAAATGTGAGCCCTGAGCCAACTTCTACCGCGCCGGTGTCGGGCGTCATTCCAGCCATTCCATTGACAACCGCGCAAATCCGCCTTGCCGATGCGAGCCAACCGTATGATCCGGGAAACGCCACGTTCATCCCATCTTTGGGCGACCCGGATGCACGTGTCAACTCCCACTTCGCGGATTCCATTCTGCGCTTCGAGCACGAGGTGAACTCGCGTTTGAGTTACCGGCTCGCATATGCGTTCATGGATTCCGTGCGCGACAACTGGGACGGCCCGGGCGGTCCCGGTTTTTACCAGCCCCTATTCAATACTTCGTCGCGGTACACCGGACGGATCGGCACGCTTCAAGGCCGCGTCAACTATCTTCTTGGTTCGCATCAGGTGCTTACTGCCGGATACGAATTCGAGCAGGAGCATTACCTAGAGCTCGATACAGATCAGAATCCAGATCCCGCGCAGCGAGCTTATTTCCGCACCGATGCGAAGCAGCGCAGCAATGCGGCGTTCGCTCAAGATGAGATTCGGCTGCTGAACGGCCGGCTCGAAGTGCTCGTTTCTGCCAGATTCACGCAGGCTAGCCTCGACCAGCCAACCTTCGTAAATGTTCCGTCGGCCTACGCTGGTCTGCAGCTTCCTTCGCCGCCGGCAGCCTATACCGGCGATGCGTCTATCGCCTATTTTGCCCGAAGCACCTCGACCAAGCTCCGCGCGCACGCGGGCAACAGCTTCCGTCTGCCTTCTCTGTACGAGCGGTTTGGTGGATATGTGTTCGACGGCTTTTCCGAAACGCTCGGCGACCCGCGCCTAAGTCCAGAGCGGACTATCTCGCTGGATGCCGGATTCGATCAGTATCTCCTTCGCGAGCGTTTGAAAATTAGCGGCACGTACTTCTATGCGCATTTGCAGCAGGTGATCGGGTTCTTGGATTTTCCACCGGGCTACATAGATCCGTATGGCCGCAGCGCTGGCTATTACAACACCGGCGGCGGCATCTCGCGCGGAGTTGAGATGATCGGTGAGTTCAGACCGACAACTAGAACCACTGTCAACGCCTCTTACACTTACACGAACGCTCAGGATCGTACTTCGCAGTACTACACTGGCCTCCCCTTCTCTCCGCTGCAAACTTTGCGCATTGAGCCGAACGCGGTAAAGATTGTCGCTCTCCAACAACTCGGAAAACGTCTCGACCTTGCGATGGACTTCGAAGGCGCCAGCGACTTTTTCTTTCCCTTGAACGGCTATGCCTACCAGTTCGCCGGACCCCGCCAGCTCGGGCTTGCCGCGGGTTACACCTTGAATCTGAATGACCGAATGCCGGCACGCTTCTATGTGCGCGTCGCAAATGCCCTCAATCAGGATTACTACGAAAACGGCTTCCGCACACCGCCGCGCTGGGCCGTAGCCGGAGTTCGATTGGGGTTCTGAACCGCTGTTAGCGCCCGTCTTTGTCAAACAAAGCACTTCTTTTCGGCTATACTCGAACGTATGGCATTTGCGCAGCGTGCCCGAGCTCCAAAACCGGCCGTTCCGATGGAACGCCGCGCGGCAGACAATCTGCGCTTTATTCGGGACACGATGGAGCGTGCTGCTTCCTTTACGGCGGTGCCGGGATGGGGCGGGGTTGCCGTTGGGTGCACGGCATTGGCGGCCGGCGCTGTTGCTGTGGACCTGCCCCCAACGAAGGCGTTCTTCGTATGGTTGACCGAATCCTTAGTGGCTCTCGCGCTGTCCTATTTTGCGGTCCGGCTTAAATCGAAGCGCCTTGAGCTTTCGCTTCGATCGCAGGCCGCCCGCCGCGCTTTACTCAGTTTCGTGCCGCCCTTGATAGCCGGGGCGGTCCTCACTACGGTGCTCTTTCGCGCGGGCCAATTGAGCATCCTACCAGGATTATGGTTGCTGCTCTATGGAGCGGCTGTGGTTACGGGCGGAGCCTTTTCGGTTCGTATCGTACCTGTCATGGGTTTGTGCTTCATGCTCGCGGGCATCATCGCTTTGGCCTCGCCTTTGGCTTGGGGAAACTGGTTCCTAATGTTTGGATTTGGCGCTTTGCACATCGCGTTTGGCGCGGCAATCGCAAGGAGGTATGGTGGCTAAACCAGCTATGGCCCGCGGCGCAACCTCGGAGCAAAAGGCAGCTACGCCCAAAGCTATCCCTCGCGCCGAGCAGGGCAAACTCGAGAAGGCTCTGCCGCATCTCGACCGTATCATTCACGAACGTATGCGGCTCGGCATCGTCAGTGCGCTGGCAGTGAATGAATCGCTCACCTTCAATGAGCTCAAGAAACTTCTTCAGACCACTGACGGCAATCTGAGTGTTCACGCGCGCCGACTCGAAGAGATCAGTTACGTCGAATGCAGCAAGAGCTTCGAAGGGCGGATGCCAAAAACCGAATATCGTTTGACCGCGGCTGGACGTAAAGCATTCGAGCGATATCTAGATCACATGGAAGCGCTGATCCAGGCGATGCGCGAAGGCGCCTAAAGGCCCATACGGCTTTGGTGTAGAGTCGATTGCATGGATCGTCGCCAGTTGCTTGCTGGCCTTAGCGCGAGCATGCTCATGAATGCAGAAAACCCGCCTGGAAAGGCCCCCTCTTTCCTCGACGTAAAGTTTTGGCGTTTGCACAATACGCCTGAAAACCAGAGCGTGCGGATTTCTCAATATCTGCGAAACGGATTGGCGCCAGCACTTGGGCGAGCGGGCGCAAAGATCGTCGGCGCATTCTCCACCGTTATTGGCCCCGAGAGCCCTTGTCTAGTGACTCTGACTGAGTTCCAGTCCTTAGGCGATATGCAACAGGCGTTAGCCAAAATCAAGGCTGATGCGGACCACGTCCGAGAACTCGAGACGCTAAGCGCGGGGCCCGGTTTGGCCTTCGTGCGGGTCGAGAGCAGTCTGCTGCGATGCTTTGATCGGATGCCCCGGCCCAACACATCCCCGGGCTCTGCTTCGCGTATCTTCGAACTGCGCACTTACGAATCCCAGTCTTTCTTAACGCTGGCGCGCAAAGTGGAAATGTTCAACAACGGAGAAATGCAGATCTTTGAGCGCCTCGGCTTCCGGCCGGTATTCTTCGGCGAAACGGTCATCGGGCCGAAACAGCCGAACTTGATGTACATGCTCTCTTACGATGACTTGGCGGCACGCGACAAGCTCTGGCAAACTTTCATCAATGATCCCGCGTGGAAAAAGTTGAGTAGCCAGCCAGAGCTGAACGACTCGCAGATTGTCGCTAATATCAGCAACGTGATACTTTCCCCGCTGGCGTTTTCAGAAGTACGTTAGTGACCGGCGCGGTTGCCAAATGTGGTATCCTGTCCGACAATCTTGAGGAATTATGAAAAAATTTCTGCAGGTTGCGCTCGTTTGCACTCTGGTCGCCTTCGCTCAACAGGCTTTGACCAACGATTCTGTCGTGAAGATGGTAAAAGCTGGTCTCAGCGAGCCTTTGATTGTCAGCATGGTCCAGAATCAGCCGGGTAACTACTCCGTCACGGCGGACGACGTCGTGAAGCTGAAGAGCCAAGGGGTTTCTGACAAGGTTCTCGCGGCGATGATCGCAAAGAGCACCGGCGCTGCAGCTCCTGCGACGGCACCCCCTTCTGCGGCAACCTCCTCCAACAGCGCTTCTGCAACGAGCGGCGCCGATCTTCCATCCGATCTCGAAATCGGTGTTTACTACAAGAAGGCCGGGAAATGGGAAGAGATGCTGCCTGAAGTCGTCAACTGGAAAACTGGCGGCGTGATGAAGAGTTTCGCTTCGGCCGGCATCGTCAAAGGCGATGTGAACGGCCACATACAGGGCAACAATAGCCGGAACTCGGTGGCTTCTCCGCTGGAGGTCGTGATCTACACTCCGGAAGGGACCGCCATCACGGAATATCAACTGCTTCACTTGCGCGAGCACGCCGATGCGCGAGAGTTTCGGACAGTAACCGGGGGAGTGATGCACGTCTCCGGTGGCGCAACACGAGACGTAATCCCGTTTGAGGGGAAGAAGGTAGCGAATCGCACCTACAGGGTCGTGCTGCCGAATCTAGGCGCAGGCGAATATGGCTTTTTGCCGCCGGGCGCGGTTGGATCTGCCAACAGCGCCTCCATCGGAAAGATGTACACGTTCCGGGTCATCGAATAGGCGGCTTTGGAGGGCGAGTGCTAACCCGCGCCCGCGCGAAGTGGGTCTACCCTCCGAAAGTCGAATGCAAGCGCCCCCGATGAGTCGGGCGCGGCGGCTGGAGTGACCGCGCCACCGGGGCGCGGAGACACTGTGGGCGCTTTCGCGGCTGAAAGAATATTCAATTTTCAAAGAGCAGGTGCAGCTTGTGGCTGCCTCGTAGACGTGGGGCGTACGCCTGGTTTTCAGGCGGCCGTTTCGGTGTTGTCCGTTAGATCACGGTCGGAATCGACGAGCGGTCCGATGATTTTCTCCAAATCTTCCGGGAAGTAGCCCATATGTTTGAAGACTTCCAGCTCAGCAGCCGTTTTTTGAAGAACGAAGCCAGGCGGGGTGGGTTCTGCGGCGGCGTCCATAGGCGATTCCGCAGGAACGAAGCCAGTTTCTTCGGTGGTGCTTTGTTCTTCGACGGGTTTTTGAGGAACGAAGCCACGCGCCTTCTCTTGATCGCGCACAACGGACTCGCGACCCGCGCCTAAGTCCGCCGAATCGCTCCTTTTTATTGGCGGCGCGGACTCGCGGCCTGTGCGCTTCTGTAGCTTTTGCAGGGCGGTAAGAGATTTGTGGAAGCTGCGCTCGGCGGAATTGGAGGCGCGGTGCACCTGGGTCATCAGGCCGCTGTCGACCCAGTTATTCAGGTTTTGCGGTGCCCAGCCGCGGGCTTCGAGCGCGCGGAAGCGGCGCATGCGCCAGAAGCTCTGGGCGAGTTCGTCGACCAGGATTTCTTCGGTGGTGTTGGCAGGCTGGTGCTCGTGGCGGAGGCTGGCGCGGAGCTCGTCGAATTCGGCCGGGTCTTCACCCGGCAGGATGAGTTGTTTCGAGTAGAGGCCATGCTTGAAGGAGTTTTGCGCAGAGCGGGCTTTCCCTGCCGATGAGCTGGGACCCGTGGAATGCTGGCTATTGGCGCGATTGACATCGGCGCGAGAGCGAGGAGATGTTGGGGCGGTCATGAATGTCAAACCTGCCCGCAGGATAAGGAGGGGTGGTTCGCGCGAGCGCGGATTTTCAGGCTAAGCGGTTGACGCGGTTGGCGAAAAAAAATTGCGAGGGGCGTGACGCGGGTGGAGGCGCTGGTAGCGCTCAAGCGCCTTCAGGTTGGCCAAGTGAATTTTTGAGACCATTGCAGACGGGCAATCATTTTGGAGTTTGCCTGGATGCACTTCAACGGCACAGCCGTTTCATGTATCACGACGCCTTCATGCTATCGGTTGAGAGATGAACGTACCATCCCGCCCGGCCCCGATCGCAAGCTGGTTTGAGTCTGTAGTAGCCGATTGCCGCTATGCCCTGCGCGTACTGGGGCGCACCAAGGGCTTCGCTCTCGTGGCGATTTTCACTCTTGCGCTCGGAATCGGTGCTACTACTGCTATCTTCAGCGTCGTTCAAGGTGTCGTTCTCGCGCCCTTGCCGTACAAAGAACCGGGTCGTCTAGTTTTTATGTTGCTGTATAACCAGAGGCTGAAAAGTCCGATCTATCTTTCTTACTCGGACTTTCGCGACTGGCGCCGAAACAGCCGCTCCTTTGCTCGCATGGCAGCTTTCGCGCCGCAGGACTTTGACCTAAGCAGCCCCGGTACTCCTGAGCATCTCAGCGGTCAGCTAGTAACCTCGGAGTTTTTCAGAACCCTGGGTGTAAAACTCGCAGTCGGCCGGGAATTCACATCCGCAGAAGATGTTCACGGAGGCGCCCCCGTCACCATCATCAGCGACCGACTCTGGAGAACGCGCTTCGGCGGACGCGTCCAGGTGCTTGGAAAATCCATGACACTGGAGGGCGTAAGCTATACCATCATAGGCGTCCTCCCGCCCGGCTTTCGCTTCCTCACCGATGCTGATTTCTTTGTTCCGCTCGGTCAGGGCGACCCACTCCTGCTCGGAGATCGCACCACGCATGACATCGCCTGCGTTGCGCGCCTGAGGCCCGGCGTTTCCATTAAGCGCTCGCAGGGGGATATGGATGCCGTACAGGCGGACCTGGATCACCTTTATCCCAACGAAGAGCGCGGACTGGGGACCACGGTCGAACCATTAAAGCAAGAAGTCATCGGGAATGTGGGCAGCACGATTCTGCTGCTGTTCGGCTCCGTCTCGGTAGTGTTGCTCATTGCCTGCGCCAACCTTGCAAACCTGCTGCTCGCTCGCTCGGTAGTGCGTTCGCGCGAATTTGCAGTTCGCTCCGCGCTCGGCGCGAATAGCGGCCGTATAATCCCGCAATCGATTACTGAAGCCGTCGTCCTGTCAGTGATAGGAGCTGCCGTGGGCCTTGCCGTTGCCAAGTGGGGATTGAAGCCGCTCGTTGCAGCTCTTCCTGGAACGTTGGGTCAGAGCCACAGCATTGGTCTCAACGCTAGCGTCCTCCTGTTCACGTTGGGCATTTCCGTCTGTGTGGTGGTGATTTCCGCTCTCTTGCCAGCGTTCAAGACTGCGCGGCTTGATCTACAAACTTCCTTAAAGCAGGGAGGCCGGGGCGACACGGGCAGCCATCGCGCTCAAACTATGTTCGTCATTCTCCAAATGACCCTTACGGTGGTGTTGCTCGTCGGCGCAGGGCTGTTATTTCGAACTGTGCGCCATCTATGGGAAGTGAATCCTGGGTTCGAGATCCGGCGAGTGATCACCTTTAAAATCGGGTTATCGCCCTCCGTCAAGAAAAGTGCTGCCACCGAGCGCATTACGTATCAGCGACTAGCGGACCGACTTCGCGTGATACCGGGCGTAGAGGCTGCCGATTTTACAACACTGGTTCCCTTAAGTGGAGATGACGACTCGCTCCCGTTCTGGGTCGGCTCCGCGGTTCCCACATCGATGGCCGAGGCACCCCGGGCCACCTCTTACTCAGTCGGTCCCGATTACCTCAAGGTGATGGGCATACCACTACTTCGAGGACGTTTCTTCACGTTGCATGACAATATCCACTCTGCTCCTGTGCTGGTCATCGATAGCGGACTGGCTCGTGCTTACTTTCCGGACAAAGATCCTGTTGGCCAGATTCTGTCTCTGATCCACGTGGGTTCGTTCCGTGTTATCGGCGTTGTTGGGCACGTACAGCATTTGGGTCTAGGCGGGCAAGTCCGGTCCAACCCTTACCAGGTTTATGGCGCCTTCTACCAGATTTCCGATCACTGGCTGCCCAGAATGTACGGCGACATCAGCGCGACGATTCGCACCTCACTCGGCAGCGCAACCATCATGCCTGCGGTCCAGGCAGCCGTCTTGCAGGCGGGCGCTGACCAGCCTATTTATAACGTTCACACCGTGCAGGAACTGGCTACAAGATCCATGTCCCAGCGCTTTCCCATGATCCTGATGGGAACCTTTGCCGCATTGGCACTGCTACTCGCGTCGATCGGTACTTTCGGCGTCATCTCGTATTCAGTGACGCGGCGTGTGCAGGAGATCGGAGTCCGCATGGCGCTGGGCGCAGAGAAATCGCGGGTGTTCCGCATGATCGTTGGCGAAGGCCTTCGGCTGGCTCTGATCAGCATCGTCATCGGAAGCGTCGCCGCATTGATCGGCGCCAGAGTACTATCAAGTTTTTCCACCCTTCTTTACGGAGTCGGTACCGCTGACCCTGTCACCTTTCTTTCGGTTTGCGTGATTCTTACCGGGGTGGCCGTTTTAGCTTCTTATGTTCCGGCACGACGAGCCATGGCTATCGATCCCATGAAAGCTATTCGATATGAATAAGTCGGCCATTTTGCCTCTGCTATGCTCTTCCGCGAAATGGCGGCATCGGCCGACGAAATGTCCACGCCGACCGGCCGCGGGGCTCCGGTTCCTGTGGTTTGGGCCTAGCGGCCCGCGTAATGAGGAAATCGATGCAACGAAGAACTTTCTTGAAGACATCCGTCGCAGCTTTAATTGCTCCTAAGCTCTTTTCGCAAGCAGCACCGGATTGGGGCGGTCCGGTTTTAGATACACATCTGCACCTTCGGAAGGACCCTGACGCTTGCTTCACCCATATGAAAGGCTGCGGTGTGTCAAACGCCGTTCTTCTTACTTTCGCGGGAGATGAAAACAAGGCGAAAGCGGAGATGGCGGAATTGCCAGGAGTCTTTGTGCGCTCAGTTGCCGCAGATCCCGCTCAGGCTGGTGCTGACGAAGTAATTCGGAAAGCCCTCCAGGACGGGGCAGTGAGCGTTGGCGAGTTGAAATACCATCTTGATGCGTCGTGTCTATGATATTTGCGCGGAGATGCGCGTTCCGGTCATGATGCACATCCAGGACTTCCCGCATTTCGCCGGCGAACTCCCGTATAACACGGGATATCCGGAGTTCGACAAGATACTCCGCGCTTATTCCAGAACAAATTTTATCGGACATGGCGACCTATTCTGGGCTCATATCAGTGCAGACGTACCGACTGATCGCGGATATCCAACCGGGCCGATCAAGCCCGGTGGCTTGACGGACAGATTCCTTTCCGACTACCCGAATCTGTATGCGGACATGTCTGCAAATTCCGGCAACAATGCACTTTCGCGCGACCAGGACTTCTCTCGTGAGTTCATTCTGCGGCATCGCAGTAACTTGATCTTCGGAAGCGACTGCGGTTGCACGGACGGGAACGGAGGGGGCATTTCGCAGGGCCGAAATCCGGAAGCGAGCAGGCTGGCCGGAAAGTGCGTGGCTCGCGCGACCCTCGGATTGCTGAAGGTCATCACCTCGCCAGAAGTTTTTCGCCAGATTACCTGGGACAACGGACAGCGAATGTTCAAGCTCAACGCGTAAGCTGCGGCCTGAGGCAAGCCAAATCCTGTCGTTCACTGTGTCGCGCATTCGCTGCTTGTAACGATTGAAATGAGAATTCTAAGCGCAGGACTTTAGTGTGGCCCGCCGCAGATACCCGCCTGCGACTTCCTAGGGAGGCGAATCTTACGCCTTTGCATTCGTTGCTCGCCGTTCACGTTCAAGCACGGCTTCATCGAATGCCTGCAGCAGTTCCTCGCGCCGCGAATACGGCCCGGGAGTGTAGGCACGCGATTGAATGCCGGCTTGCGAAAGTTCCACGATGTGCCAGTCTTCGCGGTTCGTCCTATCCCAGAACTCGACAGCGTCCTCCGCGAAAAAGTCAGGCTTGGCCATTTCTGCCGGATGAAAATACCATTCGCAAACGATTTGAGTATGGTCGACGGCTCGTGGCCAGAGCGTGTGCACCATCATGTAATCGGGATGAAGGCTAAGCAGGAGGTTGGGATAGAGAACGTAATAATAAACCTGCTTCCGTTCCTGCTCGCTCAATCCCGGCAGATAATCGCGGCGCCTGCTTCCATCCAGGCTCATCGTTTCCGCTCCGCCGCGAAAGCCCATTGCCCCACCGATGTATGCCGGTGACGGAGCCTCGTTATGCGAACCCAGGTAATCGGTCAAACGGTTGAGCGCCGGATGCAACACCGGACAGTGCAAACACTCGTTGTAGTTCAGAACAAGAAGCTTCCAGTTCGCCTTCACCTCGTAAAGGATGCGTTTGTGTAGAAGCAAATCCTGCATGCCCCAGGACGCGAACTTTCGCGGCAGCTCTCCCAACTGCTCTAAGAGGGGCGCGCGATGCGATCCGAGATGCAGAAAAATATGCCCGTCCCAAATTCCGGTCGCGACCTCATGTAAGGGATAATCGCCTCTCGAGAAAGAAGAGTCATCCATTTGCGGCGCTCCCAGCAGCTTTCCGTCGAATCCATACGTCCAGCCATGATATGGACACATGATGCGGCCGCTGAATTTGCCCTCGGACGCCTCACACAAGCGCGTCCCCCGATGTCGGCAGACGTTGTAAAAGGCATTTACCTGGCCGCCGCCCTCACGCACGATTATGATGCTTTCTTGAGCTATCTCGCGAAGAAAGTAGTCCCCCGCATGTGGGATGGTTTCGGTCCGTCCGGCGCAGACCCAGCCGTTGAAGTAGAAGCTCTCGATTTCGCGGCGAAAAATGCCCGGGTCGGTGTAATAGCGCGAAGGTAGGGTCTTCGAACTGTTAATCGCATCGGCGCTCAACTTGTTGTCCTCGATATCGCTTAAAGATACGCCAAGGCGAATCCGGGACACGGATGAAAAGCCTAGCTCATGGATATTCTGCGCCAAGTCACTTTCCTGAATGAGATAATTCGGATAGCAGAAACGCTAACGCAGAACAATGAGGCGTTCTACGCTGTTGTTTCTGGGCTGTCGGGCACAAGCCGATCCAGCATCGACAGACTGAGCTGCGGAAGATTCAACCACAGCCAGTTTGCTTTTCAAAACTCGGGCATGGAGACCCAATGTATACAACCACTGCGCCACAAGCTGGCACAGACCTGCGGATTTCGACCGGCATTGCCGGGCTGGACGATGTGCTTGGAGGAGGCTTACCGGAAGGCCATTTCTTCCTGGTCGAGGGCGTGCCGGGCACAGGAAAAACAACTCTCGGCCTTCAGTTTCTTATGGAGGGTGCACAAGCAGGAGAGAAGGTCCTGTATGTGACCCTCTCCGAATCAAAGGCCGAAATCGAGAAGGTTGCCCGCTCGCACGGCTGGTCGCTCGCGGGGGTTACGATTTTCGAGTACACGCCTACGGAAGATAGCCTCCGCCCGGAAGACCAGTACTCGGCCTTTCATCCGTCCGAAATCGAGTTTCAGGACACCACACAGACCATTCTGAACCAGGTCGAGAACGTCCAGCCGCGGCGCGTTGTCCTCGACTCGCTTTCCGAGATTCGCCTGCTGGCGCGGGACTCGTTACGCTATCGGCGCCAGGTGCTGGCCCTTAAGCATTTCTTCTCAAACCGCAACTGCACCGTTCTTCTCCTGGATGATCGCACTTCCGAGCAACACGATCTACAACTCCAGAGCATTGCTCATGGAGTGCTTGCACTTGAGAAAGTACCCCGTGAGTTTGGAAATACCCGCCGCCGCATTCAGGTGGAGAAGATGAGGGGCAGCACCTACCGCGAGGGATATCACGATTACAAGATCAAACCCGGAGGCGTTGTTATCTACCCCCGGCTTGTTGCAGGTGAGCACCGCCAGTCATCCAATGAAGGATATGTAACGAGCGGCATTGCGGAATTGGATGCCCTTTTTGGTAACGGCCTCGACCGCGGCACAAGCACTCTTATCATGGGACCCGCGGGATGCGGCAAATCGTCCATCGCAATAAGCTACGCGGTAGCTGCTGCCCGGCGCGGAGAGTTTGCTTCCGTCTTTCTTTTTGAAGAATTGGTGCAAACAGCTTGCAGGCGCTGCGCAGGGCTCAACATCGATCCGTGTCCCCACATGGCCCAAGGGATGCTGCACCTTGAGCAAATCGATCCGGCGGAACTCTCTCCCGGAGAGTTCGTGCAACACGTGCGGGATAGCGTCGAGATACGGGGAGCAAAAGTGGTAGTGATCGATAGCCTGAACGGCTTTATCAATGCTATGCCGGGCGAGCAGCATCTGCCAATGCAAATGCACGAGCTGCTGGCTTTCTTGAACCAGCGTGGCGTTGCTACTATTCTCGTACTCGCGCAAGCCGGACTTGTCAGCAGCAACATGAGCTCCCCCGTCGACCTGAGTTATCTCGCCGATAACGTGCTGCTTCTTCGCTTCTTCGAGGCGGAAGGCGAAATTCATAAGGCACTCTCGGTCATAAAGAAGCGGAGTGGGAAGCACGAAGAAACTATCCGCGAACTAGGTCTTCTCAAGGGCGAGATTGCCGTTGGCCCTCCCCTCAGGAAATTTCGTGGGGTCCTGAGTGGTGTCCCGACTTATGTAGGTTCGGTGTCCGCGCTCTCAGGAGCAGAGGATGAAGCTTAGCACTGGGCTCTTCGGGGAGAGCGTGCTCATCCACGCCCCCTTTGGCCGCGACGGTGTGTTAATTCAGGAAGTCCTGCTGCAGGCCGGGATACAGAGCAAGATTTGTTGCAGCACACAAGAGATCCAGTCGAGCATTCTAGAGGGGGCGGCCGCAGCGGTTGTGGCCGATGAAGCACTTGGAGCGCAGGTAGTGGAGAGTTTGGCTGAATCATTGCGAGAACAGCCGTCGTGGTCCGATTTTCCACTTCTCATCTTGACCAGCGGTGGCGTTGAAACGGAGGGCAGCCGCCTTCGCCTTCGCCTGCTTGAGCCTCTGGGTAACGTCACTCTTCTCGAACGCCCGCTTCGTACCGCGACACTGGTAAGTAGCGTGCGTACAGCCCTTCGGGCGCGCCAACACCAATATCAGATCCGTGATCACATAGCGCAGCGCGCGCTGAACGAGCAGGCTGTTCGCGAAAGCGAGGCACGGTTCCGGCTTACTCAACGAGCCGGTCACATCGGCAGCTTCGAATGGATCATCCAGGAAAAGCGTATGATCTGGTCGCCAGAGCTCGAGTCGCTGTATGGACTGCCGGAGGGTGCATTTGAGGGGACCTTTGATAGTTGGAGCAAGCGCGTCGTCGCGGAGGATGCCGAGCAGGTCGTCGCCGGGATTGAAAAGTGCATCGCGTGGCAGCAGCCAGAGTACATCTACGAGTTCCGCGCTGTGCTGGCCGATGGCACGCGTCGTTGGCTTCGAGGCCAGGCACAGTTCTCCTACAGTGAGGCGGGCGTGCCCATCCGCATGCTGGGCGTCAACATCGATATCGACGATCAGAAGCAGGCCGAAGCTCATCTTCGGCGGCAGTGGCACACCTTCGACACCGCGTTGTCCCACACGCCCGACTGGATCTACATCCTAGATCTCGCAGGTCGCTTCACCTATGTGAACCGTGCGCTCCTCTCGCTCTTGCAGAAGCCTCTCCCGCAGGCGATCGGCAAAAGCTTTTATGAGTTGGAATATCCTCACGATCTCGCCAGCAAGCTCCAGTGCCAGATTCAGCAAGTAATTAAGACTCGAGAACCCTTAAAAGACCAGGCGCCATTTACAGCGCCGACTGGGGAAACGCGGCAGTACGAATATATCCTTGTCCCTGTGTTCGGGACCGATGCCGGAGTGGAAGCCGTGACCGGTTCAACCCGGGATATCACCGACCGAATGAGAGCTGAGGAGGAGCTCCGTGCGAGCGAGCAGCGCTTCCGCAGCATCCTGGAGGCGAATCCATTTGGACTTGTGGTCGGTGACTTGGAGGGCCGCCTGCAATACTGCAATCCGGCTACGCTCCAGATGATCGGCTACACGGACGAGGAGGTTGCATCCGGCCTGGTGCGATGGGATCGCCTCACCCCGCCGGAGTTCGCGGTGGCCGACGCGGAAGCTCTGAGTCAGCTCGCCGCCATCGGTTCTTGCAAACCGTATGAAAAGGTATTTATTGCCAAGGACGGCCGGCACATACCCATTTTGGTTGGTGCTTCTATGCTCAGCATGCCCGGCGGAGAGCAGGCGGTAGCGGCCTTCGTAACGGATCTGAGCGTGCTCAAGGAAGCCGAGCAGGCGCGCAAAGAAGTGCTCGACGCGCTCCAGAGCGCGAATGAAAGCCTCCGGCGAGCAAATAACGAGCTGGAGGAGTTTGCTTACGTTGCCTCGCACGACATTCAGGAGCCCTTGCGCATGGTTAACAGCTATACGCAGCTTCTCCTGCGCCGCCATGTAGACCCCGGCAATCTCCAGGCTCAAGAGTACGGCCAGCGCATTCAAAACGGCGTCAAACGCCTTGAACGGCTTATTCGCGATCTCTTGTCCTATTCGCAAACAATTCAGAGCGAGAAAGCGCCGGTGGGGGCCGCAGACCTGAACGTATCTTTCCACGAAGCCCTTTCCATGCTGCACGGGCGGATCGAGGAATCCAGAGCGAGCGTTACGCACGACATTCTGCCGACCGTGCACGGCGAAGAGGGCCAACTCGCTCACGTGTTCCAGAATCTGTTGGCAAACGCGCTCAAGTACCGGCGGCCGGATGAAGCGCCCCGTGTACACGTCTCCGCCGAGCGTCAGGGAAAGGATTGGGTAGTGAGCGTACGGGATAACGGTATTGGTTTTGAGCAGCAGTATGCCGAAAAGGTCTTCGGCCTCTTCAAGCGCCTGCACCGGGACGAGTATCCCGGAACTGGACTGGGTCTGGCCATTTGCAAGCGCATTGTCGAGCGATTCGGCGGAGCGATGTGGGCGGCATCCGAAATCGGACGCGGTTCCACCTTCTTCTTTTCGCTCCTGGAAGAGCAGCCATGAAAGAGCGGCTGAAAATTCTCCTGGCGGAGGACAACCACGGCGATGTGCTCCTTGTGCGCGAAGCGCTCGAGGAGAATCGGTTAGATTACGAACTGCATGTCACGACGGACGGTCTCGAGGCGGCCAGCTATATCGAGCGCATCGATAGCGAAGGCGGAGTGCCGTGTCCGGATCTACTGCTCTTAGACCTGAATTTGCCGAAGCAGGACGGATTCGAGCTGCTCAACCTATTCCGGGCGCACCCATTATGTCGTGCTAAGCCCGTCATTGTGATCACCTCTTCGGGCGCGCCGCGCGACCGTGAGCGAGTGACTGCGCTCAGCGCCCGCTTCTTCCGCAAGCCGGCGGACCTCGATGAGTTTATGAAACTTGGGGCAATGGTGCGAGAAGCGGTCCAAGGAGTAGACTGATGCTCGCCTTTATTTCAGCCGGATCGTTTGCGCCATCTTGGCGAAAGTAGGCCTTAGCTTCTCGAAATCCGGAGTGGGAGCGACGAAAACGAAATACCGCAAGGAGCCATTCCTTTGTTGCAAAGCGACAATCCAGTCGTGCTCGCCTCGTCCGTTATTTTCTGAAGGATTTTCACACTCCACGTCTTTGCCGCTGAAGCCGTCCGCGGCGAACGCGCCGTATAGGCGTTCATCCCGGCTACCGGCCTTTGAAGGCTGCGCTTGAACCAGCAAAGCAGCCATCAGCAAAATGGGCGCTAAGGGCGTTGCTGTCCAGGCCCCGCGGCCTTTCACTTGGGATTGCATATTCACTCTCTGGGGCAAAAGAAAGGACTAGCCAATTCATCGCCGGCCGAGAACGCTTGAACGCATGGCAAAAGAGCGCCCTACATAGCTGGTAGACGCCATGCTAGAACTAAAGGGGATCAGAAAAGCCGCCAAAGAAGAAAGGTCATACGGATGGCAGAGGGAAACGGGGGTGGGCGCCTGGATCGGATTGAGGCGCTTTTAGATAAACTCGCCGAGCGGCAGCGGGAGTTCCAAATCATTCAGGAGCACGATCACGAGGAGTTCAAGCGCGATCACCAGCAGCTGATGAAATGGCAAGTGCTTACTCAGGACAAGATGGACTCCGAGCGCGAGCGCGTCGACTCCGAGCGGCGCCGGCTCGATGCGCTATCCGAGAAGACGGACCAGCGCATCGCGGATCTGGTTTCGGCGATCGGAAAGCTGATCGAGCGGCTGCCGTCGAGGCCGGAATAGCTGCCAGCAAGGTTCTCAGGAACGCGATAAGTTGCGCGCGTTCGGAAGGCACCACTAACTCCTGAAGAACAAATTACACTGCTCGATTTGCCTCTTCTAAACTGATTACTTAGCTGCTCGCTCTCGCTTACTCCAGACAATGACTCGTGTGAGGATCTTCGGCCTCGTTGCCGCGCTCTGCTCTCTCCTGCTAATTGCGGCAAATACGCCTTCCTCTTCGGAGAATCTTCTTTGGGAATATCGCAATCTGGGCAAAGCGTTCTATGAAAATCCTGACACTCATCTGCAATCCGTGCAGGAATTGCGTAAGGCCCTCGAGCTCAAGCCCGATTCCGTTCGCGAACGCCTCAACTACGGATTAGCTTTGCTGCGCGCTGGTCAAAACGCCGAGGGAATGGCAGAGTTACTCAAGGCGCAAAAACAGGACCCTTCGCTTCCGCATACCTGGTTTAACCTTGGTATCTCTTATAAACACGCGGCTGACTACGATAAGGCTATCGAACAGTTCCGGGGCATGATCAAGTTAGCGCCGGATGAGCCGGCGGGGCACTACAGCCTGGCTGCTGTGCTGCGCTCAAAAGGCGATAGCGCGGCCGCCCTTCCCGAATTCCTGGAAGCAGCCAGGCTCAACCCCAATCTCGCCGGTCCGCACTTCCAGCTCTTCACGCTTTATCAGCGCATGGGCGATAAAGATGCCGCTGCCCGCGAACGGAAGATCTTCGAAGAAGCGAAAAAGCGGGATGAAAATGCTGCTGTGCCCGAGAGCATGGAGTGGTGCTTCTACGCGGAACTCTATGACCCACCTGAGCCGCGCCCCTCGGCCGACGACGCCCCGATTCGCTATGACGATCATTTAGTAAGCCGCAATTGGGATCCCTCGGCCGGCATGCTGCTGCTCGATTCGCAAGCGTCCGGGCATGCCGACCTGCTCGTCTGGTCTAAGGAGCGCGCCACCTTATATAAGCGCGGATCAGAAGAAGTAAACTCTTCCGGGCTCGACGGGATTCACGATATAACAGATATCGCGGCCGGCGATTTCGACAACGACGGCTTGCCGGATCTGTGCGTTCTCACTCAAAGCAAAGCGATTTTGTTTCATAACTCGCACGGAGTCTTCGCCCGATTCGCCGAGTTCCCATCCGCTGGGGCTACGCGCGCGCTCTGGCTTGACTACGATCACGACTACGATCTCGATTTGCTGCTGTTCGGATCAAAATCCACTCTCTTGCGCAACGACGGCAACGGCAAATTCGAAAACAAAACCGAAGCTTTCCCGTTTGCTCCTGGAAACGCTCTTTCGGCTGCTGTGTTCTCAATTCGCGGCGACACGGCTGCTAATGATGTAGTCGTTTCCTATGCTGACCGGCCTGGCGTTCTGTATCGTGACAAGCTCAACGGGGTCTTCGAAAAGATCGATTTGCCACTGCTTGAGGCGGGTTCCAGCTCTCTGGATGTACAAGATATCAATCACGACGGGCTGTTGGATCTGGTCTCGTACACTCCCTCAGTGCGGGCGCTCATCAACTCAGCCCACGATGTCAATGCGCCCGCGGCTTTCGAGCTAGCAAGCAAGCCGGATGTGCCGCCGTCTCCTGTCCGGGCTGACTTCAACGGCGATAGCCGTGAGGATTACGCAAGCATTCTTCCCGACGGTTCGCTTCACGTTTATACCAACGCCTCTCCGACCCAACGCTGGTTGACTGTCCAGGTCCACGGTGTCAAGAATTTGAAGCAGGCCGGCGGCGCGACGGTTGAGATGAAGTCGGGCGCTTACTACGACAAGCGTGTCGCGCAAGGGGTTCCGTTGTCGTTTGCCATAGATGGACGCGCCGACGTCGATACCATTCGCATCACCTGGCCGAATGGCCTGATCCAGAACGAGCCGCATCAGAAGGGAGGGGAATTGTTGAATATTGCGGAGGCCCAGCGTCTCTCCGGGTCGTGCCCGATGATCTTCACCTGGAACGGCTCGAACTTCGAATTCATCACCGATGTGCTCGGAGTTGCGCCGCTCGGGGCAAGTTCAGGGGACGGCCATTACTTTCCGGTCAATCACGACGAGTTCATCCAGATCCCCGGCTCCGCGCTCAAGCCACGCAACGGGAAGTACCAGGTCCACATCACCGAAGAGCTGCATGAGGTGTCCTATCTAGATCAAGTGCGCCTGATTGCGGTCGATCACCCGGCAGCTACCAGTATCTACACCAACGACAAGTTCAAATCGCCGCCGTATCCCGAATTCCGCCTGTTCGGTTCGCAAAAGAAGGTCCACCCGGTGCGCGCCACAGATGCTCATGACGTGGACGCGACTGCTCAGGTTGCCGCTCAGGATCGAACTTACCCCACCGCTTTCCACCACAATACGTCAGGTGTCGCCGAGCTTCATACTTTGGATCTCGATTTCGGAAAAGCGGCGCAGGACAACCGGGCCGCACTGGTTCTCAATGGGTGGGTGGACTGGGCGGATGGCAGCACCTTCCTCGGCGCTTCGCAAAACGGGCAAGGATTGATTTTTCCTTACTTGCAGGTTAAGGATGCTTCCGGCAACTGGAAGACTGTAGTCGCAGATATGGGTATTCCTTCGGGCAAGCCAAAGACCATAGTCGTCGATCTCGCCGACAAGTTCCTCTCCGCTTCCCGCCAGGTGCGTATCGTGACGAACCTCTGCGTCTATTGGGACGAAATTTTCCTGATCGAAGATTCCAGTGCGCCCGATGTCAGGTTGACCGGGCTCGACGCCGACAACGCCGATTTGCATTTCAGGGGCTTTTCACAAGCTATCATCGATCCTTCCCGCCAGGAGCCCGAACAGTTTCTCTATGATCAAGTGCGCACGGTCTCGAATTGGAATCCGACGCGGGGCTACTACACTCGTTATGGCGACGTCCGTTCGCTTGTCGCGAGCATCGATGATCGGATGGTCATTATGGGATCGGGAGATGAGCTGAATCTTGAGTTTCACGCTTCCAGCTTGCCCGCTTTACCCGCCGGTTGGTCCCGCGACTTTCTGCTGCTGGTCGATGGGTGGGCCAAGGATTCAGATGCCAATACCGCCTTTAGCCAAACCGTGACTCCGCTGCCCTTTCACGCCATGAGTGCTTATCCCTACAAAAAAGACGAAGCGTTCCCGAGCGATCCCGGATACCGGGAATATGTGCGCGAGTACCTCACCCGGCCGGCCCTGCGGCTTATTCAGCCTCTCGCTCCGGTTCACCCGGCGGAGTAATCTAATGCAGAGAGTCTTCTTCCCGCTTTTCCTTTCCGCTTGCCTTTCCGGCCTACTGGTTTTTGCCCGAACCACCCCGCCCTCCGCCCGCCAAATTGTCGGGCTTATTCAGCAGCATTTAGGTGTGCAGTTGCCGCCAACCACAGTTGACACCTTCAAAGCGGGTGATCCGGACACGCCTGTCACTGGTATCGCCGTAACTATGATGGCGACTTTCGACGTGCTCGAGCATGCGGCCGCCTCCGGCGATAATTTGATCATTACGCACGAGCCGACCTTTTATAATCACCAGGACGCGACAAGTCGGCTCGAGCAGCAAGCCGACCCCGTCCTCGCCGAAAAGCAGAAGTTTATTGGGGACCATCACCTGATTGTGTGGCGATTTCATGATGGCTGGCATGCCCGCAACCCGGACGGGATTCTGCTTGGCATGACGAAAGCGCTCGGATGGCAGGCGTTAAAGCGCCCAGATCAAAAGAATCTTTATACGGTGCCTGAAACTAGCGTCGCCAACCTGGCTTCGGACGTAAAGACGAAACTGGGTATACATGTCCTGCGCGTAGTCGGTGATCCAGCCATGAAAGTGACGGAAATCGCGTTTCTACCAGGAGCCGCTGGCTCAGCCAGGCAAATCGCCCTTCTTGAGCGCCCGGATGTGGAAGCGCTGCTGATCGGGGAAACTCCAGAGTGGGAAACTGTGGAATATGTGGCCGACGCCGCCAGCGAAGGCAAACGCAAGGTTCTCTTGATTCTTGGCCATATTCCGTCGGAGCAGGAGGGTATGCGGGAGTGCGCCGATTGGCTTCGATCCTTTATTTCGGACGTGCCTATTAAGTTTGTGCCTGCGAAAGAGCCGTTCTGGGTCCCAGATCACTAACTCGCCGAGGAAACGTGAGGTGTACAACGGATGGATAACGACGGGAACTTCTACATTACAAAAGCGTTTCCGAAATTCATCAGGAGTACGGT
Source organism: Terriglobia bacterium (assembly GCA_963835255.1). Classification (GTDB taxonomy): domain Bacteria; phylum Acidobacteriota; class Terriglobia; order Bryobacterales; family Bryobacteraceae; genus Bog-105. The sequence goes on along the minus strand of CAWIFY010000018.1, from coordinate 94,943 downwards.
ACCAGTAAGACTACGTATATCACCCATCAGAAGAATCCCGTTAACATGACCACAGACGCAATTGTAGCTATATTTGCGCATTAGTTAATAGTTGGAGGTTATCTATGAATTTTAGCAACGCCAGTCGATTCTTTGGAGCGCTGGCCGGGACTCTTTTATTGAGTAGCTTCGCATCGGCTGCTTCTATCACGGGAAACTTCAGCCTGGACGGGACGGCTCTGGACACAGCTACCTCAATCAGTTTTGGGTTTATTGTGCCACCGACGACGCCCGGTTCAGGCGATCAGCTGGCAGTCATTGTTGAACCCCATACGGGCAGCTTTGCGGGGCTGACCAACGGAACCACAGCTGGGATCTCAAATCTCACGACAACGTCGTTTGCGAATTGGATCACGCTGCCGGACGGTATCAATGTCGACTTGACGAGCATCCCGATAAATACCGGGGTCGGCGTTTGCAGCGGATCAGACGCGGTCGGTACGATTTGTCGGCCATTTATGAGCTCCCCAGTCGTTTTAGAGCAAGGCCCCTCCGGTGTCTCTGCTCTCGTCAACTTCGACGGAACAGCGCATTACGCGACTGGTACACCTGATGACACACCCATCGTTGGCAAATTCTCCGCCAGCCTAGGGGGCGAAACGATTAGCTCGATTCTCGGTATGATCAACGCTGGAGGTGCCATCCAAGTACCTTATTCGGCGAACTTCGTCACTTCGCCGTCGCCTGTTGTTCCCGAGCCCGCTTCTATGGCCCTCATCGGTTGCGGTTTGCTTGGACTGGGCTTCTTCGGTCGAAAGAAGATGATTAAGTAGAGTTCTTTCGAATCCGTAAAATAACTGATCTGCTCATATGGCGGAGGGGCTTCGGCTCCTCCGCCTTTTGTTTTTTTATTCTGAGAATAAGAGTTCGCGGCATCCGACGGGAGAGCCGGGCGGGGTGGGTACAAACCGCCGCCCATCTACCGTTGCTTTATTTCTCGCCTCGTGAATTATGCAGCTGCGGAATCTGCAAACGGCACGTGAGAAGGAAGATGGGTGGAACCAAGCGGAAAACGTACCCCGCTTGCAAATGGATGCTCGTGGGTTGCCTCCCGTGGACAGACGATAGCGCTTCTCCTCAACTCTGCTTCTAGCTCGTTCAGCTTGGAAGCGAACCGCTCACCAAGCTTCTCCAGTTCGAACTGCAGGACTTCTATTGTGCAGCCGAACATCGGCTCGTAATATGGAGGTATATCGCCTACCGGCGACGCCCCCAGCCTGCGCAGGATTGCCGAAGAATGATACCTGGTTGTAGCCGTCGTAATTGCCATTCCGCCGCCTAAGACCCGCGCCAGGGCGAAACTCATTAACGCTATGTTGACCGCTGCAGTGGAACACCTCGCTTCGCCGTCAATCGCCCACGCGCCCACTTCGCCATATTCGATTCCTTGCCGGCGAGCTGTGCAAAAATGCCGATCGAAAGCGGATCTCAGCACCGGTCCAGTGACGGGAGACTTTGCAACCGCCGATTTGCTGCAAGCAAGTTGATGAAAGCCTTCCCGAATCGGTCTATAACGCGCACAGCCGATAACACGTCCCCGTGTGTTCTGCAAAAGGATGTGCCAGCTCTCGGCATCCAACTGGGCCTGACAGTGTCTTCCGTCCGGCAAAAGGGTCGCGGCTATCCCCGCATACTCCCGGTAAACGCCTCCCCGAAGCTTCTGAACGTCGTAGATGAGATCCGAATGATGGTCGGAACTCATCGCGGCATGTGTTAACGCCTTTGGAACCTCTCTCCGGGACGGCGCAAGTACTTTAAACTGCGGTCTGCCAAATTGGCACAGATGTCTTTCTCTGACGTACATGTAATCCCCACTTCGTCGACAGTCACCAGATAAATGCCAGCCCACCACCCCGTGTCCCGCGGCATCTTCAGCGCCGCAGACATTCGAAATGTGCGGTGCCGATTGCTGGTGCAAGAAAAATGTATTTCTTACATTGTGAGCGAAGTCGGGCCGCCAGAACAAGGGGAAAGCAAACTTTTTTTTATCGTACGATTAGCATCTATAATCCTAGCTAATACACATAATCTTAAAAGTCTAGATATGCATAGCTCATAAATTTCTCATCGGATCGAGATAGATCCGTAACAGACCGGATTACCCTTACCTCTGAAAGTTATTGGAAAGATTGCCACTACAAGGTAAAGCTCTACCTGGAAAACCTCCTCCTGAAGCGGTAGTGAAGTTCCGAGCCGGACCGAACTGGCGGTTGCCAGCCCCGTTCCCTCCGGCGAACAGGATCAACAGCCGCATTCTGTCGGTTGCCCCCTCGGAAGGTAATTTTTTCCTAATCAATCCCGGTTTACATAGAGGGTGCTGTGGGAAAGTTGAAGATCTCGGAGTGCTACGCTCTGTGAACTGGAAGAAGATCCCGGTTGAGCCTATGACCTGTACTACCGCACTGAGAGCTGTCTCTCTTAGCTCCCAGTGGATTAGGTTGCTTTCTTGACCGTCTACCCGGACTCTGCCGATCTGAAACAGAGGCAAGCTAGAATAATGAGAGCCGTCGGGAATGCTCCACAAAAAAGCAACTTTTGCCGGCTTCCTGCACTTATTGTTTGCCTTCCTCAAACATGAACTCAAGCCTTGAATCTGCGCCCGAGCAAGCCTGCTCTAAGGCCATAGCGATTGAAGAGCGCCCGCTAGCTGAGTTGCTCGCGCACAGAAGCGCTATAGAGGAACATTTCGCCAGGCTCGGCCATACCTACCGTCATGGGCGTATGTACCGCGCTTTCGAGCATCGGGTCTCGCGGCCGGCACTCAAACTGGGACTGCAACTCGCCGGGATCTACTCGCGCGGTGTCGAGAATGCCCTATCTCCGGTTGTGAATGCCGTTTCCCTCTTCTTCCCGGATTTGCCGCGTGCGTTGAACGGTTTCCAGATCCTGCATCTCTCGGACTTTCACATTGATGGGACGCCCGGGCTGGCCGAGTCGCTGATCCCTCTGCTGAGAGATCTGAAGCCCGATGTGTGTGTCCTGACTGGCGACTATCGATTTGAAGATCATGGCTCGTGCGAAGCGGTTTATCCCCTGATGCGAAGGATTCTTTCCGTCATTCGATCACGCTTCGGTGTCTTTGGCATACTCGGTAATCACGACAGCTCCGGAATGATCTCGCCGCTCGAAGAGCTCGGTATTCGCATGCTCGTAAATGAATCGGTTGCGATTGGATCGGGTTCCGACCAGTTATGGCTGATCGGCGTCGATGATCCCTTCGATTACGGCTGTCACGATCTCGAACGGGCGCTAGAGGAAGTCCCCTCGGGCAGCTTCAAAGTTTTGCTTGCGCATGCGCCAGAGATATACGAGGAGGCGGCGCAAGCGGGCGTCGACTTATATCTTACTGGCCACACTCACGCCGGACAAATTCGGCTACCCGGTCTAGGCGCTCTTCGTCAGAATGCAAACTGTCCTAGAGCTTACGCCGCAGGCCATTGGAGACATCGCGGTATGCAGGGTTATACCAGCGCTGGGGTCGGTTGCTCGTCCTTACCGGTTCGCTTTGGTTGTCCTCCGGAGATTGTCTTGCTAGAGCTCAGATCCGAAGAGGACGCTCCTGATTAAAGTGCTTCCGCGAAGCGTTGGAATAGTTTTAACTGCTTGGGATCTCCGGCGATTTGGTCCTCAGGATGCCACTGCACGGCAAGAACGAAACGTTTGCCGTCGCGCTGCAGAGCTTCGATAACCCCGTCCTCAGCTTCCGCCGCCACAACCCGTAATCCTCCTCCGACCTGATCCGCCGCCTGGTGATGGCGGGAATTGACTTGCCATTTTGCGACTCCCGCAATTTGTCCGAGAAGGCTCTCTCGCTCGATCGAGATTTCGTGTGCTGGGGCTCCCTTGTCTTCGCTGCTGGCGTCGTGCCGGTCCGATGCAAGGTGCTGGAGCAGTGTGCCCCCGTGGTAAACATTGAGAATCTGTAAGCCCCGACAGATGGCAAGGATCGGGATGTCCTTAGTAATCGCCTCTTCGATCAGATCGAGTTCCATCTGGTCCCGAGCGTCATCCGGTTGATCGGTCTCTGGCTGGGCGTTTTCCCCATAACGCGCGGGATTGACATCCGTCCCGCCCATGAGAAGGAGTCCTTGGACGTCCGCCAGCTGGATCGGCGTCGCGACATCCCCGGCAATCGGCTCCAAGCCTGCTGCCGCAACCGCGTCCAGGTAAGGCTTGAGCTTGCTGCGGTGGCGAAAAGGAATGAGGACTCGCTTCGGCATGGCTAATACCTGTTTACCATTCGACTCTCGTCTCCAGAACTTTATCCGATAGCATGGGCCTTGGGATTCTTCGGCCGCTTCGCCCTTTTGCTCGCCGCGACTTACCTCTGTGCGGCGCCGAAAAAGGACTGGCAGGAGCTACGCAGGCAAATCGAGCAGACGCTCCACATCGCGCGCCCCTTGCCAAATTTGCAAGAGAAGTCATACGGTCACTTCCTAGTGGCTGAAGGCGTGACAGCAGATCGTGTCTCGTATGCGACCGCGTACAGCCTACGCGTGCCCGCTATTGTTTATCACGAAGCCGGCCCCACCATTGCAAGACATCCGGCGCTCATTATCGTGAATGGACATAAAGGCGATAAATCGTCGTGGTATGCATATTGGGCAGGCATACTATACGCGCGTGCTGGAGCCGTCGTCCTGACTTACGATCCAATCGGAGAATACGAGCGCAACAAAGAACGTCTTTCCCGAACCGGCCAGCACGACGAGTACGTTCCCCCGGACGACATGGCACGCCGCCTCTCCGGCCTGATGATAACGGACATCATGCAGGCGGTCACTTATCTGAGCGCCCGTGAAGACGTGGACAAAAAGCGAGTTGCAGTGCTTGGCTATTCTATGGGGTCCTTCGTAAGTTCTCTGGCATGCGCCCTGGATACGCGCATCCATGCTTGCGTCCTCGTGGGAGGCGGTGATCTTGACGGTCCGGATGGTTACTGGGACCGAAGCAATAACATGTGCCAAGGGGTTCCCTACCGTTCGCTTATGTTCCTTGCCGATCGCGGCCCGGCTATCTATGCATTGAATGCAAAGCGTGGCCCGACGCTCGTTATCAACGGCAGCGACGACGAGGTGGTCGACATCCCTCATCATGGAAGAGACTGGTTCGAACAGCTTCACAAGCGGGCTACCGAGCTGCTTGGGAATTCGAAAGACGTGTTCGAGTTCGACTTTGTCCCTGGCGGAGGGCATCGCCCTTATTTCGTAACGAAAGCCGGGGCGTTGTGGCTCGAAGAGAAGTTGAAGTTTCCCAACTGGACGCGCAAGCAGATCGAAGCGATGCCCGAGACAGATATTGGAGAGTGGGCGGCTAAGAACGGCATCCTGATTGGCTCAGGCGGGCATAACGAAGGCGGGACCATGGCGTTAGGAGACAACGTACCCGCCGTCAACCGCGATCAGTTACACGCTCTGCCGGAGGTAGTCTGGGATGCCGAATTCAGTGATTATATTTACGAAACCTGGGTAGAGCGTGCCGAGGCCGCAGTTCGCTCGGGTGCACCGTAGGGAAGAGCGCACAGGCCGCTACGCGGAAGATCAGAATCAGCGGGCCCCGGGCGATTCGTCATGGGAAGCCGAGCGACTCTCGCTCGTGAACTGCGAGGCCAATCTGTTCTATGGCCTTGTTGCGGCCGTTATACCAGAGCATCCAGCGATCATCGTTGCGGATGGCGAACGGCTTGTAGCAAGCATCTCCATCCCAGCCTCCGGGGGTTGGACGAATGATGGGATTGGCAGGATGCCGCTGCCAGTCCGAGATGCCATCCGAAGACTGCGCCACACCGATCTGGGCGTGATCGATGTCGTGGAACCCGATGTAAAACATGTAAAATGCGCCCGCATACTCCACTACCTGGCAAGCCGTCACTTTATACTCTTCCCAGGCGATGCTGCGCTCTGGCGTGAAGATGGGATTGTGGATGTACCGCGTCCAATGCAGCCCGTCGCTGCTCGTGGCGTAGCCTATCGCATCAGGTTCATATTGATCGCCGCCGGAGTACCACATTCGATACTGCGCGTGACGAGCATCCCACATGACGTGCGGGCACATGACGCTTGTTTTTTCCCATGGTTGTTCAGGGGCGATAACGGGCGAGTTGCTCTGCCGTACGAAGTTCCGGCCATTCGGACTCGTCGCATAGCCGATAAACGATTTCCCGTTTGCCTGCCCTGTGTACCAGAGGTGGTACAGGCCGTTGCGCTTCAAGAGGACCGGCCGATTGATATTGTCCTCCCAGCCCGTTGTCGGATTGGGGCCAAGCACGATGACAGGCTCGCTCCATTTGATACCGTCTGCACTTTCGAATAGAGCCAGGCTCTTCTTTGGACGCCACGATCCCCAAAGCAGAAAGCGCTCGCCTTCTTTAAGGACAGAAACATCAAACACTGTGCCGTATTTGCCGCCGATGACGGGATTGCCAGCATACTTCTGCCATCCAGCCGAAGTGCTTCCATTGCGATAATGTGTTCCTTTGGCGCCGCTGGGAATTCTTGTATGGGATATCAGTAAGCCCGAGAACCCAGCCAGTAATTCTCTTCTTCGCATGAATTCCAATACGTTGCCAAGCCGACGCGTGCTATTTACCGCGCAACTCTAATCGCCCTTCCCCCGTACTCCACCGACTTGTCCGGCTGGCTCGTCGGATCAATTCCGGAACCATGTCCATCGCCAACGACCACCACATGGAAGTCGCGCCGCTCGATCATGCCAGGAAAACTGCCCTTGCGCTCGCCAATCGAGAGCGTGCGACTCGAATCGTTCCAGTGCAGCGGAATGGTCGAATAGGCGCCCTTTTCGTAATCGTACGTGGCGTTGTCATCTTCGTATAAGTCGAAGTCGGCATCCGCGCCTGCATAAACGCGCAGCTCAATAGTCCCTTCCGGCTTCTCCCCCGCATACTGAACGTCCGGACCCATCGGCACGATCGAACCGGATCTTACATAAAGCGGGATGCGGCTCAATGGAGCGGCGGCATCGACATCCGTGCCTCCTTCGAGCGCCGCGCCCGTCCAGAAGTCGTACCATTTCGTCTGGGGCAAATACAGGCGCCGTGTCTTCGCGCCTTGCTCAGTCACTGGATTCACCAGAATCGCTGGTCCAAACAAAAACTGATCGCCGATGTTCTGCGCCTTCGCATCGTTGCCGAAATCCATTACGAGCGGGCGCATCGGCGTGTAACCCTCGCTCGTGATCTTCCAGGCAACCGAGTAAATGTAAGGCATAAGCCGGTAACGCAGGCGGTCGAAGCTCGTCAAAATCGACTGTGCATCTGCCCCATACGACCACAGTTCATTCTCATTCGGCACTCGTGTTCCGTGCACTCGAAAAACCGGGCAGAACGTTCCGTACTCGAACCACCGTACAAATAATTCGCGATACTTCGGATCGTTCGGATGCCCGATAAAGAATCCTCCGATGTCCGTCGTCCAGTAGGGGATTCCAGAGAGTTCAAAGTTGAGTCCCGCCGGCACCTGCCGCTTCAAGGTTTCGAAATCAGACAAGATATCGCCAGACCACGCGGTTACAGCATTGCGCTGTATTCCGGCGAAGGCCGAGCGCGACAGAATGAATACTCGTTTCTGCTCTGAAGCGTTGCGCTGATTCTGATAAACGCCGCCCGTCGTCACCAAGGGATAGACATTCGCATAGCGGGCGCCGTTGCCGGTTGCCACCTGACGATCCAGCAGCAGGTTTTCCTCAATTCCTTCCGTCTCGGGTTCATCGCTATCCAGCCACCAGGCGTCCGCGCCGATCTTGAACAGTGAGTCATCGATGAGGTTCCAGTAATACTGGCGAGCTGCTGGATTGAAGGCATCGTACAGCGCCGCGCCCTTCGGGTGAAACGCCTGCACACTCGTGCGCGCCAGAAAGTAACCGCGTTTGTCCATACTCGCGTAGGTCTCCGATCCCGGATCGAAATACGGCCAGACCGACATCATCAAATGAAAATGATCACGATGCAGCGTGTCGACCATCGCTTTCGGGTCTGGATACTTGTCGTTGAACTTGAACTCCCCGGTTCGGGTCCACCAGAACCAATCCTGTACGATGTTGTCGATTGGAATATGCAGTGCGCGATATTTCTCGGCAACCGTTAGGATTTCGTTTTGCGATGCATACTTATTTTTGCTTTGCCAGAACCCGTAGGCCCACTTGCCATACAGCGGAGCGGCGCCGGTCAGCTCGCGGTAGCCCGCGATAATGCGGTCGAACTCAGGCCCGTAAAGGAAGTAATAGTCGATCGAATCCGCGACTTCCGAATCGAGGAATAGGTATTGGACAAAGCGATTATTGAAGCGGCTGATCGAAGTGTTGTTCCAGAAGATCCCATAGCCTTTGCTTGAAAGAAAAAGCGGCACTGAAATGTTGGTATTTTCCTGGGACAGGTCTACCGATTCGCCGCGATAATTCCACACCCCGGCCTGATGCTGCCCGAGTCCGTAAAACGCTTCTTCCGAGCCATAAATCTTGAACACGTCTTCCGCGTGATAGGTGTGCTCCTTGTTCACCACTGAAGGCGTCAGCCGCTTTGGGCCTTCCAACACCAGCTCTTTGCCGTTCGCGTCGCTGTAGCGGAGGGTTCCTTCCGCGCGATTCACGCCGACCTTCAAGCGGGCCGTGCTGAGCGTGATCTCTTTCGCGTTTGTTTCTATCGACCAGTGAACCGGATTCCACTTCGCCTTCGTGATCACGTATTCGGGCCGTGAAGGCGGCGGCCATGTAGGTGTGTAAACCACGTGCAGCATGTCATCCGTACAGACCTGCAGCTTTAGCGTGCCCGTCTTCATCGCGAACAAAATACCGTCAGGCTCCTTCTGAAACTTGCTCACTGGATTTGGCGGAATCCACTGGCCCTGCGCGACGCCGCAACACACTATCGCCAGCAGACTTCGTAAAAGTTGCGTCTCCATCATTTCTCAAAGACTGTAGCTTCGTCCCCGATTGGCTCCCACCAGAATCTGAAAGAGCCGGTGTCCGATCAGCTCATGTAGCGAGAGTAGTTCTCGATTTGCATTGACGACCGATGTCACGTCCTTCGGATCAGCACCCGCGCCGCCGGCCTTCAACGCGTCTGTCGCTTCTTTGATAATCGGATCGGAGATTACCTCGCCGGCCATCTCCCACAGCGTGATGAACCGGTCGATCTGAGTAGGCAAGCTCAATGAGAAGACGGCATGCTGGCTGGTCGTGCGCGGTGGCTTGTAATCGAGGTTGAACGGACCGTTGTAATTGTGAGCGCGAAAGAGCACCAGAATATTCAGCCAGTCGAGAGGATTCACCAGGCCCACAGCAATATCCACGTCGTGCTTCAGCCGATACCCGTCATTGATATCGAAATGGAAAAGTTTTCCGCACAGCAGGGCTCGCGCCAGCGCCGCCCGAGGTGCGCCGCCCCACATCAGCTCATGCAAATACTCCGGATTCAAGCCCACCATCTCCGGATGTGTGAGCAGCCCGGAAGAAATGAATGCCAGCATCGCGTCCGAAGTCGGCAGCAGAATCTCGGCTTGCGGCTCGAACGGCTTCGCCTCCAGGCAGTGCTTCAGTGTCGGACGGTTGTATTTCTTGGCAACTTGGATGTCGTGGTCGCAGGCAGCGTTTAGCCCGTCGGCGTACCAGCGCAGTGTTTGTGTTTCGTCGATTGCGCCTTGAATGTAGTAGCCCAGCATGCCCGGCCAGTAAACGCAGAATTGCGCGCCCAGTTCGTGTCCGATCCCAACTACATTTTCCAAACGCCGTTGTGCATACGCTCGGAGGTCGGGCGATTCCGCCGCCGGACCCGCTGCCCAAACCGCGTGATGGAAAGTCTCCGCCGTTACCATCGAGCACTTCATTCCGTACTTCTCGAGCGTGCTCTTAATTCGCGCGACAATCTCGTCCTGCCGTGGCGTAGACAGATCTTCTGTACGGATCACGTCGGTGTCATGCGTGCACCAATACCCGACGCCCATTTTGCTGTATTCCTCGATCACCTTCTCGAACGTGACGGGCGGGCGCACAGGCGCATGGAAGACAGCCTGTCCTTCGTACGCCGGAGCCCACTGTGGTCCAGTAATGAAATAACGCCTGCGGATTTCCGGTGAGTAGCCGCCTCCACAGGCCTGAGTTAGTCTGTCAACCAGCGCGATTTGCTTGTCTTGCGGTATGGAGCCCATAAACGAGCACCATAATATCGCTCAGCTCCAAAGCCGACTTTGCAGCGCGGCAAAACGTTCGACGATGCTGTCCTCTTTTCTGTGCTGCCCGTCCTGGATGACCGGTTTTCCGGCAACGTACAGATCGCGGATCGCGCTGCGCTGAGCGGCGAAAACCACATTGCTCAAAAGTGTATTCGGGTCTGCTCCCGCGATCGAAAGATCGTTCAAATCAAGCGTAAAGAAGTCGGCGCACGGGCCAGCCGCAAGGCTGTTCACTCCGCCCAGGGTTGCATGGTCAAAGAGGCTTCGCGGCTCCAGCACTGCTCTTTCGAGTCGTTTCAGCCTGAGGTGATATTCCAGCTCACGCGCGTCTTCGAGCAAGTCGATTTGAGCGTTGCTGTCGGAGCCGAGACAGACGTTGATTCCTGCTTTTGCCCACTCATCCGCCGGCGCGATGCCGTCGCCCAGATTTCGCTCGGTCGTTGGACACGCGCAGATGCTGGAGCCGGCCTTTGCCAGAAAGCCGATCTCTTCCGCCGTCGCGTGCGTTGCATGTACCGCGGTGAAGTCCGGCGCAAGCACGCCACTTTTCTCGAGCAGTTCGACCGGCCGCAAGCCGTGCTCTGCCAGGCAAGCCTCGATTTCGGCCGGCTGCTCGGCGACATGCATGTGAATCGGCATGTTGTGTGATCGTGCGTAGCGTACTGCTTCCAGTAGAAAGGGCAGCGGCACTGCCCGGATACTGTGCGGCGCTAGGCCGACCCAAACACGATCCGATGAGCAAGCGCGAGCGAGTGCTTCGGTATCCCGCATGAAAACATCGACATCGCCGATGATGAAACGCGCCTGTCCTGGATCGTTCTCTTTCTGCCAGCCCGCCCGCACATAGGCTGTCTTCAGGAGCGCGATCCGCAAACCCACGTCCTGTGCCGCGCGGATCACCTGCAAGGCCAGCTCATTTGGATCGTTATAGCGCATTCCGCCCGGCGCATGATGCAGGTAATGAAACTCGCCCACGACGGTAATTCCCGACTGCGCCATTTCGAGAAACGCCATCCGCGAAACGTCAAAGACATCTTCCGGCGAGAGCCGGTTAGCAGCCTGATACATCGCTTCGCGCCACGTCCAGAAACTGTCTCGACTGGCGCTCATGCGATGCTCCGTGCGGCCCCGGATCACTCGCTGGAACGCATGCGAATGCCCGTTGACAAGCCCCGGCAGCAGAGCGCGATTCTTTAAATGCTGCGCCTTGGCGAGATCTACTCGATCAGATGAATACCTCACGATCTTGCCCGAGCCGTCCACAAAGAGAGCGACATCGGACCTAAATTGGCCGTCCACGTAAAGAAGATCCGGCAGCCAGCCGGTCTCTTTTTCAGGCATGACGCGAGTAAAAGGGCTCTCCCTTGATGTACACCTTCGATGCCGATTCGACTCCTGCGTAGTAGGCGATTTCGCGGTAGTCTTCGCAATCGTGAACCACAAAGTCCGCCTGCTTGCCGGGTTCGAGTGAGCCGATCGAGTCCCCGCGCTTCAGGCTGTAAGCCGCGTTGATCGTCGCGGCTGTAATCGCTTCCGCTGGTGTCATCCGCATGTGCGTAGACGCCAGCGACAGGACAAACGGCATCGAGGGAGTAGGCGAAGATCCTGGATTGAAATCCGTCGCCAGCACCACGCCCAAGCCTTGCTCGATCATCTCCCGGGCTGGCGCAAACCGCTTCGATCCGAGCATGTAAACAGAGGCTGGCAATAGCACCGGCTGAACATCAGCCTCGGCGAGCGCCTCGATCCCGTCTGCATCGATGTGCTCCAAATGGTCCGCGGTAGCTGCGTTCATTTCTGCTGCCAGTTGCGCCGCTCCCGAACTCGAGAGTTGATCGGCGTGGATACGCAACCCGAGCTTTCTCTCGCGGGCTGCTTCGAGTATTCGCCGCGATCTCTCCAGATTGAAAACTTTCGGTTCGCAGAAAACGTCGCAGTATTCGGCCAACCCATTCGCCGCGACTGCGGGCACCATTTCGTTCTTCACGAGATCCACGTAATCGTCTGGAGCGCTCCGGAATTCGTCCGGCACCTCATGCGCGCCCAAAAACGTAGGTACAACGCGCATCGAACTCTCGTTCGCCAAACGCGCGATCACGCGCAACATCTTCAATTCCGATTCAAGCGAGAGCCCGTATCCCGATTTCGCTTCGACCGTAGTCGTCCCATTGCGCAGAAACAATTTTGCGTGCTGCTCGGCGCTCGCGAATAACTCGTCTTCTGAAGCTGCGCGAGTTTTTCGCACCGTTGCCCGTATGCCGCCGCCCTCTGCTGCAATCTCTTCGTAAGTCGCGCCCCCAGCCCTCTTCTCGAACTCATCCGCCCGATTGCCAGCGAAAACAATGTGCGTATGCGCATCCACGAAACCGGGCAAAACAACATGACCGTTTGCATTTACTACGCTGTGTTCAGCCGTAACTAAAGGCTCGATTGCAGCCCGTGGCCCAACCAGCTCGATGCGTCCGTCGCGGACCAGCATCGCGCCATCCGGGATAATGGAAAGCTCCCGCATTTCGCCGTATATGCGAGGCCGCTTCGGCCCGGCCAGTGTAACGAGCTGACTACAACCCAATACCGCGAGTAACATTCAGGGCAGCATCGGTAGCTTCACGTTCTCGCGCCGGGCAAATTCAATGGCCTTCTCGTAGCCGGCATCTGCGTGCCGGATAATACCCATGCCCGGATCGCTTGTCAGAACCCGTTCGAGCCGGCGGTCAGCTTCCTCGGAACCGTCAGCCACTACCACCATCCCGGCATGCTGCGAATAGCCGATACCTACTCCACCGCCATTGTGAATCGAAATCCACGATGCGCCGGCGGCCGCGTTCACCAAAGCATTCAGCAGCGGCCAATCGGCGATAGCATCCGAACCGTCACGCATGTCTTCCGTTTCCCGATAAGGCGAAGCTACGGACCCAGCATCCAGGTGATCCCGCCCAATCACGATGGGCGCCTTCAGTTCGCCCGAGCGAACCAGCGCATTCATTGCCAAGCCAAACTTTGCCCGTTCGCCGTAGCCAAGCCAGCAAATGCGCGCTGGCAGCCCTTGAAAGTGAATCCGCTCCTGCGCCAGTTGAATCCAGCGGATCAGCTCTTGATTATCTGGAAAGAGTTCTGAAACCAAGCGGTCCGTTCCGTAAATGTCTTCTGGATCGCCCGAAAGTGCAACCCATCGGAAGGGTCCGCGTCCTTCACAGAACATCGGGCGGATATACTCCGGCACGAACCCTGGAATCTCAAAAGCGTCCGCCGCACCGGCTTGTGAGGCGTGTTTGCGAATGTTATTGCCATAGTCGAAGGCCACCGCTCCGATGCGTTTCAGTGCCAGCATGCCTTCCACATGCCGCGCCATAGATTCAAGTGATTGGCGGACATATGCTTCCGGGTCTCGCTTTCGTAGATCTGCCGCCGCTTGCAAGCTCATTCCGTTCGGCACGTATCCATTCAGCGGATCGTGCGCGCTCGTCTGATCGGTAATGATGTCCGGCACTGCGCCGCGCTTGGCTAGTTCCGGGATCACGTCAGCGCAGTTTCCCACTAGACCGACCGAAAGCGCCTCGCCGCCGCTCCTGGCTTTTTCCAGCGCCTGCAGCGCCTCGTCCAGGCTGCCGGCCATGCGATCGCAATAGCCCGTATGTAGGCGCTTCTCGATACGCGCGGCGTCCACGTCGATACCGAGAAAACAGGCTCCGTTCATGGTAGCGGCGAGCGGTTGAGCGCCGCCCATTCCACCCATTCCTCCGGAGACGATGAGCCGGCCTTTCAGGGAACCGCCAAAATGCTTCCGCCCTGCGGCCGCAAACGTCTCGTATGTGCCTTGCACGATGCCCTGGCTGCCAATATAAATCCACGACCCGGCGGTCATCTGTCCGTACATGGTCAGACCGAGCCGTTCCAGTTTGTGGAACTCGTCCCAGTTAGACCAGTGTCCGACCAGATTCGAATTGGCGATTAGAACGCGGGGTGCTTCGGGATGCGTGCGGAATATGCCAACCGGTTTCCCGGATTGGATGAGTAGCGTCTCATCATTCTCAAGAGCTTGCAGCGACCGGACAATCGCCTCGAAACACTCCCAAGAACGCGCAGCCCGGCCGGTCCCTCCATACACGACCAGTTCGTCCGGCTTTTCCGCGACCTCAGGATCCAGGTTGTTCATCAGCATGCGCAAAGCTGCCTCCTGATGCCAGCCTTTGCACGTGCGCTGATTGCCGCGAGCTGCTCTGATCGCAGTCAGGGTAATGCTTTCCGTCATGACAATCCTTACTCTACAAGGACCGCCCAAACTCGGGATTGCCTACAAACGCCCCGGAACGATCGGCTTCGTCTCAAGCGGCGGATTCAACCTCGTCTGCAGTGTGTCACGAATCTCCGCCAACAGCGCTTCCGAAGGCGTGGGAGCCGCCGCCAGGTGCTTCGCGAACCGGTTAAACGGCAGCACGATGAAGAAATACAAACCGGCTGCTTTGATCAAGAACGAGATCACTGCGTTGATGAAACTGCCGATCCCAATGCCAAATGGCTTGAAAGCAGAGAAATCGGGCTGCCCTCCCAGTTTACCGATCAGCGGCGAGATGATGTCTTTCGACAGCGAGTCCACTATTGCGGAGAACGCCACGCCCATGACAATACCGACTGCCAGATCGACCACGTTACCGCGTGAAATGAAAGCTTTAAATCCTTTGAGCATCTGTTTCTCCTATCGCGCGAAGGTTGCCCTAAGCCCCGTGGTCAGCAAAATATCATTGCTCTTGCGGCCAAAAACCGGATTGCTCAAGTAACTGTCTGTCACGCTCACCTGCCAGCTCAACCACTTGTGAATCGTCGTCGCGGCTCCCGCGTTTAACAACAGGCGGTATTCACCCGTTGAAGGTGCCTCAAAAAAGAGGAGGGACTGAGTAACGGAAGTGACTCCCGTAATCTTATGACTGAAACTATCACCCGCGTTGACTTCGCCCAAGTTCCGCGTGATCCCGCCCGTGAATGAAGAATGTGAATAGTCGCCGCCAAAGAGCAGATCTAGAGTGGTCCGATCTGTGTTAATGGCGTGGTAGCCTAAGCCTCCGCCTCCCACGAAGCGAAAGTTCAGATCTTGGAAGGTGTCGTATTCATCGGTATTCAAAAGCTCCCAGAACCAGCGTTTATTGATGTTGTGGTCGTAACTGACGCCGCCATGTACCGCGTCCGCGGTGGGCCCGGTGAACCCGCCAATGGTTCCGGTCGAGTAAATCTGGTTAAGAAATAGCACCGTTTTGTCATTGTTCGTGGCGCGTGTCGCGTTGAAAGCCGTCGTCAACGTGTCGGTATGTGAGTTGCCGCGTGCCACCGAGAAACCTAAGTCAAAATAGCCGGCCCACAAATCGAACCAGGTCGGCGATTGCAGTTTTTCGTATTTCTCCTCTTCGGCTGCATTCCTGATGGTCGCGACTTGCCCAATGGGGGCGGTTTCTGTTGCAGCCGGAGTTGTCACCTCGACCTCTTTGCCCTCCGTGCTAAGCTTTCCATTCACTTGCTTGCCGCTGGGAAGCTTCACGTAAAGCGGATTATCTGACTTGACGCTAGTCACTGCGCTCCAGGGCATTGTAACTTCGCCCATGAACTCGTTCTTGATGGTGAGGTTGTCACCGTCTTTCTTGATTATTTGTCCACTCACGACGTCGCCGTTCTTCAAAGTGATTTGGTCGGCGAACATCATACTCGAGAATGATGTAAGTAGAAGAAAAGAAATTAAAGATGTCCTCATAGATTGTCTTTCGAGCGTCTACATAGCTTGACTTCAGAATGCTTCAGGGCATTCGATTAAAGTAGAGTTCAGGTAGATGTTTTCTAATTATGCTGGGACGACCGCCCCAGCCGCAACGATTTGCGTGAATAAAGGAGAGCTAGAGTACTCATATGAACAACTACGTGGATAGTACTGCGAGTAGGTTCTTACTTGGCTTCGCGGTAGCAGTTCTCTTTGTGATGCCGCTTACAGCACAAACGGCAAATAATCAATCTTCCAAGGACGACCAAGCAGCGACAGGTTCAATGCAGGTGCAGCGAATTGCTCGTGACGTCTACAAGCAGATCGTCACGCTGCCGCAATATGGCGTCTTCGACGACATTCATTTCGCGATCAAAGGCGACAGTACAGTCATCTTACGAGGCGATGCCTCGCGCCCCGTGTTGAAGTCAAGCGCGGAGAACGTTGTTAAGAAAATCGAAGGCGTGAAGCAGGTAATCAATGAAATCGAAGTGCTTCCGCTCTCGCCGAATGACGACCGAATTCGCGCCCTGACCTACGCCCGGATTTATCGAAATACCTGGTTGAGCCGCTATACAAGTAACCGGGGAGGCGGATCGCGCCTTTATTCGCCCGTTCGCGCCACTATGGGGATAACCAACGATCCTCCGATCGGCTGGCATGCCATTCACATCATTGTGAAGAATGGCAACATTCGTCTGGTCGGCGTAGTTGACACCTCGGGTGATCTCGCGATGGCCGAGATGCAGGCGAATTCGGTGCCTGGCGCATTCAGCGTAGATAATGACCTGATCGTCGCGAAGAACGAGAAGTAGATCGCGGCTTTGGTCGGAAGCCTAGCTCATGCTGGGCTTACTGGACGCGCCACGCCTCAATTCCCGCCGAATATCCCAGCTGCAGATTAAGCTCTAACCGGATCGCCCGTGTTTCGACTGGCTTGAACGTCACCCTGTTGAAGCGATCCAGCGCTGTGCCATAGGGGTCTAACGTTTCTACCGGCTTCCATTCCATGCCGTCTCGGTATAGCAATCGCCAGCTCTCCGGAGCTTTAATTCCACCGCGCCCGGATCCTGTCAGCCAGTACACCTCCGAACTGGTAATCCGTGAAAGCTTGGCAAAATCGTACTGGATCCATTCCTGGGTGCCCCTCTTGGGAAGCCAATCGTAAGAAGAACTCGTATCGTTAGAGGAAGTGGGATCCTCCCCATCGGCTACCAGCCGGGGGTCTTTGATGCCGTTATCCGTTACCGAAGATCCGGAAGCAGTCACCTTACTGGTTGTCGCAATGGTCGGATAGGGCGTAGGATGCACTGCTGCTTCCGTATCGGCGATCCACACTTCCATCTGCCCTCGACCGCGGTTCGCCCACGCATAGTAGGGAATGGCCGTGAATGATTCCTCTTCATGTTGTAACTGATGGCCGGCACTATATCTGTAAGCTTCGGCCTTACCTTCGATTACTTCCACTCCATTCAGCAAAGCCGGTTTGAATTGCGCTGTAAGCTTTTCGCTATTGCTGAGGAGTAGATTGCGCACGTGCTTATCTGGGCTGTCGGGCCATTCTGCGCAATAGACAATAGGTCCACGTTCGAGCGCCACTCTGCCCCGATCTGCCGCTACCTTTTCGTTCGCAATCACCCGCCGAACCTGCATCGGCAGATCCAAATCGATCGAATCTCCCGGCTTCCAAACTCGGGTGATAGTGGCATAACCCTTCTCGATGGCAAGGCTTTCGGCTTCGCCGTTCACGCTCAATTTAATTTCCGAATCGGGAGCGGCTCTTTCGAAATCGTAAAGGTCGCTCGGCATTACCTCGCCGCGCGCCCACCCTGGTATCCGCATTTTCATGGTGAACTTACCGCTCTGCTCGGGATTAACGGTGATCTTGACGTTGCCGTCCCATGGATAGCTCGTCTTCTGAATCAGGTTCACTTTGCGGCCGTTACCCAACTCAATTTCGGCCGTGTTACTCATGAAAAGGTTGACGTAGATTGAGTCGCCTTGCTGCGCGTAAACATAACCCGGTATCGATGGCATGAACCGCGTGATGTTACCTGGGCAGCAGGCGACTCCAAACCAGGGACTTCGCTGGTGCTGTCCATTCGATTCCAGCGGATTCGGATAGAAGTACGTTTCGCCATCGAGCGACACGCCTGAGAGCAGGCCATTGTAAAGAGTGCGCTCCAGCACGTCAACATACTTCGCATCGCCGTGCAGCAGAAAAAGCCTCTGATTCCAGAAATCGTTTGCCACGGCGGCGCAAGTCTCGTTGTAAGCCGTCATATTCGGCAACTCATAATTCGCGCCGAATGCCTCGCCTGCTCCGAGAGCGCCCACGCCTCCAGTAAGATATATCTTCTTGCCGACGACGTTGTTCCAGATCTGATCGAGAGCCTTTGTATATGCAGTATCGCCCGTCAGGGCGGCGACATCTGCCATTCCCGAATACATGTAACCGGCTCGAACCGCGTGTCCTTCGGCTTCGGTCTGATCGATCACTCGCAGGTCGGCCTGATTGTACTTCTGGCCGCCGGGTCCGCGGCTATCTAGCATGAACTTAGCCAGATTGAGGTATTGCTCGTTTCCAGTTACTCGGTAAAGCTTTGCTAAACCCATCTCGACAATCTGATGGCCGGGATAGATTGCGCGTTTGCCCGGACCGAATGTGCGGACGAGCAGATTAGCGCTCTTAATTGCAACGTCGAGCAGCGTACGCTTGCCGGTTGCTTGATAGTGAGCGACCGCAGCTTCATATAAATGGCCCAAGTTGTATAACTCGTGGCTCAGTATCTCCTCGTTCTCCCATCGCTTTGTGCCGGCCCACGGGTGCGGATGCTGCGGGTCGATTTCGCGTGTCGTATAGATGTAGCCATCAGGCTCCTGGGCAGCCGCAATTTTGTCGATTAGCCCATCAACATAAGCTTCCAGTTTGGGATCGGGATGAACGCTGAGCGTGTACGACGCGCCTTCGATGACTTTGTAAATATCGGTGTCGTCGAACGGATAACCCGGCGCGTGTTTATCCGTCAAATGCTCGCCCCGGATCGCCTCGGCAGCCCGCACGAAATTCTCTATCCGGCCGGTTCGGTCGCACTGCTCAAAAGCTGTAGGAATGCTGACTTTTCGATTCGTTTCGATGCGCCGCGCCCAGAACTGATCGTTCACATGAACCGCTGTGAACGGTACGGGTTTGATGGGGTAATCGCGATTGATGTTGGCTGGCCTGCCCGCCTCTTGTGCACAGGCGAATCCGGCCAACAGCGATAGGAGCGCGGTCTGCGCAACCGTCCTGACAAAAACTTGCGTGTATTTCACTTGGATGCTTCTTGTTCAGAGGTATAGATCAGAATCGCAGATTTGCGCCGAGCTGCAACCACCTCGGATTGTATTGCGAAAGCGCTTTGCCAAAAGTCCCGTCTGCGAGGTTTGCATCCACGTTGTACAGATTCGCCCGGTTAAAAAGATTGAAAAATTCGAAGCGAAGCTGCAGCTTGACCCGCTCGGTGAGTGCAGTATCTTTCAGAAGACCCGCATCGGTGTCGAAAAACATTGGGTTGCGGAACTGTCCATACTTCTCGTTTCCGTTTGTGCCAAAGGCCGGATCAGGGAAGTTAGATGCTGTGAAAAGCCCGTTGAGAAAAGCCTGACGACTAGTGGACTGCTGATAACTAGTCACATTTGGGTAATCGTAGTTATCGCCGTCGGCATTGAAATCGCCGCTGCCCGGCGCAAACCCGATAAACTGGCCAGCCGCATTCTTTAGAGGGCTAAATGCCGCGCTCGTATACACGGTGAACGGATACCCGCTCTGCACAATGGTAGTTCCAGTAAGCGACCACCCGCTTGTAAGATGGCCCAGAATCCCTTGACCGCGCCGCAGCCCAGGCAACTGGTAATTGCCAGTCAGTGAGAAACGATTCGGCGCATCCCAGACGGACGGGCCGTACCACTGCTGCGGATTGTATGCAGACGGATAGATCTGCGTATCGTCCCGTGACGAGGATCTCGTATATGAGAGATTAATGAAGCCCCGCTCTCCCACGCGACCGTTGAAACTTGTGATAAATGCGTTGTACCGCGAATCCCGGTCGTTTGCCGTGTAGTAGATCGGCCCGAAACTGGGGTTGAGCCGTGTCGGGACTAGGCTATTATGTTGAATCAGATCACCCGCATAAGCGTTTACGTCTGCCCCGTAGCTCACGTTTGCGGTTTGACCGCCGCCTGAGAGCAGCCGGTTACCTCTCGATCCCGAGTACCCGACGCTCACCGCATAATTCCCCGTCAGTTTGCGCTCCACCGAGCCCGCCCAGTTATACACAACAGGTGCCGATAAAGTGGGATCGATCGCTCCTACAGCGAAATTCAGCCCCGTTAAGCCGCCATGTGCATCCAGCTGCGCCGGCGAAAGGGTCGGATAGGTATATCCGAACGGTGGCGTAGTGTTACTTGTCCCTAAGCTCAACACCGGCCCGACACCTTGAGTTGCGTAAAAGGTCGGAATGATAAGTCCCGGCGGATTCCCTCGGTATTCTTCTTGGATATTTGCGAGTGTCGGCCAATTGTGATACACGCCGACACCGCCACGGACCACCCAATCGCCATTTCCAGTAGGATCCCAAGCGACGCCAACCCGCGGGCTCCAGACATTTGTG
This sequence comes from Terriglobia bacterium, assembly GCA_963835255.1. Taxonomy (GTDB): domain Bacteria; phylum Acidobacteriota; class Terriglobia; order Bryobacterales; family Bryobacteraceae; genus Bog-105. The sequence goes on along the minus strand of CAWIFY010000018.1, from coordinate 74,325 downwards.
ATCGAATTTGTTAGAGCATTTTGGGTCTGCTTCATCACGCCGTTCGCAACCCGCTCCGTCATGGTAGATGCATTCGCCAAATACAAATTCGCAAATACTGTCTGGGGACTCCTTGAATAGGCGTTGCCGAAATCGTCCCACCGAACGCCGTAATTGACAGTTAATTTCTTGGTGACCTGCCAGGTATCCTGAACAAATAAGCCCCAGGTGCTTCCCGCTGCGTTCCAGTTCCATAATGTCTGTTTCCCGGTAAGTGGATCGAAGGCAACGCCGCTTTCAGTGTACGGAACGTCTTGAACCAGGTCGACCAGGTTATTGAAAGTGAACGTCGGTTGGGAATATGGTCCCTGAAACTTCTCCACATCGTCTCCAAACCAGCCTTCGTATCCAGCTTTAAAGCTATGCGCGCCCCGTATATGCGTTAATACGTCTCTCCAGTGATAGTTATGCTGAATGAAGTCTCCGGCAGCAAACCCGGAGCCAAAGCCCTGACCGAGGCCTGTTACATTCACAACTGGAACCGAAAATAAGCCCGTCTTTGGAGTAATCCCCTCTACGTAACCCGCTCCAAAGACACCCTCATTCAGCGTGGTCGGAGAAAAGTGTGAGTCTCGTTTACCTGAACAGCATGCTCGTATGTCTGATTCGTGGTAGTAAATGCCGGCCGTATAGCCGAGCTTCCATAGCTCAAGTCAGTTTTGTAGAAGGTCCCGTAAATCCTGTCGTTTTTGAAATACTTGTCGATTCGAACATCCCACTGCGTACCGTTGCGGTAACTCGTCGAGTTGAATACTCCGTTGTCGAGCACGGGCAAGTTACAGGGTATATTGCCGGCAATTGGAGTGCCGCACGTAGACGGAAAGAGCTGTCCGGCGGTGTCCGCGAGTCCGGTAACCGAGCCTGCGCTTGGCTTATAGCTTGTCAGTAGCTTCGTCCCGAAAGTATTGGGGTAATTCTGTTGCGCCCAGTTAGTAAAAGCTGGATCTTCAAAAGTGGTCTGGCTGTTGCCGGTCGAGTTTAGCGACCAGAGGGGTTCGATCGAGAAGAAGAAAAAGAACTGGTGATGCGGGATAATCGGGCCGCCGATGGTGGCGGACATGTTATTACTGTGAAAGGGTGAGTAGTTATGGACAAACTCTGTGCCAGCCCAAAGGTACTGGTTCGTAAAATAGTCGCTCACGTTTCCATGGAACTGGTCAGATCCTGACTTAGTCGTCATGACCATCTGAATCGAACTAGCGCGCCCATAATCCACCGTGAACGTATTGCTCTGGATGCTGGTCTCCTGGATCGAATCCGGATTCGGCGTCAGATTCAGCACTCCGGGGCGAATCGCGCTGGTAATGTCGAGCCCATCCACCACGAACATGTTTCCGACGCTTCCCTGGCCGTTGGCGCTGGCGTCTACTTGCGTCTCAGTCGAGTAGTTATCGACCGCGGACCCGGGGCTTCCGCTGGCTGCGGTGCCCACTCCAACCACGCCCGGCGCTAGCGTGACCAGCGAAATCATGTTGCGACCAGCCAGCGGTAGGGTCGAGAGCGTCTGGGTTTCCAACGTCATCTGATTCCGCGTTTCGGCTGTATTCACGATCGGCGTTTCACCAGTTACCTCGACTGCCTGGGTAGTCCCGGCAACGGCAAGCGTAAGCGGTAGGTTCAGAGTCTGGCTCGTCTCGAGAGTTGCGTTAATCTCCGTCGGAGCAAAGCCCGCGGCAGTTACGGTCACCTTGTAGGAGCCCGGAGCCAGGCTCGCGAATTTATACTCGCCCCGTTCGTTGCTCGCAGTTTCTTGCTGCACCTGCGTGGCCGTGTTTTGCAGAGTGACCTGGGCCTTGGAGACCAGGGCGCCGCTAGGGTCTTCGACCACGCCTTGTATGTTGCCGCTGAATTGCGCGTAAGAAACCGAGGAGAGAAACAGGGAAAGTAGAGCAGAGCCAACCACTCTGCGACTTAGAGTCTTGTTCAACACAGAACCTCCTACCTAAGGCCGAGTACGCTGAGGCTTCAATCCTCAGGCAATCGCAATCAAAGATATTGTATACGCTTTCAGTTGCCGGTCGATTTAGCCGCCCTGCGCCGGCCGCCTTCGTAACCCTGGACTCAGAACCTACGCTTTCCACGGGTCTATCGAGGGGATCGGTCCGAAAGCCTGAAAGCGCTTGCCGGTTTCGCGTATGCCCCACTCGAACGGATCGCGTTCATCGAAGATCAAAGACGCTTCCGCGTTGACGAATGCCGGACCTTTGATATGCGGATGCACCCGCCCGTTCTTCACCGTGATCCAACCCTCGAACAGGCTTCCGATAATGCTCTCTTGGCGCCAGATCTCACCGTCGCGCAGTTTCCCGGATGCGTAAAGACAAGCTAGCTTCGCGCTGGTACCCGTGCCGCAAGGCGAACGGTCGTAACTCCCCCCGGGGCAGAGCACGAAGTTCTTGCTGTTGGCTACGGATAAGATGGGTTCGCCAAAGACTTCAATGTGATCGATCTCGCTGCCTCCGTCGCCGGTAATGCGCTCCCGGGCCAGCGCACCGCGAATCGCCCACGCATAAGCAGTTAGCGCTTCTATGTTCGCCACAATTAAAGTAAAGGGACAATCGTAAGTCAGAAAAAACCAGTTCCCGCCCCACGCCACATCACCTGTCACAAAGCCGAATCCTTCTACTTCGACGCGAACATCGGCTAGTAAGCGGTAACTCGGCACATTGGTAACCGTAACTTCGCCGGTTTCATGCAAGAGAGCTTCCACTGCGCCCACGGGAGTCTCAATCCGGTGCCGGCCGTGTTGGATCCGCTTGAGATAGGCAAGCGTAGCGATCAAACCGATCGTGCCGTGGCCGCACATTCCGAGGTAACCAATATTGTTAAAGAAAATGACTCCCGCCGAGCACGAGCGATCGAACGGTTCGCAGAGCAGAGCTCCAACAACGGCATCCGATCCGCGCGGCTCGTTGACGATCGCCGAGCGAAAGTGATCCCAGTTCTCCCGGAACAATAGCAGCCGCCCGCTCAATGGACCGTCGCCCAGTTCAGGCGCTCCGTCAATCACCACACGGGTGGGCTCGCCGCCGGTATGTGAATCGATCACATGAACTCTTCTGATGGCAGCCAAGCCATAGAATACGCTAGTGTCTGTCGTGAGTTCGCAAGTTTCGGATGCAATCGTTGTAGGTGCGGGCATTGTTGGAACTGCCTGTGCGCGTGAACTCGCGCTGGCCGGTCTGCGCGTCGCGATCTGCGAAGCAGACGATTACGTGGGCGCAGGCGCAACCGCTGCAGCCATGGGTCATCTGGCTGTTATGGACGACTCCGAGCCGCAATTTGAGCTCACAAATTTCTCACAACGCTTGTGGCGCCAATTAGCAGACGAATTTCCCGCCGATGTCGAATATTCTCCTTGCGGATCTCTCTGGGTTGCTGCCAACCAAGAGGAGTTTGCCGAAGTCGAACGCAAGCATAACTTCTACTCCGATCATGGAGTGCCGGTAGACATGCTTGATTCGCAACAACTGCTTCAAGCCGAGCCGAACCTTCGGCCGGGGCTTGCAGGCGCGGTCCTCATCCGTTCCGATAGCGTGTGCCATCCGGCCTGTGCCGCACGCTATTTCGCCGGGCACGTGGTAAGAGCCGGGGGAGAAATATTGCTTGGAAAAACAGTCGCGCAGGTGTCCGGCTCGGCGATCACAATGAACACTGGCGAATCCATCAGCGCTGGCTCGATTATTATCGCAACCGGAACTGCTGTTCAGAAACTCATACCGGATATTCAGGTTCAGCCTCGCAAAGGCCATTTAGTTATCACTGATCGGTATCCCGGGTTTCTTCATCATCAAGTTATCGAACTCGGCTACTCAAAAAGCGCCCACCTAACCACCGCGGATTCGGTGGCCTTCAACGTCCAGCCAAGATCCACTGGCCAAATCCTCATCGGTTCGTCGCGGCAGTATGGCGCAGAAGATGGAGCCATCGACGAGCAAACTCTTCGCCGCATGCTAAATCGCGCGATCGAATACATGCCCGGGCTTGAAAGTCTCTCCATCATTCGTACTTGGACCGGTTTTCGAGCGGCTACTCCGGACAAGCTCCCCCTAATCGGCCTGTGCCCGGGGTATGAAGGCCTCTACTTAGCGACCGGACACGAAGGACTCGGCATCTCTACTTCGCTCGCTACCGCGCGCCTGCTCGCCGACGAGATTTTGGGCAGAGATTCAGAAATTCCGCGCCTCCCCTATCAGCCAGCCCGTAACCTGGCCTTGCACGCCTGAACCCACTGCTGAACGCTCAGTCGTCTGCAACCCCGTCGCGCGCCGTTGTACCCGTCGCAGCCGCTCGCAGATACTGCTTAGGCCATGGAATCTGCTGGTGAATCTCTGCCGCCGCCTGCAATGGCCAGTAAGGATCGCGCAGAAACTCGCGGGCAATCATCACCAGGTCCGCTTGTCCATTCCGGATGATTTGGTCCGCCTGCGCTGCTCCGGTAATCAATCCCACGGTGCCGATGCGAATGCCAGCTTCACGGCGAATCCGCTCGGCAAACGGCGTCTGAAATCCAGGCCCCGCCGGAATCTTCGCGTAAGGCGCCAGCGCCCCCGAGGAAATGTCCATCAAATCCACCTTGCGCGCCTTAAGAATTTTCGCGAGTTCGACCGATTGCTCGATGTCCCAGCCGCCTTGCACCCAATCCGTCGCTGAAATTCGCACCAGCAGCGGAGACTCCACTATCAGTTCTCCGCGAACTGCGTCTACTACTTCCAGCAGCAGCCGGATGCGGTTTTCGAAGGAGCCGCCGTACTCGTCGTGCCGCTGATTGCTCAAAGGAGAAAAGAAGGCGTGTAAGAGATAGCCGTGTGCCGCGTGAATCTCGACCGTGTCGAATCCGGCCTGCATTGCTCGCCGGGTAGCTGCGCTGAAGCGGTCAATAACTCCGCGAATTCCGGCTTTGTCCAACGCGATCGGCTTGGCATAGATATCTGAAAAGCGTATCGCGCTTGGAGCCAGCACATTCGTCCATTTACCTTCTTCATGAGGTAGCAGGCGTTCCGGTTCCCATGGCGGCGCCATGCTCGCCTTACGTCCCGCGTGCGCAAGTTGCATTCCGATGTAGGCGCCTTGCGAATGCACGAAATCCGAAATCTGCTTTAGCTTGGCTATGTGCTCGTCTTTCCAAAGGCCCAAATCGTTCGGTGTGATGCGTCCTTCCGGAGATACGGCCGTCGCTTCAACAATGACCAGGCCGGCGCCACCCACTGCGCGGCTTCCCAAATGCACCAAGTGCCAATCTGTGGCAAAACCATCTGTGCTCGAATATTGGCACATCGGCGAAACCACAATACGGTTCGGCAAAGTGCGGCCACCCAGTTGCAATGGAGAAAACAAACTGACTGTTTCAGACATAAAACCGCTAAATGCGTTGTCGCGCCCAGCGCCCTTGGCGAAAGAGCACGACGCTGACAAGCACGATCGTGGTCTGCGCGACTACAACCGAGAAGAAGACGCCGTTGACACGCAAGCTCGTGTGTATTGCCAGCCACCAGGCGAGCGGAAGCTCGAGTATCCAGAAGCCGAACAGATTGACATAAGTCGGAGTGAGCGTGTCCCCGGCGCCGTTGAAGGCCTGCAGGAGCACCATGCCGTATGCGTAAGCCATGTTGCCGTAACTGAAAATTCGCAGGCAAGCGACAGCATAACGGAATACAGATGAGTCATGCGTGAATAGGCCGATGATCTGTGGTGTGAAAACGATGAAGACAATGCCGACCAAACCGAGGAAAACCATATTCCAGAAACCGGTTCGCCAGACAGCGCTTTTAGCTCGATCGGGACGCCCTGCCCCCAGATTCTGGCCCACTAACGTAGCCGCCGCATTGCTAAGTCCCCACGAAGGCAGGATGGCGAAGATTACAATGCGAATGCCGATGGTGTAGCCGGCTAACGCCGGAGCGCCGAACAGACCTACGATTCGGACGAGACCGATCCAACTGGCCTGGCCGATAAGGAACTGGAGAATCCCCGTAAGGGAGACGCGAAAGAGTCGCCAGAGAACGTCTCCCTTCAGACGAATGTGGCGCGCCAGGATCTGCAGCCTCTCTGTTCCTTTGGCCAAGCGATAGAACTGGTAAAGCACTCCAATCCCTCGCCCGCTAAACGTTGCGAGCGCCGCGCCGGTCACACCGAGCCGCGGAAATGGCCCGAGCCCGAAGATGAGACAGGGATCGAAGATGAGGTTGAGGATGTTCGATACCCAGAGCAGACGCATCGCAATTGCCGCATCGCCTGCTCCGCGAAAAATTGCGTTGTTCAAAAAAAGCAACAGCACTATGCCCGATCCGCCCAGCGCGATCCGCGTGTAGTTAGCCCCGGAAGCCACAATGGACGGAGTAGCGCCCATGATCAGAAGCAATTTCGGAGCCAGCACCAGGCATGGCAAGCCGACTAGAACGGACGCGATGATGCCGAGGAACACGGCCTGCACGGCAGCGATCCCCGCTCCTTCGCGATCTTTTTCGCCAATCCGTCTTGCGACCATGGCAGTCGTCGACATACCCAGCCCCATACCCACCGCGAACACCAGCGTGAGCACCGATTCCGTTAGTCCGACTGTTGCGATGGCATCGGCTCCGAGGCGGCTTACCCAGAAAACGTCAACCACGGCGAAAAGAGATTCGAGCACCATCTCCAGCACCATCGGAATAGCGAGTAGCAGAATCGATCTGTTGAGACTGCCGGTCGTGTAGTCCTGATCGCTGCCGCGCAAAGCTTCGCGGATAGAACACCAGAGACTAGGCGCAGGCGGCTCTTGAGGGATTAGCTGCATAGCGATTCGCGTCCGAATTGCGCGCGCTCAAAGGCGGTAAATACTTACAGGAGCAGTGCAGACAAGTCTCGCACACCACCTCGATGCTTCACGAGATCGCTACTCGCCGATGATTTTCACCAGCACGCGTTTGCGGCGGCGGCCATCGAATTCGCCGTAGAAAATCTGCTCCCAAGGGCCGAAATCCAAACGACTCGCCGTTATCGCTACCACGACTTCCCGCCCCATGATCTGGCGCTTCATGTGCGCGTCGGCATTATCTTCACCGGTTTGATTGTGCCGGTAAGCGGCGACGGGCTCGTGCGGCGCGAGCTTCTCCAGCCACTTGTCGTAATCGTGATGCAGCCCGGCTTCGTCATCGTTGATGAAAACGGAAGCGGTAATGTGCATCGCGTTTACCAGAACGATCCCTTCCAGGACGCCGCTTTCCCCCAAGCACGCTTCCACTTCACCGGTAATGTTAATGAAGGCGCGTCTGGTGGGAGTCTCGAACCAGAGTTCCTTGCGATAACTCTTCACCAGTTTCCCTGGAGAGCGGACTTCAGACCACGCGGGCCTTCAGTCCTGCCATTCTGCTGACCACAGTACACTAGCTCAGTCTACCGGCTCACAATCAAAATTTTGAACGAGTCCGGAAGAATCGCTGGCCGGGGATGCGCATTTTGTGCGGTGGCGGCGGGCGCCGGACCGTACTCCGCGCTTGACAGATAGATTTTGTGAGTGCTCGTATCGAGAGCCATCGTGCGTGCGCCCTTCACCGTAGGGACATTCTCGACTACCGAGAAATCGTTCTTGCCGGTCTCGCTGACAACCGTAAGTGTTCCCTCTCCGTTCGATGAAAATGCGAGCTTGGTGCCAGGATCGAAGCCGGCGGCATCCGGACCATCTCCGATGGCTGGAGTTGCTATCACCTTTCCCGAATCCGCATCGACAACGGCCATCATCTTGTTGTCGCAGACTGCAAAAAGCCGACGGTTCTCGGTATCCATCGCCAAACCGGAAGGCGATTCGCAGGGAGCGATAGACCAGTGAGCCTTTACTTGCAGATTTTTCGAATCGATGTCGACGATCTCGCTCTTATCCTCGATGTTGTCGTATACGTTGCCCTTGCCATCGCTCACCGGAAACTCAGGTTTGCCGCCCAACGCGATTGTGCTGTCCACTTGCCCGCTCTCTCCGTTGATAGCCGTCGCATTCTGGCTGCGACCGTTGAAGGCGAACACGCGCTTTGAGGCCGGATCATAGACAATTCCGTCCGGATTTGTACCGGCCTTTATCTTCTTCTTGATTTCCAGCGTTTTCAAATCGAAGAAAACCACCTCGTTAGTTGCGCCATCGCTGATGTAGCCCGTATTAAGTTCATTCGCAATCGCGATGCCGTGGATGCGGCTCATCCCGGAGATCTTGCCCACCGGCTTTTCGGTCTCGAGATCTATGACGACCACTTCGCCGCCGTGCGACACATACAGGCGATGGTTCTCGCTGTCTGCGGTCAGATAATCCCAGCCGCCGGTTCCACCAATGTTAATTGCGCCCGTTTTCTTGTAACTCTGCGCGAACGACAAGCCCGCTATAACTGCGGCAAGAACGAACACGGATGTCGCGGTGCGATTTATTCTCATAAGGGTGATGCTGCCACTCTAACTCTGCAATCTGAAAAATTGCTGAAGGACCTGAGCCGTGGCCGCAGGGAGCGCTTTACCAGAAAGCTCGCCGCGGCACGCACTACAAATTGACCTTACTTAGATTCTGAAGAAACGCAGAGGGAGTCAGTATGCCGTCTGGCAGAATGATCGGGTCTGTCTGCCTGGGGGCGTAAATCAGGTAAAACGGAATGCCGCTGCGGCCAAATTTAGCTAGCCAGTCCGTAATGATCGGATCGTAAGACGTCCAGTCCGCCCGTAGCAGCACGATATCCGATCGATTCAAACGCCGCTCCACTTCGGACGAATGGAACACAACGCGTTCGTTCACTTGGCACGTCAGGCACCAGGCTGCTGTGAAATCGATCAGCACCGGCTTGCCTGAGGCCCGATAGCTCGCTAGTTTGTCGGGAGAAAACGCTTCCCACTTCAAACCGCCCGTCTGATTCACTGCCGCAGCGCTTACCGTTCCCGCTTGCAACGGCGTCGACGTAACGGTGACATACGCCGTAGCGGCGATTCCCAACAGCACCGCTGCCGCTTTCGCGGGACGGCTCTGCGGCCATCTGCCTGATACCCATACTGCAATCGACAACACGAGCAAAGTGAGCAGCAGCTTCACGAGTTGGTCGATTCCGACCTGTTGCCCCAGCACCCAAAGCAGCCAAATCACCGTTGCGAAAACTGGGAAGGCCATGACCTGCTTAAGCGTTTCCATCCATGCGCCGGGCCTGGGCAGCACTCGGCTCAATTGCGGAAAGATCGACATCACCAGAAACGGCGAGGCCAGGCCGAACGCCATCGCCGTGAACACCAGCGTGCAAACCGCAGGCGATTGGCTCAAGGCAAACCCGACCGCGACCCCCATTAGTGGAGCAGTGCAGGGCGTCGCCACCACTGTTGCCAGTACGCCCGTGAAGAACGAACCTGAATACTTGCCCCGCTGCGTTAAACCTCCGCCCAGGTTCATCAGCGAAGCGCCGATCTCGAAAGCTCCGATCAAGCTGAGTCCGAGAATGAACAGCAGGCAAACCAAAAATGCTACAAACCCGGGCGCCTGGAGCTGGAAACCCCAGCCCAGATTGCGGCCCGCGGCGCGCAGGCCAAGCAGGATTGCCACCAACACCCAGAACGAAGCCAGCACTCCGAGCGTATAAACGCCCGCGCTCAACCGGATCACCTTCCGCTCGCCTTGCGAGCTGTCCAGCAAGCTGAGAATTTTGATCGATAAGACCGGAAACACGCACGGCATTAGATTAAGAATTAGTCCGCCGCCGAACGCCAGCAACAGAATCGTAATCAGGCTTTTTGACGGTAGTGCCCGCTGCGTGGCCTCTCCAGGCAATTCGCCCGGAGCGCGCGAAAGCTCAGCGGAAATCGTGTACGCAGCGGACGCTCCTGCCCCCTCGGTCAACAAGATGCCCTCCAGCGAAGATGCATTCCCAGACGTGTCGGCAGCGCTCTTCAACTTGAGATCTATGCCCTGCCGATCGCGCGAAAGCGGTTGCGGCGCCGCGTTCTCGATCTGATTTGGATGCGCTGGGATGAAGCTGATCTTCGCCGCTTGCGGCGCGCCCGCAATCGCCACACGAATGGAATTCGGAGTCTCCTGCGCCGAAACTTTCCAGCCGGGCGGAAGCGCTTTCGGTTGAGCAGCCATTGCCTGCGCAAAGAGCGCTGCGTTCCCCGCTATCGCCGTCGGCACTCGTTTGCGAACAGGCAAGGTCAGCGCCAGTGTAGCTTTCCCGGGCATGCACGTTTCCCTGCACACCAGAACCCGCAGGTTTGCGTTCAAGCTTGGGGATGAATTTGCCGTTAAGTCAGGCGACGCCTCTACCGCAATCGGTAGCAGCACGTCGCCTTCGTAGCCGTAGTCAAGCAGCGGTCCCACCGGCAAGCGTTTAGGCGCGGGCCATTCGATCTCACCTGCCGTCAACCCCACCGGCAATTCCCACTTGAGGCGCGGCGGCTGCCCTGAGTCGCCCGGATTTTTCCAATAAATATGCCAGCCCGGTTCCAGCCGGAACAGTAGGCCCACTTGAAATGCGGATCCCGGCATGATAGAACTCACAGCCGAAATCAGCTCCACCGTGCCGTGCGGAATCCTGCTCGGTTCGGCTTCGAGCATCGCTGCCGTTATTCCAACCAGAGCAGCAACCAGCTTAAGCAATTTCCGCATGTAACTACTTACATTGTCCTCCTTGCAAAACCTCCCCTTCACTTATAGCGTTGCCGCTGCGCCCTGCGCTAAGTACTGCGCCCCTGCTGGATAGGAAAACGAATCCGTCTGAAACGCTCCAGAATCTTGCGGATTCGGCACTAGCGTTACTTTGCCGGAAATGTTCTGCGCATCGACGGTCAGCGTCAAATAGCCCCAGTGCTGATCGTCGGCGGCTACCAATGTCGCATTGGTCGTCGCATCCGTCGTACCTGGGGCAGCGTTCAAGCTGTGCAGGTTGTAATAGCCACCCAGCCCTATCACGAAAAAGGGCGTTTTCCCGCTGCCCGATACCGGGTGCTCGATGCGCTGGTAATTATGCACATGGGCCATCAGAACCATATTGGGGATGCGGCGCGAATCGTTGATCGCCTGTTGCACTACGTCCGCCATGCGCGCGCTCCCGCTGTGAACGGTATCGAAGGAGAAAATCGGGTGATGCAGAACGAGGATCAGCGCCTTATCCGCCGGCGCGGTCGCAAACTCGTTCGTCAACCACTGCTGCTGCACGGAATCGATCGACCCACCTTCCGGCACGTTCGTGTACATGCCCACGATGGTTACGAACGGGCAATCCAGCGTGAAGTAGACATTCGGCTGCGACATCGTCACCCTCGGCGCGTCATGCGAGTTCGGATCGACGTGCGGCGTACCCTGCATAAAATACGCCACCCAGCCGTCGAGCGATGTTTGCGAGCTGTTGACAGGATCGCCGTCGTGATTCCCCGGAATGGAGATGATCGGAGGCGCATAATGTGCATACGGTTCATAAAACTGGGCGTAATAATCGCTGATTTGTCCGTTGAAATACACCACGTCGCCCAGATGATAAAAGAACCTGGGCGACTGGTCCGGAGGCAACGCCAAATCCTTCACCATCGCAGCCGAAACTGCCACCTGACGATCCGGGTTCTTTACGCCCCCTGTGTCTCCGACGACATGAAACACCAGCTTGCCTAACTGACTCGCGGCTGTCCCTATCCCCGGAACCGCTGTCTCCAGATCGAAATGATAAGGCGGCTCTCCTAGCGGCTTCGGCAGTGGCTGAAACGTCTGCGTGTGCGTGAAAACCGAAAGCGGATAAACACCGGGATGAGCTTGCGACTGCCCACCAGACGGGCGCCGGGGAATTGAACCAGGAATCATGTCACCTCTTCTTATATGATGATCGCCGCCAGAGTTTAGAACTCGACAACGAGTTTCAATTCCAACAAAAGCCCGGAAAGGACCCTGGCTCGAATCTACATTGATATACCCTATACGGAATGTTCAAATTGTCTAGCTTTCTGATCGCAGCGTTCTTCGGCCTCGGATGCTGTGCTCTCGCGCAGACCCCCGTTGACCTGGAAAGCGGCTTCAAGAATCCGCCGGATTCCGCCAAGCCGCGCGTCTGGTGGCATTGGATGAACGGCAACGTCACCAAGGAAGGCATCACCGCCGATCTCGAATGGATGAAGCGCGTCGGCATTGGCGGCATGCAGATGTTTGATGGCAGTCTCGGAGTGCCACAATTTACCGACAAGCGCCTGGTCTGGATGACTCCCGAGTGGAAAGACGCGTTTCGCCATACCGGAGCTGAAGCCGACCGCCTCGGACTCGAGATGTCGATGGCGGCATCCGGTGGCTGGAGCGAAACAGCAGGGCCTTGGGTCAAGCCCGAACAAGGCATGAAGAAAGTTGTCTGGAGCGAAACGCGCGTCGAAGGACCGCTTCACTTCTCTGCCGCCCTGCCGAATCCTCCCTCGGTCAATGGAAAATTCCAGAATATTCCGGCTCCCCCGTCTTTCGAGATGCCCGAGATGAAAGGTTTGCCCGGAGCGAAGCAAACAACCGTCGCGCCAGCTACTCCGAACGCCCCGGCGCCTCCGACCCAGAATGCTACCTTCTATGCTGATACTGCGGTCATCGCGTATCGCCTGCCGGATAAAGAAATCCGTATGGCCGATCTGCATCCTGTCGTCACATCCAGCGCAGGCCAGATTGACTCAGCGGGTCTGATGGATGGCGATCTCACGAAGGCGGTCTCATTACCGTACGCCCCAGGCGCCCCCAATGCCTGGATCGAGCTGGAATTCCCACAGCCTTTTCGGGCACAAGCTTTCTCGCTCACTGTCGGCAGCGGACTATTTCCGTTCGGAGTAAGTCTTCCCGACGGCGAGCTTCAATCAAGTCAGAATGGTACCGACTGGACGACGCTCGTGAATCTGCCCGGGCCTATCCAAGGAAACTTTCCGGTCCGCACCTACTCGTTTCCTGAAACGGTTGCCAAGTTTTACCGGCTGCTCCTCGTGCCGCCTCAGCCCAACCCGATGCTTGCCATGTTCGGCATTCCATCCCCTAACGAGTTCAGGATCGCCGAGCTCGACCTTTCATCGAGCCCTCGCGTGAACCTCTGGGAGGACAAGGCCAGCTTCGGTACGTTGCTCGGCTCCGAAGGATCTGCAACTCCGACCGTTTCGTCGAATCAGGTTATCGCTCGAGCTGGCGTGATCGATCTCACACCCAAGATGCAGAAAGACGGCACTCTCGATTGGAGCGTTCCTGCCGGTAACTGGATCATCCTGCGCATGGGCTATTCGCTGACCGGCGAGAAGAATCATCCGGCGACTCCCGAGGCGACCGGGCTCGAAGTCGACAAGCTCAGCCATCAAGACGTCAATTCTTACGTCCGCACTTACGTCGACATGATCTCTGGCGCGCTCGGACCTTACTTCGGCAAGAGCTTCCGTTATTTCTTGATGGACAGTTGGGAGGCCGGCCAAGAAAACTGGACAGAAGACATGGTCACTGAATTCCGTAAGCGCCGCGGCTACGATCCCACGCCTTACCTGCCCGTTCTTACCGGCCGCATAATCGAAAGCGCTGATGTGAGCGACCGCTTCCTCTGGGATTTCCGCCGCACCATCGCCGATCTGCTAGCCGAAAATCATTACCGTAACGCCGATGATTACTTTCGCCTGCATGGCGTCGGTCTCTACGCCGAAGCCATGGGTACGGGGCTGCCCACCGACGGCGACGGACTTCTGAATAAAGGTCAGGTGGATGTACCCATGGCCGAATTCTGGACGCCTCTCCCCGGTCAGCAAGACACGCCCGACCACGACGCTGATGTCCATGAAGCGGCTTCCGCGGCCCACATTTACGGCAAACCGATCGTTGCCACCGAGTCTTTCACCTCAATGCCATTTATTCCCGGATGGGGCCAGTCTCCTTTCTACCTCAAGCCGCTTGCCGACCGCCACTTGGCTATGGGCGTCAATCGCATCGTCTTTCACACTTCCGATCACCAGCCGTTTATCGATGACGCGCATAAACCAGGTATCACGCTCTGGATGTTTGGGCAGCACTACACGCGCAACATCACGTGGGCGGAACAGGCGGTCGCCTGGAACACCTACCTCGCGCGCAGTTCCTACCTGCTCCAGCAGGGTCACTTCGCCGCCGACCTCGTTTACTTTTATGGCGAAGGAGCTCCCGCCACCGTGCCTTTCTGGGAAGACGTCAGGCCTGCTCCGCCGCTCGATTATAGCTACGATTATGTGGACGCAGATGTACTACTAAACCGCATATCGGTGGCAAACGGGCGGATCGTACTGCCCAGCGGAATGACTTATCGTGCACTGGTGCTGCCTGATGACGTCGACCGCCTCACGCTTCCCGTTCTGCGCAAGATTCGCGACTTGGTCCAGAGTGGCGCTATTGTGATTGCACCAAGGCCGGGCGAGTCGCCGAGCCTTACTGATTACCCCGTCGCCGATAGCGAAATCCGTAACATCGCGAATGAAGTCTGGGGCGCAATCGATGGCAAGAGCGTCACCCAGCACAACTTCGGCAAGGGCAAAATGTACTGGGGCAGAACGGTTCAAGAGATCCTCGACCTCGAGAAGGTCGCGCCCGATTTCGAGTACAACCGTCCGCATATCGACACTGAATTGGTCTGGATTCACCGCCAAGCTGACGGCTCAGATATCTATTTTGTTGCCAACCAGAAGGCGCGCTCTGAGGACGTCGAAACTCGTTTCCGCGTAACCGGCAAAGAAGCAGAACTCTGGCATCCCGATACCGGCCTGATCGAGCCGGCCGAATACAAAATGGAAAACGGCCGAACGCTTGTGCCGTTGCATCTCGATCCGGATGGCTCGGTATTCGTTGTCTTTCGCCGTGCCTCCACGTCTCCGTCGCGAACCTTGCCTCATCCGGTAAGCACGCAACTCGCAACTGTCGAAGGACCGTGGCAGCTAACGTTCCCGCCGAACTGGGGCGCACCGCCAGAAATCTCACTCGACCAACTCGTTTCCTGGACCACTTCCACTGATTATGGCGTCAGATACTTTTCTGGAACGGCCACCTACGCCAAGCAAGTCAAAGCGCCAAAAGATTGGTTTCACCGCGGCTCTAAAATCATGCTTGATCTGGGAGCGGTCAAGGAAATCGCTGAACTCTCTGTTAACGGCAAGCCGGTCGGCGGTATTCGCTGGAAGCCGCCGTTCCAGGCGGACATAACTGGCCTGCTGAAACCCGGTGTCAATCGCATCGAAATCAAAGTTACGAATCTCTGGCCCAATCGCATCATCGGCGATCAGCAGCCAGGCGTTCAGAAAACATACACTTGGACCGACTACCGTCCCTACACCAAAGATTCTCCGCTGCTCGAATCAGGCTTACTCGGCCCTGTCACTGTGTCCTCGGTCAGCGTGAAGTAGCGAGGCACAGATAGGGCAGGCGATCGCTTTTTGTCGCCTGCCATTCGAGGGGTCACATAAGCTGATATTCGCTCAGCTACATCCGCTCATTGGCGTAAGATTTTCGACGCTATTTGGCGCATGCAGCGGCTCCTGTTCGGGAGCCGTTACCGGGAACACACCGTTACAGTGTCGAGCGGATTCCGTCGTTCCAGTCCGAGGGAGTTTTGCCGGGCTGTTCTCTTTGCTGAGATTCCGGCTTGCATTCAGCCTCGGGCGGCGGTGATCTGTCCGGCGCTGGCGCTGGCAATTCGCCGAACTGCAAACACGCTGATCAGGACGATGCAGCGAAGGTTTGAAAGAGCGCTGGCAATAGGTACGCTGCTTTCAACGCAACCAGGGAGACCCCCCGGCCTCCGCTTAAAGCATTTTCATGCCAGTCTTGCCATTACCTGTAAATGACTAATCGATCAGTGGAATCACTGCTTTTTCGTGGGAGCAGACACTCGCGACGACGCACTAGATGACGCCGGACGCTAAAATACGATCGCCCATCCGGAAGCTTGTCTTCCTGCAACTGAGCTCGCTCCGAAAGGAGCCTCTTCGTAGGTAACTGGATAGCCATACCGTTCCTGTAACTCGATGACCAATGCGCTTAGGGGGCGACCGTGTCGAATACTAATCGTGTCGGCAGCATACACCGATACGCAACCACAGTAAACCATCGCCCGCGATGTCCTGGAACAGTCCGCTCGCACGCAGAAGATCGATGGCTTCTTCGGACGAGTTGCTGTTGCCGCCCAGGCGGACGGAGACCAGCGAGCCGGCATCGCGCACCGATGGCCGGCTGAACAGAAGCTCAAGCCCGAGCGAAAACATAGCTGCATCTACTCCGATGCCGAGGCCAAGCGAGAGCAGCGCGCCGATCACCAGCGCACGGCTACGTCGGAATCCGCGAGCGGCATAGAGCAAATCCCGCCACAGGTTCTCGATGAAGTTGAAGCGCCACAAATCGAACGCTTGCTCTTTGATGACGCGCGCGTTGCCCAGCGGAATCTGATTCTCCTGCTGCCCGGCCATCTCGCGATGGAATGCCAGCTCCGTCTCGAGCTCCTGCCACAAACGGCGACGCCGAAAAAGTTTTAAGAGCAAGCGACGCATGCCTATGACGATCTATGGTGAATTATGGTGCAACTCCCACAGATTGTTAAGGGAGGAGAAAATCGGGGTTTACAGGAGTAACGTGAAACTTATGGCGCTTCTGGACCGGCGGTCATTCCTCAGCCTTGCCGCGGCTGCTCTTCCGTTCGATGCTTGCGCCGATACGTCACGCATCCCGATCATCGACACTCATATTCACCTCTTCGACCCGACCCGTCCGCAAGGCGTTCCCTGGCCGCCGAAAGACAATCCGATCTTGTATAAGCCCGCGTTGCCTGCGCGCTACGCCAAGCTCGCGGAGCCCTTCGGCGTCGTCGGAGCCATCGAGATCGAGGCGAGTCCCTGGCTCGAAGACAATCAGTGGGTTCTCGACATCGCAGCCAGGAATCCCATCATCGTCGGTACGATCGGCGATCTCGAACCCGGCAAACCGGATTTCGGCAAGCACTTGGATCGCTTCCAAGAGAATCCGCTCTTCCGCGGGATTCGATACGGCAATCTTTGGGGCAGGGATCTCGGCGCGCGCTTAGCGGAGCCGGCTTTTATCGCAGATCTAAAATTGCTTGCTGACGCCAGCTTGGCTTTGGACACCGCCAATCCCGATCCTGCTCTGATCGCAGCCGTTGTTCATTTGACCGATCGCGTTCCCGATCTGCGCGTGATCGTCGATCATTTACCGAATCTTAAACCGCCGTCCGGCTTCCGCGAACTGGGAGCACGGCCCCGCGTTTACGCCAAGGTGTCCGAGGTGCTGCAGACCGAAAACCGGAAAGCAGTACTGGACCAACTCTGGGATGTGTTTGGCGAGAATCGCCTGCTCTACGGCAGCGATTGGCCGAACAGCGATCCTTTCGGCACTTACGCGCAAGTGCTCAGTGCCGTTCGCGAATATTTCACCGCCAAAGGCCGTGCCGCCGCCGAAAACTACTTCTGGAAAAACTCCGTTGCGGCCTATCGCTGGGTGAAGCGCGATGCCGCCCAACCGCAGCCCCTCATCTCCTGACCAGCCGCACCGTTCCCACTATTCCTGACGGCAGCGGCTTTACATCCTGCATGTCTTGCGGCACAAAGCGCTCGCCGTAACGGAGGTTGAGCAACCGGTAATCCGGCAGCGGCTGGCCGGCCATTTCGTTGATCGCTAGATTCGCCACCACTACGCGTAGAGCATTGGGGCCGGACCGAAGCTGCTGCGTGACATCGATCTCGTAAGGTGGATGCCACACTGTTCCCGCTCGCTCGCCGTTCACGAAAACGATTGCCGATTCGCGGACCGGGCTCTCGAGCAGCGCATGCATTCCCGGCGTCACCGCCGGATTCGGTTCTATTGCCGTTCCTGGTCCGAAATCAAGGAACACTCTCGAACCCTTCGCCACAAAAGGTTGGGGCACGTTCACGCTCTTCTCATATACTGCTTCGCCTGAATAAAATGTCGTCTCTTCATCGCTGGTCCACGAACGGAGATGAGCCATTTGTACGCTTCGTCCAGTGCGGGTGAATGTCACTTTCCAATCTGATGCCAGATCGATTGACTGCGAAGCCACGGCTACTCCGGCTTTGCCTACTGACGCCTTTGCGCCGCTTGTGCTGAACACCAGTACGCGCGATTCGTAAGGCGCGAGTTTCAGTCCGATTCTCGTTTGTTCTCCATCTGCAAGATATGCGGCGCTGGCGACTTCTCCCGAAAATGGATCCCACCACTCCGGCTGCTGCCCGGCAACTCTGATTAAGGCCTCTGTCTCGACCGCGCGATTGGACGCATTCACGACAAAATATATCTCGCCCGCCGCAACTTTGCGATGCACAAATCCGATCGCAGGTCCGGCGCTGCCGGTATCGAAGTCAGGCGGCAGCATTACTTTGAGCGCAGTGCCGAGTCCTTGCTCCTGCTCGACAAACCTGGCGTGCTGCGGGCTCGTTTCGAATAGCTCATGCGAGATCGCTGCAATCCGGCCCGAATCTTTCTTCTCTTCGAGCAACCCGGGTCCTAGCGAAGGTAACGAGCGCGTCGCCACCAGCAGTCCCCCCTTCGCCGCGTAGTCCTGCAGACGCTGCATGGTTGCGAGCGGAATCCGTTCCACGCCAGGCAGGATCAGCACCTTGTACGGAATGCCGGCTTTCGCCATCGCCCGGTCGTCGATGAAGTCGAAGTTGTAACCGGCATTCAGCACCTCGGGAATCAGCACGGGCCCGAGCAGCGTATCGGTCATCTCGTCGACGGCCACTTTCCCAGGCTGCAGATGGGCCCATGCGTCATCGGTTGGCACATAGATCGCAATATCATTTGCCGGCTGGCCCTGACGCAGCAGAAAGCTAACACGCTGCAGGTAGCGCGTGATCTCGGGCATCACTTGGAACCAGGGATTGTGGTCGTTGAACGCGGCGGCCGCATAAAATCGCCAGCCCGGCTCGCCCGCGGTTGGCGGCGAATAAGGCCAGCCGTGCCCGACCAGTTGATTGATGCCTTCAATAAAGTGGCGATCCGCTTCGGCCTTCATGTCAAGAGGCGTCGCGCGGAAAACTGGCGAATGGAGCCACGTCCAGGTTTCGGTCGAGGTAATCGGAACTCCGTAAAGATGGCAGGCCGAAGATGCCCAGCGCGCCGCGCTGAACCGGCGCCATAACGGTCCGTGCTCTCCTTCGGGGAGATCTACGTCTGCATTGCTCGAAAGAATTACCGGCGGCTCGCCATATGTCTGCGAACGAAATAAAGTGCGATGCGCGTGCGCCCACTCGCGAATCGGCTTTAGATAGTTGTCTTCCGTCAGTTCGGTCAGAGTCTTTGCCCAATCGTGCCGCACCGCTCGCGATTGACGGCCCATCTCATCGACTAGCGCAGGCAAATAGGGAATCAAATCATATCCACGCCGTCGCCGAAACTCTTCAAGAAAATCGGGCGTCCAGTCCGATCCGTATACTTCCAAGCTGTCGCTGAAAACAGAGTGCGGAGGAGTATCGCCAAAAGCCCGCAAGAGCGGCTCGGCCACCGCCTCCAGATGTTTCGCGATCGCAGCTCGATCGTAGTGATCGAGCACAAATCCCTCGGCACCCACCGAAGCCCGCTTCACCTGTTGACCCGTGCGGCTCGAGATGAAAAACATCAGCACGTCGTTCCCGCTCAGCCCGGCTGGCAGTTCGATTCTGCCGTTGTGGATATCGCGAACCGGCTGGCCGCCCACAAAGGCGGCGATCAACTTTTCGCCATTCTCAATGGCCGGGATCGGAGCTGACCGCGCGCCTTCGGGCACGTTCACCCGCTCTACTCGCAGTCGTCCCGCAGCTTGCGTCACCGGGGTGTCCGGCCCTCCATAAGGCCAGCCACTGCCAAGAGTAATATCCACTCGCAAGCCGAGTTCCTTCGCTTTAGCCACCGCGAATTGAACGTTGCCCAGAAAGTCCGCCGACAAATACGGCTCATTACTGAAGTGCCGTTGCGGATCGTCCAGCTCCAACGGGTACACCGGCTGGATTTCCACGCCGCCGATACCGGCAACTTTCATGGCCCGCAGTTCGCGCTCAAGTTCTGGTTTTTCAACGGCCCCGCCGAACCACCACCAGCGCATCATGATCCTCGAATTGTCGGGAGGAGTGGCAAACGCGCGCCGCAAATCATTCATGTCCTGTCCGGTGGCAAAGCCCGCGAGCATCAATAGGAGACACGCAATTTGTAAGAGTAACGAATTCGCATTGCAAAACGCCCGGTGCCTAATCGGGAGTTTGCGTCGGATTCGACTCTCACGCGCAGCCACGAATGAGTGCCCAGTTAGCAACTAGTTAACCTCGTAAGTTTTCCAGCTTGTATGCACTGCGTTCCGAAACACCAGGCGCACCTGACAAAAGTGTTTACGTGCCTCGCATTTCAGCCTAAACTAGATTACACTCGGATCTCTGAGGTAGTGTCCGCTTCTCGAAAAGGAGATTCTAAGATGAGACAAACAATCCTGCTTAGCACTGCTCTTTCCGTCTTGCTTGTGCTTGCAGCAACACTCGATGCGCAAACAGCCACGGGTCAGATTACCGGCACCGTCAAAGACAGCTCTGGCGCAGTCATGTCTGGGGTCAAGGTAACTGCTGGCAATCAGGATACGGGTTTATCTCGAGAAACGAAAACCAGCGATTCCGGAGATTATTCGTTCGCTCTTTTGCCGTTTGGCACTTACTCGGTTACCGCCGAGCAACAGGGTTTCCAGACCGCTAAACAGTCTGATGTCCGGCTCAACGTGGATCAGACTGCGCGTGTGGATTTGACCATGCCTGTCGGTGCGACGAGTGAAACAGTTACCGTACAGGCCGCGCAGGTCGCGGTAGACACGGAGAATTCCAGCGTTGGACAGCTTGTCACCGAGCGCCAGGTGACACAATTGCCACTCAATGGGCGTAGTTTCCTGCAACTTCTGTTCCTGGGAGCCGGAGCAGTCCAGACCAGTGGCGAGCAGGGGTCGATGCGACAGGGTGAAGGCAATGCCATCAGCATCAACGGCTCGCGGCCCACTTCGAACAACTATCTTCTCGATGGCATGGTCAACACTGACACCTCGCTCAACACGCCCGCGGTCGTCTTATCGGTTGACGCCATCCAAGAGTTCAAAGAGCAGACCGCGACATACTCAGCCGAGTATGGCTTCAGCGCGAATCAGATCAATATACTCAGCAAAGGCGGCACGAACGATTTCCATGGCGCCCTTTTCGAATTCGATAGGAACAACGCTTTCGATGCCCGCAGTTTCTTCGAGGCAGGCATCCCTCCGTTGCGTCAGAACCAGTTCGGCTTTGTCGCCGCCGGTCCGGTCTACATCCCCAAGCTCTACAACGGCCGAAATAAGACATTTTTCATGGCCAATTACGAAGGCACGAGAATTCGTCAGGGAATCGACCAGTTTGGCTTAGTGCCCACTCCCGCCGAATTATCCGGGCACTTCACGACACCAATCTTAAACCCTGCGACCGGTGTCGATTTTCCCAACAATACGATTCCAAGCAGCGACTTTTCACGACTCGCGAATCTATCTGTTCAAAAGCTCTTCCCTTCACCCAATATCAATTTGCCGCAAGGCAATTATCGGCTGACTAGCTCTCTGCCTAACAACGTCGATCAGCAGACTTATCGCATTGACCAAAACCTGGGCAAGTTCGGGACCATCTTCGCTCGCGGAACCCAATCGAACTACTCTGCAAACAATTTCAGTGGTGAGATCGCGGCGACCCCGAATTTTGCGGAGAATTTCTTTATTGAAGACACCACGAATTGGGCGGTTTCTCACACCATTACGCTGGGGCCGACCGTTGTCAACCAGTTTCGTTTTGGCTATTTAACCGCTACCGCAAATCAGGGCGGTTATCCGGCGAATCCCTCCGACATTAGCGCTCTCGGGTTGACAGGCGTCTTCACCAATTTGTCTCCTGCGCAAAGGGTCTATCCAAGTGTCGGATTCAGCAACGGTGGATTTACCACCGTGGGCGGCGCAATAAACGCCTACACCGCCAGCAATCAACCAATGTGGGACTATGCCGATTCCCTGACCTGGGTGCATGGCAACCACACCCTGGGATTCGGCGCCGAATACCGCCAATGGAAGCTGAATCGGGACCTCAGCCGACAACTTTCTCGGAAATTTCACTTTCAACGGCTTCGTTACCGGCAACCCGGTCGCGGACATGCTGCTCGGCTACTACTCGGAAGCCGCCGTCTTTCAGCCAGGAGGCTTTAGCTCGTCAGGAGTGGCCGGCAACCCGCGCACCTTCAATCTCAAGTACTTCGCTCCCTATGTTGAGGACGACTGGAAAGTAAATCAAAACCTCACCTTGAATCTGGGCCTGCGCTGGGACTTCCGCACCGTGCCTTATGAAACCAACAACCATATGGGATGGCTAAACGAAGCGTATGCGCCGGGCGGGTTGTGTATCGCGGATCAAAGTTTGGTGACCAAGGGAATCGCCGATGGCGCCTACTATCAATACTGCGGGCGCAGAACTCCTGCCGACTCATCGTTGACGCCTTTTGCCCCCCGCTTCGGCTTTGCTTACCGGCCTTTCGGCGGAGATAAAACTGTGATACGCGGCGGCTATGGAATTTTCTGGGATTCAGCCGAGCTTCGCGAGACGGACGGCTCCGCCGATATTTATCCTTACGTCAGCCGCGGCGACTATAAGCAGACTGCGGGTCAGACTACCCCGCTTCTGACGACGAACTCTCTCTTCCCACCCATCGTGCAAGGCCCTGCCACCCCCGCGGATAATACCTTTATAGCCGTGATCATCTCGGAGCATCCGCGCAACCCCTACGTTCAGCAGTGGTCTTTCTCGATTCAGCGCCAACTCAGCTCGAACACCACGCTGGAGGTGAACTACATCGGTAACAAGGGGACTCATCTGCTCATGCGCCGTAATATCGCGCAAGCCTATCCGCCCGCAGACCCGGCGAATCCCACGCCTGTGCTCGCCCGACGCCCCTATCCCAACTTTGTTACTTACATCGATAGCGACTGGTCTGGCAACTCGAGCTACCAATCGGGGAATGTCACGCTTCAGCACCGCAGCGGATCCTTCGCCGCGACTGCCGTTTATACCTGGGCGAAAGCCATCGACATCAAGTCCGCCGCCGCCGGCATTGGCAATAGCGGGGGCGGCTACCAGGGGACAATCGACAATCACAATACCAGGCTGGACCGCGGACTGGCGGATTTCGACGTGGATCACCGGGTTGTCGGAAGCTTCGTTTACGATCTCCCTTTCGGCCGGGGCAAGCGCTTCCTGGCTAACACGCCAAAAGTAGTGGACGTTGCGCTTGGCAACTGGCAATTCAACGGCATCATCACGCTTCAAAGAGGATTTCCCTACTCCGTTACCTCCCCTGATATCGGAGGCGTTCTCGACGCGCTCGCCGGCAACCGGGCTGATCTGGTCGGCAATCCTTACCCGAACGGGTTCCATCGCAGCATCGCCCAATGGTTCAACACCGCGGCATTCATCGAAGCTCCCGCAGGAGTCTTCGGTAGCGCGGGCCGCAACATTCTGCGAGCTCCCGGCATAGAGAGCTTCGATCTTTCCCTCTTCAAGAATTTTCCAATCAAGGAGCGGGCCAACCTGCAGTTGCGTCTGGAATCGTTCAACGCTTTCAACCACACGCAATGGGGCACTCCCATATCTGACGCGAGTTCTCCGCAATTCGGTCAGATTACTACCACTAATGTGCCCGGGCGCATCAATCAGCTAGGAGGGAAATTTACCTGGTAGCGAACAGGCTCCTTTGCTTATCTGGTCTTTCTGTTTCTTTGCTCGTTGCTCAGGAGACTTCGGCCGATTTGCAGAAGTACGCCGAGCAAGGGGAGCGAGCACTCTCCGAGCACCGCTATGGGGAAGCAGAACAGAATTACGAGAAGCTTAAGAGCCTATCGCCCAATACCGCCGAAGTATACGGCCGGCTCGGGCTGATCTACTTTCAGGAAGGTAAATTCGAGCAGGCTGTTCCGGCGCTCCGCCAAGCGCTCAAACTGAAACCGAGTCTGCCTAATACGGATGTCCTTCTAGCTATGTCTCTTTCCGAACTCGGGCATTACGAGGAAGCATTGCCAGGTCTGGAGAAAGGATTCAGGCGTACGTCCGATATTCCTTTGAAGCGCATGAGCGGTCTTCAATTGGTGAGGGCCTACACGGGCTTGCAGCGCGACAGCAAAGCGGTCGAAACGGCGCTCGAGCTGAACAAGCTGTTTCCGAACGATCCGGAAGTTCTGTATCACACCAGCCGCATCTATGCCAACTTCGCTTATCTGACCTTGCGCAAACTTGCGGAGGTCGCGCCATCTTCGGTTTGGAGACAGCAGGCTGCGGCGGAAGCCGACGAGAGTCAGGGAAATTCCGATCTCGCGATCAGCGAGTATCGCCAGGTGCTCGCGCTCGATCCGGACAGGCGAGGGATTCACTATCGCATCGGCCGCGCGCTGTCGTCTCCGTCGCGTTCGCAGCAGGCAGGCTCGCAAGCCGAAGCCCTCAAAGAATTCGAGCAGGAACTGGAGCTTGATCCAACCAACGCCAACGCAGCTTACGAAATTGGCGAGATCTACCGCAAAACGGGCCAGCTCGACAAGGCGGAAGAGTATTTCACCCGAGCCCTGCAATACTATCCAGAGTTTGAAGAGGCTCAGTTGGGACTGGGCGGAGTCGACATCGCGCTTGGCAAACCTGCTCTGGCGATTCCGCATCTGCAGCAAGCTGTCGAGCTCGATCCGACGGACGATGTCTCCTATTACCGCCTTTCGTTGGCGTACAAAGCGCTCGGTAAAACTGCCGAGCAGCAGAAGTCGCTGGCCGAGTTTCAACGCTTGCGCAGCCGCACAGACGCTCAGCGAGATTCGCTTACCGATCGCTCTCGCGAAGTGACGAAGCAGGAGATTGAGACGACTGCTCCTCAGCCCTAGTCGTCTGTGGCAGCATAGTTCGGATTTGCCTGTTCGGCATGGGCGCTTACTGGCGCAGTTTGTCGATAGGGAAACGGTGCGACATTTTGCATAGCATGGAGGTAGCCATTGATGTATGCCTGAGACAACCGAGATTGTTCATTTAAAAGACCTGTGGGATGAGAAACAGGCCGCAGCGCTGGCCGGCGATCAACTGGCGCTGCTGCGCTATCGCTCTAACTTGTTGGGCGCGGATTTACGCATCACAAATTTCGGTGGCGGCAATACAAGCTCCAAGATCGAAATGCCCGATCCGTTTACCGGCAAGCCGGTGCGGGTGCTGGCGGTGAAAGGAAGCGGCGGGGACCTCGGTTCGATCAAGGAGTCTGGGTTCGCTCTGCTGTATCTCGACAGGCTAGAACAGCTCAAGAGCCTTTACCGCGGCGAAGCGCAGGAAGACGAAATGGTGCGCTACTATCCGATTTCGGCTTTCGGGCAGAATCGCGTGGCGGCTTCCATCGATACTCCGTTGCATGCGTTTCTTCCGTTCCCGCATGTGGACCATTTGCATCCGGATTGGGCGATCGCGATTGCGGCCAGCGCAAATGGAAAGAAGAAGCTGGAGGAATTCAATCGCAAGTTTGGGCGTAAAATTGTCTGGCTCACGTGGCAGAGGCCTGGTTTCGAACTGGCGCTGCAACTGGAAGCGGCTGTCGAAGGGAATCTGGGCTGCGATGGAGTGCTGCTCGGAAGCCACGGGCTGTTTACCTGGGGCGAGACGCAGCGCGAATGTTATTTGAACAGCCTGCGCACGATCGATCAGATGGGCGAGTTCATTGCGGAGCATCGGGCCAAAGCCGGGCCGCTTTTCGGCGGACTGGAGCACGCTCCGCTACCGGACCGGCAAGAAGTTGCTGCGAGCATTCTTCCGGCGTTGCGCGGGATTGCATCTTCCAACAGGCGCGTGATCGCGCATTACACCGATCATGAAGACGCGCTGGGCTTCGCGGGTTCGAAATGGGCGAAAGATTTGGGCAATTTGGGAACAAGTTGTCCGGATCATTTCCTGCGGACCAGAATTTGCCCGATGTTTATCGATTGGCGGCCGGGGCAGGAGAGCGTCGAGGCTTTGAAATCGCGGGTCGAAGAGCGCGCCGGGGATTACCGCAAAGAGTACGCCGCGTATTACCAGGATTGGGCAACGGCGGAATCGCCGAAGCTGCGCGATTCGAATCCGTCGGTAGTGATTATTCCAGGCGTTGGACTTTTCGGCTTCGGTAAGAACAAAAAAGAGGCGCGCATCACGACGGAGTTCTTCATCAATGCGATTCACGTGATGGCGGGAGCGAATGCTTTGGAGGAAGGCGAAGCGAAGCACCCGTATCCGCAGGCGCGCCGGCCCGAATCGTCGAAAGAATTCGTCAGCTATCGAAATTATGTAGCGCTTCCGCGCTCGGAAGCGTTCCGGATTGAGTATTGGGCGCTCGAAGAAGCCAAGCTGCAGCGCATGCCCGCGGAGGCGGAGTTCAGCCGCAAGATCTTGCTAGTGGTGGGCGGCGGGAGCGGGATCGGGCGGGAGGTCGCGCTACTGCTCGCGCGCAAGGGCGCGCATATTGTGGTTGCCGATATGAACGAAGCGGCGGCGCAAGAAGTGGCGGGCGAGGCAGCGGCCGTTTCTTCTTCGGACGCGGTGTCGCACATCGCGCTGAATCTGGCATCGCCTGAAAGTCTCGCCGCGGCCGCAAAACACACCGTCCTGCAGTTTGGCGGCATTGATGCGGTGGTCAACACAGCGGCGATCTTTCCGGTAGGAACCGGGCCGGGCGGTCAACTCACCGAGGCGCAATGGAACACGACGTTCCTGGTAAACGTCACTGGAAATTATTTGCTGGCGCGGGAAGTAGGCGAGGTGTTTCGCGATCAAAAGCTGCCGGTCTCGCTGGTGCTGACGAGTTCGGCGAACGCGGTAGTGCCCAAACCGGGCAGCGAAGCATACGACGTGAGCAAGGCTGCGCTGAATCATTTGATACGCGAGTTGGCGGTCGGATTGGGGCCGCTGGTCCGGGTAAACGGCATCGCTCCGGCAACGGTGGTGGCAGGGTCGACGATGTTTCCGCGCGATCGCGTGATGCAGTCGCTTAAGAAGTATAAGATCGAATTCTCGGAATCGGAATCGACCGAAGAATTGCGAACGAAGCTGGCCGAATTCTATGCGCAGCGGACGATTACGCGCAAGCCCATTCTTCCGGAGGACTGCGCAAGAGCGATTGTTTGGCTGGCGGGCGAGGAGAGCGCCAAGACTACGGGGCACGTGATTCCGGTAGATGGAGGATTGCAGGAAGCGTTCCTGCGTTAGGGCAAAGCATGACTCCGAATCCCGCGCTAGGCGTTTTGTTTCACTGGCTGGGAGGGCTCGCCTCCGGCAGCTTTTACGTTCCTTATCGCGGAGTGAAGCGCTGGTCGTGGGAGACGTACTGGCTGGTGGGCGGAGTTTTCAGCTGGATCATTGCGCCGTGGTTGCTGGCATCGCTGCTGACCAGACATTTGCCTGCGGTGCTCGGAGCATCTTCGGGCGAGACGCTGTTCTGGTGCTTCTTTTTTGGGCTGCTGTGGGGAGTCGGAGGACTCACGTTTGGGCTGACGATGCGCTACCTTGGGCTGTCGCTTGGCATGGCGATCGTAATGGGCTTATGCGCGGCATTCGGCACGCTGATGCCGCCGATTTTCAGGGGGACGTTCGTCAGTCAGGTGCTGGGAACAACGTCGGGGCGGGTGGTTCTGCTCGGCATTGTGATTTGCCTAGTTGGAATCGCGATCGCGGGGATGGCGGGCGTTTATAAGGAACGGGCGATGTCGCGGGAAGCGCAGAAGTCGTCGATTGAGGAATTCGATCTCAAGAAAGGTTTTTTCGTCGCGCTGGTCTCAGGCGTGATGAGCGCGTGCTTCGCGTATGGACTGGCGGCGGGCGATCCGATCAAAGCTGCGACGATTCGCGGCGGAACACCTCCCTTGTGGCAGGGCTTACCGGTGTTGGTGGTGGTACTGCTCGGGGGCTTTACAACGAATTTTATTTGGACCGTCTATCTCAACATTCGCAACCGGAGCGGCCACGAGTATCTTGCTTCCGAGCTGCCCGTTCGCTTCAGCGATCCTGGCGGTCCTCAGCCCATCGAAGAAACCGCGCTTACCGGGCCGACCGCGAGCGTGCTGACACGTGCCTCGACGGCGGTGATGCGCGAGACAGTCAGCGTGCCGCTGCTACGGAATTACTTGCTGTGCGCGCTGGCCGGCGTGACGTGGTACATGCAATTTTTCTTTTACAGCATGGGCGAGACGAAGATGGGCGTTTACACCTTCTCGAGCTGGACGCTGCACATGGCGAGCATCGTGATTTTCAGCACGCTGTGGGGGGTCGGATTGAAGGAATGGAAGGGCGCCGGAAAGACCGCGATCCGGTTGCTAGTGATCGGTTTGGCGGTGCTGCTCGGCTCGACACTCATCGTGGGCTACGGCAACTACCTGGCGGTTCCGCTGCACCGCTGAGCGGGCCCGCGCCCGTGCACTTGTGCTTAGATGGAATCAGATGCACGCGCCTTTCGAACGGATGACTGCTGACCGGGTTGATGTCGCGAGTTAATGCCTGGATCTGGGCTGTTTTGCTCTGGATCGGCGTAATCTTTTTCTCCTCGACTTCACTCGCTTTGAAGTGGGCTGAAGAGTTCTTCCGTTTGATCTCCGGGATATTCCTGAGCGGATTGCAGCCGCAGTCGCCCTCCTACGGGATCATCCATTTGCTTGCCGATAAAGGGTTTCACGTGAGTCTGTTTTGCGTGCTGGCGATGCTGCTGTGGCTCGCGCTGCCGAACATGGCGTGGAAGAGCTGGGTAATTGTACTGTGCGGGGCGGTGGTGGGGTCGTGCAGCGAGTTTCTCCAGCGATTTTTCCCAGATCGCGACCCGGCGATACGAGACGTGATCATCAACGTCTGTGGGACGGCGCTCGGGCTGGCGATTTGCGTGCTCGCTGTGCGGATGCATACGCAAGGCAGGGTGCCGGCAGAGTATTAGGCGGCGCAGGTGGGTCCCGGCGCGATAGTACATCGCGAAGACAGAGGCGAGTGCCATTGCCCGGTATGTTAGCGGAATAGGAAGATTTTGGAGGCCAGGAAGGCGGCGTAAGGACGCTACTCAACAGTGAAGCTACGGGTATGCTCCAGCCAGGCAACAAATCGGTCGCTAGCATCTCGCCGTCGCGGAGTTCGCGACGATTCGTGACAGAAGAAATTAGCACCTCCCGGGTGACTGGATAAATCTGTCAGACTTCCTTTACACCTGCTTCCAGATAGCTGGGAACCTTTCGCCGGGTCTCTCCAGCCCGTTTGATGGCCGAGATGACTTCGGCGGCAATATCGGGCGCGCCCTGGATGGGCACTCTTCGAGGGTCAAAATCTGCTCTCTTATCCAGGAGAACGCACACGTCCGGCCGGAGGCGGTCTCGGTCGCTGAGCGCAAATTCTATATCTTGATGAGCGCGCGGCTTTGAAGTCTTAAGGTACTGCTTCAGCGCACTCAGTTGAAGACAATGTCCTGATGTTCCGGAGTTAGGCTGGACACTTCGATCAGGTCTCCTGCTAGTAACTCCCAGCGCCGCCCTTCCTCAAAAGGTAAGGCGTCAAACTCCGCACCGGACATGGTGGCCAGAGTCGCCATCTCAAATCACTCCTTTATCTATTTTCCAACTTTGCAACAAATGCTAGAACACGGACTCCCTGTTCCATGACTGATTCAGGCATTCACTTTCATGACGACGAAGGTCAGGTCGTCGTGTTGGGCGGCGGTCGAGATCCAATCACGGAGCTCTTGCGAGATGGCCGAGGTCATCTCTGTAATAGGCAGATGAGCGACTCGGCGGATCAGTTCTTTAAGGCGCTCCTCGCCGAATTCTTCTTCGGCGGGATTGAGGGCCTCGGTCACGCCGTCGGTGAAGGCCATCAGCAAGTCGCCCGGCTGAAGATCGACCACTGTCTCTTCGTAATTCGCAGATGGGAACATGCCGATGATCATGCCGCCTGCGGCAAGTTCCTCGATAGGCGCATTCGAATCGTTGTCTTGCGGGTTGGGGCGCAGAGCGCGCACCAGGTAGGGTGGGTTGTGTCCGGCATTCACGTAGCGCAACTGGCGTTTGTCTTCGTCGAGTTGCGCATAGAAGAAAGTGGCATAGCTGTTGAACCCGGTGGAACGATGGAGGAAGCGGTTCATCTTGGCGGCCAATTCGGGAAGCGAGACATTCCCTTCTGCGGCGATGATGCGCAAGGAGGCCTGAACGACGGCCATGACGAGAGCGGCGGCGATGCCTTTGCCAGCCACATCGGCGAGCGCAATGCCGATGCTATGATCGCCGACCTGCAGGAAATCGTAGTAGTCGCCGCCTACGTTGCGAGCGGCCAGAGTGTAGGCGCCGAGCGAAGTAGCGGCGGATTGCGGCGCGGTTTCGGGAAGAAGGCGCTTTTGCACTTCGGTGGCGAGCGCGATATCGCGACGAACTTTCTCCTGTTCGAGGACGCGTTCATTGAGCCGGGCGTTCTCCATGGTGAGAGCAAACTGTTCCGCACAGGCGGCGAGCAGATTTCTCTCGGATGAAGTATAGGGCGCGTGACCTTCGCGTTCGCCGAATAACAACAGGCCGATGAGATCGTGCTTGGTGCGCAGAGGTGCGGCCAGGCGCAGGCCAAGCGCCCGCAAGAGCTCAAGTTCATTCACTTGTTGAGGCTTTTGCTCGCCTGCCCAGCGCAGGGACGTCTCTAGATCAGCGGAGGTGAAGCTTAGGGGAGAGCCATAAAATCTGAGCCGGTTCAAGAGAAAGCCATCCTCGGGGATAGCGAAGGAGGTGGAGTTACTTTGCGGAGCCGCGGCGATGGAGCGGAACTCGCCGGGTGAGACTTTTTCGAGTAAGAGCGCGGATTCGGCATGGAGCTTAGCGAGGAGATCGCGGAGGTAGACCCCGAGCACGTCGGAGAAGGAATCGGCGTGCCGGCTGGCCTCGATGAACTCGGTGAGCAAAGTGGCGTCTACGGGCGGAGGGGCCTTTTCGGTTGAGATTCGCTGACGCGCCTGTTCGAGGGTGCGCCGCGCGGAAGTCCAGACGGAGTCTGTCTCATTGCGAATCGCAACCATGGGAGACAGCAAACTCGCGCGCCAGGCCGGAAGCAGCGAGGCAACCAGC
The DNA here is from genome assembly GCA_963835255.1 of Terriglobia bacterium. GTDB lineage: Bacteria > Acidobacteriota > Terriglobia > Bryobacterales > Bryobacteraceae > Bog-105. The sequence continues at coordinate 43,195 of CAWIFY010000018.1, read as the reverse complement.
GCCAGCGCGATGACCGCGGCGATCGAAGACAGGTACGGGATAGGGCTAAGGTGATGGATGTTGAAGTAGCGGACAACGATAACCGTTGCGCCAGCCACCGCAAGCGCGCCGATGAGAAGGCCGTATAGCGAGAGACGCAAGCCGTTTCCGGTGATGAGCTGAAGCAGTTGGCGGCCGCTGGAACCGAGAGCGATGCGAGTCCCCATCTCGACCGTGCGTTGGCGGACCGAATAAGAAAGCAGACCATAGACGCCCAAGGCAGCCAGCAAAAGCGCAGCCAGAGCAAAGAAGGTAATCACGATCGATTCAATGCGCTGGAAAATGAGCGACTCGTTGAAAATCTCGCGCATGGACTGGACAGAGTAGATGGGCTGAGCGGGATCGACACTAGCGACGGCGCGGCGGATAGCGGTAGCAAGGCTGGCCGGCGGCAGCGTGGACCGAACGACAAAATTCATCGACGGGAGTGGATAGACGTTTTGCAGAAAGTAAATTTCAGGCGTGGGCTCTCTAGCCAGGCCTTCATTCTTGACCGTACCCACTACGCCCACAATCTGAACTCGTGAGCCGTTCTCCCCGGCTACTCGAGCGAATTGGTACACCGCACTCTGGCCCGGCCAATAATGCTTCGCCGCGGCTTCGTCAATCACGATCGGCAGCAGATTCTCGTTCGTATCATGCGCGTTCAGCAGCCGCCCCGCCAACAGCGGAATACGCATCGTTTTAAAATAATCGGGACTGACCGTCATCAGACTGACCGTCTCATGCAGCTTGGCGGTCGAGTGAGCCTCAGGGAACAGCGATGTCGAAATACAGCAACCCGCTAGCGGCACCTGATTGACCATCGCGGCATCGCTAACTCCTGGCAGGCTTTCGAGAGCTTCGATCAGCTTGTCGGCGTAAAGCGGGTTATGCGAAAAATCGGCGCCCTGAGCTCGGGTGAGCTGAAATGTGACCACGCCATTCGGGTCGAAGCCAGGCCAAGTCCGATTGAGACTGCGGAGCTGCCACGCCAGGATCGCGCCCGCGGAGATCAGCGTAAACGCGAGCGCGATTTCAGCAATGACGAGCGCTTGCGACAGCTTGCGGCTGCGAGCGCCAGCAGAAGCGCGAACTCCTTCGCTCAAAACTTCGTTCGGCTGCGTGCGGAAAGCTTGCCAAAGCGGCGCGAGCGCGGACAAAGTGGCCGTGAGAAAAGCCAGCGCGAGAGCGAATAGCGCCACCGTCCAATTGGTAGAAATCTCGTCGGAACGGGGGATATAATCCGCCGCCAAAGACACGATCAGGTGAACGAGCGCGACGCTCGCAAGAATGCCGCCGACCGCAGCCGCGACAGAAATCCACAGGCTCTCAAAAAAGTACTGAAGCGCCAACTGCCGCTGCCCGCCGCCCAAGGCCACGCGAATGGCAGTTTCTCGCGCGCGCCCGACGGATCTGCCAACCAGCAGGCCCGCGACGTTGGCGCAGGTAATAAATAGCAGGAGGCCGGCAGCTCCGAACAGCAGTAATAAAATGGGGCGAATGGTCTTGACAACAGTGTCCTGCAGGCCGAAGAGCGCGGAAGTATAGGTGGGATCGGTGGGATGATTCTGCCGCTGGATCTCGGAGGCGACGCGCTTCGCATCGGCTTGGGCCTGCGCTATCGAGACTCCTGCTTTGAGCCTGCCGTATGCGGCATCGCTGGCGTAATTGCGCATGTGGTCCTCATCAACAGGCTTCTTAAGAGGAATCCAGACATCGTTTTGGACGTTCCCGTATACGCTGGCCAGCGGGAACCGGAACCAGGCCGGCATAGCCCCGACTACGGTATAGGGCTGGCCATTCAGGGTGATCGGCTGCCCGATGATTCCTCGACCGAGTTGCGTCAAGAGGCGATGGGAAATCAGTACAACGTTCGGGCCATTAGAGGCAGTGAAAAAGCGTCCTGCAACAGGATGCGCGCCGGTATTTGCGATAAGCGACGGCGAGACCTCGATGCCCGCGATGTGCCGCGGCTGCCCGGGTGACGTCAGATTGAAATCGCCGAAAACTGGATACCAGCCGAAGACATCGAAATCGCGCATCCGCTCCTGATAAGCGAGCAGGTCGGCAAAGCTGAGACCCGCATAGTGATTCGGATCGTGCGTATCGCCGGCGAACAGCGAAACCCACCGTTCACCGTGCGTGTAAGGAAGAGGCTTGAGCAGGACTGCGTCGACGACAGTGAAGATGGCGGTAGCAGAGCCGATGCCGATGGCGAGGGCGACGATGGCGAGAAGAGCGAGACCTTTCTCACGTTTCCAAGATTTCCAGCTACGAGAGAGGAGGGTGAGCATTTGCTAGGGATAGTATCGGAGGGGGAGTTTAGGGAGAGCGTTCGCTGGTGGCTGTTCGCTAAGGCAGTCAGCGAAAGCCGGGATGGGCTTTGGGATCTGAACGGTTCGGGATGTGCTTCATTCCTTGCCGCCGTGGGCCCTGCGTTCGAGTGTAAAGACCCTCTCTTCGATGGCAGCTAAGGGCTCGATGGTGGTCGCATCGCTATGCTCGACGCGGCGCACCCGCTGATCCAACGAGCGCCCCCACTTCCAGAACTCCGATAGCAGGCGCGTTTCGGCCGCCTCAATTTCCGCCCTTACTTCGCCGAATTTCGTTTCGAGGTAGGCCTTCAGTTCCTCATCCATCTCACTCCCCGCTCTCCTTCCTCGTTTGCTGTTTCCAGCTTCCCGCGATCTCACCCTGCTTACGAAACAACTTCCGCACCCCCTCCGGCATTTTGGGCTTTTTCGCTGAGCCAGTCGAAATAGAAGTCCCTTAACTTCTAGCATGTCGTGGCATGTTTGGTGTCTGCCGGGCGTCTAGGCAGACCACAAGAGACGATGGTCTGCGCGAGCTCTGCAGCAAGAAATCACTGGGCACCCCACTAGGGATAGTATCGTGCGAGGGATTGAGCAAGAGGCGGGGAGGCGCTGCTAGGGAGTGGGTGGATGGATGAGCGGGATCGTTTCGCGACGGCCGCGACGGTAGACGGTGAAGTCGCGTAAATCGGTTGTAATGACCGGATATTTCGGATGTAATTCACTCAGCCTAATCAGGCATAGATCCGCAAGGTCGGGCGCACGGTCGGCATAGCGCTCAGCTAGTTCCGCGAGCCGTTCGAGATGATCGGCGATAACGAAAGCGGGGCGGAGGAGGCCATCGCGAACGGACGCGAGGACCAAGGCGGTGTTGCCGAGGTGGAAGGCCGCCTCGGCCAACACTGCGTCACACGTCAGGAGCGGCTCAGTTACTTGCTGGGCGATGTCCAATGCCCAACGATGATGCCGATCTTTCCGGTTGGCGAATGCGACGAGAAAGCCCGTATCAGCAATGGCCTTCATTTACGCGAAAAGCCTTTGCGCAAAGAAAGGTCCGCTTTCCCTTCTATCGCGCCGGCGAGGCGAAGAAAGGGACGCTTGGTGGAACTCTTTGCTTTTTCGAGTTCCGCGCGAACGATGCGACCGCGCGACAGGCCGGTCTTGCGCGCGGTCTCGTCCAGCCATTGAGCGAGATCGTCCGGAAGACGAACAGAAAGTGTATTACTCATTTGCTCAAAATGTAACACAAAAGGGCAGGGCCCGATAATTGAGGGGCAGAATGAATGTATGAGTCTGCTTGTTTCGGTGAATGTCGGCGGTCCGAAGCAAGTGCAGGTACGCGACAGGATCGTGGTGACCAGCATTTTCAAAGCGCCGGTGGAAGGGCGAGTGGCGGTCCGGGGCCATAACCTTGCGGGCGACAAGCAATCCGATCTCAGAGTGCATGGCGGTCCCTATAAGGCGGTGTACTGTTACCCGGGCGAGCATTATGCGTTTTGGAAAGAGCGATTGCCGGAAATGGAGCTGCCGTTCGGCATGTTCGGCGAGAATCTTACGACAGAGGGATTCACCGAGGAAGACGTGTGTATCGGGGATCAGTTGCGCATTGGCTCGGTTGTGCTGCAAGTGACGCAACCGCGTATGCCGTGCTATAAGCTTGCCATTCGGTTTGGGCGGGCAGACATGGTGAAGAGGTTTTGGCTGAGCGGCCGATCGGGGATTTACTTTTCGGTGGTGAGAGAAGGCGATCTGGCGGCGGGGGATGCTATCGAGAAAGAAATGGAGGATGCGGAGCGTGTAAGCGTGGCCGATGTGGTCAGGCTCTATCGCGGGGATGAGAACAGTTCCGAGTTGCTGGAGCGTGCTTTGCGGGCGCCATTATTCGGGAGCTGGAAGAGAGAATTACGGGAGCGAGCGGACGCCTCTCTTTCGTCGCGGCTCGGTTAGGGTTAGCAGTCCGACCGAGAGCGTTAAGGGCGCCCTTCGATACGGGTAGCAGGATGGGCATCGGATTCGATTTCGGGACAACGAATAGCTCGATCGCGATGGCGACAAAAGCGGGCGAGGTAAGGCTTGCCAAGTTTGCGATTGGGGGCCGGGTTACGGAGGCGTACCGATCGCTGCTTTATCTGCGGCGGCTGCAGGAGGGCGGGCGGGTGACGATCCAATCCTGGAGCGGGCCGCAGGGGATCGAGCATTATTTGAGCTCGGAAGACGAGAAGGGGCGGCTGGTGCAGTCGCTGAAATCGTTTCTGGCGAGCCGGGGGTTGCAGAGCACGGAAGTTTTCGGACGGCGTATTTTGCTGGAAGAACTGGTGGCGCGGATTCTGGCCGACATACGGGCACAAGCAGAAGAGCAGTTCGGAGTTCCGGTGCGGGAGGCGGTGGTAGGGCGACCGGTGCGTTTTGTGGGAGCGCACAAAACGGAAGACGACGAGTACGCGGCGCAGCGACTGCGGGAGGCACTGCAGAGGGCGGGCTTTGCGGAAACAAGATTCGAATATGAGCCATTGGCGGCGGCGTACTTCTATGAATCGAGGCTCGATCATGACGAGTTGATTCTGATCGGAGACTTCGGCGGAGGCACGAGCGATTTTTCTTTGCTGAAAGTGGGGCCGATGTATCGCCGGTGTGGCGGGGCCAGGAGCGTGCTCGGGAACGAGGGGCTGGGACTGGCGGGCGATGCGTTCGACGCGAAAATTGTGCGGCACCTGGTATCGCCGGAGCTGGGGGCGCGCTCGCAACTGAGGTCGGGAGACAAGCTGCTACCGGTGCCAGCGTGGGTGTATCACAAGCTGGAGCGCTGGCACCATTTGTCGCTGCTGAAGACGCAGGAGACGCTGAATATGCTGCAGAGCGTAGCGAGGCAAGCGCTGGAGCCGGAAAAGATCCAACACTTTTTGTATTTGATCCGGCATGATCTGGGATACCACTTGCATCGGGCGGTGCAGCGAGTGAAAGTCGAGTTGTCGGCGCGCGGGAGCAGCGAGTTCCGGTTTGCTGATGGAGATGTGGACTTACAGGCAGAAGTGAGCCGGACGGAATTTGAAGGGTGGATTGGGGAAGAGCTGCGAGCGATTGAGCGAAGCGTGGATGCACTGCTCGCGAAGACGGGCGTGGCGGCGAGCGAAGTGGATATGGTGTTCCTGACGGGCGGATCGTCGTTCGTACCGGCAGTACGACATATTTTTGAGACGCGGTTCGGAGCGGAGAAGATGCGGGGTGGGGACGAATTCACGTCGGTGGCGAGCGGGCTTGCGTTGCGGTCGCTGGAATAGATGTTTAGCGGGCGCGGTCGAGCTTGGCTTTTCGGAGATTAGGCAGGAAAGCAGTGAAGATGCCGATGGCGGGCAGGAAAGAGCAGAGGCGGTAAACGAAGGTAATACCTTCGGCGTCGGCGATTTTGCCGAGGATGGCGGCGCCGATTCCGCCCATGCCGAAGGCGAAGCCGAAGAAGAGGCCGGAGATCATGCCGACGCTGCCGGGGACGAGCTCCTGAGCGTAGACCAGGATGGCGGAAAATGCGGATGCGATCACTAAGCCGATGACGATGGTGAGCGAAACGGTCCAAAACAGGTTGACGTAAGGGAGCAGGAGCGAGAAGGGCAGCACGCCGAGAATGGAGCACCAGATGACGAGCTTGCGGCCGAAGCGATCGCCGATGGGGCCTCCGGCGACAGTGCCGACGGCCGCGGCGCCGAGAAATACGGCGAGATAGAGTTGCGAAGCTTGCACAGATACATGGAACTTATGGATGAGATAGAAGGTGTAGTAACTGGAGATACTCGCAAGATAGAAGTACTTAGAAAAGATAAGCAGGATGAGCACGGCAAGAGCGAGGAAGACGGTCTTGCGTGGAAGCAGGAAACTGTCGCTGATTGCTCCGGCGGGCCGGCTTTTGCGCAAGGGATGTTTTTTGTACCAGTGACCGACATTGGTTAGTACGAAAATGCCGATAAGGGCAGCGATGGAGAACCAGGCCATACTGCGCTGTCCGCGCGGAAGCACGATGAAAGCAGCTAGTAGAGGGCCGAGAGCGGTGCCCGCATTGCCGCCCACCTGGAAGACCGATTGCGCTAGGCCGTGCTGACCACCGGAGGCGAGCCGTGCCACGCGAGACGATTCGGGATGAAAAACCGAAGAACCCATGCCGACCAGGGAAGCTGCGAGCAGCAGCAGGCCGAAGTTAGACGCCCAGGCTAACATCACTAAGCCGGAGAGAGTAAATGCCATGCCGACCGGCAACGAGTAGGGGTGGGGACGGCGATCGGTGTACATACCGACGAAGGGTTGGAGCAGAGAGGCGGTCAGGTTGTAAGTGAGCGTGATGAGGCCGATCTGAGTGAAATCGAGATGGAAAGAGGTTTTAAGGATCGGGTAGATGGCGGGGATGAGCGACTGGACCATGTCGTTCAGCAGGTGGCAGAAGCTAATGGCAGCGAGGATGGAGAAGAGCGTCTTCTCCTTAAAGCCGGGGCGCGGCTGAGACTCGATGTTGCTTAGATTGGTCTGGCTGGCCACTTCTACTAAAGTAACTGCATGGAGATTAGCAGACGCTGGCTGCTGTCGGGCACGCTGAGCGCGGCCGTGTTGGGGCGGGCGCGGGTATCTGCATCGGCGGAGACGTATGGGGCGGTTCCGTCAAGGCGACAACTGGAGTGGAGCAAGCTGGAGTTCTACAATTTTCTGCACTTCACGGTGAATACATTCACGGATAAGGAGTGGGGCTATGGCGACGAGGACCCCGCTATTTTCAATCCGACGAAGTTCGATGCCGACGCGATTGTGCAGGTTTTGAAGAGCGCGGGAAGTAAAGGCGTGATTCTGACGTGCAAGCATCACGACGGCTTCTGTCTTTGGCCGACAAAAACCACCGAACACTCGATTGAGAAGAGCGCGTACCAGAAAGGCCGGGGAGATATCGTGCGTGAAGTGTCGGATGCGGCGGGACGCGCGGGCTTGAAATTCGGAGTATATCTTTCGCCGTGGGATCGCAACCAGGCAAGTTATGGGACTCCGCAGTACATCGAAATTTATCGCGCACAGATGCGCGAGCTGCTCAGCAATTACGGGCCTATCTTCGAGATCTGGCATGACGGGGCAAACGGCGGGGACGGTTACTACGGCGGTGCGCGCGAGAAGCGAATAATCGACAAGCTGCATTATTATGATTGGCCGGGCACGTGGGCGCTGGAACGGGAGCTGCAGCCAAGAGCGAACATTTTTAGCGACGTTGGGCCGGACGTGCGGTGGGTTGGCAATGAAAAGGGCACAGCGGGCGAAACGTGCTGGGCGACGTACACGCCGCGCTCACCGAATGGCGGTCCGGGCGCGCCGGGGGACATTGTGGAAGCAGAAGCGACGAGCGGCACGCGAGACGGGAAATACTGGATGCCGGCGGAGTGCGACGTTTCGATTCGTCCGGGGTGGTTCTGGCACCCGGCTGAAAACGCAAAGGTGAAGAGATCGAGGGACCTTTTCGATTTGTATCTCGAATCGGTAGGACGCGGCGGGAGCTTTCTGCTGAATGTTCCGCCTGATCGCCGGGGGTTGATTTACGAAGCCGATGGCGACGCTCTCAGAGGATTTGGGAAATTGCTGCAGTCGACTTTTGCGCGGAACTTAGCGGATGGCGCACGCCGGTCGATCAGCGGACAGGTGAACACGCCTACGATGATTTTGGAAATGGAACGGCCGGTTCGCTTCGACCTAGTGCGGCTGCGTGAAGAAATTCAGTACGGACAGCGGGTCGGTGCGTTTGGGGTGGACACCTGGCAGGACGGAGACTGGCGGGTTTTCGGTGAGGGCGGCAGTATTGGGATGTGCCGCATTTTGCGTTCACCTCAGACGCTCGAGACGACGCGGGCCAGGGTGCGAATTACGCAATGTCCAGTGCAGCCAATGTTATCTGAAATTGGTTTGTACAAGCGAGATGAGTAAGTTTGCCGCGATCTTTTTGGTGTTTTGCGCGATGGCTCACGGGGCGGCGGTCAGCGAGTTTATCTTCGAAAACGCTCCGTTCGCGTCGGCGCATGCGTCGAATATTGTTGAGCTGAGAAATGGCGACTTACTCGCAACGTGGTTTGGAGGTTCGGCGGAGGGGAAACCGGACGTGGCGATCTGGTGCTCTCGGCGAGTGGGAGAAAAGTGGTCCACGCCGGCGGTGCTGGTGCGGGAGCCGGAGATCGCTTCTTATAACCCGGTGGTGTTTTATTCGAAGGACGGGCGACTGTGGTTCTATTACAAATTTGGTCCATCGCCGAGCACGTGGTCGGCGGGACGGCGCTGGAGCTATGACGATGGAGTGACCTGGTCGGCGGTGGAGCATTTGCCGGCGGGGCTGTACGGGCCAATTCGCACGAAGCCGCTGGTACTAGGGAGCGGCATCATCGTGAGCGGCAGTTCGGTGGAGAGTTATGGTTCATGGGCATGCTGGATCGAGCGCAGCACAGACAACGGCGAGACGTGGCGGCGCATCGGTCCGATTACGGTTGCGGGGAGTGATACAAAGGGCGGAGGAGGAAAACCGTACGGTATCATTCAGCCTTCGGTAATCCAGTTGAGCGGCGAGCACTTACGCCTTTATGCGCGATCGACGGCACAGATCGGTAGCATCTGCATAGCTGACTCGATGGATGGAGGAATTACCTGGACAGCGGCGCGGAAACTGGAGCTGCCCAATCCGAATTCCGGGATTGATGCGGTGAAGCTCGAAGACGGACGGATTGTACTCGTATTCAATAACAGCGAGACAGAGAGAACGCCGTTGAATTTGGCTATGAGCGATGACGGCGAGCATTTTCGTTTCTTCGCGACGCTCGAAGAAGGGCCAGGGGAGTATTCGTATCCGTCGATTGCGCAAGCGCGATCGGGGGATCTGCTGGTTACTTACACCTGGAACCGAAAACTTATTCGGTTTAAAGAAATCCCCTCGCGCGATTTCAAGTGACAGCTGCATCAGGCGGCGTGAGTTTCGGCGACCTTTTCCATGGCGATGCCGCGAGCACCGGTGCCGAGACTCTTGATCAGAACGGGATGCTGGGCGTAAACCTCAAATCCCGACGTCGTTCTTCTACTTGGCAGGAATGGTTAGTTGTTGGCCGGGTTTGATTACATTGGGGTCACTAAGCTTATCCTTGTTAGCCTCAAAGATCTTCATGTAATCGTTGGCATTCCCATAGAACTGCTTGGCGATCTTAGAGAGCGAATCGCCGGGGGCGACAGTGTAGGTCTGGCCCGAGGAGCCGGAACCAGCAGAGGCGGCGGCAGCGCTGGTAGCGGCTGGTTGCGGCAGACTGGAATCAACAGAAATATCGGCGCTTAGATCACTGTAAGTCGGGTCTACGGCCTTAATGGCATTCCAAACGTCATTCTTGATCGCTTCGGACGGGGCGGCGCCTTGGATGACGAGCTTGTTGTCTTGCGCGTGCAGGTGAGAAAGTACAACACCTTTCTGTTTGATTAAATCGAGTACGCTCGCGTATTTTGCTTTCAATTGGTCAAAATCCATAGTAATCTCCTGTTTGTTTCAATCTAAATAGCGATTGGGTTACTTAGTAGTGGCGGTAGTTTTCTTCTTGGAAACCGCCGAGGCCCTGGCTGCATGATATCCCGCTTTTTGGGCGTCGGCTTCAGTCATGAACTGGCCGCTCTTGGTTTTGCCGTAGAACTGGTCGCCTGGCATGTGATAAACCTTCGAGCTGGAATTAGCCCAGACCATGCCTTTGGCCTTAGCGTCAGCAATTTCGGCATCGCTGGCGGCACCGGTACGAGCAGCTTTGGCGGTCTTGGGGGCTTTAGTAGCAGTAGTACTGGTTGAAGCGGGAGCCTGTTGAGCCAGGATTACGGCAGGTGCCAGCAAAGATGCCATGAGTGCTAGGCGCAGCCAGTTCAGGCGGGCTTTCCAGATTGTCGTTTTCATAGGTCTTCCCTTTCACTTACTCGTGTTAAGAATATTGCAGATCTATTATAGATGATAAGGTCTATGCAACGGACGTTCAAGGTCGATTCCTGGTTGTGACTAGACACTGGTTTGTATTGCTGTCGGCCTGTTCGACCTTACTCGCACAAACTCGTAGCGTCAGCAACGTAGATCACGCTAAGTGGAAGTTGGTTGAAGTAACGGAAAGGAGTATTCCAGCCGAAGTCAATCTTACTGTAACTTTCGACGGGATTGCATCGGGCTTTTCGCGTACGCTCTCGGCCCAGCGGGGCGGTTCGCCAGCGCCGACGCAAGCCGACGTGGTGTACGGAGTTGCCGATGGGCAGGAATTGCGGCTGGATGTATATGAACCGGGCAAGCACAAATCGCCGGTACCCGGCATCATCCTGATACATGGCGGCGGATGGACCGACTTCGACAAGTCCATCATGGATGGCACGGCGGCAGTGATGGCGCGCGCCGGGTTCGTGGCATTCAGCATCGATTACCGCCTGCTAAAGTACCGTGAACGTCCGCCGCGAAACACGTGGCCGGCGCAACTCGAAGATTGCCAGCTCGCGGTGCGCTGGGTGCGCCAGCATGCTGAGCGGTACCAGGTAGATCCAGGCAAGATCGGGGCATTCGGGCACTCGGCAGGGGGGCAATTAGCCGCGCTGCTGGGCATGACCGATGCTCGCGATACGGCTGATCCGACCGTCTCCAGCCGCGTGCAGGCCGTGGTGGATGTAAGCGGAGTGAGCGATCTTACAGCGGACCATGACCCTGACGGTGATGCACTGTTTAGCGCGTTACTGGGAGGAACAGAGACGCAGAAACCGGCAGTGTGGCGCGAGGCGTCACCGGTGTTTCATGTACAGGCAGACGATCCACCCTTTCTCCTAGTGCACGGGACGCGGGATCAGGACGTGCCGCTTCATCAGTCGAAGGAACTAGCGGACGCGCTCAAGAAGGCGGGGGTAGAAGTGACGCTGGTGACGGTGAATGACACGCACTTTTTTCAGACAGACGAGGGGAAGCGAAGGATGTTGGACGAGACGGTCAAGTTTTTTGCGCGCACAATCAGCCGGTAAAGATCCGCCGATTGCGGTTAGATGCAGATGATGGAGCACTTCGGCTTCGGTGCTTGAAAGGACTCCCAAACCTTTTTGCTACGGCGAGCCAAGCGCGGAACTTCGCCGCGCGGGGAAGTATTTCGGTTCGGGCTCGATCAGTGTGGCGGAGCTTCAGAAGCGTCGGCCAGCGCGTAGGCGAGCACCGTCATCACGGCTGCGTTTTCGTTGAGCTCGCGCTGGTTCACTTTATCGAAGGTATCTGCCGCGGTGTGGTGATAGTTGAAGTAGAAGCGGCTGTCCTGCGTGGGTGAGAAACCTGGAACACCTTTGATGAAGTTGATATCTTCGCCCGCTTCTTCGCCACGCTCCAGGGTGGCCGCGCCGAGAGATTGTAAGACCTGCGCGACAGGGCGCAGCCAGTGCCCGATTTCAGGGCTGCCCGTGAACGTGATCCCACCCGGGTGGCCGGCGCCCAAATCCGATTCGAGCGCGCCCACGTGTTTCGCGATCTCCGCCGCATGCTCCTTGACGTAGGTCTGCGCGCCGTCGGAGCCTTGCTCTTCGTCCATCCAGGCGATAAAGCGAACGGTTCGCTTGGGATGGATACTGAGCTGCTTGAGTAAGTGAATTACCTGCATCGACACCGTGATCCCCGCGCCGTCATCGATTGCGCCCGTGCCCAAGTCCCATGAATCGAGATGACCGGACACAATTACAATCTGTTCGGGATGCTCACTGCCTTTCCAATCCGCGATCACGTTATAACTCTCGGTACGGGGTAGAGTTTGGGGCGTCAGCACGAGCCGCATTTGCACGCTGCCCTGCCTGGTTAAGTTCTCTATAAGATCGGCATCTTCGGCGGTGACAGCGGCTGCTGGAATCTGCGGCACGCCATTGCTGTAGTATGTCGCGCCGGTATGCGGAAGCCGGAAGTCCGCGCCGCCCACGGAACGCACCAGAACTGCTATGGCGCCTGCAGAGGCCGCAACGACTGGGCCGGCGCCGCGGTAAATCACCGCGCCTCCATACGCCGCGCCGCCGTTGCCTTGCGCGGCCAGCCTTTTATCGAACCGCTCATTGAAAAGTAAAATTTTTCCTTGCACACGGCCTACTGCCAGCCGTCGAAGATCATCAAAGGAGTTCGCCACAACGACCTCAGCCAGTAAGCCTTGCGGAGGAGTAGCTGTGCTGGGGCCGAGCGCGGTCAACACAATCTTCTGCGTCGTGCCCGGCGCCTGTCCGGACCATTTCACCAGTTCACCTGTCTCCGCTCCGCGCACCCAATGCGGCACCATGGTCTTTTCGAGTTGAACCTCCGCGCCGAGCGCGCGCATCTGTGCCGCTACATATTGGACCGCCTGCTCCGCCTGAGGTGAGCCGCTGATCTGCGGACCAATATTGTCTGTGAGGTGCCTCAATTCAGTGAACGCGTAATCGTCTTGCAGTGCGGCGTCGCGCATACGCTCCATGGTTGCGATCTGCTCTTCGCTCCATGCGCCGGTTGAAGCATTCAGCAGCGCGGTGATGCGATCCCTTGGGGTAGCAGGCGGCGATGGCTGCTGATTCTGAGCGGGCGCGGTCGCGCCGGCCACCAGCAGCGCGCTGCAAACCAAAAGCGCTCCAAAATTGGACATAGCGAATCCTAACACGCGATCAGTACAATGTCGGCATGTTTTCTCTTCGCTTGCGCTCGATCGCATTAGTCGCCGTAGTGCTGTTCGCGCGCCGTATATTCGCGGATACCGTGCCGCGTCCTGAGTTTCCCAATCCGCAATTCGAACGCGCGCAGTGGGTCACGCTGAATGGAGATTGGGCGTTCGCTTTCGATGGCCAAAACCAGGGACTCGCCTCCGAATGGTACAGCCGCGGGCTACCTTCTCCGCGTAAGATTACTGTCCCTTACTGCTTTGAAAGCAAATTGAGCGGCATCGCTGATGTGGGGTTCCATCCCGTTGCGTGGTATCAGCGATCCATTCACCTTCCCACGGATTGGAGCGGCAAGCACGTGCTTTTGCATTTTGGAGCAGTCTATTATCAAGCTTCAGTCTGGCTCAACGGACAGTATCTCGGTGCGCATGAGGGGGGCAATGTGCCTTTCAGCTTCGATATCACGAGATCGATGCGGAGCGGGAGCAATACGCTCACGGTGCGCACTTATAATCCGCCTACGGACCGCTCCATCGCACGGGGCAAGCAGTATTGGAAGCCGAAATCCGCCGCGATCTTCTACACCAGGACTAGCGGCATCTGGCAGCCCGTATGGCTCGAGGGAATTGGCGAGAACTATCTGGACTACGTCCACATCACGGCCGGCCAGGATGGGAACGCGCACTTTGAAGCCTTTCTTGCGCATCACTCTTCTCAACCGCTGAAATTGGAGATCACGATCTCCGATGGCGCGAACCGGGTCGGCACTGCCACGGCTCAAACGACGGAAGACCGCGCTTCTGCTTCGGTGCAGGTGAGCAACCCTAAGCTGTGGTCGCCCGATTCTCCGAATCTCTACCAGGTGCGATACCGGCTTCTGAACGGGGCTCAGCCTTTGGACGTGGTCGATTCTTATTTCGGTTTTCGCACCGTTGCGGTGGCGAATGATCGCGTAACTGTCAACGGCCGCCCTGTCTACCTGAAGTTTTTGCTCGACCAGGGCTACTGGCCCGAGAGCGTACTTACTCCGCCGTCCGATGCAGCTATCTCACGCGATATTGATCTCATTCAGTCGATGGGTTTCAATGGCGTTCGCAAGCATCAGAAAGTCGCCGACCCGCGCTTCTTGTACTGGGCTGACCGCCGTGGCCTACTTGTTTCAGGGGAAATCGCCGACGCCCAGGAGTTCACGTCAGAAGAAGTTGCGCGCTTCACGCGCGAATGGACCTCGGCGGTGGAGTTCGACGTCAATCATCCGTCGATCATCATTTGGAATGCCATCAACGAAAGCTGGGGCGTGCCCGATTTGAGCGACCCGCGCCAGCAGGCTTATCTCAAGGAGCTGTACCAGCTCACTCATACACTCGACGCCACGCGCCTGGTAATCGACAACGAAGGTTGGGAACACACTAACGACACGGATCTGTTCGCACTGCACGATTACGAGAAGTCAGGGGAAGCGCTCTACCAGAAGTACAAGGACATCACGCTGCAGAGCACCTCGATTCCCAAAAACGGCAGGGTCGCGTTGATTCCCGGCTATCGCTACAATGGCTCTCCTCTTTATCTTTCCGAAATCGGAGGCATCGCGTTTATTCCGCCGGGCGCGCAGGTACCGGCCGAGAGCTGGGGCTATTCAGGCGTGGAAAAGACAGAGGAAACAGCCTTGGACCGGCTCACACGGCTTTACGGAGGTTTGGCTCGGCTGAGCAACGTCGCTGGGATCTGTTATACGCAGCTTACTGATGTCGAGCAGGAGGTGAACGGGCTTGCGACTTACGATCGCAAGCCCAAATTCTCTGCTGAAAAGGTAAAATTGCTCAATGATTTGCTGCACTAGAAAGCGGCGCCGGGTGGCCCGACCGAGCGATTCGGTGCAATGCGGCCCGCTTAGCTAAGCAACCCTCCGTGCCCAAGACACGCCACTTCCCAGCCTGAAATCCTGTATTTGGCCAGCATCGCCGGTAGGATGAGGTCGAGTACATTCGGCTTGGGCGAACGGAAGCAGCAGGGCGCTGATACGATCGGAGTGTCGTCCTTATAGCTCAGCATCATGAGGTTACCGGGTTCCACCGGAGCGAGGAACCGTTCCAGATGAGCGCCCAAGCCCGACAGCGCCCGCCCGATTACATCTTCGGGTCCGGCCGGCGCGGTAGTCGAGGCGACCAGAATCACCGCGGGTCTGGTGCGCAGCAGGTGCTGTAGCGCTCGGGTCACCTGCTCCTCTTCTTCTACCGCGGAAAGAGCATACCGCAGGTTTCCGCCGAAGCGTTCTACGCGCGTCCGGACTACGCTCTCGAAGAGGGTCCGGGCACGGTCGCCATGCACCGGATCGGTATAGAGCACGCCTACGCCCGCCTCCCGAATGGGGCGCGCCTGCAAAATGGCTCCGCGTTCATTCAGAATCGATAGGACAGCCTCTAACTGCGATTGGGCGACGGCAAATGGGGCGCTCTTGATGGTTGCCATGCGCTCCCCGGCCTTCACGAATCGGTAATTGCCTACGGTTGCGATGGCGATGCTGCTCGTGCAATTGATCTGCCGCAGCAGTTCATCGTCGACCAGCGCGCAGCAGTTGGCAGTGGCGATCAGATTGGCGCGACCGCCTGCGGCCAAGCGGATCTCGACCGATCCGCAGCACATGGCTTGTGCTACATCGATGACTGCCTGGTCTTCCCCAATCTCGCCATCCTCGAGTTCCGTCACCCAAACTTGCTGCATGCCTTCGGTTTGCAGCAGCCGTATATCTTCATCGCTCAAGACGTGGCCCTTGGCCAAGAGCTTGCGGCCACCCTGCCTGAAGATTGTGCAGCAGAGTATGCGGCCGGCGGATTCCTGAATGTCTAGGGTAAGAGCTCGCATTCAACTTCCTCCTGAAATCTAAAAGTGGTACCAGGCGACGACGGTACTGAGTACTGAGTATAACGGTACTATTTCTACAAAACTAGTACCAAATTGAGTTTAGAGGCATTTTTATGTAAAAAATCCTATATAAAGCGTAAATAGAGATATATCTGTGGTCTATGGATGGTAGAATTTGAAAATTTAGCGTGACCCTCTCTGCGTCTAAAGAGTACTAGTTTCGTAGTTTTAGTACGAGTCTGCGCCGTCTTTTTAAAATGCTCGGTTGCTATCTGGAGCGAGCGGCCAGGATGGGGAGCGCAAAACGCTCGCCCCTGAGATCGCTTTCAGCATGGGAGGAGGTAGGAGTCGCTCCTGGCAAATGTTTCAGAACTGCGATCTCGTCGCAGCTTTGGAACTTAGCACAGCGCAGGCAGTCTTTCCAAACCTTCAGCGGGAGTTCTCCGCGCTCCACCTCACTGAATCCGAGCTTGGCAAAGAACCCTGGCACGTAAGTAAAGGCGAAGATCGATGCCAGGCCGTTCTCGCGGGCTTCCTGCTCCAGCGCCTCTACCAGCGCTCGTCCGATTCCTTGCTCTTTGGCCGCTGGCTGCACCGCCAGGGAACGTACTTCAGCGCTGGTTGGAGTGTAAAAGTGCAGCGCGGCGCATCCTAGCAGGGTTTGGCCTTCATAAGCGCACGAGAAATCGCGGATATTTTCCGACATCTCAAATTCAGTACGCGGGAGCATTACCGCCTGCGCGGCATACGTGTTGATCAGCGCCAGAATACGCGGAATATCGAGCATCGTGGCCCTGCGCACCGCGACCGTTGCGGCCGTCACCTGGCCACTCCTGGTGTGGCCTCGAAGATTGGCGAAAATTTGTTCCCCAATCTCGTTCCCAACGGCTCGCCTTCGAGGATTCGTCTGCAAATCTCGGGCTCATGGCCGGACGCGATCACTACTTCCTTGATTCCGCCCGTTACGGCCGTTGCTGCGGCCTCGAGTTTCGCCCGCATGCCCCCGTGCGCCACACCTGCTTCCAGCAAAGCAGCTATATCCGCCGGCAACAAGTACTCGATAACGCTTCCTTCAGCGTTCCGCACGCCGGTTACGTCAGTGAGGAAGAGCAGTTTGCCGGCCTCGAAAGCAAGCGCGCAGGAAACTGCCATCGCGTCCGCATTTACGTTATAAATCGCCCCGTTTTCACCGGCAGCGAGGCAGGCAACTACAGGCAAATAGCCGCCCTGTAGCAAGAGCCGCAGCAGCCGTCCGTCCGACCGCACCGGAGATCCCACAAAACCCAAAGGCCCGTCCATACGCGTGGCAATAGTGAGCCGTCCGTCTACCCCGCTCAAACCGATGGCGGACAGTCCGGCAGCGGTTAGCGCTGCTACGAACTGCTTATTCACGCTTCCCGCAATCACTTTGCTCGCGGCGTCTATCACTGCTTCATCCGACACCCGCAAACCGTTGACAAACTGGCTCTCCACGCCGCGTTCTGCGAGGTAGTGGGTCATCTGTTTCCCCCCGCCATGGACAACCACCAGCTCGTGCTCGGCCGCGAGTACGGCTAACTGACGCGCCAGATTGTTGCGGCTGAGCGGCTCATCGAGCAAGGTGCCGCCCACTTTCAGCAGGATTTTCACAGCAGACCTTCCGTCTCCGGCAAGCCCAGCAGCAGATTTAAATTCTGCACCGCCTGTCCGGCCGCGCCTTTCCCCAAGTTGTCCTCCGCCGCGACAATTACCGCGCGCCGGCTCTCCGGCTCAAAAACAAAACCGATATCGCAGAAATTGGTCCTTTGGACTGCGCGCAAATCGGGTATTTTACCCGGTGCATAAAGCCGGACGAAAGGCTCGTTTTCGTAAGCCTCCTCGTAAATCGAAAGCAAATCCACGGCTTTTTCCACGCCCTCTGTGCGCAGGTAGATTGTTTCCAGAATGCCGCGGGTGACGGGTAGAAGATGCGCCGTGAAGGTAAATTCGCGCTCGCTCAACCCCGAGTTTTGGAGCACTTCCGGAACGTGCCGGTGTTCCATGACGCCATAAGCGCTGAAGTTCTCCCCTGCTTCGCAAAAGCTGGTGCTTAGCGACGCCTTGCGGCCGGCGCCGCTTACTCCTGATTTGGCATCGCAGATTACGCCGCGGCTGCGGTCGACAACTTGCGAGTGGAGTAAAGGCCGGAGCGCCAGATTCGCGGCCGTCGGATAACAGCCCGGATTCGCCACCAACCGGGCCCCCGCAATCTCGCTTCGGTAGAATTCCGGCAAGCCGTAAACTGCTTGCGCCAGCAAATCGGGTTGCGTATGCCGCTCTTTATACCAGCGCGAGTATGTTTCGGCATCCCGTAACCGGAAAGCGCCACTCAAATCGATGACCTTGATTCCTTCGGCCAGAATGGGGCCGGCCAGCTCGAGTGACACCTCCGCCGGAGTTGCCAGCAGAACCACCGCGAGTTTCTCCTGCACGATGCTTGCTGGATCAGCCTCGATCGTCTTTAATGGACGGCTGCCTAGAGGTGCCGTTTGCTCCCGGGCATCCTGCCGGTGCTCGAGTAAGACGGGCTCGACTGAGGGATGCCGGTTAAGGATATGGACCAGCTCAGCTCCGCTGTAGCCCCTAAAGCCGGCGACGCCCACCTGGCGGCGTTCTGAGTAATTATTCACTACAATGAATAATTATAACCAACTGACTCATAACTGTTCCATGGTGGATCGTGCCGCCAAATCGCCCAGAATAGGGATGCGCACCTGCTCCATGTGCGCTGCCTTGACCAGCAGGTAAATCCAGCAGAGAAACAGGACAAGCTTTAAGGCGGCAACAAGTCCGTGCTCAACGCCCCAGCCAGGAATCCCCAAAATCAGTACCGGAACTGCTGAAGAAACGATCAGCCAAGTGACGAACAGGTACAGAGATTGGAAAGCATTGAAGCGCACGTTCACATTCGCGCGAAAGCGCTGAGAGGCCAGGAAAACGATCGCGGGTATCACGCCGAAGACGGGGATGTAACAAAGCACCGATGCCGCTCGATCGCTGATGCCATCCATAAAGTCGCTAAACTCCGGCCTGGCGCGCGGTTGCGACTTTCCACAGCTGACGCAGTAAGCGGCCCCTCCGTCCACGCTCGATCCACAGTTGGTGCAAAATGGCAACGATTGATTCTCCCGTGCGCTATTCCCTTAAATCGAGAGTACGCTAAATTGGCTTGAACAGTTCCGCCTGGAGGCGAAAGCGATGCGACATTCGCGGTTTTTTCTGGGCGCGCTTCTGCTGGTGCTGCCGTTTGGGGTTAGCGGAGCAGTTCCACAGGTGAGCAAGGTAGAGCCGCCGAACTGGTGGCCGGACCATACTCTGAATCCGATCCGGCTGTTGATTCACGGGAACGGGTTGCAAGAGGCAAGCGTAAGCGCGCCGGAAGGGATAACGGCTACCAATGTCCGCGTGAATCAAGCTGGAACTTATCTTTTGGTGGACGTGGCTATCGCTCGCGGGCTTGCACCCGGCAATTATGCGCTACAGATCAAAACTGATCAGGGCGTGGCGACGGCTCGGTTCCGCCTGGAGACGCCGCTGCCGGCGGAAGGAAGATTTCAGGGCTTTTCGTCCGACGACGTGATCTACCTGATCATGCCGGACCGGTTTGCAAATGGCGATCCGTCGAACGATGATCCGGCTATATCCCGGGGGCTGTTCGATCGGAAAAACAGCCACTTCTATCACGGCGGCGATCTGGCCGGCATCATGCAGCACCTGCCGTATTTGAAGGAGCTCGGCGTCACTGCGCTCTGGCTTACTCCGGTTTACGACAACACGAACCAGCCGAATCACCGGCAGGCGGTGAAAGGCCGGGCGATCGCCGATTATCACGGCTATGGCGCGGTGGATTATTACGCGGTGGATGAGCACCTGGGCAGTCTTGCGCTGTTGCGGAAGCTGGTCGACGAAGCGCATGCAATCGGGCTAAAAGTGATTCAGGATCAGGTAGCGAATCACGTGGGCCCGGATCATCCCTGGGTCACCGATCCGCCGAAGCCGGACTGGTTCCACGGTACGCGCGCGCAGCACATCAATGAAACGTGGCAGATCTGGAGCCTGCCGGACCCGCACGCATCTGCGAGCTTGAACCGGAACGTGCTGGACGGTTGGTTCGCCGACGCTTTGCCGGATCTGAATCAGGAGGACGCGGACGTGGCGCAGTACGAAATTCAAAACGCGCTCTGGTGGATGGGCGAAGCTGGTTTTGACGGCATTCGACAGGACACGCTGCCGTATGTGCCGCGCAGTTTTTGGCGCGATTGGTCGGCGGCTCTCAAGCGGCAGTATCCAAAGCTTCGCGCGGTAGGGGAGGTGTTCGATCCCGATCCTGCCGTGCCGTCCTTTTTTCAAGGCGGCGCGACACGGTTCGACGGAATCGATAGCGGTATCGATAGTGTGTTCGATTTTCCCAGCTACTTCGATATGCGGGAAGTCTTCGCGAGAGACGGCCAAATAGAGAAGCTTTCGCGAACGCTGGCCCAGGACCGGCTTTATCCTGATCCGGGGGCGCTGGTCACGTTTTTGGGAAATCACGACGTGACGCGTTTTATGAGCGAGAGCGGAGCGACCGCAGAGAAGTTGAAACTGGCGTTTACGTTTCTGCTGACCATGCGGGGTATTCCCTGTATCTATTACGGTGACGAGATTGGGATGAAGGGGGGCGCGGATCCGGATAACCGGCGCGATTTTCCGGGCGGCAGGAAAGAAGATCCGCGGAGCGCATTCGAGGCAAGCGGGCGCACGC
Source organism: Terriglobia bacterium (assembly GCA_963835255.1). Taxonomy (GTDB): domain Bacteria; phylum Acidobacteriota; class Terriglobia; order Bryobacterales; family Bryobacteraceae; genus Bog-105. Next base: position 22,597 of record CAWIFY010000018.1, on the reverse strand, counting down.
CGGAGCAGGATCAGATGCTCGATTACGTTCGCAAGTTGACGGCGACGCGAGCGAAGTCCGAGGCTTTGCGGAAGGGCAAAATGATCGATTTGGCGGTGACACCCCGAACCTGGTCCTACGCGCGGCAGAGTGGAGGAGAGACGGCCATCGTGGTAATCAACAACGGGGCCGAAGCGGCAGATGTCACGGTTCCGTTTCCTATCGACGGGACTTTTCAAGCGACGCTAGCGAAGCGCGAAAACCTGATTGTGCAAAACGGCAGCGGTCCGGTTCACTTGCCCGCCTATTCAGCCGAGATCTATTTGCGATAACCGGTTCGACTCCTGGCGATGCAACTTTTAAAATATCTTGACATCAATATAACAGGAGTGCCACTTGAATAGCGAACGCAAAATCTCAGGCATCTATCATGGGTCGCCTGCTAATTGGGTCGGGGACGGATTTCTGGTAAGCAATTACTTCCCGAATGGGAACGACTTGGGGCAAAAGATCAGCCCGTTTGTGCTGCTGGATTATCACGCGCCTTACGTTTATCCGGCGAGCAAGACCGGACAGCGCGGGGTAGGGTCGCATCCGCACAGAGGGTTTGAGACGGTCACAATCGCACTGGAAGGAAGTCTGGCGCATCGCGATAGCGGAGGGAATTCAGGCGTGATCGGGCCTGGAGATGTGCAATGGATGACGGCGGCTTCAGGTGTTTTGCATGAGGAATACCATGAGCCTAAATTTGCCCGCGAGGGTGGCCGGATGCACATGTTCCAGCTCTGGATCAATCTTCCAAAGGCGCACAAGATGGACCCGCCACGGTATCAGAGCTTGATAGCTGAGCAGATGGGAAGAGTCGAGTTGCCTGATAAGGGCGGTTCGATAAGAGTCATCGCAGGCGAATACCAGGGTGTTAAGGGTCCCGCAAAAACGTTTACGCCCATCAATTTGTTCGATATCCATTTAGGCGCGAACGGAAAGGCGCGTTTCTCGTTTCCAGCGCACGAGAACACCGGTCTGATCGTGATGAGCGGAGAAGTGAAAATCAACAAAGCGAAAACAGCGAAGGCGCTCGATTTCGTGCTGTTCGAAAATGCCGGCGAAGAGATACTGCTTGAAGGATCGAACACGCAGTTGCTACTGCTCAACGGAGAGCCGATTGATGAGCCAATGGTGCAGTATGGACCGTTCGTGATGAATACGCGGGACGAGATTCGCCAGGCGTTCGCAGATTTTCAGAGCGGCAAGTTCGGCCAGTTCGCCGGGGGGAGCTGAACCTCCGCGGTTGGCGCGCTTCGTACCGCGCAACCGAAGCTTTGCGCGAATACCAGCACTTGCCCTCGACGATTCCCTAGAGGTTTCGCTTAAAACACTTTTGCGCGCACAAGTGGCCAATTACTTCTGGGTGGCGGGTAACTCGCTCCCAATGTAGAGTTGCCAATATCCAGACGCGCGAGTCCTCGCTCTTCTCGAAAAAAACTGCTTGACGTTACTATTTTGTCACGTTACTATATAGTAACATGAGAGGCGAGTAAGCGTGACACTTGACGATTTGAAGCTGGACACAACACAGACCATCGACATCAAAGCCGACATCGGAGATGTCTTTCGCAGCGTGCTGCATCGACTTGGCGAAGGCTTTGCGAACCCGCAAGGTGAATCGTTGCAGATGATCCTGGAGCAATGGCCGGGCGGCCGCTGGTTTCGCGATCGCGGCAATGGCATCGGCCACCTTTGGGGACACGTGCAGGTCATCAAGCCGCCCGTGCTGCTGGAATTGAGCGGCCCAATGTTCATGTCGTACCCAGCGCTGAACCACATCGAAGTGAAGCTCGAACAGCGGCCGGGAGGAACCCACGTCGACTTTCGTCACCGCGCCTTCGGGTTCATCGATCCGGCGCACCGGCAGGGTGTCAGCACTGGCTGGAAGTACATGTTGGAGCGAGTCGCGGAGGATTGCTCCGCGCAGGCGCAGGCACAACGGAGGTAATGTGTCCACCGACGAACTCGACGCCGTGTGGAAAGCGTTGTCCGACAGCACACGACGCTCGATTCTCGACTTGTTGCGGCAGGGCCCCCGAACGACAACCGAGATCGTGGAGGCTTTTCCGCACCTGAGCCGCTTCGGGGTGATGAAACACATTGAGGTGCTCCGCGAGGCCAACCTGATTCACACGCGTGAAGAGAGCCGTCAGCGGATCAACTCGTTGAACGTAGTGCCGATTCGGCAAATTTATGAGCGCTGGGTGGGCCGCTTCGAGGAGTTGTGGGCGAGCCACTTGTTGCGGGTCAAAGAAGACGCTGAAAAAACATCTGCCGACGTTCAAACCGCCGAGACACGAACGAAGAAACGTCCGAAAGCGGGTTAACGAAAACCTGCACGGACCGGAAGAAAAGAGACAGGGACGATGACAACACAGATGACGACAGACAAGACGAGGACACGTGAAGAGTGGCTCGCTTCGCGGCGGGAACTTTCAGGCCGTGCGGCCTTCGCTTACCGGGTTGAGAAATCGAGCGGTCCGGAAACATACCAGAATGCTCCTGAAAGAAGAGTCCCCGAATGGAGCCGTGACAGAACTCACAACCGTGCGGAACTAGAGGCTGCTTGTTCGAGACGAAAGGAGAATTGCCCGATGTGCCCAGGAACAAAGCGGGAGACATGGAGCGCCACAAAGGACATCTCGGAATGAATACACCTCCGATCGTGTCGCCGGACGCCTGGAATGCTGCACGCCAGCGGATGCTCGTGAAGGAAAAGGCCCTGGTGCGGGCCCGCGACGCCCTGGCCGCCGAACGTCGGCGGATGCCGTGGATGGCCGTCGAGAAGGCGTACGAATTCGATGGGCCCGAGGGCAAGGTTAGCCTGCTCGACCTCTTCGAGGGCCGCCGTCAGTTGATCATCTATCGCGCCTTCTTCGAGCCCGTGGTGTTCGGCTGGCCCGAGCACGCCTGCTGCGGCTGCTCCCTAGGGGCCGATCAGGTCGCCCACCGGGCCCATCTGAACGCCCGCGACACCACCCTCGCCTACGCCTCACGCGCACCGCAGGCGGACGTCGCGCGCCTGAAGGCGCGGATGGGATGGGAGATGCCGTGGTACACAATCACAGACAGCTTCGACGCGGACTTCGACGTTGGCGAATGGCACGGCCACAACGTGTTCTTCCGCGACGACGAGCGGGTGTTCCGCACATACTTCATCAACGGCCGCGGCGATGAGGCGATGGGGACCACCTGGAGCTACCTCGATATCACCCCGCTCGGCCGTCAGGAAACTTGGGAGGACTCGCCAGAGGGTTACCCCCAGACCCCGCCGTACAAGTGGTGGAACTGGCACGACAACTACGACGCCGGGGCGTCGCCTGACCCGAAATGGGTCGAGGTGTCCGACGCTGGAGAAGCCGCCTTCCGAAAGCGCGACGCAGAGGACCCAAAGCCTGTGTAGCAAGGGAGAGAACGATGAAAGACATCATGAGAGATGAACTTGGAGCACCCAAAATAGTCAATCGGAGCACCTTCCAGGCGGAGTTGGACGCGTTGGGTGTCCGAGAGAAGGCCCGCACAAGGTAAGGCGACGCCATTGCTGCCGCCCGTCGCGGCTCCCCATGGTCGAGGAGGATGGTGCCACACCGCTCATTGGGGAACATGGGGCGGTGACCCCCCCAGCGTTCTTGAAAACCGCCTGACGGAGCGGCCTCCAGGCTAGGATGAAGTTAGTCCATGAGCGCCATCTCCGTTGACCTGAAAAAAACGGTCAACCTGCCGAAAACCGATTTTTCGATGAAGGCAAACCTGCCGGTTGCGGAGCCGAAAATGCTCGCGCACTGGGAGGCAACGAAGCTGTACGAGCGGATTCGCGAATCGCGCGCCGGGCGGTCGCAGTACGTTCTGCACGACGGTCCGCCGTATGCGAACGGCAACATCCATCTAGGTACGGCCTTCAATAAAATCCTCAAGGACTTCATCGTCAAGTCGAAGAGCATGGCGGGCTTCGATGCGCCGTATATTCCGGGATGGGATTGCCACGGGCTGCCGATCGAAATCAAAGTCGACGGCGAATTAGGCAAGCGCAAAGCTTCGATGACGGCGGCGCAGATCCGAGCGGAATGCCGCACGTACGCGGCGAAATTTGTAGATATTCATCGCGCCGAGTTTAAGCGATTGGGTGTTTTCGGACGATGGGAACGGCCGTACCTGACGATGAGCGCCGAATATGAGTCGGTGATCGCGCAGGCGTTCGTCGATTTTCTGCACGGCGGTTATGTGTACAAGGGCCTAAAGCCGGTGCACTGGTGCATTCACGACCGCACTGCGCTGGCGGAAGCGGAAGTGGAGTACGAGAACCACACGAGCGCGACGATTTACGTGCGCTTCAAGATGGTGTCCGATCCGGCACTGATCGATGCGGCGCTGGCTGGGCGCGCGGTTTCAGTTTTGATCTGGACGACGACGCCTTGGACGATTCCGGCAAATCTTGCGGTCAGCTTCAATCCAAAATTTGAATATGTGGCGGTGGATACGCCGCAAGGTGTCATGATCGTCGCGGAAGGCTTGCTGCCGGAGGTGGCCGAGGCGCTCGGCTGGGATCGGACGGTGATCGCACGGTTTTCAGGCACGAAGCTGGAGCGCGCGGTGTTCCGCCATCCGTTTATTGAACGCGATTCGCTGGGCTTGCTGGGTGATCACGTGACGCTCGAGCAGGGAACGGGCGCGGTACACACTGCGCCGGGACACGGGCAAGAAGATTTCGTTATCTGCCAGCGCTACGGCATTCCAGTTTACTGCCCTGTGGATGCCGGTGGCCGGATGTTTCAGGCCGAAGGGGCGGCTGGAAAATTGCCGAGCGAACTGGTTGGGAAAACAATCTGGGAAGCAAACCCGGTTGTTATCGACCTTTTAGAAGCAAACGGCGCGCTTGCATCCCAGGCCAGGTTCGAACACAGCTATCCGCATTGCTGGCGTTGCCACAACCCGGTAATCTTCCGGGCCACCGAGCAGTGGTTTATCGGGATGGATCGGGAAGCCTTGCGCACGCGGGCTCTCGAGGCGATCCGGACCGTGAAGTGGTTACCATCGTGGGGCGCAGAACGCATGTCGAACATGATTGCGATGCGTCCGGATTGGTGCATCTCGCGCCAGCGTGTGTGGGGCGTTCCAATTATCGTCTTCTATTGCGACGCGTGCAGCGAACCGTTCACGGAGAAGAGCGTTCTGGAGCGCGTAGTGGCGGAGTTTCGCAAATACACGGCGGACGTTTGGTATTCGAAGAGCGCGGCAGAGCTGATGGGGCCGGGCCATGCGTGCGGCAAATGCGGCGGCACGGAATTTCGCAAAGAGACGGACATTCTCGATGTGTGGTTCGATTCGGGGTCGAGCCATTTGGCGGTGCTCACTCCGGAGAATGGGCTCCCCTGGCCCTCCGACATGTACCTGGAAGGCGGCGATCAATACCGTGGCTGGTTCCATAGCTCGCTGCTGATTGGGGTGGGATTGAAGAACCAGTCGCCGTATCGCGAGTGCGCGACGCATGGCTGGACGCTTGACGCACAGGGCCGGGCGATGTCGAAATCAATCGGCAACACGATCGAGCCGGAAGAGATCGTCAGTAAAAAAGGCGCGGACATTTTGCGGCTGTGGGTGGCGTCGGTAGATTTCACCGAAGACGTTCGCATGTCGGAATTGGTCCTCGACCGGCTTTCCGAGGCGTATCGCAAGCTGCGCAATACATTCCGCTGGATGCTCGGGAACCTGGGCACGTTCGATCCGGAACGGGAAGGGGTTGCCGGCGGGGAGTTGGCCGGCGTGGACGCCTGGATTCTGGTGCGCGCTGAAGAGTTGGTTGAGCGCTGCCTGGAATATTACAGCCAGTACGCTTTCCATAAGGTTTATCGCGCGGTTTACGATTTCGCGACCACGGAGTTGAGCGCGGTGTACTTCGATGTCGCAAAGGACCGTCTCTACACGGCTGGGCCGGATTCAGTTGCGAGGCGCAGCGCGCAGACGGTGCTTTACCGGCTGAATGTAGCATTAGTGCGTCTGCTGGCTCCTATTCTTTCTTTCACCTGCGAAGAGGTGTGGAAAAGCATGAAGTCGGGCGCCTCAGGTGCGGAGAGCGTGCATATCGCGTATTTTCCGAAGGCGGCTGAATTGACCGAAGGACTGACTGCCCGACTGCGCGAGGAAGCGGAGGATTGGGAGAAGCTCGTACCGGTGCGGGACGAGGTGTTGAAGGCACTGGATAGCGCGCGTGAAGACAAAGTGATCGGATCCTCTCTTGAGGGCGCCGCGACGCTATCAGCGGGTGGCGAACTGTATGGACTTCTCGAAAGGCATTTGCTCGATCTTCCAGGCTGGTTTATTGTTTCGCAAGTGGAGCTTCAAGGCAAGCGGGGTGAGAGGCTCGAGGTGCAATTAGATCGCGCGCGAGGCGACAAGTGCGAAAGGTGCTGGAAGTTCACAACCGACGTGGGACAGGATGCGGAATTTCCGACGGTCTGTGCGGCTTGCGCTTCGGTCTTGCAAGGCTTAGGCGAATAGTGTCTACAAGTCTTCCAGCATGTTGAACCGTTTTGCGCCGTTCGCGCTTTCGTTGCTGATTGTGCTGGCAGATCGCTGGTCGAAGATCGGCATACAACGGTCGATGAGTTCGTTCGATACGGTGTCCGTTATTCCCGGCTGGCTGCGCATTATGCACACAGAAAATCCGGGCGCGGCATTCGGGATTCTGGCGGAGGGCAACCCATGGTTGCGCAGCGGCATCCTAATAGGGGTGTCTGCGCTGGTGTTGACATTCGTTGTTTCGGCGCTATGGGGCCAGCGGACGACTTTCACGAGCCCGATGTCACGGGTGGCTCTGGGATTGATACTGGGCGGAGCGGCCGGTAATCTTTACGATCGCGTTGTGCACGGGACGGTGACGGATTTCATCGAGGTGTATCACGGCGGGTGGTCTTTCCCGGCCTTCAATGTGGCCGACAGCGCGATCACCGTCGGAGCGATCCTGTTACTGCTCGAAGTACTGCGCCCGCGCCGCAAGTCAGCCAGTCTGGCACACAGCGAATAAGTAATGTTCCCGAAATTGATCAGCATCGGATCGTTTTACATCCCGACTTACGGTGTGCTGGTAGCGCTCGGTTTTCTGGCTGGGCTGTGGACGACGCTGCGGCTGGCGCGGCGCGCGGGATTACCGCCCGAGAAGATCACCAACCTCGCGGTCTATTGTGCGATGGCCGGGATTGTTGGCGCCAAGCTTTTCATGTTTCTCTTCGATTTCGGCGATTACATCAGGAATCCGGGGCAGATCTTCACGCTCGAGACGCTGCAGGCGGCGGGCGTATTTCATGGCGGCTTTATTGCCGCGCTTCTAGTAGCAGTTCTGTACATGCGCCGGCAGGCGCTGCCTGTGCTAGGCACAATGGATGTGTTTGGGCCGGGTATCGCGATCGGGCAGGCGATAGGGCGGCTCGGCTGTTTTGCGGCGGGCTGCTGTTGGGGCAAAGAGTGCAGCTTGCCGTGGGGCGTGCGCTTCCGCTCGGATTTTGCAGCGCCGGTGCCGCTGGACAAGACGCTGCACCCCGTGCAGCTTTACGAGTCCGCGGCCGACCTTTTGATTTTCGGGCTTCTCTATCGCCGCGCCACGCAAAAGCACCCGCCCGGACAGGTAATCGGGTTGTATATGGTGATGTACTCGAGCGCGCGCTTCATTATCGAATTTTTCCGTGAGCATGAGCAGTCGCTGGTGGGGCCCTTTTCCCTCACGCAATGGATCGCGCTGGCTGTTTTCGTAGCGGGCGCGGTGATTTTGCTGGCAGGGCGCCAAGGCCGTCCCATGCTGCAGCAAGAAGCGAAATCGGTACACGCTTAAGCGGTAAGCAGCTATCTCAGGCGAAACTCAGGCCGGCGTTAGCTCCCACAGTACGTATGTGACGCGCAGCTTCCAGATATTCTTCTGCCGTCTTCAGGTGCTCCATCATGAGCGGCGGCCCGGAAGCAAGTTTGTTTAATTCGTTCAGGTATCGAGTGTAGTCAATCTGCCCGCGTCCAGGCACAACCTCCTGGAAATGCACATTCAGCTCGATAATCCACGCCAGATCCTTGGCATGGCAAGAGATGATCCAGGGACCCAGCTTTGAAAAACACTCGCCGATAAACTCGCTATTTTCGTAGAAGCGCTTAGGGCAATTGACGCCATTGCAGACGTCCAGGTGCACCCCGAAAGCCGGGCGGTCCACAGCGCGAATCAGCTCCCGGTATGAATCGGGTCCGTCGGGGATGCTCCAACCCATCACTTCAATGGTGAATTTCGTTCGTTTTGGTTTTACTGTGTCGATCACGTGGCGGCAGTTCTCAAGGGTGGCATCGAAGAACTCCTTCGACAGATTCCTAGGATTCGGCCCGTACCACACGGTCGGATTGTAAGTGCCAGCAATATCGACGCAACAACGCGCGCCGACGGCATCAGCCAGCGCGCAGCGCTCCGTGACGTACGCGAGATTTGCGCGGCGTTTTGACTCATCGGGGTCAAGCATATTCTTCCAGGCCCCTACTTCCGCGATCACCACGTTTGCGTCGGCAAAAGCTGCTTTTATTGCCCGGATGCGGTCTGTATCCGAAACTTTTGCCTCCGGGCAATAGGCCGCGCTGTAGCCAAGCCGCTTATGTTCCGCTGCCAATTCCTGAGGATCATCCGATTTCAGAAAGACAGGGCCGCCGAGATGAATCGGGTTTATTTGAGTGAGAGCGAAAGAAGCGCCAGCGACCGCGACGGGTGAGGCGGCCAGGAAGGTGCGTCGAGTAGGCGGAAACATGTGAGCAGTTTACAGCGGTGGCTATTCTGCATGGCAATACTTTGGGCTGACTGCTGTGTTCGGCTCGGCAGCCGAGACCCTGCGGGTTTTGCGTAGTCGCCGGCTCATGATAGAGTCTCACCTATGGCAATTTCAGCGGGAATATCAATCGACCAGATCAAAGCCGAGATGGCAAGTACCAACGAACTCTTCAACAAGCAGGTCTTCGGAAAGCGGAATTTCGATGCTCTCGAGGATATCTATACCGAAGATGCCCGCATTCTGCCGCCGGGCTCACGGATGATTTCAGGTCGTCAAGCTATTACGAAATTTTGGTCTGAGTTTATAAAATCAGTTAACGCGAAATCGGCGCTGCTGACTTCAATCGATATAGTGCCCGCCGGCGACGACGTTTTGGAGATTGGGGAAGCAAGGCTTGCGATCGAGCCGGAAGGGCAACCAGCGGCCGAGATCGAAGTGAAATACGTTGTGTACTGGCGACAGGAAAATGCGCGGTGGAAGTGGCATGTGGACATTTGGAATCCAAACTCCTAGCGGGGAGACGAAGATTTGGCTTGCGGCCCCGATGTAAACTTTCGCTCATCTATGACTGACCAGACGAGAAGGCAGTTTTTCGGCGTAGCAGGTTCATTGGGTATAACTCCGCTATTACGCGGCATGACAATACCGAAGATCAAAGAAATCTCGGTGATCGCGACGGAGCCGGCCGGGGTTCGCTTGGCGGTGGTGAAGATTCAGACCGATCAGGACGGGCTCTATGGTTATGGTTGTGCGACGTTCACACAGCGGGCAGAGCTGGTGGTCGAGGCGGTAAACCGCTATCTCAAACCTTTCTTAGTCGGCAGACCGACCGATGCGATCGAGGATTTGTGGTACGCGATGTACAACTCCTCGTATTGGCGCAATGGGCCGGTTTTGAACAATGCGATCAGCGGAGTGGACCAAGCGCTTTGGGATATCAAGGGACGGCAGGCGGGAATGCCGGTTTATGAACTGCTTGGAGGCAAGTGCCGGCGAGGGGCCATGATTTACTCTCACGCCTCAGGACGGGAGATTGCGGAAACGCTGGACCAGGCGCGCAAGATTATGGCCCGCGGCATCAAGGCCGTGCGATTGCAGGTTGGGATTCCGGGCATGGCTGCTTATGGAGCGGCTGCGGGAGCGGACATAAACCGCGCGGAAGATCTGGACCCACGCGATAGCGTTTTCGAGCCGGAGCCTTACGTGCGGCGCACGCTCGAGCTGTTTGAAGCAGGGCGGAAGGAGCTGGGCAAGGAAATCGAGCTGCTGCACGATGTTCACGAACGCGTGTCACCCCGCCTGGCGGTGCAATTCGCTAAAGATATGGAGCAGTTCCGGTTGTTTTTCCTGGAAGATGCGCTCTCGCCGGAGAACATCGATTACTTCCGGCAGATCCGCGCCAACTGCGCTACGCCGCTGGCGATGGGCGAGCTTTTCAACAATCCGCACGAGTGGAACAGTCTGATCCGCGAGAGCGTGATCGATTTCATACGGCCGCACGTGACACAAGCGGGCGGCTTGACTCCCTGCCGCAAGATCGCCGCGATGGCTGAAGCATTCGAAGTTCGAACCGCCTGGCACGGGCCGGGCGATGTTTCTCCGGTGGGGCACTGCGCGAATGTCACCCTCGACCTGGTCTGCCACAACTTCGGTATCCAGGAGTGGACGTTTCCTAACGACGCCTTGCAGGAAGTTTTTGCGGGCTATCCGGTGGTCAAGGACGGATACGCGTATGCGAACGAGAAGCCAGGATGGGGCATCGAGATCGATGAAAAGGCTGCCGCTAAGTATCCGTATGGATCGGAAACGGGATCGCGGAAGGGGCTGAACGGCGGGTGGGGCGTGGTGCGGCGCGCGGATGGGACGGTAATTAACCAGTAGCTCCGGATTGCGACGTCCTTTTGGGAGACGGGTGAGAGGCGGGCTGAAATGGGTTGCGGATGCCTGGGGCTGGTCCTGGGCGCGTTCCGCGCGGAACCGGAACATAGCTCTGGAATTGCAGTGGCGCGAAAAGCACGGGACGCGGCAGACGTCGATTTGCTACGTAGAGCGATCGATCAGGCGCGCAGCGAAGCGCAGCAGCACGGCACGGCCGGGGTCTACGAACGGCTCGCGCAATTTGAGCTGTGGCTGTGCGAAGCCGTGCACGGGTCGGTTGGAAAACGTTCCAGCAATTGAGAGCTTTGGTTGCGGGGGCAAGATTTGAACTTGCGACCTTTGGGTTATGAGCCCAACGAGCTACCTGACTGCTCCACCCCGCACTTCGATCCTAACAAACCCTAAATTCCCTCGGCCAAGCTTAGGCGTTCTTTTCCTGAATTTCTGGCATTTGGCGGTTGATCGTGCAGTATAAATAGTGTGTCGTTTCCCACGACCATAAATGGCAACTCCTAGTACCAGCCGCAAACGATCTGCTCAATTGCGTTCTCCCGAAGGACGGCATCCCGCTCTTCCCCGCCTCGATTCACCGGAGCTCTACCTCAATCCCAACCTGAGCCTGCTCGCCTTTCAGAGGCGCGTTCTTGAGGAAGCACAAAATCCGGCAACGCCTTTGCTCGAACGGGTAAAATTCGTCTCCATTCTCGGATCGAACATGGACGAGTTTTTCATGGTCCGCGTGGCAGGCCTCTGGCAGCAGATCGAAACGCGCACGACCGAGATCAGCATGGATGGCCGCTCGCCTTCCGAACAGCTCGAGCTGATACGCCACGAAGTCAACGGCATCATGGCCGAAATTTATCGGCTCTGGCGCGAAGAGCTAATGCCCGACTTGCGCAGCGAGGACATCTATATTCTTGGTCTCGATGAGTTGAACCCTCAGCAAAAGGTCGCTGTCGACGATTACTTCAAGCGCGTAGTCTACCCCGTTCTGACGCCTTTAGCAGTTGACCAGGGCCGGCCGTTTCCGCACATTTCAAATCTCAGCCTGAACATAGCTGCTGTAGTCAGCAATGGCGGTGGCATCGAACATTTCGCTCGCATCAAAGTCCCTGATTCGCTTCCGCAGCTCGTCCCCTTGCCATCTCACGCTTCGGAGCTTGCCTACATCTGGCTGGAAGATGCGATCAAGTGCAATTTGCGGCTGCTTTTCCCCGAGATGGAAATTCTCAATTCCTATATGTTTCACCTGACGCGAGATGCGGAACTCGCCATTCAGGAACTTGAAACCGACGATCTGCTGGAGAGTGTTCAGGAAGCAGTATGGCGGCGCAGATTCCGTGACGCCGTACGTCTGCAGGTCAACCCTGAGATGCCACAACGTTTGGTTGACCTGCTCACGACTAACCTAGAGCTGGATCAGAACGATGTTTACCGGTGCGATGGGCCGCTCGATCTCAGCCGGGTACGAGCCCTCCTCAACCTCGACCGTCCGAAGCTGAAAGACAAGCCTTTCATCGCGTGTCTTCCCAAAGGTTTTACTGCCGCACCCTCGAGCGAAATCTTCTCCACAATTGCCGAAACGGATATTCTGGTTCACCATCCGTTCGAATCGTTCCAGCCGGTGATCGATTTTCTGCGCGCTGCGGCCGAAGACCCGAATGTGCTCGCAATCAAGATGACTTTGTACCGCGTAGGCCGAAACTCGCCGATAGTAGAAGCGCTGTTGGACGCTATTCAAAACGGCATTCAAGTCGCGGTCCTGCTCGAGTTGAAAGCCCGTTTCGACGAAGAGAGCAATATTGAATGGGCGCAAAAACTGGAGCGCGAGGGCGTGCACGTTGTTTACGGCCTGCCCGGCGTTAAAGTGCACGCTAAGATGGCGATGGTGGTGCGCCGCGAAGGTGAAAATATCCGCCGTTATCTTCACCTCGGTACTGGTAATTACAATCCCACCACAGCCCGCATCTACACCGATTTGGGCCTTTTTACCTGTAACGAGGAAATCGGCGAAGACGTAAGCGATCTATTCAATCACCTGACCGGATATTCGGCCAAGAAATCCTATCGTAAGTTGCTTGTTGCTCCCCATAGCATTCGCACAGGTCTGGAACGTCTGGTACATGCCGAGATCGAGCGCCACAAAGAACATGGCGACGGCCATCTGATTTTCAAGATGAACGCTCTTGAAGATGCCGGGATGGTGCGCCTGCTCTATGAGGCGTCGCAGGCTGGGGTTCAGATAGATTTGATTGTGCGCGGAGTCTGTGTCCTGCGGCCCGGCCTGCCTGGCGTGAGCGAGACCATTCGAGTCCGGAGCATTCTCGGACGATTCCTCGAACACAGCCGTATTTTCTACTTCTATAACGGCGGCGACGAATTAGTTTATGTCGGGAGCGCCGATTTGATGCCGCGCAATCTGAACCGCCGGGTCGAAATTCTCTTCCCGATTGAAAATCGTCGTTTAGTTCGCCGGCTGCGCGACCGGATTCTCGAGAAGTATCTTGAAGATGAAGCGGGCGCCCGCATTATGCAGCCGGATGGTACTTATATCAGGACCAAATATACGGGGAAAAAGGCTCTAAGCAGCCAAGCGTGGTTCCTGCGGCACGAGGCCTGACCCTGCCTTCCCGCCGGTATAAATCATGCGAGAGGGAGTAGCTGGGAGGTTCATAGTACTATCGCTTCTCTTTCTCGCTGAGCTGATCCTCTCGTTTCTCTGGCTGAAGGCTGACCTAAATGCGCACAATCAAGCCCGCGCCTTTATCAAACTGCTTACCCTGAATATGTTGACCGGAGCTGCCGCCGGTGCTCTCTTCTTTGGATTGCTCCGCAGGTGGCGCATCGCTGCCGCCCTACTAGAGAAATTCGTAGTGGCCCTTCCCGCTTCGGAAACTGCTTTTCCGGTGAACGAGGCCACCGAGCTTGCTGGTCTGGCACGTGCCATGAAGTACATGGCTGACCGTGTACGGCTCGTTGTCGATCGCGCCAATCTCGAACTGATGCGGCGTGAAACCATCCTCGCCTGCATGGCCGAAGGCGTGCTCGCCGTCGACAACAACTTGCGTGTGATCTTCTGCAATGACGCATTCGCCAGAGCTTTCGGTACGCGCATGCCCGTACCGGAAGGCAGAATCCTATACGAAGTCGTGCGTGAGCCGATCATCAGCGAAATACTGGGGCGAGCGGTGCGAGGCGGGACGCCGGAAACGGACCGGCTTCAGTTGCCGAGTGCCGCCGGACGTTGGTTTGAGGCCCGAGCTCTGCCCTTTAGCGAGCAACCACAGCCGGGAGCGGTCATCGTACTCCACGATGTGACCGACATCGAGCGCCAAGAGCAGGTGCGAAAAGATTTTGTCGCCGATGTCTCACATGAACTGCGCACGCCCCTCGCCGCAATTCGCGGCTATGCGGAGACGCTGCTCGATGGAGCGCTTGATGATCGCGAGAATAACCGCCGCTTCGTCGAGATCATTCAATCCCACGCCATTCGGCTAAATAGTATCGCTTCCGATTTGCTAGTGATCTCTGAACTGGATTCCCACGCGTCGCCCCCGCCTTCTCCCGAGCGCATCTCGCTGCTGGGCGTGATCGGATCTGCCGTCCATACTGTGGAAGCCAATGCAGCGATGCGTGACATACACCTTGATACGGCCAAGTGCCAGGATTGCGCGGTTATAGGTCACCGCTTCCGGCTTGAACAAGCGCTAACGAATCTGCTCGACAACGCAGTCAAATTCAATAAGCCGGAGGGCGAGGTCGCAGTCGAGTGCGAACCCATGAGGGAAGGTCGTGTCAGAATTTCAATTTCCGATACCGGCATCGGCATACCGAGCGAGGATCTCAGGCGCATTTTCGAGCGCTTTTACCGGGTGGATAAAGCCCGTGCCAGACCGGCGGGAGGCACAGGACTTGGTCTGCCTATTGTGAAGGAGCTTGTCGAGCGCATGGGCGGCACCGTTTCGGTCGAAAGTCAACTCGGGCGTGGCTCAAAATTTACCATTGTGCTGAAGGGAGCATAAGCTGAAAATGTGATCTCAAATAGACAAAACATTTCTTCCGGTGCGAAGTGGGAGAGCATTGTCGGCTATAGCCGCGCCGTCAGAGTAGATAGCCGCATTTACCTGACTGGAACAACCGCCATCGATGAGCATGGCGAAATTGTAGGCGTCGGTGACGGCTATGTGCAAACCGTGCAAGTCATTCGCAATATCGAACGCGCTCTTCTGCAAGCCGGGGCCACGCTTGAGAATGTGGTGCGCACACGCATGTTCGTAACGGACATCAGTCGCTGGGAAGAATTCGGCCGTGCCCATCGCGAGTCCTTCGGCGAGATTCGTCCTTGCGCAACAATGGTTGAAGTGCGTGCGCTTATTGATCCCCGTATGCTAATCGAAATCGAAGTAGAAGCAGAACTCTAGAGAAAGCCAGTTATTCTGATGTTTATGGATTTGCCTGAGCGGCTCATGATCGATCCGGACATTCTTTCAGGGAAGCCGGTTATCCGCGGTTCTCGCATTGCAGCGGAGTTCGTGATCGAATTATTGGCCGCTGGCCGGTCCGAAGCCCAAATTCTGGAAGACTATCCAGGTATTGCTGCCGAGGATATCTTGGCTTGTCTGGCCTATGCCAGTGAACTCGCTCACGAGTGGAGTGCCTTTCGCCTTTCTGCTTGATTCGTGCGGCTTCTACTCGACGAGAATTTTCCAAAACACGCTTTTGACGTGCTCCTAAAGGAAGGACACGATGTGCTTTGGATTCGCAGCTACGCGCCCGCATGAAAGATAACGAGATTCTAGCCTTAGCCGCGCGGGAGAATCGCATTGTGCTGACACTAGACAAGATTTTCAACAGCTTTGGCCTAAACGTTCGCCCAGCGGATCTTGTGGTGTCATTCTATTCCGAATCAAGGCAGCTATCCCGAAAAACTTATTCCCGTTGTATTGAAGGCACTCGCTCTCAATTTAGAGTGGACTGGGCGCGTAAGCGTTGTCTCTGAAACCTCCGTGCAAATGCGCTCAATACCCAGTCCTGAATGAGCTGACGCCGTCTTGTGATGCGCTATGCTCAAACCTTTATGCGGGTTGCTTTCCTTTGCTCTGTCTTGTTCGCTTCAAGTCTGGCGGCGCAGCCGAATCTCTATGTGGTCAAAGCTGCGCGCCTCTTCGACGGCAAAAGCGACAAGCTGATCCAGCCCGGAGTGATCGTTGTCGCGGGAAACAAGATCCAGTCAGTTGGCGGCGCCATCCCTCCCAACGTGACCGTAATCGATCTCGGGGACGCTACCTTGCTTCCTGGCTTCATCGATTCGCATACTCACCTTACGCAGGACTTCGATCCCGACTACAACGGCGCTCGCCTGCGCGAGATGGAACGAACGATACCGGAACAGGCCATCCGGGCCACGGCAAACGCCCGGAAAACGTTGCTGGCTGGTTTCACCACCGTGCGTGACGTCGGTTCCAGGGATTTCCTCGACGTCGGCCTGCGCAACTCGATCAACGGCGGCGTCGTGCCAGGGCCGCGCATGCTCGTTTCTGTTCGCGCCCTCGGTTCCACTGGCGGCCACTGCGATGACGGAGACGGGCTCCGCTTCGGCATCCTGAACCATGAATCCGGGCCCGAAGATGGCGTCATTAACTCGCCCGATCAGGCTCGCTTTGCGGTGCGCTTCAACATCAAATATGGGGCCGATATCATCAAGACCTGCGCGACGGGCGGCGTCCTCTCGCCTACCGACGACGTTGATACTCCGCAGCTTACGCAGGCCGAACTCGACGCGCTGGTCACTGCAGCTCACGAGCTGCGGCGCAAAACTGCCGCGCATGCCCACGGCGCCGAAGGCGCGAAGCGCGCCATTCGCGCCGGGATCGACTCAATCGAACACGGCACGTTCCTCGACGATGAGGCTTTGCGCATGATGCGTGAGCGCGGAACTTATCTGGTTCCTACTCTCTCGGTGCGCACCGGATTGGCGGAATCCAAGTTTCCTCCGCTTGTTCAACAAAAGGCTGACCTCGCAATGAAAGCACAGGACAGCCTGGTCCGGCGCGCTCTGCAGACAGGCGTCAAGATTGCGCTAGGCACGGACGCCGCAGTTTATCCGCACGGCAATAACGCGCTCGAATTTATGTTTATGGCCAATGACGGCATGTCCACTGCACAGTCGCTCAGAGCCGGCACTTCCGTTGCCGCTGAGCTGCTCGGGATGCAAGCGAAAGTTGGTACGCTCGAGCCCGGTAAACTCGCCGATGTTGTCGCCACGCCAGGTAACCCGCTCGAAGACATCAAAGTGGCCCAAAGCGTTCTCTTCGTCATGAAAGATGGGGTCATCTATCGTAACGACAGGGCCGAAGCACCGGGGCGTCCATCGGGTAGTTTATCCCCTGCCCACTAAATTAAACCGTTCTTTGTAACGCTTCTGTAACTCCATCGTCATACGGCCTTGATGACGAAGCTTCAACCTGAAGAGGCTTGGATCGCAATGCGCTTCCAACAGGACCCCAAATGGCATCTTTCACCTCTTTCCTCATCAAACTCAGGAATTCGGCGACGCTCTTGTTCGGTGCTGCCGTGCTTCCGCTCGCCGCTCAGACCAGCGTTACGGGAGCCGGAGCCACTTTCCCAGCTCCCATCTACCAGAAGTGGTTCAACGAATATCAATCTGTTGGCAATGTGCAGATCAATTATCAGCCGAATGGTTCGGGCGGCGGCATCAAAGCCGTCACCGAAGGCACAACCGATTTCGGCGCTAGCGACTTCCCCTTGAATGATGAGCAGCTCAAGTTTTACAGGGACAATCATGGCTTCAATTTGCTGTTATTCCCCACCGTTCTTGGCGCGGCGGTTCCCACCTATAACCTTCCTGGCGTAACGCAGGAGCTGAATTTCACTCCACAGGCGCTGGCCGGCATCTTCCTCGGTAGCATCAAGAGCTGGAACGATCCCCAAATCGCGAAAGCAAACCCGGGCATCAAACTGCCGGACACCAAAATCGTCGTTGCGCATCGTTCGGATGGCAGTGGAACCACTTTTTGTTGGACCGATTACCTCTCTAAAATCAGTCCTGAGTGGAAATCTAAAGTGGGTAAGAATACATCGGTTGATTGGCCGGCTGGCCTCGGCGGGAAAGGTAATGACGGAGTGGCCGGTCTCATCAAAGAACAGAAAGGCGCGCTCGGTTACTTGGAACTAACCTATGCGATCAAGAACCATCTTTCATACGGGAAGGTTCAGAACAAATCCGGCGAGTTTGTGAAAGCCGATCTGAAGTCGGTAAACGCGGCTGCTGCCGCTCATAAAACGATGCCGGCCGATCTCCGGGTTTCGATCACAGATGAATCGGGGAGCGGTGTGTATCCAATCTCAACTTACACCTGGTTACTCATCCCCGGAAAGATCTCCGATGGCAGTAAATATAAAGCGATCGTCGGGTTTTTGAAGTGGGCGATCACGACCGGCCAGAACAATGTCGAATCGCTCGATTACTCGAAGCTGCCACAATCGGTGGTGGCGAAAGAAGAAATCCAGATAGGAGAGATAAAGCATTAGGTACGCTGTTCGCTATCGGCCTCTTGCGTAATGGCAAGCTCAAACTACATTGCTGACACTCTTCGCCGCCCAGCGGGCCGGACCTTCATGGACCGGCTTCGCGGAGGCGACGAAATCTCCTATTCGCTCACTCTTGCCTCCGCCGCCCTCATTCTTGTAATTGTTGCGCTGATCGTCGGCGAGCTTTGGGCTCGTTCTCAACCGACCGTTAAAACTTTCGGCTGGCATTTTCTCGTCACTTCTACCTGGGATCCCAATAGCGGAAAATTCGGCGCGCTTCCTTTCATCTACGGAACTTGCGTTACCTCCTTGCTGGCTCTTTTGATCGCCGTACCTTTGGGAGTGGCTTCCTCCATATTCCTCGCCGAAATGGCGCCTCCCAGATTTTCGAACGTATTGACCTTCCTGATTGAGCTCTTGGCCGCTGTCCCGAGCGTCATCTATGGACTCCTCGGGATCTTTATTCTCGTGCCGTTTATTCGCGACGTGATCGCCCCGGTTCTCGGCAAAACCTTGGGTTTTCTGCCGCTCTTTCAAGGTGATTTCTACGGCGTGAGTTTCCTGTCCGCCGGACTCGTCCTTTCCGTTATGGTGGTCCCCTTCATCGTCTCGGTGTCCCGCGAAGTTCTGCTCGCCGTCCCCGTAGAGCAACGCGAAGCAGCGCTTGCGCTCGGCGCAACCAAATGGGAAACTACTTGGCAAATTGTCTTGCCGACTGCCAGCACCGGTGTCATCGGTTCTGTGTTCCTCGCCCTGGCGCGCGCGCTTGGCGAAACTATGGCCGTCACAATGGTGATCGGCAACACACCTAAGATCACCGCCTCGCTCTTTTCGCCGGGCTACTCCATTGCTGCTGTAATCGCTAACGAGTTTGCGGAGGCTAGCGGCGATCTCTACGTTTCCTCCCTCATCTTTCTAGGTTTGGTTTTGTTCGGTCTTACCATCGTTATCAACGGGCTCGCGCGCATCCTGATCCTCGCTACCTCGGAGAGGGGAGCTTAGCCATGATGAGAGAAATCTCGTCCAAGCGCCGTGTCATCAATGTAGTGATGTTGTCGCTTTCTGGGATCTGCACAGTGCTGGTAGTGGGCGTTCTCTTTTTTATTCTGGGTTATCTCCTCGTGCACGGCGCCCGCTCTCTCAACTGGGACTTCTTCACCAAACTGCCAAAGCCGGCTGGCGAAACCGGCGGCGGCATGGCCAACGCTATCGTCGGCAGCGCCAAGGTTTTGCTCCTTGCTACAACGATTGGGGTGCCCATTGGCTTTCTTGCCGGAGTTTATCTGGCCGAGTATAGCGGCAAAACATTTGCGTTCCTCATTCGCTACACGGTCGATCTCTTGAACGGTGTTCCGTCGATCGTAATCGGCATTGTGGCGTATGCTCTCGTAGTCCGACCGATGAAGCACTTTTCCGCTCTGGCCGGCGGCGTCGCCCTCGGCATCATGATGATTCCGATTGCAGTCCGAACCACCGAAGAGTTTCTGCGCGCAGTTCCCAATTCCATGCGCGAGGGAGCCATGGCGCTCGGCGCTACCAAAGCAAAGACCATATTCACCGTCGTTGTTCCCGCCGCGATTTCCGGATTAGCTTCGGGCATGATGCTTAACCTGGCCCGAGTCGCCGGCGAAACAGCGCCACTTCTCTTTACGGCCCTCGGAAACATGTTCTGGAGTAAAGGTTGGCTCGCACCTATTGCCACTCTTCCTGTGATGATTTACAACTATGCGATAGCGCCAGATGAAGACCTCCATCAGCAGGCCTGGGCGGCAGGGTTCGTCCTTCTTACGCTCATATTGGTGGTTAACATAACCGCTAGAATGATCATTGCCCGAGGATCAGCGTCCTCCAGGAGATAATCTGTGGCAAGTTCACCACAATCGCAGGCCCTGAATCCCGCTGCCAGTTTACCGGCTCCGGTAACTCCGGAGTCTTCGGGAACGCAATTTGCATCTAAGCTCACCGCCAGGAATATCGATTTCTATTACGGATCCTTCCAGGCGCTGCATGGCATAAGTCTCGACATTGTTGCCAACAAAGTAACCGCCTTCATTGGGCCTTCCGGCTGCGGCAAGTCAACTTTCCTGCGTACCATGAACCGCATGAATGAGGCTCTCCGCAATACACGCGTGGAAGGCGATCTGCTGCTCGATAATGAAGACCTATTCTCGATGGATGTGACCGACGTTCGCCGCCGCATCGGAATGGTCTTTCAAAAATCCAATCCGTTTGCCAAGACCATCTTCGACAATGTCGCCTACGGTCCTCGCGTAAATGGTATTCGCAAGAAATCGGTCATCGAAGAAGCCGTCGAAAGAAGCCTTACGCACGCTGCCTTATGGAACGAGGTAAAAGACAAGCTCGGCAAACCGGCTTCGGCGTTATCGGGCGGTCAGCAGCAGCGCTTGTGCATTGCTCGGGCTCTCGCGGTTGAGCCTGAAGTGCTGTTGCTCGATGAGCCATGCTCTGCGCTCGATCCCATAGCCACGCTCAAAATTGAAGAGCTCTTATTTCATTTGAAAGAGATGACGACCATCGTGATCGTTACCCACAACATGCAGCAGGCGGCGCGGATCGCCAACTATACGGGCTTTTTTCTGATGGGCAAGCTGATCGAGTTTGATGACACCCGAAAGATTTTTCAAAACCCGGGCAAGAAAGAAACGGAAGACTATGTTACCGGGCGATTCGGCTGATCCTTCTCCTGAAAAATTGAGGAACACGTGCGTCACTTCGAACAAGAATTAGAGAGACTCAAGTCGAAGCTCCTCGAAATGAGCGCGCTCGTCGAGAGCGCTGTTTACCGGAGCGTGCAGGGTGTGGTCGAAAAGAATGAAGAACTCGCTCAGCAGGTCCTTAAGAATGAAGGCCGCATCAACCAGCTCGAAATTGAAATCGACGACATGGCGATTGGCCTGCTCGCATTGCAAGCGCCGCTCGCCGCGGATCTTCGTTTAGTCACCGCCGCCATTAAAATTAACAACGATCTTGAGCGGATGGGCGATCTCTCGGTGAGCATTGCGCAGAGTGCGCTGGCGTTGATCAGGGAGCCTCTGATTCGTCCTCTCATCGATATTCCGCACATCGCTGGGCTGGCACAAAGCATGGTTCGAAAGTCGCTCGACGCATTTGTCAATCGCGACGGAGAAATGGCGCGCAGCGTGCTCGCTTCCGACGACGCCGTGGACAACATGCGCACTGCCAGCTATCACGAACTGATGAGCTTTATGGAAAAGAATCCGCAGCAGATTCCGCAGGCTCTCTATCTGCTCTCAGTAGTCCGTAACCTGGAACGCATCGCGGATCACGCCACCAATATCGCCGAAGATGTTTTGTTTCTGGTGAAAGGCATTGACGTGCGGCATCACAACGAAGAACGCGCGGCGCTGGCCCAATCCTGACCTGGAAGCAAAGCTGAGCCCACGCGCCGCTTCAGCCTAGCTTCTTTTTCATCAATTCATTCAAAGTGGCCGGATTCGCTTGTCCCCTGGTGGCTTTCATTGCTTGCCCAACCAGAAATCCGATCACCGCGATTTTTCCGCCTTTATATTGCTCCACCTGTTTGGAATTTGCCGCCAAGACTTCGTCGACGATTTTCTCGAGCGCGCCTGTATCGGAGATCTGCTTCAGACCTTCACGTTGCATGATCACCGCGGCCGGTTCGCCCGTCTCAACCATCTTGGGAAGGATATCTTTTGCGAGTTTTCCGGAGAGCTCTCCCTTATTCACTAGCGCAATAAGCTCTCCCAGATCTTTAGCTGAAACGGGTGATTCCGCAATCGCCTTGCCTGCTGACTTGAGCAGTCCCATCAAATCTCCCACCACCCAGTTCGCCGTCGCGCGGCCATCGCCGCTGACCTTCGCCGCTTCCTCGAAATAGTCACCCGTCTCGCGTGTCAGCGTCAGCACTTGCGCGTCATATTCGCGCAAGCCATATTCCCTTACAAACCTGTCACGCCGGGCTGCCGGCAATTCCGGAAGCTTATGCTTCACCTCGTTCAACCAGTGCTCGCTCACTCGCAGCGGCACCAGATCCGGCTCCGGGAAATAACGATAATCGTGCGCCTGCTCCTTGCTGCGCATTCCGATCGTCTTGCCAAGCTCCACATTGTAAAGCCGCGTCTCTTGAATCACCTTGCCGCCCGATTCAATTAACTCCACCTGTCGCTCGATCTCATACTCCAGCGCCATCTTAAGAAAGCGGAAAGAATTCAGATTCTTGACCTCCGCCTTGGTCCCAAACTTCTCGGCTCCTCGCGCTCGCACCGATACGTTTGCGTCACAACGCAATTGCCCCTTTTCCATATCGCAATCCGAAACGCCGATGTATTCGAGCACCTGTTTTATTTCGGTGA
>CAWIFY010000017.1:0-31901 GCA_963835255.1 Terriglobia bacterium | reverse complement strand
GATATTGCAGATGTCCAGGTCATATCCGCTGACATCTTTTGGAAGCTTCCCATAGTTCTGCTGCAGCAGGCTAGACGGAATGGCCGTACCCGTCACCGAAAAAGTGTTCTGGGCGGAAACAAGCCCGCTGAACCACATAACATGCAACGATATCCAAGCAAACAACCTCATTGATTTCTCCATTCGCTCACGGTTGACTCACATTCAACCTGAACAACGGATAACTTCGGCGCCTTCGAGAGAGCCGCCCGGGAGCAAGCAAAGCGTTGATTCCACACGAGGAAAAGTTTTTTCGTCCGCGCGTGAACACGAGCGGTCAGTTCAGTTCGCCAGCAGCGACCTATTCGCTTTTGGAAGATCCCACCCCGGAAGGTTTCGTCGGTTCGGGCGAAACAGTCCGGACCACAATTCGGATGATCTTCACCGGTGTGAGCGGCTTGTCATTTTGCTCGTCTCGCGGAACTTGCGAAATCGCGTCTGCAACCTCCTGGCCAGATACAACTTCACCGAAGATGGAGTAGTGCCCTTCGAGATGGGTGGCGGGAGCGACCGTAATAAAGAACTGAGAGCCGTTCGTGTTAGGCCCCGAGTTCGCCATCGCCAGTACGCCCGCATTGTCAAAATGGTGGTTCGGGCTAATCTCATCATCGAACTGGTATCCCGGGCTGCCTTCGCCTGTTCCTTCAGGGTCGCCGCCCTGAATCATAAAACCAGGAATAACCCTATGAAAGGTGGTCCCGGAGTAGAGAGCGCTACGCATCGTTTTGCCGGTCGATGGGTTGATCCAGGGTTTCCTTCCCTTCGCCAAACCAACGAAGTTGGCTACGGTTTTAGGGGCCTCCTCTTTAAACAACCGGCAAACTATATTCCCCATCGACGTATAAATGACTGCATACTCGCCGGGCTCTGACGGAAGCTGGACGGCAGGTAGAGCTGGTTCTGGGGCCGGTTTGGCCGGGTGACGAGCGCTTGACCTGCTAGTCTGAGGAACCGCGGCGAAAGTGAGGCCGGGCAGCAGGGCGGCGAGGCAAAGACAAGAAAACCGTCGCATTTATCGCCGATTATAGCGGCAAGGAACCCCTACCAAGAGTTTTTTCGGCTGGCCCTAAGAGAGTTCCCCAATTTTGCCGATTATCAGATAGAACATGCTGACTCTCCCTACACCACTCTTAATTGAACGAGTAAGCTCTTTCTCCTACAATTCTTAATGAGCACCAAACATTTATGAAGTACGTCTTCGCCTTAGCTTCGGTTTGCGCCCTCTTGTTCTCGGGGGCCTGCACCCAGAGCCCAGAGAAGCTGCTGGCGACCGCTAACAAATATCATCAGAACAAGAAGTTTAAAGAAGCTTCCATTCTTTACCAGAAAGTGATCGCAAAGGACAAGACGAACGCAGAAGCATATTACCTGGAAGGCTTGAATCTGATTGATGACCGGCAAGCCATACAGGCCGTGGGGTTCCTGCGCCGGGCCGTCGACCTGAAACCGAGCAATACGGATGCGGAAGTTAAGCTTTCGGAGATTTACCTATCAATTTACGCCGCGGACCCCAAAAAATACAGGTCCATGCTCGATGACGTGCGCGACCTGAGCGCAAAGATTTCCGCGCATTCCCCCAATTCCTATGACAGTTTTCGGATTGAGGGTTTATTGGCCCTAGCTGACCGAAATACCGACAAGGCGCTCGAAGCTTTCCGTAACGCCAATCAGCTTAAGCCGCATTCGCCCGATCTGGTCGGTTGGTACGCCGAGACCCTGGTTGCCGCTCAACACCGGGACGAAGCCATATCGCTCGTGCAAGATATGCTGGCCCACGATAAGACTTGGGGTCCGGGATATGACTTCCTATTCATGCAGTACAGCCGTGCTAATGATTCGGCGAAAGCGGAAGCTACGCTGCGAGACCGAGTTCATAACGATCCTTCTAATGCAGCCGGCTACATCAATCTGGCGAACTTTCTTGTGGCGACCAACCGTTATAACGAGGCAGAACCAGTCATGCGTAAGGTTTTGGACGACAAGAAGGCCTTTCCAAACGCACATCAATTGGTTGGAGACTTCTACGTCCGTGCCAAGAAGTATGACGAGGCTCTTGCGCAGTACAAAGAGGGTTTGAAGGAGAGTCCAAAGCAGGCGGTTCCCTATCAGGAACGGATTGTGGCTGTCAATCAATTGGCCGGACGTCCAGGCGAAGCTTTACAACTCGCGAAAGAAGTCGCCGCTAAGAATCCGAAAGACACAACGGCCAACGAGATTTATGCTTCTCTGCTAGTCCAGCGCGGGACGAAAGCGGATCTGACAAACTCCGTCGTTGAATTAAAGAATCTCGTTCAGAGAAACCCGTCAAATGCCGTTCTACATCTCGACTTAGCCAAGGCTTATTACGGACTGGGCAATGTGGACGGCGCTTTTAACGAATCACAGGAGGCCCTCCGGCAGAACTCGAAACTTACGCAAGCAAGACTCCTGACGGCCAAAATCTACGGCGACCGCGGGGATAGCGGCAAAGCCATCGAGCAGTCTGAGATGGTACTGTCGGCGGAGCCGGGCAATCCAGAAGCCCGCTTAATCCACGCTCGTGCCCTGCTGGTATCGGGACAGGTTGCCAAAGGACAGGCAGAAATGGAGGGCCTCGTTTCGCAATTTCCCAAATTGAATGACGCTCGAGTCCAGCTAGCGTCGCTCTACATGCAAGAGAAATCGATCGACAAAGCAAAGGAGCAGTTTGACAAGGTTTGGAACTCGAATCCGCCGGACTACCGCGGCTTTGTCGGTCTGCAGTCAATCAAGATGGCTCGAGGGCAAGTAGATCAGGCGATTCAGGGCATGCAGGACATAGTGCAAAAAAACCCCAAGAACGACGCGCTCCGTTCCGAGCTTGCGAATTTCGAAGTTGCGGCCGCCAGGCTGGCAGCCAAGTCTAACCCGGACCGTGCCAAGCAATTCACGGAGGCGGCAATTGCCGATCTCAAGCAAGTGGTCAAGACCTCGCCTCAATACGAAGATGCGTGGCTTAGGCTTGGCGCGCTCCAACGGAGCGATAAGCAGGATGACGCCGCCATGGCTTCGTTCCAGCAGGCTGCATCAATCAACCCGCGGAGCGCTCCCGCAATTCTTAACCAGGCGGTGCTCCTGGCCTTGATGGGTAAGAAAAAAGAAGCTGCCGCGGCGTATAACAAAGTACTCGGGATTGACCCACAGAATACGCTTGCGCTAAACAACCTGGCATTTCTGAATGCGGAGGAGGGGACTAATTTGGATCAGGCCATGACCTGGGCGACAAAAGCTCAGCAGCAGGTTCCCAACAGCCCGGATGTCTCCGACACGCTCGGCTACGTCTACTACCAAAAGAACTTGAATTCGGAAGCTCTCCAAATCTTCCGGAAAGTAGTTCAGGATGATCCAAAGAATCCGACCTTCCATTTCCACCTAGCTATGGCTCTTCTTAAACAAGGGGATAAGCAGGGAGCCAAGGACGAAGCAGAAAAGGCAATGAAGAATGCGCCACCTGAGCAACAGAATCAGATCCGCACTTTTGTGGGGCAGATCGGTTGACCTCGAGTCTTAATTGGGGACGTTAAGCGCTAATGCGACGGAGGAGCACCCCTCCGTCAAGTACGTTGCGCCGTTCGCGCTATTTCTAGGCTTCCTCGCCGTCAGTTCAAAGATCCCGCTGGACTCCTTTTGGGAAGCTCCGCTACGTGTCTTGATTTTGGCTGCCGTGTGTGTGGTCTGCTGGCCTCGCGAGCTATCTCTTCGTCCCACTCGGCCCATTGCGAGCATAGCGATCGGAGCTTTGGTTTTCGTCCTCTGGATCGCTCCCGACCTGGTCATTCCGGGTTACCGAACCAGTGCGCTGTTTGCAAATTTCATCGTCGGTCGTGTCCACTCCTCTTTGCAAGAGGCCGACTTACACAGCGCTTGGTTACTCGCCTGGCGAACGGTTCGCGCCGTAATCATCGTCCCAGTTGTCGAAGAGTTGTTCTGGCGGGCATGGCTCATGCGCTGGCTCATTAACAGCGATTTTCGCCGTGTGCCGCTTGGTACTTACGCTCCGTTCTCCTTCTGGGTGACGGCTGTTCTCTTCGCTTCTGAGCACGGGCCCTATTGGGATGTAGGCCTCCTCACTGGCGTTATTTATAATTTGTGGATGATTCGGTCGAAGTCGATCGCGAATTGCATTTTGATGCACGCTGTAACGAACGGCATTCTGAGCGCGTACGTGATTGCGACTGCTCAGTGGCAGTACTGGCAGTAAACCGGAAGCTGTCGGCGCCGTGATAACTAGCATGTTCGCAGTCTAAACTCAGGAGAATTGCCTAACTAAACTCATGCCTTGCCTACTTGCTTTACTGGCCGTTGCTTTTCCTCGCGTTGCCATCATCCTGTTGTGGCTCTTCACAACCTTTTTTAATATTTTGCATAGCAACGTGATCATCCCAGTTCTTGGTTTTATCTTCCTGCCCTTGACGCTCATCGTTTACACGTTTCTGCTTAGAACCTACGGTGGCCATATCGGAACCACCCAACTCGTGTTTCTGTTCATCGCAGTCATTGTGGATCTTGGTCTTGCAGGCGGAGGTCTGCGGAGCCGGAGCTAGCGCATTAGGGAACGGATCGAGCTTCACCGTCTTGTGATTTTTATTTCCTCTTCCCGAATCAGCAGCTTGCGGTGATTTCAGGCATCCGGCGAACTGCTGCCCGGGCCAAACTCGCGGCGGAGAGTATCGCCGTGACTGATTCCGCTAAACAAGATCGAAACCCTTCGGGCGCTGAAGTCGAACCGCTTCAGGGCGCGAACCTCAACTCCGGGCAGATCACCCTTGACCGGCTCGAACAACAAATTGACTGGTACGAGCGCCGTAGCAAACTCAACCAAATCCTTTATAAATCTCTGAAAACGATCACTCTCGCGGCTGCCGCGGCGATTCCACTGCTGACCACCTCGGGCGCTCCGCATGGCAATCACTTTGCCGCCGGGCTTGGAGTATTAATCTCACTGCTCGAAAGTATCCAGCAGTTGAATCAATACCATGCCAGCTGGATCACGTACCGAACTACTGCCGAAGCCTTAAAGCACGAGAAATACTTCTATCTAGGTCGAGCCGGGGTTTATGCTAAAGCGACTGAGCCCCGCTCGCTCTTGGCTGAACGGGTAGAAGCTCTGGTCTCACAGGAGAATTCCAAGTGGTTTGTCAGCCAGGCGCAAGTGACAAGCGGAGATCTGGCCAAGCCCATACGTTAGACCTGAGAAGGATCGGTACAGCTCCCTACTAGCTTGTGTGGCACTGTTCCGCACTTACAGCGCGGCGATACAAGGGATCGACGCCCATCTCATCGATGTCGAAGTCGATATGTATCCCGCTGGCACGAACCGGGACTTCGTCACCGTAGGGATGCCGGATGCTGCGGTGAAAGAAAGCCGGGAGCGAATCAAGTCCGCTCTGCTGAATTCGGGATTTGGGTACCCAAGCAAATCGGTGACGATCAATCTCGCGCCCGCAAACCTGCGAAAGGAAGGCGCGGGTTTCGATCTGCCCATGGCAGCCGCGATTCTTGGGGCGATGGGGACGGTTGGCAAGAGCGAGGACCATCTGCTGATTGGCGAGCTCTCGCTTGATGGTAGCCTTAGGCCTGTTCGGGGGGCGCTCTCGATTGCGGTCTGTGCGGCGCGTAAGGGTATTCGCAACTTGCTTTTGCCTTTCGAGAACGCTGCTGAAGCCGCGGTTGCCGAAGGAATCCAGGTATTCGGGCTCAGACACTTAGCCGAAGTGGTCAAGTTCTTTAATGAGCCCGAAGCGTTCAGCCCAACGATCGCCAATATCGAAGGCCCGGTGGCAGCCGGCCCAGCGCCGCCCGATTTCAGCGACGTTCGCGGGCAGACGATGGCCAAGCGTGCGCTGGAGGTAGCGGCCGCGGGCAGCCATAACATTCTCATGATCGGTCCGCCCGGATCCGGCAAAACCATGCTTGCAAAACGGTTCGCCGGGATTCTCCCCCAGCTGACTTTTCGCGAAGCGCTGGAAGCCACCCAGATCCATGGTGTCGCTGGCGTCTTGCCTCCGGGTATAGGCATCTTGAAGAGCAGGCCTTTTCGATCTCCCCACCACACTGTTTCAGATGCCGGTCTGATCGGCGGGGGCAGCGGCAACCCGCGCCCGGGCGAAGTGAGTCTCGCCCATCAGGGCGTGCTCTTTCTCGACGAGCTGCCCGAATTTCCGCGCGGCGTTCTCGAGCAACTCCGGCAGCCCCTGGAAGAAGGCTCTGTTACTCTGGCGCGCAGCAACGGCACTCTGACTTTTCCGGCTCGCCTGATGCTGATCGCGGCAATGAATCCATGTCCGTGCGGCTTTTACGGCGACACCACCCGGGAATGCCGCTGCACGCCCGGTATTATTCAACGCTATCTCGCGAAAGTGAGTGGCCCGCTGCTCGATCGCATCGATCTGCATATCGAAGTGCCCGCCGTGCCTTACAAAGAACTCCGCAGCAAGACCGATGGTGTGTCGTCGGCGGAGATTCGCGAGCGGGTGGAAGCCGCGCGTGATACTCAGCGTTCGCGCGGCTTCTATAACGCGCAAATCCCGCCATCGCAGCTGCGCACCTTATGTGCTCTCGATGAGAGCGGCGAACGAACACTCGAAATGGCCGTCCGCCGCATGAATCTTTCCGCGCGCGCTCATGATCGCATGCTGCGCGTGGCCAGAACGGTCGCCGACCTCGACAGGACCGAGCACGTTTCCGCCAAGCATCTGGCCGAAGCGGTGCAGTTCCGCAATCTTGATCGCAATTACTGGAACTAAAGCGTAAATCAAGCCGAAGTCGGAAGTTGCCTCCTTAAATGAGAGGAGTGCGTTCCTGCGGTCGAGTGCGGGGATAAACGCAGGGCTGTCCGCTTGTCCAAACCAGTTAAGCGTCCGGCGAAAATTAGGCTGCATCGCGAGGCGCGCAATCGAACTACGGTGCGAGGAGGTCTGTAGTGCGCTTAGACGCTGTAAAAAGGCCACCTGTTCGATCCCAGCAAACACGATAGTTGTCCATACTGTGGCCTCCCAGGATTAGATCGGAGCAGCAATACCGAGGGGCGGTTTTCGAATCCATTTTGGCGATGGGCTACGCCACCGAGGACATGATTTATTAGTCCGCAGACTAAAGGCAGCCGCTTACGGTCTCAGCCATCGGGTTCGGCAATTCGACGTCGTTATATACTCATCCTTGCTCCCCGATACGGATACATACCGGCGGGTTCGTCGTGTAGCATCACTGAGCAAGAATACGATGCCGCAAGATCTAGCGGTGTTTCTGTCCTGTCGTTTCTGAGAGACGAGAGCCATTGCCGCCGTACCAGATCGAGTGGGTGAAGAACGGCTGCTACAAGAGGGACCGCAGAAATGTCTGCGTTGAGACGTCAGAATGGAAGAAGGCTCAGGGCAGCCAGATGCGATAAACATTTCGGTGCACTGTCGTATTCACATAGACAAATTGCGAAATATCATTACCGGGCACGAGGTCGCCACAATCGACCAAATGCGATCCTGGCACCGTAGCTTCGGTAGACATCGGGTTGATTCCATCCGGTGGAAGATCTGGAATGGCTTCTCCGGGGCCAATTGGTATTGCCAAACTCCGGCCCGGACTTGTTCGCGACTGCGCTTGGACTGGAATGTAAAGGAAGCGCCCGTCTGGCGACCATTTCGGGAGGCAGTAACTGGCGCATAGGCGTTTGGGAGGTCCGCCATCTAATGGGATCGCCACATCCGCGGCAAGACCTTTATGGATAAACGGAACGGCTGCCATTACCCAGCGCCGTTCGGGCGACACACCTGTGATGTTCGATATCGCGTAAGGAATTATCTTTGCCCGCCCGGATCCGTCTTCGTTCATCTGTTCCAAATAGTTGGAGTTTCCCTCCGCAAGTTCGAATAGAATCTTGCCTCGCGGACCGAAGTGCGGTGCTACTTCGCCTGATACACCGATACGCTTGGCGGGAGAGCTCCTATCGATAGGAGCGAGCCATAATTGCGATTTTCCGCCGGGCGTCACAGTGGAATAGGCCACCTGTTTACCGTCCGGCGAGACATCGTAAGCCAGCATGGAAGTTCCCGAAAACACCGACTCACTCTCGCCGGAATCCACCGACATGCGCCAAAGCTCCCAACCCGCCGTGATCGAGTGATGCCGCAAGAGGTAATAGAGGGTCTTGCCGCCGGCGGTAAAGGAGGGCGGCGAGGGGTACGTCATTACTTCACCCTCGGACGATAAGGATCGATCACCCTCGGCATCGTGGATCCAGATGGCGCTCTCGCGGCCCCCCATCGAGGTGATCACAGAATGGCCGTCCTTTTCCGCTGCGACTCCGTCTTCCTCAGTGGGACCGAACGTGATTTGCTCCGGCTCCCCGCTTGGAAACCGCTGCCGCCAAAGGTGCGATCGTCCTTCCACTTCCGCCGTAAAATACATCCACTCACCGTCGGAAGACCAACCTGCAGATGTACACGGCCCGACCGGTCCCACGAGTTTAGACGGAAAGCGCCCGTTAAGAGCAATAATCCGGCAGGGCCCCCAATTGCCTTGCCCGTCCATCTCGACTATCAGGGCAGAGTCGCGGCGGGGAGAAGCATAGGAGTAATGCGCCATGCCCCTCTCGTGTGCTGGAAAGTACAGTTCGCGGAAGTGGTCGCGCGTAACCGTCGCAGTCACGATTCCCATGTGCACGCCCGAGCGTATTTCCGAAAACAAAAGTTGATGCTGGTCTAGCCAGTTAAGCCCTGCCGCGTTGCTGAGGAAAAGTTGCGGCTCGCCTCCCAGAATGGACACGGTATAAGTCGCATATTGAGGAGGCTCCGCAACGGTATAGGCGATTTGCGATCCATCGGGCGAGAACGCGACGTGATACTTCGGCCGCGGGTCATTGGTCAGGCGCTTGGCCTCGCCGCTCGGGAGAACTTTCGCGTAGATCTGATCGGTCGTTAGAAAACCATTGCTGCCGCGAATGAAGGCGACCATGTGCCCATCGGGCGACAAGGCGGGACTTACCGCGGAGTCGGTGAAGTCCGTGAGCTGGGTGTACCTTATCTTATTTGGACGGGTCTGGAGACGAGAATGCAGCATTAGCCCGGCCGCCGCTAACAGAGCACAGACGCTTGCCGCGATCGCCCAGGTGAACCGATTTCCCCGAAGCGGTACCGGAGCGGTGATCCCTGCTGAGATGGAGAGCGGCTCAGGAGCCGCTGCACCGAAGTGCCTGCGGAAAACGACAACGTAGCCGCCCTTCGGCATTTCGATGATCAAGCTGTCATTCTTACCTTCTTCTGCATAGTATTCGCGGAGACGGTTTCGGAGGCGGCTGGCTTCCACGCGAACCGTGGCATCGATTGACGGGTCGTAATTGGCATCGCGGTCGAAGACGTTTAGGGCGAGGGTGTATTCCTTGACAGCATTGTCATTGAGAGCGGCCTGGACGATATACCGCAGGAAGCGCTGGCTACGCTGAGCCTTTTCAAACAATCGGGACGCCAGAATGCGTTCCAGGTGTAGCACCACCTCAGCGGAATCAATTGCGATCGTTTGAGGGTTCACGCGTTACGTTCCTGCAACCGGCTCATAGGAAAGGCTCGCACCGTAACTTACGGCAAGGAACTACATTTTATCGCTAGGAAACCGGAGAATCGACAGAGTTTGCGGGCCACGTTGGCCAAAAAGGAGAGTCTCTTGAAAAACAGAAAGTATGTTTCAGCGTTCTTCATTGCATTAGCCCTCGCGACGGCAATTCCAATTCGAGCACAAGTATCACCAACTCCGACCGTCTACGCGTCCGGGCTGCTCGGGCCGCGGGGTCTGAGGTTCGGTCCGGACGGAATGTTATACGTTGCGGAAGCGGGTACGGGAGGCGTTACAAAAAGCGCGAGCCTTTCTTGCCTACAAGCTCGGCCCCCGGCTGGCCCCTATACTGGGGGGCCCTCAGCACGAATCTCCAAAATCGATAGACAGGGAAACAGGACGACGGCAGCGTCTGGCCTTCCATCCGGTATGAGCAGTCTTCCGACCGGAGACACCCTGGGCGCGGCCGATATCGCCTTCCTAGATGGAAAACTGTATGCGGTTCTCGCCGGCGGCGGATGCTCCCACGCAAATCCATCGTTGCCAAACGGGATCATCGAGATCGATCTCCCGACAGGGCATTGGCACTATATCGCCAATCTAAGCGAGTTCTTGCAGAGCCATCCTGCCGCTTATCCCGATCCCGCGGACTTTGAACCCGACGGCACGTTCTACAGCTTGATAGCTGAGCGCCAAAAGCTTTACACCGTCGAACCGAATCATGGGCAGCTCTTCTCTGTAGATCCAAGCGGCCATACGGAGCAGGCGATTGATATCTCTCACTCAGAAGGTCACATTGTTCCCACTGCGGTGGCAGCCAGGAACCGCAATCTCTACGTCGGCAACCTCGGGCGGTTCCCGATCTTCCCGCAATTACAGCGTGTGCTGACATTGTCGGACGATTTCCCCTTTTTTGACGACGCGCCCGGGATAGGCACCGGCCCGATGTGCTCTGCTTTCCGAATCGCAAGCTCGCGAGCGGGCTTCACAACAATCGTTGGTCTCGACTTCGGACCGGACGGCCTGCTGTACGTCCTGGAGCTTTCTCCGGCAGCCGGCAATCCGGCACCCGGTACTGGCAAGGTGGTGCGAGTGCAGCGCGATGGCGAAATCGAAGATGTTGTGACCGGGTTGACGTTGCCAGCTGGCATGACTTTCGGACCAGATAGAGCGCTCTATGTTTCCAATTTTGGAGCCGTTTCGGGAGCAGCCGGCCAAATCTTGAAGATTGACGTACCGCTTTCCTACTAGCCACGCGAGAGAAGTATTTCGAAGCTCATTTGAACTTGCTTGAACTGCCGTTAGCGTCGACGATTCTCGCATTGAAGACCACGCTAACGGCAGATCTGGGATTATATTCTATGGATGTTCTGCTTACGGCGATAATCGGTTGTGGAGATTCCTCCATCCTAGTCGTTAGCGTTCATCGGGAGTGCCTCGGCGAGGACAGTGGGGAGACCCGGCAAAGTAGATGCCGAGGCACTTTAGATAACGGGACTTGAAGGAAGCGGCTGGCGGGGCCTACGGTTTAGCTATGGAGCTAGTTGGCTGTTTTGGCACTTTCGCACCGATTGGTGCAGCAATCCCGAACCAAAACAGCATCGGAAACATGGTATCTCATGTGAGTCCCCGGCCGAAGGCCGGCCGCCGCGCCAGCGGCTTCGTTCAAAGTCGCCATGTGTAGAGGAACGGCCCTGATTCAGGCACGGCGGATTACCAAACACTGGGCCGTGTTTCGCGATCGATGCGGCCGAAGTACGCTCAGTTTCCGTGTAGCCCGTCATCCTGGAACAGCTCGAAATCATTCCCAAATCAAACTGCGAATCAGTCGTGTGCTGGAGCGATCATTCGTATCTTGATGATCGGATAGGGCCATAGTTGCTGCACGTCGAGCTGGTAATGTACGACGCCAGCAACGTTAGGGGTCCTCTCTACGTAACCCCGAGTCGCCCGACGGCCCCGAGAATCAAACGGTAATGCGCTAGTATTCCGAAAATACACGCCCCTACCAAGGAGTATTGTCGTGGATGCTCTTACCGCGCGCAGCAAGTGTGGCATGCGTACTGACGACGGAATTAGAATCAGGGGTAAGATCACGGCCTGAGCATTATATAGGCAGCTCCACGAGCGGACAAGCTGTTGTGCTTAATTGGCGTTCCCCCGCATCTAAGGAGAACCGAACAAGCCATATCATGTCTGCGTTTTTCTACCAAGGTGTAGCATGCGCGAAAAAAACGATTTGGGGTTGAAAGCTTGGAATCAGCGAGATCTGATTTGTGACTGAGAAGTTAATACGACTCTTCAATAAGCCGGGGGAAGCCCCATCTTCTTAATGAGCGAGCGGTAGCGTTCGTCGGAGTGCAGAAAGTCATATCCGCAGTCGCACTGGATAAAGACCATGCTGGGATCATCTTGCTGAAGCCCCTGCTCGAGAAACGTCAACGTCTGCTCACGTTGGCCGAGTTTGAGCAGCCAAGCCGGCCAGGAAGACCGGGGAAACGTACTCGTGTTGGGATCGCTTCTTTGAATCAATGAGCCAACGCTGGAGGACGGCGCGGAAGCCTCCGCGCTCGAAGGCTTGGCTCACCCCTGCCGCCGCGTCATTGTCGCCTGAAATTTGGAAGGCTTTTTCCGCAGTCTGTACGGCTTCGTTCTGCATCCCCTTGCAACGATACGCCTCCTCAAGCATCCACTGCAGGTCGACGTCGGTTGGAATCGATTCCAGTCGCGCCCGCGCTTCCATGATCGCAGCATCATATTGCCGGGCGTTATCCAAAGTCATGGCGAGGAAGTAGGGCCGAGCAAACGGGTTCAATTCCATTGCTTTTCGCGCCGATCCGATCGATTCGGCAGGGCGGTTCAGCGTGTTGAAAATCTTCGACTGAAGAAAATATGGCTCCACAAGCGTCGGATCGAGCTCGATCGCACGGGAACATTCCTGCTGTGCCCGCTGCCAATTCCAATCGGCAAAGAAAGCGAGGTTGCCGAGCGTAACGTGCACCTGAGGCAGCGAGTCATCGAGCGAAGCCGCTTTCAGTGCGGCGGCTTTGGCACGAGGCAGCGAGTCCCTGGGGCTCATCTCCCCTTCGACCGCGCCGATGCCATAGTAATCCGCGACACCGGTCCACGCCAAAGCGTAATCCGGCTGAAGTTGCGTGGCTTTCAGGAAGTATTCGCCGGCCTTATCGTTGTGGTCTGTAAACCAAAGATAGCGGCCATGCAGGTAGGCGTCGTGCGCTTCCGGCCGCACATACCCGGTTGAGGCCGTTTCAGGAAACGCGCTGCGAAGCTTTCTCGCAACCGATTGCGCGACTTCTCTTGGCAAAGAGACAGAGCCGCTCGTGTCGCGATCGAAGCTTTCCGCCCAGAGATGCGTGTCGGTGCGGGCGTCGATGAGCTGCACGGTCATGTGAACGCCGGTATTCGAGTGGGCGACGGATCCTTCGAGAATGCCATCGACTCCAAGCCCTCGAGCGATTTCCGGCAAGGGGCGGTGCGCGCGCTTGTACTGCATCACCGACGTTCGGGAGACGATGCGCAGAGTCGAATTCTTGGCGAGCATGGTGATCAACTCGTCGGTCATCCCGTCGGCGAAGTAATCCTGGCTAGGATCGCCCGAGAGATTGTCTAGAGGAAGCACGGCCAATGAGGCGATGTGCGGCTTGCGCGCGAGATACATCCATACGGGGACGATAATCAGCAGCGCGCAGAGTCCCGCCGCGACGAACCACCAGGCACGCTTCGTCCCGATCCATGAAAGGGAACGCGGCGCCGCGAGTGGCTGATGCTGGTTTGGCAGCTCCAGAGGCTCGCTCGCCGGCATGGGCACAACCCCCGCTGTCCCGTTTCCGTCCGCGTGGACCACGGCCGGCAGGAATCGATAGCCCTGCTTGGGAAGCGTCTCAACGTATACGGGGCTCGCGGCATTGTCGCCCAGCGCAAGGCGGATCTGCCGGATGCAATAGTTTAATCCCTGGTCGAATTCGACGTAAGTGGCGCCACCCCAGATGTGCTCGCGCAGTTCTTCACGCCGAATCGTCTGACCGGGCCGCTCGAGCAAAAGCTTCAGCACCCGCAGCGGTTGCGGCTGAATGCGTATAGGCTGTCCGTTACGCAGCAGCTGCCCAGAGCGAGGATCGAACTCGAAATCCTCGAAGCGAATGCGTGCATCACCATTCAAATCCAAAAGGAATTCGCTCCGTCCCTCAAGTCTAGAGTAGTTTGGCCGACGCTGGCCTGCTGCCCGGTCACCTTTGTATCGGCTTAATTCTATTGGAGTTTCGACTACTCATCTGAGATGAGGAAGCGATTCATGTACTGCTCATTTGAAAAAACGGCGCCAGGCGCCAACGTGAGAATGTTTTATGTCATTCGCGTCCAGAGAGCAGACTCATCGAAATCTACCGGCAGTTTCAGGATTAGCTGCCCCAAGAAGTTTCTTTCCCACTTACAAGTTTCCGATGCGATTTTCGCTCGATGGAGTGAAGGCAAACAAACAGGCGCGGTGACAACGACAACCTCGCCCCAAGATCAAAGGAGAGACGAACATGAAATCGACATTCGAGAAGAGGTACACACGTTTTGTGGCCCTGCTCGCTGTGGGAATTCTCGCGGCGATAGGAGCCGCCCGCGCAGGTGGCTGGCGGGACGATGACGATCGACTGGCCCAATCGGCTGAACTGGAAAAGCTTCACGCAGCCTTTCACGCGGCAGTCAGCGTGCACGATCCAGTGAATGGCGATTCGCCTTCAGTGATAACTCAGCGAATCCGCGACGCAGTCGCGCTCTGGACTCGAGACGGCGAAATCACGATTCTCAGCACTACTGCCGCGGCAGGAAATTATATCGGCAGCGGCGATCCGGATGACCCCGTGAGTTGCCCTGAACCCTCGGGCGACACGTCTGCCAACGGTCAACAGGGCAAGCTGTGCACGTTCTTCAAGTATGTTTCCGGCGGGTTGCAGTCAGCCAATAAGTTTGTGTCGCTTTCCCCGGCGTACAAAACGAAGTATGTCCCTGTAAAGGATCATGATGGCCAATGGAAATCATCGGTGTATTTCGAATGCCATTACTTCGACGTGTCATTGAATCCAGCTACCGACCAGCCATTTTGGACAGCCAAAAGCCACGTAGACCTTGACGGTGAAGCCAAAAAGATCGACGGGCGGTGGTTATTTACGCGCGTCAGCTCATCCGCCGTTGCAGTTCCGGTTCCGTGAAGCAGAACACCCGATGCCCTCGCTCGCTAAGGGCGCAGCGAGGACATCCGGATTATGCCATCGTTTGAGTATCTTTGATGCTGCCTGGGAGATCATCTACCAGGTCCTGCGCAGTCCCGAAGGAGCGCGCCTGCGCGCCACTTCGAGCCTCGGGGATCAAGCCACTGCACCGCCAAGGCGGTCGCATGGATTGCCGCGAACTACGCAAGGCCGTTACATTTGGTGATTTGGCGCAACGCGGGAAGCGACAGCGTGACGGTGATAGACGGTCCCGCCAACTCCACTTCTACTGTCTCTCGCATCTGTTCTAGAAGTCGCAGGAGGCTTCGAGAGCAGCGAATGGAAGTGGTGGACCGTTTGCGTTAACTGCGTATTTAGCGGAGCTCCGCTCGGGAACCCGCAGCTTTCATGGCGAGTGGAAACTTTCCATTCTCCAGCCGAAGCCTACGTGGCGTTCAATTCCGGTTCGAGATGAGTGTGTCCGCCAGGACTAGAAATGTAAAAGCTTTTGGCACGCGGTCACTAATACTCGCGTGTAGTCGCCAAGGGTAGATCTATTCCGGCCTTAACCTTGCCGCACATCGGACATCAATCGAGGGTTTCAGGTCCAAGAGGTCCAAGAGGTCCAAGAGGTCCAGCGAACCCCTCTCTTCTACCAAGCATGGACCGCGCAAGCATCTCACACCGCAGTAATTATCCTCAAGCGTTTCGCGCATTCGCGCGACTGTAAAGATGAAGTATGTCATTCGATGGTCTGCGGGTGCTCAGTCTGGAAAGCCGCCGGGCGGCGGAAATCGAGCTGCTGATTCGCAAGCAGGGCGGAGAGCCTTTTGTGGCACCCTCGGTAAAAGAACGCGCGCTGGCGGATCATTCGGACGCCTTTCGGCTGCTCGAGCGCATAGAAAGCGGCGCTCTCGACATGCTGATTTTGATGACCGGCGTTGGCCTCGCGTTCTGGCGTGATGTGATCGCTTCCCGCTATACCCTGGGCCGTGCGGATGAAGCGCTGCGGCGCGTGAAATTGCTGGCACGAGGGCCGAAACCGAGCGCTGTATTACGTGCATCGGGGATTACTCCTGATGTCACCATACCTGAGCCGAATACCTGGCGGGAGATCGTGCAAGCTCTCGCCGGCCGACCGGAACGAAAAATAGCCGTACAGGAGTATGGACGGCCGAATCCGCAGTTTGTGGACCAGTTGAAGGCTCTTGGAGCCAAAGTAGAGGCCTTTGCGCTTTACCGCTGGGAGATGCCCGACGATGTGGCTCCATTACGAGAGGCCGTGCAGCGGCTGGCAAAACGCGAAGCCGATGTGATTCTTTTTACGTCCAGTATCCAGCTCGAACATTTGTTTTCCTTCGCCGCCGAAGAAGATCTCGCGGACGAAGTTCAATGGGCTCTCAAGGAGCACGTAGCGATTGTTTCGATTGGACCAATTATGAGTGAGGCTTTGGCGGAACACGGCCTCGAACCCGACATTACTCCTTCATCGCCTAAAATGGGTCCGCTGGTGTATGCGGCTGCGGAGCAATCGGAAAAGGTACTTCGCAGAAAACGCCAGTCTGCGCAGTTTTAGTCAAGGCCCAACCGGCAAGCAGAATGGCCGGAGTTGCAGGGATAGTCACACCGGCTAAATCGCGCAGTGTCGTCCGCACGATCGATTGACCTGGCTGGGATACACGACTGATCAGCACGCAGGGCAGAGCAGGCGACTCGCCATCTTCCAGCCAAGCACGAGCATAGACGCTTAGATCAGAACCGGGCATGTAGACGACACGAGTGGGCGGAAGATCGGGATTGAGCTTCTCTGAATGATGACCGGTCAGAAAGAGAACGCTCGACGCAGTTCCGCGATCGGTTAAGGAACAACCCAGAGCGGCTGCTGCGGCAGTTGCGGCGGAGACGCCGGGGACTACCTGGTACGAAATGCCGGCGGCGGAGAGCGCGGCGATCTCCTCACCGGCTCTTCCGAAAACCAGCGGATCACCGCTCTTGAGGCGAACAACGCTCAACCCGCGCTGAGCAGCCTCGACAAGCTTGCGATTGATTTCACCTTGCGTGATGCGCTTTGCGCCGCATCGTTTTCCTACGCTGATTACCAGCGCACTGCTTCGCGCCATCTCTAGTACTTCCGGCGAGACAAGGTCGTCATGGTAGATCACGTCCGCGCTCGCGAGCAGCGCGGCCCCTCTCAGAGTGAGAAGTTCGGGATCACCGGGACCGGCGCCCACCAGATATACAACGCCTTTTTGAGCCTGAGTCATGTAAGTGAGCGGCAAGGGCAGGTGGCCGGATCGCAAGCTTCTCTGCGGGCGAGTTCACGAAGAAGAGAGGTGCGCTGAGGACCGGGCTCCACAACCCGGTTCACGTGACGGCGCAGTTCGCCCAAGCGCGCCAGCCACGAACCGGTATCGGCCGGGAGCGCTTCGTCGATCTCCTGTCTGAGTTGCTGCGCGAAGGCCGGACTCTCGCCGGTCGTCGAGATGGCGACTTGCAGTGCGCCGCGGCGCACAATCGAACCGAAGTAGAAATCGCAATACTCTGGATCATCGACTACGTTGACAAATTGTCCGCGCGCAGTAGCCTCGGCGTAAACACGGTGATTTAGTTCCGGATCGTTGGTGGCTGCGATCACGACGGAGACGCCCTCCAAATCTGCCTCTGAGTACTCTTTCTCGCGAAGCGTGATTTTACCTTGGTGTGCCAGACGTTTCACTTCATCGAGGACTTCCGGCGCAACGGCGCGAATAGCGGCACCGCAATCGAGCAGCACGCGAATTTTTTCGAGCGCAATGCGACCGCCGCCAATCAGCAGACAGGACCGGCCTTCCATTTTCATAAAGACCGGCAGCAAAGGCAGCCGTTCAGTCATTAAGCAACTCCGGCCGGGACTCGATCGGGTGCTACATCCCGCTCGACTGGACTGACAATTGCACCGGCCAGCAACGCACGCAGCTCTTCGTTACTGCGGCGACGAAAAAAGCTCTGCAAATTTTCTTCTCCCCTTCTATCCATCAGGTAGCCAGCGAGAAGACGCTCGAGTGCATCGGGGATTTCAGAAGCCGGGCAGCGGTAACCAACCGGGCGAGCCAGCCCCGCATGTGCACCTAAGCCGCCTCCCAAGCAGAAATAATAAGCGTCCACCAGCGCTCCGTCGCGCTTGATCTTTTTGCCTTCCATGCCGATGTCGGCAATCCAGTGTTGTCCGCAACTGTTGGGACATCCTGTGACATGCAGCTTAAGCTGCTGATCGAAGGAGGGGAGGCGTATTTCGAGTTCCTCCACCAGCCAGCGGGCGAATTCCTTGGTCTCGGTGATCGCAAGTTTGCAAAATTCCGTGCCAGTGCAGGTGATCGCGCCGCGCCAGAACGGGGAGCCCTCAACTCGCAGGTTTATGTCTCCGAGTTCTCTGATCAGAACATCTATACTGTGCCTCGGTACGTTGAGAACAATTAAGTTCTGCATCACGGTGGTCCGCAACTCACCGTTGCCGAAGCGCTCGGCCAAATCCGCGGTGGCGCTCAACTGATCGCCGGTGACCCTGCCTCGCGAGACTGCGGCTCCGACGTAAAA
Organism: Terriglobia bacterium; assembly: GCA_963835255.1. GTDB lineage: Bacteria > Acidobacteriota > Terriglobia > Bryobacterales > Bryobacteraceae > Bog-105. The sequence continues at coordinate 13,509 of CAWIFY010000017.1, read as the reverse complement.
CATTTCCGTCTGACGTTGGGGGTGGACGCCCACGTGATCCCTGTTTTCGCCGCTCGGAACAATTTCTTCGGCAGCGGGATCGAGCCTGAAACCCAGGCGTAATTGGAGCTCATCGAGAAAGCTCTCCGCTGTCCAGCCTTCGCGCAGAAAAAGGTGTTTCAGACGGGCACGCTCGCGATGCTCTCGCAGACCCTGTTGTTCGCGGAAAATCTCGGTGACTCCGCGCACCACCTCCACAGCCTGATCGGTAGGGATGAAGGCGTTCAGCCGGACTGCAAGGTGCGGATCGGCCGAGAGCCCGCCGCCGACACGGATCGAAAACCCGATTTCTTTGCCCCGGCGTACTGCCGTCAAGCCGACATCGTTAATCTCGGGAAACGAGCACCACACCGGGCACCCCGTGATCGAAATCTTGAACTTTCTTGGAAGGTTATAGAAGTCAGGATTGCCGGCGAGTGCCCGGGCCGCCTTCCGCGCGATGGCAGAAGCGTCCAGAATTTCGTCTTGCGCTACGCCAGCGAGCGGACAGCCGGTCACGTTGCGCACCACGTCACCACAAGCTCCCTTGGGCGAGAGACCTACGGAATTCAGCAGATCGATGGCGTCGGGAATGGCCTCGATCGACAGCCAATGGAGCTGGATGCTTTGGCGAACGGTAAGGTCTGCCAGGTTGCGTCCGTATTTACGGCTAATCTCAGCGATGGCGCGCAGCTGGTTAGAGTTGATCTGACCATTCCGCAGGCCGATCCGGAGCATGAAAAATTCGTTCGCTTTGCCTTCTCCGCCTTGGCCGCCCAGAACACCTGCGCCATCCCCCTGGGTGTAAATGCCCCACCACTTGAAATAGAGACTGGCCCATTCGGGCAATAGGCTGGCGCGTCCCTTTCGCGCAAAGGCACGGATCTCGTCCAGCGCATCCCAAGGATTCTTTTCGACTTTCAGTCGCTCGACACGCTGGGCCTTGGTCTCTTTCGCTTGAGACGTCACCCTTTGACGATAGCCCGCGCTGGCGGCAAAAGTCAAATGCCTATCGGAATGGTAGGCATTGCGCTAGGAGCGTCAGATTGGGCCCGTCGCCGGCATGGTCTGTCAAGATAAAAGGCGGTAGCAGCCCGTGAACTCGTCGACATCGGTTCCCATCCCGGCGATCAGCCGCTACACGATATTCGACCGGGAGCACTGGAGCGGTCTGCGCGCGAACACACCCTTGCTCTTAACGGAGGAGGAGCTTACATCTCTTCGCGGAATCAACGAGCAGGTCTCGCTGTGGGAAGTAGAAGATATCTTCGTGCCGTTATCGCGGCTGCTAAACCTGCACGTGGCAGCGGTTCAACACTTGTATCAAGCTCGGCGCGAATTTCTCGGCTCCCCGACCCCGCAGAAAGTTCCTTACATCATCGGAATCGCAGGCAGCGTGGCGGTCGGCAAGAGCACCTTTTCGCGTGTGTTGCGCGCGTGCCTGGCGCGATGGCCGGATCATTCCAGGGTGGATCTGGTGACGACAGATGGCTTTCTCTATCCCAACCAGGTTCTGAATGCGCGCGGGCTCATGCAGCGAAAGGGATTTCCGGAAAGCTACGATCAGCGGCGGCTGCTTAACTTTTTGGCGGATATCAAAGCGGGAGCACCGGTTGTTTCGGCACCGGTATATTCGCATTTGCACTACGATATTGTTCCGGGCGCATCGCAAGATATAGAGCAGCCAGATATCTTAATTCTGGAAGGGCTGAACGTTTTGCAGTCGCCGGAATCTCCGCGCGATTCCTCGCGGGTGTTCGTTTCCGATTTTTTTGATTTTTCTATTTATCTCGACGCAGACGAAACCACGATCGAGCACTGGTATGTGGAACGCTTCCTGCGTTTACGCGAGACCGTGTTTCGAAATGAGTCGTCGTATTTCCATCGTTATGCTAGTCTTTCGAGGGCCGAGGCGATCGAAACCGCTCAGCAAATCTGGCGCGAAATCAATCTTCTAAATTTACGAGATAACATTGAGCCGACTCGAGAGCGTGCACACCTCATTCTGGAGAAAGGTGAGTACCACGACGTAATGAATGTACGCTTACGCTGGGTTTGAATGGAAGCAGCAGAAAGAGTGATGGTGGACCTGGACGGCTTCGAACCGTCGACCTCTTCCATGCCGCTTGCCTCTGAGCTTGGAACCGCTAACATGGTTTATGGAAGCGCAGGACTGGAAGGGTTGCCCGCTGGTCAGAGTAGACTCCGAAATCGTTCACGGCGAACCTGTGTTCGATGGAACTCGCATGCCGGTCGAGACCGCAATCGAGAACTATTACGCCTACCGCGAGCTGCAAGGAATGTCTGACGAGGAAGCTGTGAAGGCCACCCTGGAATCCTTCCCGACGATCCCCGGCGTTGAAGGACTGCGTGCTGCCTTGGCCTATGAGGCCGCCCACGAACATCAGCTACAGCCTTGACTAAGATCGCTGGAAGAAGGTGTTCCTGAGCAAATAGCGGCCCATCTTCCCGGCCACGACGTTAAGAGCGTGCGCCAGTTAGGACTGAAGGGAGTTACCAATGGTCACCTGCTTGATGCGATTGAGGCTAGCGAATTCCGAGCCTTCATCACAAACGATAAGCGGATGGAACACGAACAGAACCTGTCGCGCCGTCCATTCGCCATCCTCCTGCTAAGCACGAATCACTGGCCGACTATAGAACCGCACGTCGGAGCCATCGCTACTGCTCTGGACGAAGCGGTGCCGGGAGCAGTTTGCAAGGTCCACTGCGACACATTCGTTCCGCGCAGGTTCATGAAGCCAGCCGGACCGTGACGTTTCAGTTGCTGAAGCCCTTCGGCAGCACCCTCGATCTGTAGTCGGTTGGTGGACCTGGACGGGTTCGAACCGTCGACCTCTTCCATGCCATGGAAGCGCGCTCCCAACTGCGCCACAGGCCCCTTGGTTGTTGATTTACGTCCTGAGAATAACACAGCCAAGTACCAGCCGATACTCACGGCAGTTGATTTGTCAGTACTCGAACTTTTAGTATCAAATGCTCTTGACTCGGGGCCACATCGGGCGCACAATCAGACGGTCGGATCAATCAGCTCACTCTCTTCGAGGACTGCTGGGATCTGGATCTCCAACCCCAATGAACAACGCTGTTCCCCAGGTTTCTACCTTTCCGCAAGACCCTTCGTTCAAGAACGATGATGAAATGAATCATCTTCTTCAGGGCACGGGTGTTCACCCTGCCTGTACGGATGAACTTGCACACGAATTGCGCCAGCCGCTAAGCACGATTGAATCGCTCGCGTACTTTCTCGAGATGACTACGCCGGACGATCGTGTGTGCCGACATCTTGAACAGATCCGGCTGATGGTGACGAGAGCGAATAGAATTCTGGATCACGCATCCGCTACATAGTTGAGCTTTATCAGCATGATTCGGTACTTGCGGTGCCCACACGGCGCCTGAGCTGACGAATTTCTTCTCGCAGCTCAGGAATCTTGCCGACATTCGCGAGTCCTTTAAGGTGCTGCCGTACAGGTCTGGCCGGGATGCCCCAGACGGGCTCGCCTGCAGGCACTTTTTGAAAGCTGAGAATGCCGCCTTTAGAGCCCACGACTGCTTTCGATGCAATCTGGGCTTTTTCGCCCGCTCCCACTTGACCGCCGATCACAGCATAGTCGCCAACGGTAACTCCGCCCGCGAATCCGGTTTGAGCAGCGATGACGACGTGATTTCCAATATCGCAGTTGTGAGCGATATGTACCAGGTTGTCGAGCTTGGTTCCAGTACCAATCCGGGTTGTGCCCAAGGCCGCGCGATCAATGCAGCAATTTGCTCCGATCTCGACGTCGTCCTCAATGTGAACAGTGCCGACCTGTGGAAACTTTTCGTAGCGGCCGTCAGTCAGTGCGAAACCGAAGCCATCGGCGCCAATTACGCAGCCGGCGTGAAGAATTACGCGAGCGCCGATCTGAACTCCCTCATAGAGAGTGACATGGGAATGGATTGTGGCTTCTTCACCGATGGCCACGCTTGCCCCGATGTGCACGCCCGGGCCGATATAACAGTTGCGCCCAATCTCAGCATCTTGTTCGATTACAACATTCGGGCCGATGCAGCAGCCGTTCGCAACCCGCGCAGTTTCGGCTATAACGGCGCTGGGGTGAATGGATGGCGTAGGTTGGCGTCTGGGATACAGGAGAGCGAGCGCTCGCGCAAAGGCGCTCCGAGGATCAGGCACGCGAATCACCGACCAATTTCCAGAAGCACTAAAGGAAGTAGTTGCGAGGAGGCATCCAGCCTGCGACCGTTCGGCTAAGGCCTGCGCTTTGGCATTGGAAACGAAAGATAAATCGCTTGAGCCGGCGGATTCCAAAGCGTTGGCGCCCCGAATAATTCGGCCTGGGTCACCTTCGGCAATGCTCCCGCAGGCACGTGCAATCTCGGCGACGGTCAGGGCAGGCATGCCCCATACTTAGCATGAATGCCGGTTGACCCCTCGGCCCACATTGCATCGACTGCCCGGGTGGATCCTGACGTGCAGATCGGACCTGGCACGCTCATCGGCGAGTTCTGCGTCATTGAGTCCGACGTGGTAATCGGGGCGCGTTGCTTGCTTGAGCCCTATGTGTACGTGAAGCGCTGGACTTCACTGGGAGATGAAAACGAGATATCTGCGGGAACAATTCTAGGCACAGATCCGCTGGATAAGAGCTTTAGCGGTGAGCGCAGCTATTTATCGATTGGCGCTCGCAATAAAATCCGCGAACACTTTACCATTTCGCGTGGAACCCAGCCGGAATCGGAGACGCGCATTGGCAGTGAAAACTACATCATGACTTCAGGCCATATCGCGCACAATTGCAAACTGGGCGACAACATTGTGATTGCCAGTTGCGCCTTAGTTGCCGGCCATGTGGAAATAGAAGACCAGGCCTTTATCTCCGGAGGTGTGGTTATTCACCAATATTCCCGCGTGGGACGGCTGGCCATGGTGGGGGGAAATACACGCGTAAACAGCGACCTTCCGCCGTTTTTTCTGTACTCCAATTTCAACGTTGCGGCAAAGGGAATAAACGTTGTTGGTCTAAAACGTGCCAGATTTACTTTGCAGGAAATCCAGGCAATCAAAACCGCCTATCGCATTCTTTTTCGCTCGGGCCTGAAGCAGGAGGATGCCCTCCGGCGAATACAGGTTGAATGCCCTTCTGAACACACGGCGCATCTAGTGCAATTTATCAGGGAAAGCAAACGCGGCATTTGCCGCGAAAAGCCCACACGTAATTCCGAAAGCTAATGAACGGCGGTATGCGCGCGAGCGACTTGCACGTGGCTAAGCGTGCTGGCATATTGGGAAATGCCTTTGAGGAGAGCTTCTGCTATTTTCTGCCTCTGGTCCGCATGCTTGAGGAGACGTTCGTCATGAGGGTTGGAAACGAATCCGACTTCCGCGAGAATGGAAGGCATACTGGCCCCAATGAGAACGACGAACGGCGCCTGACGGACGCCGCGGTCGCGCGAGCGGGAGTTGATTTTTAGCGAAGTAGTCCAAAGCGCCGACTGAACTCTCTGAGCGAACTCGCGCGATTCTTCGAGCTTATTTTCGAGTACAGCCTTATGCAACAGGTCATTCAGGTCCGAGATCGAGCTCAAGGACGTGGCATTCTCGCGGGTCGCCAAATCAAGGGCCACGCGGTCGCCGTTTAAGTTGAAATAGAAAGTCTCGACACCCGTGGCGCTCGGCTCCGGCGAGGAATTGGCGTGAATCGAAATAAACAAGTCAGCTTTTTCGTTGTTGGCGATTTTGGTGCGCTGCTCGAGCGGAATGAAGACGTCTCCTGAGCGCGTATAGACGACTTGCGCGCCCAATTGCTGGGTAATGAGTTTGCCCAGACGAAGCGCCACGTCAAGCACAAGATCTTTTTCCATCAGACCATTCGGGCCAATGGTGCCCGTATCATAGCCCCCATGGCCAGCATCGATTACAACGCGGCCAAGTTTCAGACCGAGCACCCGGACCAGCGAGCGGTCGCCACTGCTGTCTCGTTTCGCTGGCGCAACACCGCCGCTGAGCTTCGACGTGGTAACAGGAGGCGGAGCGGCTTCATGGGATGACACCAGAGCAGCCGAGGATGCGGCATCCGTTGTCGTGTTGCTCGCGGAAGGTACATTCATTACAGTAAGCGGAATTCGCGCCGTCGCCGTCTCGCGAGACACTGGAAGCGGTTTGTCCCCAGGCGTCACTTGCTCACCTGAAGGCTCCGTCTGGCTTACATCCGGCGCTCTCGATGCGCTATTTGCAACCACCACGATGGGCGGCCGGGCAGAATTCTCCCCGGACGTTGAGTCCGTTTCAGAGGCGGACAAATCGATTTTCTTAGAACCCGTGGTGCTGCGCGCCAGCGAAACAGTCGGCTTGAGCTGAGTCTTCGGACGAAGCTCAATCATAAGGCGATCCGGATTGACCAGCTGCGAAGAGACCACGTCCGCCGGAGCTTCGAGATCGAACACAACGCGGGTCTTTCCCGGCAGGACTTCCGCTACCCGAATCTCCCTTACCAGACGGTCTTTGATTTCGATGGTCTGCGAACCGTGGTGCGCTGTCGTGGGAGGCCGCAGACCTGTGAGGTCGAAATAAATGCGCGGCGGCTTTTCGATCTGATCCGAGAAGAGCTTGTAATCGCCCTCGGTTTCTATGGCTACTCGCGTCACATCGCCGAAAGACCAGAAGCGGATCGCCTGCACCCTAGCGGCTGAGCTTGATTGGCCAAAAGAAGCTGGACTTGACCCAAAGAGCGACGCGATCATCAGCAGCGGAGCGATACGGACTGAAGGGGGAAACATGAGAGTGAGCCGATGGTTAGCCCAGGCACATAAGACAAAAGACCCGCAGATTGTTTCCTCGATTATACCTGGAAAATCGGTAACCCAATGCCATAATTGGGCATGCCCGTGGCCGGCTTCGTACTTGTAGGCGGACGCAGCTCGCGTATGGGATGCGACAAAGCGAGGTTGCCAGTGAACGCGCATCTGCTCGTAGAAGATGTGGCTGCAAAGGTGAGTTATATCGCTCAAAGTGTTGCGCTGGTGGGGAATTCGCGGCTGTATGGCGATTTAAAGATGGAGTGCCTGGATGATCTGCGCCGCGGTTACGGACCTCTGGCTGGCATTGAGGCGGCTCTCACCAGCGGGAGAGGCGATCTAAATTTGATAGTGGCTTGCGACATGCCTGGCATCCGAGTGCAATGGCTCGAGCAGTTGGTTATGAAAGCGTCGCAAGACGAGAGCGATTGTATCGTTTGCCAGGACGCGACAGGCGCTGTTCACCCTCTTTGTTCCGCGTGGAAAAAGAGCTGCTTGGTCCGCGTCCAGAGAGCGCTAGATGAGGGCCGCTTGCGCGTCGGGCAACTGATCAACGAGCTGAATCCGGCATACGTTTCGATTTCCGACGCCATTCCGAACGTGAATACTCCCGAGGAGTGGACCGCCTGGCAGGCTCGTGAACTCCAGGAGCGGCTCCTTTCAGCTAATGCCTGAAGAATTTCCGCACTACATAGAATTTAGAAACGTTAGCAAGACTTTTGACCGGCCCATCCTGAAGGACGTTAGTTTCTATGTCGATGCCGGTCAGACACTGGCCATTATCGGAAGGAGCGGAGTCGGCAAATCTGTCACCCTAGCGCACATGATGGGGTTCCTGAAAGGCGACAGCGGGCAAGTGATCGTCGCTAATACTGACATAACGCACATGTCTGAGCAGGAATTGCGGCACATCCGGCGAAAGGTAACCATGGTCTTCCAATCAGGCGCGCTTTTCGATTCGCTGACCGTCGAAGAAAACATCGAGTTTCCGATGGAGACCTGGGACGGTAAGGATCGAAAGCGCGAGGTTGCGATTGTGAACGACCTGCTGAAGAAGGTAGATCTGACGGATGTGGAGAATACTTACCCAGACGCTCTAGCCACAGGTTATAAGAGGTCGGTTGCCATCGCGCGAGCGTTAGCGGCTCAGCCCGAATGTATTCTCTACGATGAGCCGACGACTATGGTCGACCCGATCATGTCGGATCACATTAGCAATCTTATGCTGCGGCTCAAGAAAGATATGAAGCTGACGGCAGTCGTGGTCACACATGATCTTGACCTGATGCGCAAGGTCGCCGATTCTGTGATGTTTCTCTACAAAGGTGAAGCGATTTATTTCGGACCTGTGAGCAAGCTGGAAACCTGCAATCACCCTCATGTGAAGCAGTTCCTTGCCATGGATCGAGTCGAAATCAGCGGAAAGATCGAAGATGTCTAACGGCCGGTGCCGAAACGGTGCTTCAACAAGAACCATTCGCGCTTTAGCCAGCTATTCTGCTGCTTGTGAGCCGACGCATTCGCATCCCCTTCACTACCGCCGAAATGATTGGGCTCGCCGCGCCGGTAATCCTCCGTGGCGGTGAGATGGACTCGTGTGCCGTCGAACAGATAGGTACGCCTGCGAAATTTCCCATCCTCATCCTTGGTAATCAGTTTGAAATTCCGCCCCGGATAAGCGGGATCGGAGGGCTCGACCTCAACCGGGAAGTATCCTTCCAAGTCACGCTGGCGGTAAGAGGTTTCAAAGCGGTGACGATGCCGGTTCCAGAGAAACACGCGCCATGAATCGAAGTCGAAGGTCTGATGTTCGGAAGCTGTGGTCCACAACCAGTTGTGTTTCTGTCCATCTTTCTCGTCATTGACAGCGCCCAGATCGAAATAAGCGGTGATGTGCCTGCCGCCCGCATACTGCGCCACTTCGTCAGGGATCGACATCATCAGATTGCGCGAGAGAACCCAACCTGTCTGATTGCTCTTGGTGCGGACGAGAGTCCAGTCTTCCAGAATCGGCTTGCTGGGTTTCTCCGGCGTACCCGAATTTTTTTCTTTAGCGGCCTTCTCCTGGGAGTCAAACGAGGGGAGGTCGGGGCCTTCCAGATCATCGCTAAGGCCCCAGAGATCTTTGCGATCGGTAGGCGGCTTGGGCGCAGAGGGCATCGGCGGCTGCCCGAATTGCTTTTGGCGGTTCTGTCTTTTCGCGGTTTACGCGGGGCTGGTTTAGAACGCTCGAAGGCGAGCGAAGGCCGGGCAGGCTCAGTCGCTTTCGGAGCAACTCTACGGGCGAGGACACTGACTGGTCCGCCTTCCGGGATTTGGGCGAAAGCGGGAGACTGGCGGCTCGGATCGAGATGAATGTTCAGGCTTTCATAAGCGGTCGCGGTTCCCTCGGAAGGCAGTTTGAGCGCCTGTGCTCGTTCGCGCTGCACACGCTGCATGTCATCGGGGCTTAAGAGGTCGAGCGAATCCACCCAGCCTTCCGCGCCGCTACTGGTGCGCACTTTTATAAAGCGGCGGCGCACATCGATAACGCCAACTTGCTCGCCATGCTTCAGAACTGTGACTGTGCTGCTTTTCTGATTCAATTGAGCGCGGAGATTGACCGAGGCCGGGCCAATGTACGCTTGCGGCAGAGCTTCCTGTGTCCCGCCATTGCATCCGAGCAAGAGAGAGAGCAGGGTTAAGGGAAAGGCTACCAGTAGCGCCCGGAGCATGACAGGCCGGGAGAATGTAACCGATTGAGCGCCGGAAGAACAGCTCAGAAATTTCTCCTCAAGGAAGGAGACGGGCCAGTTCTTTCAAGATACAACGATCCATTACCACTGGAATTCCAGCCGCGCGGGCCTTGGCCGCGCCCTCAGGGCTCACGACGCCCTCCTGCATCCAGATGCATCGCGCGCCGCCCTTTTGAATAGCCTCGTCGACTACTTCAGGGACTCTGCCGGGCGCCTGAAAATGTTAACGATGTCTACCGCATCTGGAACATCTTTCAACGAAGCATAAGCGGGCTCGCCAAGCACTTCGGTTTCCTGAGGATTGACGGGGATGATGCGGAAGCCTTGCCTCTGCAGAAAACGCGAAACTCCGAAACTGGGGCGGGCAGGATTGCTCGACAGGCCGACCACCGCGATCGTTTTAGAAGACTTCAGGATTCCTGCGAGTTCCGTGTCGTTCATCACGATTTCATACTCGCACGCTTTGGCTCGGGATCTTCCATATCCATCAGTTTGCGAAACCGCGCCACTTCGACTCTAGTCACGTCCGATAGGCCCCGGGCTTGAGAGTGCCCAATTCAAGAAATCCGATCTTTACGCGCTTAAGCTTTTCGACCAAGCGCCCGAAATGCTTGAACATCGTCCGGATCTGATTTTGCCTGCCCTCAACCAGCCTCACTTCGTACCAGGGATTCAAGCTCTTTCGGATGAGCTTCAAGCCGGCCGGAGCGGTCCGCCGGCCATACATCGGAATGCCCCGACGGAACTCTTCCTCCTGCTCTGGAAGAAGCGCGCCGTTGACTTTCACTAAATACGTTTTGCTCACATGGCTGGCGGGCGACATCAAGCGGTTTGCAAATTCGCCATCGTTGGTAAGCAGTAGCAGTCCTTCGCTGGCATAGTCGAGCCGCCCGACCGGATAGATGCGCTCGCGCATCCCTTTGAAGAACGACATCACGGTTTGCCGTCCCTTCGGATCGCTGGAAGTGGTAACGCAATCTTTCGGCTTGTTCAGCGCGATGTAGAGGTGGTGTTTGGGAGCGCTAAGAACTTGGCCATCAACCTTGACCTGATCGCGCGAGAGATCGGCTTTCGAGCCAAGCGCGGTGACGGTTGCGCCGTTCACAGAGACATGTCCGGCTGCTTGAGCTCTTCGCCTTCGCGGCTTGCGATGCCCGCATGCGCAAGGATTTTCTGCAGACGCTCTTCAGCCATTTTCGCGGGGCGTTTCCAATTCCTGCGCCGGTAACTCGAGAGGAAGCTGCGGATTTTCGGACCGAACCGCCAGGCCGGCTTCGTCCCCTTGGCTGAGCGCGAATCGCCCGAGCTCCTCAAACTCTTTGAGAGTTGGCAGTTCCGCTAGAGAATTCAAGCCAAATTGAATCAGAAATTCGCGGGTCGTCTTATAGAGGATCGGCTTACCGAGCACATTCTTCCGCCCAGCAGCGGCGATTAGCTTGCGATCAAGCAAAGTCTTCAGCACACCCGCACCCTGCACGCCTCTCACCTCCAAGATTTCCGGCGCCGTAATCGGTTGCTTGTAAGCGACGACCGCGAGCGTTTCGAGCGCCGCCAGCGAGAGTTTCAGAGGAGACTGCAATTTGTTCACGAAACGCCGAATCGCTTCATGATGCTCCGGCTTCGTCGACATCTTATATCCGCCGGCGAGCTCTCGAATTGACAAGCCGCGATCAAGGCCTGAGTATTCGGTTACCAGTTGCCCGAGAACCTCTTTAACCCGTTCAAGCGGCTGTTGGACGGCAGTTGCGATCTGCTCGGAAGTCAGTGGCTCATCAGTGATGTAAATGGCAGCTTCGATTACAGCTTTCAGAGTTGCAAACGGCCCAACGGAAGCGGCCCACTCTTCGACGACTGTTTCAGCAATGACCACGTCTTCTGCTTCGGCAAAATCGGAAGCTATCTGCTCTGCGCCGCTTTGATCTGTTTCGATTTCCTTTCCGGTTTCTTCCATAGTCACTTGTCAGCGATAATCCTGTTCCACCGCGGCAAGCTGTTCAACGGAATCGGCACCGTCGTCAAATCCGGATCCGCGTTGCAGGCCGATATCGCCGAACGCCTCGCCTTGCGTGAGTTCCACCGTCTGATGCTTGACAAGTTCCAGTATGGCGAGAAACAGACAGATCATCGCGCGGCGGCTGCGCTGGCGTTCGAACAATCGCGTAGCGGAGAGCGGCTCGTGATGCGAGCGCGCAAGCTGATGGCGCAGGAATTGGATCATGTCCGGCACGCTGACGTGCTCTTTGCCGATCTCATAAATGGGGCGGTGCTTCGCGCGTTCGAGCACTCCCTGGAACGTCTTGACCAAATCAAAGATGGTTGCGGCAAGACCCGGGCCCTGATCCTCCGCCAGGAACTGCTCAATTTGCGGATTCGACCAGATTGCTTCTTCGATGATGCGCTTCTGCTGCAGCATTTCAGCCGCGTTCTTGAAGCGTTCGTGCTCGATCAGACGCTCAACCAGTTCTTTACGCGGATCTTCTTCGGGCGCGATCTTATCGAGTTCGGATCCCTCGGCAGCAGGACTCTACTCTTGATGTGAATCAAAGTCGCAGCCATGTAAACGAACTCGGAACTTAGGTCGATGTCGAGCTCGATGGCGCGCTGCATGTAGTCGAGATATTGCGCGGTGATTGCGGCGATCGGGATGTCGTAGATGTTAATATGCTCTTGCGAATCAGGTCCAGCAACAAGTCAAGAGGCCCTTCGTACTGCTGTAGACGGAAGTTAAAGGGCGTCGACATTAGCTTCACAGTAACACGCAAAAAACGCTGTATTAGTACTCTAAGGCCAGTCCTGGGAGGCATGCCGAATGCGAAGCACATTCACGTGGCCTTGTATGATTTCGTATACAGCAATGTAAGGCCACGGGGCAAAGACCAATTCCCGGGTGTTCTCGACCAAACCTACACGGCCACGTAAGGAAACGTGCGAAGCCCGGCAAGGGCGCTGTAAATCGTCTTGGCTACCAGCTGCGCTTCTGAGAAGTTATCCTCTCCTATGCGCGCCATAATGCGGCCAAGGTCGTCGGCTGCTTTGGTCGTCCGTCGAATGCGCGTCACCAGCGCAGCGTCTGCTCGATGCGCTCTACGACCTCATCATGCTCTAGCAATTCGCCTCGGCGAGCAGAGGCACGGCCCAACTTGGCCCGCTCATCTAGGTATAACGTCCGAAACGCTCCTTTCCGTGCATTCTACGGCAAGGGCCGAGGGGCATCAGACAGTCTGAAGCGTGTTCACGCTCAATCGCTCCGTTTGCTTCGAAAGATGCAATCGCTTGCTCTTGCTGCAGAATGTAGCCCAACTCGTCGACGCCTTCGAGCATGCAATGGCGGGCAAACTCGTCGATCGGGAACGTGACCGCCGAGCCTACCGGCAAAATAACCTTTTGCTGCACTAAGTCGACCGTTACCGTCGTGGCTGGATCGGCCAGTATCGCTGCAAACAAAGCCTTATGCGCCTTGGGCGGAATCGCGATAGGCAACAACGAATTTTTCATACGCATCGCCGTGGTAAAATATCGGCAACAGAATTCCTCATCACCGCGCCAAAGCCATACTGGGTAAGGGCCCAGGGCGCGTGCTCGCGCGAGCTGCCGCAACCGAAGTTATCGCCCACCAGCAGAACTTCGCCCGCCCGCCCTTCCGGCCGGTTAAGCAGGAAATTCGGCTTCGGCTTGCCCGTTTCGTCGTAGCGCCAGTCATAAAACAGTTGATCGGCTAGACCTGCCTTCGAGATTGTCTTCAGGAATCGCCCCGCAAATGATCTGGCTGGTATCGATGTTGTCGATAGCCAGAGGTGCGACGCGGCTGGTGAAAGTCGTGAATTTTTCCATGTCTTGTGCCTAGAGCATCGTTCGGACGTCTGTAACAACTCCGGTGACCGCGGTAGCAGCGGCGGTCAAGGGACTCGCCAGAAATGTGCGACCACCTTTGCCCTGC
>CAWIFY010000016.1:0-45250 GCA_963835255.1 Terriglobia bacterium | reverse complement strand
AACCGCAGCAGCTTCGCACAGTGCTGTTTCCGAACCCAAGGCGCCATTGTTACAGCGGTTTTACCTTACGGTTCAACCCGCACGCGAAGTCTCAGGTCGCGAGCCGCCTTCGTGATTTGTGAGATGAACATGCGGCGAGGGATAACGGGCTGCAATCGCATGAGCCAGCGGTAATTGCGGCCGGGATAAATCACGGCCGCTCCCCGTTCAAATTGCCGCAGAATGTCCCGGGCACATTCGCTCGCCGTGATCCGGAATAGGCGCTGGCCGGGAATTACGCCTCCGTCAATACCGGCAATTCGGTCGAATTCGGTTTCCACCGGACCAGGGGCCGCTTCGCAAACAGTCACGCCCGTTCCCTTGAGCTGAGCCCTGATCGATTCGCTAAAGGCCCGAACGAAGTGCTTAGATGCTGTGTATACCGCCGCATTGGGCATCGCAGCGTGACCCGCACCGGATCCTATGTTCAGCACCGCCCCGTGCCCGCGGTTGACCATCCCCGGCACAAACGCATGCGTCAACTGCACAACGCTTGTCACATTGACCTCGAGCATTTGCTTGGTTCGGCCCCAGTCTGAGTTTTCAAACAACGTATTCTCACCGAGGCCCGCGTTGTTCACAAGAATATCGATCTGCGCGTCCATTGCTTTCAGACGTCGCTGCAGTGCAGAGACAGCTTGGGTATCGGAAAGATCGCATTCTTCCACAAGAATTCTTAGATTCGGATGTATGTTCCGCAGCTCTTCGGCGAGCGATTGCATCCGCTCGACGCGGCGCGCGACAGCGATGACCGTTTCGAGGTGCGGCGCAAAATGACGCACAATCTCCAGGCCAATACCCGCTGATGCACCCGTGACGAGAGCGGTCCGATTGCTTCCAAAAATCGAAGCCATAGTAAACCTGTCTCCATTTAGCAGCACTTTATAGCAGTATTTTCGCCGCTCCTGCTATCGTAAGGGCCCACTCGTACACAACGCACGCACACCAGCCTTCGGGCCAGCATATAGTGAGACATGCGCAGATCGTCCACTCCCTGCCTCGTCGGAATCGTAGCTTTCTTCTCCTGCTTATCTTGCATTGCGCAGGGCTCCTTCACAGTCGAGCAGGTGACCAGCGCGCCATTCGCTAGCGGACTCGTCGCAGCGCGCACCGGAACAGCGGTGGCATGGCTTGAGAACGATCGGGGACGGCGCAATATCTGGGCCGCGAGCGGGCCCGAGTGGCGCGGTCGTCCGATTACGGCCTTTGACAAAGACGACGGGCAGGAAATTGCCGACATCGTTTGGTCCCCCGACGCCTCTTACCTCCTCTTTACTCGTGGAGGAGATTTCGAAAATGGCGGCGAGAATCCGAATCCCGATTTGGATCCAAAAAAGCCGGAGCAGGCCATCTGGCGGGTGAACCTCACCGGCGGTCCTCCCGTTAAGCTCACGGTCGGCCATGCGCCTCAGATCTCGCCCAACGGGGGCACTGTCGTTTTCTTGCGCAACGGACAGATCTACTCCTGGAGTAAACCCGATGCCACTGACGCCGCTCCGCTCGTCGAGCAGCAGGGCTCCCAATCCGATCTCCGCTGGTCTCCAGACGGCCGCTCATTTGCCTTCGTAAGCGATCGCAAGCAGCACAGCCTCATTGGCCTATATAGCCTTACAGACAAGAGCGTGCGCTATCTCGATCCTAATGTCGATAACGATGGCGAGCCGGTCTGGTCACCGGACAGTGCTCAAGTGGCGTTCATCAGGCTACCAGCAGCCTCCCGCGCGTTCTTTTCGGCCCGCAGAGCCGGTACCCCCTGGTCCATCCGGGTCGCCGACGTCAGAACTGGAACGGGCCGCGAGCTCTTCCGGGCGCAAAACGGTCCCGGCAGCATGTTCCATGAAATCGAAGCCCTTCAGCAGATCTTCTGGGCGGCAGGCGACCGCATCGTGTTTCCCTGGGAGCGAACCGGCTGGAACCACCTCTACACAATCCCCGTGTCAGGCGGCAATCCCGTTGAGCTCACGCCCGGCGAAGGCGAAGTGGAATACGTGTCAGCCTCACCGGACGGAGAAACGATCTATTTCTCGACCAACATCGGGGACATTGATCGTCGCCATCTTGCCAGCGTCGCTTCATCGGGAAATGAAAAAACGAAGCCATTGACCTCGGGCGCTGGCATCGAATGGCAGCCGGTCTCGGTTGCCGACGGAAGTGCCTTGCTCTGCCTGACTTCCAGCTATAACCAGCCAGCGCGCCCGGCAGTTCGTTCGGCAAAAGGTGGTACCCAGCCGATCGGACCCAACCCGCCAGCCGTTTTCCCCGCTCACGAATTGGTCAAACCTGAGCCGGTCCTGATCACCGCCGCTGATGGCCTGGTGACCCACGGCCAACTCTTCTTGCCGCCTGGCCAGTCAGCCGGGGCACGGCATCCGGCGCTGATCTTCTTCCACGGCGGCTCACGTCGCCAAATGCTGCTCGGCTTCCATTACATGTACTACTATTCGAACGCTTACTCGCTCAATCAGTACCTCGCCAGCCAGGGCTACGTCGTGCTCTCGGTCAATTACCGCAGCGGCATCGGTTACGGGCTGAACTTCCGCGAGGCCATCGACTACGGGGCGCAAGGAGCAAGCGAATTTAACGACGTTGTGGGCGCGGGCCTCTTTCTGAAGTCGCGCAGCGATGTCGACCCCAGCCGGATCGGGGTCTGGGGCGGCTCCTACGGCGGCTATCTGACCGCCCTGGCGCTTGCCCGAGCTTCTGACCTCTTCGCCGCGGGCGTCGACTTCCATGGCGTCCACGACTGGAGCAGCCTGCGCGGCTATCTTACGCGAGGCGACACCAGCGGCGATCCCAACGAGGTCAGAGAACGGCAGGAGGCCGCCAGACTCGCCTTCGAATCCTCGCCCATGGCTTCGGTCGATACCTGGCGGTCGCCCGTTCTGCTAATTCACGGCGACGATGACCGCAACGTCGATTTCGCCCAAACCATCATGCTGGTCGAAGCTCTGCGTAAGCGGAACGTCACGTTCGAAGACCGGATCTTCCCCAACGAGATCCACGATTTCCTGCTGCACCGCCACTGGGTCGAGGCCTACCAGGCCACGGCGGATTTCTTCGCGCGCAAGCTCAAGGAACCTGTACAATCGGCGTCCAAGTAGTACGGCAAGGCAGCTCCGAATTCTGCAGCTCCCGTAGAACTGCTAGGCCGGTTTGTCAAACTGATGGATGGTAGTTTCAGCCCATAATTCGATGTCGCATTCTGGTTCCACCACGCTCTCGCCAGGCGCTGACCGCACTTTTCTTAGGACTTTGCCCGTTGGGGCCGAACTTCAGCCGGACGCCACTGGCACGCATTTCCGCGTCTGGGCTCCGGAGCACTCTTCTGTAATCGTTGTGTTTGAGGATGGGCGGCCAGCCGCACACCTGACCGCCGAGGGAAATGGCTATTTTTCAGGCCTCGCTGAAGCCGGCGCTGGTGTCTGCTATAAGTACGAGGTCGATCACAAGGAAGCTTACCCCGACCCAGCCTCGCGTTATCAGCCCACTGGGCCGCACGGGTTCTCAGAGGTAGTCGATTGGCAAGCCTTCGCCTGGTCCGACGGCGAATGGAGCGGCGTGAAGTTAGCGCATCAGGTGATCTACGAGTTGCATCTGGGAACTTTCACCCCCGGCGGAACGTGGCTGAGCGCTACAGAAAAATTGCAGTACTTGCACGATACAGGCATCACTCTCATCGAGGTTATGCCAGTCGCAGATTTTCCGGGTAAATTTGGCTGGGGCTACGATGGCGTGCAGCCTTACGCTCCGGCTTCCATCTACGGTACTGCCAATCACATGCGCGAGTTCGTCGATAAGGCGCACCAGTTCGGGCTGGGCGTCGTTCTCGACGTAGTTTATAACCATCTTGGGCCAGATGGAAATTACCTGCCCAAGTTCTCTCCCTTTTATCTCACCGAAAAACACACGACAGATTGGGGCCAAGCCACTAACTTCGACGGCGATGAAAACGGCCCGGTCCGGGAATTCTTCCGTGAAAATGCGGCCTATTGGATTCGCGAGTTTCACCTGGATGGGCTGCGCCTCGACGCAACCCAGGACATACACGACGAGTCAGAGCCACACATCATTACTGAAATTGGAGAAGCCGCTCGCAAAGCGGCAGACAAACGATCAATCATTCTCATCGGCGAGAACGAGCCACAAAATACGCAGCTCATCCAGCCGGTTCAAGAAGGCGGTTGCGGCCTTGACGCCTTGTGGAACGACGACTTTCATCATTCGGCTATGGTGGCTCTCACCGGCAAGGCCGAAGCCTACTATACGGATTACCGGGGCAAACCGCAGGAGTTCGTTTCCGCTATGAAGTACGGCTACCTCTACCAGGGCCAATGGTACCGCTGGCAAAAGAAAAGGCGCGGCCGGTCGAACTTGGGATTGCCGCGTACGGCCATGGTCACATTTATGCAAAATCACGACCAGGTGGCTAACTCGGCGCGCGGTCAACGAGCGCAGGAACTTAGCGCGCCCGGTGTCATGAAGGCTATTACTGCCCTCACGCTGCTCGGTCCGGGAACCCCCATGCTCTTTCAAGGCCAGGAGTTTGCCGCATCGAGTCCGTTCTTGTTTTTCGCCGATCACAAACCCGAGCTAGCAAAGCTCATACGTGTTGGCCGGGTGGAATTCTTAGAGCAGTGGCGCTCCTTGCAACTTCCCGAGATGCAAAAGTGCCTGGTCGATCCGTGTTCAGAAGAAACGTTCCAGCGCTCAAAGCTGGACTTCGCGGAATTGGAGAAACACGCCGAGCAGTACACGTTTCATCAGGACCTGCTCAGACTCCGCCGCAAGGACCCGGTGATTTCGCGCCAGGGAGAACATGGGATCGACGGCGCCGTATTGTCCGAATCGGCTTTCGTTCTGCGCTATTTCTCGCCGGATTTCCAGCACGACCGCTTGCTGGTGGTGAACTTAGGCGTCGATCTCGAATTAAATCCATCTCCGGAACCTTTATTAGCACCCCCAAACGGCACCCACTGGAAGGAGCTATGGTCTTCCGAAGACGCCCGTTATGGCGGCTGCGGCACCGCGCCGCTCGACAGCAGTGAAAACTGGAAAATTCCAGGGCATGCCGCCGTCGTTCTGTGTCCGTTACGATAGGCAAGAGCCAGCGTAGTTACAACTTTTCAGACTTCCTATTTCTGAATGAACAACATATTCACTCACAAAGCGAACACGCCGTTGAGCGAGGAGGAAAGGGGACAGCTACTCGAGACGGAATGGCTTGTGACCAACGGTTTGGGAGGATATGCCTCCGGCACAGTGGGCGGCGCGTTGACGCGGGTATTTCACGGATATTTGATTGCAGCCCTGCCGACGCCGTTAGGGCGCACCATGATGCTCAATGATATTCTCGAGCTCGTCGTGCTCGAGGACGGGCGCGTTATTCCGCTTAATGGTCTCGAAACAGAAAGCGGCGAGTATGCTGACAACGTTCAATACCTGACGAACTTTCGCCTCGATGCGGGCCTTCCAGTCTGGACGTACGAAGTGGAGGGCAGCACCATCGAAAAGCGCGTGACCCTGCCGCACCGGCAGAACACGGTCTATGTCAATTACCGGCTCACCGGCGGCACGCCGGTTCGATTACAGCTGCGTCCCGCCGTCAACATGCGCGAGCACGAAGCGCCGGTCAACGCAGCAATCGAGCCGTACACCTTCACCGTTCGCAACCATAATTACGAGCTGAAGTCATCGAAAGATTTTCCGCCGCTGCGGATCCAACTGCTGGGCAAAGCGGGCGCGGTGACGGTGGACCCCCATGAAATTCACGACGTCATGTACGATGTCGAGCGAAGCCGCGGCTATACGTGGCGCGGCGATCTCTGGAGCCCAGGTTACTGGAACGTGAAAATCGATGGCGGCAACGACGCCAGCATCGTCGCTTCGACCGAAAGCTGGGAAGCGATGGCGGCGCTCGACCCCAGGCAAGCTTGGGACGCCGAGCACGAGCGCAAGCGCCGCCTCTTGCTTGAAGCTCACCCGAGCACCGGCGGTGTAGCCAGTCGTGAACTGGTTTGGGCGGCGGATCAGTTTCTCTTCACGCCCGTAGGAAGGCGCGAGGATACCGTCCGCGCACGCGCCGCAGGCGACGAAATCCGTTCCGTGATCGCGGGTTATCACTGGTTCACCGATTGGGGCCGTGACACCATGATCAGCCTGGAAGGCCTTACCCTGGTCACCGGGCGTAAAGTGGATGCCAGCTACATTCTGCGTACTTTCGCCCATTACATTCGCGATGGCCTGATCCCAAATATGTTTCCCGAGGGGAAAACTCAAGGCTTGTATCACACCGCCGACGCCACACTGTGGTTTTTTCACGCGGCGGGCCGCTACTTCGACTACACAAATGACAGGCATCTGATGAGGCAACTGGTGCCCCATTTTCTGGACATCGTGGGGCACCATCTGCGCGGAACCCGCTTCAATATTCACGTGGACCATAAAGATGGTTTGCTTGTACAAGGCGCTCCGGGCTACCAGTTAACTTGGATGGACGCGAAAGTGGACGACTGGGTCGTCACGCCGCGGCGCGGCAAGGCGGTGGAGATCAATGCCCTCTGGTATAACGCTCTGCGCTTGCTCGAAAAATGGCTGCGCGAGACCAAGCGCGACGAAGAAGCAAATGGAATTGCGGGCCACGCCGAAAAGGCATACAAGTCGTTCAATGAACGCTTCTGGTATGCCGACGGCGGATATCTCTACGATGTGGTGGATTCCGAGCACGGGAAGAACGATCGCAAGTGCCGCCCTAACCAGATGTTCGCGATTTCCCTGGATTATCCAGTGCTGGCTGAACGCCGCTGGAAGCCAGTGCTCCAGGTTGTGAAAGATCGCTTGCTTACGCCCGTTGGCCTGCGTTCGCTAGCGCCCGGAGACCGGGATTATAAGCCCAGGTATGACGGTGATCTTCGCGCGCGCGATGCGGCCTATCATCAAGGCACGGTTTGGGCCTGGCTCATCGGGCCTTTTGTCGATGCCTGGTTAAGAGTGCATCCCGACGATTTCCAAACCGCCCGAAATTTTCTAGATGGATTCCAGGCCGAGCTGCGCAGCTCCTGCGTGGGTTCCATTAGCGAAATCTTCGACGCCGAGCCGCCCTTTACACCGCGTGGTTGCTGCGCGCAAGCCTGGAGCGTGGCGGAGGTCCTGCGCAGCTTCGTAAAAACCGCGAACGGCCGCGAACAAATAGATGAAACGGAAGTCAGTCCGGAGGCAGTTTTGGCTTAATGCCTAGGAGTTGGGAACAGGCAAAGCTGCTTCGGTCGTGCTTAGGATTTGAGGATCAAGATGGAAGACCAAGAAAAATCAGCCGCAATATCCGGCGTCAGCCGGCGCGAATTCGTAGGCACCGCGGTTGCGGGCGGTGCAGCAGCCATTGTTCCGGTAAATGGGACGGCAGAGCAAGCTCCGCGACGGGACTCACCCGCCAAACTCACTTGCACACTGACAATCAATCATCAGCAGCACGTGCTGCAAGTGGATGCGCGCACTACCTTGCTCGATATGGTACGCGAGAATCTGCAACTTACCGGCACCAAGAAAGGCTGCGATCACGGCCAGTGCGGCGCTTGTACTGTGCTGGTAAACGGCAAGCGCATCAATTCTTGCTTAGCGCTGGCGGTCATGCAAGACGGCCGGCATGTGACGACCATCGAAGGGCTTGCCGAAGGCAGTGACCTACATCCTATGCAGGCAGCTTTCATCGAGCACGATGGGTTTCAGTGCGGCTACTGCACTCCCGGCCAGATTTGTTCCGCTGTCGCCATGTTGCAGGAATGGCAAGCAGGGGCGCCCAGCGCCGTAACCGAAAATCTCGCGCACCAGGGACCTGTCGAGCTGACCGACGATGAAATCAAGGAGCGCATGAGCGGAAATCTCTGCCGCTGCGGAGCCTACGCTGGCATTGTCGCGGCCATCCGGCAAGCGCAGGGGGAACTGAAAGCATGAGGCCCTTCGAATATTCAGTTCCCAGAACAGTCGATGACGCATTGCAAGCGGTCGGCGACGGCCATAACGCACGATTCATTGGTGGCGGGACTAATCTTCTCGATCTGATGAAGATGGGCGTCGAACAGCCCGCGCGCCTGATCAACATCAACCACCTGCCGCTGACGGGAATCGACGAGTATCAGGGAGGCATTAGAATCGGCGCGCTTGTGAGCAACACGGACGTAGCGAATCACCGCCTCATTCGCACGCGTTACCCGGTTCTCAGCCAGGCGATCCTCTTCGGCGCTTCCCAGCAGTTACGAAACATGGCGACCAGCGGCGGCAATCCGCTGCAACGTACTCGCTGCTACTACTTTTATGACCCGAGTTACGCCGAATGCAACAAGCGAAATCCGGGTAGCGGCTGCGCGGCTATCACAGGCTATAACCGTATCCATGCGATTTTGGGCGCGAGCCCGGAATGTATCGCCACCCACCCGAGCGACATGTGCGTAGCGCTCGCCGCCCTCGATGCTGTCGTCCAGGTGCAAGGCCCGAAGGGAGCGCGATCGATTCCGATGACGGAATTCCACCGTCTGCCCGGCAACACGCCGCAGATCGATACGAATCTTCAACCCGGCGAACTCATCACTGCTATCGATCTTCCCGCTGTTCCTTTCACCAAGCACTCTTACTATCTGAAAGTGCGCGATCGAAACTCTTACGCTTTCGCGCTAGTCTCAGTTGCAGCGATCGTCGATCTCGACGAAGCGGGGGCCCTGCGCGAGGTTCGCATTGCGTTAGGCGGCGTCGCCCACAAGCCTTGGCGCGCAAGCAAAGCGGAACACGAGCTAAAAGGCAAGAAGCCGGAAGAAACCATTCTGCGCGCTGCTGCCGAAGCGGAGCTGCGTGAGGCTAAAGGCTACGAGCATAACTCGTTCAAGATTGAGTTGGCCAAACGCTGTATCGTGCGCGCCGTGCGCACAGCGGCAAACGTCAGCGAGGCCTAGAGGGAACGCAAATGGAACAGCTTATCGGACAACCCATCGATCGTATCGACGGACGATTGAAGGTCACAGGCCGCGCCCCCTACGCCTACGAACAGAGAGTGCCGGACACCGCATATGCAGTGCTGATCACCAGCACCATCGCTAAGGGAACTATCTCTGCGATCGATTCGCAACCAGCGGAGAAGTCAGCGGGTGTTTTGCTCGTGATGACTCCTCAAAACTCCCTCAAGTTGCCGCAGCTTCAGAATCAGCCTTCGGGCGGCTGGAAAGTGCAAGTCCTGCAGGATAATGTCGTACGCTATGCGAATCAGCCGGTGGGTGTTGTTATCGCCGATACTCTCGAAAACGCGTTGGAAGGCGCCAGACTGGTGAGAATGCAATACCGGGTCGAAGGTCCTCAGGTCGATCTCGATAGTCGGCTCGATCAAACCTACTCACCGCAAAAAGCGGGCGGTGGTGGAGATCCGGCAGTAAGTCACCGCGGCGATATGCAGGCGGGCCTCTCACAGGCTAGCGCTCACCTCGATCAGGTGTATCGAACGCCCTTCGAATTCCACAATGCCATGGAGCCGCATGCCACGATTGCGGTCTGGGATAGCCCGGATCATCTGACGATTTACGATGCTACCCAGGGCGTTTTTGGCGACCGGTCCAGAGTAGCCTCTCTGTTTGGAATGAAGCCCGAAAATGTGCGTGTGATCTCGCCTTATCTGGGCGGTGGCTTTGGAAGTAAGGGCCCTATGTGGTCCCACGTCATCTTGACCGCCATGGCTGCCAAGCAACTCAACCGGCCAGTGAAGCTCGCCATTTCGCGCCCTCAAATGTTTGGCATGGTCGGCTTCCGTTCGCAAACGCGGCAGGCGATAAAAGCCGGCGCGCAGAGTGACGGAATACTGACCGCTTTACAGCACGACACGGTTTGCCAAACCTCCACTTCCGATGACTTTGTAGAGACAGCGAGCTTGGCTGCCCGCATGCTTTACCAGTCGCCGAACAACAGCACCTCTCATCACTTGCTGAAGTCGGATATCGGCCAGCCTTCGTATATGCGTGCTCCGGGCGAGGCTCCGGGCACATACGGGCTTGAGGCCGCGATGGATGAGATGGCTTATGCGCTAAAGATGGATCCGGTCGAGTTTCGCCTCAAGAACTATGCCGAGACCGACCCCGAAGAGAATAAGCCGTGGTCGAGCAAATCATTGCGCGAGTGTTACAAGCAGGCGGGCGACCGCTTCGGCTGGAGCAAGCGCCCGATAGAGCCACGTTCCATGCGCGATGGCCACACTCTAATTGGTTGGGGAATGGCAACGGCGGTTTATCCCACGCGCCGCATGCCCTCGAATGCTTCCGCGCGTCTGAACGCCGATGGAACCTTTTCGGTCGACGCCGGCACGCAGGATCTCGGGACTGGAACCTACACGACCATGACCCAGATCGCGGCCCAGTCTTTCGGCGTGCCTATTCAAAAGGTGAAGTTCCGCTTAGGCGACACGATTCTGCCACAGACCCCCGTCTCGGGCGGCTCCATGACCACCGCCAGCACTGGATCGGCGGTTTATCTGGCGGCGCAGGCGCTTCGCGAGAAGCTGATTCAAATGGCTGTGAGCGATGTAAAATCGCCGCTGAACGGAGTGAGCGCGCAGGATGTCGTGTTGGAAAGCGGCCGGCTGTTTTCGCGCGCCGATCCGTCCAAAGGCGAAACATTCCAAAATTGGCTTGCACGCAACGGACAGGCACACGTTGAAGCGCAGGCCAACGCAAAACCGGGGCCGGAGAAAGAGCGCTACTCGATGTATGCGTTTGGCGCGCAATTCGCCGAAGTTAGGGTTGACGCCGATCTCGGTCAGGTCAAAGTATCGCGCATGATCGGCTGTTTCGGCGCTGGCAAAATCCTCAACGCGAAAACCGCACGCAGCCAGCTTATGGGCGGCATGATCTGGGGCATCAGCATGGCTCTTTACGAGCACGGCGCGATGGATGAGCGTCTCGGGCGGTTTGTCAATAACAATTTAGCCGAGTACCACGTTCCCGTGAACGCCGACATCGGACAGATCGACGCGCTCTGGGTGGACGAAAAAGACGATCACGTGAACCCGATCGGCGCGAAAGGCATCGGCGAGATCGGCATCACTGGAGCGGCCGCGGCCGTCGCTAATGCGATCTTTCACGCTACGGGCAAGCGGGTGAGAGACCTCCCGATTACGCCGGATAAGTTGCTCGCGTAAGCGGCCCAGTTTAATTTGCACTGTGGCGCGCAAAGTTCTCCTTGCCTAGCTCGATGTGCAGCCGCAGTGAATAGATCCACACCGGTCCGCGGTCCTGATTGAAGGCCGGGTTGTTCACATGCTGGAAATCCAAGCTTGTGAAGAAGCCCGGCACGACGCGCACGCTATAGTAGCTTTCCCAAATGCACTCCGGCCCATACCGAATACGGCCATCGCCGATGAGAAAGTCATGGCCGCCCAGCGCCAAATATTGCTCGTGAACGCTGGAAAGACCGCTGGCCGTAAACTCCGTTGCCACCGTATCGAACGGTCTTCTCCAGCGCTGACCAGTGACCGAAATGCCACCGGTTGCCAGCCGATCAATCGCGGTAAATGCAAAACTCTCGGTCTTGCCGTCGTTCCATCCAAGCCGGGTAAAAAAGCCGATGTCCTTAGTCAATTCCTGTTCGGTGTTGATTCCGATCCCGTACTTGAGTGTCCCGGGCTTGCGCGTTGCAGTAATGTCCGGCACTCCACCATTCTCTTGCGCTAGATGAATCGATTTCTGATAGGTGCCGGCGTCGGCATGATTTATATAGGGCATCGCCCGAATCGCGCCTGGATGTTTGCGCACCAGGTAACGATACTCGCCTTCGAAAGCGTCGCTGCGGTCTTCGAGTATTCGGCGATCGAAACGCAGCCCATTTGCCACTCGCGGCATGGCCCCGCTGCCGTAGCGAAAGGACCAGTTCCTGGTGTGCAACTCGTGGACCCAGCCCCAGGTGTATCCGCGCACGTCCGCGCCATAATCCCAGGCGCCGTTATACATAACGGCCCATCCCATGAACTGTGTTCGCGGATCATGCGAATACCGGTTGTTGTCGAAAAAATCGGTTAGCGTGAATCGCCCCACGGTGATCGTATAACGCACCATCGGGCGCTCGCCGGCAAGCTGGTTTTCCTCGCTCTCGAATGATTCTTTTTCGTTCCCGAATCCGAAATCGTGCGAGATGTAGAGCCGCGCTAAATACGGTTTGGGCGTGGCGGTCGCGACTCTTGGCAGCTCTCCGTTAGATGAGTTGGCAATACCGTTCACGCCGCTGAAACCCCTCCCTCCTGCGATCTCGGGATTGAAGTAGAGTTGCGAATTCTGATCGAGCCGCAACCCAAAAAAAAGTGTCGTAGTCAAGGAGACATCGCGTTCGGGATAGTCTTGCAAACTGAACGCACCTTCGTAAGGCGAAGGAAACGTGCCGTGATACTGCCCTATCGAAGTCGCTTGCCAGAAGAGATTCCAGCGTTCATTCTCAATCGGTGCTTCTGGCGGGCGGTTCTCTTCCTGCCGGGGAATCCCACCGCCCACCGGCGGCGGACTTTTCGGCACTTGCTGCGCCTCGGTTTGCGACTGATCCTGCGCCCGAGCGCAGACATGCGTGTAACAAATCAGTAACGGAATAATCGTCGCGATTTGGCTCAGTCTACGCACCTTCTTACAATACAAGTGCCCCTAAGGCATGGAAAAAGTGTTGATCATTTCGCCGTGTAGGAATGAAATTCAGAGTATCCATGGCTTCCTTCGCTCGCTCGATTCTCAACTGCGCGATGATTTCGAACTGGAAGCCATCCTTGCCGACGGAGGAAGTTCTGACGGAATCAGAGCAGTTCTCGATGGCTTCGCGAAGCGGCGTTCATGGGCACGCGTGATCGACAAACTCGGGCGCATCGCCAGCATTGGGCTGAATGCTGCTATCCGCGCCAGCCGCTCGCGTGAAGCGCGCAGCCGGTAAAAGCCGTGCTTACTGGCGAGCGGGTTCGCGAACAACTCCACTCTGCTCAAGAGCAGTTGCTCCAACTTCGGTCAAACATATTTCCCACGTGCCAGCGGGCTTCCCAGCCCGCCGGAATGTCGCCGAGACCGTATCAGCTGTACACCGTTGCTGTGAAGCCAGAGATCTCGCGGGACTGCTCCGCGCTCTCCCGTTCGCTGGGCCGCAGTATTAACCGAGTGCGATTCTTCAGGTTAATGCGTCCGAGAGGCGCGCTCAGAGATGCGCCGGCGGCCACTGAGGCGGTGTCCACGGCAGATATCCCGCATGGAGTAATCGGCGCCGAAACACTTTGTCCTTTGCTGTCACGTATAGCGTGTGAAAATCTGCTCCTCCGAAAACCACATTCGACGGATCAGCCTGCGACGGCTTGCGCAAAATGCCGAACACTCGCCCGGCCTCATCGCAGATCTGAATACCGGATTTCGTGGCGACGTAAAGATTACCTGCGCTGTCGAACGTCATGCCGTCCGCCCACGCGTTTACCAGTTTGCCGTCGCCCGCGAGCGGAAGTTCCAGCCGGTAGAACGGCTCGCCGCCTCCTAAGCCCCCATCGGGTTGGATCGGAAACGACCATACCCAGCGTGTAGCACTATCGGCGACCATCAGCATCCGCTCATCGGCCGTCAAGCGTATGCCGTTGGGGAATTGCAATCCTTGCTGCACCGCATGCTGATAGCCGGGCGAATCGATTCGCCGGACGCTCTTCGTCGAAGGGTCCGTAAAGTAGATGCCCCCGCTACTCGATACGGCTAAATCGTTCGACCCCACGTTCTCCGCCAGAACTGTTTCACGGCCATCGGGCTCATACGCCACAATGCGCTTCTTCCCGTTCTGTGCGGCATAAAGCCGGCCATCGCGCCCGAACATTAGTCCACTCGCCCCGCCTGTGTCTTCCCGAAAAACTGCTGGTTTGCCAGTTTGGGCATCCACCTTGTAAATCCTGTTCTTCGCCACGTCGACAAAGAATACGTTTCCGTCATGGTCGACTGCCGGGCCTTCGGTGAACCCGTATCCGTCGCCTACTAGCTCCCAGCCCGCTGCGGGATCGACTACGTTACCAACATCGGCAAACCCTTCTGGCATTTTCTTCGCCGGTGTTGCTATCGTGGCCGGCC
Organism: Terriglobia bacterium; assembly: GCA_963835255.1. GTDB lineage: Bacteria > Acidobacteriota > Terriglobia > Bryobacterales > Bryobacteraceae > Bog-105. Next base: position 31,124 of record CAWIFY010000016.1, on the reverse strand, counting down.
ATCCTTGCCAAAGCCACCGCAGCGCCTCGGGCAGAATAGCCCCGCCGTGTTTTCCATTGTGGCTTTCTGTTCCCGTTACGAACTTGACTTCGTAGCCGCGATAATTAAGCGCGCTATTCATGTCCTGATTTGCCATCCACCAATCGCCCGCGAAGATGTTCAAATCGTGATTGCCATCCTGCATGAAAACCCGCAGCGGTGTCGGTTCCATCTTTCGGACCATGTCGGCCCACTGATTGCCTCCGCGCAGATTCGTGTAGCTGCCGATGAAGCTCAGTACGCGCCGAAACGCGTCCGGCCGCAGCATGGCGGCCGTAAATGCTGCAATTGCGCCGGAGCTGGCTCCTCCAATTGCACGACTATTAGGATTCGCGGAAATCTTCCAACGCTTCTCTACCTCCGGCAGCAATTCCTCAGTTAGGAACCGCACGTAGCGCTCGTCCACCGAATCGTATTCGAAGCTCCGGTTCATTAACGAGGGTTTCTGATCGGAGCCATTGCGCAACACACCTGGATCCACGAAAACGCCGATCGTAACCGGCATCGCACCCTGCTGAATCAGGTTGTCGAACACCACCGGAAAGCGGAAATCGCCGTCTTCCTTGATCGCGCCTGCGCCATCCTGGTACACCATCAGGCAAGCCGGCTTGCTGGCATTATATTGCGCGGGAACGTACACCCTATAATCGCGGCCGATTTCCGGATACATGCCCCCGTGGCTGATCCAGCTAAACTTCGTAACCGTGCCGCGCGGCACTCCTTCGTGGCGCTCGGAATCCGGGCCATGCGTATACTGTTGCGCAGCGCAGTTCACGGTCAAAACAGTAGCGAGGAGGGCCAGCTTGGAAGACATATCGGACGCCAATCATATAACACGGCATCCACTCCAGAATCTTTTCTCAGGAGGTCCCAATAAAGCGGCGCTTGTCTTCATCTTCGTCACCGTTGCGCTCGACATGCTTGCCGTCGGAATGATCGTACCCGTGCTGCCCGGCCTTGTGAAAAGCTTTCTCGGCGGCGATACCGCACGCGCAGCCAAAATGCTCGGCATCTTCGGTACAGTCTGGGCTTTGATGCAGTTCTTGTTCTCGCCCCTGCTCGGCTGTTTATCCGATCGCTTCGGACGCCGTCCCGTTATCCTGCTCTCGAATTTCGGCACGGGTGTGGATTATTTCGTTATGGCGCTTGCTCCTACCCTCAATATTCTTTTCTTGGGCCGTGTCATCTCGGGTATCACTTCCGCCAGCATCCCTACCGCTATGGCGTATATCGCCGATGTCACGCCCGCCGCTGAGCGCGCTGCCGGTTTCGGAATGATCAGCGCGGCGTTTGGCCTCGGCTTCGTATTAGGGCCCGCTTTCGGCGGCATGTTAGGGAATATCAATCCGCGCCTGCCATTTTGGGTAGCAGGCGCGCTCTCACTAGCGAACGCGCTCTACGGTCTATTCGTCTTGCCCGAATCGCTCCCAAGGTCTTCCAGAGGCCGTTTCTCCTGGCTGCGGGCCAATCCAGTTGGAGGCATTGGCATGCTGCGCCTTCACCCGAATCTATTCGCACTCGGGGCAGTTATGTTCTTTGGCTACCTGGCTCAGCAGGTCTTTGAAGTCTATGTTCTGTACACCCAATATCGCTATCGCTGGAACGATCAAACTGTGGGCCTGTCGCTGGCGCTCGTCGGTATTTCCTCTGCGCTGGTGGGCGCTGTACTCGTAAAGCCTGTTGTAAAAAAATTTGGCGATCGCGCGGCAATGATCGCGGGACTTCTCTTCGGCTCACTCGGTTTTGCGATCTTTGGCTTGGCTGCGACAGGTATCGTCTTCTCAACCGGCATTCCCGTGATGAATCTTTGGGGTTTCGCCGGCCCAACGGCACAAGGAATAATGAGCCGCGGCGTGGGACCGTCTGAACAGGGTCAATTGCAAGGTGCCATCAGCGCACTGCGTGGTATCGCCAGCTTGATCGGACCCATACTGTTCACATTCGTGTTCGCCCGCGCCCTCAGCGGGTTCGCAGGATGGCGTATGCCCGGCGCGCCCTTCTATCTCGCCGCAGCATTGCTCGTCGGCTCGTTGCTACTGGCTCTGCGCGTCACTCGAGACGGTCGGAGCGTTGATGCCACAACCAATCCTCAGCCCGGCAACTCGGGGGCAAGCTCCTGAACCGCCGGTGAATCCGACCCTAGCCAGTCCGGATGCCTCGCCGTTGTGTCGAAGTGCGACGATGTCTTGAACAGTTCGAACTTGCCGTTCATCGCGGCCGTCTGCGTCTTCTCGAGCAGCGCCGAAAGCTGCTGCTCATCCATCTGCTTGAATGTCTTTGCCGCCTGAAATGCCTGATCCAAGATCTCCGGCTTGTCGATACCTGTAATTACCACTGAGGTTGGAAGATTCAGCGCGTAATGGAGGCAGTCGAGCGGCTGCACAGTATTGCTCTTCAGGATAATCCCGCTGCCAAATGGTTTCATCCCTAGCACGCCGATTTGCTTCTCGAGCAGCTTCGGCAATACGAGCTGCGCAAAGCTGCGGAAATGCGCGTCCATCACGTTCAGAGGCATCTGCACCGTGTCGAACTGGAAGCCATGTTTCTCCGCTGTCTCAAGCATGTAGAGATGAACGCGCGGGTCCTTGTGTCCCGTAAAGCCGATGAATCGAATCTTGCCCGCCTTCTTCGCTTCGACTACGGCCTCCATCGATCCACCCTCGCCAAAAATTCGATCGGGATCGTCAAAACGAAGAATCTCGTGGTGCTGGAGCAAATCGATATGATCCGTCTTAAGCCGCATGAGAGAATCCTCGATCTGGCGGGCGGCAATCTGCTTGTTGCGCCCATCGATTTTCGTCATTAGGAAAACTTTGCCGCGGTAGCCGCCCTCAGATAACGCCTTTCCCATGTTGCGTTCGCTGCGGCCTTCGTTGTAATCCCACGAATTGTCCATGAACGTGATGCCACGATCAATGGCGGATTGGATTAGCTTGATGGACTCGGCGTCGGTTAAACTCGCCTTTGCGACATGCGATCCGCCCAGCCCGACCGCCGAAACCGTCTCACCCGTCCGCCCGAGTTTCCGGTAGAGCATTTCACCCCGCAACTCGCCCGGATCCGTAATGCGCGGCAGTTTGCTTGCTACATTTCCACTACTGACTGTTGCGCCTTGTGTCGCGTTCTCCTGCGCAAAAGCAGCCGGACCCGCGAGGCCCGTTGCCAGCACACCGCCCAAAAATCGCCGCCGTTCCATACTCTGCCAATCTCCTTTAAATGAAGACACTACTTCTGTCCCCTGAGTGACAGAGATTAGAGCTAGTGATCTTTCCAGGATGCGCTAGACACTGCTAAGCTTTGCTTCCAACTCACTCCAACGCGAATAAAGTGCGTCCACGGCCGATTGCGCCGCATCGATCTCTCGTAATGTCTGCTGAAGACGGCTTGCATCGCGCACCAGCTCCGGGTTTTCCAACGCAGCGCGCTTCTCCGCCAGCATCTCCTCTGCCTGCATGATCCGCTCTTCCATCGTCTCGAAATCGCGATTGTCCAGATAAGAGAGCTTCTTTTTTGCCGGAGCTCGGGAACCTTCTGCAGCTTGCGCTGGCTGTACCTTGGCGGGAGTTTTACGGCGCTCCGCCAGCCACGCCTCCCATTGCGAATAGTCCGCGAACCGCTGCGCGTTGCCGTCGCCGTCCAGCCCCAACACCACCGTAGACACCCGGTCGAGCATGAAACGATCATGCGTCACAAGCACCAGCGCGCCGCGAAACTCGAGCAGGCTCTCTTCCAGAATCTCAAGCGTCTCGATATCCAGATCATTGGTTGGCTCATCGAGCAGCAACAGATCCGCCGGTTCCAGCATCAGCTTGGCAATCAGCACTCGCGCCCGCTCGCCGCCCGACAGCCTCCTCACTTGCTGGTTTAATTGTTCGCTGGTGAAAAGAAATCTCGACGCCCACGACGCAACGTGAATCGTCCGGTCCTGATAGATTACTGAATCCCCGTCCGGGGCCAGCGCGCGCCGTAGCGTAAGCTCGGGATCGAGCGTGCGGTTTTGCTCGAAGTAAACCGCCCGCAATGATGGCGCGCGGACGATCGTGCCGCTTTGCGCTTCCATTTCGCCCATCAGCAACCGTAGGAGCGTGGTTTTTCCGCTGCCGTTCGGCCCGACCAGCCCGATCCGCATACCCGCCGTGATCGCAAAATTAAAACCCTTCACAATTGCACGCTCGCCATAGCCGAACGCAACGTGCTCAAAGCTCACCAGCCGTTTGGTCGCGCGTCCCGTTGCCGTGAAGTCGATATCCGCCGAAGCCGTCCGCGTCCTCGCGTTCAGGTCTTTCAGCTCGCCGATTAACTCGTACGCATTGTCGATCCGCGCTTTGGCCTTCGTCGCGCGCGCTTTCGGGCCTCGGCGCAGCCATGCGATCTCATTCCGAACGCGATTCTCGAGCGCTTCTTGATGCCTCGCCTGCGCCGCTAAGAACTCGCTCTTCTTTTCGAGGAAGTCACTGTAAGTTCCTCTCACCTGGAGCATTCCATCCGGGTAAACACGATTCAGCTCCGCCACTTCCGTCACGGCATTCTCCAGGAAATAACGGTCATGGCTGACCACCACGCAAGCGAACGCCGCATTTTGCAGCAGCCGCTCCAGCCATTCAATCCCGGCCAAATCCAGATGGTTCGTCGGTTCGTCCAGCAGCAGAATGTCAGGCCGCTCGACAAGTGCTTCCGCAATGGCCAGCCGCTTGCGCCAGCCGCCCGAAAGAGCTTCCGCCAGGAGATCGAAATCAGTGAATCCAGCGCGCCCCAAAGTCTCACCTTCCACTCGCTCCCGCTCAGCTTCCCCCCCTTGAGCATGATTAAGCGCTTTCTGGATCACCGTCCGGATTGTTTCGCCTTGCGCAAACTCCGCGATTTGCGCCACATAGCTCAGCTTGATGTTCTTGCGAAGTGCAACGCTGCCTTTATCCGCCTGTCGTCGGCCAGCCAAAATCTCGAGCAGTGTGGATTTTCCCGAGCCGTTCGGCCCGATCAGGCCAATCCGTTGAGTTTCCGAGACATTGAATGACAAATTTCGAAAGAGGGGCTCGGGCCCATAACGGATCTCGAGTTCCTGCGCATTGAGTAAGGGAGCCACTTACTTTATCGTCATATGGACGGCTTCTGCCGCCGCGGTTTGGCTAAGCGCAACACACCGCATCACCTGCTCGCGCAGCGTGTTCAAACTAACTGTCAGCCGGTCTGTTTCAATCAGTACGTACTCGTCGATTGCCGAGCTTTCATTGCAAGCCTCCACTAGCCGCCGGTGATCTTCTCGCAATCGCGGAAGCGTTTCCGTCGCAGCTTCTGAACCGCGTAGCGCGGCAGCCAGAAAGTAAAGCGTAAATTCCACGTCATGAGCGAATGCTTGAAAAGCGCCCGGCAAGGTGCGGACGCCAGTCTGTATCACGCCTGCTTCCAATTCCATCGTCACTCGCACAAATGCATGAGAACTCGCCAGCATCGATGTCAGGCAATCGAGTCGCGCGCTATCCGTGCCCGGTTCCGCGGCAAGCCGGTCAACGGATGCCTCTGCGTTCGACCTCGCCTGCCGCCAAGCGTCGCGTGTCTTATCCAGAGCCGCTTTGACGAATTCGTCTTCGCTCTCAAAACGCTTCACCACTGCCCGGAAATAGTCCCGGGTTCGGTCGATCATCTCCGCCATTACGTCAGAAACCTGCGAACGCTCCCAAGTAGGCCACGCCGCATACGCAATCAGAGCGAATATCCCGCCCGCGGCCGTGTTTACCGCGCGTTCGAACACTACTTCGGAAGGCTCAACCCCAGTCGCCGCAATCAGAAACACAATCAGCCCGCTGATCGTGATACTGAAGATGCCGTAATTTGCCGGTCCAACATACCGCATGAAAAACATGAACACGCCTACCAGCACAAGCTGGGTAACCGCCGAGTGCGGAAGAAAGTGAAATAGCGCTGTCGCGAGCAAGAGGCCGCAAAACGTCCCGCAGAGCCGCAGCACTCCGCGGCTGATGGTGGTTGCAAAATCCGGCTTCAGCACCACCGCCACTGTCATCGCAAGCCAGTAGTTCCGCCCCGTATTGATGCTTCGGCCAATAGCGTCCCCCATCGCTACGCACAGGGCCAGCCGTATCGCGTGCCGGAAGGGCGGCGAGTGAATGTCCAGGTTTGCCCTCAGCGTTTCAAGCCAGCTACTCAGTTGCAGTTTCAGTGGAGTCGCCGATTCGCGCCTGGCAAAATCCTCCGCCCCTGAAGTCGTCATGTGCTCTGTCAATTGAGCTGTCACGCGCAATTGACCCGCAAGCACATCAGCTGCCGGCGCAAACTCTCGCGCAAACGTGGAGCTTAAAACTCCCGCGCTCGATTGTACCCGCTTCAGTAGTTGCTTGAGTTGCTTCAAAACCTCGGGATCGATCGCCGAAGGATCGTCGTTCAGCAGAGAATTACCGATCGAGCGCAGCAACTCGCGTGCAATCCTCAGCATTTGATCGAGCGCCTCAACCCCATCGCTTTCAGGCGTTGTCCTCCCGCTCTTCTCGTGCTCCAGTCCAGCTCTCAGACGGCTCACGCCGTAAATCGAAAAGCGTAGCCGGTCTGCCTGGTCGAACAAAAGCCGGAAGCGCTCACCCTCTGTGCTGTGGTCCCGCCCTAAGGCCGAAAGTGTGTCCTGCACCTCCGCGCTCGGTTGCTTCAAAGGAGCCGACAAAATATCCTGCGTGGCTTGGCCCGCCTGCGTTGCCAGTTCCAGATACACTCCGCCAATGGCCCGCCGCTCCGGCTTATAACGCCGGACCGGCCACGAGAGCAAAGCCAACGCCGTCTGCAGCAAACCTCCCCCCAGCACCAGCAGTCCCGCATAGAGCGCGCCCTTGGGCGACATGGCTCCCCGCGCGCCATACACGATTACTGCGACCAGCGTGTTCAATCCTAAATCCGCCGCTCGCGAGCTGATTGAAACCAGTAAACCCGCCGCCAGAGCCCAAGCCGTTGCCAGCAGAATCGCCAGCAGGTGATAATTCCCGGTTACCGATCCGAGAAACACCGCCACTGCTCCCAAAACACTCCACGTCAACATGCGCCGCGCGCGATGCGCGTATGGATCACGGCCATCTGAGTAAGCGACGTTGAGCGCGCCGGTCGAAATCGCTATCCCGATCAGAGGATGGCCCGTCGCGATCCCAATACTCAGCGGCAGCGCGACCGCCAGCGAGTTGCGTAACGCCATTCCCGCGCTGTTTAGCTTGCTCTTATCTAGCCGTTTGAGAATTCGCCAGAATGCTAACGGCCAAGATACGGCTGGCACGTTCGTATTCGGGTTAATTGCCATGCTGGGTTCTGGATCGCGATTACGTATCGGTGAGAACACCGATACACTGGAGCGAGCGCTCTCACACATAGCGGCTCGATAACCTCATTCTACCGATCAGATGCGATTTCTTTTCTGCTGTTGGCTGCTTGCCACGCTCGCTTCCGCCCAAACACTCACGCCGGTTTGGCTCGAGCTTGGCCCGGAAGGTTCAGTGCTGGCGCGCACCGTGATTGAGCCTGAAGGCCACTGTCCTGATCTTCGCGCGGATAGAAAATCGCTGCCCATGCAAATCCGCCAACCGGTTCCCGACGGCTTCAAGCCGGCCTGTGAAGCGCTCATCCCTGCCAGTGCCCGTTCGCTTCGCTGGCGCAAGCAAGTTATTCGCCTGCCCAAGACTCCCGACCGTGTGGTTACCATCGGCGACACCGGGTGCCGCGTCAAAGGCGGGCAGATCCAGGCCTGTAATGATCCGAATCTTTGGCCTTTCGAATCCATTTCTGAGCAGGTAGCCAAGCTGAAACCGGATTTGATCGTCCATGTCGGCGATTACCTGTATCGCGAAAGCGTCTGCCCGAGTTTCGTGCCAGGTTGCGCCGGACCAAGCGGCGATAACTGGGCAGCCTGGAATGCCGACTTCTTCAGCCCCGCCCGCAATGCCCTCGCCGCCGCGCCGTGGATCTTCGCTCGCGGCAATCACGAGAGTTGCAGCCGTTCCTTCCGCGGCTGGTTCTACTATCTCGACCCGCGACCCTTCAATGGCGCTTGCAGCGAATATACCGAACCCTATGTAGCGCAGAGTGGTAGTTTGCGCATCGCCGTTCTCGATACCGGTTCCACCAAAGATGTCCCGAATACGGAACCAGCCCAAATTCCCATCTACGCCAAACAGTTGAGCGCTCTCTCTGGGCGCGCGGATTGGCTGGTCGATCATCATCCGTTCTGGGGCTACACCTCCAAGAGCACCGGCATTTCTCCCACTGATCTCACTCTCGGTCCTGCCTGGGCCCAAGCTCAACCGCAAGGCATCAGCCTGATTCTCTCCGGACACGTTCATCTGTTCGAATTTCTCGCGCTTGACAACGGCCGCCCGAATCAAGTCATCGCCGGCGATAGCGGGACCCAGCTCGATACCGGCTTTACCGTAGACCGCTCGGGTAGCAGCATCGCCGGCGCTCGTGTCAGAGCCGGTGAAGTCAATATGAGTTTCGGTCTAACCGAGTTGCAGCGCAAAGGCTCCGGCTGGACACTCACTTTGCGCAATGCGCAAGGGGTCCCCAGTATCGAATGCGACATTCCTGCCGGCGCAGGTGCATCCTGCAAAGCCAGCCGCCAATGAGGAGCGAATTCACCTGTGCGACGTCGTGATTTTCTGACCTCCAGTGCTGCCGTTTCCACACTCGCAGCTCAACATGATCCTTTATTGAGTGCGAAGCTGATTGAGCCCGACGCCTTCGCCCACGAACTTGCTTCCACTCCAGCCAGCTTTTCAATTTTCTGCGTCGGCTTTCCTGTCCTCTACCGTGCCGCTCACATCTCCGGCGCGATGTTGGCGGGTCCCTGCTCCAAACCGCAGGGCTTGGCCGCTCTGCGTAGAGCTCTCGCCCACCTGCCGCGCAATCGCGAGGTCGTCCTCTATTGCGGCTGTTGCCCGCTCGACAAGTGTCCGAATATCCGTCCCGCCTTTAGCGCTGCGAATGGACTGGGATTCCACCTCAAAGTTCTGCGACTGCCCACCAGCCTGCACGCCGACTGGGTCGTGAAAGGCTATCCCGTGCAGAAAAACCTTTAGGCCAATCAGTGTTTTAGCCAATCAGTATTACGAGTTGCTCGACCCCGGTACCGGTTCTGCAATAGCTGACGGCCATCCGTGCGCCGTTGCTATGAACAATCGCGATGGTGTGGTTGATCGCGAGGTGCGTCGGCGGCAGGCCAAAGTCACCTTATTCTCTGACAGACCTCATGCTACATGGATTCGATCATTTTGTTACAATTCCATGACGATCATCGGCATCAAACTGTGTTCAACGAACTCGTGGTCCGTTTTCTAGTGGGAGGGATCATCGTTTCGGTCTTCGCCGTGTTTGGCAGTCTATTTAAGCCAAGATCGTTCGCGGGCCTCTTTGGTGCCGCTCCTTCCGTAGCAATTGCGACTCTTACGCTTACCATCCTCAAGCAAGGGCGCAGCTATGCTGCTGACGAAGCGCGTTCCATGTTGGCAGGAGCCTTCGCCCTTTGCTGTTACTGCGTCGTTGTCGTTTTCTTGTCAAAAAGGTCCGAAATCCCAGTGCTTCTCTCTGTCCTCTCGTCGTTTACGGTATGGTTCGGCTTAGCCTTCGCTGTGTGGTTCCTTCTTTGGAAATGAAGCGAGATGCTTATCAAGCTTGATCTCTCGAGTCTGCGTGAAACGCGTTGGAGTGAATACGCATTACGCTTCGCATTTGGCGGCGTGATTACCGTAGCAGCGGGCCTGATTGCAGAGAAGTGGGGTCCATCTGTGGGTGGCCTGTTCCTGGCCTTTCCGGCGATTTTCCCGGCGACCGTAACTCTAACGGAAAAGCACGAAACAGAAAAGAAGGAAGCCAAGGGAATGACAGGTTATCAGCGAGGCCGGGACGCCGCGGCCTTGGAGGCTGTCGGTTCTGCTCTTGGGGCGATCGGATTGCTCGTGTTTGGGGCAATCGTCTGGATATTGCTTCCGCGCTACTCTCCCTATCTCGTTATTTCGAGCGCCACTATTGCTTGGGCAATCGTTTCCGCCGCCGGGTGGGCATTACGGAGAGAATTGTGATGCATTAAACCGCAGCTCCCGCGCTAATGCCCGCGACGAAACTCGGTCACACACGAACCACTTGCAAAACGCAAAACTCTAACAGTTGCGCGACTCCGCCCGACTTATTGAAGAGGTTTCAGCCCGTTCGAAATCTGTGCCGTTATAATCGGTGACTTCAAAAGAATGAAGCCACTATCTCTCTATTTACTTCTCGCGCTCTCCCTTCCGTTACAAGCGGATACTTCCATCAGTCCTCCCCCCGACGCCCGCTTCAAAGTAGACCTGCTCGTCGTAGTGGCTCACCCCGACGACGAAACCGAAATTGGCCCGTACCTCGCTCGAGCCATATTCGACGAGAAGAAGCGGGTAGCCGTCATCTTCGGCACCCGGGGCAATAGTGGCGGCAATGTGGAAGGCCAGGAGCAGGCCGGTTCGCTCGCCTCTGTCCGCGAAATCGAAGCACGTCAGGCGTTAGCCCATTTCGGTGTGGATAAAGTCTGGTTCCTGAACGGTCTCGATACGCCGGGCCAGGATGTTCTCGACTCGCTTGAAACCTGGAACCATGGCGATTCGCTCGGTCGCGTCGTCCGGCTCATTCGGCTCACACGCCCTTCAGTCATCGCAACCTGGCTGCCCGATTGGGTAGCGGGTGAGAATCACGGCGATCACCAGGCCGCCGGTGTGATCGCCACTGAAGCTTTCGACATAGCAGACGATCCCACCGCCTTCCCCGAGCAGCTCGCCCCACCCAGAGATCGCCAAGATATCAATAATCTCACCGAGGGTCTCCGTGCCTGGCAGCCTGAAAAAATTTACTATTTCAGCGATGCCGCCGATACCAGCTTCATGCAAGGTAAAGGACCGGAGTATTCCGCCGCCGATCTGTCGCCTTCTCATAAGCTCTCCTACGGCCGCCTCGGCGCCGAAGAGTACTCGTTCCATCTCACCCAGGACGGCCAGGTCGCCAAGAATGCGATTGCCAAAAACGACCTCGCCGCTTTCGAAAAACCGGTGCGCTTCATCTTCGGCAAGTCTTACGTGAAATCCAGCGTGACGGGCGATCTCTTTGAGGGCGTCCAGCCCGCCGGCATTCCATTCGAGCGCCCGCCCGGTTATACGCCCCCGCGCCTTACTGCGCCAGTCGTTGAACTCGGCGGCCCGTGGCGCTTCTACCGCCAATTCTGGCAAGCCCACGGGATCGAAAATCTTGCCGGCCTCCTTCCGCCCGAAGTCATGGCCAAATACAGCGCGCCGTTCATCTTTCCTTTGGTGATCGAGAACCCGACAGAGGCGGCTATCTCCGTCCACTTATCAGCCGCCTTGCCCGCTGGCTGGAGCTTCCGCCGGCAACTCCCTGCCAGCATTGCCGTGCCCCCTCGCGAGTCCCGGCGACTTGCCTTCGAAACCAGAACACCATCGGCTGAAACAAAGGGCTGGCAAACAGTTTCCATCGACGCCACCGCTAACGGAGAGAAGCTGTCACCCATCCGTATCCGGGTAGAACTGAGGGGCGGCGCCATGCCCCAATGACCCGACGGTCGAGCTACTCAATCGATTACCGGCAGACGTCGAATGAGACGAGCGCATGGCTTAAGGCGAATACAAGGTGATGCCTGTATGCCGGGTCGCGAGTCCGTGGTGCGCGATCAAGAGAAGTGTCGTGGCTTTGTTCCGCAAAAAACCGCCGCTGAGCTGGAAGCCTTCGAATATTTCGGCTACTTTCCGGAGGATGCGGAGAAATACGTCGAATCGCTCCTCGATCCCGACGGCGACTCGATGGTTACGCACGAGCACAAGTCGGTTCCCTTCGACATAATCGACGACAAGGCGTCGCTCGATTTCAAACCATAGCGACGCTAATCCGGAACGTAACAGCTTTACGACCCAGCGGACGGCGGATCGTTGACGGCGGCGAGATCTTCGGGCCGGCCTACGTCGCGCCAGGCGCCTTCGACCGGCGAGATACGAAGATCCAGGCCATCGGCGAGCATGGCCCCCAGGGCGGAAGTCAGCTCGTATTCGCCGCGCGGGGAGGGCTGAAGGCGGCTTAGATAGTCAAAGATGATGGGCCTGAACGTATAAAATCCAGCGCTATTCCAATTAGTCGTGGACGTTCCCTTAAGCGGTTTTTCAATGATCCGGCTGACGCGGTTCTTCTCTTCGTAAACGGCAGCGCCCTGCCAGGGATCGTCGACGGCTTTGACGGCGACGGCGGCGACTACCTCGGGATCGCGTAGAAGAATGCGGATCGCGCGGGCATACTCCTCAGGGTCGCTGAGAATGTCGCCATAAGTTAAAAGGAAGGGTTCGCCGCTCGCGAAGTCTTGGGCGAGGAGAGCGCCTGAGCCGGTGCCATTGACCGGATTTTGCCGCACCAGCACAACGCTTCGATTCGTATTTTTGAAGTGGTCTTCAATCACCCCGCCGTGATAGCCGATCACGATCAGGAAACGGGAGATGCCCGAGGAAGCCAAGCCTTCGAGGATATGGTCGAGCATGGGCCGGCCCTGAATGTCCAGCATGGGCTTTGGAATTTTCCTGGTCATGTCGCCCATGCGGGTGCCGCGTCCTGCGGCAAGGATCACGGCGCGCGAGAGGGCTGCTTCAGGCACAAAGAGCTCCCGCCGAGGGCTCGGCTGTGATCAAGTGGTTGGCGGAGTTGAAGCTGGGGCGTCTGCGGTAAAAAGTTTCCGTAAGGCGGTCGCGGACGCCGCAAAACTCCGTGTTTTTACAAAGGATAATCGCACAACCGCCAAACCCGGCGCCGGTAACGCGAGCTCCGAGGGCGCCGGCTTGCAGCGAGCGTCCGACCAGTTCATCCAGCGCGCCGTTACTGACGTGCAAGCGGTCGCGCAGGCTGGCGTGGGAATGGGAAAGCAGACGGCCGAAGGCGACTGGATCGTCCCCGCGGAGAGCCGCTACACCGGCCTCGACGCGCCGCGTTTCTGAGATGACGTGAAGAAAGGCATCACGCTGGTTGTCTGAGAGGGACCCAGCCCTCGCCGCCAATTGCTCGTCACAGTTTTCTTGCAGGGCGGCGCGAAAGGATGAAAAGCCCAGCGATTGCAGGGCCTCGAAGCCGGCCGTGCGGCGGGCGTTGTACTCGGCTTTGAGGCCGCCCGATTTCTCAGCAACCGTGAGGCTATGGGCGACCAGGAATGCCCAGCCAGGTGGAATCGGGATGGGCTCAAATTGGAATGGCGCGAAATGTACCAACAGGGCGCAGCCGGCGCGGGAGGCGAGCACCGCAGCGTGATCCATACCGCCGCCGCGCGTACCGACATATTGTTCGCCTTCGGGCAGAAGCTGCATGAGCTCGTCAACAGTAGGCTGGACTTCATTCGCACGCAGTAGGGCGAGTGCGAATCCGGTGAGTAGCGCCGACGACGAGGAAAGTCCGGCGGCCACGGGCAAGTCGGAGGCGACGACGGCATCTATGCCGTGCGCCAATGTCCAACGCCGGCTGATCATCTGGACGGCGGCCTTCACATAGTTCCCCCAGTCGCCCGGCGGAAAGGCGCCGGCGTCGGCAAGGCTAAATTGACGGTCGCCGTAGCCGGGGGAAGTGGCTCGGATCAGCGCGTCCGTTCGATTCTCAAACCTAATCGAGACCTTGCGCTGGATGGCCATTGGAAGAACAGGGAGGTCGTGGTAGTCGATGTGTTCGCCGATCAAGTTCACGCGCCCCGGAACCGAGATCACCTGCGAATGGGTCATCAAACTTCAAGAATGCCACGCGAAAAGACGGAACCTTTGCGGACTCGTCTCGTATTTAGGGGGAGTGAGATGCGAGTTGGTGCGCATGTATGTGACCATATAAGCATCCCTCAAAGAGATTGCATAGGAACCGTGTTCCGGAAACTTTTCATGTTGAAATTCAGAGTTCTAGTGTTATGCATGCTCGCTTTCGTCGGACTTTTTGTAGCATGCGGCAAGAAGCAACAGGCGCCAAATCCGATGGCCATGATGATGATGCAAGAGGTGCCCGTGCGTGCAGTCCCGGCTGTGGCCACGGATGTACCGCTGAACGTGTCGGCAGTGGGCAACGTGGAGGCGATGGCCAGCGTAGACGTAAAATCGCGTGTCGCGGGCCAGATTTTGCGAGTGATGTTTGGCGAAGGGCAGAACGTGCAGAAGGGGCAAGTGCTGTTTGAAATAGACCCCGAGCCGTTGCAAGAACAGATCGCGCAGATTCAGGCCGATTTAGCTAAGGATGCAGCGCTCGAGCAGCAGGCGCGCGCCAACGTCATTAAAGATCAGGCCACCATAAAGCAGACGGAAGCGGCCGCCAACCGCGGGTTGGAACTTTCCAAAGAAGGCATTTTTTCGAAAGAGCAGACCGAGCAGGTGGTAGCAACGAATGCGACGGCGATGGCATCGCTCGACGCGGACCGCGCGATGGTAGAGAGTTCGGTGGCGGCAACAAAATCGGACCGCGCGCGACTGGCGCAGACGCAACTTCAACTGGGCTACACAAAGATCACCGCGCCGATCACCGGCCGCGCGGGCGCCATCAACGTGAAAGCGGGCAATCTGATTAAGGACAATGACGCGGCATTGGTAACGATTCTGCAGATCTCGCCGATCTACGTAAGCTTTGGCGTCCCGGAACAATTATTGCCGGAGGTGCAGAAATTCAACGCCCAGCATCCGTTGCTGATTCAGGCGACGAATAGCGATGGTGAAGCGATGACCGGACGGTTGAAGTTCATTGATAACTCCGTAGACATGACCACCGGTGCGATCAAGTTGAAAGCCGAGTTTCAGAACCAGAACCACGCGCTGTGGCCGGGGCAATTCGTGAACGTGGAGGCGCGGCTCAACCTCGAGCATGGCCGGATACTGGTACCGAGCAGCACGATTGAGAACGGTCCGCAGGGCAAGTACGTGTGGGTGGTGAACAAGGGTACCGCTGCGATGCGGGCAGTCAATGTATTGCGCAATTACAAACCGGCCAAGGAGGTTGAGCAGGCAGTGATCGGCAGTGGTTTGGAAGCTGGAGACATGGTGATATCGGAAGGGCAGATGCGGCTCATGCCGGGCGCCAAGGTGCACATGTTAGAGAAGAACGCGGGAGCGCAGTTGGGTGAAGCCGGAGGCCCGGCCGGCGGGAAAACAGGCAAGAGTTAAGGACGACGCATGCACTTCACCGATTTATTCATACGCCGCGCGATCACGACAACGCTGATCATGGCGGGGATTCTGGGATTTGGGTTACTGAGCTACTTCTCGCTGCCGGTGAGCAATTTGCCGGCGGTGGAATATCCGACCATACAGGTAGAAGCGTCGCTGCCCGGCGCGAATCCGGATGTAATGGCGTCCTCGGTGGCGACTCCGCTGGAAAATCAGTTTTCGACTATCGCGGGCATCAACAGCATGTCTTCTTCGAGCTCTCTTGGCTCGACGAACATCACCTTGCAATTCGACCTGAGCCGCAACATCGATGCCGCAGCGCAAGATGTGCAAGCGGCGATTGCCAGGTCGCAGGGATCCCTGCCGACCGACATGCCTTCCCCGCCCTCTTACTCGAAGGTGAACCCGGCCGAGCAGCCGATCATGTACATCTTTGTTACCTCCGACACGATGGCGCTTTCACACCTCGATCAGTACGCGGAGCAGACGATGGCGCGCCGTATCTCGATGGTGAGCGGGGTGGCGCAGGTGCAGGTGTATGGCGAAAAATACGCGGTCCGCATACAAGCGGACCCCGCTAAGCTCGCGGCCCACCAGGTAGACTTGGAAACCTTGCGGACCGCGCTGACCAGCGGCAGCATCAATCTGCCCGCCGGATCGCTCTACGGCTACACCAAGGCGTACACGGTGCAATCGAATAGCCAGCTCACTTCGGCTGCGCAGTTTGCGCAGTTGATCGTAACCTATAAAAACGGCAGCCCACTCAGGCTGAACGAACTGGGCAAAGTTTTCGACAGCGTCAGCGACGATAAGATGCGCTTCTGGTTGACCGGAAAGCTGGGCATTGTTCTGGCGATCCGAAAGCAGCCGGGCTCGAATACGGTGCAAGTAGCCGACGCGGTGAAGGCGCTATTGCCGTCGATGAAAGAATCGATGCCGGCCGGGATCGTGATCGGCAGATCGTTCGACGTATCGCAGAACATTCGTGAATCGATTGCGGATGTAAAGTTCACGTTGCTTCTGACAATCTGCCTGGTGATCGGCGTCATCTTCTTCTTTTTGCGAAACGTCTCAGCGACGCTGATCCCAAGCTTGGCGGTTCCGTTGTCGCTGCTCGGAACATTTGCCGCGATGAAGCTGCTGGGCTTTACTATCGACATGCTGTCGATGATGGCCATGACGCTCTCGGTGGGATTCGTGGTCGATGACGCGATTGTGATGCTCGAAAACATCGTGCGGCACATGGAAATGGGCAAGCCGCGCATGCAGGCGGCAATCGATGGCGCGCGGGAAGTTGGTTTTACGATCGTCTCGATGACCGTATCGCTGGTGGCGGTGTTCATTCCGGTGCTGTTCATGAGCGGGATCATCGGACGGCTGCTACGTGAGTTCTCGATCACAATTGCCGTAGCGGTTCTTATCTCTGGCTTTATCTCGCTGACGCTTACGCCGATGCTGTGCAGCCGGTTTCTTCGACACGAGACTCACCCGACGGGCTCTTTCTACAGGTGGTCAGAGAAGTTTTTCGTCTGGCTGAATAACTCATACCGGCGCACTTTGCAGGTTGTGCTGCGCCACCGCAGAATCACCTTAATAACGAGCATTGCGCTGACGATTGCGACGGTTTATCTGTTTGTCATCATGCCCAAAGGCTTTATGCCCACAGTAGACCAGGGTTTTGCGTTCGGCGGCGATGAGGCGGCACAGGACACTTCCTTCGACAAGATGGTGGGTCTGCAAGAGCAAGTGAATGATGTCTTGAAGAAGAACAAGTGGATTTCGAGTTTTGGATCCGGCGTTGGCATGATGGGTGGCCAGAATTCGGGAATGATGTTTTTTGATCTGAAAAATGATAAGCACCGGCCGAAGGTGAATGTGATCATCGGGCAGCTCGAGCAGGAATTCATGAAAATTCCCGGCCTGATGGTTTTTCTCCAGTCGCCTCCGCTGATTACGCTCGGTCAAAACGAAGGCCGCAGCCAGTATTCGGTGGCTCTGGAGGATGCGGATACAAGCGAGCTGTACAAATGGGCTCCGGTACTCGAAGCGAAGCTTCGTTCGATTCCACAACTGACCAACATCTTCAGCGATTTGCGGCTGAGCAGTCCACGTCTCGACGTTCATATTAATCGCAATATTGCCTTGGCGCTCGGCGTCAATCCGGACACCATCGCCAATACCTTGTACGACGCTTACGGGAACCGGCGCGTGACCACGATCACCGCCGCTTCGGACCAATATGACGTGATCCTCGAAGTCTTGCCGCAATATCAGCGGGATCCGGCGGCGCTCAGGGATCTCTATATTCGCTCGAGCACGGGCAAGATGGTTCCGCTTTCGGCAGTGACGGCGTTACAGCAGACCGTAGCGCCTCTGAGCGTAAATCACATCGGCCAATTGCCGGCGGTGAATTTTCAATTCGATTTGAAGCCGGGCGTTTCGCTGAGCCAGGCGACCAAGTTGGTCGATGCCGCTGCGAGCCAGATCGGTTTACCCGACACGATGACATTCAGCTATCAGGGAACAGCGGCAGCGTTTGAGAATTCGCTGCGGGATCTAGGTATTCTGCTCCTGATCGCGGTGCTAGTGATCTATCTTGTTCTGGGAATTCTCTACGAGAGCTTTATTCACCCAATCACGATTCTCTCGGGATTGCCGGCCGCCGGCTTGGGTGCGCTACTCACGCTTTTGCTGTTCGGAGAAGATCTCAATCTCTACTCGTTCGTCGGCATCATCCTGCTGATCGGAATTGTAAAGAAGAACGCAATTATGATGATCGACTTTGCACTCGAAGCCGAACGCAAGGAAGGCAAAACGCCTGAAGAAGCAATCTTCGAAGGCTGTATGCAGCGATTTCGGCCCATCATGATGACGACCATGGCGGCGCTCCTAGGAACGCTGCCGGTCGCGTTTGGCACTGGCGCCGGCGGCGAAGCGCGGCGGCCACTTGGTATTGCGGTAGTCGGCGGCCTGATCGTGTCGCAATTACTTACGCTCTATATCACGCCGGTGATTTACCTGTATCTGGACCGCTTCACGCACCGGCGCGCAAGAAAAACTTCACGGGAAGCAGTAGGGGTGTGGCCGGAAGGCAGTTTGGTGAAGTAAGTTCGCTTCTCCTACATGTTTATCTGCTGTTCCTTATGCCGCACGAGGTACCAGCAGGGCGCATCGCCCAGGTGTGGGAAGAGCGAATGAACGCAGACCTGGTCCTGGGGATCCCCCGCCAAAAACTCAGTGCTGTGATTCTTTTGAGGCACGGCATAGACAGGCCGGACTGTAACAGTCCCCATGGCATTCCGGTTGGTAGCTATCCGAAAGCGGAGCACGGCGTAGTCGAGGACATAAGCGACTGCGGCTAAAAGTACAACAGCAAACAGCAAATTTCTGATAGCAATTAGAATGATCTGGCGGCCTGTGTGGGGCGGCTGATCAGCCATTGAGAATTGAGGCTGCAAGCTCGGGCGAGTGCAAGTGGATAATACCGCGGCGCAGCGCAATCGTAACTGCGTGGGTGCGATCCTTGGCCCCGAGCTTTCCCAGAATGCTCTGCACGTGCGCTTTCACCGTCCCTGGTGCCGTTCCGAGGACATCTCCGATCTCCTTGTTTCCAAATCCGCGCGCAACTAAAGAGAGGACGTCTACTTCACGCCGGGTCAGCGCAACTTCCGGAAAAAAGCCGTTCAAGTGCTGCGTTACTTCGTTCGGAATAAAACGCTTCCCTGAGTAGACAACCCGGATGGCACCCACAATTTCCCGGTGCACCATCTCCTTGAGCAGATAGCCGCGCACTCCGGCCTCGAGAGCCTGGTAAATGTCCTGATCCCCGTCGTAAGAAGTCAAGGCGATGATCTTAGCCTCTAAGTACTCTCGGCGGATCTCGCGCGTCGCGTCAATGCCGCTCATGTCTGGCAACCGAAGGTCCATTAGCGTCACATCGGGGGTCTTTAGGCGAAACAGATCGATCGCTTCCCTGCCGGTGCCGGCTTCCGCAACAAGCTCCAGCTCCTGTTCCGTGGCAATGAGAGCAGCGATCCCTTTTCGAACAACTTCATGATCGTCGACCGAGAGAATGCGAATGCGCACGTTGAACTCCTATTGACCGCTTACTTTAGATCTGATGAGCGTCAAGCAGCTGATGGTTACTTTCCGTTTCGGAGTGTTTGGGGAGAGGTAAGGAAACGCGAACACTGGTGCCACTTTCAGGCGAACTGGCAACGGAAAGCTCTGCACCGATCTCTTCAGCGCGCTCCTGCATGCCTTGAATGCCGAAATGGCCGTGCATCCGACCGGTCAGTCCGGTGAATCCCAATCCGTCGTCATCGATTAGAAGGTGAAGAACTCCGGCCTGCCGATACAGCTTAACCCTGAGGCGATGAGCAGCCGCATGTTTAAGCGCGTTAGACACGGCTTCCTGCGCGATGCGAAGCAACTGGTACTCAGCATCCGGTTGTTCCGCCAAGGAGAGGGGCTCGACTACAAGCGAGAGTGAGATGCTTCTTTCAGCGATCGCCTCACGAACAAGCTTCACCAGCTTATCTGAAAAGTCAGACTCGCTTGGATCGCTGGTGCGCAATCCCCAAAGCGAGTGGCGGCTTTCGGCGGAGCAGGCGCCAGCATCTCTTATAATGCCGCTCAAGATTTCTCTTTCCCTGGAAGGAGGAAGCCTTGCCCAGAGCGCCTGCATTTGCATAGTGATCCCGGAGAGGCCCTGCAGAAGAGTGTCGTGCAACTCGCGGGCAATTCGGTTGCGCTCCGTGAGAATCAATTGGAAGCGGTGCCTGAGCTGACGGATACGGATGCGAAAACCTGCAAATACTGACAGGGCTAAAGCCCCTGCCGTCAAGGGGAAAAACCACCAGCGCTGATACACTCTCGGCTCAACAACAAAAGCTAGGGAAGCCGGCCGGGCGCTCCACGTCCCGTCGCTGTTGCAGGCTTCAACCCTGAATTGGTAAGTGGCGGGGGACAGATTGGTATAGAAGGCGACCCGTCGTTCACCGGCCTTAATCCAGGTGCGGTCGTAACCTTCCAGCCGGTAGCGGAAAGTGACCTTCTCGGGGGAAACAAAGCTCAGGCCTGCATAGCGGATCTCGATATTGTTCATCTCCTGCGGTGGCAGATGCGGCACGCTGCCAGGCGCAGTTCGTTTTCCGTTAACAATCAGCGCCGTGATCGAGGCAGGCGGGGGCACTTGATTCTTTGCCAGGCGATCTGGGTCGATTACAACCAGCCCGCTGGTTGTCGAGAACCAAAAACGGCCATCCCGGGTACGGCAAGCAGCGGGTTGCACTCCCGCCCGGCATTCGAAGCGTAACTGGCCCGTGGTAAAGGGAAGGCTGGTGACGGTTCGACGCCGGCCGCCGACAAAGTCTTCCAGTTCCGCCTCGCTTAAGCGAAAAATACCTTTGCTCGACGCAAGCCACAGATTTGCACTGCTGTCCTGCAGGATGCTGTAGATCCGGTTGTCGTAGAGTCCGTCTTTCACGTAGATGTGCGAGATCGCATTATCTTTCCAACGTAATAATCCGGAACCGAGCGTTCCCATCCAAAGCGCGTGGCGCGAATGGTCCAGGAAGAAGCAATCGACGGCGTGGGTCGTTTCTAGTGGATAAGGCGAGAGATCGTCGTTGCGCAGCAGATAAAGACCGGCGCCCTGAAAACTTGCAAATAGGGGCACTTTGGAGCTGCCGCTCAGGGCAATCACAGCATCTCGATCCACAATTTCGTGGCGTGAGCGCTGAAGGAAGCGCCCTTTCTGGAAACGCTGTAGGCCCACATTGGTGCCCACCCAGAGAATGCGTTGCGCATCGATAAAAAGACTTCGCACTTCCTCTCCGCGAAGGCCATTATTAGCGTCGTACGACGCGACGACCACTCCATTTCTCAGGCGATTGAGGCCGGCGTTTGTTCCGACCCAAAGATCGCCCGAATCGTCGAGCGCCAGACTCAACACTGTGTTACTGAGCAGCCCGTCCAGCTTGGTGAGCGCATGAAAGCGGCGACCGTCAAACGAATTCAGGCCACGGCCGAGGGTGCCGACCCAGAGATGCCCTGCGCTGTCCTCGAGAACAGGGCCGACATCGTTGCTGAGCAATCCTTCGTTCGTCGTGTAAGGCGTGACTTTGCCACCTGCGAACTGGTCGAGTCCATTTTTTGTACCGGCCCAGAGACTGCCTTCGCGATCCAAACATAGGGCGAGAACCTGGCTGTGAGAGAGCCCGTCACGAGTGCGATAGGTACTGATCTCGCCATCATGCAAACGGCTGATCCCGTCGTTGGTACCGACCCAAAGAGTCCCGTTGGAGCCTTCCGCGAGAGCGGAAACCTCGTTATCAGGCAAGCCATCTCGCGAGGTGAAGGATCGAGATGCCGTCCCCGCAAAGTGAATGAGTCCTGAAGAAGTGCCCGCCCAAAGAGTGCCGTCAGAAGCGCACTCGAGAGAGGTGATACTGCTGCCGATGCTCATCTGTCTCGACGAGAAGGCCTCAAAGCGCGAACCCGTCCAATGACTCAGACCTGAGTCGAGTCCGGCAATCCACAAGCTTCCATCTTTGGCTTCGCAGGCGGTGCGGACGCGCCGTGAGGATACGCCATCGATGTGTGTGAAGGTTTGAACGCTGTCGTGGTCAATATGTACCAAGCCTTCAGTCGTGCAAGCCCAGACGATCCCATGTCGGTCTAAGATGAGGCAAAAGACGGTGTTACTCGGTAAGCCATTTTTCGTCGAATACTGTTTGACGGAACCGTTCGGAGATATGCGAATAATACCGCTGCCAAGTGAGCCAGCCCAGAGATTCCCATGGGCATCTTCAATCAGCGAACGAATGAGACTTCCATGCAGAACCGAATCGCCTTCCGCGAACTCGCGAAAGTGAACGCCATCGAAACGAATGAGACTATCCTGCGTTCCGAGCCAGAGGAATCCATCATGTGTTTGCAAGATGGAGTAGATAGTGGGCTGAAAGAGCCCTTCTTCCTGACCCCAGATACGGTGAGCATACTGCGTCATCGACTTCCCGAGATCGAGAGAGAGCGCGGGAAACGCGATCACCATGAGAAGCAGAATGCGGTGGGGCAAAGTCAGCTACCTCAAGTGTAACGGGCGCCCAAAGCTTGCAGATATGCCGAATGGCATAGGGATCGATGTGTCTTTTGGCAGTCGCGCATTTGCGCGCAATAGCTTACTTCTTGATTTAGCTACTCACGGATGGATACAGAACAGTCAACCGCAGCCCAATCGACGCCGAAGGCAAGACGACCATGGCGATGGATAATCTGGATCGCGGCCGGCCTAATCCTGCTCGGCGGCGGCTTGCTGCTATCGCAAAAGAACTCAGGATCAAGCTCGGCTTCAGGCAACAAGCCGGGAGCGGGAGCCAAGGGCCGTGGCGGTGGAGCTATTCCAGTTTCTATTGCCGTCGTGCAAACCGGCAATATGGGCGTCTACATAAACGCACTTGGAACGGTAACTTCCGTTTATACTGTCAGCCTTACCAGCCGCGTAGCGGGGACGCTGGAAGCTATCCACTATCGCGAAGGACAGATCGTACATAAAGGCGAATTGCTGGCGGTCATCGATCCACGTCCTTATCAGGCCTCTTACCTTCAGGCCCAAGGTCAGCTCCAGCGGGATCAGGCGGTGCTTGCGAATGCGCGCATCGATCTAGACCGCTATCGCATGGCGCTCTCTCAACACGCTATTCCGGAACAGACATTCGCTACCCAGCAAGCAACGGTGAACCAAGATGAGGGGACAGTAAAAGTCGATCAGGGCAGCCTGGACGCCGCGAAGGTAAATGTCGACTACGCGGAAATACGGGCGCCGATCGACGGCCGTGTTGGCCTGCGCGCGGTCGATCCGGGAAATATCGTGCAGGCAAACGGAACGACTCCCCTGCTGACGATTACACAGCTTCAGCCAATCACCGTAATTTTCACCATGGCCGAAAACTACATCTCGGATGTGTTCACCCAGATGCGGGCCGGCCACAAATTACGAGTGGATGCCCTCAGCCGCGACAACCAGACCGAACTCTCGCAAGGAACGCTGTTGACCATTGACAGCCTGGTGGATACGACAACCGGCACGGTGAGAGCGCGCGCGATTTTCCAGAATCGCGACTACAAGCTGTTCCCTAACGAGTTTGTGAATGCCAAGCTGCTTGTTCGGACGCTAATGAGCGTCAACATAATCCCGAATGCGGCCATACAAAGGAACAACGATGTCTCGTTCGTGTATGTGGTCAACGCGAACAAGACTGTCCAGTCGCGCAATGTCCAGGTAGGCACAACTGATGGCAATCAATCCGCTGTCGACGGCGTAGCGCCTGGTGAAACGCTCGTCACAGACGGTTTTGACAAGCTGCAGGACGGCGCAAAAATTTCGGTTCGCAAGCCGACCGCTAACCCACCCTCAGGGGCAGCGAATCAGATGAACCAAGCACAAGAGAATACGCAGCCTCCGGCTAAGGGGGCCGCGAATACGAACATCAACACCGCTCAGCAAAATCCACAATCGCCGGCGAAAGGCCAGAAGAAGTGAATCCTTCCAGGCCGTTTATTCTTCGGCCAATCGCCACCTCCCTGCTGATGATCGCTATCCTGCTTGTCGGCATTGTCGCTTATAAGCAACTCCCGGTATCTGCGCTTCCAGAAGTTGACTATCCCACCATGCAGGTGGTGACGTTTTACCCGGGGGCAAGTCCTAGTGTGTCTGCCTCAGCCATCACGGCGCCCCTCGAGCGGCAACTCGGCGAAGTGCCTGGCTTGAACCAGATGCTTTCGACCAGTTCCGACGGAGCATCCGTCATCACTTTGCAGTTTGTGTTGAGCCTGGATATCGATGTGGCAGAGCAGGAAGTACAAGCCGCCATCAACGCGGCACAGACCTATCTCCCCACAGACCTGCCAATGCCGCCAATCTATAGCAAAACGAATCCCGCCGACGCACCGATTATGACGCTCGCGCTCACATCAAAATCGATGGCGTTGCAGGACCTGCAGGACTTCGCGGACACCCGGCTCGCCCAGAAGATCTCACAGCTATCAGGTGTCGGCGCTGTCACGATTAGCGGCGGTCAGAAGAAAGCTGTGCGCATCCAGGCCAATCCGACACAGCTCGCCTCGTACGGAATCAACCTGGAAGATCTACACAATGCTCTCACGGCGCAGAGCCTCGACTCCGCAAAAGGCAGCTTCGATGGCCCGCATCAGGGCTATCAGATCAATGCGAACGATCAACTCATCGATGCCGAGGACTATAACCAGGTGATCGTCGCGTACAAAAACGGGGCGCCGGTCATGCTCAAGGACGTTGCCAATATCGTGAATGGCGTCGAGAACTCGAAGCAGGCCGCGTGGATGAACGTGACTCCCGCGGTGCTGGTCAATATCCAACGGCAGCCGGGCGCAAACATCATTCAGGTCGTGGATCGCGTCAAAGCGCTGCTTCCCAAGCTTCGAGCCACAATTCCGTCCGCGATCGCGGTTGCGACCCTGACAGACCGCACCATCACTGTTCGCGCCTCAGTGGCCGATGTCGAGTTCGAGTTGATGGTCTGCATCGCACTTGTAGTAGCGGTGATTTTTGTGTTCCTGCGCAATTTGGCGGCAACTTTTATTCCGAGCATTGCAGTCCCGCTATCGCTGGTCGGAACTTTCGCCTTCATGTATCTGCTGGGCTACAGCCTGAACAATCTGACTCTCATGGCGCTAACCATCTCGACGGGGTTCGTGGTTGACGACGCAATCGTGATGATCGAGAACATCATGCGTTACATCGAGGCGGGCGACCGTCCGTTAGATGCCGCACTTAAAGGCGCAGAGCAGATTGGTTTTACTATCATGTCTCTCACCATCTCGCTAATTGCGGTGCTGATCCCGCTGCTCTTCATGGGGGACATTACAGGCCGCCTCTTCCGCGAATTCGCTGTTACGCTCGCGGTTACCATCGTCCTTTCAGCAGTGGTCTCGCTGACCTTGACGCCGATGCTTTGTGCCAAGCTGCTCCGGCACAAAAAAGATGCTCAAGAAGGGCGGTTCTATAAGACTTCGGAAGTTGTGTTCGAGAAGACAATCGATTTCTATGGCAAGACTCTGAAATGGGTTCTCGGCCATCAGACAATGACGCTGCTGGTAGCGGCGGCAACCCTTGTTCTCACAATCTTTCTGTATGTCATCATTCCGAAAGGATTCTTTCCGGTTCAGGACACGGGCGAAATTCAGGCCGTTTCGGAAGCGGACCAGAGCATTTCTTTTACGGCGATGTCGCAACTGCAACAGCGCCTTGCTTCCGTTATTCTCAAAGACCCCGCGGTCGAGAGCCTTTCCTCCTTCATCGGAGTCGATGGCACAAACACGACCTTGAATTCCGGCCGTATCCAGATTAATTTGAAGCCGCTCGAGCAGCGCAAGATCAGCGCTTCGGATGTCATCCGCCGCTTGCAGCCGAGCCTGGCAAGAATCGACGGGATTGCTCTATACATGCAGCCGATCCAGGATTTAACAGTCGAGGACATCGTCAGCAGAACCGAGTATCAGTACAGCATCGAAGATCCCAATTCGACTGAGCTGGCGAGCTACGTCTCGCGATTTGTTCAACGATTGAAAGACTTACCAGAACTGGCCGACGTGGCAAGCGATCTTCAGACGCAAGGGTTGCAAGCTGCTATCAACATCAATCGAGAGACGGCAATGCGGGTGGGTATTACTGCTTCGAGCATCGACCAGACGCTCTACGACGCCTTCGGTCAGCGGCAGGTCTCAACCCTATTTACACAGCTAAATCAGTACCACGTGATCCTTGAAGTCCAGCCTCAGTTTCACGCCCACCCTCAGAATTTGCACGACATCTATATCAAATCCCCGGCTAACACGCCAGTTCCGCTCAGCGCAATAACAGAGTTTTCCAATTCCTCCACGCCGGTCCTAATCAGTCACATCGGCCAGTTTCCTGCGACCACCGTGTCTTTCAACCTCGCGCCTCGGGCAGCGCTTGGCGAAGCAGTCGATGCCATTCGCAAGATCGAGAAGGAGATGCCGCCGCCCGCGGCAATGCAGAGTTCATTTCAGGGCACGGCCGAAGCCTTCGTTGCATCGTTAACTAACGAGCCGATACTCATTCTGGCGGCTTTGGTAACGGTTTATATTGTCCTGGGTGTTCTTTACGAAAGCTACATCCACCCAATCACAATCTTGTCGACGCTGCCTTCGGCAGGTGTCGGAGCGCTACTCGCATTGATGATCTGCCGCCAGGAATTGACAGTCGTCGCCATTATAGGCATCGTGCTGCTGATCGGCATCGTGAAGAAAAACGCCATCATGATGATCGATTTCGCGCTGGAGGCAGAGCGTCAGGAAGGCAAGAGTCCTTACGATTCGATTTTTCAGGCGTCGCTGCTCCGGTTTCGCCCGATCATGATGACGACGATGGCGGCTCTGCTAGGCGCGGTACCGCTGGCATTCGGCACGGGCGTCGGTTCGGAGCTGCGACGGCCTCTCGGAATCACCATCATCGGCGGCTTATTGCTCAGCCAGCTTCTTACGCTTTACACGACCCCGGTCATTTATCTGTTCTTTGACGACATCGCCCGATGGTTTACCGGCTTCCGGAAGCGTCATGGATTTGGAAAGCAGGAAGAGCAAGCAAGGACGCAGGAATACATCCCTCCGGAGTTACAGTCATGAGCCTGTCCGCGGTTTTTATCAGAAGACCGGTTGCTACTGCGCTCTTGACGGTGGCGATCGGACTGGCCGGCGCCGTGGCCTTTCGCTTGCTGCCTGTTTCGCCGCTGCCGCAAGTCGACTTTCCGACAGTTTCGGTCTCGGCTTCTCTACCGGGAGCGAGTCCCGAAATCATGGCATCTTCTGTTGCTACGCCGCTCGAGAGGCAATTCGGCCGCATCTCCGCGGTTACGGAGATGACCTCGTCCAGCTCTCTTGGGCAAACCAGCATCACTCTGCAATTCGATCTGAATCGCAACATCGATGCTGCCGCGCGCGACGTCGAGGCCGCGATTAACGCAGCACGTGGTTATCTGCCGGCGGACTTGCCCGGAAATCCCACTTACCGGAAAGTGAATCCGGCCGACGCACCAATCATGATCATCGCGCTTACTTCGGACAAGCTGCCGCCTTCGGCGCTTTATGACGCTGCCTCTTCCGTGCTCATGCAGCGCATTTCACAGATCCGCGGAGTGGGACAGGTGGTGGTAGGCGGCAGTTCCGCCCCGGCGGTGCGAATCGATGTCAATCCAACCCAGATCAACAATTACGGGTTGAGCTTGGAGAGTATCCGCACAGCTATCAATGCGCAGACCAGCAACCTGGCAAAGGGCAGCCTCTCCGATGCAAGGAGGAACTGGCTCATCGATGACAACGGCCAACTGATGCATGCGGTGGACTACGAGCCGCTTGTGCTGCGATACGGATCGAACCTCAAATTGACCAATGTCGCCAAAGTCACCGACTCGGTGCAGACGGTTCGTTCGCTGGGGTTGGCGAACGGCAAGCGGGCGGCACTGCTCATAATTTTCCGGCAACCGGGAGCGAATATCATCGACACAGTCGACGGGATCAAAGCAGCTTTGCCGCAACTGCACGCTTCGATCAATCGAGCGATCGATATGACTATCACGCTCGATCAGACGGTCACCATTCGGGCTTCCGTGAAAGATGTGGAGCTAACCTTGATGATCTCCGTGGGGCTGGTTGTGCTGGTAGTCTTTTTGTTCCTGCGCGATATCCGGGCAACATTTATTCCCAGCGTGGCGGTCCCGGTGTCTTTGATAGGTACTTGCGGCATTATGTACCTGCTCGGCTACAGCGTAGACAATCTCTCCCTTATGGCGCTGACGATCTCGACGGGCTTTGTAGTCGATGACGCGATCGTAGTGCTCGAGAACATCACCCGGTATCACGAAAAGGGCATGAGCCCAGTGGAGTCGGCGCTGAAAGGTGCTTCCGAGATTGGCTCGACAGTTTTCTCGATCAGCGTTTCTCTGGTAGCGGTATTTATTCCCATTCTGCTAATGGGAGGAATTGTCGGGCGGCTATTTCGGGAGTTTGCAGTCACTTTGTCACTTACCATTCTCGTTTCAATGGTTATCTCGCTGACCACGACTCCGGCAATGTGCTCGCGACTGCTGAGCGAAAAAAAAGGCCACGGGCGCCTTTACAACGCAAGCGAAAAGGTCTTCGACTTCATTCTCCGAGTTTATGAAGTAAGCCTGTCCTGGTTCCTCCGGCATCCCGCACTCGTGTTGCTGATCGCGATCGCGACATTGTGTCTGAACGTGTATCTTTACTTCATCGTGCCCAAAGGCTTCTTCCCGCAGCAGGACACGGGACGAATGAATGGAAGCTTCATGGGCGATCAGGACACGTCGTTTCAATCGATGCAGAAGAAAATCACACGGCTTGCCAAAATCGTGCAGGATGATCCAGCAATAGGAACCGTTCAAGCTTTCAGCGGGGGAGGCGGGGGCACGACTACCAACACAGGACGCTGCTTCATCGCTCTGAAGCCTCTCAATGAGCGCCATGTGACCGCGGACCAGATCATCAACCGCTTGCGGCCGAAGCTAGGCGTAGTACCGGGCGTGACCCTCTATCTTCAGGCCTCGCAGGACGTGAGAGTGGGAGGCCGGCAGAGTGCCGCCCAGTACCAATACACTCTGCAGAGCGACAACCTTCCCGAGCTAACGCGTTGGGCGCCAGAACTGCTTCGTTTGATGAAGAAGATGCCAATGCTGACGGATGTAAACAGCGATCAGCAGAACAACGGATTGGAGGCGAATCTGGTTATTGACCGGCAGACCGCATCGCGGCTGGGCGTCACGCCGCAGACGCTCGATAACGTGCTTTATGACGCTTTCGGGGAACGCGAGATTGCCAAGACATACACGTCGGTTAATCAGTATTTCGTGGTGATGGAAGTAGACCCGATTTTCTGGCAGAATCCGACGGGTCTGAAAGAAGTTTACGTGCCTTCGAGTACGGGAGGTCCGGTTCCACTCTCCGTCTTCACGCACTTTCAGCCATCGACGGCAGCACTAACAGTGAATCACTCCGGCGTGTTTCCCTCGGTCACAATCTCCTTTAACCTTGCGCCCGGGGTGGCGCTTGGACAGGCGGTAGATTCGATCGCCCAAATGGAACAGGAGGCCGGCATGCCGACCACCATCAACACCAACTTCACCGGCACGGCGCAAGCATTCCAGGCGTCGCTAGCGAATGAACCGCTGCTGATCGCGGCGGCGCTGGCCGCGGTCTACATCGTTCTCGGCATTCTTTACGAAAGTTTGATTCATCCGATCACGATTCTCTCAACACTGCCTTCCGCCGGAGTGGGTGCTATTCTGGCGCTGCTGATTACCCATACCGAGCTCAGCGTCATCGCCCTGATCGGCATCATCCTGCTTATCGGAATCGTGAAGAAGAACGCAATTATGATGATCGACTTCGCGCTCGAAGTCGAGCGGCGCGAGCGCAAATCGCCGCGTGACGCAATATTCGAGGCCTGTCTACTACGCTTTCGACCAATCATGATGACTACCATGGCGGCGATGCTGGGCGGCTTGCCCTTGGCGCTTGGAACGGGCACGGGTTCTGAGCTGCGGCGGCCTCTCGGCATCACGATTGTGGGCGGGCTGATCGTCAGCCAGGCACTCACGCTCTACACAACTCCCGTGATTTACCTCTATATGGACCGTTTCAGCCTGTGGCTGCAAGGTTTGCGCCACGGCCGCGTGCCCGAAGTACCGGCCGAAGCAGTTGGTTAGAAGAATATTTCGATGGCCACACGGTACAGGATTAGGACCGAAGCTGATGTAGCCGCGTGCGCTGTCACGCTGGTGCTCAACGGTAAATTTGGTGAAGACGCTCTCCCTCAATTGGAAATGGCTCTCTCCGACGCAAAGAATTTGCACGCTGATGTCTATCTGGACCTGAGCGAAGTGACGCTGGTCGATCGCAAGACAGTGGAATATCTATCGAGCCAGGCTAAGCGCAACGTGAAATTGGTGAATTGTCCCGTTTATCTCCGTTGCTGGATCACACAAGGGAGCGAAAATGCGGAGAACTGAGAGGCCTGCCGCCGTGGCTGTGACGCTGGCAATCGCGGCACTCACAGCTTGCAATCCCGCGCCGAAATACGTAAGACCCGCTGCGCCCTCACCAGTTGCATACAAAGAGTCCGCCCCGCAGGATTTCAAAGAGGGGAAAGGATGGCGCGTAGCAGAACCGGCAGACGACAAGATCCGGCCGAAGTGGTGGGAGATGTATAACGATCCCCAGCTCAACGCACTCGAAGACAAGGTAGCGGCCGGCAATCAGACAATCGCTGCATCCGAAGCGAACTTCAGGGCCGCCAGGTCGCTGGTGGTCTCGGCGCGATCGGCCCTCTTTCCGACCATTTCGACCTCACCCGCATACTCCAACTCGCGAATTTCCTCAACACGGGGCGCGCAAGTGATCGTGCCAGGCACATCCGGCGCAACTGCGCGCGGGGGCGCCTATAACGACTTCTCATTCCCCATTGACGTTTCCTACACAGTGGATTTCTGGCATCGTATCCGCAACACGATCGCGGCAAATGCTTTTTCCGCTCAGGCGAGCGCCGCAGATGTAGCTACTTCTCTTCTCAGTCTCCAGGCGGAACTAGCTCAAGACTATTTCCAAGTTCGCTCCTTAGACATGCAGGAAGCGATTCTGCAAGACACCCTCAACAATTATCGGAGTACCTTGAATCTGACTCTGGCACTGTTCAAAGCGGGTATCGATTCGGAGGAAGACGTCTCGCAAGCGCAGACTCAACTGAATACGGCGACCGCGCAAGCGACCGACTTAGGAGTAGCAAGGGCGCAGTATGAACACGCAATCGCCACTCTGATCGGGATGCCTCCCGCC
>CAWIFY010000015.1:0-38399 GCA_963835255.1 Terriglobia bacterium | reverse complement strand
AAGAATGAGCGCGGCGCGATTCGCCGTGAGATTCAACTGGTGTTCCAGCAATCCGCGACAGCCATGAATCCGCTCTTTCAGGCGGTAGAGATTGTCGCCGAACCGCTGCGAATCGAGCGTGCAACATCCAAAAAAGAGAGTTGCGAGCGGGCGCTGGCGTTATTAGAGCAAGTGGGTATTCTCGCCAGGTCGGCTCGCCGTCTACCGCTCGAGTTCAGCGGCGGCCAACGCCAGCGAATTGCTATCGCCCGTGCTTTGATTTTGAAACCGAAGCTGCTGATTCTGGATGAAGCCTTGGCGGGTCTCGATGTCTGCACGCAGGCGCAGATCGCGAATTTGCTCTTACAATTGCAAGCTTCTCTCTCGCTCTCCTATCTCTTCATTTCGCACGACCTTCGGATGGCGGCCTATCTGGCTGACACGATGGCGGTCATCGAGCACGGCAGAATCGTGGAAACGGGGAGCGTCGCCGGTTTGTTCTCGGGTGCTGAACAGAAAGAAACCCGAGAATTGATAAATGCCATTCCCCAGATGACGGAGGCCGTGGCCGTAAGCCGTCCTGATACTGTCCTGTAAGATGCGTTTTTTGCTTCGCCGCGTTTTACACAGTCTCTTTCTGCTAGCCAGCGCTTCCGTGCTATCTTTCCTGGTCGTCAACCTTGCTCCGGGTGACTTCTATGAAGCTCTGAGGCTCAGGCCCGAGATCTCGGCCGGAACCGTGGGAGCACTGCGCTCGCAACATGGTCTCAATCAATCGTTGCCCGCGAGGTATCTAGACTTGGTCCGGTCCGTCGTTCACGGCGACTGGGGAGTCTCGCTGGCATATAACAGTCCGGCTCGCCCGATTCTCTGGTCGCGCGCGAAGAACACGTTGCTGCTTGCGGGCACAGCAACGTTGCTGGCCTGGCTGGTAGCGCTGCCAGTTGGCCTTTGGAGTGCGGCGCATCCGGGAACATGGGCGGATTCGCTTGCCAGCGCAACGGTGTCGATCCTGCTTGCGACTCCCGAGCTGGTGCTTGCCCTCCTGGCAGTGCTGCTCGCAGTCCGCACCGGGTATTTCCCGGCAGGCGGACTGATGTCACTTGATTCTCCCGATACCGAATCTTCTGCCGTGTACCTCTGGACGCAAATCGAAGATATCGTCAGGCACCTATTTCTGCCAAGCATTTGCTTAGCCGCAGGATTGCTACCGCTGCTGTTCTTGCATGTGCGCACGGCTGCAAGGGAAGCGTTACAGTTGCCATTCGTTACGGCGGCGCGTGGATATGGGATTCCATTTCGGCGCGTGCTGCTGCGGCATGCACTCCCCGCGGCAGCCAATCCGCTGATTTCATTATTTGGCCTCTCACTAGGCCTGCTGATGAGTTCCTCGCTGGTGACTGAGGCAATCTTTAGTTGGCCAGGCCTCGGACAGTTGATGTTGGAGGCGATTTTTCAGCGGGACTTCTTTCTGGTGGTCGATGCGGGTATGCTGGCCACAGGTTTTCTGATCGCCGGCAATCTCCTCGCGGATGTGTTGCTCTACGCGAGCGATCCTCGTATTCGCGCGGAGTAAATGTGTCTCGCGGCAAGAAACCCGCAATCGCCATCTGCGTGCTGATTTTTTCGCACAGCGTCATTCTCTTGGCCGGCTTCTTTGCGCCGTATGGCTTTGACGCGCAGAACCGGACTCTGGCTTTCGCTCCGCCGAGTCAGGTGCGCTTTCTAGATGCACGACATCATCTCCATCGGCCGTTCATATACCGCTTGACGCCGCGACCGGGCAGTTTCGACGAGTACCAGGAAGACCGATCCGCGGCGTTCCCGATCCGGTTTTTCACTGTTGGGACTCCTTATAAGGTGCTTGGCACAGTGGCATCGCGACGGCATCTGTTCGGGGTAAACGGCGACGCGCACCTGTTCTTGATGGGCAGCGATGCATTCGGCCGCGACGAGTTCTCGCGCTTGCTCTACGGCGGTGGCACTTCCTTATTCGCCGGGATCCTGGCAACCCTGATTTCTCTCTCCATTGGATTGGCACTGGGAGGGCTGGCGGGCTTTTACGGACATTGGGTGGACGACATCATCATGCGAGCCAGCGAGGTCTTCCTGACGATTCCCTGGCTGTACCTGCTTCTTTTTGTTCGAGCTTTCCTGCCGCTGAAAACCAATGCTACGAGCCTTTTTTTGCTGCTGATTGCAGTGTTGGGCTTTCTTGGATGGGCCAGGCCTGCGCGTTTAATCCGCGGAGTGGTTTTGAGTGCGAAAGAACGTGAGTACGTGATGGCCGCTAAGGGCTTCGGCGCTTCGGATTTTTATCTCCTGCGAAGACACATTCTGCCCCACGTATCTGGTGTTGTGGTGACGCAGACGGCCTTATACATACCGCAATACATTCTGGCGGAAGTGACGCTCTCCTTTTTTGGTCTCGGCGTCAGCGAGCCGGCGCCGAGTTGGGGCAATATGTTGGGCGGTCTCCAACAATATTTTGTCCTCGAGTCGTGTTGGTGGATGTTTGCTCCGGCGGGCGCTCTGATTGCCGTATTCCTCGCGTATCACCGGCTTTTTTCGTATTATGCACCTAGCACACCGCGGGTCTGAGCTGGCACACTCTATTAAGTTTGGAAAAGGTTCGAGTTCTAGTCTAACGAAGAACGATGATTCCAATAAGCACTACTGTCAGACGCTT
This sequence comes from Terriglobia bacterium, assembly GCA_963835255.1. GTDB lineage: Bacteria > Acidobacteriota > Terriglobia > Bryobacterales > Bryobacteraceae > Bog-105. Next base: position 35,731 of record CAWIFY010000015.1, on the reverse strand, counting down.
TACTGTCTTTTGCGTCGGCTTTTTGTTTATAGCGGTTGTGTGTATAGCGCACTGTGGGCTTAATTCCGAGCGCGAGATGGGAGTCGCTGAGGATTTTCAGCAGGTTCAATGCCAAATCGGCCATTTTGGCGGAAGGCTTGTCATTTCGCAGCGTTCCGAGCCGAAGACTCTCAATCCGCTGCTCGCAATGGACGGCCCTTCGCAGCAAATCATCGGCTTAATAACGGCCGACCTCATCCATATCAATCGCTACACACAACAGACTGAACCGGCCCTAGCGATGTCGTGGACGGTGTCTCCCGACCGGCGACGCTACACGTTGCATCTACGCCGCGGCTTACGATTTTCCGATGGATATCCGTTCGACGCGGACGACGTAGTGTTTACTTTTCAGTGCTACCTGGACGAGAGGATCCACTCTCCGCAACGAGACCTGCTGGTAATCTCTGGAACGCCCATTTCAGCGCAAAAGATCGACGGGCATACAGTCCTCTTCACGCTGGCGCAACCCTATGCAGCCGCTGAACGATTGTTCGATAGCATCGCAATCCTCCCGCGCCATTTATTGCAACAGAATTACGCGCAAGCGAAGCTGGCGGGCATCTGGGGTTTGAATACGCCTCCAGAGCAGATCGCCGGCTTAGGGCCATTCCGTCTGAAGGAGTATGTTCCTGGCCAGCGCATCGTGCTCGAGCGCAATCCGTACTACTGGAAAAAAGATGCCAAAGGGCAAACTCTGCCCTATCTGGATAGAATCGAGTCCCTCTTCGTCGCTAATGCCGGCGCAGAAGCGATGCGGTTCGAGGCGGGGGAAACCGATATCATCGGCCGGTTGGACGCAGCCGACTTCGCTGTTCTGGAGAAAGATGAACAGGGGCGCCACCTTCGTGTCTACGACCTGGGACCCGGACTGGAGTACGACTTTCTCTTCTTCAATCAGAACACTCCGCCGTCTGCCAGTTTGCCGTCCCTTGTCGCCGAGCAGTCCTGGTTCCGGCAAACCGCGTTCCGCCGGGCGGTCTCGAGCGCGATTGACCGGGACAGCATCGTTCGCCTGGCATATCGCGGACGGGCGCGGCCTTTATCGGTTGAAGTCACAGCGGGCAATAAGCTTTGGGTCGACCATGGAATTCCGCCCCCTGTGCACTCTTTAGAGCGGTCCCAGGCCCTGTTGCGGAGCAGCGGATTCTCCTGGTCGAGCGACGGTTCTCTCAAAAGCGGGCAGGGCACTCCCGTGACCTTCTCAATCGAAGTCAACGCGGGCAAGCCGGAACAGGATCAAATGGCGGTCTTGATTCAACAGGACCTGAAAGCGCTGGGGATCGCGGTGACTCTAGATACGGTGGAATTTCGAACTTTTCTCGATCGAATCTTCACAAGTTTCAAATATGAGGCGGCGATTGTCGCGCTCGCCGGTGGCGACTCAGATCCGAATTCGGAGTTGAGCGTTTTGAGCTCTAAGGGGAGCACTCACGTTTGGAGCTTACAATCCGGCGTCCCGCCGCCGGCGTGGCAACTCGAGATCGACCGATTGATGCAGGAACAATTAACCGCCTCGAATTACCAGGAAAGGAAACACCTCTTCGATCGTGTACAGGAAAATTTGTGGGAGAATGTGCCGGTGATTTGCCTGATCAGCCCCGATATACTCGTTGGCGCGAAAGACCGAATCGGAAACTTCCGCCCAGCCATCCTGAGCGACCACACTCTTTGGAACGCGGAACAGCTCTTTATTCATCAATAGCGGGACCTGCGGATATTCATGAGCTCAGGTGTCAACCCGTCGTACGCGTTAAAACCGTTCCGTGAGGATGAACTGCTGGTTCGGGAATGCCTACTGGGTAGCGAAGGAGCGTGGTCGGAGCTGATAGATAAGTACCGGAATCTTATCTTCTCCATTCCAGTGAAATACGGCTTCTCGCGCGACGACGCAACCGAAATCTTTCAAGCCGTCTCTCTCACTCTTCTGCAGGAGCTCTCGCGCTTACGCGAGCCGCGAGCGCTGGCCGGATGGCTGATAAAGTTGACGGCGCGCAAGTGCGTCCGTTGGAAGCACGAAAGGCTGGCATTCGTGGACGCGGAGATCGATGAAGAACGCGTGGCAGGCACAGAGAAACTGCCGGAAGGTCTCCTCGAAGAGCTCGAGCGCGAGCAGATGCTGCGCGAAGCCGTCAGGGCGACGTCGCCGGAATGCAGGCGGCTTATCGATCTTCTCTTCTTTGCGGATCCACCACTTCGTTATGAAGAGGCCGCGGAGGCGCTCGGTTTCGCCAAGGGGTCCATCGGAGCCACCCGCATGCGGTGCCTCGAAAAGCTCCGGTTATCTCTCGAGAAGAAAGGCTTTCGTTAACAGCGGATGGACCAGGAGATAGAGGAGATCTGCTCTGAATTGGGGCGGCTGCCTGACGAGGCGGGTCGAAGGGATTTCCTTGATCGCCGCCCCCAACTCGTCAGCCTGAAGGTGGTAAAGCAACTCACGGAAGCCGTCCGCGGAGCTGTGAGAGTCGATGTCCGGAAGGCGCTGGATCTGGCTGAGGCGGCGCTTGTTATTGCCCGTGAGTTAAAGACGAGTGAAGCGCTGGCTCTCGGCTCGAGGGCCAAGGCAAACGCCTTATGGTTGGTGGGTGAATGCAAATCTGCGGTTGGGCTGTTCCACGAAGCTGCCACTCTGTTTCAGCAAGCCGGAAACATGAACGAGCTAGCTCGTACCCTCAGCAGTTCTCTTCAGGCGCTTTCTTTATTGGGCGAGTACGATGAAGCTTTCGCCGCCGCCGAAACGGCGCGAGAGATCTTCACGGGTCTCGGAGAGAGCTGGCGTGTCGCGCGCCTGGACATCAATGTCGCGAACATCTATCACCGCCAGAACCGCTACGCTGAGGCACTCGCCGCTTACGAACGAGCCTATCGCCAGCTAGTCCCTCATCGAGATATGGAAGGAATCGGCGCCGCACTCCACAATATGGCGGTTTGTCTTATCGCGCTGGACGATTTCAGCGGAGCCTTGGCGACTTATCGGCGCGTGCGTGATTTCTGCGAGCACCACAACATGCCTCTTATCGTGGGGCAAGCCGATTACAATATCGCCTTCCTCTACTACCTGCAGGGCGACTACAGTAAAGCGCTCGAGTTGTTACGCACCACGCGTGAGGCGTGCCGGCAGAGCGGTGACATGTACCACTTAGGCTTGTGCGATCTTGACCGATCCGAGATCTACCTGGAGTTGAGCCTGGTAGAAGAAGCAGCCGAAATGGCGCAGAACAGCTTCGAGCATTTCGAGCAGTTGGGTATGGGTTTCGAGTCTGCCAGATCGCTTACTAACCTGGCCATCGCCGTCAGCCTGCAAGGCGACAGGAATCGCGCTCTCGAGTTGTTCGGACGGGCCAAGCAAATCGCGCGCGGTGAGAACAATCAAGTCTGGCCGAACATTACCGATCTGTATAGCGCGCTCGTGTTGCTGGAACAGGGTGAATTCTCCGGCGCACGCGACCTCTCATTATCAGCAGCGGATTTTTTTCGTTCCGTCCAAATGCCCTCGAAACACGTGCTCTGCTTATTGCTCTTGACACGGGTAAATTTGCGGACTGGAGAAATCGAACAGGCGGCGCGTCATTGCGGCGAAGCGTCGAGCGTTTTGGAAAAACTGGACGCGCCGATCCTTTTCCATCAGTGTCACTTTTTGTGGGGACAGATTCACGAAGCGCAAGGCGAAAGGGAACAAGCTTATAACTCGTATCAAGAGTCACGATCGGCGCTCGAGACGTTACGGAGCAGTCTCCAGCGCGAGGAGTTGAAGCTCGGATTCATGCAGAACCGGCTTGAGGTCTATAGCCGGCTTGTCCAAATCTGCTTGGATCGCGAGTCAGCCGAGGTGCGAGAAGCGAGTGACCGGGTGCGGACGAACGCTTTGGAAGAAGCGCTTTCGTATGTGGAGGCGGCGAAGTCTCGTACCTTGCGGGACTTGATCTTAGGAGGCGCAAAGGCGAGGTCTGGGGGATCGGAAGAAAACGAAACTGACCGGCATGTCGGTGAGTTGCGAAAAGAATTGAACTGGTATTACCACCGCATCGAGCGCGAGCAGTTTTCCCAGGATACAGTCCCGAGAGAAGACATCGAGTCGCTAAGGGTTCAGGCGAAGGCACGCGAGCATCAACTGATGCGATTGTTGCTGGAGGCGCCAAACTCTGCCAGTATCGGCGTGGCCCTGCGAAATTCGAGGACCGCAACACTCGAAGAGATCCGCCGCGCTCTCCCAACGCAGGCGGCGCTTCTCGAATACTTCGCCATTGGAGAACAAACGTTTGCCGCTGTGATTACCACGGGCGCTCTGAAGATAATTCCTCTCGCTTTCTGTTCGGCCATTGCACAACGGTTGAGATTACTCCAGTTTCAATTGTCGAAATTTCGCCTGGACGGCGAATACGTCGCGCGGTTTCACAAAACTCTCCTTGGATCTGCGCAGATCCATCTACGCGCGCTCTACGACGATGTGATCGGTCCCTTAGAAGGCTTACTCCAGGTTCGAGATTTGGTAATTGTTCCGTTTGGCCCGCTTCACTCGTTGCCGTTTCACGCGCTGTTTGACGGGCAACGCTATTTGATAGACAGGTTTAGGATCTGTTATGGACCGAGCGCGAGCATCTTCGCGCATGCCAATGGAAAGCCGGCGACCTCCAGGGTGTCATCTTTGATCCTGGGAGTCGATGATCCTAGAACTCCTTTCATTAAAGAAGAAGTCCAGGCTGTCGCCTCGATGGTACCGGACCCCAAAGTTCTTTTCGGAGCAGAAGCTACCGAACAAGCGTTACGGGAGTACGGGCCGCGAAGCCAGCTGATACACATCGCGAGCCACGGTTACTTCCGGCAGGACAGCCCCATGTTTTCGTCGATCAAGCTGGCAGATTCGTACCTCACGCTTTACGATCTTTATCACATGGATTTACCAGTAGATCTGCTTACTCTAAGCGGCTGCGTAACCGGATTGAACGTGGTGGCCGATGGCGATGAGTTGCTCGGATTGACTCGCGGGCTGCTATACGCAGGCGCCCGATCTTTGCTCTTATCTTTGTGGGAAGTTGATGATCGAAGCACTTCCGAGCTGATGAAGGAGTTTTATGGCGGTCTGAATCGCCATCCCAGAAAAGCCGATGCGCTGCGAGCGGCGATGCTCGCGTTGCGCGAGCACTACCCTCATCCTTACTACTGGGCGCCGTTCAAGTTAATCGGGAGGGCTTTCGCTTAATAACTGCTGCTTCCCTTCGAATTCTTGTATTTTTCAGATCTTGGGTTGTCCTTATGAATCGAGGGATAAAGATGCGGCCCATGCGTTGCGGGAGGGAGGAGAGATTATGGACCACTTTCCACCGGGTGATTGGATTGATCTTGTCCGAGGCGTGTTGCCGGCTGCACGAGGGGTGCTGATGCAGACTCACCTCAGTCAGGGATGCGGTGAATGCCTGCGGTCTTCGGAGATGTGGGGACTGGTCGTGAGTTGGTCAGCCAGAGAAGCAAACTATCGACCGCCCGATGATGCGGTGAGGCTGATCAAAGCTGCCTATGTTCCTGCGCAGCCCGAGAGATGGCTTGCCGAAATCGCCCAGTTTGCCCGGCTGATTTTCGACAGTTTCAAGCAGCCGCAGGCGGCCATGGTGCGCGCCTCCATGCCGTCCAGCCGGCTGCTTCTGCATGAAGCTGAGCCATTCACAATCGATTTAAGACTCGACTCTGATCCTTTGCGGAAGCGTATCTCTCTCATGGGACAGATCCTGAATTCCAGGGATCCCGAGCCATCGCCTGACAGGATCGATGTGGTGCTACTGAGCGGCGAGCGCCTGGTGAAGAAGACCTCGGCCAATGCCGCTGGAGAATTTGACTTGGATTTCGTCCCGGAGGAGAACCTGCAGCTTTTTGTAAACATCCGCGGCAAGCGCGCTATTGCAATCGTTCTGCCGGATATGAACAGTTAGGAGAAGGAAGATCACGATGCTCGACATCGGGACAGGTTCTGTTCTAGTCGAGCGAACTTTAATACGGTTAGTCTAAAGAGGTCCCGCCTCTATCGTTCGCATGGTCCCTCATCGCCAGGGAAGGTTTCTGCAGCAGGTTTACATTATGCTTCCGGCATCTCTTCGCGTCGCCGAGGTTGTTTCGGCGCTGTCTCAAGCTCTGGATCTCGGTTCTGGGTCAACTGCCTGGCACTCGGTCCGCACTTGTATCCTCGGCATGAGAATCGCCGCAGAGCTGAAGCTGCCAGAAGATGCGCAGGACGAACTCTATTACGCTTTGCTGTTGAAGGATGCTGGTTCGACCGGCGCTTCAACTTCCGGCTGTGAACGAGGCGCAACTCTGGCGCGACTCATGAGATTACCGGAGCCGACGGCAGCCGGAATCGCGGCGCTGAACGAGCATTGGAACGGTTCCGGAAATCCTGGAGGTTTGAAAGGCGAGCAGATTCCCGTTGCGTCGCGTATCATGCTGCTCGCGCAGATGCTCGACGTGTTCTTCACGAGTAAAGGGCCGGAAGCCGCGATCAGCGCCGTCACGCAAAAGAGTGGTATTTGGTTTGATTCCGTCATCGTGAAGGCGACTCGGTCGCTCGCCCGGCGAAGACAGCTGTGGACTGATCTCACGCACGTCGACTTGCCTCGCATTGTCCTGCGATTGGAGCCGAGCCAGAGAACCACGGCAGCAGGCCAAGTCACCCTGGACGCCATTTGTCAGGCCTTTGCGGCGATTGTCGACGCAAAATCCTCATTCACCTACAACCATTCGAATGGTGTTGCGAATGCTGCAGTCGGGATCGCAAAGAAGCTTGAGCTGGACGACTCCCGAATCCTTCTTGTCAGGCATGCCGCCCTGCTGCACGATTTGGGCAAGATGGCCGTCTCCAATAAGATTTTGCAGAAACCAGGCAAGCTGGACGATGCGGAGTGGCAATCAATCCGCTCCCACCCCGGACATACCTGGAGGATTCTCCACTCGATTCGCGGTTTCGAGGAGATGAGTGAAGTGGCCGCCGCTCACCATGAGCGATTGGATGGGAGCGGGTATTTTCGCGGCTTCACCAGCCGGCAGTTGCCTCTCGAAGCCAGGATTTTGGCGGTCGCCGATGTCTTCGATGCGCTGTCGGCGAACAGGCCCTATCGAAACGCTATGCCGAGCGAGAAAGCGCTTGCGATCATTCGAAAGGACTCTCCGCATGCTTTTGACGCGACTTGCCTGGAAGCCCTGGAGCAATCCGGCACGGGCTTCGATCAGACGTTCAGGGAACTTTCCACTCTGCAGAAGCACTTAGCGCTCTCAGTGAATTATTCTTCGACCGGCGACAAGGATCTCGAACAAGCCACTGCGGCCTCTGCAAAGTAAGGAGCTGTGACGCAAGGTACTGTGCTGTCCGCTCAGCGATGGCAGAGATTCCGCGGAGGCGCGCGTCCGTATATCTGACTAGAAGAATGTCTTCATGAGGATTGGCCGCCTATGGTAGACTCTCTGCTAGAAGATGACTCAACAAAAGCCGTATAAGGACCGTATTGAAATCATGCAAGGGACTTTGGACATGCTGGTGTTGCGAACACTCCAGTGGGGTTCGCAACACGGGCACGGCATCGGCCAGGCGATCCGGGCCAACTCGGAAGAAGCCCTTCAGATCGAACATGGGTCTCTCTATCCTGCTCTTCACCGGCTGGAGCGGCAGGGATGGCTAAAAGCAGACTGGAAGGCTTCAGAATCCAACCGGAGAGCCAAGTATTACAGCCTGACCAAAGCGGGAAAGAAGCAATTGATAGCAGAAGAATCGAAATGGAACGCTCTGGTCGAGACAATTGCACGTGTCATGAAGCCCGCTTAAGCGTGCCGTTATGAACTGGCTGCCATGGACAAAGCGCAACAAGAATCGTGAGCGAGATCTGGACGAAGAAATTGAGGCCGATTTCGCTCTAGAAATCCAGCAACGCGTAGAACCGGGGGCGACGCCAGAAGAGGCTGAGCTTGGCGCGCGTCGAGATTTTGGGAATGTCAGTCGAATCAAGGAGGTCACGCGCGATATGTGGGGTGGGGCATGGCTAGCCCGTATTGGACAGGATCTCCAGTACGCCGTGCGAATCTTCGCCCGAGCGCCAGGGTTCACCCTGACGGTTATCCTTACGCTGGCGCTTTCAATCGGCGCAAACACCGCGATTTTTTCCATAGTGAATGCGCTCATGTTGAAGAGTCTCCCCTATTCGCATCCCGAACGGATGGGCACGATTTACACGCGGGTCACCGGCGCCACGCCGTCCGATGAGCGGCACCACCTGAATGGCGAGCAATGGGAACTGCTGCGCGATCATGTCCCCTCCCTGATAGCGGCCGTTTCAGGCATAAGAACTTCGGGCATCAATCTCCGGGCGGGATCCCAGGTGCAATATCTTCACGCTGGACGCATCTCGGCGCATTATCTCGATGTGCTGGCCATGCATCCGATCATCGGACGCAATTTCTCGGATGCGGAGGATCATGCTCACGGGCCAAAGACCGCCATCCTGAGTTACGGGTTGTGGCGAAATACCTTCGGCTCCAATTCCAATATTCTGGGGCAAACCATCCTGTTGAAGAGCGGGCCGTACACGGTCATTGGGGTGCTCCCTGAGAATGCAACTACTCCCTTGAACGCCGACCTCTACACGGCACTACAGGCCAGCCGCGAGGGCGAAGGAGGGGGAACGAACTTTGAGGCGATCACCCGGCTGCGCGATGGCGCGACCTGGGAGCAGGCGAATGCGGAGATCAACCGCGCCTGGTCTCTCCGTACCGAGCGCTATGAATTACAGAACAACCCCGGCGCGCGGGTGACCTACTATTCTGTGCCGCTCCAGAAGGGCGAGACGGCCAGGCTGCGTCCGCAGGTTTTGGCGCTAATGGTGGCGGCGGGATTCATCTTGCTTATCGCCTGCGCCAATCTTGCCGGTCTGACGCTGGTGCGCATGCTACGGCGTGCGCCTGAAATTGCCACACGGCTGGCGCTCGGCGCCTCGCGTTGGCAGATCGAAAAGCAACTCTGGGTCGAAAACCTCCTGCTGGCATTTGGGGGCGGAACGGCTGGCGTAGCCGTAGGTTTTGCCGCATTACGCGGCTTGCTCTTGCTTCTGCCCGAACACTTTCTGCCCGTAGCCAGCGTACCCCTCGATAGCCGGGTCCTGGCATTCACACTTTCCATCGCCCTACTGACCAGCGTGCTTTTTGGCATGCTGCCTGCACTTGCCACGCGAAAGTTCGATCTGCGTTCCGCCATGGCCAGCCGAGGCGCAACCGGCGGAGACCGTCTACGCTTACGGCAGGTGTTGATTGTGAGCGAGGTTGCCCTGACTGTCATGTTGCTGGCCGCTTCAGGCCTGCTCATTCGTACTCTCATTCACCTGGAAACGTTGCCGTCGGGATTTAACCCAACTGGAGTAATGACCGCTAGGGCATCGCTCGACGATGTACGCTATCAAGACCCTGCAGCGTTCCGAAAACTGCTCATCGAAAGCACGGCCGCCATGCGGCAGATCCCCGGCGTGCGACAAGCCGCCGTTGGCCTAAGTCTGCCGTATGAGCGCTCTTTGCTGAACGAAGTGACCATCGGCGACGGCAAAGAAGCAGGACAAAAAGGCATGGCAGATGAGATATACGTCACCCCCGGTTATTTCGAGGCATTGCAGATCCCGGTACTCATAGGGCGCCCCTTCACCGAACGGGACGGCCCCGATGCACAGCACGTAGCCATCGTCAACCAGACATTCGCGCACAGATTTTTCCATGGCGCAAATCCGGTCGGCCGCTACCTTGGTAAGAACACGCTGATCGTCGGGATGGTGGAAAATGTTGCGATCGCGCCAGGGTTAGATGCGGCTGCGCCTCTTACCGGCGAAGAAGCTATGTATATTCCTGCGGCGCAAGTGGATGCCCAATTACTCCCACTGGTTCACGTCTGGTTCCAGCCAAGTTGGATCGTCCGCACAGCCAGCCCGGTGGAAGGGTTGACGGCGCAGATGCAACGCGCGCTGGCGAGTACCGATCCGGGCCTACCTTTCTCGGGTTTCTACAGTATGCGCGATCTGCTGGCGAAGACTCTAGCGACACAGCGAGTTGAAGTGGCGCTGCTGAGCGCGATGGCGGCTCTGGCTTTGCTGCTGAGTGCGGTCGGAATCTTCGCGTTGGTAGCAAATATGGTGGCGCAGAAAACGCGGGAAATCGGGATACTCATGGCTCTGGGCTCCACTATTCGGCAAGCCATGGTCCATATCGGAGCGCCGGGAATACGAGCCGCGGCCCTGGGACTCATCCTCGGTTTGATCCTGTGCGCAGGAGCATTGCGCGCCATGCACAGCGTCCTTTATGGTGTAGGCGTCTATGACACGCCCACCATCCTGACAGTCATTTTAGTGCTCGCATGTGCAACGTTCATTGCCAGCGCTCTCCCGACTCTGCGAATTGCAGGAATCGACCCTGCAAAGACGCTGCGAGACGAATAGGACAGCGACGCAGCTTATAAGAATTTGTGCGCTTTCGGTTCGTACCCCAAGGGTGAGGCGGCGCCAAACTGCCTCTGCTTTAACGGAATCGCATCTTTGTCTTTGAGGTAATCGACGTCGCGGCTTGCGGTTTTTCGGACAGGTTAGACTCTAACTGAAATACGAGGGAACCAGCAAGTGAGCGACCAGACTTTCAACGAGCCCAGGGTGGCTCTCAACCGCATTTACACGCGCATGGGCGACGGCGGCCAGACGCGCCTCGCAGGCGGGCAGGCGGTCGGCAAGGATGACGATCGGATCGAGTGCTACGGCACGGTGGATGAACTGAACGCATTTGTCGGGGTGGCGCGCGTCACGGCAGAGGAACTGGCCGCGCGGCTCAGCACGCTAGGTTCGCTGGCCCAAACTTTAAGACGCGTACAACATGAGCTGTTCAACCTGGGTTCTATCCTGGCGACGCTGCCGGAAGATGTGCATCCAAAGCAACCGCGGATCACGACGGTGGAAATAGAAACATTGGAGCGCGAGATGGACGCTGCGAACGAAGTTCTGCCTGCCCTGCGCTCATTTGTTCTGCCCGGTGCCAGCCGTCTTGATGCCGAGCTGCATGTGTGCAGAACTGTTTGCCGGCGGGCAGAGCGGCTGCTGGTGCACCTAGCTCGCCAACAAAGCGTTCCGGAAGAGGCGGTACGTTACTTGAACCGGCTGAGCGATGCGCTGTTTGTATGGAGCCGCTGGGCCAACCACCTGTTGAGCGTGCCTGAAACGCTTTGGGCACCGAATGCGGCGGCCAGCGGAAGCGTCGAGGTTTAACCCACGTATGACTTCTGGAATCCGTCGAACAGGTCCGACGTTTAGCTGAAAATCAGACGAATGAAGCTTGCACTAGCGCTGGTACTGCTTTCTCATTGCAGCTTAAGTTTCGCCGGGATCTGCACCAGCGATCCTGTTGCGATGGATCACAAACAGGATTTTCAGTTGTACGCCGGGTATTCTCCGAGTTCGGCGACCCTGATTGGTACGGCTCAGGATCGCCGGTTTTTGCTTGCCGGTGTTAGTTACGGATATCGCTGTTGGGCTTGGAAATCGATCTCGATCAGCTATCGAGCGGACCTGATGCCTGGAGCTGTGGTATTTCAGCCGGCGGAGTTCCTCTTACAGGGAGCTTACGGTTCGGAGGTGGCCCGATTTGCGCCAGCTCACGCAGTCTACGGATTCGGCATAACGCCGATCGGACTAATGGCTGAATTCGCAAGAACCCGCACGGTCCATCCATTTCTCTTGGGAAATGCCGGTGTAGTTGCGTCGACAGAACCTATACCCGAGCCCGTCGCGAATGCGACGGGACTAAATTTTCTTTTTGATTTCGGCGGGGGTTCGATGGAACCTTGGAGAGAAACACGCGATCGACTTCGGATATCGATTTCTTCACATCTCGAACGCTGACACGACAGCGACAAATCCCGGTTTAGATAACAACGTTTTCTATGCGGGCTTCTCGTTCCTGAGATGATCATTCCGCCGCAGAACGCGAGAACATGAGGGCGCAGGGTTCGTGGGCCGCCTTGAGCGCCAGCTTTCTCGGCTGGACGCTCGACGCGTTCGACTTTTTTCTGGTAGCTTTCTGCCTGACCGCAATAGCTAAGGAGTTCGGCAAGTCAGACAAAGCGGTTGCTTCCTCGCTGGCGTTGACTCTTGCCTTCCGGCCGGTTGGAGCCTTTCTCTTCGGGCTGATGGCGGACAGGTACGGCCGGCGGCTGCCATTGATGATCGACCTGGTGTTCTACTCGATTATCGAGGTAGCCACCGGCTTCGCGCCGAGCTTTGCGGTGTTCCTGGTGCTTCGAGCGCTCTTTGGAATCGGTATGGGAGGGGAGTGGGGCGTAGGAGCGTCGCTCGCCATGGAAAAGGTGCCGGCCAAGTGGCGCGGACTCCTCTCGGGGCTCCTGCAGCAGGGGTATGCGCTTGGATACTTGCTGGCGGCTGTTGCGTATCCACTCATATTTCCGCGCTTCGGCTGGCGGCCGCTCTTCTTTTTGGGCGGAGTGCCCGCGCTTCTAGCGCTCTTTGTGCGCGTAGGTGTGACCGAATCGGAAGTCTGGGAGAACTCCCGGCAAAGAAACTGGAGCCATTTGGGAACCAGCATCGCCGCAAACTGGAAGTTGTTTCTTTATCTGGTTCTGCTGATGGCGGGCATGAACTTGTCCTCGCATGGAACGCAGGACCTCTACCCGACGTTCCTGGAACGATATTGGCATTTCGGCGCTACAGAGCGATCGGTCGTTACGGCGGTTTCCATGGTAGGCGCGATTGCGGGCGGAGTGACGATCGGGCTGTTGTCCGACCGTCTTGGCCGGAAGCGCAGTCTCGCGTTGGCTCTCCTCATTGCAATTCTTATTACGCCGCTCTGGGCTTACGCTCCCAAAGTCGGCTGGCTCATTGCGGGCGCTTTCCTGATTCAGTTCTGCGTGCAAGGGGCATGGGGTGTGATTCCGGCGCATCTGAGCGAGCTCTCGCCCAACCAGATACGGGGCTTTCTGCCCGGCTTCGCCTACCAATGCGGAGCATTGCTTGCAGGCCCGGTAAATACATTTGAGGTGATCTTTGCCGGACGCGTGGGCTACGCCAACGCGATGGCCGCCACGGCCGCTACGGTTTTCGCGTTAACCGTCGTAGTGGCTGGTTTAGGTCCGGAGAAGAAAGGTGCCGATTTCGCGGAGGTTAACAGATCTAAGCTTGCTAGACATTGATTCCAAGCTGCCACAATACGAAGCCGGCAGCCTGTTTCAGGTAGAGCCAGCTCAATTGGGTGCGGGTGAGTGAGCCCGCGGAGGGCCTGGGTGAACCGTATACCTTGAGACCTTGCGCTTCGAGCAGCCGCTTGACTCGAAAGATGTGATACCCGTCACTCACGACGACGCAGGAATGCAGGTTCATGCGGTGCATGGTTTCGGCGGCAGAATCGAGGCTCTGCGCGGTGGTTGCGCCTTCGTTCTCCGTGATAATCGCCTCCGAGCGCACGCCGTGTTGCGCGAGGTATGCTCGCCCTACTTCGCCCTCGGTAAATTCGGGGTCTCCTCCCGAGCCGCCCGTTGTCAGGATATAGGGGGCCAAGCCTTTGAAATATAACAGCAAAGCGTGATTCAGGCGGGCTTGGAGCACTTGCGATGGCCGGCCGTGATATTCAGCCGCACCCATGACAACGATGACGTCTGCCGGGCGCGCCTCATCTGTGGTCGACTGCTTCTCGATTTGCTTTGCGACGTACAGAAGGTAGCCTAGAGACAGAATCAGCAGTATAAGTGAGGCTGCTGCGAGGGCGCGCCTCATACTGCTGTTTTGAGCGTTCGCCTGTGATGTTGAACTCGCACGGTACTTCTCGGCGCCTGCAATGCGCACTTCGAGTTTATGAAGTTTCCAGTCTATGCCTTCAGTCATATTGAACCGTTTTGCGAATAACTAGCACTCACAATCCTCGCCTGCAGGAGATTCGCCGGGCAGCACTTTCCGGGCGCCCTACGCCAGACGGATTGATTGTGGCGGAAGGGCCGCATCTTCTCAAAGAAGTTCTGCGGAGTTCCTGGAAAGTGGAAGAGATCTTCTGCACAGCGGAAGCACCGATTCGCTTTTCCGATCTGATCGCCAGGACCCCGGCTCCCATGATTGAGCTGGCCGCACGGGCTTTCGAATCCCTCGCCACGACGGAGTCCACCCAGGGCATCCTCGCTTTGCTCAGACGGAGGGAATGGAGCTTTGAAGAATTGATAGCTGGTAGGGCGCTGACGGTCATCCTGGACGCGATTCAAGATCCTGGGAATGCGGGCACAATCGCCCGGTCCGCCGAAGCCTTTGGGGCAACGGGGATCATACTTACTCAAGGGTGTGCGCGCGTGTCAAATGGAAAGGTTCTTCGAGCGGCAGCCGGGTCTCTATTCCGGATCCCGTACCTGGAAGCTGTCACACGTTCAAAGGTGGTCGAACTCGTGGAATGTGCCGGCTTGCCGGTTTACGCGCTGGCAGGTGAAAGCAAGAGATCGCTCACGAGCTGCGACCTCCGCGGAAATTGCGCTTTGCTGATTGGCAACGAAGGCGCAGGGCTCTCTGAGGAGTTGCTCACATTGGGCGAGATGGTTAGGATCCCCACCGTCACGGTCGAGTCGCTGAACGCAGGCGTTGCTTGTTCGATCGCGCTATTCGAGGCGGCACGCCAGCGGAACTCTATATGAGCCTGTTCGATACCAGTCCGCCGGGGAATACAGCAGACCTCGCCGGACGTCCGCTGGCGGACCGCATGCGTCCCAGGACACTCGATGAATATGTAGGCCAGGAGCACATGTTGGGGCCGGGTAAGCCGCTGCGGGTGCAAATCGAGAGCGGACACCTTACTTCCCTGATTTTGTGGGGACCGCCCGGTTCGGGCAAAACTACTTTAGCGGCGCTGATAGCGCAGCGGAGCCGTGCTGATTTCATCCCTTTCAGCGCAGTGCTCAGCGGCATCAAAGAGATCAAGGCCGTGATGGCGGACGCCGAAAGGTCCCGGCGAGCTGGACGCAAAACGGTGCTGTTTATCGATGAGATCCATCGGTTCAATAAGGCCCAGCAGGATGCGTTCCTGCCCTATGTGGAGCGTGGCGATGTCGTGTTGATCGGGGCGACTACCGAAAACCCGTCCTTTGAAGTCATTTCGGCGCTGTTGTCGCGCACTAAGGTTTATACGCTGCGCGCGCTGGAAACTGCAGAGATCGCCATGCTTCTGCGGCGAGCGATCGAGACTCCAGGGCGTGGATTAAGTCATCTTGGACTAAAGATTTCGGCCGATTTGCTCGATGAGATAGCTGTGGGGTCGGACGGGGATGCCCGCTCGGCGCTGAATACGCTCGAAATTGCCGCCGAACTGGCGGAGGACGGGCAAATTGGGCGCCAAGCCGTGGCCGACGCCCTGCAGCGCAAGATTCTGCTGTACGACAAGTCGGGCGAGGAACACTATAACCTCATCTCGGCATTGCATAAGTCTGTTCGCTCGAGCGATCCAGATGCAGCATTGTATTGGCTTGGAAGAATGATGAAGGCGGGAGAAGACCGGCTTTATCTGGTAAGGCGACTGGTTCGAATGGCGATTGAAGACATAGGAATGGCAGATCCGAAGGCGGTGGAACAGGCGATTGCGTGCATGCAGACCGTCCACTTTCTAGGGATGCCCGAGGGAGATTTAGCGCTCGCCCAACTTACTATCTATTTATCATTGGCGGCAAAGTCGGATGCTGCTTACCGGGCCCTGAACAAAGTGAATTCGACCATTGATTCTACAGTTGCCGAACCCGTGCCGCTTCACTTGCGCAATGCCCCGACGCGTCTGATGAAAGAAATGGGCTATTCGAAAGGCTATCAACATGCTCACAAAGAAGAGAATGCGGTCACGAGCATGCAATGCCTGCCGGCTGGTTTAACTGGGACGGTTTTCTACGAGCCGACTAATCGAGGTTTCGAGCGGCGAGTTCGGGAGAAATTAGACTGGCTCCGGAGACAGCGGGATACCAGTCCGGAACCCGAGGAGCAATACCGCAGTGAGTAAATTCAGTGTAATCTTAAAGATCGGAGTCTTTATCTGTGTCCGAAAGTACCCTTTTAATAAGCAAGCGAGAGTCAGCTGAAGCCCTGAATACGGAACGGCGCAGATCAAGCCGTTTCCCGATCGAACGGGACTTGCGCTACAAGACCCTGAATCAGCGAACGGAAACGCTGGCGGGCAACGGCAAGACGCTAAATATTAGCAGTTCGGGCGTACTCTTTACGTCCGACCACGATCTGCCGGTCGGAACCCGGCTGGAGCTATCCATCAGTTGGCCGGCCCAGCTGAACGATCGCTGCCTGTTGAACCTGGTCGCCCGCGGACGCGTCACGCGGCACAACAAGGGGCAGCTCGCTTTACAAATTCAGCAGTACGAGTTCCGGACGCAGAGCCGCCCCGGCAAATAGATGGCCCAGCTGGGGCCCGTCAGGCGGGACTTGGAGCATTTGGCTCCGGCTTCTTTTTCGGAGCAGGAGGATTTGCTTTAACCGGGCTGATAATCAGGTGAGCGTTGCGGCCTTCGAGGCGGGGTTGGCCTTCGATAGAACCTACTCCGGTGAGATCCTCCGCAAACTTCAAAAGCAGCTTCTTACCTAAGTCCACGTGCGCGATCTCTCGCCCACGGAACTGCACGACGGCTTTCACACGGTTGCCGTCCTTCAAAAAGCGTATAGCGTGATTCTTTTTGAAATCGTAGTCGTGATCGTCCGTGTTCGGGCGGAACTTAAGTTCCTTCACTTGAATCACGTGCTGCTTCTTTTTGGTCTCGTGCTGCTTCTTTTTCTGCTCATACTGCCATTGGCCATAGTCCATCGCCTTGGCGACGGGCGGCTCGGCAGTAGGGGCAATCAGGATAAGGTCCAGACCCATGTCCTGCGCTTTGCGCACCGCGGCGGGAGTAGGCATGATCTCGACAGAGCCGTCAGGAAATACTGCGCGTACTTCTTTAGCTCGGATCGCTTCGTTTACGTTTTCTCGGATTCTAGGCCGGCGAGGCGGGAAGTTTCTTGGTGGATACATGCCGGAACTAGCGTGCAGCGCTCACCCGCGCCAGGGGATAGGAAAGAAATAGGGTCAAATGGTTTACCTCGTCTTAGTCTACACGGAAATGCAGCTCTCCGCGCGACTCAATTCCTTCAGCAGATAGACGACCAAATTGACCATAAAAAGGCACTTATGTTAGCGTAAATCTTTAGGGACGTCCCCTGTCATCCGAAGTGTGTGCCTGAAGAGCACGCGTTCCGGTCATTCTTTCCCTAAACTCAGCTCTCGATGGAAGCAACGCTCAAGGCCCTCGCTGACCTGCTGCTTGAAGCAGTTCCGACCATCATTTTCTTTCTTTTCCTCACTTGGTACTTGAAGCGCGTCTACTTCAAGCCGATGGCGGCGATATTCGAGGAGCGCAGAAAGTCGACCGAAGGTGTCCGGGAACTCGCGCAACGGGCCTTTGAAGCGGCGGATAAGAAGCAATCCGAATTCGAGCATGCGCTGCAGCTGGCTCGCGGCGAAATTTATGAGGAGCACGATAAGCTGCGGCGCCAATGGTCGGATGAACAGGCCGAGGCGATCGCGCAAGCGCGCGAACAGGTGGATCAGCAAATCGCAGAGGCTAAAAAGCAGATTGCCGCGGAAGCTGAGCGGGCGCAAGCGGAGCTGGACAGCAAGTTAGAGGGTCTCAGCGAGGACATCGTGAACTCGCTTCTTGCGCGGAGAGCAGCGTGACGTTCTCTCTGCTCCATCGCCGCAGGTTTGCGTATTTTGCACTTTACGCCGGCTTATTTTTGCTAGCCGCGAACGTTCATGCGCTGGCGCAGGAATCGCAAGCGCAGGAGACGGCCGAACTGGATCGCATTGGCCCATGGAAGGTGATCAACACCGCAATCTTCGTGGCGCTGTTGGCCTGGTTTCTAGCCAAGCAAGGCCCGAGATTCTTCAACGCCCGCTCGGCCGATATTCAGAAGGCGATCAAGGACGCGACGGGGCTCAAAATCGAAGCCGATTTCCGGTATTCGGACATAGACAAGAAGATGGCGAATCTGGCCGCCGAGGTGAACAAGATTCGCGAGCAGGCCAGGCTCGAGATGGAACGCGAGCATAACCGTGTCCGGCACCAGACTGCCGTTGAATTGGAACATATTCACGGAAATGCGGCAAATGAAATCGAGGCGCTGCGAAAGGAAGCCTCCGATAGGGTTCAGTTGCACACGGCTCAGATTGCGCTCGGCCTGGCAGAGCGGCGTCTGCAGGATCGCTTCTCGCAGGGCGAGCCTGGCAATCTGGTGGGCGACTTCATTCGCCTGGTCGAGCGCGGGAAGAATTAGATGACGGACGCGCTTTCAAATCACTACGCCGAAGCTTTGGCCAACGCAGTGTTTGCGCCCGGCTCCGGTCTTTCGCCGGAAGCAGCGAGCGAGCAATTGAAAGCGGCTGTCGCTCTCCTGAGGGAGTCGCAGGATCTGACGCTTGCCATGTTATCACCGGCGGTAAATAAGACTCGCAAGCAGGCCGTGATCGGAAAATTGGCCGACGAGTTAGGTCTCCACCGGTTGATCAAGAATTTCTTGCTCGTGATTGTCTCTCACCGGAGGACGCGCGAGCTGCCAGCCATGCAGCAGAGCTTCGAGCTGATTGTCGATGAGCGAACCGGCTGGGTTCCGGCCGAGATCACCTCAGCCCACGAGTTAAGCGCAGAAGAGCGGCAGGGTGTTGAGCGGGCACTGGGTACGAAATTAGGGAAATTTATCCGGGCGCATTATGGGGTGGATCCCTCACTGATCGGCGGTATCCGGGCTCATGTTGCTGCCAAAGAGTACGACGCCACTGTGCGCGGCCAATTGGAAAGCATGCGCTCGCGGCTGGTTTCGCACCTTTAGAAGGATTGAATAAGTATGGCTCAAATCAGAGCAGATGAAATTTCGCGCATACTCTCGTCGGAAATTCAGAATTTCGACGCGGTCGCGAACATATCGGAAACGGGCTCCGTGATCAGCGTAGGCGATGGCATCGCACGTGTTTTTGGCTTGGAAAACGTTATGGCGGGTGAGCTCGTCGAGTTCGGCCCGGAGACGGTTGGCATCGCGCTCAATCTCGAAGAAGACCAGGTGGGCACGGTTCTTCTCGGTGATTACAGCAACATCAAGGAAGGCGATCAGGTGCGCCGGACTGGCCGCATCATGTCGATTCCAGTAGGAGAAGCAATGGTTGGGCGCGTGGTAAATGCGCTGGGCCAGCCGATTGACGGAAAAGGCGCGATCTCCACCACGGAATTCAACCCGCTCGAGCGATTGGCTCCGGGCGTGGTTGACCGGCAATCGGTCAAGCAGCCGCTACAAACGGGAATCAAAGCGATCGATGCGATGGTGCCGATCGGGCGCGGTCAGCGCGAGCTGATCATTGGCGACCGGCAAACGGGCAAGACCACGGTTGCGCTGGACACGATCATCAATCAAAAAGGTCAGGACATGATCTGCATCTATGTCGCGATCGGGCAGAAGCGCTCGACTGTGGCACAGGTGGTCCGGATTTTGGAAGAGCACGGCGCAATGCCGTACAGCGTCGTAGTAGCCGCCACGGCTTCCGATCCTGCGCCGATGCAGTACATTGCCCCGTATGCGGGCTGCTCGATCGGCGAATATTTTCGCGATTCGAAACGCCATGCGCTTTGCGTTTACGACGACTTGTCGAAACATGCCGCGGCGTATCGCGAAATTTCGCTGCTGCTACGTCGGCCGCCAGGGCGCGAGGCGTTTCCGGGCGACGTTTTCTATCTGCACAGCCGGTTGCTCGAACGGGCCGCCAAACTGAATGATGAGAAAGGCGGGGGTTCGTTGACTGCCCTTCCCTTCATCGAAACACAGGCTGGCGACGTTTCGGCGTACATCCCGACCAACGTCATTTCGATCACCGACGGCCAGATTTACCTCGAAACGGACTTATTCAACTCGAACGTGCGTCCTGCCATCAACGTGGGGTTGTCGGTAAGCCGCGTCGGCGGCAGCGCGCAGATCAAGGCGATGCGTTCTGTGGCCGGCAGTTTGCGGCTCGAGCTCGCGCAGTATCGCAACCTGGAAGCGTTCGCGCAGTTCGGATCCGATCTCGACAAAGCGTCGCAGGATCAGCTCAATCGCGGCAAGCGGTGGGTGGAGGTGTTGAAGCAAGGGCAGTATTCGCCGATTCCGGTGGAAAAGCAGGTGGCGATTCTCTTCGCCGGAGGAAATGGTTACCTGGACGACGTCGCGGTGGAGGATGTGCGGCGTTTTGAAGCTGAACTCTATCAATTTCTGGATAACAGCAAGCCTGAAGTGCTGCAGGCAATTCGCGAGAAAAAAGAACTTACTGATGAGATTAAAAAGCAGCTCAAGGATGCCCTGAAGGAATTTAAGGAGCATCGTTTCAGATCGTCGAAAGACGAAAAGGCCGAAAGGCGAAAGCCGCCAAATCTGAACCGGGAGAACGCGAGGGCCGTCCGAGTGACAAGGCAGCCAGTAACGGCCACGAGGCAAGAGCAGCGGACGAGGAGCAGAAAGTTCCGGCGCAGGTTTAGGCAATGCCGAGCTTAATCGACCTCCGGCGCCGCATTCGCAGCGTCAAGAACATGCAGCAGATCACCAAGGCCATGAAGATGGTCTCGGCTGCTAAGCTGCGGCGAGCCCAGGAACATGCGCTAGGCTCGCGTCCGTACGCGGAGATGATGGGCCGGGTATTAACGAATGTGGCGCGCGCGGCAGCAAGTCTGGAAGAGGTCACCGATTTTCCTTTGCTGCAGGTGCGAGAGGAAAAACGGCTCGAGCTGATCCTGGTGAGCAGCGATACGGGTCTGGCCGGAGCCTTCAACGCAAACCTGTTCCGTATGGCGCAGCGCTTTATCGATGAACATGGGGGCGCCGAGCTGGAGATCGAAGCAATTGGCCGCAAGGGGCGCGACCATTTTCGGCGGCGGAATTACAAGCTTTCAGGCGAGCACATCGGGATCGTAGAAAAGCCGAATTATGAGCGGGCTCGCGAGATTGCCGACAAGATGATCGACATTTACAGCAAGGGCGAGGTAGACGCGGTTTATCTTGCGGTCAACGAATACAAAAGCGCGATGGCGCCGAATTTGGTGCTGCGGAAAATATTGCCGGTAGAACTGCCCGAAGAGAAGCACGAAGGCAAACAAGAAGAGGCGATAGATTACATTTACGAGCAGCCGCCGCAGGAACTGCTGAAAGCGCTGCTGCCGCGCTATGTCGAGATGGAAATCTATCGCGCGATGCTCGAATCGGTGTCAGCGTACCACGCTGCCCGCATGACGGCGATGGATGCCGCGAGCCGGAACGCAGGGGATGTGATCCAGGATCTGACGCTCAATCTGAACCGAGTGCGCCAAGCCAGCATCACGCGCGAGATTATCGAGATTGTCAGCGGCGCCGCGGCGCTTGCGTAAGGATTGTAGCCGTGCGGGCGGGAACGCCTGCCGCGCGAGTTTCCAGGAGATCTTATGGCAACACATGTTATTGCAACACCAGGTGTAGCGGAGGGGCACGTCATACAAGTGGCGGGGCCCACGATCGAAATTCAGTTCCCCGAAGGACACATGCCGAAGCTCTTCAATGCCGTGCAGGTCACGAGCGAGGGTTTCGATGTACCGATGAAAATCGACATTACAGCGGAAGTAGCGCAGCATATCGGCGGAGGACGCGTTCGCACGATTGCGATGGAACCGACCGACGGGCTGGTCCGCGGCATGAAGGCGATCGACACCGGAGGTCCGATCACAATTCCGGTAGGCAAGCAAACGCTCGGCCGGGTGCTGAATGTATTGGGACAGCCGGTCGACAACATGGGACCGATCGAAACCGATCAAAGAGCGCCCATTCACCGCATGGCGCCTACGTTTGAAGAACAGAATACGGGACTCGAGATGTTCGAGACCGGGATTAAGGTCATCGATCTTCTCGAGCCCTATCTGCGCGGCGGAAAGATCGGGCTGTTTGGGGGCGCGGGCGTAGGGAAGACGGTCATTATTCAGGAACTGATCAACAACATTGCCATGAAACATGGCGGCGTTTCGGTGTTCGCCGGCGTCGGCGAGCGTACGCGCGAAGGAAACGATCTGTGGCTCGAGATGCAGGAGGCGGGTATTGTGGACCCGCACGACTGGCGCAAATCGAAGGTGGCGCTGGTCTACGGGCAAATGACCGAGCCGCCCGGGGCGCGTCTGAGAGTCGGCCTCACAGGAGTAACTGTGGCTGAGTACTTTCGCGATGAGGAGGGCCAGGATGTACTGCTCTTCATCGACAATATCTTCCGATTTACGCAGGCCGGTTCGGAAGTTTCGGCGCTGCTGGGACGCATGCCGTCCGCTGTCGGATATCAGCCGAATCTCGCGACCGAGATGGGCGATCTACAGGAGCGCATCACTTCCACCAAGCGGGGCTCGATTACTTCTGTGCAAGCTATTTACGTGCCGGCCGACGACTACACGGATCCGGCACCGGCAACTACCTTCGCTCACCTCGACGCCACGACCAACCTGTCGCGAGCCATTTCGGAACTGGGCATTTATCCGGCGGTAGATCCACTGGCTTCGACCTCCCGCATTCTCGATCCGAACATTTTGGGTGAAGAACATTACGATGTTGCGCAACGAGTCAAGCAGACCTTACAGCGCTACAAGGATCTGCAAGACATCATTTCGATTCTCGGCATCGACGAGCTGAGCGATGAAGACAAACTTACGGTGGCGCGCGCGCGCCGTATCCAGCGCTTCCTTTCGCAGCCGTTCCATGTGGCCGAACAGTTCACCGGCAGGCCTGGCAAGTACGTGAAGCTGGAAGACACGATCCGCAGTTTCAAAGAGATCGTCGACGGCAAGCATGACGCGCTACCGGAGCAGGCCTTCTACATGCAGGGCACGATCGAAGACGTGGTCGAAGCCGCTGACAAGATGAAGGGCGAGTAGGTCGCAGCCCAGCATGGCCGACACGTTCCAGCTTAAGGTTGCCACGCCTGAGCGCCTGTTTGTCGACGAACAAGTCACCGAAGCAGAACTGCCCGGCAAAGAAGGCTATATGGGTGTCTTGCCCGGGCACGCTCCGCTGCTGAGCGCCTTAGGCGCCGGAGTGCTGAGTTATAACGGCGGGAGCAAAGGTAAGCAGGTGTTGATGGTGGACGGCGGATTCGTCGAGGTGTTCGATAATAATCTTCGCGTGCTGGCCGATAGCGCCGAGTACGCGCAGGACATTGATGCGAACGCCGCACGCCGGGAGCTCGAACAAGCGAACGAAGCGTTGAAGAAGGCACATGAGGCCGCCGATTCGGAGCCTGCACTTCGAGCGATACAACGAGCGCAGGCGCGGCTGGATGCAGCGGAATTTGGAAAGCAACAAGCCTAGCCGAAGATCCGATCAATTGCGATCGAGTCGCTTCCGAACGCGGTGAGCGGGATGCTTTCGCCGCTCATATAGACCACGCTAGAGCCGTCTTGCCGCATCACTGTAATGGCCCGGTTCTTAGCGTCTACAATCCAGAACTGCAGCGCTCCGGTTGATAAGTAAAGCGCGGATTTCTCTCGCATCTCCGATCTCGTGTTGGATGGCGAAAGAATTTCAATCACGATCTCGGGCGATCCCCGGAGATTATCATCGTCGGGAGTCTCGTCCCACCTCTGCCGGGAAACGAACGCTACATCGGCGCCTCTCAAGTCATACTCCGGGAGAGCGCGAAAAGCGACTTCGGATTCAACTACGCCTAAGTACTCAATCTTCGGCCGCAAGAGCCGCACCAGCCGTGACTGAAGCTTGGCATGTTTCATTTTGGGCCGAGTCAAATCGAAGACCTGTCCCCAGCGTAATTCTTGCAAAACATCTTCACGGCAGGGCAATTGCCGGTACTGATCGACAGTCGTCAACAGCGGTTCAGGAACAGCGGCCATTACATGTAACCCGATACCTATTATCAAACGGTTACGTGACGCCCGCCGGAGCTTCCGTGTTGCTAGCGGGCGCCGGTTCTCCAGGACGCGCTAGATTTTTCACTACTACCCGCGCGGGATTGCCCATTGCGACCGAGTAAGCTGGCACGTCAGTCAGCACGACACTGTTGACTCCTACTACCGCACCTTCCCCGACAGTGACGCCTTTCAGAATAAATGCGTTCTGACCGATCCACGCATTGCGGCAGATACGAACGGGCTTAATCTCTTCCGGTTTAGGCGGCAGGTCCGCGATTCGGTCGGCGGCGTCTCTCGGATGCGCGTCGGAATCCATGAAGCGCACACCGGTTGCGACGTTCACGTCGTCCTCAATCACGATCTCTTTATTCACCAAAAAGGTTACGTTGTGGCCGATATCAACCCGATTGCCGATAACGAGACGCGGCTCGTCGAAGATACGGCCGCTGAGGATATCAACTTTGCCGAAAAAATTTACATCGTCACCGATATAGACTTTGGCGTGGCTGATCACGAAAGGGAGGCGGGTCAGGCGAAAGCGTCTCCCGACCGACTCACAACGGCCACGAAAAAGAGGTTCTCGATAGAAGTAGCTTAGGGCTCCCCGGAACAAGTCGGCGATCACACTCTGAAGATTGAAGGCCAGGCGAAGCAGGGGATGAAGAAATTTCGGGAGCGGAAGCGTGCTCACAATCGCGCCCTTCACAATCGTGCGCAGGAAGCGGAAGAAGGGGGTTTCGCCCCGTTTAATCTTCAGAATCAGCTTCTCAACCAAGATGCCGCTCCAACAACTCGATAACTAGCCTTTCTGGTGTTACGAACCAAGCAATGCGCCGGCCCTCGAAGGCAATTGCAGCGCATGGACGTTGCGCAATGATAGCCTTCCTCGATTTGAACACTGCCAGCGCATGCTCGATATCGTCCACCTCATAACAGAGATGATGCTGCCCACCTCCGCGCGCAAGAAACTTCGCCACAGGCGAATCGCCGCCCACTGGCTCTACTAACTCGATTTGGGCACAAACCGGCCCAGTGGCGAGGAAAGTCACCTTAACCTTCTGTTTTGGATCCTGGTAGATTGCTCCATCCCAGCTCATGCCGAGCGAATGAATGAATCCAGGCACTGAGGTTTCGATATCGGAAACTACAAAACCGACATGATGCAGGCGCATGGTGAAACCCAACGCTGCCGAATCCGGCAAATCAGACATTGACCGCAGTTGTCTTCAAATACTCGTGAATCTTCGGGAACGAATCTAATTCTCCAGCCAATTCGAGATCCATCGTTATCCCGAATTCATCCTCGATGACGTTAAGCAGCGTGATGGCGGCAATAGAATCCCAAGCCGCAACGGAACTCTGGGCAGCACCAGTAATTTCCGCGACTGACATCTCCGGGAAGACCGTTTCGAAACATTTGATTAAGCGGTTTTTTGTCTCATCCATTCAGGGTTACTCCCATTGTCTCTTCAACTCGATGGTAAAGCGCGGGACAGGATCTCTCAAACTCCTGCTGGGTGAACTCGAACGGACCTTCTGGCGTGCGCCCTAAGATCGCGCCGAAAAACTCCTGCAAAGGTCCGTTTTTCGCAGTTGGAGCAAATTCGGCGGTAACAGAGGAAACCCTGAATCTCTCGAAGAGTTTTTTCAGAGTCTGATGTTCAATGCGTCTGCTAAAAGCACGGCAGCTCATCACCCAGGTGGAGATGACCAGCTTCGCTCCGGTTTGATGGCCCTGCACAACAGCGATGGTGCCGAGCGCGCCAAACTTGTCTTCATATTTTACGGTTGCTAGAAATGCGCCGGGCTGATCCATCTTCTTTTGCCATTCTGCTTGGGTAAGGCGGACACCGTTCAGGTTGAACTGGTTAGTCTTGTTGACCAACTCCAGAGTTCTTGGATTCGATGGAGTTGAATCGAAATCGAAAATCACGGCTGCCTTCACGCTGCTGAGGAATTCATCTCCTATGCCAGCCGCCCCTGCTCGCTCCTGGAATTCTGTGCTCTGGCGAATGCTCCGCAGCCTGAACGCATCTTCTTCACTCAGCCGGCTTTTGCCGCAGATGTCGCGCAATTGCCTGATGAGCTGCCAGACTCCGTTGTAATCGCCAACAGGAAACTGCAAGCAGGTGAGACCGGGATGGGCGGCCGCGACCTCCGCTAATTCGAGCGGCGTGTCGTCTACAAAGGCGACACTTTCAGCCGAGATGTTCCACCTCTTCAGAATGCGGGAGACCGACTCAGATTTCGGCGCCCAATGCACTTCGACGGGAAAGATTTGTTCCGGCCGAACCAGCAGATCTTCTCGTTTAAAAGCTTCTGAAACGGTTTTCGGATCGTTTTTGCTGGCAATTCCCACCAGGATTCCTTCGTCGGCAAGCGCGGCGAGCAGCTTTTGATAAAGGCCATGCAAATAATAGCGGCTCGCCGGATCCCAACGCACCGATTCGGGTCCAACTTCTCCTACCAGACCGCTCCAGAGGGTGTTGTCGAGATCGGTAATGACGCCCTTGAGGGGCTGACTTGGGGCGAGAGCCAGCGCCAAAGCGTGAGCGAGCCGATCGGCATGAGGAATCGTGTAAGGGAAACCGATCAACAAGTCAGACTTGAGATCGAAGCGCGTGGCTGCCGGTGAGTTCTCAGCAAGCCACGCGTCGCTCACGATGCGTAGGTGTTGACGATGGGAGATGCGGGTTGCGAAATCGGCCAGCTCCCGCCGCAGCAGGATTTCTAACGTTCCAGCTTGCCAAGTGGGGGGGCTGAAAACCGGTGCGAGCGGCAGTGTGGGAAAACTGACGGCAACATCGATGTGTTCCGGTAGTCGGGTGATTGCGCGCTCGATCTTGCCCAGCATCGCGCGGGCTGTAGCGAGGAGATCTGCCTGCAGTGAGCGTCCCCAACCGCCACCTTCACGGTACTGCAGGCGCGGATCGAGATCCTGCCATTCGATAACAACCGCAAGACCCGGAGAACCACACCGTTCAATGGTGCCGGCCAGGTCTCCAAAAGTGCCCTCCTCTACGACGACACGCCGCTCAGACATGCGCTTTTGCAAGTGGGCGGAGAGCAGGGTTCTCAAATGGACGGGGCTAAAACTGCACGCAAGCAGTAGCTCGAATTTGTCGGGAATCGCTCGCGCGCTACGCAGAATTTCGAGGGCTTGTGTAATCGTCACGTTTATGTAAAATCACCGGGCCGAACCGGCCGAATCTTCCCTCAATTCTCGCAGGTGAGGGCCTGGGGCGGGGCTGCTTGGCGCAAAGCTGCTGAGTAAAGAGTGGAGCCGCGAGGGATCAATTCTCGCCTGACCATCCTCTCCTAGGAGGCCTCAGAGGTGGCGAATCTTGCCAGCAGGTTTGATCTTTTAGGAAATAACGGTGAAGCCGGCTGCATCAGCGCCTTGGGTTTATGCTTGACCGAGAGCCATGGGGAGCCCACATTCGTATGCCGCCGAGAATTTACTCAGACGCCAGTCCGCCGCCGGATTCGTGCTCATCGATCGAATTGCGATTGCGTTTTGTGTGGCATCTATCCTGTACGTCATAACTGGCTTCGTTTCACCGGCCGTTCCTAAGATACTGCTGGTTCGGGAACTCACTCCTTTGGATCCGAGTCAACCTAAACTCTCGGGCGCGGCATTTGCTCCTGACGCGGTCTCGAACCTGGCTCGGCCAAGCTACATAAAGGGCTCGCTCGAGATGTATGGTTCCTTTCTGGACCATGGTGATTCAATGGGTTCGGCGCAGACCACGACTTACAAGGCTGTTCCTGACTTTTATATGTTCGTCAGCGGTTACCCGAACCGGCCGGGTAACCGCCTTTTGATCGAAGTAGAGACAGCAGATTCCGGAACTATCATGCTTCAGGTTGCGCCCTTTGAAGATACCGGGAGCAAGTGGCTTCTGAAGCGTATTTCGCTCCGGCAGTTAAAAAATGCGAAATCGTTCCGGATCATAGCGAAGGACGCGAATAAGGGCCCGGAGGGCTGGTTAGGTTTTTCGCTGCCCTTTAAAGATGAGCAGCCGTATGGACGGTCCGGTCTCTTAATCGTGAAACAACTATGTTTCTGCCTTCTTTCAGTAGCGGCGGGATTTGTAGCGCTGCTCGCGCCTGGGTTTATGCTCAGGCAGCGAATCCAGGAGTGGCGTGGCTTCCTGTTCTCGATCATTTGGGTTGCCGTCCCGGGATTGCTTGGGTTGGCCCTGCTAGGCGTGCTTGCTTGGTTCGGGCCACGGCATATTAAACCTGCTGTGATTTGCCGGATCGTGCTGCTGATCTTCTTCGTCTTCTCGGTCTGGCGATTCTCGCGTTTTCGGCTTTCCGCTGCCGTCACCAGCATTGAACAGCGCGTGCTTTTGATCGTGCTCGTCCTTACTGCTGTTTGTGCCGCAAAATCGATTTACTCTTTAGGACCGGTGGGCGAGCTTTATCACGACGAAATCTCTCGAACACTGGAAATTGGAGGTCGCAGCGATAGCAGGCTCGCGTACTATGTCGTGCAGCTTGTTGGATTGAGACAAAGCACTGCGAGCCCATTCGCCGGAGAGCTATACGCCACCTGGACGTTTTCGGATCGGGGTCAACTCGTGGCCTTGGCCGCTGCACCACTCGTTTTGGCGGGTCCAGCTCATGTGCCGAATAACAAACCCGAAGAGGCTTGGACAGTTTTCGACCCGCAAGGCTTTATGGCGTACCGGCTCTCAATGGTGGTATTCGCTGCCTCTTTACTGTTTTTTGTGTTTGGATTGGCTTCTCTGTTCGTCCCGGCAGACTGGTCGTTATTCGCGGTATTGCTCACAGCGACTGCGCCCTTCATTGTTCATGAAACATACTACACGTGGCCAAAGCTGGAGGCTGCTGCTTTTGTTTTGTTTGCCGGCTATTTGGTGCTGCAATCGCGCTTCTTTTTTGCCGGTCTCGCTCTTGGGCTCGGTTATATGTGTCACCCTTCGGCCTTGTTATCCACGCCCACCGTCTTGCTTCTAGTCATCCTGCTACCCAAATTCAAGAAAGCTCGGCTTGCATTCTCCAGGCGCGAAATGTATCTGGTGCTGTGGAGATCGCTTCTGGTGCTGGTTGGGCTCATGGTTTGGCCTGTTTTCTGGCGGGTAGCGAATGGAACAAATTACACACAATCGAAGTTTCTCCACTATGCCGCTGCTGCTGGAAGTACAGCAGCAACTCCCGCCAACTGGATTAAGTATCGTGTGGATTCACTACTTACTACGTTTGTTCCTCTGGATCAGTTTTTCGTGCATGTCGCTGACGATAACGTGAACGCCATTGAAAACTCATCCCCGGCAATTGTCCGCTTTTTTGTACAGCCTTGGTCGGCGCTGCCGTTTGCCGTCGGCTTCGCCTATTTCTTCTGCATGCTGAGGTTTATCTATTTAGGATTTAACAGAGCACGAAGCTGGCTGATTCTGATGCTGGTAATCCCAATTCTGGTTTTCACCGCCTACATGGGGATAGACAGCTCTGGCATGTTGAAAGAGGGCCTACACGCGTGGTTCTTAACTTTGCTGATTTTCTCTGTCGTGATCTGGAAGAAATATGGCGCGGAGGCGCAGACCTTCTGGCGCATTTGCACCTGGGCACTGTTGACAAGAACCGCGGACCTCTTGCTGATGATGATTCTTCCGGTTATTTGGACCCAGCATGCAATCGTCAGGCCGCCCTTCGTGCTGACGGATATTCTCGCGCTCGGCACGATGATTGGGGGAACACTCTGGTTGTGCATTTATATGTTCAGGTACGCGGAAGGTTTGCGATTAGGGCACATGGCCGGTAACTGATTCTCCGCATCCTGCGAGATTCCGCCTTCTGTTATCCTGCTTTTCGAATGGCTTCATCGAATCTGGGAGCGTATAGCGGAGAGCAGTCCGCTCCGTTCCGTTTTGATGCTTCCCGTGCAGTGCCGCCTGAGAATAAAGAAGGCGTCGGATGGCGATTGCAGTTGCTGGTATTCTTCATCGCTGCGGCTGCCGTAGTGTCGCGCAGGCCGGATGCGCTTTTCAATCCGCAATTTTTTGCGGAAGATGGCTCAGTTTGGTACGCGAACGCTTATACAATCGGCTGGCTGACTTCCCTATTCCATTCCCAGAACGGCTACTTTCAAACGCTGCCGCGGCTTGCTGCCTCTCTGGCTCTACTAGCGCCCTTTCGGTATGCGCCGTTGGTCATGAACTTGACGGGCATATCGTTTCAGGTCTTACCTGTAAACCTTCTGCTCTCTTGGCGCTGCTCCAATTGGGCTCCTCTTTCTGTGCGCGCGTTCATGGCCGTTGCCTATATCGCCTTGCCAAACACTTTGGAACTAAACGCAAGCGTAGAGGAAGGTCAATGGCACCTTGCCCTGGCTGCCTGCATGCTGGTTTTGGCGCGCACTCCGAAGACGCTCACCTGGCGGGTATTCGATCTCACGATCATTCTGCTGAGCGGGTTCACTGGTCCGTTCTGCATTCTGCTGCTTCCGGTCACACTGATCTTCTGGTGGTTCCGGCGTGAATTTTTCCCGCTAGTGATCGCCGGCGTGCTTGCCGTAGCAGCGGTCATTCAGCTATCCGCCATTCTGCAAACTGGGGCGGCAACTCGTCCGAAGGTCGGATTGGGTGCTACACCGAAGCTCTTCCTGGAACTCCTGAGTGGCCGCGTTTATCTTGGAGCGCTCCTCGGCCGAAACAGCTTATCCGCCCACAGTAATTTATTTATTCTTGGAATCATAGCGTTGCTCGCGACAGCAATTCTGATTTATTGCGTGATGAGGGCGTCGTTAGAGCTGAAACTGTTCATCTTGTTTGCGGCTCTGATCTTTGCAGTGTCGCTGATCAGTCCTATGGTTAGTTTGACGGTGCCGCAATGGCAGGTTCTCAGAGAAGCGATAGGCATACGTTATTGGTTCTTTCCCATGCTGGCCTTTGCCTGGGCGCTCCTTTGGTGCGTTCGGGAGGGCAATATCGGAATTGTTCGCATCGCGGCCCTTTGTGGATTGACGTGTATGATCATCGGAATCTCGCGGGATTGGAGCTATCCGCCTTACCCGGATTTCCGTTTTCCGGAATATGCCAGGCAGTTTGAGACGGCAGCGCCGGGCACCATCGTTGACATGCCAATATACCCTCCTGGCTGGGTACTCCGACTTATCAAGAAAGCTCCTTTATGCAGCGCTCTTCCAGTAGGTTCCATTGACCAACCGGCTCCGAATTCCCAGCTTGCCGGTTCGACGGTAGTAAGTGGATGGGTAATCGGATCAGCGCCGGTGCAGCAAGTATCGATTCTTGTGGATCGCGTTCCAATGCAGTTCTCTTCGCCGAGCTTATTGCGCCCCGACGTTGACAGGATTTATCCACAATCGCCCAATAAGGAGAAAGGGTGGACCGCCGTCCTAGAGGTGTCAAGAATCAGTCCCGGGAAACACGAACTCGAAGCGAGAGCGCATGAGGCAAATGGATGCGAGGCAGACTTCTACATCGTACCCATTGAACGAGTGAAATAGCCTCTAAGGGCGCGCGGCTGTAGCGACTACAATCCAGGGATTCGCTTTCAGATCTTCCAGTTCAGGTGCTTGCCAGGCGTATTCCTTGTGGGCCTGGAGAAATTCTTTAGCATGGAACGCGACGCCGCAAGGGTGACCTGCACCGGCCGCAAATGACATCTTCTCAGCCATCGCACTATCGGCGACCTTTGCTTCCACTGCGCCGGCGGGACCGTACGGGTTCTGCCAGCCTTTCATGCCGCGGCTGGATTTGTCAATGTGCCCGCACAGAGTACGCTCATTCGGATCGTACTCTTTGGTGATCATGTCGTAGTGATCGGTCTCGAACTTTTCGCCGGCAGCCACGTCGATATGGCCCTTATTCTCGGCCATCAGCTGATCCCACCGCCGCAGCCGCACGAGATTGGGAGTATTAGGATCATTCGTGGGGAAATCCGTCTCTTCCGCGATCAGTTTCGGATTGATCGGAAAATTCGAGCCAACGAAATAACCATCGCTGGTGCGTTCGAGAGTCACGTACTTCAGGCCGAGTTCCAGCCGTCCGATCTCGTTGTTCTTCCGGTCGCCCACCAGCCAGGTGTTGGCGTAGCCGCCATTATTTCCCTGCTCCATGATGCGAGCGAAATCATCGATCGATTCCGAATACTGCATCGCTTTACGCGCCCGCACAAACTCAGGGATGCCCTTGGTATTGAAGCCATGAAAATTGCCGATGGTAGTTTCCGTGATCATGATGCCCGCATCATTGATTCCGAAATCGTCTCCGCTGTGGATGAGTCCAGGGATACCATCCATGATCAAATGGTGCCCGTTTGAAGGCGCGATGTCGAAGATGATCTTCCAGCGGCTGCCACTCAGGTAATCGCTCCAGTTATTGTGCCCGATGACGATGCGGCCGTCCTTGGTGTAAGCACCGGTGGCGACGAAAGCACTGCAATGCTCGCCGACACTCGTAGGAACACCTTTTGCCTGCCGCCGCTCAGCGATGCCGTAATAGTAAGAAAACTCCATGAAGGCATTCATCGCCACCAGGTCTTTGACATCTAGCTTCGATCCGTGCGCTTGAATCCCTTCAGCTATCCCTTGCAACTCTTGCCGGTACTCATCGGGCACAGTGGGCCAGAAGTATTTGTCCGTGAGGTCCCGCAGTTCCGCCCAGGTGTGCTTCACCTCATGAGTGACGCTCAGTTCGATCGCGCGCTTCGCGTCTTCAATCTCAGGAGCGAGCAAGTAGCCGTGCTGATATCCAAGGGAAGCAGGAGTTCCTTCGAGGTGGACAAAGATCCAACCGGCATTGGCCGGATTCCGGAACGCACCCGCCAAACGGCTATCAGTTTCCTGTTTAGCAGGGGTGCGCGCAAGTAGGAAACCTGCGAGCAAAAAGAACACAACGAGCCTGGGAACTGAACGGGACATAATTTCTAACTCTACAGCAGCCGGGCAGACGAGGTGGATGCTTGACCGGGAAGGGGCATGATAGTAAGTGAAGTGCAATCCGCAACTGAACCTGCCAAGCGCCAGAGCGATTTGAACTCGTTATCGATTTTCACGGTAATTGTCGTACTGGCTACCGTTACGATGACATTCGGCGCGCTGATCGCTGTCTTTATCATCCGCTCGCAGAGTCAGCAGTTTTGGGGTCATATTCGAGTTCCGGGGATACTATGGGCGACGACCGCTATATTGCTTACGAGCAGCGCAACCTTTGAAGCGGCGCGCAGACGGCTGGGCCAAAACGATCAGCGAGGTTTCTTTCGCTTAAACGCGTTGACCGCTGCGCTTGGATTTCTGTTCTTAATAGGGCAGATTGAGGCCTGGTTCCAGATTCTCCATGCTGGTGTAATTCTGGCTCGCAATCCGCATTCCTGGTTCATTTTCCTGTTTACGGGGCTCCACGGGCTGCATATCGTCGTGGGCCTGACCGGCCTTGCGTATCTTCTGGTGCGGACCAGAGATCCGGCCAGCGGCCCGAAGTATCAGTCGCAGACTCGGGCTGTGGCGAGCGGAGTGGCCGTATTCTGGCACTATCTGGACTTCATGTGGGTCCTGCTATTCGCGTTGCTACTTTTCTGGAGACCTTAAGCTCCGGCCTGATTACCATCGGCGGCACGCCGCGTAGCGGTCCATTTCTTTACCACGGCAACCAACTGCTCGGCCTGGAAGGGCTTTGAGAGATAGTCGTTCATGCCGGCTTCTAAGCAGCGCTCGCGCTCTCCGAGCAAAGCGTTGGCTGTCACGGCGATGATCACTGGCTGCTTGCCATTCAATTGCCTGATCTGCCGGCTGGCTTCAAACCCATCCATGCTGGGCATCTGGCAATCCATAAGAATGACGTCATACGGCTGTGCGCGGTGGGCGGCAAGGGCTTCGCTGCCATCTGATACCAGGTCGATACTGAAACCAGCGCGCTGCAGAATAAGTTTCCCTACGCGTTGATTGATCGCATTATCTTCTGCCATCAAGATTCTGATCGGTTGTTCGATGGATGATATCTCGCCCACAATGATCCTCAACTTCAGCGAGCCGATGAAGCAATCCCTAGAGCTGCCGGCAGAAAGGGCAAGGAGTTCGAGAACTGAAATATCGCGTTTGTTTGCGTATTCAGCCGAACTCTCTCGATTGAGGAGCTTGCCTTGAACTGGTTTCTAAGATAACATTCCCGCTCGAAACAGCGCAGGAATCGGAACAATTATTCTACATTTCAGTGGAATAGAATTCAGATTAGCGAAACGAAACCCTTTTCGAAGTAGGCGTGGCCTCGTCCCGTTCCACTTTGCCGTCACGGATGTGTATCACACGATGGGCATGGAGCGCGATGTCAGGCTCGTGGGTCACCAGGACAATCGTATTACCATCGGTGTGTAATCGTTCGAAGAGGCCCATGATCTCGTTGCCGGTGTTACTGTCCAGGGCGCCCGTGGGCTCATCGGCCAACAGAATCGAAGGACCATTAACCAGCGCTCGTGCGATCGCCACGCGCTGCCGCTGTCCGCCCGAGAGCTCATTCGGCTTGTGATACATCCGTTGTTCCAGGTCAACGGCTCGCATCGCTTCTTTGGCACGCTGCAAGCGCTCTTGAGAAGACATGCCAGCGTAGATCAGCGGCAACTCGACATTGTGGAGTGCCGAGGCACGAGCCAGCAGGTTGAAAGTTTGGAACACGAAACCGATCTCTTTGTTTCGGATTCGCGCCAGTTCGTCGTCTTCCATGTCGCTGGCCAGTTTGCCATTCAAGTAGTAAAGACCCTTGGTGGGCGTGTCCAGGCAGCCGATCAGGTTCATCAAAGTTGACTTTCCCGAGCCGGACGGACCCATGATGGCGACGTACTCACCGCGCTTGATGAGGATATCCACGCCCGATACGGCATGGATCTCCTGGTCGCCCATGATGTAGGTCTTCCAGAGATCGTAGGTCCGTATGACGATCCCTTCGCGCCTCAGTTCTTCGCCGAGCTGCTCGCGTTGCTTCGAGCTTAGATCCTGGGTCGTTTCGAGCGTCGCCATTCTCTAAACTTGGCCCCACATCAAAGTCAAGCTGCCACCGGACTGGGGGCCGGCTGCTTATTATCGACCTTTATTTTTGCGTCGTTGCGAATCGTACGGATCACTTGATAACTGCCTGTAATGATCTCATCCCCATCTTTAAGCCCGCTGAGAACCTCGATATCGGTCGCTCCGGTGACACCTGTAGTCACTGGACGGAACAAAGCTTTGCCGTTGCTCACCACGAAAACTCCCTGCAGCTCCTCTTTTGCGGCCTTTTGCGCAGCGGGATCCGTGGGAGCCGGCTTGCCTGGCTTGTGCTGCTCTACCTGGCCTTTCTCGCGTACGGTGAGGGCTTGAATCGGGATGGCGAGCGCATGCCCGCGAGTAGCCGTTGTTATTTTTGCTGTACAGGACAGGCCAGGACGCACCATATTCTCCGGAATATCCAGAGCTATGACGACCTTAAAGTCTTTCGCTTCCTGACCTGAGGTCTGACTCTGCGAAGCGGCCACCCCGCTCGAGCGTAAGAGAGCGGTGTCACCGATTTCGATTACGCGGCCTTTAAACGTTTTATTCGGGATCGCGTCGATCGAGACTTCCGCCGGCTGATCCATCTTTACGCTGACAATGTCTGTCTCGTCTACGTGCACTTCGGCGGTGATGATGGACATGTCAGCGATGGTCATGATAGTGGAGGCCGAAGAGTTTTGCAGGCCCGGAACCACCGTTTCACCTGCACGGACTGGTAAATTTGTTACTAC
>CAWIFY010000014.1:0-208660 GCA_963835255.1 Terriglobia bacterium | reverse complement strand
TTCTCTTCCGTGGTATCGGGATTGTGGCTTCTGAACAGTGGTTCGAGCGTGTCGAGCATCGCATGGTATCCCGCCTTGATCGGCTCTATTTCAAAGCGGATTCCGAGATTATGCGCGAGCGCGCAAGCGTCTGCCACGCTGTGTTCCGACGAATAGGGGCCGGGCATGCCCACGCCCGTGACATTCTCCTTACCGATTGCATCGACCGCAATGACGGCAACCAGAGCTGAATCGATACCGCCGCTTAGGCCGACCAGCGCGCTGCGGAATCCGCACTTGCGGATGTAGTCCCGCGTACCTAGGACGAGAGCGTCGTAGGCTGCTTGGTCAGGATCGAAATCGGTAGGATGGATGTCCCCAGTACCAGTTGCGCTATCGAAGCAAATCAGGTCTTCTTCGAAAGATTTCGCCTGAGCCGCCAGCTTTCCTTCGGCCGTTATCGCGAAACTCGAGCCGTCGAACACCAGCTGATCGTTTCCGCCAACCATGTGAACGTATACCGCAGGCAATCGGAAGCGTTGCGTGAGCGCCCGGAAAATCTTCTGCCGCAGTCTTCGTTTACCGATGTTCCAGGGTGAAGCGTTGATGGAAAGAATTAACTCCGCGCCTTTTTGCGCCAGTTCCTCGAGCGGATCCCGCGAATAGCGTTGCCTCTCCCAATACTGCTTATCATTCCAGGCATCTTCGCAGATAACCAGCGCGACTTTGGTGCCCCGGATCACGCAGATATCCTGCTCCAGGGCAGGCTGGAAATAGCGGACCTCGTCGAAGACATCGTAATTCGGCAGCAGCATCTTGCATTGGCGGAATACAACCCGACCGCCTTCGATTACCGCCGCTGAATTCTGGGCGCGTACAGGTGCATCCTTTGCGCAGCCGACATAACCGAGGACCAAGGCTATGCGTAGGTCTGCCGATTTGCTTGTAATTTCGTCGAGAGCTGCTTGGGTCCGATCGAGAAACGAACGTTTTTCTACGAGATCACGCGGTGGATAACCGGTCAGAGCGAGTTCGGGAAACGCCACGATTTCAGCGCCGGCCTGATCGGCTCGTCTTGCGAAGTCGAGGATTTTCGCAGCGTTGCCGTCCAGATCCCCTACAGTGTTGTTGATCTGCGCCAGCGCGATCCGCATCGGAACCTCTATTGTAGGAAACACGGCGGTAAGCTGAAGGTAAAGGCTGCGATGATTGCAGGAATTCGAGTTCTCTGGCTGGCAATGCTGGTTCCCGTTTCGGGCGCGCTGCTTATGGCCCAACACGGACACGCCAGTATAACCAATTCAGCCGGAATCGGGCACTCGCCGATCGCGCCGTTACACATGCCTCCGACGATCGGCATCGGCCGTTCATCGATACCCGGGTCTGCACCTGTTTACGGCAACCATTATGCGGGATTCGGGCCAGCATTTGGTGGGTATAACCGTTATGCTTATGGACCGTGGCGGTCAGGTTCGCGGTATGGGCGATTCAATTACGGGCTTCCGTACGCTTACTTCGGTGCTCCGTACTATTTGCCTTTCCTCGACGGTCCGTATTCCAACGATTTCGACTCCTACAACTCTTCTGTCTATCCCAGCGATCCCCAAGGAGGCGCACCTCCTGAGGGCGGCGGATTGAGCGAACAGGTTCAGCAGCTCAGCGCGCAAATAAACGGGTTGCAGAATCAACTCGCGCAAGGGACTCGGCCTTCTCCGCTGCGCGATGAGAGCACATCCTCCAGTTCCGTCCCGCCTTCACCGGCGCTCACGCTTGTTCTTACCAGCGGACAGACTCTCGAAGTTCAGAACTATGCCGTGATGGGGGATACTTTCTGGGATTTTTCAAGCCAACCCGCGCGTAAGATTCCCGTGTCCAAGATCGATATCCCAGCTTCAGCCAGAGCCAGCGAAGCAAACGGCGCGGAGTTCCCGCAAATCGGTTCCGGCCGCTGAACGTTCATTTTACTAGGGTGCGCCGCAAGAGATCGAGCGAAGCTTGCGTCGCCAGCGCCCTGACTCGATAGCGATCCAGTCCATAGCGAACACGGAGCACTTGCGTTCCTGCCGGGCCGGCCAGACCCAGGTACACGGTTCCCACCGGATCGAACTCGGTTCCGCCTTCCGGTCCCGCATGGCCTGTAGTGGAAAGTCCGTAGGTCGCTCCGGCCCGCTGCTTTGCGCCCTCAGCCATGGCCGCAGCGACCCGTTCGCTAACCGCAGAGTGTTTGGCAATCAGTTCGCCTGGAACTCCCAATACCTCCCGTTTTTGCGCGTCACTGTAGGTGACGTAACCGCCAATAAAGAACGCGGAACTGCCCTCGCGATCAGTTAGTCTCGCTGCCACCATGCCGCCCGTGCAGCTTTCGGCCGTTGCTACCGTGGCAAGCTTTTTTCTCAGCAGCCGCCCAACAACCATTTCCAGCGACTCATCCGGATTCTCGCTATAACACCGTTCACCCAGCAGGGCGGCTATCGGGTTACCGACTTCTCGCAGCAGCGTATCGGCTTGTTCTCTCGTTTGGCCACAGGCACGAAGGTGCACCGACAGATCTCCCGGCGAGGAGAGTACGGTGGTCATCGGGTTGGTGTATTTGCTGTAGACCGGCGCAATCAAGGCATCGAGATCCGATTCGCCGATGCCGGTGATTCTAAAATGACGGACCCGAATCACTTGTGGCGGCAGCACCGGCCGCAGGCGAGGAACTAGTTCGTTCTCGACCATAGGCTTGAGTTCCCTCGGCGGGCCCGGTAGCAGCGCCAATGCCCCGCGGTCGGTGGAAAGAAACTGCCCGGGCGCCGTTCCCAGCGGGTTCGGCATCGCTTGCGCGCCTTCGATCAGATACGCCTGGCGGATATTGTTTTTCGCCATGGGCCGGTTGATTTGCCGGAAGCGCGCAATCAGAACCGACTCCTGTTGGAGAGACAAGAGCAGCTTACGACTCAACGCCGCCGCTGCCGCATCGCGCGTCACATCGTCTTCGGTCGGCCCAAGCCCACCAATCAGAATCACGATCTCGGATCTCGCGACGGCTCGCCGTATAGCTTCGGCCAGGCGGTCGCGATCATCTCCGATCACTTGCTTTCTAATCACTTCGACGCCCAGCAGATTCAAATGTTCTGTCACCGTGAGCGAGTTTGTGTCCAGCCGCTGCGGAGTCAACAATTCACTGCCGATGGCGATGATCTCGGCGTTCTTCGGCATCGACTACCCTTATCGAAGAGGCAGCCCGGCTATGTTGACATCCACCCGGAACAGGGCATTGTGCGTCGCCAGTATAATTGCTCGCGACGGCGAAAATGCCAACCCCACGATTCCCGGGCCCGAAAGGAAATGCTCGGCCCGTCGGTCCTGACCAATGCGTATGATCCCGCGCCGTCCGCCTGATGAGGCCGCTACGTAGAGCCTTCCTTCGGAATCGAAGGCGGCTCCCTGCGGACGTCCCAACCCACGGTAGAACGTCTCGACTTCACCCGCTTTCGAAATCCGGTAGACGGCGTCATAGCTGGAAGTAGTCGGCCCGGTCACATACAAGTAGTCTTCCGGGCCGAACGTGAGATGGTATGCCGCAATGGACGGCTCGAGCGTGGCGAACACATAGATCTGCCGCGACCGGCTGATCTTGAAGATCGTTCCGCTGCGATCGCCCACATACAGGTTTTCGTCGCGGTCGAATGCCAGGCCAGTGGCCACGCCCATGCCTTCCACATAGACTGTCATATTTCCAGAAGGGGTGACCTGGTAAACAACTCCGTCGTAGCGGCTCGAAACGTAAAGCAAGCCGTCGAAATCGAATGCCAGCCCGGTCGGGTTCATCAGGTCCGTTACAAACGGCTTAGAGCTGAAATTGGTGTCGACCTTGTAAAGCGAAACCGGCGACTTCTGCCCGCGCGACCCGCTAAAAGTGCTATAAACATTGCCCTCCGCATCCACCGCCGGATTCGCCACCGGGTGGAGGCTATCGGCAATCTGTATGCCGATGTGTGTCTCGACTTTATTGCTGCTCTGCGCTCCATCGGCCACTATCAACTCGCCCACCATGGCCGCCTCAGGTACGCGCGCAATGATGTATCGCTCACCCGCCATGATCAAGTGGGCATTCTGGTTGCCAATACGAACCGCGGGCCGCCCATCTTTCGTAAAATGCTCGCCGTGGATGTGCAGCTCGCCTCCCACTATGGCGGCGGAAGGCTCTACCCTCACCACGCGCGGTCTTGCTCTGGCTACATCTACCGCCTGTTGCTTATTCGGCATAACTAATACCATCCGGCGCTTCCGCCTATATACAAGATAATCGCCCCGTAAACTCCGGCCGCGAGGTCGTCGGCTACAATGCCTGTTCCCGTCGGTAATTGCTCCAGTTTTCGTACTGGCCAAGGTTTCCAGATATCGAACAAGCGGAACAGCACGAATCCAGCAATTAAAGCTTTCGCGTTCAAAACCGTTGCGCCCGCCAACGTAATCCATTGCCCCAGCACTTCATCCACCACCACTATTCCCGGATCCTTTTCATTTATCAAACGAGCGGTTCGGGTCGCGGCCCAAATGGCCGGAGATACCAGAGCAGCCGTCAGGAGAAGCAAGGTTGCGCGGCCTGCGCCTAGATAGAAATGCAACAGAGCTGCGATTACCGCCGCGGCGAGCGAACCTGCAGTTCCTGGTCCCCAAGGAAAATAGCCGCAGCCGAACCAGGTCGCGAGTGCAAGTGCCAGCCGGGTCACCGGCTCGAGTCTTCCGATTCGTCCGAACTCTCGCGTTCCTCGTATTCGCTGCCACTGGGAGTCGTGATCACGTACTTCTCAGAGGCCCAGTTGCCAAGATCTAACACACGGCAGCGCGCGCTACAGAAGGGCATTTCGGGGTCGTCAAACGCGACTTTCTTGCCACAAATAGGACAGCGCACCTTGCGAACTGGCGTGCTAGTTTCCATCAGCGCACCGGAATGTTAGTTCTCGCGCTTTGGGACGCTTGGGCGTGCAGAATCGGAAAGGGATTTGCTGCAGCCGCGAGTTCTTTGAGTTGCTCAAAGGGTTGCTCCGGTGAGTCCGTTAACTCGCCGACCAGATCATAATCGTGCGATTCTGTGACTCGTAAGGTACGCATCTCGCCGGGGCGGGGGGCCTCTTCGCCCGGGCCGAAATCGTTGATGTAGCAAACTCCGTCTATCTCAGGCGCTTGCGTTCCAAGCCGAGCTTCCCATAGCAATTCCGTCTCTTTCGACGGCCCTTCTATCAGCACCCGGAATTCTTGCCCGAACAGCCGCTTGTTGCGCTTCAGCGAAATACGCCGTTGCAGCGACATCAACGTGCGCTTGCGGTTGTAGATCGTTCGCTTGTCCACCTTGTTGTCGAGATGATAACTGCCACTGGTCTCTTCATCGCTATAAGAGAACACTCCCAGCCGGTCGAACTGTGCCGCCTCGACAAACTGGCATAGCTCTTCGAACTCCTCGCGGGTCTCGCCAGGAAATCCCACAATCATGCTGGTCCGGATCGCCACGCCCGGAATTGTTGCGCGGATGCGTTCGATCAGCTTGAGGAAAATATCGGCATTCGCGCCGCGCTTCATGCGCTTGAGCGTTGCCGCGCTTGCATGCTGCAGCGGCATGTCGACGTATTTCACCAACGCATCGTGCTGGGCCATTGTGTCAAGTAGTTGCTGCGTGACCTTGTTCGGATAAGCGTAGAGTACCCGCACCCACTTGGGCGTTTCTGTCGGAATCGATGCCAGTCTCGCCAGAAGATCCGCTAACCCGTTCTTTTGCCCGAGATCCTCGCCGTAGCAGGTGGTGTCCTGCCCGATCAAATTAATCTCGCGCACGCCGCTGGCGAACATGCGCTTGGCTTCGTTTACCACGCTTTCGGGACGCCGGCTGCGAAACTTTCCCCGGAACTGGGGAATCACGCAGAACGAACAAGGGTGATCACAACCCTCGGCAATCTTGATGTAAGCGGAGTGCCGGGGCGTAGTAAAGACGCGCGCCGTCAAGTCGTGATAAAGATAGTGCTCAGGCGCAAGCTCTTTCGGCGTGAGACCTTCGCACAGAGCCGTAATTTTTGCGAGCTCATTCGTCCCTAGCACCGCATCCACTTCGGGCAGATTCTTCTGAATTTCTCCCCGGTACCGTTCGACTAGGCACCCCGCGACGACGAGGCGCTGCGCTTTGCCCGTCTTTTTGTATTCGGCCATCTCGAGAATGGTATCGACGGATTCCTGTTTAGCCGGATCGATGAAGCTACACGTGTTGATAACGATGACATCGGCCTCTGAGGGTTGCGGGGTCAACTCATGGCCGTCAGCAACCAACTGGCCCATCATGACCTCGCTATCTACCAGGTTCTTCGGGCAGCCGAGACTTACAAATCCGATCTTCAAAGGTGTAAGGATTCCGTGAGGAAGGTGAATCTTCAGGATACCAGTGTGCCGGCAGACTCTACTCTGCCCGCAGCGCCTTCATCGGGTCCACTGAAGCGCCACGGCGCGCTGGCAGAAAAGCCGCCGCTAGAGCGGCAGCCACGAACACAATGGCCACCAATGCAGTTACACTGACGTCGGTTCCCACAGCTCTGGTTGTTCTATCGAATCCATCGGAGAGGCCAGTGATTGTGCTAAGCCGGGTTGGGCGGGGCCGCGGCTCCGATACGGCCGCGATTCCAGTGCCGCAAGCGCAAGCCGAACCCGACCAGCAGCAGACCGAATATCATTGCGTAGATCGCAATCCAGATCACTATCGCCAACGCCCCAGCCAATGGCACCGCCAGCACGAAAAATCCGAAAATCAAAGAAATAATGCCCGAAAGCAGCAAGACCCATTCATGGCCGAATACGCGCCAAAGTCGCACGGCCGCGATGATCTCGAAAACTCCCGTGATGATCGCCCAGAACCCGATAAGGTAGCTCAAGACGACCGCCGTGATATTCGGCCAGACCAGGGTGAGAACGCCTGCCAGTACGCCTACGATGCCCTCCAACAGTAGTGGCCAGTGGCTGCCAACACCTGTGCGGAATGCAGCAATAAAACT
This sequence comes from Terriglobia bacterium, assembly GCA_963835255.1. Lineage (GTDB taxonomy): Bacteria > Acidobacteriota > Terriglobia > Bryobacterales > Bryobacteraceae > Bog-105. The sequence continues at coordinate 201,662 of CAWIFY010000014.1, read as the reverse complement.
GACCACGCCATCAATCAGCGCATAGATGCCGAACAACACCACTAGCACCAGGATCGTGATCCCCGGCATCAACAGCGCGAGCAGACCGAAGATGATGGCCGCGATGCCTCTAACGATAAGGGCCACCCAGTTACGAGATAGGTTATGCAGCATAGAAATATTCTCCTCGAAAGGCGGTGAACTTTATTGATGCTGCCTGAGGGATTCGGTTTTGATTCTGTCTGCATCAGATCAGCACGATTCTTCGGCCTGCATGCCCGTGACGACTCGAGGCGCCGCTTTGTGCCCTTTTCGCGACAATTACAAATTTGGCACTAGCGCTGTCATCCGGGCCGCCCTCCGCGCTCATTGCTCCTTCCGTCGTTTCGGTCGACTACTTATTTCGACTAAGATGGCGGTTACGGATCGAAAGGACGTACAATGGTCGGCTTCACGTCGATGGAGATAAGCCATAGCGAGATTGCGCCGGATATAGTTGTGGTTACGATCGCGGGCAAGGTAATGATGGGGCCGGAAAGCGAACAGATCACAGCGTTGGTGAGCGATTTACTGAACAAAGCGAAGCACACCATCGTTTTCAATATGGCAGATGTTACCCGGATCGACAGTACCGGTATTGGCCGCTTCATTGCCAGTTACAACCAGGTTGCGGCAGCGGGCGGCGAAATGCGGATGGCGGGAGCACCGGTCTTTGTGTTCCAGGCCTTTCACGTCTGCCGACTCGATACGGTATTCCGTTTCTATCCAACTGTGGACGACGCCTGCAAGGCCCGATAGCTTTCATGGCGAACGCGAGCAGAATCCTGATTGTCGATGATGATCCGGATATTCATCATTTGCTTGCGGCGGCGTTGAGCGATGCGAATTACCTGATCGAAGACAGGTATGACGGCCTGGAAGCCCTTTCTTTCCTCGAAACACAACGGTGTGACCTGGTCATCACCGACGTGCGCATGCCGGGACTGAATGGCCTCGAACTGCTGCGAAGAATTCACGAGGTACGACCGGGTACAAAGGTCCTTGTGATGACAGCGGAAAGCACACCGGCAACCGTCATCAGCTCCCTTCGCGATCGAGCCGCGGGTTATTTCAGTAAGCCTTTTTCTCTGGACGCGGTGGCGGAAACGGTGGCTCTGGCGCTGCGCGCGCCCGCTTCGGAAGGCGATATTGAGGTGTTATCGGCTATTCCACAATGGATTGCCTTACAACTCCACTGCAAACTGGAAATCGCAGACCGGCTGGTTCCGTTCTTGAGCGAGCTGGTTACCGACCTCTCCGTGCAAGAACGCGAAGACGTCGGTACAGCTTTTCGGGAACTTCTCATGAATGCGATCGAACATGGAGCCGGAAAAGACCCGAGCAAGACGGTTCGAGTCGACTACGTACGCACCGCAAAATCGATGATCTACAAAATATTGGATCCAGGCGAAGGATTCTCCCTTAACCACCTGCCTCACGCGGCGGTTTCCAACCAACCCGATGCTCCATATCAGCACTTTGAAGCACGGGAGAGGCTAGGTCTTCGTCCGGGCGGGTTCGGCATTCTGGTAACCAAGCATCTGGTAGACGAGCTGATTTACAACGAAAAGGGAAACGAAGTTTTGCTGATTAAATACATCATGCCTCCGGCCGGCGAAGGATCTCAGTGAGATTTCTGAATCGGCGATTCGAGCACGTCGAGCCGCTCCGATAATTCGGCCAGGCGCTCTTGAGTGTTCTGTGAGTCGCGGTTTTCGGCAGCGAGCTCGAGGCGCTGACCGATGGCGGTAATTTCAGGGAATCCGTAGCCAGCGCCCGAGCCGCGCATTTTGTGACCGATGACGCGAATCTGCTCGAAATCATGGTTGTCCAGGGCGGTTAAGACAGTCAGAATATCTCTGCGCCTGTTCTGCAAATAGGCAGGAAGTAGCGAGCGTAATCGCTCATCGAAATTCGCCTGAACTGTTTCCGAGGGCTTTGCCTTACCCGGGCGCGCGGGGGCCGCACCGGTGTATTTCTCAATCGCCTCAAGCAGTGTTTTACGGCGTATCGGTTTGGTCAGATAAGCGGTGCAGCCCGCATCCCGGCTCTTGTCGATCTCGCTTTGCAAAGCATAGGCGCTGAGCGCAAGGATGGGAGCTGGTTTGGCCTGTTGCTCGCGTTCCCACTCCCGAATTCTTCGGGTTGCGACGTAGCCATCCATAACAGGCATCTGAAGGTCCATGAGAACCAGATCATATGGAGCGGAGCGGAATTTTTGAACAGCCACTTCACCGTTTTCGGCAACGTCGACGGAGCATCCCGAGTGTCTCAGATAGGATTGGATCAGGAAGACATTATCCTCGGAGTCGTCTGCCAAGAGGACGTCCAACGAAAGCTGGCCGGCAACTCGATACGAATCCTCTTGAACGCTCTGCATCTCCGCGGAGGGCACGGTTGTGTGCATGGCGGACTGAATGGCTTTCGACAGTTCGGAGCGCTGGATGGGTTTGATCAAGTAAGCGTTTATGCCAAGGCTGCGAGCTCGCGCCATATCGCCAGCGCGGTCCTCCGACGTCAACATCAAGACCGTTGTGGCCGCGAGACCAGGGTGGCTTTGAATGTGTTCTGCCAATTGGAAGCCGTCCATTCCAGGCATCCGGCAGTCGAGCAGGACGAGGCCATAGGATTCGCCGGCTTGGCTGGCGCGCACTAGCTCGGTCAATGCCTGCGCGCCGTTCTCGGCGGTAGTGAGGAAAGCGCCCCAGGCGGCGAGGGTCTCAGCCAAAATCAGCCGATTCGTCGAATTGTCATCAACGATCAGAATTGGCAGCCCTTTCAGGTCGAGCGGCTTCAAGTCCACTTGCGTGGCGAGCTCGCGACCAGTCTCAAATGGGGCGAGGAAGTAAAAAGTACTCCCGGCGCCGACCTTGCTCTCTACCCAGATGCGGCCATGCATGAGCTCGACAAGATATTTGGCAATAGCCAAACCCAAACCAGAGCCTCCGTATTGGCGGGTGGTGGATGCATCAACCTGGGTGAAGGTCTCGAAAACGCGCGTGAGTTTTTCCTCGGGGATGCCGATGCCTGTGTCTGAGACTGCAAACTGCAGAAATCCCATTTGGGGGCTGCCGGGCGCCGGCTCGACGCGCAACACGACCTCGCCGTTCTGGGTAAATTTGATTGCGTTGCCGACCAAATTGGTTAGAATCTGGCGCAGCCGGTTGGGATCGCCGCGAAGGTTTGTCGGGATGTCCGGCATGAGACGGCAAGCTAGTTCCAGTCCTTTTTCATGAGCGCGAATCGCCAGAAGCTCGCAAACGTTGTCGAGAACTTCACGGAGATCGAAGTCAATGTCCTCCAGCTCGAGGTGGCCGGACTCGATTTTGGAGAGATCCAAAATGTCGTTGAGCAGATTCAACAGGTTTATTCCTGCTCGCCGGAAAATCCTGACGTATTGACGCTGCTCGGCGCTGAGAAGGGTTTCCCAGAGAAGATCGGCCATGCCGATAATGGCGTTCATGGGCGTGCGGATCTCATGGCTCATTTGGGCGAGGAAGTCACTCTTGCTGCGATTGGCAGTTTCAGCCGCTTCCTTCAGTTTTCGAATGTTTTCCTCAGCGAGCTTGCGCTCGGTAATATCCCGAGCATCGGCATAAATGACTTGCTGGCTCGGTAAGGGGGTGGCGTTCCAGAGTAGCCACTTGTACGTTCCGTCTTTACAGCGATAGCGGTTCTCGAAGGAGATCGTATTGGCGCCTTGCGAGATTTTCTTCATCTCTTCGACGGTGATCTCGCGGTCTTCCGGGTGAACGAAATCCAGAAATGGATAGCGGCACAGTTCATCGGATGTGAAGCCAAGCGTTCGTTCCCAGGCAGGATTGAGGCGCTTGAAATAGCCTGCAAAATCGGCGATACAGAGCATATCGAGCGAGGAAGTAAAGAACCGGTCGAGAACCTCTTCGGCCTGCTTCCGTTCAGCGAGGTCCAATTGCAGGGTCGCGACCCGGCGGCGAAGCTCTGCTACTTCCCGATCGGGCGCGGGATTGGATTGGTGGTCGAAGGTCATAGATAGCGGGATAGCGGGTGGATGCCAGATTAGCATTGCGCAAGACAGTCTGCGATATGAATCTAGAGGCCGTCCAGCTTGGGCGCAACAAAGGTACGAGATTCGAGGGGTCATATTAGCAAGCGCCGGTTCAGCACCTTGAGCAGACCGACGAGACCATTGGCCGCGTGGCATTTGCCTCATCACAAATTTTTCTGAGCGCTGACGTAGACAGGTATGCTTGCAAGGTTAGCTGGCAAGTATACCTGTTGGTATGCGTATGATGGAATAGTATGCCGCGAAAGAGCCTCGATACTGCCGTTCTCGACTTTACTCAGGCCATCGGGCTTTTGGTGCGCCGCGTGCGCGCCGCGGCCGCCTCGCAAGAGCTTTCATTGACTGAGGCTGCCGTCATGGCGCGCCTGGCTAAGGACGGGCCTGCAACGACGGCCGACCTGGCCCGCGCGGAAAGCATGAAACCGCAATCGATGGGGACTACCATCGCGGCGCTTGAGGAAATGGGCATAGTCGAGCGCAGGCCGCATCCGACCGACGGCCGCCAAATGAATATCGAACTGACCGCCAAAGGCGCTGCCCTGAGAAAGAGCGCAGGCGATGCAAAACGGAACTGGCTGGCGCAAGCCATCGCCCAGCTCGATGAACAGGAACGGGAAACGCTTTTCAAGGCTGGCGAGATCATCAACCGCCTGGTGGAAAAGTGACCACCAGTGTGATGTCGCACGCCTGGAGAGCGCTGCGACACCGCAACTTCAAGCTCTTCTTCTATGGTCAGAGCATCTCGGTGATCGGCACCTGGATGACGCGGCTGGCGACAAGCTGGCTGGTGTACCGGCTGACACGTTCGGCGCTGCTGCTTGGCGTCGTCAGCTTCGCAGGGCAGGTTATTTCGTTTGTGCTGGGGCCATTTGCAGGCGTCTGGGTCGAGCGCCTCAATCGCCGCAAGCTGCTGGTGTGGACACAAGCCGCTGCTGCCATCCAGTCGCTGGCCATGGCCGCGCTCACCCTGGCGCATGTCATCACCCTGTGGGAAATCATCGGTCTCGCCGCTTTGCAGGGCTTGATCAATGCATTCGACATGCCTGGGCGCCAATCCTTCCTGGTACAGATGGTCGAGGATCGTAACGACCTCAGTAATGCGATCGCCATCAACTCCTCGATGGCAAATGGCGCGCGGCTGATCGGGCCGGCCATCGCTGGCCTGGTGATCGGAGCCGCCGGCGAAGGCTGGTGCTTCCTGATCGATGGCGTCAGCTACTTTGCCGTGATCGCATCCTTGCTGCTGATGCGCATCAAGCCCTTGAATATCCGCCGTAAGGCGAGCAGCATGCTCGAACAGATGCGCGAAGGTTGGGACTATGTCCGTACATTTCGGCCCATTCGGACGATCCTTCTGCTCTTTTCACTCATCAGCCTGATGGGTTACTCGTACGCTGTGCTGCTGCCTGTCTTCGCCGGCCAGGTGCTGCACGGCGGTCCGCATATTCTCGGCTGGCTCACGGGGGCTTCAGGGGTCGGTGCCCTTGTGTCGGCGTTTTCCCTTGCGGTCCGCAAGTCGGTTGTCGGGCTGACACGCATGCTTCAGATCGCCTCCGCGATGCTCGGAGCTGCGTTGATTCTCTTTGGCCTCTCCCATACATTGTGGCTGTCGCTTATACTCATGGTCTTCGTCGGCTTCGGCATGATTCAAGCCGCGTCCGTAAGCAATACGATTATCCAGGCGCTGGTTCCGGAAGACAAACGCGCACGCGTGATGAGCTATTACACAATGGCATTTTTCGGCGCGGCACCGTTCGGCAGCCTGCTCGCTGGCATGCTGGCTCACCGGATAGGAGCGCCCCACACCGTCATGATTACCGGCGCCTTCTGCGTCGCCGGCGCGCTCTGGTTCGCGTTTGAGCTGCCGAAGATGAGACCCAGCATGCGGCCGCTCTACAAGGAGAAGGGTCTGCTGCCTGCGCCCGACATAAACTCTGAGGTTGCTGGAACCGGCTAAATAATTTTTCTAGTGAACCGACTCGAAAGGAAACCCCAGTGAACTGGTACCACTACATCGCTTGTTTCTTTGCCGGAATGTTTCTCGCTAACGTCGTGCCTCATTTCGTGCACGGCATTTCTGGCGACCCTTTCCCCACGCCATTCGCTCACCCACCCGGAAAAGGATTGTCCTCGCCAACGGTGAACGTTGTCTGGGCACTGTTCAATCTGTTGGTCGGTTACCTCTTATTTCGGGTCGGAAAGGTTTCGAGCGGAGGCGACTCAGCACTTGTCATTTTCTTCGCAGGCATCGCTGTAATAAGTACAGCGTTGAGCGTGCATTTTGCAAAAAAACAAGCCAGGTAAATCGCCTGCGTGAGAACCAGCGCGATGCGCCACCCCAAAACGAAAGGAAAACCATGCCTCTCACGACCCTCGATAGCGTCGCTGCCCTGGTCGTAATCGACCTTCAAAGATTTGTTCTCAGTATGCCGACGGTGCACCCTATCAGCGAGATTATTGATCACACTGCCCAGCTTGCGCGCGCTTTCCGCGGGCGAGGCCTGCCGGTCGTTCTAGTCAACGTGACAGGTGGAGCTTCCGGCCGTACCGATCCCGGGCGTCCCAATTTTCCGCGTCCGGCGGATTGGACCGAGCTTCTTCCTGAATTGGAGCAGCAGCCCGACGATCATGTAGTGAGCAAGCAACGACCGGGCGCGTTCATTGGTACATCATTGGATGGTTACCTACGCCAGCGGGGTGTAACCCAGGTCTTCTTGGCGGGCGTTGCGACCAGTTTCGGCGTGGAATCGACCGCGCGCAGCGTGCTCTGAGATTTCGGAATTGAGAGAGCGCGAGTTCCGCGGGCGCCATGGACCAGTTCAAAGCCGCATTCCGGATCTCGTTCAGTAGCCCGCGCAAGCTTCAATTCCGATTCGCCAGGGTGGCGATTGAAGAGGGAGACGGGAAAGCCACTATGATCGAGTAGAGCGACGAACCGCTGAAATGGGGTCCGGCTGGTAGCGACAGGACTTTGGTCCCTAGCGCCGGTACGAGGAACTTCCCGCATCTGGCTTTTCTTGGTCGGCTGCTGAGCGAAATGCACCCGAGGCATCCAGTAGGGTTGTAACGTGCGTTGACGAAGTTTTCTCCGGGGCAAGGTCTACTGTTTTGATTGTGGTGACCCGAGCGTTGCTTTGGGCGGGTGCTGAATGCCCCCGAAGTGGCTATGAACCCACCAAGACACACAGGCCAACGAAGTCAGCACGATAATCAGGATCAGAATGGAACGTCGATCAAGACGGGGGGTTCGGTCTGACAGCATCGGCGGATCTCCTGACTTCTATCAGTAATTCTAAAGCTTCTTCTTTTGTTTGCGATCGCGCGTTCTGGAGGCCCTGCTTGATCCGTTCCGCCCGAATCCTTGCTTTGCCAAACTGCTATTCGCCGCACCGCGAGAGCTTTTATCCAGCGCAACGCAGTTACGCGAATACGAAAGATTTGAGATCCGTATTTCCGAAATCATCACCTTTGAAGAGCAGGGGCAGATCCTTGATTTTCGCGGTTGCGTAAACAAAACAGTCACCGGAGTTCAGCCGATCTTTCTTTCTACCTTCGCCGGAGCGGAAATAGGCCTGAATTGCAGTTTGTGTTAGGTCAGTGTCCACCTGCACAACGCACGCTTGCATGACAACCAGGAGGGCTGTCTGGCTACACATTCTCTATCCTCCGGGCCGGATCGCTGGCCGCCGGAGAAGAGCAAGGCTATCACGGGCCTATCGGGCACAATAAGAAATATTGCCTGTTTTTTGCTTTACGTGAATGACTGCTACGATTGCCCGCCGCACTCGCGAAACTCTTGTTTGGGTGCTGATCATACCCCTTGCGTTGGGGGTGCTCAGCTTTTGGGCCGCTAGCCGATACAGACAAAGCATCTCGTGGGTTTTACACACACAAGCCGTGCTGGTGGCGGTGGAAGACCTGATGGTTACGGTGTACGAAGCAGAGAGCAGCCAGCGAGGCTATTTACTCACTGGAGAAGAAGCGTACCAGCAGAGATATCTGGCCGCTACGCATTTTCTCTCCGGTAAGCTTTCGTCGTTGCGCGAACTCACCAGCGACAATCCCCGCCAGCAGGCCAACTTGGACCAACTGTCCTACACCATTCGAGCCCGGTCGGAGAAGTTGGCGCGGGTGCTCGCGCTAAGGTCGACGGGCCAGTTGCCCGGGCAAGAAGCTACGCTGGCAATGCGCGAAGGAAGCCACTTGATGGAGCGGATCCGGCAGATTGCTAGCGCCATGACGACGGAAGAGACTCGGCTGCTGACGAGCCGCACACGGGCGCAGAGAAGATTTGAAATCGAAGTGGTAGTTTGCTTCGCGCTGGGCATTCTGGTCAGCATCGCACTGCTGTATTTCGCGTATAAATTGATCCGGCAGTACGGGTGGGAACGTGACGCGGCGGAGGCTGAAGTCCGGCAACTCAATCGCGGTCTTCAGGCGCGGATAGAAGAGCGAACAACTGAATTAAAAGAGGCCAATGAGCGCTTGAGCCGTTCCAATAAAGATCTTACCCAGTTTGCCTATGTAGCCAGCCATGATCTGCAGGAACCGCTGCGTACCGTGGGCAGCTACGCTGGACTCCTGGGACGCAGATACGAGGGAAAGCTGGATGAGCAGGCGGATAAATACATTCGCTTTATCGTGGACGGGGCAAAGAGGATGCAGGCATTGGTGCAGGACTTGCTGGCCTATTCGCGAGTGGGAACCGCCGCGCTCAAAATTGAGACCCTCGACATGGGGATGGTGCTAGAGAAAGCGAAAGAAAACCTGTATCTGAGCATCGCCGAGAGGCGGGCGACTATCACCAACAATGCCTTGCCGCGAACAAAAGGAGACGCGGGAAAGCTGGTGCAGGTTTTTCAGAATTTAATCAGCAACTCGATAAGATTTGCTAAGCCCGGCCAAACCGCTGAGGTTCATATAGCGGCGCGGCGGCACGACCGGGAGTGGATTTTTTCGGTCCGCGATAACGGCATTGGTTTCGATCCCAAATACGCCGAGCGCATTTTCATCATTTTTCAAAGACTGCACGCTGTGGGCACTTATCCCGGAACCGGCATCGGCTTGGCTATCTGCCAGCGAATCATCGAAGCACACGGAGGCAGGATCTGGGCCGAATCGGAGCCGGAGGTGGGTTCGACGTTCAGCTTTGCGCTGCCGCTCGAACCGCAAGCAGTTCTTGAAAACCCCGTGAGGCCGGAATCACTAGGAACGGGTGTAGCATTTGGCGCTCAAAAATAATCTTTAATGAGAAGACAAATGCAGATACTACTTGTGGAAGACAACCCAGCGGACGCGGGACTTGTGGAGGAGGCGTTTCGCGACGGGCGGCTCTTGCACGATATCCACTTGGCGCAAGATGGGGTTGCCGCTCTCCAGTTTCTGAGGCGCGAAGGCAAGTTCAAGGATGCGCCCGACCCCGACCTGATTCTGCTTGACCTGAATCTTCCCAAGAAGGACGGGAGAGAAGTGCTGGAAGAGATTAAGGCTGATCCGGTCCTGAGGGAAATTCCGGTGATTGTGCTCACGACTTCAGACGATGAGGCGGATGTGCATCGCGCTTACGGCTTGCATGCGAACTGCTACTTGACCAAGCCTGTCGAGATTGATGATTTTCTATTGAAGGTGCGATCGATTGAAGACTTCTGGTTGACGCTGGTGAGATTGCCAAAGGTAAGGGCGGTGTGACTTGGGGGGCCAATTCAATCCCACGGTTTAACCGCAATCTGCGTTGATCGGCGGCGATTCATCTTTGGGCCGCTACAGTTAAGGGGCAGATGAGATTAGCCGCTGATAAACACCGATGAACGCGGATTGTGGGGTAAACCCTTGAACTGAGACACGGGGTCGCAGCAGAACATAGTGTCTGGCGTTGGTGGATTTTCGCCTCAGATTACCCGGAGTCCAACAGGGTAGCTCAGCACCGAGCTAGGCTTAAACTTAACCGCACGCATAGGCGATGAGAAAGAAGGAACCGCTTTGCCGCAACCCTCTTCTCAGCCGCCGATCATCGTTATCCGCAAGAAAGCGGCCCACCATGCAGGTCACCACGGGGGCGCCTGGAAAGTCGCCTACGCGGATTTTGTGACCGCCATGATGGCGCTTTTCATTGTGCTCTGGTTGATGGCAAGCAGTGACCAGGTCAAAAAGTCGATTGCGGCGTACTTTTTGGATCCGAAAGGGCACAAGCAGGAAGTGGGCAGCGGCGGACTAAACGGCTCCGGTAAATCGATGTATCTGTCCATTGACGATATGAAGCATCTCAAAGCCAAGCTGGAGCAAGCGTTTCGCTCACTGCCTTCAGTGGACAAGTTGAAGGATCAGATCACGATGACCATCACGGGGGAAGGATTGCGGATCGAACTGGTGGAAAACTCGAGCGGAGTATTTTTTGAATCGGGCAATGCCCAGCCGACTCCGCTCGGACTTCAGGCGATCGGATTGTTAGCTTCGCAACTTGGAGATCTTCCGAACGCGATCATTCTGGAGGGCCACACAGACGCCGCCTCGTACGGCACGGCAAAAGGCTACACCAATTGGGAACTCTCCACCGATCGCGCTCATGAAGCTCGTCGGCTAATGCAAGCGCATGGCGTACGGCTCGATCAAATTAAGCAGATCCGTGGCTATGCAGATCAGAGTCCGCGCAACGCGGCGAATCCGTTGGATCCATCTAACCGGCGCATTTCGGTGATTGTGCTGTACGGCGATCCGTCCACGGCGTCGGAAGCGGCGGCCAAGTCAGTCGCATCGAAAACGCCGGGGTCCGTCAAGGTTCCAGCCGAAGCCGCTAACGTCACCGGGGAGACGGTGAAAGCGGCAAAGTTGCCTAAGAAGTAAGCAAGGGCTAACTCCTGGAATCTTATTAACTGATCTACAGTTCGCCAGCGCTGCCGGAGTTAGATTAGAGAAAGATTCGAATGCGCTCCGCGAGATATACTCCACGTCCACCGCTCTCGGACTTAGTCGATTGTTTGTGGTACTGGGAAGGAGCGCCGCAGACGCACTCCAAAGAAAGATTGCTGCCGAACGGGGAATCCTCGACCATCTTCAATCTCGTCGACGAGCTGATTCGGATCTACGATCCGCAAAACCTAACTCAGTTTAGCAGCTATGGCGTGGCAGTGCTATCGGGTGCACGCTCGAACTGTTTTGCGATCGATACCAATCAGCAAGAACGGGTTGTTGGAATACAGTTCCGGCCGGGCGGAGCATTTCCTTTTTTCCGCATGCCTGCTTCAGAAGCGGAAGGTATCTCTGTCGATCTCGAGGATCTATGGCCTGGAAAAGCGCGTGAGATACGTGAGCGGCTTCTCGAGGCAGGCAATGTGGAATCGATGTTCGCAGCTTTGGAGCGTTGTCTGCTGGAGCAACTCGTTCGGCCTCTCGAGCTACATGCCGCGGTTGCCTATGCCCTGCAGCAGTTTCAGCGTCCAGCGCACAACGGCAGAGTGGCAGCGGTGAGTGAGCGAATCGGGTTGAGCTCGAGGCGGTTCATTGAACTGTTCCGCGGACAAGTCGGTTTGCGGCCGAAAGTCTTTTGTCGCGTGCGCCGCTTTCAGCATGTTTTGCAAACCGTTCATCAAAGGAAAGATATCGACTGGGTACAGATCGCGCTCGAGTCCGGCTATTACGATCAGGCGCATTTCATTCATGACTTTCAGTCATTTTCAGGGCTCACTCCGAGCGGGTATGTTGCTGCCGCAACGCCTCACCTCAATCATGTCCCACTGATCTGAGGGTCAATTTTTTACAATCCAGCAGCTTCAATCTTACGCGAGAATTGCGATTGAAAGAGAGAAACTCGATGCCCCAGGTGAAGCCGATACCGGATGGTTACCATAGCGTCCAGCCGTATCTCATGCTCAAGAACTGTGTCGAAGGCATAGCTTTTTACGCTAAGGCGTTCGGAGCCAGAGAGAAGTTTCGAATGCCCAACGCGCAAGGCCGCGTAGGTCATGCAGAAATCGAGATTGGCGATTCGACAATTATGATGGCGGATGAAGCACCGCAGATGGATGCCTTCAGTGTCGAGCATTTTGGCGGGTCTCCGATCAGCCTGCTCATTTATACAGCGGATTGCGACACGATGTATACGCAAGCCCTTGCCGCTGGAGCCAGCAGTCTTCGCGCGCCAACCGATCAGCCATATGGGGATCGCATGGCCGGAGTCAAGGATCCGTTCGGCTACAAGTGGTGGATTGCTACGCACATCAAAGATGTCTCGCCTCAAGAGATGGGTGCACAACAGTGAACAGGCCGTGTATGACCCCAGATGATTTTCGCCGTATCGCGCTGAAATTTCCCGGAGCGACGCTGCACTATCCGGACGAAAACTGGGATGGTAGTGGCGGCTTGGCGTGTCGCCGTTTAAGTGCTTAAGCGAAAATCCTTGAGCGAGGGGAACCATGATCCGTAGCCGCGTTTTCTCGAGAAGGGATCATCCTCTATCTGGAGCAAAATGTCGAGCGTGGTGCCCGGCTGAAACAACTCCGCACGATCTCCGAAGTTCCACGCCTTGCAGAATAGGGTCCGGCCGTTTTGTTGTAGGGGAATCGTGAGATGCTTGCCGGAGCCGAGCAACCGGGGCGTGCCGGCTATTCGTACATGCGAACAGCAGAGGACGGGGGACGGATTGCCGAAGCCAAACGGACCCAGAGAAAGGACCTGTTCGGCGCAGCTATCGGTTAATTCCGCCAGAGATGCTTCAGCATCCACCGAATACTGGGGCTGAAAATCCTCGGCCGTAAGCCTGCTGGCTGCAAACAGGTCGAAACGACGCCGGAACTCGTCGAAATGGCTCGAACACAGGCTTAGACCTGCCGCTTGCCGGTGTCCGCCAAACCTTTTGAAAAGCTCGGGCATGCTCTCGAGAGCTTCGAGCAGGTGAAATGCGGGGATACTGCGTCCGGAGCCCGATAGGCAAGCGCGCCCGTTTTCATCGGGCTCGGCTGAATCGCTCAAGACAAAGACGGGCCTGCCGAGCCGTTCCACTAGTCTGCTGGCAACTATTCCGAGTACGCCTAAGTGCCAACCTCGACCTGCGAAAACCATGGCCGCACAATCGTCTTTCCGTTCAGCTTCTGCACACTGCTTAAGGACGGCGTCTACGATCTCAGTCTCGACGCGTTGGCGGTCCTGGTTGAGGGCGTCGAGATGTTCTGAAAGCTGGCGAGCCCGGGAAGCGTCGGCGGTCATAAAGAGTTCGATGACATCGCGTGCGGTCGCCATACGGCCAGCGGCATTGATGCGCGGCGCGAGCCGAAACGCCACCTGGTGCGCGGAGGGGCACTCGCCTTTTTCGAAACCGGCTACGGTGAGCAAGGCTTGCAGTCCCAGATTGCGGACCTGCCGCATGCCTGAAAGGCCTCGCTTAACGACCGCGCGGTTTTCGCCGGTAAGGGGGACGATATCCGCCACCGTCGCGATGGCCACCGGCTTCAGAAATGAATCGAGCAAAGCGGCCCGGCGGCTCTCCGGCATGTCGCTTACGGCCAGGAGAGCCTGCACTAGCTTGAGGGCCACGCCCGCGCCACAAAGATGCTTGTTTGGATACTGACAATCCGGCCGGTTCGGGTTCAAAACGGCGAGGGCGGGAGGCAGCTCGCTCTCCGGTAGGTGGTGATCCGTCACGATCACGTCCATACCCAGGCCATTTGCGTACCGCACCACTGCATTGGCACGGATGCCGGTGTCGACGCTTACGATCAGGCGCACGCCAGCCCGGGCAGCCAACTCAACGGCATCGTTTCTCATTCCGTAGCCGTCTTTGAGGCGGTCGGGAATGTGATAATCCGCCAAGCCGCCCAAGATCTCTATGGTTTTCTTGAGGACCACGATGGAGCAGGCGCCATCCACGTCATAGTCACCATATAGCAAAATGGGCTGCGCGCTACGGATTGCCTGTTGGATGCGGGCGACCGCCGCCTGCATGTCGCGCATGAGGAATGGATCATGCAACTGATCGAGGTTAGGGTTGAGAAACTCTTCAGCGGCCGCGAGGTCGGAATAGCCGCGAGCCGCAACGATGCGGGCAACTAGCGGATGGAGCCCTAGAGCCCCTTGCAGGAGAGAGGCGACCTCGCGGGGAACGCCGGGCATCAGCCAACGGGCGGCCGGGCGCTTTACGGATGCTGCGTTATCGACTGGGGACATCAATTATTAGAGAAGTAGCCTCCCAGGGACCCATCCTCGCTGACATCTTCTTCCTCGGCCGCCGCGTCGAGCTCGCCCAGAATATCGGTAAAGGCCTCATACCAATCTGTATGCACCTCGAAAAGGTAGATGCGGGCGTCCAGGGCAAAGGTGAGCTCGAGCGAAGAAGTAAAGCCCTCGTAGCCCTGAAGTTGACGCAAGCGGCTCTCATATTGACGCTTTTCCTCACGGGTGAAATCACAAGCTTCCAGCTGGTCGAGGGCTCCATCGAGCTGATCGAGAGAGAAGGCTTGCTGGCTAAAGACGATAAGCTTTGCTCCGGCCGATTGCGCCGAGTTTAGAAATTCGCGGAAGTCAGGGTGGTGTTCGGTGTCCCAGGACACCTGCTGCAGAGCATCCAGCATGCGATGGGATCCGTGGAACACCGTCATCCCGGATTGCTGGAGATACATCTCTATTTCGGAGCGTAGTTTCTCAAGATCTTGGGGCATCCGCTTCAAGCTATCAGATTCATGGTAATGGGATGAATAGGATCCAGCTGCTCTCAAATTGACCTCTAATACGAACGATCTACATACTTCAAAATTGTGGGCATATACCTTTGTTAGAATGTGGTTATGCGCGTTAGTTATAGCTGCATAAGGACTACTTGGTCACTCGTGTCGAAGCGAATTGTCATGGCAGCTGGGCTCTTGATCCTGCCGCTAACAGCGAGACTCGAAAAAGGAGCTTCGGCCAAGCCGGTTCCGGCGAAAGCGTGCAAATCAACCTTTGCCACGGATCCGCGCACGGCAAGATTGCGCCGCTTTTTCACGAATTTGCACTGTCCAGTTCTGCCCATGGCGGAAGATTTCGTTCACGCGGCGGACGACAATCACCTGGATTGGAGGCTGCTTCCGAGCATTTCAGTTATCGAGTCGGGAGGCGGCAAGGCTTACCGTAACAACAATATCTTTGGCTGGGATCAAGGTCTGCAGTCCTTTCCAACGATTCGTGCCGGGCTAAACCTGGTGGCGTTCAAATTGGGGAGGAGTCCGCTCTACAAGAACCGTGATGTTTATGGAAAGCTGCGGCTATACAATCCTGACGCTAGCTATGCCTACAAGGTGATCGACGTCATGAACCGGATCAGCCCGGTGGCCGATGTGAGTGTCGCCGAACGCCTGATCCCTCATCAAAACGAATACGGTTACGCGGCGAACTAGAGTCCGCGACAGTTCGACTGTGCAGTATCGGCCCAACCGGAGTCGCCTTCGAGTCATCTCGTGCGTGGCGACCTTACTGGGCGAACGAAATGCGAAACCAGGTACCGGGTGTGTGAATCCAACAGTTAAGAGAGGTGATTATGGCGGCAGTCGCGGAGTTACAGAAAAATGAGATGATGAAGCACCTGATGGATGCGCTCGACAAGGGCCAGGACATTGGGCATTATGGAAGACTGGTGTTCATAATGGGCGCACGTCACTTCCTGGATAATGACGAACTTGTCGAGTGGATGACCAAGGACAACGATTGCAACGAGGCAAAGGCACGTTCGTTGGTCCAGCAAGTAGAGCAGCGGAACTACAATCCGCCGCGGCGCGACAGAGTACTCGAGTGGATGCAGCGGCAGGGATTTCCGATTTGCCCCAACCCGGATAACCCGGATTCCTGCAATCTGTATAAGAGCCTGGAATTTCCGCACGAGGTTTATGAGCACATCGGGGAATATAGAGAACAGAAGTCAGAAGTCGCTAACGAAACAGGGCGCTAGCGAGCGATACTAATCGAGCGGCGGTTTGGTCCAGCCGCCACTGGGGGGGGTTCCTCGACCACCACTTTCTTGGGTTTGGCGTCGAGCCGAGCAGCTATGAGCTGGGTGCGCAGCTTCTCAAACTTTGGCGTTCCGGGGACGCCGCCCTTCTCGATAACATCCTGCCCGGTAATTTCCTGGGCGGCGGGCAGATACTTCTGGAGGTAGTTCTTGATGCGGTCCAAAACCAGCCGCTGGCCGGAGCGCGCCAGCAGTAGGAGAACGATCTCGCCCGGGACTTTATGCAAGAGGGCATAGAGCGCGGAAGGGCGTGTAATTTTGGCAGTAGCCAGCTCCCTTTCAACTTTGGAGGCTTTACTCTCCAGCTTGGCCGCAGCGTCCAAATGCTCCTTCTGAAAGCTGACCGTTTTGGTGAGTTGCGCACGTTCTTTGGCTGAAAGCTTCTCCAGGAAGAAAAACAGGAAGAGGGCGGGGAAGTTGGCTCCCAGCTCGGTCCCGAACGGCAGCGATTGCCTGGCCTTTTGTAACCTTTGGAAACCCGCTAGGTTCAGTTTCGGTCCAGCCAAGGCGGGCGAAACCAACCGGATCAAATTCTCATCCTCAAGCGCTTTGAGGATGTCTCCGGCGAGTGGGTCGGTTGCGATTTGTTGCAGTTCGTGAGCCCAAGCGGCCGCCGGAATTTTGGCCTCGAGGCCAGCGTCGCGCAGGTTCCGGTATTGATTCAGGGTGCGCTCCTCGATCGAGTAGCCGAGGCGCACGCGGAGACGGATCATGCGGAGAATTCGCGCGGGATCATCGTAAAGCGTGTAGTTGGTCAGCGCTCTCAGTTCTTTACGGCTAAGGTCGCCTAGTCCATTTGCCGGATCTAAGAGCAGGCCACGGGACGCTTTGCCGAGCGAGAGTGCGATCGCGTCAACAGTAAAGTCGCGACCCCTGAGGTCTTCGTGAATAGTGGCCGGCTGCACTTGCGGTTTCGCGCCTGGTTTGCTGTACCTTTCCTGGCGGGACATTGCCACGCTCGCGGCGACATTCCCGGGGAAGCGCAACTCAGCGCTTTTGCGAGCTTCGTCAGTGGAAAGAATCTCCGCGCCTGCTTTCTGGGCAACCACTCGGGCGAACTTAATGCCGCCGCCCTCTACTGTGAAATCCAGATCACGAATCGGAAACCCACCCATCATGTCGCGCATAGCCCCGCCCGTAAGGAACAGGTTTAGATTGGCTTGCTCGGCGGCGTTGCGCACCTCGGCAACAGCTTTGCTTTGCTCTCCGCTCAAGTGGCTGTCCAGCATGAACATGTAATCGCTCATAGCTCGCACGCTCCTATTCCGGACAAACTTTTCGCTTCCGCGGGCCGCGCGGATGATGCACTTCCACCACTTGCTTCAGGCGGGAACGCATGACGTGGGTATAGATTTCGGTGGTGCCAATATCGGCGTGCCCGAGCATAGCTTGTACGCTGCGAAGGTCGGCGCCGCCCTCGACTAGGTGCGTCGCGAAGGTGTGCCGCAACACATGTGGGCTCAAGCGGCGAAAAATGCCGGCCTGCTTGCCGTGGACGCGCAAAAGCTTCCAAAATCCCTGGCGCGTCATGGCGCTTCCCCTTGCGGTCACAAACAGATAAGCGCTGGGACGGCCTTTGAGCAGTTGAGGCCTTTGCAGGCGCAGGTATTCATCCAAAACCTGGAGAGCCTCTCTCCCAATCGGGATAATGCGTTGCTTATTGCCTTTTCCGATCACGCGAATCGTACCCGCAAACTGCTCGAGATCCGACACCCGCAGCGTAACCAGTTCGCTCACTCGCAGGCCAGCGCCGTATAGGAGGTGCAGCATGGCGCGATCCCGCAACCCGGTGTGCAAATTCGATCCAGGCGCAGCCAGCAGTTTGTCAACGGCAGGAAGATTCAGGTATTTGGGTAGTGAGGAGCCGATCTTGGGAGCCGCCAGCAACTCGGCTGGGTTCCGGACGATAACACGTTCCTCCAGCAGAAAGCCGAAAAACCCTCGGAGGGTAGTGACGTGCCGGGCGATCGACCGGTTTGCCAGCCCGCTGGACTGTAGATGATCCAGGTAGGAGCGAAGACCCTCCAGGGTTACCCTAGCGAGCGGAACGTTCCCTAGAAAGGCGGAAAGCTGTAGCAAATCGTTACGGTACGCTTGCAAGCTGTTGCCTGATAAGCCCTTCTCCGTACGGCAGAAATGCAGGTACGAACGCATTTCTCCGCCGAATGATGCCGTTCCAGCCATTCAGCCAATGATACAATACTTGACAAATTGTTTGAAACAAAGCACTAACTAGCTGCCGACGAAGCGTCCTACCTTCTCGGCGCTGCATTGCCGACGGTCATTTTCGAGCTTTATTTGCCACCCAGTACTACGAAAAGAGTCGTCCTGTACCGGTGGGACCGTGAACCGGCCGATGGGATCATCAACCCCGCCACGTATCTTCGAGACAGCGTCATCGAATGGATAACGCCAGATGGCAGGCTGCAGCTCTGTCCGCTGGAGGAGTGTAAAGCCTTGTGTTTTGTGACCGAGACCGGCAAGCCCGATCTCTTCACGGATCACAGCCTGTTCGAACGCCGTCCGCGTGTTCCGGGGCTGTGGACCCGCTTCGTGTTTCGCGACGGATCTCTTTTGGACGGGATTTTATCGCACAATCTTCTGGAATGGCCGAATTCAGGCTATTTTATTGTCCCGCCACACGCGAAAGCGACTCGCCAAAAAGTATTTATCCCGAGAGCGGCGCTGGTGAGAACAGAATTGCGGGGGGTGGTTGGCGGTTTAGGTCCGGCCGCGACAAAGCGGGAAGAGCTTTCACCGCGTCCCGGCCGGCAGCTCACGATGTTCGATTCGTAAGCGCTTGGCCGGCGCTCTGGCGGGAAGCCATGGCTTTCAGGTGGAATGACGCATAGCGTTCCCAGTGTTTATCGCTGTCATCGGGAGCGATCCACAAGCAAACCAACTCCTCAATCAACACGCGGCGGGGGCAGTCCGAGTTTTGCCATTCCTGGGAGATGCGCTGCTGTACCGCTGGAAGGCTGCCGGCCGGTACCGGACCGCCGAGCGTCAGATGAGGGCGGAAACCGTAAGTTTCGGGATATTTCAGCAGTCCCACATCGAGTCTGCGGTGCACCTCACATAGTGTGCTGCTACCTTCCGCGATGTCTAAGTAAAGGAAGTCCGTCTCCGAGAAGTGGCGAACCTCGGAAAGTTGGGCCTCAAAAGCGAAGAAGTCGCGGGCGACGCTCTCTACCTGTAAACAGGCATCGCCCGGAGGGAATTTCAGCGGCCGAGGCGGCAGGACGGTAACATGCGCGGGAGCCAGCGACTTTCCCGGAATAGACGCGCGCAGCACGTCAACAAGAGATCTCTGGGGGTCGGGCACGTAGCAGACTAAGGCAAACCATCCTAGAGAAGCAGGTTGATGCTCGTCGATGCGGCTAAAGGTTGGAGGATCGATCAACGCCAGACCGTTCCGCCTATTGAGGGCAGACCTCTAGAGCGGGGCCGCCTTCTTCCAGCTCCTCCGTGCCGGCGGCGAGCGCCTGGTTGATCTCTGGAACCCACCATTGTGCCGGTTCAAAGCCGATGTACTTTGCGATCCAAATGTCTCGCGGGGGCTGTTCGGGACCAGGCTCCGCGGGGCAGATCTCGAGCAAATCGCCCGGATGCAGGTCGCTGCCTTCTTCGGCCATCAGCTTCCAGACCTGATAGGGGCTATTGGCCTCGATTTCTTCTCCCATCGCGTAGTCCCGAGGTTTGACTACAGCAAGGCCGCCGGTATGAGGCGCCCAGCGAAAGCTCTCTCTCGGGCCCTCTTTGATCCGGTGAATGCGATAGCGGGTCATTCAGGAGACTAGTCTAACCCGGAATCATTTAAGACCTATCAGAGGATATGAAGTCCGCCGCTGACGCAAGCTTTTTATTGAGGCGGCGAAGAGCGCTTGTGGTTCTTCGGTCTAGAAAACTTAATTCACCATCACGGATTTAGCAATGGCGGTCGAGAACGGAGTGCTGCGCCTTCGCTCGGGGACTCTGGAAGCGAATCAAAACCCCCCAGCCTTGCACTTCTCTTTCCTGCTCCCCTCTGCCGCCGCGCTCTCTGAATTGACCGTTGCGAATGTTACCAAAGTGCTATACTTCCCAATCAATGAAGCGATTTATCACTGCGCTTGTCTGCTGTTCGGCCCTGGCGATTGCACCGTTGTCTGCTGCCGCCAAGACGCATAAACCTCATCATCATCATCATCACCACAAGGGCGCAAAGAAGCCGTCAAGCGCCAAGCACTAATCGTTAGCGACGCCCGACTTATGATTCAGCCGAGCATTCGGCGAGTTCTCTCTTCCAGACCGGCCATCACCCAACAAAAAGCCGTCCTATTTTTCAAGTAGGACGGCGGCTGTTGACTGTCAATTGAAACGGGTGCCTGGGATTTGTAATGTAAGCACCCGCTCTCGTTACGGGGATGTACTTACTACAACGCAGAAGGTCGAAAAAAGGTTGCACATACCCGAGGAGATTTTCCGGTTATATGCCCTTATTATCTTGGGATAAAACTGCAACCGAGCTATTCGAACATCCCCTCGAATAGAGCCGAACTTAAATAACGCTCACCAGCGTCGGGCAGAATCACTACTATCGTTTTTTTCGCCATCTCCGGTTCGCGTGCGACCCGGACGGCCGCAGCCAATGCGGCTCCGCAGGAAATCCCAGAAAGAATACCCTCTTCCCGGGCGAGGCGCCGCGCCATCTCAATTGATTCTTCGTTGGTAACTTGTTCGACACGGTCCACGATCGAGAGATCCAGATTTTCAGGAACGAAGCCAGCCGCGAGGCCCTGAACCTTATGCGGACCTGGTTTGATCTCCTGCCCCTTCATGGTTTGTGTAATGACTGGGCTGCCGGTTGGCTCCACTGCAATAGAGAGCAGGGGCCATTTCTTTTCGTGCTTGATGTAGCGCGAGACGCCGGTGATTGTTCCGCCTGTGCCGACACCGGAGACTAGAACATCTATCCCGCCGTCGGTGTCTTCCCAGATCTCCGGGCCTGTCGTCTCGAAGTGGATTTTGGGGTTCGCCGGATTGCTGAATTGCTGCGGCAGAAAATAATGATCCGGATCGGAAGCTTGAATTTCCTCGGCCTTCGCGATGGCGCCCTTCATCCCCTTCGCGCCTTCAGTAAGGAGCAGGTTCGCGCCAAGGACCTTAAGAATTTTCCGGCGTTCGAGGGACATCGTATCGGGCATGGCCAAAGTAATCGGATAACCGCGGGCCGCCGCTACAAAAGCCAGCGCGATGCCGGTGTTGCCGCTAGTCGGCTCCACGATCTCCTTTCCGGGCTTCAGAAGGCCGCGCTCTTCAGCGTCCCAGACCATTGCAGACCCGATGCGGTCCTTGACGGAACACGCTGGGTTCCTTCCCTCGATTTTGGCCAAAACTGTTGCTTTGGCGCCATCGAGGACCCGGTTTAACTTGATCAACGGGGTTCGGCCAATACTGAATGAATTATCTTGATAGATCAAAGGTCCCTCTCAGATTTCCCAGTTGGGAATGTACTCGTTATGCTTTTCCTGCCAGCGGCGCGCAATCTCGCCAAAGCTGGTATTGTCCAAGACATCGGACATGGCGGAATCGACCCGGCTCCAGATCTCGCCGAAGGGGTTGTCGTTCCCGTATCGCGAACTGGTTCTGAAGTTCTCAACGGTTCGCAGAACCTCGCCCACCGTAATGGAATCTGGCGTGCGAGCAAGCAGGTAGCCGCCTTCCGCTCCCCGCCGAGAATCTACGAATCCGCTCTGCTTCAACCCGGCGAGGATTAGTTCCAAGAACTTTTGGGGTATTTTCTGCCGTTTGGCGATGTCGGCAATCTTAACGGGCGGCATGCTGTTAGCGCGGGATAGAGCGAAGTATTGGGAAGACAGGTCAAAAACAGCTTTCAAGGCATATTCGCTCTTAACGGAGATGTTCATCTCGATTGAATGTCACGCGCAACTTGGCGCTTCGCTTCCAATTCAAGTGTAATCCCCCCATTGCCGATAGTCGATAACGTACTTAGAGAAGACGGGCCGATTTGCGGCACCTCTATAACGGCTAACATAGAGACATTGCATGGGCATTTCGCAGGGAACAATATCACGCCAACTCTTCGGAACCGACGGCATTCGCGGCGTCGCGGGTGAGCCGCCACTGGATGCCAGAACAGCGCACGCGCTCGGCGTGGCGTTGGGGAGATGGGCCCAGGAGGCATCCAGCAAAGAATTGGCGGACGGCTTCGCTGAGGTGGTAATCGGCATGGATACGCGCGAAAGCGGGCCGTGGCTAGCGGGACAGGTGGCCGGAGGACTCGCGCGTTCGGGGGTGGTGGCCCGCTTTGCCGGCATCATTACTACACCCGGCGTTGCCTACCTCACGCGAACGGGAAACTTCGTTGCTGGCGTAATGATCTCCGCTTCGCACAATCCTTATTACGACAACGGTTTGAAAGTGATCAGCCACTCCGGTTACAAGCTGGTGGATCAGGTGGAGATGGAGCTAGAGCAGCTGATAAGCGAGTGGCTCGAGAAAGGGGAAGCCGCCGAAGCCCAGGAACTGGGGGTGGACGCTGGGCTCGAGAATCTCTACACTGACTATCTGGCAGGCACCATCAGCGGAAAGTTTCCGTTTCGAGTGGTTGTGGATTGCGCGAACGGTTCAGCTACGGAAGTCGCGCCCCGATTGTTTGAGCGATTGGAATTGCAGGTGGACTGGGTCGGCGCTTCCCCCAATGGACGTAATATCAATCTGAATTGCGGATCGCTCTACCTCGATGATCTACAGCAGCGGGTGAAAGAAAGCGGGGCTGATATGGGTATCGCTTTCGACGGCGACGCCGACCGCGCATTATTCGTTTCCCCTACGGGCAAGGTGGTTGATGGTGACGCGGTGCTGTTTCTAGCGGGCTCGTCGCTCAAGCGGGACGGCAGATTGCCGGGCAATGTGGTAGTGGCGACCGTCATGTCAAATCTTGGCCTCGAGAAAGCGCTCGAAGGCCGCGGCATCCAGATGCTGCGGACACCGGTAGGCGACAAATACGTGCTCGAAGAAATGCTCAAGCGAGGTGCGGTGCTCGGCGGCGAGCAATCCGGGCACGTGATTTTTTCCGAGTATGCGACCACTGGCGACGGGCTGCTCACGGCGCTTCGTGTTCTGGAGATTGTGCGCGACAGCAAGCAGTCCTTAGACGAATTGATGAAGGCCATCAAGAAGTTTCCGCAGAAACTAGTCAATGTGCGGGTGAAGTACAAGCGGCCCTTGGCGGAACTGCATGCTGTACAGGCCGAGATCGAAGCCGCCGAGCGTGAGTTCGCAACCAGCGGGCGGGTGGTAGTGCGCTTCTCCGGGACTGAGCCGCTGGCGCGCGTGATGATCGAAGCGGAATCCGAAGAAGACGTCGAGAAGTGGACCGGCCGCATAGCTGACGCGATCCGGGCAGAGTTAGGCGCGGCGTAAATTCGCCTTATCTCAGTCGTCTACAAGAATCTAAACTGATCCAGATCGAAATCAAACGCGATAGGGCTTATCCTCTTGGCACTGGGGAGTAACGGAACCAAAACTCGTTTAAGCCGTTCGGACGCACTTCCCGTCCGAGTGGCTGGAGAGCCGCGTTGGCAGCGAGGTCATGACAGATCCGCTGATTGAGTGGCACATTCCCGATGTTGGATGGTCGATTCTCTCGCTTCGGTCTTTTGTGAGTCGGCGCCATGCCAGCAAAGCGAATGCTCCCAGCGTG
Source organism: Terriglobia bacterium (assembly GCA_963835255.1). GTDB lineage: Bacteria > Acidobacteriota > Terriglobia > Bryobacterales > Bryobacteraceae > Bog-105. The sequence goes on along the minus strand of CAWIFY010000014.1, from coordinate 177,923 downwards.
AAAATGGAAACCACGGCAGAGTACCTGGAAACCACGGCAGAGGTACCAATGATGTCGCTCACCTTCCACTGAGCCCCGGTAGAATCGGAGACCACGGAGAGGCCGACTGGCGGAATGACTAACAAAATTTCCAGCTGCGGAAACTCCGTAAAAGAGCACTGCGAGCTGCCAATAGCTCGACGGCAGAGGATGGGGATCGGTTGAGCGCCCTCGCAGATAAAGCACGAACGACTGGCAAAAGATGTAGACCGTGAGATACCAACCTAGAAAGTTGCTCATAGGCACGCCGACGGCGCTGCAGCAGCGGCCAGAATTCACGACGGGGCATCGCTATTAGACGGTTTCGTCACTCAGGCAGTATCCGGTGGATGGCATGTTAAACTTCTGAAGCAATCGTGCATGGACCGGGGCGTATCTATGCCGGTTCGCATTCCTCCCCCGTTGCGATCTGCTAAAGCTCAGGAATTTTCACGCCATCATGGAACGCGCGGCACGGTTCATCAAGGACAACAAACTATCTAACGGGATCTTTACAGACGATGACCTTGCCCGCGCCACATGGCCGGCGGCAGTAGGGAAAGGGATCGCATCGCATACGGCTCGCGTGAAACTCGTGCGTAGCACGCTGGTGGTTGAGGTAGAGGACGCAATCTGGCAGCGGCAGCTCTATCCGCTGACCCGCCAGATAGTCGACCGGATCTGCAAGGTAATGGGAAGCAGCATTGTGCAAGACATCGAGTTCCGCATTGCCTTACCACGCCGGCAACCGGCGCGCTCGGAGATCCGGGAGAGTTCGGCGCCCGAGGTTTTGGACGAAGCAGAGGCTATCCGAGATCCTGTGCTAAAGAAGGTATATCGACTCTCGCGTAAAAAGGCTACTGCTTGAAACTGACAGATGATGAGGTCCGGTACGTTGCCGATTTGGCGAATCTGCGGCTCTCTGCTGAAGAAGTCAAGCGGATGTCGCACGATTTGGGCGAGATCCTGACGCACGTCGAGCAACTGAACGAACTGGATACAACGAGCGTGCAGCCCATGGCGCAAGTTCTTTACCATGCCGATGAGATTGCAACCTTGCGGGAGGACGTGCCGCACACGCCTTTAGGAAATCAGGCAGCGCTCGAGAATGCGCCAGCGAGCGGCAACGGATATTTCAAGGTGCCGAGAGTAATCGAGCGATGAGGCAAGATGAAATCCCTGCGCTTAGCATCTCCGATATTCGCGAAGGGCTGCAAAAGAAAAAGTTCAGCGCCAGGGAACTGGCTGAGAGCGCCGTGGCGCACGCAGAAAAGCAGAACGCCAAAACGAATGCTTTTTTGACCTTTTCGGCTGACCGCGCGTTCGCCACGGCGCAGCGGGTTGATCGCTTGATCGCTCGGGACGAGTACGCAGGTGCGCTGGCCGGCGCCCCGATGGCCGTAAAGGACGTGATCGTCACCAAGGGACTGCGCACCACATGCGGTTCACATATCCTTGAGCATTATGTTCCGCCGTATGACGCCACTGCTGTCATTCGCTTGGAAGAAGAAGGCGCGCTCGTCATCGGCAAGTGCAATTGCGATGAATTTGCCATGGGCTCTTCGAATGAAAACTCAGCGTTTGGCCCGGTTTACAATCCAAAGGCGCTCGACCGGGTACCGGGCGGATCGAGTGGCGGTTCCGCGGCGGCTGTCGCGCAAGGCACTGTCGTCGCTTCGCTTGGCTCTGATACGGGAGGTTCGATCCGGCAGCCTGCGAGCTTCTGCGGCGTTGTCGGGGTGACACCTACCTATGGCCGCGTCTCCCGTTACGGACTCGCGGCGTTTGCCAGCTCACTTGATCACATCGGCCCTTTCGCACGAAGCGTGCAGGACGCGGCGGCGGTGCTGAAAGTGATTGCCGGCCGAGACGATCAGGACTCGACCTCTGCCTTCGCGCCAGTGGACGATTACCCGGCAATGATGACCGAGCCGGTACATGGATTGAAAGTCGGGCTTCCGAAAGAATATTTCGAGGGATTAAGCTCAGAAACCGGTGACGCGGTTCATGCCGCCATTCGGCAACTCGCAAAGCTCGGTTGCGAAGTGCTTGAAATCAGCCTGCCGCACACACGCTACGCCCTATCGTGCTATTACATCGTCGCGACTGCGGAAGCGAGTTCGAACCTGGCGCGTTATGACGGTATTCGTTATACCACGCGAGAAGATGGCGCGACCCTTGCCGATATGTACCGCAACACGCGTGGCTGTGGCTTCGGCGCCGAGGTAAAGCGCCGCATCATGCTGGGCACTTACGCCCTGAGTGCGGGGTATTACGACGCCTACTATTTGAAAGCGCAAAAAGTGCGTACCTTGATTGCTCAAGACTTCAGCCAGGCTTTTGAAGAAGTGGACGCTATTGTGGCTCCGGTCTCGCCCTTCCCCGCGTTTAAGATCGGTGAGAAGATCGATGATCCGTTGTCGATGTATCTTTCCGATGTGTACACCTTAACCGGGGACCTGGCCGGCGTTCCCTGCATGTCGGTGCCGTGCGGTGAAACAGCGGATGGGCTGCCGATCGGATTGCAGATTTTCACCAAGCACTTCGATGAGACAACGATGTTTCGCGTGGCCTACGGCTATCGGCAATCGATCAAGTGACCCGAAAAGCCCGTGACTCGCATTGGACCCGCCGGGTGGGCTTATAAAGATTGGATTGGCATTGTCTATCCCTTGAAAAAACCGCGCGGTTTTCGTGAGCTTACCTTTCTTGCCACTTACTTCGACACCATCGAAATCAATACTTCGTTCTATCGGCCGCTCACCGCTAAAACGGCAGCCTCGTGGGTAGAGCAAGTGCAAGACAACCGCGGCTTCCGCTTCACGGCCAAGCTATGGCGTGGCTTTACCCATGACCGTAATGCAACGCTTGACGATGAGCACTTATTCAAAGAGGGTCTGATTCCGTTGGCCGACGCCGGACGGCTGGGCGCGCTGCTGTTGCAGTTTCCCTGGTCGTTTCGCAACACCGACGAAAACTTGAATTATGTGGCGGAACTGCGCGCGAAGTTTCGTGACTATCCATTGATTCTCGAAGTGCGGCATGCAAGCTGGAGCGATCCCGGAATTCTTGAGAGTCTTGAGCAACTGGACGTGGGCCTTTGCAATATTGACCAGCCGCTTTTCAAGAGATCCGTTAAGCCGGGCAGCCTCACTACATCATCGGTCGGATACATCCGCCTACATGGACGCAATTACAAAGCATGGTTCACCGAAAACAAGCATGTTGGTGAACGGTATGACTATCTTTATTCGCCCGAAGAGCTGGATCCATGGATCGATCGCATCAAAGCGGTCGAGCATGCGGCTCAGGATACATATGTTGTCACCAACAATCACTATCTCGGGAAGGCGGTCGTCAATGCCGTGGAGATCGCCTCTATTCTTAAGGGCGAGCTGGCCCCAACGCCCAAGACCTTGATTGCGTATTATCCCGAGCTCAAATCATTTTCACGCGCAGATGACGGTCCGCAAGGTCAACAGCTCTTACTTGGCTCCGAGTAGCGTCATCACTTCCGGCATCCGTTTTTCTTTCCAGTGCTCCTTATAATTCTCCACGCCCATAAAGCTGCGCGAAAGCATCCGGTCGATGTAGATTGTACCTCGGAGATGATCGATTTCATGTTGCAGGATCCGCGCGTACCAGCCCGCGGCCTCAATCACCTTCGGCCGGCCCTTCGCATCGAGGCACTCCACCCGCACCTGGCGAGCGCGGGGCACAACGGCGGTAAAACCGGCCACGCTCAAACAGCCTTCGAAGAAATCCACCGCTTCGCCGGCGAGAGAAGTGATCTTCGGATTAATGATTACGTGAAAGGGGACAGGCCGCCTCTCACGCTCACTCAAAAAGCTATCAGCGGTATCTTTCATGTATTCAGGTTTGTCTTCGATGACCGCTAGCTGCAGTGAGCGCCCAACTTGTGGCGCTGCCAACCCGACCCCGGGGGCCTGGTGCATGGTTTCTCGCATGTCGTCGATGAGCTTCTTAATCTCGCGGCTTCTGATTTCTTCAGCAGTCAAAATCCTGGCCGGTTCACGCAAGGCAGGCTCACCCACTTGGACGATTTTCAAGAGCATGTGAGGACGTCAGCTTTGGCCATCATAGCTATCTCGAGCGCAGAGCCGTCGTACACTCGTCGAGGAGTGTCTTCACCAGGAACTGGAACCGCGGCTGCCCGCTGGCCCGCTGTAATTGCACTATTTGCCACGGCTGCGCTCTACTTTGCGCTTCCGGAACGCTTGACCGCCGGACCGAACTGGCTGCTGCTGGTGGTAGTTGGGCTGTTGCTGATTCCAACCGTTGCCGCGCGGCGGCAAGGGCGCTCGAAGCTCAACTTTGTCCTCGGATTGACCCTTTCAGCGGTGATAACCATCGCGATGATCTGGTCATTGGGCATGCTCATTGCAGGCATACCAGGCAAACGCGAGCCTCCGACAGAGCTTCTGCGAGCTGCAATCGCCCTGTGGCTCAGCAACATTCTCGTTTTCGCTTCCTGGTACTGGCGGCTGGATGCCGGTGGTCCGCACGCGAGAGATCGCCGGCAGTTTCACACGCAGGGAGATTTTCTGTTCCCGCAGATGATTTTGCCGCCGCACATGCTGCCGGAACACAAGGCCTGGAAGCCGGGATTCGTAGACTACTTATTTTTGGCCTTCAATACGAGCACGGCATTTTCTCCAACCGATGTCCCCGGTCTTGTCGCGCTGGGCCAAAGTCTTGATGATGATTCAAAGCGCCATTTCTCTTGGCACCATTGCGATTCTAGCCGCCCGGGCCATCAATATTCTGTAGGAGTCAATGTATGGAACTGCATGGCGTCCAGCTTATTAAGCAGAGCCTACTCGATGAACTGCTGGGGCGTGCGAAGCAGTCCAGGCGCCTGCGAACGAATCATAATTTCCATCATACGATGGAAGAGAATCCGCACCGTTTCCTCAACGTCATGCTGCGCGGAACATACATTGCGCCGCACCGGCATTTGGATCCGGCCAAGAGCGAATCGTTTCTGGTTCTCTCGGGAGAGATTGCCTTTTTCACGTTTGACCATACCGGCCGAGTGCTCAGCGCCGACGTGCTTGGTCGTGATCCGCTCGGCATCGATATTCAGCCCGGCGTGTGGCACACGATAACAGTCCTCACGGAGCATGCCGTCTGTTTCGAGGTAAAGCCGGGTCCGTATTCGGCAGCGAATGACAAGGACTTCGCCCCCTGGGCGCCGCGAGAAGGCGACCCTGAAGTTGCGGAGTATCAAGCATTCCTCTTGAAGCATGTAGAAAAACGAACCTGATAATCTGAGATTGCCTGCGCAGTCGGGCAACCGCTGGATTAGCCTTTGTAAGGCGAGTCGAGAGGAAAGTCCGGTCTTCACCGGGCAGCATGCCGGCTAACGGCCGGGGATGTGCGCTCAAAGCGCATGTTACGGATAGTGCCACAGAAAATACACCGCTCGTTTCCGGTGACGGGACGAGTAAGGGTGAAAAGGTGCGGTAAGAGCGCACCGCGGGACGAGCAATCGCGCCTGGCAGGGAAAACCCCATGTGAAGCAAGACCAAATAGGGGAGGAGGAGCGGCCCGCTCCGTTACAACTTCCGGGTAGGTCGCTGGAGTTGCTCAGCAATGGGCAGCCTAGAGGAATGGTTGCGTCGTTACAATGCGTCTTCGCCTCGTTAAGGGGCGAAGACGCATTGTTGACGGGTACAGAAACCGGCTTACAGACTGCGCAGGTTTGTTTTGATTTTGTTCCCCGCTACTGGCCCGCGGCTTTCGCGGTCGTGGTCTCGCGAGATGCTTCTGCGGATCCTGATCCTTTTGCGGGCGCTCCGACTATTTGGCTGCTCTGAATCGGGATTTCCCGCCTATTGCTCGCCTGCTGCGGAACGGGCACGGTGATTTCCAAGACACCGTCCTGGAACTGCGCCTTGGCCTGGTCCGCGTTTACACCCTCGGGGAGGGCAATTTCACGGTAGAACTCGCCGTAATGGCGTTCCGACCGGTAAGCCCGGCCGATGTAATGCTCATGTTCTGACTTTTTTTCGCCGCTGATAACAAGCGCGTCATTCGTGATCTCCACCTTCACGTTTTCCGGCTTAAGACCGGGTAATTCGGCGTGAACGTGCAACTGCCCGTCGCGTTCTGTAACCTCAACGGCTGGAGACCAGTTCCTGATCCCACTACCTGTCTGCCCGAAGAACTGACCGAATGTTCTGTCTATCTCCTCACTCATCCGCCGCATCAGCGCGAACGGATTGCTGTTGAAGAACTCCGCCGGGCTTGCTGAGGAAGCAAATGGATCCGTTCCGCGCGAACGTGATAGACGGCCCCCGCCTGTTTTCCCCTGTAAACCCGTGGTGTTTTCTTGTGTATTTTCCTTACTGGCTTGATTAGAAGATTGATTCTTGACGTTAACGTCCGCCATAGATGGTCCTCCGATAAATAGACGCGTACCACCGAGCAGCGCTTCCTTCATTTTTGCTAGTCCGATCTGCGCGTTTCTTTCAGTTCGCTGGGCCGCTTAGGCGCTGATAAAATGATTAGTCACATGGCAATCAGCAAAGAGCTTCTGGACATTCTGATATGTCCTGTCTGCAAATCCAAGGTACTGCTGAAGGAGGATGGAAGCGGGCTCAAGTGCGTTGGCTGTAACCGTGTCTATCCGGTTCGGGACGACATTCCGGTCATGCTGAAAGATCAGGCCACCATCGAATCGTAGCGGACCGGCCATGACCGTCTTAGATCAGTTACCCGCGGGAGCACGAGCGGCCATCATCAGGCTCCGCTCGCTCGGTGATTGCGTCCTGACAACTCCAGCTATTTCACTGCTGAAGCGCAGCCGTCCCGACCTGGAGCTCGGGATCGCCGTGGAAAAGCGTTTCTGCGAAGTGTTCGCGGGCAATCCTGACATTAGCCAGCTTCTCCCGCCTACCTGCCAGGCCATACGGCGATGGAAGCCGCAGTTGTGCGTAAACCTGCACGGGGGAACGCGCAGCCAGTGGATGACGGCTCTTTCGGGGGCCCGCTGGCGCGCTGGTTTCGCGCATCACGCAACGACTCTCGCGTACAACGTGAGGATCCGGCGTGCTCAGGAGATCATGGGCGTCCGTCGCCGGGTTCACACGGCAGAACATCTGGCTTCGGCCTTCTTTGCGCTGGGAGTGCCATTAAGCGATGTACCCCGAGCGCAGCTCTTTGTCGCTGGTGAACCGGCTATCAAGGAGCGCCATGCCGTGCTTCATCCTTTTGCCTCGGCTAACGAGAAACGGTGGCCGGGCGAACGGTTTGCCGAAGTCGCCCGCTATTTGAAGCTCTGGAACATCACTCCCGTTTTCCTGGCCGGCCCTCAAGACGACGCAGCAGCTTTCCGTGGTCACACCGTTCTCCAGGGCACTCTAAGCCAAGTGAAGGCCGTGCTCTCAAACGCGGTGCTGTTTATCGGAAACGACAGTGGGCCGGCCCACATGGCGGCCGCCTTCGGCGTTCCGTGCGTAGTTCTGTTTAGCACCTCTGACCCGGCAGTTTGGGAGCCTTGGCGAACCGAATCGGAGTTGATCGTGGCACGGGAGGGATTCGAAGCCGTAAGCGTCTCGCGCGTGATTGCCTCTCTTGAACGGCTACTGACACTTGCCGAGGCGCACGCTTGAAAGAGCTGGCCCGCCTGCTGCGGTATGCCCGGTCCTACATACCAGCCCTCCTGGTTTCGGTCATTTTTATGGCCGTCGTTGGCCTTTCGCAAGGCTTCATCGTCAAGTTAATTCCGCTGGTGTTCGAGCGTGTTTTGGACACCAGCGCTCCCGATTCGCCAGCCAAGCTGTTTTCCTTGCCGTATACGAATTTCGCTGTCTATCTAAACGACATTTTTCCATCTTCGGTACACAACATCTGGACGATGGTGGCGCTCAGTATTATGGCCTGCTTTCTCGCCAAAGGCGTCTGCGACTATGCAGGAAATTACCTGATCAACTGGGTTGGCTTGAGCGCCATCATGGACCTGCGCCTCGAGGTATTCGACCGCGTTCTACACCAGGACGCGCGCTTCTTCGAAGGGCAGACCACGGGACAGATCATGTCGTCGATTATGAACGACATCGACCGCATCCAGGTATCGATCTCGACCATGCTGGCCGACTGGCTGCGCCAGATGTTTACGGCAATCTTTCTGCTGCTTGCCTTGGTCTCGATCAACTGGCGGCTTTCGCTGATCAGTCTGCTAGTATTTCCTCCGGTAGCGCTGTTGACGGTGCGCCTGGGCCGCAGGATTCGGAGCACGACGCGACATGCGCAGGATATGACCGCCGGTCTCAACCAAATCCTACAGGAGACCATCACGGGGCATCAGGTGGTCAAGAGTTTTGGGGCCGAGGATTTCGAATCGAAGCGCTTCCGCCTGGCTTCGCACCGCTGGAAAAGCGGCAACCTGAAGTACATTGCGCACCAGGCTCTTGCCTCGCCGATCATCGAAATGTTCGGCGCGCTTACGATTCTGCTGCTACTGTATCTTGGCCGCCAGCAGGTAAAGTCGGCCACTATGACGGCAGAGACGTTCACGGGATTCGTGGTGGCGCTGGTCATGCTTTATGAGCCAATCAAAAGGCTGACCAACATACACAACATTTTTCAACAAGGACTTGGTGCGGCGCAAACGGTCTTTCGTTATCTCGACACCCAGCCGGATGTATTCGACGCGCCGAACGCTAAGCAAATGGTGCGGCTCGAGAACTCGATTCGCTTTCGCGCTGTAAGCTTCTGCTATCCATCAGCGCCATCCCGCTGCGTACTCGACGAGATCACACTCGAGGTAAGAGCAGGAGAAATCGTGGCCCTGGTCGGCCAGAGCGGAGCTGGCAAAACGACGCTTGCCAACCTGGTTCCTCGTTTCTATGACGTAACCGGAGGACGGGTGGAGATCGACGGAACAGACGTTCGCGATTACAAGTTGAAGAGCCTGCGTGAAAACATCAGTATCGTTTCGCAAGAAACTTTCCTGTTCAACGACACGGTCTTCGACAATATTGCGTACGGACGGCCGGACGCCAGAGAGGAAGAGGTTATTACTGCGGCAAGAACCGCACTGGCCGATGAATTCATCCGGAAATTGGGCGACGGCTACCGGACAGTAATCGGCGAGCGAGGCGTCAAGCTGAGCGGGGGCCAGCGGCAGCGTCTCGCCATTGCGCGTGCGCTCTTAAAGGATGCGCCGATTCTCATTCTTGACGAAGCGACCTCGCACCTGGACACCGAATCGGAGCAATTGGTGCAGGAAGCGTTCACCGCTCTTATGAAAAAGCGAACCGTATTGGTAATCGCACACCGGCTTTCTACAGTTCGTCAAGCTGACAAAATCGCCGTGCTCGAGGGTGGGCGCATCGCCGAAATCGGTACGCATGACAAGCTGCTGGCTGCTCGCGGCTCATATCATCACCTTTACGAATTGCAGTTTGCGGGATCGAGCGCGGTCGCGGAGTAAATCGGACGCGCCTGCATTCCGGATTATGGCAAGAAAGCACGTTTACTTTCCCAGTGGTGGAGAAAAGCTTCTGCCTGGGGATAGCCGCTTTCCGTTCCGCGAAAACGAGTGATCTCAACCTGCTTGGGGTACCACTTATCTGGCGACTGAGAGGTGTGTGCGTAACAGGCGGCATGCCGGCGTTCTTCGACGGCGGAGATGTCGACGTATTCCGCAGGCGAAAACATCATGGTGTCTTCAGCAACTTCGTAGTAATAGAGGGCAGATTTTTTGCCAGCTCGCAGCCAGGCGTCGAGTGTGAGCATAGAAATGGCGCGGTGATCCCGGTGGTTGTCGATGGGCCATTGGGTGAATACCACGTCCGGGTTTTCCGAGGCGAGGAGTTTATCGAAACTTTCGTAATGCGAGTAGTCGACAATAGAGCGGCTATCGTATTGTCCTGCGAAGGCGGCGCGCGCTTTCAGAATCTCGCATGCTTTGAGGGCTTCGGACGTGCGGATGGCGCCGCAACGGCTTAGGCTGGCGCCCCCGCAGAAACCTTCACCGCGGTTCAGATAGAGGATAACGACCTGGTGGCCGAGGCTCGTGTAGCGAGCGATGGTACCGGCACAACCGCACTCCGGATCGCCGGGGTGGCCCCCTGTGACAACGATTTTGAGACGGGACGATGGGGGTTCGTCCGCTTTAGGTTGGGCGTGTCCGGCCAGTAGCGACGCGGCTGCCGCGGAGACCACAAAGTTGCGGCGTGAAATAGGCATGGAAGATGATTCTAGCAATGCAGGGGCGAACGTCTACTTCACGCCTCAATGCGCGACACTGAGCGGTTGCTCCGCTGCGCGCTTCGGCGGCCGGCGCATGATAAACGGCAGCGGCACCAGGCATAACACGATGGCGCTCATCACCCAGAAACTGTTCTCGAAACTCAGCGCGCTCGATTGCGCCTGCACGTTTTGATACGCCATCGCGAGAGCTTTCTGAGCGGCCGTTACCGCATCGAAACCTTGCGAGATAAACATCGCTTTCAAACCAGCAATCATTTGCTGGAAATTGACGTTCGCGCTGGTGGTGTGATTGGCAAAGTTCTTCAGATGCGTTTGATTTTGCCGCACCAGGAACGTCGACAGCAAAGATGTTCCAATCGCACCGCCCATATTGCGGGCGAAATTCGACATCCCGGAGACCTGATTATTCTTCTCGCGCGGAACTCCGATGTAATTGAGCGTGCTGATTGGAATAAAGATAAGAGGCAGAAAAATGACCTGGGCCATGCGCAGAATCACAATAGAGCGGAAATCGAGCTGCAGATAGATGACGGTCATGAGGTGCAGCGTTATCGAGGTGCCAAGGAAACCGGTGGCGACCAGGATGCGAGGGTCGATCTTAGTCGCCAAGAGGCCCCCGGCGACAGGCATCATAAACATCAAAACGAGTCCACCTGGCGAGAGAGCAAGTCCGGCGCGCTCGGCCGTGTAGCCGAGGCTGGTTTGAAGAAATTCGGGAATCAGAACCGTAGATCCGAAGAGTACGATGCCAAGCACGAACGAGAAAAACACGGCGGTTCCGAAGTTGCGATTTTTCAAGAGCCGCACGTCGACGATTGGGTTTTCGTGATACCACTCCCATAGGAAGAACGCGACGAGTACCGGAACGGCAACGCACAACATACCGGTGATGAGCGCGGACGAGAACCAGTCTTTTTCCTGACCTTTATCGAGCACAATCTGGAAGCAAGCCACGCCCAAAACGATGAGCGCCAGACCGATGTAGTCAATTTTGATGCCGGCCCGCTTCTCCTCCGCGATCCAAGGCGGATCTTCGACCAGGCGATGGGTGAGAAAGAGCGACAATGCGCCGACCGGAAGATTGATAAAGAAAATCCAGTGCCAGTTGTAGTTGTCGGTGATCCAGCCCCCCAGCGTAGGGCCGATGGCGGGCGCGACTACGACCGCCATGCCATACAGCGCAAATGCCATGCCGCGCTTTTCAGGAGGAAACGAATCGGCTAGAATCGCTTGCTCAGAAGGCTGCAACCCTCCCCCGCCTGCGCCCTGCAGAACGCGGGCGGCGATGAGCATCGGCAAACTGGCAGCAATGCCACACAGAAAGGAGCAGGAAGTAAACAGCGCGACGCACAGCATGTAGAAGCGCTTGCGTCCGATGAAGGTTGAGAGCCAGCCAGAGATCGGAAGCACGATCGCGCTCGAAACCAGGTAGCTCGTTAAAACCCAAGTCGCCTCTTCGTAGGTTGCGCCGAGCGAGCCGGCTATGTGCGGCAGAGCAACGTTTGCGATAGAGGAATCAAGAACCTCCATGAACGTCGCGAGCGTCACTGTCACCGCGACAATCCATGGATTATGCGAAGGCTTCCAGTTACCGTGAGGAATGGATTGCGAAGCCGCCAAGCCTAGTCTCCGATGCGCACGTCTGGTTCGACAGACATGCCGGGGCGTAATCGATCCATGCCGTTCTGATCGGGTTTGAATCGAATGCGCACCGGAATGCGTTGCACCACTTTGACGTAATTGCCGGTGGCGTTCTCCGGAGGCAAGACGCTCGCGACTGCGCCAGTCGAGCCGCCGATGTTTTCAACCGAGCCTTCGAAATCACGTTTCAAGGCGTCGACGTGTATGGTGACCGATTGCCCAGGTCTTATGTTGCGGAGTTGCGTTTCCTTGAAGTTGGCGGTTACCCAGACGTCGCCGGTTTGCGCGATTTGGAAGAGTTGCTGTCCGGCTGAGATGTGAGCGCCCACCTCGGCAGAACGTCTCATGACGATTCCGGCCACGGGCGCGGTAATTCTGCAATAACTCAGTTTCAGACGAGCCTGCTCCACTTGCGCATTTGCTCCCTGCGCACTTGCCTGGTTCGATTTAACAGTCGCGCGTTGAATGGCGATCTGGCGGGGTGCGTTGTGCCGGTATTGCGCCAATCTGCTTTGCGACTGCTGCAATTGAGCCTGACGCCCGTCAACAGTTCGGGCCGCGGATTGCAGGCCGGCCTGATTTGCGGCCACGGTTGCCGCCTGCGCTTTGGCAGCCGCCAGAACCTGATCGTATTCCTGCTGAGAAACTTCCTCTTTCGCGATTAGGAGCTTGTAGCGCGCCAGGTCGGCTTGCGCTCGCGCGTTATTGGCCTCCGCTTCGGCGAGTTTCGCAGCGGACGATTCACGATCTCGCTCAGCCGCCCCCAGCGCCGCCTCTGCATTCGCCACCTCGGCTTCACCGGTCGAGATATTAGTGGTGCTCTCGACCTGCGTAATCGGAATGTTGGGCTCTTGCGCGATCACCATGCTTCGGGCCTGGGCCAGTTGCGCCAGCGCCTGATCGAGCGCTATCTGGTAATCCCGTGAGTCGAGGTTAACCAGCGGATCACCAGCTTTGACGGTTTCGTTATCGTCAACGTACACTCGGGTGATGGTCCCATCGATGCGAGCGCTGATCGGGTTTAGATGAGCGTCGATTTGAGCGTCGTCCGTCGATTCGAACTGGCGCGCGTGCAGCCAGTAGAGCAAGCCTGCTATCGCGAGAACGATCACGACCAAAAAGAAAATGAGGAAGGCTTTGCGGCGTCCACGCGGTGGAGTCGGCTTGTTCTCGCTTGCTGCCGGCCCGCGTGATTGCTGTGTTGCGGGCTGATTTGAGATTGTGGCGTCAGGCGTCTGTTCCTGCGTAGTCATGGGCGGCTCCCTTTTAGTAGATCCGGTAAATCGGCCTCTGCTTCTCCCGTCGCTCTAGCCAGACTCAGTCTTGCCAGATCGAAAGAGAAGAGACTCGAAATATAGTCGCTTTCGGCGCTGGCCACCTGTTCTTGGGCCTGGACGACTTCGACGGTAGTGGCGACACCCGCTGTGAAGCGATCGCGTGATTCGGAAAGCGTTTCGTTCGCATAACTGCGATTACTGTCGGCAAGGCGCACTTGTCCGGCGGCGGTCTGTAACTCTATTAGAGCGTTACGCACATCCTGTTCCACGCGCCCACGCTCGTCGGCCAGCTCGGCTTGGCGTTCGTGGAGTGTCGCTTCGGCTTGCTGAATGTCGCCTCTGGTGCGCCCGCCCTGCCAGATAGGAATGTTCACCGCACCCGTTACGGCAAATACGCCATGCGTGCTCGCTGGATTGGGGCCGAGGACGCCGTAATCGCCGTTGAGCGTGACCGAGGGCAGACGTTCGCCGTGCGCGGCCGAAAGCGCCTGCTCAGCTGCACTGACCTGGGCCGTAGCCGCTTGCAGGTCAGCACGGCGATGAAAAGCTTGTTCGATGGCAGCCGGCGCATCTGGGATCGCTGTGTCGTGAAAGCTGAGTGGCTCAGAGAGTATCAGTCCGCGATCCTGCTCCACGCCGATCACCCTCGCCAGCGCAATCTTTTGCTTACGGAGATCGGCCTCGAGCGAACTGAGCCTTTGCTGTTGAGTTTGCAGCTCAACCAGCGAACGCGTGACGTCGATTTTGGAATTCGTTCCAGCGGCCTTGCGTAGAACCGCCTGCTGATATACGGCCTGCGCGTTAGACACCTGGGCCCGCTGGGACTCTACTCGAGCCGCCGAGGCGACGGCCTCTAGGTAAGTACCACCCACAGCAAGCACGACAAGTTCCCTGGTGTCCTTAGCAGAGAGTTGGGACGCGCGTTCACTCTCTTTGCTCGCCTTCCAGTTGCGCCGCTCCACCGGATCATAAATGGCCTGGCTAAGCGAGCCCTGCAACTGCGAATAACTGAACGGCCCGACCACGGAAGGGATAGAGAAATTGATGCCGGGCGGAAGCTTGAATTGAAAACCGTACGCGGCCAGGTTCACCTGCGTGACCGTCTCGCTGGCGTTCGCGGAAATGTTGGGCAAGAGCGCGCTGAGAGCCTGGATTCGCTGAGCGCGGGATGCGCGAACTGAGTCCGCGGCCGAGATGGTGCCCAGATTGGCCGTCAGACCAAGTTTCAAAGCCTCCGCGAGTGTCAGCGTGATAGGACCGGTCGGAACATTGGAGTTAGGTACGCTTCCCGCGAAATTGCCAGTCACTTGAATGGAGCTGTTGACGGTTGCTACGCCAGTTCCCGGCGCGGCGGATTGCTGCGCATCGACCGACCCGGGTTGATTCGTGCGGCCCGAAGCCGGGAGCGGCGTGGCGCGGCTGGATCCCGAGGCGCCCACGCCGGCGGTGGGCGCCTGTCCCGGGAGGACGCCCGCCCCGAGCGCCAGCCAGATTGCCAGGCGAGGGACAGTGGAACAAACTATACGGCGAAAAATCAATACATACATACATGTATCACATTCATGTGCAAATGTGTATATAATTGTGCTTTGCCAAGAGTTCGTTCCATAAAGATACATAAAACAAGCGCTCCCCTCAGCCGCCGAAGCGCCAGAAGCGCCCCTCCCGTACTAAACAAGCACCAACAGAAGACCGAAGAGACCAAGCGAAAACTACTGAAAGCCGCCTTGCGCATTTTTACGCGAGACGGCTTCCAGGCTGCCAGCATCGACGACATCGCAAGGGAGGCAGGCTACACGCGAGGCGCGTTTTACGCACACTTTCAATCCAAAGAAGATCTCTTTTTCGCGATGTTGGAGGACGAATCCCAAAAGCATTTCGAAGCGATATCCAAAACCATGGAAGGACTCGAGAACGAGCAGGAGCGGCTCGAAGCACTGCGCGAATATTACGTCTCGAGAGTGGCCGACCGCCAATGGTCCATTTTGATCCTCGAATTCAAACTGTACGCATTGCGCCATCCCAGGCTGCGGGCGAAACTGGCAAGCACGTACCGCAGCATACGCTCGAAGATGAGATGGGGCGATATTGCACGCATCTGGAAGACCAGCCCGGAGCACATGCGCGAGACCGAAGAAGTGATTCGAATCGCTTTACAGATCGTGCTGAACGGCCTGGTACTGGAACGGGCGTATGATCCGGCAACCATTTCTGAACCTCAGGTCTCGTTGCTGCTTCGGAAGCTTTTCAACTTTATGATGGAGGCATCTCATTGCGAGGCGGTTGGGCGCCGCAAAAAGCGCGGCTAACATTTTATCGTTCGAAAGAGAGCACCAAATTCCTGTCCGGTGCGAGCAGAATTTGCTCGCGAAATCGGATGACTGCGCCGCCATCGTCGTGGGTTAGAGTGCAAGACAGCTCGCTCGATCCGAGTTTCGCCACAGGTGAGTTGTGCGACGCCTTCCGTAGGGCGAGCGAGCGAAGCGAAAGCTTACCGTCCGCGACCGAGATGGTGAGCTGCTGAGCCGGGTCCGCCGAATATGCGAACGAACCCCATCCGCTTGGAGTGGACCAGAAGGATTTGAAGTCTGTTCGCCCAATTCGCGGCCGCGCGACGAGAGCACAATCCTGAGCGTGGTAACTGAAGCCGCTTACCGCCAGCACACCCGACCAGGCCGACATAGCTCGCGCATAATGATGCCCGCACTCGGGCTCGTCCCATGGGTTGCGGCGTGCGCCATCGAAGCGCCGGCGCACGTTTTCAATGCATTGAATACCCTCCTGGACCATGCCCGCGAAAATCATCTGCGAACCGGCCAAGTATTCGATCCCGGTCCAAGCCTCCGCGTAATACGGGAACGGAATTTTGGGCCGCTCGCCGTTGCCGTAATCGCACACGAGCAAGGCTGGCTCATCATTCAGCGCATAGACTCGCTGCACCGAATCGTGTTCCATCAGGTCTGGACGATAATTGTATTTGTAGATCGCGGCCAGCGCGGCTTTGAGTTTCGCCGGATCGAGTAGCGCTCCAAGTCCTGCCAGATCCGCTTGGTATTGACCAATCAATTGGTCGCCCAGACAGCCCTTCCCAAGCTGAAACTCAGGATTCTCCGTGCGGTCCGAACCCATCCCGCTCACGGTTGTGGGTGCAATCTGGCCCTTTGGAATCGAGCGCACCTGCTGAATGTAATATTCGCCGTTGAACAGATTAGCGTCGATCCACCGGCTGCCATGTTCGTAGAGCGCGTGATAGCTTTCGGCTTTATCGTTTTCGCCAAGTACCCGCGCGATTTCCTCACCCGCGCGCAGCGCGCCTAGATAGTAAATTCCGCACAGCGGATTCGGCCCATAGAACTCGACATCGTAAGTGTTGTGCTGAACTCCTTCCATAACGCCGTCGCGATTGAAGTCCCATCCTCCCGGAATCCAAGCAAAAGAAAGGGCGCGCTGGACTCTCGACCAGTAGCTTCGCAGCCATTCCGTATCGCCCGAAAGGCGCCAGTCAAGATACAGCTTGATGATCTGTCCCATTTGGCCGTCAGCGGCCGCGTAAGGATATCGCGTAATGCCATCAGGCAATAATTGCCGGTGGCGCATCCCGCCTTCGTCGTCCTCCGAAAAGCCGAATGCGGCTTTGCGCAGCGATCTTGCGAGGCTGGGAAAGAGATGCTGTGTGGTCGATTCATAATTCCAAACGTGAGTGCAGTTCCCGAAACAGCAGCCCAGATTATTATTCGATCCTTCGAAGGCGTGGAACTCGCCATCGGCTGTACGAAAGCAGGTTTGAGTGACGAGCGTGGAGAGATTCGCCATGGCTGCATCGCGCACGCCATTAGGTAAGGTGCTCTCACGAACTGCTTGCACGAACAGACGAGTGCGGCGTTCGAGATCGGGCAGATTGCGCGCAAGTTGGGTCGACGCGTCCCACGCATCGGCGAATCGCCGGCAATAATGATTTCCTATGTTGTCGTTTTCGTGTCCCTTGGGAGCATCCCATCCGCACCACGCTGGCGTTCGGTTTGGGAAGTGCCAGCCGAGAAGGAATGTATAGGCGGCTTCGGCGCCGGCCGGAATTTCACGCTTCAGGCAAATCGAGGCATACGGCTTTCGTTTCTCGCTTTCAGGGCCAAGTTCGCCATCGGCAGTGAAATCCTCCCAGAAGAGTTGAGGGCTGGCCCACCACTTCGCATCAGGCCAGCCGCGCAGATAAGTGAGTCCAGCGTTCGATGGATCTAAGAGGGTTAATGCGAAGGATCCGTTCAGAGGACTGCTTTCCGCCAGGTCCGAGCTCGTCATAAAGAATCCCCGCAGGCTGCCCTCCTCGCGATATTTGGTTACGCGCGGATCACTACCCAAGTAGGCGGTGTGACTGAGGCTCGGCATGCCGATCGGATTCTCGAGCGAGAACGCGATAGCCACTTGCGCTTGTTTGCGTCGCGCATTTCGCACACGGTAACGGAGCACCACCACTGGATAGCCTGAGCTTTCGGCGTCGAGCGGAGTGAACGGACTGAATGCTTCTAGTGAGACTTCGACAGGCAGCTTTGAGTCTCCGAAATCCACGCGAGCTATCGGGAACTCGCCCGTAAAGTGGGCCGTTCGCAACCGCGTCAATCCGGGAGCGCCGTTCGGCCCGAGTCCGCCTTCAGACGAATACGGCGGCAGCAGTCGCGATTCCAGCACCCGTGCAACCGGTTTCGAACTGCCGCTCTGCGCCCAGATCGAGGCAAACGCATAAGCTGGACTCAGTCCTTTGCTCGGGCGGTTGAAGATTTCCCAGTCGCGGAGCTGGCCCCGGCCTCCAAGACTGATGCTTCCAGTTCCTATCCCTCCCAATGGGAAGGCGATTTGACTCAACTGACGGCCGCTGAACAGGCGTGGGTACTCGAGTGCCGGCAGTGGATCGACGCCCGGAATCGATGCACCAACGGGTTTATCGAGAGGCGCTGCACGTTGCGCTGAGGCGTCGCCTGCCACTGCTGGTACCGCTCCAGCGCCTGCGAGTGTCTGAAGAAATCTGCGGCGTCTCATTTGCGTGGTGATCTGTCTCATTCATTCTGTACCCCACGGTTTCAGATATCATGCTTCAGGAGATGAAGAAGTCGATCGGCGATAATATTTTCCCCCCAGCAATGACGTTTGAAAGTGGACTCCAGCTGCTAAAGAGTGCCGGCTACGATGGCGTGGAACTCTGGCTGGGGGATCGAGCGTGGTTCAAAATGAGTGCGAGCGATTCGGACCTGCGGCAATTGCATCGCCAGATTCAGGACGCTGGCTTGCGGGTTTCAGACGTGGCAAATTCGCTCGATTGGGACGAGAATGTATCGTCACGCGATCCCCGCAAGCGCGAAGCCGCCTTCCGCCACATAGAACGGCAGATCGAAGCGGCCCAGATTTTCGATTGTGATGCGATCTTGATCGTCGCCGGCCTGGTGACCAGCGAGACGCCTTACAACGAGGTCTATCATCGTTGTGTCGACTCGCTTGGCAAACTCGCAAGCACTGCGGCTAAAGCCAAAGTCAAGATCGGAGTTGAAAACTGCTGTTCAGAACAGAAGTTCCTGTTAAGCCCAAAGGAATTTTCCACGTTCTTGAGTGAAGTGAACAGCCCCTGGGTGGGCATCCATCTCGACGTAGGAAACATACACGACACGGGATTTGCTGAACAGTGGATCGAAATCCTCGGCCCGAAGATTACACGTGTGC
The DNA here is from genome assembly GCA_963835255.1 of Terriglobia bacterium. Taxonomy (GTDB): domain Bacteria; phylum Acidobacteriota; class Terriglobia; order Bryobacterales; family Bryobacteraceae; genus Bog-105. Next base: position 159,039 of record CAWIFY010000014.1, on the reverse strand, counting down.
ATGTGAAGGACACGCTCAAACACCGCGGCAGGTGCGGGGAGCAGAGTGTTTACACGAACATTTTCCTCGGCGATAACGATTGGCGCGCGATCCGGGATGCGATTACTAAGGTCGGATACGAGGGGTGGCTGATCGCGGAGCTGGAAGCGAAATACCGCTTTGCTCCGGACCAGCAAATCTATGACACGTCGGCCGCGATGAGCCGGTTGATTTCAGGGAGCCTTTGAACTTGTGCAGAGCCGGCGTGAAGTTCTAAGACAAGCTTTGCTAGTTGCCTTGGCCCGCCAAGGGGGCCCCGCGAGATACGAGATTATTGCGCAGCCGAACTGTTTGTCGCAGGAATCGGCCGAGGGCTACAGGCGACTGCTCGAACGACATGAGCGTTCTTCCTTACCATCAGATCTGATCGTGGTTGCGGGCGCGGGAGGTTTTGCATGGGGACGGATGCCGGAACTTCGCGCACGGGTGCTGCAGGGTGCAAGGGTGATTTGGGAGGATGCGCCCTCGGCATTTCAGCCGGCAGAAGCGATGTACGTTCGCTACTCCTGGCCGGTCCGAGCGATGGTTAGAAGCTTTGGCACGCTGCGATCGGTTACATGCCCCTCCGGCGAGACCATCGCGAGCTGTCTAGGTGAGGGCGTGAGTTTTAAATGCCGCATCGGGAATGGCTGCTTCATTTTTCTCGGGAGCATGTTGGGTCCGCACTTACGAGCCGGGGATCGCGAGGCCCAGGAACTCGCGGCGCGACTGATGCATCTTAGATCTTGAGAAACAACTTGCGGCGGTACATCCACAACAGCATGAGCCAGTAGGTAAGCAGAACCGCCGATCCAAGCATCAAAGAGTACAGCCCGGTCCCGAAGATCAGGAATGGATGCTCGCCAAGATGAATGCGGAAACTACTAGTGATGAAATCTTGGCACAGGTCGGCGATCAGGTACGCTGCAATCGAATTCATTCCAACGACTACCAGCGGGAATGCCCAGGTGCGATGCCGTTTCGTATCGATGACCCAACTAAACGCCGCGAGCAGCAGAAAGCAGGCTCCGCCGCTGAACAAAGTCCAGCTTGGGGTCCAGATGCGCTTGACGATCGGGCAAATACCAGTCAGGTGCAACAAGAAACCGGCGGCAATTCCGATCGCACCCGCTGCCAGAAAGCGCTTGAGGGGGAGAGCAGGAGCATAGGTCCGGTACCAGCGTCCTGCGACAAGGCCCAAAATCATCGTGCCCAGAGTGGGAATGAAACTCAGGGTCAGATAGCCGCCCCGGTTTGCCACAAAGGGAGTGTTGCGCGGAAACAGGTTCAGGAACCATTGGTCGAATGCGTTGCCGAGGTTGGCATTCTTATTCCAATGCGCGGCGAAACCGCTGAAATTGTGCGTCCAGTTGTGAGGAACACCGACAGCGGCATAGTTGAAGCCCGGCCCAGGCAGCGGATAGAGCGCCCAGGCAAGCCAGTAGCCGATCAACAATACAGCGAATACAATCCATTGCCAGCGCGGCGGCCGGAAGCCGAGCAGGAACAAAAGCGGGTAGCCAAGGCCAATTTGAGTGAGCGTGTCTTCAAAGGTAAAGTAAGTGTGAGTGCTCTGAGTGGAGCGCAGGAAGATGCCCAAGGTGACCAGGAGCAGAGAGCGCCAGAGGGCGTGAGCAAACATCCGGCCGAACGTCCCGCCTTTTCGCAACCGGCTGGCGATTGAATAGGGAAGAGCGACTCCGACGAGGAAGGAGAACGAAGGCTGAATCAGATCATGCAGGGAGCAGCCCGCCCACTCGACATGGGTTTGGTTAAAGGCCAGTACTCGCCAGAACAGATTTCCGGGAAAGGCGTGCGAGACTCGCGCCAGGTTCAGCACCTCGGCCATCATCAGCACCATGACGAAGCCGCGATACGCGTCGACCGCTACGTTCCGATCGGCAGTGCCCGGCGCCATTGGGGCGATGATCTCTACGTCAGAGTGCTCGCCTTGTTGAGAAATAGCCCCGTTCATCGCTGAGACGCCTGGCGAATCTTGTCGTATTCAGAAAGCTCCCGTTTGGCCTCGGTCATTTGGTGAGATTGTGAATACAAGCGGGAAAGCACGTAGTGGTACTCGGCCTTTTGGGGATTGATTTCGACAGCCCGTTTAAGGCTTTGAATGGCCAAGTCCGTTTCACCCAGGCCCCGGTAGGCCTTTGATAATTCATCAAATTCCTGGTCCCAATTATCATTTATTTTGACAGCTTCGAGAAGCATGGCTTTGGCTCGATCAAAGTTGCCTTTTAAGTTTAAGTAACTTGCGTAATCAATCAGCGGCCATGACGAAGGCTGGCTCTGCTTTCGGTTTAGCAGCAATCCCTCTTCGAAGTTCTCGACGGCCTTATTGTCGTTTCCGACCGCTGAATAAGCGAGTCCTAAATTGTGATAAACCTTTAGAAAGTCTGGCTTCAGCATTTTGGCGCGTTCCAGCTTCTCGACCGCTTGCACGTAAGAGCCTTCATCGTAATAAATCCGCCCTAACTCGTAATAAGATTCGTAAGAGGTTGGGTCCAAGGCAATTGCTTTTTCCAGCTCACTTACCGCCAGATCTTTGCGGGCCAGGATGTTCAAATCCAGCGCCAGGATCTTATGCGCTGCGGCGAAGCTTCCGTTGAGCACCAGGCACGCGGACAGAGCTGTCAGGGATGCTTGTATGCGGTGCAGGCGGAACTCAACATAGCCCAGTTGGTAGAGGGCTTGCCAGGAGGCCGGATGATCCTTCGTATAGCTTTCGAGCGAGCCTTCGGCCTGCGCGTATTGGCCTGCTTTGATCATCGATTCGAATTCGGAGACCGCGTCGGACGGCGACGCTGAGAGGAGTCTTGCCGCAGCAAACAAAACAGTTTGCAGCACGAAGAGTTTCGTCACTTGTCGTTAGCCAGTTCCCAACTTACTCTGTCGTCCACCGCCGCCCGGAGGCGGCTGGCAATTTCGAGCTCCGCTTTGGCCTCTTTCTGCTCATTCAGAGCGGTGAGAACCAGCCCGAGCTGATAATGCGCCTTCTGAGATTTCGGGTCGGATTGCACAGCTTTCTCGAGTTCTTGCCGGGCATCAGCGAGCCTGCCAGCAGACCGGTATTCCATACCTAGAGCGATGTGGGCCCGCGCGTGATCGGGGCGGCGCTTGATCACCGCGTTGAGTAAGTCGATGCTTTTCTCGCTATCTCCCTCCTGTTGCGCAATCAGGCCGAGATAGTAATACGATTCAACCTGTCCGGGCGCCAATTCCACGCTCTTTTGCAGGTAAGGTTTAGCACGTTCGCTGTTGCTCGACAGAAAGTACGTTGTGCCGAGGGCGTAATTCACTTGAGAATTTTTCGGATCTGTTTTCAAAAGGCCTTCGTAGATGCGAATGGCCGCCGGCAAGTCGTGATCCGCAATGCGCGCCGAGGCGAGAGCATACAGAGCGCGGGGATTGTTTGGCTGGAGCTCGACGGCTCTGGCCAGATTTGCGTTCGCGTCTTTAACCAGATCCATCTGCAGACAGAGCGCGCCTACCGCATACAGAACCTCCGGATCTTCGGGATTGCGCTTTTTTGCATCCAGCAGCAGAGCCAGCGCTCCCTCGGTATTTCCCTGCAAATTTCTGACGCGAGCCAGCGTGAATCGAGTGCCGGGCGCTGGTAGCGGCCGGAAACGGACTCAGCCAGTTCGGCACAGGCCCTATCCGCCCCAATTACGTTCCGGGATGCAACAAGACCCTTCCTGGATCTCCGCACAGCCGGGCTGACGAGTGGTTTAACACAGCGTGCTTCGCACAGCCGGGTGAGTTCTCCTTCGGGGACGAAGATCGCGTCGATTCAGTGTTGACTTCAGAGGGAGAGGTCAATTTCGATTTCTCGCTCAACAAGTCTTTCGACCTGACCGAACGCTGCAAACTCAAGTTCAGCACCGAGGTTTTCGACCTGTTCAACCATGCTCAGTTCGCACTGCCGAATCCCAGCCTCGCCTCTCCCGGTTTCGGTCAGATCACTCATCAATTGAATCTCCCAAGGACGATTCAGTTGGCTTTGCGCTTTTCTTTCTGAAGGTCGATTAGCCAAGTGCTGGGATCAGCGCCGAAGTCATTGAAGAAAGCTGCCTGTTCGCAAGCATGATGAAGCTGAACGACGGCGAATTGATGCAGCTCTGCGAATTTATATGATCTCGGCGGTTCTGTCGACCGAAGACGGGATACACAGGCGTATCGAGAACGTGTTGGCAAGATTTCCGGTTGAGGCGGTGGTTCTCACTCGCGGGTCGGAGGGGACTACGATATTCACGCGAAATGGCGAATTTTGGGGGCATGTTCCTCCGGCTCCTCTACTAAACGTATATCCTGTGGGCGCTGGAGATGCATCTTCCGCTGGAGTTCTTGCCGCCTCGGTGCTTGGTTGGAATCCGGACGATGCCATCGATTTGGCGAACCAAATGGGCGCTTGGGTGGCCTCGCAACTATCGGCAAACACCATTATTGCCGGACTCCATTCTGGAGTTTATGCAGGAAACGACCCACTCACACTCGATCGTGCAGAGAGACAGGTGTGCTTGAAGAAATCTAAGCACTGACAAGTGTCGATGCTACTTAAGCCTCCGGTGAGAATTCAGAGCCGACAAGAAAGCACCAAATTAAACGAGCCCTATGAGACAGATATCCGCTTCAGTTACGCGTCGTAGATTCCTGTGGTCCACGTCAGGTATTACTGCAGCAGCATTGCTATCGCGCGGGATCGCGGCTGAGGCGATGCTATCGCAAGATGCGGACCTCGAACGCAAACTCTCTGAAGACCCAAGGCGGCCGCAGTTTCACCTTTTACCTGCTAAGAACTGGATGAACGATCCGAACGGGCCCATCTACTTTGCAGGAAAGTACCACATGTTCTTCCAGTACAACCCGTATGCTGCCGTTTGGGGCAATATGAGCTGGGGTCATGCGGTTTCAAGTGACATGCTTCACTGGACGCACTGCCCTGTTGCATTCACGATGACGCCGGGCGGCCCTGATGCAGCTGGCTGTTTTTCGGGCTCGGCTATCGCTGTGGAGGAAGGACAGGGCAAGCGTGTCTACGTCGTGTACACAGGCGTGGTCAAGGGCCAAAAAATGGCGACGATTCCAGGAGAAGGACTGCGAGAGTCGCAATGCCTGGCATGGTCTGATGAGGCAATGCTCGAGCGTTGGACAAAGCAACCTCAACCGATCCTGCCGCTGCCGCCAGCCGGGATGAAGGTAACCGGATTTCGTGATCCTTCGGTGTGGAGGAAAGACGGCTGGTTCTACATGACGGTAGGTTCGGGAGTCGCCAGGGTCGGTGGATGTGTCCTACTGTATCGCTCGAAGGACCTCAAGCAATGGGAGTATCTACACGAACTGGCAAGCGGGGAATGGAACGGCCAGCCTACCCCAAACCCGTGCGCTGACGGCGAGATGTGGGAGTGTCCCGAGTTGTTTCCGCTCGACGGCGGGCACGTGTTGATCTATTCCACGCTCGGGAAGGTGTTCTGGCAATCGGGCGTTCTTGACGAAGCAACGATGAAGTTCAATGCCTTAAAGACCGGGTTGCTTGATCTCGGTGCGTACTATGCGCCAAAGACACAACTCGATGCGCAGGGTCGTAGAATCCTTTGGGCCTGGATTCAGGAACGGCGGACGGAGGCCGAAATGCGTGAGGCCGGATGGTCCGGAATGATGAGCCTACCCCGCGTGCTGAACCTGGACAAAGATGGGACGCTCCGCATTCAGCTCTTGCCGCAAACTGCGTCGCTACGCTCAAATCAAATCACGCCTGCGCTAACCGCGAGCGCGACCACATTTACGCTCGAAAAAGCAACAGGCGAAGTTTGGTGTTCTGGAACGAGGAATAGCACCTTGGAGTTCACGGCCACCGATGGTATAAGCGAGCTATTACGTATCAGCTACGCGGCTACGAAGAACGTGATGGTGGCCGATAGTAAAGAAATTCAGTTGGAGCCGGGCGACATACCGAAAATTCATGCATTCGTTGATGGCTCAGTGATTGAGATCATCGTAAGTCAGAGGGTCGGATTCACAAAGCGCTTCTACTATGCGCAGACTACGGCGCCAGATGTGCGAATACGCGTGACCGGTGGGGATTTTAGGGCCGACGCATGGAGGATTACTCCAATCTCGAATGACCGGCTAACAACCCCGCGGTCGGATAGCAGCAGCTTGCGGTAACGCGAACACCTTACATGTGAAAGCTCAGTTCGGGATTACTCGTGAGTAACGCTAGGACTCAATCTGGAGCGATCCGCCGTGAAAGGGCGGTGGAGCGATGTGAAACACATCGCCGGATCGGTTTAGATTGAGCCGTTTGAAGGAAGGCGCCCGCGTTTGCGGCGGACGCGGCCAGTTTGGCAAACAGCCGCTATGGGAATTGAATACGATTTCGAAGCTTTGGATACAGCACGGGACCCCGGAACTGGGCAAATGCGATCAGCTTGGAAAGTGTTTCAAGGGCCGGATACGCGGCGCAAGCAGTAAATCTGTGACCCGAAAGAGCGAGATTGCTGCCGGAGGCGTGGCCAGAACACACGTGTAGCCTGCATGCCGAAGCATTCATTGATCGCGCCGAAACCGGTGACGGTTAAGAGCTGTCAACGTGAATCCTCCGTTCCACCAAGAGCTGGTTCAGTTGCCGGACAGTGAAGCGTTGTTGAAGAAACATCGGGCCAGCACAAAGCGGACATTGCCACAGCGCGGTGTTGAGCTTTCGAAGCAACCAGACGAATTTTGCATAGACGTCCATAAACCTTCCTTTGTGCAACACTCTTCCGCCTCCTGGCTAAGAGGTCGAAACTCGCCTGGGGCATTCGACAATTCCTGCTCTCCCACACCTGTGTCGCCTATAGACAAGAGCGCCAGCCCGCGGGTAGCGGATCAGCTACACAGGCTCGACGCAATGAGCATCGGCGTACTCTCGTTCAGCCTCGGATCGACCATTTTCCTTCTATCTGTTTTGGAAATCGCGATACATCCTAGATTGAGGTCCCTATGGGGCATCCTTGCTTCCGTTGTTGTAGTGGCCGATTGTCTCAACCGCTTCTGCGGCTCCAAATACCCGGTGATGACCCCGGATATCTGTAGGTGCCGATGTTGATTGCCGAAATCTCAACGGGTCTCTGGCAACTGATCCAAAGCCATCGATACTCAACCGAGTCGCCGCAGGAGCCTTGTCCCGCCGCAGCATGAAATGTGCTCAGGGCTATTTTGGGCGTTTCCGAGGGTTCGGCCAGACCGCTTCATACTCGCAAGGTAGCAAATCTCCAAAGACGCTCAGATCGCCTCTTATCCGCTTTCCGGTGTCCGGAGAACAGTATATAATACAAATTTGATTGTAAGCTTTCGAGACAGCGAAACTGAGACGCTCTTCAAGACGGAGCGCTCTCGCAAATTTCGCTCAATCGAAAGGGTTGCCAAGCGGAAGCTTGATGTCGTGGATTACGCGGAGCGCCTGTATGACTTGCGTTTGCCGCTCGGCAATCGGCTGGAAGCCTTGAAGGGCGATCGCGCTGGCCAGCACAGCATCCGCATCAATGACCAATACCGTATTTGCTTCGTTTGGACCGAAGAAGGTCCGAAGGATGTTGAGCTAACTGATTACCACTGATAAGAGGGACAGAATTATGAGTATCAAAAGGCCTGAAAGCGGCTGGGATGTCCATCGAGTAAGAACACATCCTGGCGAAATTCTTTTGGAAGAGTTCATGAAGCCGTTGAACCTGACGATCAATCGACTGGCCCTCGATTTGCGCGTGCCGGTCAGCCGCATCAACGACATCGTTCATGAGCGTAGATCCATTACCGCAGACACCGCTACACGGCTGAGCGTATATTTTGGGATGAGTGCCGAGTTCTGGCTGAATGCCCAGACCGGTTATGATCTGAGCAAAATCCGGATGGAAAAGCTGTGCGCTATCAAACAGGAAGTGTTGCCCAGGTCGGCCTAGCCCGCCTTTCATGACCCCTCGCTTACCCCTCGCCGCCATAACAGACGAATTCTCGCCGTCTCTCGCCCAGGCTATCCCGCCTATGCAGGAGATCGGCATGATCGGCGCCGAGTTGCGCGTGATTGGCGGCAAAAACATTCTCGATCTGGAGGACGAAGAACTCAGGCACGCGAAAGATGAGTTGGATCACGCTCAATTGCAAGTTGTCTCGATCGCTTCGCCGCTGCTCAAGTGCGTTCTCGAAGGCGGCCCCGAGCTCGATAGGCGCTTCGAGCACGATGCTTTCGCTTCGAAACACGCTCTCGCAGACCAACGGCGCTTGACCGAGCGCGCAGTCGCAATCGCGCATTTTTTCGGCGCCCGCGTCATTCGGGTATTTTCCTACTGGCGCACGGTAGAACCGGAGCGCTGCTACGATGCCATCGCAAAAGCGCTGAGTGATCTAGCCGTGGTCGCTAAATGTGAAGATGTCGTCTTCGCGATCGAGAACGAGCACGCCTGCAATATTGGTACAGGAGCGGAAACGGCCCGCCTGCTGGAGCTTGTGCCGGACGCGGAAATCATGGTCGTTTGGGATCCGGCTAACGCACTGGTCGCCGGCGAAGTTCCGTTCCCAGACGGATATGAAGCGCTGCCCAATAACAGAATCGTTCATGTGCATGCGAAAGATTGCGACATGCTGACCGGTAAGCCCGCTTGGGGGCCGCTTGGTACCCGCCATGTCAAATGGAAGGGGCAGATCGAACGACTCATTGCGGATGGCTACCAGGGCTACTTGAGTTTAGAAACACACTGGCCGGGTCCCAACAAATTAGAGGCCAGCCGCATCTGTGGTTGGAACCTGCGCGGCCTCGCATCCCCCTGACTTGCCATTTCCTTCGTCTCCCAGATGGCGCCGCGGGACCAAGTAGTTCTTGACATAATCGGAAACGGCTTCCGGCAGCCGCATGATCTCAGCGTCATAACCAGCGCCTCTCAACTTATCGATCTTGGCGCGAGTGAAATATTGATATTTCGGGCGAAGGTACTCTGGCATGTCTACGAATTCGATCTCCGGCTCGCGTCCAAGTGCTGCGAAAATGGACTCGACCAGCGTCCGCCAGGTGTTCGGGGTGCCCGAGCCGATGTTAAACAGTCCGCCGCCGTTCACGTGCTCGGCTAGAAACAGCGTTGCCGCAACCGCGTCCTTTACATACAAGAAATCTCTGCACTGCCCGCCATTTGGATATTCCGGGCGATAGCTCCTGAATAAGCTTGCCTTCCCACTCTCCTGAATTTGCCCATAAGCCTTATGCACCACGCTGCGCATATCGCCTTTGTGATATTCGTTCGGGCCGAACACGTTAAAGTATTTGAGTCCCGTGATCCTCGGCAGGAAGCCCGCTCTTTCCGCGTAGCAATCGAACAAATGCTTCGAATAGCCATACATGTTAAGCGGCCGTAAAGTCGAAAGCGCGACAGTCTCTGGAATTTCCGCCGCTGCCTCGCCGTAAGTCGCGGCAGAAGAGGCATACACGAAACGCCGGTCTCCCTCCAGTGCGAATTGAGCCAGTGTCTTAGAGTATTCAAAATTGTTACGGATGAGGTAAGCTGCATCCGTCTCCGTCGTCGAAGAACAAGCGCCGAGATGAAGAATCGCGCTGATGTCACCGAGCAACCCAAGCCTTTTGAGCAGCTCGTTCGCTTCCAGATAGTCAGCGAAGCGGAGTGCCACCAGATTCTTCCATTTCTCGTCACGCCCCAGAAAATCGCTGATTACAATATTTGTGATGCCGCGGCGATTCAGCTCGCAAACCACTGCGCTGCCGATGAATCCTGCGCCGCCAGTTACCAGGATCTTGCCAGTTGAAAGATCGATCATTCGTCTCTAAGCTTTTGTCACAATCAGCATCGGCACCTTGACCTTGTGGCGCACCGAATTGATGGTTGTCCCGAAAATTAAGTCTTTCAAACCGCGATGCCCGTGTGCCGCCATCACCAGCAGATCCGGGTGGACTTCGCGGACGGCGCTGGCAATCTCCTTTGCAGGGCTGCTCCCGTGGCACACAATGCTGTCCGCTTCGATCTGGCGCTCGCGCAAGTATTCAACGATCTGAGCCAGATATTGGCGCCCTTCGCTGATCTCCGCCGTCGAAGAGAGCGAGCCGAAGAGCTGGCTAGTCACGCCCTCTTCCACGTGCAGCAGAGTGAGACGCGCATCATGCAATCGCGCCAGGGCCAGGGCATTACTGATCGCCTCCGCGTCCGACTCGCTGTGATCGAGCGGTACCAGAATGTTGGAGTAGCTACGTGATGGAAAAATCGGAGTCGCCTTCTCGACAGATCCGACTGATACCGGACCGGTGAACGCAGGCCGGCTTCGCATCCACGGCCAGCAGATCACCAGCAGCAGCAGGTAGCCCAGGCCCAGGACCACAACCGCCACGGCAACTGCAACCACCCCGCGATACCGGCCACTCGTCGCCATCCACTCGCCTACCTGGTCGAAAGTCAGCCAGATGTTGAGCACAAGAATAAATGCCGCGCAACCCCAGGCGCTGATCTGCACCCACATGGGGCTTGCAAACTCACCCATCCGCTTCCGGTCGCTCGTGAAATGAATTAGTGGAATCACCGCGAACGGCAATTGCAAATTCAGCAGGATCTGACTGTTGATGATCAGCTTGTAACTGGCTGCGTCGCCGGCAAAATAGACCGTCAAAGCCGCGGGCGTAATTGCAAGCAGACGAGTCACCAAGCGCCGCAACCAGGGCTGCATGCGGAACCTCAGGAAACCTTCCATCACGATCTGGCCCGCCATCGTGCCCGTCAACGTGGACGATTGCCCTGAGCAAAGCAACGCTGCGCCGAAGAGAACACTGGCTGCCGATGTTCCCAACAGCGGAGTAAGAAGAGCATGCGCCTGGTTCATTTGGGTAACCACGATGCCATGCGTGAAGAAAACAGCCGCCGACATGATGAGAATCGCGGCGTTCACGAAGAGCGCTGCGTTCAACGCAACCCCGGAATCCAGCAGATTGAAGCGGCAGGCAGTGCGCTTCTCGGCTTCTGTTTCACCGATGCGCCGGGTCTGCACTAGAGCGGAGTGCAGATAGAGATTGTGCGGCATCACCGTCGCGCCAAAAATGGCAACGGCGATATAGATGCTTTGCGAGTTGAGATGCGGAATCAGCCCAAGGACTACGTCGGGCAGATGCGGTTTCGCGAAGAAAATTTCGAAAGCAAAACATCCCGCCATAGTCGCAATGAGCGCCAGGATGAAAGCTTCGATCACTCTGATGCCGAGCCGTGTGAACCATAGCACCAGCAAAGTGTCGGCTGCCGTCGCGATTACGCCGATTAACAGGGGCAAATGGAACAACAGATTCAAGCCGATCGCCGCGCCTAGGACCTCCGCCAGGTCGCAGGCAATAACGGCCAGCTCGCCCAAGATCCACAAAGCGTAAGAAACTCCTCGTGGGTATTCGTCGTGGCAGGCTTGCGCAAGATCCCGCCGAGTCACAATACCCAAACGCGAGCTCAAGGTCTGCAGCAGCAGAGCCATTAAATTTGAAACAACCAGCACCCAAAGCAGGCGGTAGCCGAAGCGCGCGCCACCCTCGATATCCGTGGCCCAGTTGCCCGGATCCATGTAGCCCACGCTGACCAGGTAAGCGGGCCCGGCAAAGGCCAGCAGCCGTTTCCAGAAGCTGGTGTGAGAAGTGCCGACGCTCTCGTGAACTTCGGGTAGTGAGTAGCCGCGACTGGCGGTACGGTGCGCGATGTCCTCCGAAGACTGGTCCTGAAGCATGGGAACTTTACTCTCAGTATGGCAAGCTACGGTATGCGCCGCTGATGAACGCCGATGAACAAGAATTTCAATTCACTGACCGAGTTAGCGCATCGTTACCCAAAATCTGCGTTCGTCCGCGTTGATCGGCGGCTGCTCGAGGGCAGACAACGAATGCTGAAGCCGATAGGATTGGCATTCGCGGCAATGCTGCTGGTGTTTCACCCTGGTTGATTCGAGGAAGAGTCGAACTCGGGGGATGGTTCTGGATCGGCAGCAACATGGGGCTGGAGTTGTGGTTCTCCAATCGCGACGGAGCGAAGCCTGACATGAACAGCAATCTTTTGGACGCCAAGAGCCCGCCCCATCCAACACCCCAAGTGAAGCGCTGAAAGTGAGGAGGTTGGGAGAACTGGAATACAACCGGACGCGAATGGCAGACTTCAAGGCCTGGGTGCGTGCGCATCCAGAGCGATTTCTCCAGCTTTGCGAAGAGCGGTTTGTAATGTTCTGGCTGCCCCGCGCAACAGCAGCTTGAGACGACTCGTTGAGCAGTTGCTGCTGCTGATCGCTGTCTCGGGTTGAATCATTTTAGTGTTCACCAAACGATGGGCCGCGCTGGCCATCGCCGTCGTGCTGCTAACGTATCCGCCAATCTACTACTTGTTGCAAGCTCACGAGCGCTACGAATATCCTATACGCCTCGTGCTGTTCTTGTGCGCTGCAATCCCCATGTGGTGGGCTTCGCGTGCGGTGTTGTCGCGATTTGAGAAATGACCGGCAACGTTCGGAGCCTATTCTTCGCGCAGGGTTTGTGCCGGGTCCAGGCGGAGCAGGCGCATGGCCGGGATGAAGCTCGCCAGTGCCGCCACCAAAAGCAGCAGGAGGGCCACCGAAACTAAAGTCGTTGGATCGGTCGTGCTGATCCCCCAAATCATGCTCTTGAGAAAGCGTGTGACGAACAATCCCAAAACTAGTCCGGCTGCGATGCCGACCACGGCAAGGTAAATGCCGGTTGCGGCAATTGTCCGGACCACGTTTTGCGCGCTTGCGCCGAGCGCCAGCCGGATGCCCATCTCACGCGTGCGCTGTACCAGAGACTGCGCGACGAGCCCATACACACCGAGCGCTGCAAGCAAAATCGCCAACGCGGCAAGCGAGGAAAATAGCACCGCTTGATAGCGCTGTTCGGCAAGCGAGGCGCCGCGGATCTCAGGCATGCTCCGAAAGCTCGAGAAGGGCAGCGTAGGATCGATCGCCTGAAGCGCGTGACCCATCGCATCCGGCAGGCCCGCGACGGTACCGTGCGTGCGCACGATCCAGTTCGGCGAGAACCAGGTATTGACCATCGAAAACAGGCCGGATGGAAATTGGTCCGCCGGAACGTAGACTTCCGCAAACATATCGAGCGGGCCCATATCAGCGCCCCAACCATTCTGCTCAGGTACATTGTCCACCACTCCAACAATCTGCCAGCTCACGTCGCCAAGTCTTATTTGGGACCCGAGCGGCTGGCCGCCGCCGCGGAAGTACCTGTGCACAAACGCCTCGTTCACGACGGCGACTTTAGCCGAATTCGCTCGATCGGAGTCAGCCAGCAGACGTCCCCGCAGCAACGGGATCTCCAGAACGCGGAAGAACCAAGGCGTGATGTAAGTCATGTTGGTAATGCCCTGCCTGCGCGCAACATCGCCTCCGGCTACATCCTGCACGAACATATTTAGAGGCCGCTGATAAGGAAGGCTTAGCGCGACCGCGGCCGATTCCACGCCGGGGATCTCTTGAATGCGGTCTAAAGAATCTCTGAACAAGCGAGCGCCCGCGGAGGACGTCTGGTAACGCGCATCTTGCAATGAGAGCGAGGCTGTGATGACGTGGTCGCCGTTGAAACCAGGCTTCTGGCCCGCAAGTTTGCTGAAGGTACGGACCAGCAGACCGGCCGCTATCACCAGAACCACTCCGAGCGCGATCTCGGCAAACACCAGCGCTTCCCGCCACTTCTTGCCTCCTCGCGAACTGCCGCGTCCCGCTTCTGCCAAGGCAGAGCGCAAATCTATGGCTGTGGCCTGCCAGGCGGGAAAGAGCCCGAACAAAAAGCTGGTAGCGATGGAAACCAGCAACATAATCGCCATCACTCGCAGATTGAGGTGAATGCCGGTCCAAGAAGCAAATTCGTCTGGATTGAGCGCCAGCAAGCCTTTTAGCGCGAGCTGGCCGAGCACGATACCCAGCAGTCCGCCGCCAAGTGCCAGCAGCGCCGATTCTGCCAGCAGTTGCGTAATGACCTTGGCGCGGCTCGCCCCAATTGCAAGCCGTGTGGCGATTTCGCGAGAACGAACCGCCGAGCGGGATAGCAGAATGCCCGCAATGTTGACGCAGCCGATCAGCAGAACCAGGCCGACAGCCGCCCATAAGAGCTTCACTTTCGGCCGCAAATGGCTGCCCAGGCCTTCTTGCAGCGGAATCGCGCGTTCTTGTAGCCTGCCGCCATCCGGAAGTTTGATTTCGTTGAGAATCGGATGGGTGATCGCCGCCAGTTGTCCCGTGGCCTGTGCGAGCGTCACGCCCGGTTTGAGCCGACCGATAATCTCGAAGTTTGTTCCTTCTCCTTCACCTTGGCGAGAAGCATGAACCGGAGTCCAGAGGTCGACAGGCGCGTCGGTACGGAAGCCGGGAGGCATAACGCCAATGACGGTGTAAGGCGCTCCCCGCAGGTCGACTGTGCGCCCGACAATTCCAGGATCGCCGCGGAAGATCCGGCGCCACAAGCGATTGCTAAGGATCGTAAGATTCGGACCTCCCGTAATATCTTCAGCCCGTGTGAACTCACGCCCGATCAAGGGTGGAATGCCCAAAACGTGGAAGAATCCTGCGCTGACTCGCTGCTGCTGAACGAACTCGACATGACCGGCGGCTGCCAGGTTCACGCCTCCTGCTCCGCCCGGAAAAACCGCGGGCTCGATCACCGTCGCGTGATCGCGAATCACTTCCCACTGCCGCCCGTCCTGGCCCGTGTTCACCGCGCCGCCGTGCGGAGATGCAGTGACTGCCATAATGAGCCGGTCCGGTTGCGGCAAGGGCAATGGACGAAAGAAAACCGAATCGACTACGCTGAAAATCGCGGTGTTCGCACCGATGCAAAGGCCCAGGGTCAACAAAACAGTCAGGGTGAAGCCCGGACTCTTATGAAGCTGGCGCGCCGCGAAACGGAAATAGCCTAACACCAGCATATGCAGATAGGGACGCAAAAGGGCGTCCGCATGTTCGCGGTTATCGTGCCTCCGTAACTGTCAGAACGCGATCCGCGCCCACGTTTTCCAACACTTGCTTTCCGCCGCCGGGCCAGGCGATCTCGATGCGGTCGGCTTTCGTCGCCGACCCCAAACCGAAGTGCAATCGGAGATCGTTTTGAGACAGATAGCTTCCGCCGCTCCTTACTTCGGTGAGTTGAACATGACCGCTGGCAAACACTTTCACTTGCGCTCCTATAGCGCTTCGGTTACAGTGCGTCCCAACTAGCTTCAGGATCAGCCAGTGTCCCGGAGGATTGATCGCCTCTTTCAGCAGCGATGGCGCTTCGTTCTGGTTATTGATCGCAATCTCGACTGCGCCGTCATTCTCGATATCTCCAAAAGCGGCCCCGCGCGCGGAGTGTTTCTCGAGCAGCGCATGTCCCGCTTGTTGCGAAATATCGCGAAATTTGCCGTCGCCCAAGTTCTGATAAAGAATCGCGCGGTCTTTGTAATGAATATCGATGCCGAGCGATTCGATTTCTGGAAAAACATGCCCGTTGACGAGCAGCAGATCCTTCCAGCCGTCGTTGTCGAAATCGAAAAAGCCAGCACCCCAGCCCACGTAGCGCGTATTCTGTCCGAGCCCGGCATCGAGCGTCACGTCGTCGAAGTTCCCCTTGCCGCGATTGCGGTATAGCGTCTCAAACTCGTCGGAAAAGTTGGTTCGGAAAATACTCGGACGGCCTTCGCCCAAGTAATCGCCCGCAGCCACGCCCATCCCGGACATCGCCTTGCCGTTCTGGTCGAATGCCACGCCGCGAATTACTCCTTCTTCCTCGAACTTGCCATTCCCTTTGTTGATATAGAGCAGCGAGGGCGTTTGGTCGCAAGCGACATAGATATCGGGCAGACCGTCTTCGTTGAAGTCGCCGGTAAGCACGCTCAGCGAATAGTGACCCTCGGGCGTGGCGATGCCCGATTGTTCTGAAATATCCGTGAATGTGCCGTCGCCATTGTTGCGGTAGAGAATGTTGCGGTCGAAAGGCAAACCGCGGGGTCCGCAATTCACCGCGAGGCCGCGATAAAAGCAGTAAGGGTTCGCGCCAGGTTTGGGCGTCGTCGCCGGGTCGAATTTCAAGTAATTTGCGACGAACAAATCGAGATGACCGTCGTTGTCGATATCCGTGAAAGCGCAACCGGTGTTGTAGCGAACACGCGGTTGGGTCAGATGCGTTTGTATTGTCACGTCTTCGAAGCGTTTTCCGCCGATATTCCGGTACAGATGATTGGCTCCCCAGTAGGTGACGAACAGATCGGTGAAGCCGTCGTTGTCGTAGTCGCCCGCGCAAACGCCTTCGGCCCAGCCGCTACTCCGGAGCCCGAGTTCGTCGGTCACATCGCGAAAGCGGTCATGACCCTCGTTGTGATACATCCGGTTCGTACCGCCCTTGCCGGAGAGAACGAACAGATCCAGCAGTCCGTCATTGTCGTAATCGATGAACGCGATGCCGCTGCCGGTGGTCTCGACGATGTACTGCTTCGAGGTAGTTCCGCCGTTCGGAAATGCGTCCGTTAATCCGGCTTGTTTTGCAATGTTGTGGAAGTCGGGCGCCCAGATCGCCGCCATAAGCAAAAACACAGCGGGCTTCACTGCTGCGGCTGTTTCTCGCCCAGCTTCTTCAAGAAGTCGGAGAACTCGCCTTCCGGAGGCTTTTGCAGCCGGTCTAAAGTTGCTTTCTCCGCTTTTGCTTTCTCCATGTCACCTGAGTCGCGGTAAGCAGTCAGGAGCGCGTAGTGGGCGGTTTCGTTGGAGGGTTGCAAGTCAGTCGCGCGTGTCAGCCGGGCAATAGCGCGATCCAATTGCTTGTCTTGGGTGTCTATCTTTCCGAGCGCGATCAAGGCCTGGACGAAATTCGGCGAAAGCGACAGGGCACGCTCGAAGTGAGCTCGCGCCTCCTGCTTTTGACCTTCAACCTGCGCAATTTGCCCCAACTGAAACTCGCAGGCAGCATCTTCTGGATTGACTTTCAGCTCGGCCTGGAATTCCTGGCTGGCTTTGTGCAGCGAATCGGGATTGTGACTCTCAAGGAGCAGCGCGCGGCCGAGGCGGAAGTGAAGATCGGGCGCGGATGGATTCAGCTCGATGGCTTTTCGATACTCGGCCACGGCGTCGGTGTAGCGGGTTTGAACTTCGAAGATTTCAGCGGACAATTCGTGGACGCGATACGAACCGGCCGTGCGCTGGAACATGGCGTAGGTTGCGTCGTTGAAGGCTTTCATGTGCAGCCTGGCCGTCAGATACAGCACGTCGGGGTCGTTCGGGAACTTGCGTTGCATGTTTTCAAGAAGCGAGAACGTTTTGCTCTCGTTGCCGCTTGCGCTGTAGCATTTGACAGCCGCTAAATTGGAGAGCCGGTACAAATCCGGCTCGCCGGTCGGTACAGCGGTTAACTTCGGAAGGGCTGCCGTGCAATCGCCCAACGCCGCTTCAGTGAGCCCGAGGAAGGCTTGCGCCGTCGTGTCGGTGCTATTCGTCTGTTTTAGCTTTTCAAGCGCAATAGAGTAGCGGCCTTCGTTGAATGCCGCGATCCCCTCGTCTCGAATTGAGCCAGCGACGAGCAGCGTTGAGGCCAGTGCAATACTAATGACCCGCATCATCCAACAACAGTTCGGAATTCCCGAAGCGATGGTGCAGCTTGCCTTCATAGAAACGGAAACTCAAGATGGGCGGCGGCCCAGGAGCGATTTGTGGCTTGGTCTCGACGCGCTGGTCCGGAGTCTCGGCCAAATCGGCACAACGGCCCGAATTCGCGATTTGCTGGACGGACGTCAAAGCGAGCAGCAGCAGTCCAGCCCGAATCATTTTTTAGCGTCCCTCCAATTCCTGCAAAGCCCGTCGGGCCGTGATGCTCTCGGGCTTGCGGTCGAGCAGTTCGTGCATAACTTGCCGGGCCTTTTCGACATTGCCCATGCGCGTGTACATGCGGCCCAGATTCAGATAAAGTATATCTTCGTTTGGGGCGACCTGGATGCCATATTCGAACGCAGCGATCGCGTCGTTGATTTTGGACTGCTGTATGTAGAGGACGCCGAGATTGTTGATGGCTTCCGAGTAATCGCGCTTCAAGGAGATTGCTCTTTGAAACAGCTCGCCGGCGTCCGTTGCGTGACCTTGCTTAGCTAATGCCAAACCTAGACCGTTCGCTGCTTCAGGCGATTGCGGATCGATTTGCGCCGCTTGACGGTAGAACGCTTCGGCTTTGGCGGGCAGGTTGAGCTTATCGGCAGAGCGGCCCGCATTGAGCAGCGTGTACAAAAGATCGGGCTTGAGGGCTAACGCGTGTTGGTAATTTTCGAGCGCTTGTTGCGAATCGTTGCGGGCTTCGCAAATGTCGCCCAATCCCGACCAGGCTTCGGCATAGCTGGAGTTTGCCTTTGCCGCATCTGTGAAGTATTGGTGCGCGACATCGGGGCGGTTTGCCTGTAAGTGAATTTGTCCTACCAGCACCAGCACGCGCGCGTTATCCGGGGTCCGACGCAGCACTTGTTCAAGATAGGGGAGGGCCTGTTGCGGATAACCGGACCAGAGATAGGCCGCGCCAAATTTGAAGAAGTCGCGATGGGGCGTGCCTACGTATGTTCCGGTAAACGGCAGCGCCAGTTCGGGCGCTTTCTGCAATTGGCCTAAATCGGCGTTCACCTGCCGCTGGGGCGGCACGCTCGCGTAGACCTTGACGGCGTGTCCGGCCTCGTTTAGCAGAAGCGCGAAAGGCGTTTGGAGCGAAGTGCGCCAGTCGAAGAGATAGCGGCGGAAGATTTCGTACTCCGGTGTTCCCTCGCGTAGAACAAAAAGTCCGGGGCCCGGCTCTTTTGTGGGCAGCGGAATGGGTTCAAGGAACCAAGTGTCATGCAGGGCGAGCCGATTGTCCGTTTGCACCGCGCTCGAAGAAAGGGGCTGTAGAGGGCGGAAAGGAATTGGTTCTGGTTTGGGCGACCCTTCTACCAGGCGATAGGTATGCCCGGCGCGCAAATCTGAAAAGTGCTGCTCGGCGCCGGAAGGCCAGGTCACGCGAACTTGCTTGGCCGATTCGTCTTTGCCTAAACCAAAGAGGATGCGTTTGCTGTGTTGCGATAGGAATCCGGAGCCGGCGTCGAGCCACTTCGTCTGTTTGTCCACTTGAATGCGGGCGCCAATGGCGTCGCGATTCGACTTGGTTCCGCGAAGCTCGAATGCGATGGAGTTGTTTGCGCCCGCGCAGTCGTTTTGCAACACGCGGACCTGCGGGGCGAGGCGGCTTTTGAGAATAATGTCGGGCCGGCCGTCGCCATCGAAGTCGGTGAGCGCGAAGGCGCGGCTGTCGTCGGCGAAATCGAGTCCGCTGACGCCTGAGAAATCGTAGTAGCGGTTACCCCGGCGGACGTGAAGGACGTTGGGCTCGCGCCCGTTCCAACTATATTCTTCGCGGATGAACTGGTTGAGCGCGTTCCAGCCATTCTCATAGGCGGAAGAGGGCTGGCGCTTCACCGGAGACTTCGCGACCACCTGACGCCAAAAAAAGCTGTTCAAATCTGTGGTCGATTGGTTGGTCAACATGCCGCAGGTGACGAAAATTTCGGCATTGCCGTCATTATCTAGGTCGTGTCCGCCCGAAGACCAGGCCCAACGTCCGAAAGCGGCGTGCTGCTGCTCGGTAGTTTGCCCGAAAGTTCCGTTGCCGCGATTTCGATAGAGCGAATTGCCCATGGTATGGCGGTGGTAGGCGTCCTCGAGACCCGCGTGAGCAGGTTCGAATTGCGGATCGGCGGTGACGCGCTGGCCAGCGGCGGTCCACATGTTCGCGACATACAAATCCGGTTGGCCGTCCTGATCGTAATCGAACCAGGCTGCGCTCATACCGGGTCCGATGTCTTCGACCCCTGCTGAGGCGGCCATATCCCCGAAATGGCCCTTCTGGTTTACGTAGAGATTCTTGCGTCCGAAGTCGTTAGCGACGAATAGATCGGGCCAGCCGTCGCCGTTGAAATCGCACCAGGCGGGGGCGAAGCTGAAGCGATTGTTGTTCTCGTTCATGCCGGTTTCGGCGGTGACGTCATCGAAAGAGCCGCTGCCGTCGGGGTCGAGGCGGTTGCGAAAGAGGAAATTGGGGGGGCCGTTCTGCGCATCGTGGTACGGCGAAGCGTAAGTGTACTGGGCTTCGCTCTGAAAGTAGACGTAGCAGCAGAGATACAGGTCGAGCTTGCCGTCGCGGTCGTAATCGGCGGCCGCCATGCCGGTGAAAGCGCCAGAAGGAGCTGTGGCGAAGCGGAAGGCATCCGTGCGCAGCCGGAAATGGCGCCCCTCGTTCAGGAGCAGGACGGGGCCGGCAGCGCGCAGAACAACCAGGTCCTGCCGCCCGATGTTCCGCAGATCGAGGAATAGCGCAGAAGAAGTGTCATCTAGAACTCCGGCGCCCCACTGATCGGTGATGTCGGTTAGCGTACCATCGGCCAAGAACTTGTAGAGCCGATTCGGCAGTCCGCCGGGCTGGCAGACATAGATTTCATCAATGCCGTCAGCGTCGATATCGCCTGCCGAGATGCCGTTGCTCCCGTAGAGGTCGATGCCGGTGGCCGGATCGAGCTTGGCGCGCCAGTACGGGACGCCGAAGGCGAGCTGTTTGCCGAACGAACTCGCCTGGGCGAAGGCGCTGCCGGTGACGTCGCGGAACCAGACTTTCGGGCAGGAGGCGACGTGCTCTTCTAACGGAACGAACTCGATGAGCTGGCCGTTCTGCCACTTCTGCCGCCAGAGACCGACGCGGTAAAAGAGGCGGCCGTTCTCGTCCTGGCCCGAGATTTCGAAACGAACTAGGTCACCCGAAAGCGGGTAGAACTGGGCCCGGCGGGCGGTTTTTACCAAACGAACCCAATTCGCCCAGCCTCGCGAGACGTTTGTATCCGATTGATTATAGACGGCTTCCTGCAAACCGTTGCCGATTGTCCGGTAGTGGGAAGGGCAGGGGGAATGGCCTGTGGGTTCGTTTTTTAAAATGCCGGTTTTGAAAGCTTCGTCGAGGGCGGCGACGATTTCGGCGGCAGTTTTCTCCTCGACGAACTCGTCGGAGCCGGGCGGGATGAACTTCTTGAGGGCGAGATAGGGCGGCTCGTGGCGTGGCTCTTCGGCAAAGGCAGGGGCGGAGTGTAGGCTGGCCAACAATGGAAGGGCGACGGTCGAAGCCAGGAATTCGCGGCGGTTAAGGGGCATCATGCTGGGTTCGTTCCGTAATTTTGAGCGTCTGGTCGGCCGAAGCGTGGCCGAGCTGTTGAACCTCCCCGTTTGGCCAGCGGACTTCGACCGCGTCCGCCTCGCGCAGTTCGCCTAAGCCGAAATGCAGGGTGAAGGAGTTTTGGGAGTAGTAACTGCCGCCGCTCATGACTTCGTCGATGCGCTTGCGGCCGCCTGCCGTGACGGTGACTCGGGCTCCGATGGCGCTGCGATTGGACTGAGTCCCGGTGAGTGAGACGTTCAGGAAGTGACCTTGGGGAGTCCGGTTCCTGAGCAGACTGGGCGCGGCGTTCATGTTAACGATGACGATCTCGGGGCGGCCATCGCCGTCCAGATCGCCTACGGCAAGTCCGCGAGCAGGGCGGGGAACGCGAAAGGCGGGGCCGGCGTCCTGCGAAACATCTTTGAATTTTCCGTTGCCGAGATTGCGGTAGAGAATGGTGGGCTGCAGATAGGTATCCCCCAACTGCTTGCCCTCAACTTCGGGGTAGACGTGGCCATTGGCGACGACCAGATCGGGCCAGCCATCGTCGTCGACATCGACGAATGCGACGCCCCAGCCCAGGTACTGGCGGGCGCCGAGGCCGGCTTCGCGGGAGAGGTCGGTGAAGAATTTGCCGTCGTCGTTGTGAAAGAGTGAAGTGAGATCGCCGGAGAAATTGGTTTTAGCGATATCGAGCCGTCCGTCGCCGTCGTAATCGCCGACTGCGATGCCCATGCCGGCCTGCAGCGCGCCATCGAAGTTAAAAGCCACGCCGGCTTCAGCGCCGCGCTCCTCAAAGGTGCCGTCGTGGTTGTTGTGGAAGAACAGACTGGGCGTCATATCGCAGGCGACGTAGATATCGGGCCAACCGTCATTATCGAAATCGGCGGGGACCACGCCGAGTCCGTAGCGTCCGCCGGGTTTGAGGATGCCCGCCGGTTCCGAGACATCGGTGAACGTTCCATCGCGATTATTGTGATAGAGCGCGTTATGGGCCTTGGGCAGGCCGCGCGGTCCGCACATGACTGGTATGCCTTTCCAGATGCAGTAATCGCCGTGACCGGGTCGGGGCGTCTTCTCGAGATCGAGATCGACGTAGTTGGCGACGAAGAGATCGAGGTAGCCATCGCGGTCGTAATCGACAAACCCGCAGCCCGAACCATAGCGAAGACCGGTGACGGGTAGCTTGGCTTCGGCGGTCGCGTCCACGAATTTGCCGTGGCCTAAGTTGCGGTAGAGGACATTATGGCCGTAGTAGGTGACGAGCAGGTCGGGGAGGCCGTCGTTGTCATAATCGCCGACGCAAACGCCTTGCGCCCAGCCGGTCTTGGTGAAGCCGGCCTGTTTTCCAATGTCTTCGAAGCGGCCGTGGCCGAGGTTGTGATAGAGCTGCGGAAGCGGTTGCGGCTCAGGGCCGGCGGACGGCAGGCGGGTGCCGTTGGCGATGAAGATGTCATTCTGACCATCGCCGTCGAAGTCGAAGATGGCGACACCGTTGCCGGTGGTTTCGAGAATGTAGTCTTTGCGGTCCTGGCCACCGAAGACATTCTTAGCGGTCAGGCCGGAGGCGGCGGAAATATCTTGGAAATTGGCACGGAAGGCTGGAAGAGTTGCCAGGACGAGCGCTGCCGGCGCGAGAAATAGCAGGGCAGCGGAGGACTTCATTTGCTTTTTATGGTATCGGAGATAAATAGGCTGAAGACTATTCCATTTCAGGCGCTCGATTTACTGGAGTAAACTTTACTCACCTGCTATATAGCAGTAATGATCTTAATGTCAGGGGTCCATTTGTGAGGTCACGTGTAGTTGGCTCATTTCAAAGTCTTCTCCATGCCGCGCCGGTAGCGCTGAGCCTTTGTGCGGTGGCATTTGGAAGCATTCCGCTCCAGGCCCAAAACGCGCAGGGAACTGTCCTCGGTCACATTTCCGATTCGAGCGGGGCCGCAGTTGCCGGCGTGAAGGTCACGCTTGCGAACGTGAATACCGGAGTGAAACAGGACGCGACCACCACGGGTATAGGCGACTACGTGTTCGTCAATATCATCCCGGGTACCTATCAGGTCACAGCAGATCTGAGCGGCTTCAAGGAAGAGCAAGCTTCGAACCTCCATCTCGGAGTCGACCAGACGTTGCGCCAGAACTTCACGCTATCCGTGGGAGCCGTCAGCGAACAGGTCTCCGTCCAGGCTGACGCGCAAATGGTCCAGACCGACAACACCACCATCGGGACCACCTTCACGCAACAGTTGATCGAAGAACTACCGATCAGCGGGCGCGACATTTCGAATCTGCTCCGGGTTCAGGCGGGGGCGTCCACCATGGGCGGCGGCCCGGCCTGGGCCTGGACCATGCACGGGCTCAACACGGATTATCTCGAGACGAGCGTGAACGGGGCGCGCCCTGAATCGGTAAGTTATCTGATCGACGGAATCACCGATAATGATCAATTCTTTGCCTCGCCTTCCAACCTGCCGTCCTCGTTCGCGGTATCGGAATTCAAGGCGCAAGACGGGCTCTACTCGGCGGAATACGGCCAGGGATCGGCGCAGGTGAATGTAGCCATCAACTCAGGTACAAACCAGTACCACGGAAACGCGTACGATTTTCTGCAGAACGACTTTTTTCAGCCTCAAAACCCTGTCAATAAATTCCTCAATAATCTGAACGGGACGGATCTGCCGCTCAAGAACGTGTTGCGCCAGAATCAGTTTGGGTTCACCTTGGGCGGCCCCATTGTGATTCCGAAACTGTACAACGGAAGGAATAAAACCTTCTTCTTCTTTTCGGATGATTACGGTCTCAAACGGCAGTTGAACGCCTCAACCGCCGCCGTCCCGGCCGCCGCCGAGCGAGGCGGTGACTACTCCGATTGGCCCTATCCCATTTACGATCCCTCGACGACGGGCACGCTGCCTCCCACGGCCAGCAATCCCACCGGCCGGTTACAATTTCCGGGCAATCGCATTCCGTCGAACGAGATCAGCCCGCTTGCCACAAATATTCTGAAGTACATCCCGGAGCCCAACTCAGCTTGCACAAATCCGTGCACGAGCGGCGCCAACTACGTCAAGTCGGTTGCAAAGCCGTGGGATACGAACACCATTTCGATGCGCGTCGACGAGAACCTGAGTGAACGCGATCGAGTCTTCTTTACAGGCGTGATTGGAGATCAGAAATTCAACAACGATTCCATCATTCCGCTTTCGGGCGAGATCAAGTACACCGCCAATCAGCTCTGGGGCTTGAACTGGCAGCACACGATCACCCCCAGCATCATCAACGAAATCCGGGTCGGCTACAACTATCTGCATTTCCAGGATGGCTCGACCACCTCCGGCGGCCCGGATATTGCAACCGCGCTGGGCTTCCAAAATGTTCCCCAGATCAAGCAGTTCTTCGGACCGCCCATCACCAGTTGGAGCAATTATCAAGGACTCACCCTCGGAAACGGCAATTCGGGATGGTTCGAGAACAACCACATCTATCAGGCTATCGAGAACCTGAAGGTGACCAAAGGCCGGCACACCATGACCTTGGGCGCCGACATCCGGCTGCTCCAACTCGACCTCATCGACGGCTACGGCACGCAGGGATCGCTCGGGTTCACAGGCGCGTTTACGGCGTCGGATCCGACGACCACCGGCTCGATCGGGCCGACATCGGGCAACTCATTCGCCGATTTTCTTCTGGGCCAGGTGCAGAATGCCAGCCACCCCACGCAGGTTCCCGGCGATCTCTACAACGTGCGCGGCAAAAACTGGAACCTGTTTGCGCAAGACGACATCCGTGTCACGCCCAGTCTCACTCTCAACCTGGGATTGCGATACGAAATCCCGCCGGCCTTTAGCAATCACGATCGCAACGGCGTGTCCTTCGATCCGACCAACGGCGGCGGATTCACCTGGGCCAACCAGAGCTTTGTGAAGCAAGTGCTCGCCTCTCCCGGCGTCAATCTCAACCTGATACGCTGCTGCGCGCAGCCGTCGCTGGTTCCACAAGACTGGAAGGATTTCGCCCCCCGCATCGGCTTGGCGTGGCGTCCGTTCGCGACGGATCGCTTCGTCCTGCGGGCCGGCTTTGGCATTTTTTACGATATTTACTCCCGCTATTACGAACTCACCACCTACGATTCGGACAACCTCTACACGGCGCCGAACGTTGTTTATCCGAACGTATTGGGTAATACAGCAACGTCGCCGATCCAACTTAAGAATCTTTGGGAACCTTTTCCGTCGGCCCAGAACTACACCTATTTTCAGCAGCCCGGGTGGCAGGCGAATGGCCAAGTCAACTGGCTCGACAACCGCGCTCCGCGCACTCAGCAGTGGACGTTCGATACACAATATGCGCTCACCCCGAGTACCTTGCTCGATATTGGGTACGTCGGTTCGCGCGCGTATCACGAGAACGGCTACTGGTACTTCAATGCTGGCTATCTGCCAACCGTTCCCGGAGATGGCTGTAACATCTATCGCTCCACTCAGGAAGCCGGGCAATCCAGCCCGAGCTGCTTAACTGACCCGAATTTTCAGCCGGTGAATACGCGCAACCCGTACCCGAACATCGGCCCGCAATCTTATGCGAACGCGAACCTGTTCTACTCCACTTACAATTCCTTGCAGGTGCGCCTGGACAAACGGCTCAACAATGGGCTGCAATACCAGCTCAACTACACCTGGTCGAAGGCGCTCGACACGCTTTCGATCATCGGGCTTCAATTTGGGGCCAACAGCTTCATCCAGAATCCCCATGACATAGCGGCGGAGTATGGACCTTCCAATTTCGACCAGACACACCGTTTCGTGGCCACCGGCTCCTACGAGACGCCGATCGGCAAAGGGCGGCGCTGGGATCTCGGCAAATGGAACTACCTTGTCGGGGGTTGGCAGGCGAGTGGGATTTACACAGTTTCAAGCGGCTTTCCTTACACGATTTACGCTTACAACGGCGGCAACGACCAACTCGGCCTCACGCGGCTGAATGATGTCCGGGCCAACGTAGCAGGCGACCCGAATGCAGGTCCCACGAGCATTTACCAGGAATTCAACACGGCTGCCTTTACGCAACCCGAACTCGGCACGTTCGGCAACCTGGGGCGCGATACCATGCGTACCCCGTTCTATTACGATCTCGACATGGCGTTCGGCAAGAACTTCGCCATCACGGAGCGGGCGCAGCTCAAGTACAAATTCGAACTCTTCAATCTGACTTCCACCTGGCGGTCAAACACCGGGATGATCTACCCGAACAACACGATCGCGAACAGCCCGGCGGGCTGCACGGTGGGAGCGTCCGGCTCGTGCTCGTTCGGCAGTCTGGTCCCGCTTAACGGGGCGGGCAAGCTGAATTTGTTCAATCCACGGATCATCCAGATGAGTTTAAACCTGGTGTTTTAGGTGACAGGCTGAAGGCTGCCCAACGCGACACTAGAACTAAAGTTGTAAG
Source organism: Terriglobia bacterium (assembly GCA_963835255.1). GTDB lineage: Bacteria > Acidobacteriota > Terriglobia > Bryobacterales > Bryobacteraceae > Bog-105. The sequence continues at coordinate 132,377 of CAWIFY010000014.1, read as the reverse complement.
TTTTGTGTTTCACAATGGCTGGTCTTGTGATACTATCCATCTCAGTTCAGCGGTCACAAATTCTTCTCTGTGGGAGGACTTTATGCCCAGTCGGCATGGTCTCATTCGGCTCGCGGTATTTCTCTGCCTTTGCACCGTCCTCGTTTTTGGACAGCGCGACCTCGGCACGATCAGCGGAAGCATCACGGATGCGCAGGGCGCGGCGATTCCGAACGCCAAGGTTACGGTGACCAACGACGCGACGGGCGTGGCTACAAACAGCGTGTCGAACGATGCCGGCGCATTTACCATTCCGGCGCTGAATCCGGGCACTTATTCGATTGCGGTAGAGGCTTCGGGTTTCCAGAAAGCGGAGCAGAAGGGAGTGCTCGTGAACCCGGGCCAGCCGGTGGACGTGACGATTCCGCTTTCGGTGGGCAACGTGAACCAGACGGTGGAGGTGACGGCGGCGGCGCCGCTGCTCGAGACCGAGAGTCCGGCGATCGGCGAGAACCTGAACTCGCAGCAGATCAGCCAGGCGCCTTTGGGCGGGCAACGCACGTTTACATTCCTGGCGCGTTTGTCGCCGGGTGTGGTTCCGGCCGAGCCGGGCGCCCGCGATGCGCTGGGCGGGGGGTTCTCAGCTAATGGTGTGCGGTCGACGGGCGAGAACAACTTCCTGCTGAACGGCGTGGATAACAACGTCAATGTGATCGACTTTATCAATCAGACTTCGTTTGTGATCGGGCCTTCGGTAGAAGCAATCGGGGATATGCAGGTGATCACGAACGGCGCCAGCGCGGAGTATGGGCGCGCGGCGGGCGGCGTGATGGAGATCAGCTTGAAATCCGGTACCAACGAGGTTCACGGAGTAGCGTTCGAGATTCTGCAGAACACCGTTTTGGACGCGAACCGCTGGGAGAACAATTTAGCCGGCGTCGCGCGCAATCCGTTTAAGCAGAACCAATTCGGCGCGGCGATCGGAGCTCCGATTATCAAGAACAAACTGTTCATCTTTGGCGATTATCAAGGCACGCGTATCCGGACGGCGGGCGGTTCTATTCAGAATCTGGGGTATGGCGGTTTTTATACCATTCCGACACAGGCGATGGTGAAAGGGGATTTCTCGAGACTACTCGGTTCCTCAATTGGAACGACGAACGGCCAGAACGTATTACAGAACGAGCTTTTCAATCCTACGAGTACCGCGTGTTTGAGCGGATGTTTACCGGGCAGTCTGACGGCGGCTCCGGGAGCGACGCCGAACTATACTCGCGCTCCGTTTGCCGGTAATATCATTCCCACGACGGCGATGGATAAGGCGTCGATGAATATCGCCAGCCTTTATCCGACTACGAATCAGCCGATTCTAGCGGGGACTCTTCCGCAGAACGATTACTATACGGTGACGCCGGGCGGGTTGAACACAGACCAAGGCGATGGACGGGTGGACTACCGGTACAACGATAACAACAGCATCTTCGGCACCGTTAGCTGGTCGGATACCAACAAGAACAGCGTGCAGCCGTTCCAGGGCGCGCTGGACGGCGGCAATTTCAACGGGGTCAGCGAACAGGACTTGGGCCGCAATGGCATGCTGAGCTGGACGCATATCTTCTCGCCGGCCATGGTGAACGAAGCGCGGGTGGGTTTCAGCCGTCTGGTGACAGCGCGCACGCAAGCTAACGCCAATACTGATGAATTTAAGGCCGTGGGTATCGGAGGATACGATCCGACGACAACCTTGAACGGCGGCATTCCGCAGATCAGCTTGGGCCGCTATAGCCAAGTCGGGGCAAACGACTGGCTGCCGACGAAGGAGTACAACAACGAATGGGACCTGATCGATAACCTTTCGCTCACTAAGGGGAATCACTCGTTCAAGTTCGGGGCGGAGTTCCGGGAGCTGCATTTCCCGTTCTTCCAAGTACCCTATCCGCACGGCGAGATGAATTTCGCGCGCACGGAAACAGCGTATCCGTCCAACGGCAACGATGTCGGCGGAAAGAACGGAACCTACAGCGCTGATACGGGCGACGAGTTGGCCTCGTTCCTGCTAGGTTCGATCGACAACGGGCAGATTTCGACGACGAACTTCATTTCATCGACTAAGCAGGCGTATGCCGGGTACGTGCAAGACACCTGGAAGACGACTCAGAAGCTGACGTTGACATTAGGCGTTCGCTATGAGCTGTTCTCGCCGATTGGGGAGCAGTTTGCGCGACAATCTAACTTCGTCTTGCAGGATATGACGCTCTTTATTCCACGAGGACCCAATCAAGACGCGCCATTGCCGCCGAACTTTAGCGCACCGGCAACGATTAATGGGATTAGCTACCCGGCGCTATTTCCGAATGTGACGGTTTCGCGCGGGCAGGTCGGCCCGTATCTGATTCCGTGGGACAAGACCGATATCGGACCGCGGCTGGGCTTTGCTTATAACCTGGCGCAGAAAACAGTGATTCGAGGATTCTTCGGCATCTTTTATGGAGGCGAGGAAAACCAGGGCGGCAACCCGAACCGGGGCGAATCTGCGCCTTTTAATTTCTCGCCGCAATTGAACCGCCCCGCAGGCGTGGGTTCGTTCCAACCCGATCCGTCCTTTGCCGATGGAGCCCCAATAGGCGGTGTATCGATCGGGTATCCGACCAACGTGTTCAATGGATACCCGGTATCGTCATTGCAGTTCCGAAGCGTGGCGACAAATTTCGACAATCCTATGGTGCAGGAGTGGAACCTATCGGTGCAGCACCAGTTGGCGGGGCAGATGGTCGCGGAGGTGGGCTATCAAGGCAATCATCAATCGCATCAACTTTTGCAGCCGGACCCCAACGCATGCCCGAATGTGTACACCACGAATTCCGCGATTACATGCAATGCATTGCGCTTTGCGCCGGACGTCGGCAACGTCTCGGGCACGTCGACTTTCGGTTTTGGAAATTACGAGGCAATGACTGCTTCGCTGCAAAAGCGGCTCTCGAGTGGCTTGCAATTGCAGGCGGCCTATACTTACGGCCATGCGCTGGCGAACACCGGTACTACGCTTTCCGGTTCGCAGAACCTAGGTGTACTTAATCCGCTCAACTGGAACTCTTCCTACTCGAGTGCCTCTTGGGACATCCGGCATAACTTCACGGCGGCGTTCAACTATGATCTGCCGTTCGGGCGCGGCAAGCAGTATGGAGCGAACCTGAACAAGGTCGTGCAGACGGTGGCGGGCAACTGGCAAGTGAACGGCATCCTAACTTTACGAACCGGTGTGCCGTATACAATGTCGGCCAGCGGTTGCCAGCTAGTGAGTGACGGAGCGCACTGCGGCCCTGACATCATAGCGGGCAGCGCCAATGCGGCGCCTCCGGGCGGCCGAACGCCCAGCGAGTGGTTCAATATTGCGAACTTCGGGCCGCCTTCCCCACTCTCGCAGGGCAACGTTGGGCTACAGACGAACTACGGGCCGCCGAACCGTACGCTCGATTTCTCGATATTCAAGAACTTCGCCTTCACGGAGCGGTTTGCGTTACAGTTCCGTGCGGAAGGCACGAATATCGCAAATACTCCGCAATACAGTACGCCGGATAGCTCATTGCAGGATGCGAATTTCGGACGGATCACGAGCACGCTACCTGGGACGGAGCGGCATATACAGTTTCAGTTGAGACTGCAGTTTTAGAGTCCCTGGAGCCCGCACCAAGCGCCGAGATGAGTCTCGGCGCGGCGGACAGAGTGTCCGCGCCACGTCTCACAGATTATTCTTGTAATTGTCGCGCTTAGAAGCGCTGGACCAAGCGAACGCTGCAGGTTCTGCTGACAGGCCTGCTTTTACCGGATTGTTCTCGATGTAGGAACAAATGCGGCGAAACTCCTCTTCGTCTCTGACCCAGCGGTCGTAACACTCGGCTTGCCAGAAAGGCTGGCCGGTGCGCCCGAGCAGCTGATTCGCATGGCGGGCCGTAGTGCCCTTCAGCGAAGCTACGAGCTGCCTCGGATGAATGCCCGGCGTTAACAGAACGTGAACGTGGTTCGCCATTATGACCCAGGCGTGCAGCCGATAATGTCCGAGCTGCTCGCCTTTATTCAGGCTGTCAACCACGAGCCGCGCAATGTTTTTCTCTTTTAGAAACATCGGCCCAGTGCGGGTGGTATCGAGGTAACGGTCCATCCAGGCGAACGCATGGCCGCTCGATGCCTTGCGGGGCGGCGGATATAGGCCGTGCGGTAGACTTCCATGCAAATGCCAGGTGAGGAATAGCGGTCTGCCGTCAGGGTACCAATGGGGCAGCCGACGCCGATGGAAACTCACGTGATAAGAGTGGTATCAAAATTCAGAAGCTCTCCGCCAAGCGTCGGGATGAGTCCCGACGCGGCGGCCAAGAGTGGCCGCGCTACCCTTCTTGCGTTTTCCCTCTTTTTTTTGTTTATTTCTTCGCCGCAAACTAGTTCTCATCTGAAGCAAGGGCTGATAGCTCTGAACCATGGCGATTTGCAGCAAGCCCGGCAAGAACTAGAGCAGGCCGGCGCACAGGAGCCGAAGAATCCTTACGTCTGGACGTCGCTGGCTGAGACGTATCTGCGTCTCGGTGAGTTGGACAAAGCCGAAAGCGCAGGATCGAAAGCGGGGGCGTTGAGCGCAACGAATCCGGTCGCCGCGCACGCGCTCTCGATTTTCGATTTCAATTACGCGCAGGTGCTACTGCGAAAACAGGACTTTACGCATGCTGCGGATTTGTTGAGCAAGGCACTGGAGACGAATCCGAGGGACGCGCAGCTTAGGCTGGCGCTCGGAGTAGCGCGCTACGGGCAGCGGCGTTTCGAGGAAGCGATCGGCTGCTTTCTCGAGGTCATCCAGATCGATCCGAAGATTGAGCAGCCTTATGTGTTTTTAGGCAAGATGCTGGACCAGGCTGGGCCTCGGCTGACAGAGATCACGAAAGATGTCAGAAACTGGATGGCGCAGGAGCCGCAAAACGCGGAGGCTCCGCTAGTGGTGGCGAAAGCGCTGCTGGTGACTGACTCGCGGAGGGCGGAGGCAGAAGAACTGCTGAGGCGGTCGATCAAGCTCGATTCGAAGAACTGGGAAGCGCACTACGAGTTGGGCGTGCTGCTGGCGAACAGGCATGAGTACCAGAAAGCCGCGACCGAACTGGAGCGCAGCATAGAACTAAATGACAAGGAAGCGATGCCGCATTACCATCTGGCGCGGGTGTATGACCGGCTGGGCGAGCCCGACCGCGCCAGAGCTGAACGCGAGATTCACGAGAAGCTGACGGGAACGACAGCGCATTAGTTAAGACGTTCCAGGGAATGCGCGGGACTGTTGCGCTTCTAATGAACTGAGATCAGCCCTTGCTCGAAATGCAAGTGGATCGCAGTAGAAACAAGAAAAAAGCAGGGCGGGTAGCGCGACCCAACCCTGCTCTACGTGACTCCAATGAGGAAAACGGTTTAGCGATGGCCGCCACCTCCGTGGAAGCCGCCGCCATGAAAGCCGCCACTGGCGTGGAAACCGCCGAGAGTACCGCCATGGAAACCTCCTGCTGCAGCTACACGGGTATTGATGCCATTCACTCGGCCATGCCATCCGCCGCGATAACCGTACCAGCCCGGGCCGTAGTAACCGCCAGAGAAGCCGAAGTAGACGGGCGAGTAGAAACCCCAACCGAACGGACTATACAGCGCGCCAGTTAATGGCCAGAACCCGTAGTAGTTCGCGTAGGGGTCCCAATACCAGCCCGGTCCAGCGGAGGCGTAATATTCGGCGTTGCTGGCGGACCGCAAGCTGGCCTGAGATTCGTCTTCGCTACGCGCCTTACTCCAGACATAGAGCGGCTCGTTTTCGACGATCTTGTCGTCAAAGCTGCGTTTTTTCAGAGGATTATTGCTTGCGAGCAGCACCTGATCGTTGTTTGCCCAATGTCTGCGTCCGGGTGTTCCCGGCGACTTGAGCTTTGCCATCCAGCACGCGGATCGCGCCCTGGGCGGCATCGAAATTGTAGAGGCCCGTCTTTTGGATCTGGGTGGTAGCGTTATTCATTAGAACGCTAAGATCGGTGCCTTTGATGAGCTGATCGACCTCGAGCATGCCCGAGCCCTTCACCATCTCCACTCTGGTATCGGCTAAACCAGCCGAGACGAGGCGAACCTGACTGTTATTTCCGATGCGCAAAAAGGCTCCGGGAGTGAGCAGTACTTCGACGTAACCATCGTTGGTTTCGAGTAGTTGCCCGGGTCGCAGGCTTACGGCGCCGACCGAGTAGGAAGTAAGGTTCTGTCCATCGAGCACGACTTGACCTTCTACGTAATTGACGGTACCCGGGCCGACCGGAGCGGGCGCAGACTGAGTATAATTGCCGTTATTTTGACCTGGCAGCGGCGCTGCAGGGGCGGACAAACTGTTCACCTGGGCTAAGCCGAAGGCCGCCGAAGCGAGCAGAAGGGTGATTGCCTTCCAACCCGTTTTTGTTTGTCCTTTCATAAGAATTTCTTCTCCTAAGGATTAGACGCGCGAGGGTGCCACCACGGTCCGGGGGGAAAATGGGTATCGCACGGGAGCATGGCCGCTGATAAACACGGATCAACTCGAATTTGGATCCGCTGCTAATGGTCCACGTTCGATTTAAGTCCGTCCACCAGAATCTCGGAGAGCTGGGAGATCAGCAGCTCACCGGGGTTATCTGGGGTCCAATCGATTTCAGGCATGTTATCTACGGTGATTGCCATAGCGATAGGTCCGTGCGCCGAGTAGATGATGCCGACATCGCTTCTTAGTGCATCGAGCGCGCCGGTCTTATTCGCTATGGTCAGGTCTTTCATGTCGCGACCGATACCATCGTGGTCGCGCTGCCGTTTCAGGATTGTAAGCATTTCGTCCGAAGCAGATTTGTTAACCAGCTCGCCGCGGTAAATCTTTTCGAGCAGGAAAACCATCTCGCTCGGGCTGCTGCGGCCGATGCCCCACTTTTTATTTTCGGGCTTGGCTCCCTCAGCGGTGATGCCGGTCGGAAAAGGTTTCAGATCGTTGCGGTCGCCGAGTATTTTGCGCATGACGCGAGTCTGCTGCAAGCCGAGTTGGGCCATGCGAGCGTTTACCGCGTTACCACCGATGCGATTCAGAATGAGGTTAGTTGCGGTGTTATCGCTCAACACGATCATCAAATCGATCATGTCGCGGATTGGCAGCTCATCACCGTCGCTCAGATCCTGAACGATGCCGCTGCCTGAGACCTTCTCGTCCGCAGTCACTTTGAGCGGCTGTTTCAAATCGAGCTTGCCTTCCGCCGCTTCGGCGAAGCATTCCGTCATGATGGCGAGCTTGATGGTGCTGGCGGTGCGAACCGGCTGCTCACCGGCCAAGTCGTAAGTTTTCCCCGTCTGCAGATTTTTCGCAAACAAAGTAACCTTGCCTTTGAATCCCGAGATCTTGGCTTTCACTGAGTCCTCGAGCTTGCCGGAGCCGACATCCTGTTGCCCCATTGAGGCAGAACCGCACATTGCAAGAACTGCCAGACATCGTAAGTTCATTCTGGCTATTTTACTTCGCGCTTGCACCGTTCAGCGTTTACTGAGACACGGGTGACCGTCCCAAACGTAGCGGAGCGGCCAATCGACGCATTTTGTAATGCCGATGCGAGGAGTGACGCCGATCGCAAAGGCGGGTCCTTCGCGCCAGCCCCGAATGGTGAGTTCACCGCGATCGAGCCGCTGGCCATATTGTTCCCGAGTAATATCGAGCGCTTCGGTCAGTTTGCCCGGCCCATTGGCGAGCCCGCAGACTGGCCCTCGCCAGCCGCGCCGGTTATACATTTGAGCGATTCCGCAGAGGGGCGCGAGGGCCCGAATCAGAACGCAACCCGGTTCGCCTTCCTGATCGGCTACTACATTCAGGCATTGGTGCATGCCGTAGATGAAATAGACGTAGGCACGGCCAGGCGGCCCGAACAGCACATCGGTGCGCGCTGTGCGGCCGCGCGAGGCGTGCGCGGCCAGGTCCTCGAAGCCAAGATACGCTTCGGTCTCGACAATGGTGCCGGCAGTCTCTCCATGCAAGAGCACGCAGCCGAGCAGATCGCGTGCTACATCCGTCGACGGCCGCTTAAAAAAGGAAAGATCGAACGGTTTGGTCTGCTCGATCAGCCGGCGAAGCGGAAAAACGTCTTCTATTTGACTAAGGGCGTGCTTTTCAGGAGCGGCCGGAATCTGACCTGTTTTTGGCGCGCGAGGAAGACTCAATTTGGGTTACGCTAGAACATTATCACGGCCCTCATGCGACTTTTTACCGCCATCGATCTGCCTCAAGAAATACTCCTCCGGCTGGAACGTCTGGTTGCGGCGCTTCGCCCGGAAGCATTAATCAAATGGAGTCCGCTAGATAACCTGCACATCACAACAAAGTTCATTGGCGAATGGCCTGAGGCGCGCATGGAAGAGTTGCATGAGGCGCTGGCCGAAGTAGCTCCGCGCGCTTCGTTCGAAGTGGAGGTGCGCCAGCTGGGATGGTTTCCCAACGAGCGTTCGCCGCGCGTACTCTGGGCCGGTGTCGACGGCGGTGCGGCCTTGAGCACATTGGCAAGCGAAACGGAGAAACGCCTGATTTCTCTCGGTGTTCCGGCGGAAGATCGGGAGTTTTCGCCACATCTTACTTTGGCCCGCATCAAGAGCCCGGTTCCGCTCCGCGCTCTGCGGCAGAAAGTGCAGGAGCTGCAGCCGGCCCCAGTGGGGAAGTTTTTGGTTTCGCAGTTCACGCTTTTCCGTAGCGATCCTGGCTCGAATGCGAGCATCTATCGTAAACTGCGCGAGTACAAGTTCGAAGCTGCTTTGGCGGCGTCCGGCGCGCAGAGGTGAGCAGTGAACGCTTCCTGACGCTTGCCGTTCTCACTCTGCTGGCCTATCTAATCGGCGGCCTTCCGTTCGGCTACTGGTTTGTGCGGCTGCGTTTGGGCAAGGATATTCGCACAATGGGCAGCGGCAACATCGGGGCTACCAATGTGCATCGAACAGCCGGTAACAAAGCAGGGTTGATCGTCCTTTTGCTCGATATTTTGAAAGGCTTGGTGGCCGTGGTCATTGCGTACGGAACTACGCATGGTGACGCGTTGGCGCTGGCCCTTACCTCGGCGGCGGCGGTGTTAGGCCACTGTTATCCTGTTTTTCTCGATTTCAAAGGCGGTAAGGCCGTCGCGTGTTTTATCGGCGCGTTTGGATTTATCTCGCCGCCTGCACTGCTAGCTACTGCTTTTGTTTTTGTACTTACGGTGGGAGTGAGCCGCTACATTTCATTGGGCTCGATCATCGGAGCCGCGGTATTCCCGCTGCTGTTCTGGTGGATCGGTCATCCGGCATTGCCGTTGCTTTGCGCCTCGATCTTCGCAGGGATTCTTATCATTTATCGGCATAGGGCCAACATCGTCCGGCTCCGGACTGGCACAGAAAATCCGTTTTCCTTTCGGAGAAAGGCGGTTTGAAGCAGTTAGCAATAATTGGCGCGGGCAGTTGGGGAACGGCGTTAGGGATCGCTCTGGCTGAACGTTTTTGCGAGGTGAAATTGTGGGCGCGCGATCCGGTGTGCGCGGCCGGCGTGCAGGAGAAACGCGAGAACACGCGCTACCTGCCCGGATTCCGCCTGCCGCGAAATATTACTGTTACCGCGAAGATCGAATGGGCCGTATCAGAAGCCGATGTGGTGCTGGTGGCAGTCCCTGCAGCGCACTTGCGCGAAGTGGTCCAATCGGCCCGGGCGTACTTGATGCATTCTGTTCCGCTAGTCAGCGCGACGAAAGGCATCGAAGAGAAGTCGCTGCTGCGGATGTCGCAGGTGATCGCTGCAGCTTTGGGAGCAGGAGCGGAAGCGAACGTGGCGGTACTGTCCGGTCCAACGTTTGCGAAAGAAGTCGCGGCGGGCGAGCCTGCGGCAGTGGTGGTCGCCTCACAATCTGTGATGCTGGCTGAGCAGATTCAGCAGGCTTTTGCTACAGCCGCTTTTCGTCTCTATAAGAGCACCGACATAGCCGGCGTAGAAATAGGGGCAGCGCTCAAGAATGTGATCGCGATGGGCGCTGGAGCGTGCCGTGGCCTAGGGCTTGGCAGCAACAGTGTGGCGGCTTTAGTGACACGTGGATTAGCCGAGATCACGAGGATCGCGTGCGTGCTAGGAGGGCATCCGCGAACACTTAGCGGACTCGCTGGTTTAGGCGATCTGGTGCTGACCGCTACAGGCGATCTTTCGCGTAATCGCTTTGTCGGCGTGCAGCTCGGCCAGGGCCAACGGCTCGAACAGATACTTGCCGGCATGACCATGGTGGCGGAAGGAGTGGGCACCTGTCGCGCGGCTTACCAGCTCGGATTGAAGCACGGTGTCGATTTGCCCATCGTGAACAAGATGTATGAAATTCTCTACCAGGCCAAAGATCCGCGAGAAGCTATTCGCGAATTGATGGAGCGCCCACTCACTAGCGAGTGAGCTTAAACGTTAGGCAGCTGACTTGTGTTCCAGCCGCCGCCAAGCGCCTTTATGAGTTGCACGCTGGCGTCCATGCGCCGGCGCATCAGGTCGACATCGGTTCGCTCATTGGTCAAAGCGATGCCCTGCGCGGTGATCACTTCCAGGTACGTGACTAATCCCCCCTTGTAGCGATTGAGCGATAACTGCAGGGAAGCCTCCGCTGATACGGTTGCTTCCCGCTGCTTTGCCGACTCCTGTTCGAGTATCCGCAATGAAGAGAGATTGTCTTCCACCTCCTGGAACGCTGTCAGCGAGGTCTGACGGTAATTTGCTACGTTCGCGTCGTAAGCCGCTTCGGCGCCTTCGAGCGCTGCCCGCCGCCTACCGGCATCGAATATTGTTTCTGCGATTTGCGGTCCGGCCGCCCAGTAGCGGCTCGGCCACCTAAACCAGTTCACGATGCTGCCCGCTTGTAGACCGCCCGTCGCGCTAATCACGAGATTGGGGAAGAAAGCCGATTTTGCGATTCCGATTTGTTCGTTAGCGGCAGCCAGCCTGCGTTCCGCGGCGGCAATGTCGGGGCGGCGCTCCAACAATTGAGAGGGAATGGCCAGGGGAACGGCAGGAGGCTTCTGCTGGAGCGGCTCCAAGGCCAGATGAAATCCTTCCGGCAGCCGCCCAGTCAGGACAGCTACGGCGTGCTCATATTCGGCGCGCGCAACGCCGAGCTCGATGTCTTGCGCTTGAGTTTGCTGCAGCTGCGTTTGCGCCTGCTCGACTTCCACCTTGGAAGCTACGCCCCCGGTATAGCGGTTCTGGGTAAGCTGCAAGGCCTTTTGATAAGCCACGACCGTATCCTCGAGCAAGCGTTTTTGCGCATCGAGGCTGCGGGTTTCAAAGTAATCGACGGCTAATTCCGTCTGCAGCTCGAGCCTGACGTTCGCCAGATCTCCGGCCGAGGCTTGCGCCAACTCTCTGGCCGATGTAATGCTCCGTCGAATTTGACCCCATAGATCGGGTTCCCAGGACACGCTGATTGGCAATGCGAAGTTGCCGTATTCGTCGCCTGCGAGACCCACGCCGGTGGGGTTGTATCCCGAAATGCGGTTACTGCTGATTTGCGCGCCCACTGTAACCGTCGGGTAGAGATTCGAGCGGTTGTATTGAAGCTGCGCGCGCGCTTGACGGAAGTTCGCTTCGGAGATTTTCAGCGTTTGGTTCGCTGGAGCGACTTGTTCCTCGAGCGCATTCAGATCGGCATTTCCAAACAGCTCCCACCATTTGCCGCGAAGAGCGGAGTCACTGGGATTGGCCGTTTTCCAGCCCGGTGTTTCGGAGTAGCTCTGTGGCGTTTGCTCGCTATAAGCGGGCGCAGCCGCTACAGGCGGTTTGGTATAGTTCGGTCCCACCATGCAGCTGGCCAGCAGCATAGTCATGGCCAGCGCAGCGAAAGTTGCTGATCGCCAGGCAGACCACAAAAAACGATGGTCTGCCCCACCGCTACTTTGAACTGGCATTTGGCTGCGTCACCTGCACCTGCTCACCCGAGGCGATGGAATCACTGGGATTGACGACTATCTGGTCGCTTCTGTTCAATCCTGAAAGGATCTCGACGCTATCGCCGTAATCGTGGCCAAGGACTACCGGAACCAACTGGGCTCGTCCATCGCGTACTGTCGCGACCTGCAAACCCTGCGCACGGAAGAGCAGCGCGTTAGCTGGTATCGTCAGCGCTTCCATTTTGTAGGGCAGCTTGAAGTGGACCGAGACATAGGAGCCGGGCAACAACTCGCCGGTTGGATTCTTTACATCGACTTCGACGAGCAGCGTCCGCGAGTTCATGTCGATAGAGCCGGAATTACGGACGATGCTCCCATGAAACAGGCGGCCAGGAAACTCGGTCAGGGTAAGGCCGGCTGTTACGCCAGGCTTAGCAGCGCGTGAGTACACTTCAGGGATGCTGACGTAGACGCGCAGCGTCGAATTGGACGACAAATGAAAAAGTTCTTTGCCCGGCGTGTTCGAATCTGCATTGACCAATGCTCCAACGTCTACGTTGCGGGCCGTAATGACGCCATCGAAGGGCGCATACACCTTCTCATACGCGACCATCTGCTCCAGGCGAGATACATTGGCCTGGTCGGCTTTCACGGTGGCGGCCTTGGCTGCCGCGTCCTGCACCGCATTGTCTACATCCTGCTTGGCAACCGAGTCGGTTTTGAAGAGGCCACTGTAGCGCTCCGCCGTGATCTGCGAGAGCTTGAGATTAGCGTTCGCCATCACCAGGGTTTCCCTCGCCTGCTGCAATTGTTGGTCTACTTCGGGGGCTTCGAGTTCGGCCAGCAGATCGCCGCGTTTTACACGTGCGCCGATGTCCACATGCCAGACGCGCAGATAGCCGCTTGCTCGCGCCCAAATAGGAGTATCGATAAACGCTTGCACGTTGCCAGGAAGCACAACTTCGTCGGCACCCGGGCTTAGCTGGGGCTGGATTACGGCGACCGTCGGAACCGAGTTGGCCAGCGTCTCGCGCTCGAGCGCCGTACTGGCTTTGGCCCGCGACGTAACGCCCTGGTAGATCACGTAACCGAGCACTAGGGCGGCAGCTAACAGGACCAGAAACAGGCCGCCCATAGTTTTACTTGTCGTGCGCGGAGGCGCTGGCTGTTGGGTCTCCACTCCAGAGTTCGCTAGTTCTTCCTGCTCCAGTGTCATTTCATTCTCCTCTCTCTTTACACGTGCGCCGGATGCTCGCTGCTTGGGGCTCGCTGGCGGGCATCGCGAGGTGCTCTTCTTCCGTGAAGCAAGCTGAACACCGCCGGCACGAAGAATAGCGTTGCGACTGTCGCGCACAAAAGGCCTCCGATAACGGCGCGGCCCAAGGGAGCGTTCTGCTCACCGCCCTCGCCTAACCCAAGAGCCATCGGAATCATGCCGATGATCATGGCGAGCGCTGTCATCAGTACCGGCCGAAAGCGTGTCGAACCCGCCTCTAAGGCCGCCTCAATCGAGTTGCCGTGATTGGCCAACTGATCTTTCGCGAAACTCACCACCAATATGCTGTTCGCCGTTGCTACGCCCATGCACATAATTGCCCCCATCAGAGCCGGGACGCTGATGGTGGTATGCGTTACAAACAGGAACAGCACGATTCCCGCTAAGGCAGCCGGCAACGCTGTGACGATAATGAACGGATCCAGCCACGATTGAAAATTAACCACGATGAGCAGGTAAACCAGCACAATCGCGCCCAACAATCCGCCCAGCAATCCGATGAACGAGTTGCGCATCGTTTGAACCTGACCGCGCAGAATCAGTTCGGTGCCGCGCGGCAGGTATTGGCGATTGCGATTGAGCACTTTGTCCATAGCGCTCCCGACCGCGCCGAGATCGCTTCCCTGTACCGAGCCGTAAATATCCACGGTACGCCGTATGTTGTAATGCGTTACGACGCCGAGCTCGTTCGCGCGGCTAATGTCCGCGACATCGCTCAATATCTCCGGCTGCTTCTGGCCCGAGCCACTCACCGGGATATTGCGCAGATCTTGTAGCGTCTGAATGTCGTACTGCGGAGTCTGGGTCACCAGGCTGTAGTTCACGCCATTCTTCGGATTTAACCAGAACGTCGGCTGCGTTTGGAAGCTGCCGCTCAGCGAAGTAAGAAAACTGCGCGCTAGATCTACTTGCGTGAATCCGCTCTCAGCTGCCTTGGTGCGATTTACCTCGATATGCAGCTTCGGTTCGTCGAACACCTGATGAATATGCAGGTCGACCGCCCCCGGGATGCGCTGCATTTGCGGAAGCAAACGATTGGCAAAGGCCCGGCTAGCTTGCACATCGTTGCCTGTTATCTGCAAATCGATGGGCGATGGGAGGCCGAAGTTAAGGATCTGCGTCACGATATCGGCCGGGAGGAAGTAAAACGTCATACCCGGAAACTCACGCGGCAAGTCCCTTCGCAGAGCGCCGACGTAGCTGTCGGTTGGCCGGTGCTTCTCATTCAGACTCACTAGAATGTCGCCATCGGCTGTCCCAATCTGCCCGGAGTTGCTGTAGGAGAGATTGATCTGGCTGTAAGGCAAGCCGATATTGTCGATAATCGTGCCCATTTCACTTTTAGGAATGTCGCGGCGGATGGCGGAATCGACCAGGTCGCATAAGCGGGCCATCTCCTCAATGCGGGTACCTGTTTTCGCGCGCACGTGCAATTTAAACTGCCCCGTATCGCTGGTTGGGAAAAAACCCTGACCCATCAAGGGGACGAGCACCATAGCGGATAAGCAAACCAGGAAAAAGGCAGGCACGAAGAGCCAGCGCCGGTACACGAAAGTCGTCAGGATCGCCTGATACTGAGCACGCACGAGTTCGAAGCCGCGCTCGAAGGCCCGCTGGAAGAGTACGAGCGGGTTGCGAGGCTTTGCGGTCGCGTGCTGCTTGGTGCGCAACAAGTACATGGCGAGTGTAGGCACCAGGGTTCGCGAAAAGATGTAGGACGCAATCATTGCGAAGCCGACAGCTTCGGCGAGCGGAACGAACAGATATTTCGCGACGCCGCTCAAGAAAAACATTGGCAGAAAGACGATGCAGATACAGAGCGTTGAGACGAGCGCCGGAACGGCAATTTGGGCTGCACCTTCGAGAATGGCGTGATGCAGTTCGTGCCCTTCTTCCAGAAAGCGCTCGATGTTCTCGATCGTGACTGTCGCGTCATCCACCAGAATGCCGACGGCCAGCGCCAAACCGCCGAGGGTCATGATGTTGATGGTTTCTTTCAGGGCGCTCAATATTAGGATCGAGGTCAGAATGGAGAGCGGAATGGAAATGGCGATAATAAGCGTGCTGCGCCAGCTTCCGAGAAACAACAGAATCATCAATCCGGTTAAACAGGCTGCAATAATCGCTTCGCGAATCACTCCGGTGATGGAAGCGCGCACAAAGATCGATTGATCGGCCAGCGGAGTGATTTGTAACTGTGACGGCAGGGTCGCCTCCACGCGCGGCAACAGGTTCTTGATGCCAGCAACTACGTCGAGAGTCGATGCGCTCCCTGCCTTCAGAATGCTCACCAGCACGCCGCGTTGCCCGTCGCGACGAATGATGTTCGTCTGCGGAGCGAATCCGTTGCGCACATTCGCCACATCGCGCAAGTAGATGGTGGAGTTTCCGGCGACCTTCACCGGGAAATCGTTGATCTCGGCGATCTGCTTCGGGCTGTAGTTCATGTCCACGTCGTACTCGAATTGTCCGACCTTGGCCGTGCCTGAAGGCAGCAGCAAATTCTGGTTTGCGACCGCCGTAACCACATCGAAAGGCGAAAGACCTTTGGCCTGTAGTTCTGCGGGATTCAGGTCGACCATAACCTGCCGCTGCTTGCCGCCATACGGATAAGGCACGACTGCCCCGGGAACGGTCACCAGTTGCGTCCGCAAGAAATTCAGCGCAATGTCATTCAGGTCCTGTTCCTGAAGGCCCTTGCCCGATAACGCAAGCTGGAAAATCGGCACGCTCGAGGCGCTGTAGCTCAAGATGATCGGCGGATTGATGCCGGCCGGCATTTGCTTCAGAATCGTCTGCGAAACAGCCGTTGTTTGCGCGATCCCGGTGGTCACATTCGCATAAGGCTGCAGGAAAATCTTGACGACCGCAGTGCCGTTCAAGGTGGTCGATTCGATATGCTCGATATCGTTGACCGTGGTCGTCAGAACGCGCTCATACACCGAGGTGATGCGGCCTTCGAACTCTTCCGGATTTAAGCCGGTGTAAGTCCAGATTGAGGAAATAACTGGGATGTCGATGTTCGGAAAAATATCGGTTGGCGTCCGCAGAATAACAATCGGGCTAATCAGTAGAATCAGCAACGCCAACACAATAAATGTGTAAGGACGCTGGAGAGCAACTCGGACGATCCACATTCAGTTCTTCTGATGTAATAACGATACCGCAAGGTTTCGAAAATGTGCAACTTTGCCGGGCTAGCGACGTCAGAGAGAATGAAGCGTGTCTGCGTCGACAAATGAAGTTCCGGAAGAAGTTGCGCCAAGAGGCCGCGGCCGTCCGCGCGACGAAGAAGCTCGCGAACGGATTCTGCAGGCGGCTTTAGAAATTCTGGAAGATACCTGCTTTGTAAATGCGACGGCAGACGCCATAGCCGAGCGGGCCGGGGCGAGCAAGGCCACCATTTATCGCTGGTGGCCGAATAAAGCCGCCGTGTTTATTGAGGCGCTGCGTGAAGCTACCGCTCAGGAGCTGCCCTTCCCGGATACAGGCGATCTGGGGCAAGATGTGCGGCTGCAACTGCAAAACTTCGTGAGGCTGCTCACTGGCCGGCGCGGCCGGGCTTTCAAGGCTTTTATTGCAGCGGCCCAAAGTGATGCCGATGTGGCCGAGGCATTTCGAACGGTCTGGATCGAACCTCGGCGCGCCCAGACGAAGGCAGTATTGGCGCGTCATCAGCAGGAGGGCCGCCTGGCAGCGTCTACGGATCTAGAAGTGTTCATTGATGCGCTGTACGGTCCGTTCTATTTTCGCCTAATGATGGGCCACCGACCCCTAACCGCAGCTTTCGCACACGGCATCGCGGAGATGGCGTTGCGCAGTTTGAATAGGGGCTTGTTGTCCTGAGTGAGATGGAGTAGACTCCTGAATAGGAGATGAGGATGCACCTGCTACAGACAACTTACCCGGCCACTGCCTACGATGCCGCTCCTCTTATCGATCTGACATCACGGTCGGAGCGAGAACGCCTCAGTACCTCCGCCCTGAAAGCGTTCTTCAATCTGATTAACCGCTGGGGCATTCGCGATGCGGAGGCGCGCTCTCTTCTCGGTGGTATTTCGAATGGTCCTTATCATAACTGGAAAAAGCGACCCGAACGTTTGCTCGACGCCGATGTGCTGACCAGGATTTCATACCTGATTGGCATTTTCAAAGCTCTCAATATTCTGTATGGAGAGAAGCTGGCGGATGAGTGGGTCCAGCTGCCGAATAGCAATCGGATATTTGGTGGCGGAACGCCGCTGGATTACATGGTGCGGGGCGGGGTTCCCGCTATGCAAATTGTCCGGCGGTTACTCGATGCGAGGCGTGGAGGGATGTGAGTGCGGCGAGGCATCTACCACCGGTTACTTTAGTTCGCCAACACGATACTCACCGCTTGATCCCTTCCAAATATAATCCTGATTTGGCTAGCGTTCTTACGAGGATTGCCGACAATGATCGGCATTTGCAGGATCTGTTCGATCTCGATAACGCGACCAATGAACGCTTGTGGGGGGAAAACGGCCTGCTGCCTGGAATTGATAGCCACGAACTGGTGTTCGGCGTTCCGAACTATCACGTCACCAGCATTCCAATGGAGCTGCCCGGATTACAAGAACCAACGGCCGTACTCGAGTGCTTGACAGTGATCTCGGAACAATTACTGCTCGAGAAGGCCGTCCCGCTGGTTGTTTTTCCACTGAGAGTCACAAAGTAATTTCCAGTGGCGACCGACGCAGGAATTTGAAACTCCACCTTCTCGGCCGTACCAATGACGGGTCGGACCGCCGTGGCACTAGCCGCAGTCTCCCCAGCAGTAACGCCGCAGCTTGTCTGCAGCGCCAGAGAGATGCCCGAAGGATCAATAGTGCCGCTTGGGAAGCCGGAGCCCGTGACCCAAATCAAGCTGGTCCCCGAGATGCCCGAACTGGGACTCACCCAAGTATTCAGCTTGACCGAGCCGGCAGCCTGGCTGTTCGGAGCCCATGACAGTGCAAGCGCGCCGCAGGCCACCAGAGCTGCCGCCTTTCCCGCCTTTGCCTTCGAAAACATTCTGCTCCGGAATCGCCATAGCGCCAACCCTGCCAGTCCGCCAAGCAGCAGGATCCAGGTCGCGGGCTCCGGTACGGGTGGCGGAGGAGGACCGCTCGAGCCATAAATAACGGCGAAGTCGCCACTCGCCAGAGTGCCCGAGGGATCGGTAATGGTAGCTGTGAAACTCGGCGAAGCCGTAAAAGTAGAACCGTTGTTCAACGTCCAGGCAGTGTTCGCGAAATCGCCTGTAACGACCGCAGAAACTACTGGCGTAGAGATCGAAACCGTGTTGCCATTGAAGGACAATCCGTCTGGCGCGAGAGTAAAGTAGCTGGATCCGAAGCTCTCGGAAAAGCCTCCGGTGAAGTTTAGAGTAAGCCCTAGGCTCGTCAGCCCGACCGAGGTGGTAACCGGAAAGGTCGTGTCTGGCGGTGTTGATGAGTTGGGCCCAGTTTGGTTTGCGATATCTACCGTAGCTGTGCCGGGTAGGCCGGTTAGGTCGAAATTAACCGTTCCGACGGGCACGGTAGTCGTAGCTGCGGTTGCCGCTACGGCCAACAGACCGATAACAGGCAGATATTTAAGTGGTGAGATGAGCGTTCGCAATGATATTCCTCCGTAAAGACTGGGGAGTATACTCCTCAGTCCTTGAGCAGTATACTGCCGGAATTGTATGAGAGGGGTCAACTCTGTGGTAGGAAAGTACTAGATTGTTGCATTTCAGTACCGAAGTGAAAGGCGGCTCACTAGGTGCGCGTGGCGGAGTGGGCTTTCAGCCCAATGGTGCTCAGTTCTGCTGTTCGGCGCTTGAGGAAGAGAATCCTTGTTGGCCTCGTATGTTATTCTCGTTTCGGCGAAGGTGGGATGGGCTGGGCCCGCGTTTTTTATTCGCGAGGCAAAGATCGCTAAATTGGACAGGTGGGTGAGTGGTTAAAGCCAACAGACTGTAAATCTGTCCCTCCTTGCGAGGTACGAAGGTTCGAATCCTTCCCTGTCCACCATTTTCAAGCGAACTTGAGCACTTTCCCTAGCCGCGGTCACATTCTTAATGCACGCAAATCGCATTTGCGTATCGGTGAGCTTACTATTACGGCATTCAGTAATTCATCACTTAGAGTTCCTCGGTCTTGAGAGCTAGCCGAGTGCGCTCACCGCGCCGAAGCATTTTTGAAGTCTGCTGACAAAAATCATCTTTTTCTTTCGGGGTTGCTTTCGGAAGAGGTAGTCCGAGAAAGATGGTTTCCTTACAAAAGTATTTGCTTTGATCGGAATGCTTGGGTCGAGCGGTTGCCGCAAGCCATGCGGTGTGGCCGTGTGAAGCTGAAGGGATCATGTCGATGAAGCCAAACGGTACCGAAAGCGAACGCATTGCGGATCAGTTGCGCCGTTTGTATGAGGGACCATCGTGGCTAGGGCCTTCGATAAAAGAAGTTATCAGAGATGTGGATGAAGACTGCGCATCGCGGCGTACATTACCCGGCGCACATACAATCTGGGAGCTGGTGCTGCATGTCGCGGGATGGCTCAGGATCGCGCGAGAACGGCTGGTTGCAACAGAGATCCGTGAGGCAGAGGCTACAGAGGACTGGCCGTCGATGGCTGGCTCGTGGGAGGAAGCCAAGTCATCGCTTGAATCTGAAACGCATGCTCTTGGAGAGGCGATTCTGAAGTTCCCTGATGAGCGCTTGGAGGAACCAGCACCGGCCGTTGAAACACAGACTTTTTACCAACTACTGCATGGCGTCATTCAACACTCCGCCTATCATGCCGGGCAGATCGCTGTGCTGAAGAAATAGCTTAAGGGACAACTCGCTAACAAGCGCTTTCGCCCAATTTCACTTACGTCCGCCCGTCGCCAGCGCCGTTGCTACCCGCAAGCCCTCTGGTGTCGGCGCTTGCGGTTCCCCTTTAAACAGGAGGAGAGAAAAGTAAGTGACATTGGGCGAAAGCGCCTGCCCCACCCGGTTATTCATAACGTAAGGCTCTGAGGGGATCGACACGCACGGCACGGCGGGCAGGGAGATAGCCGGAGAGAAGCGCAATGAACAGGATTCCGAAGGTGGCCACAACAATGGTGACCGGATCGGAAGGTGAAACGCCATAGAGCTGGCTCGCGACGAGACGCGTAGCCGCGAGGGCTACCGGCAAGCCGATCAGGATGCCAAGACCTGCCACGATCAACACTTCGCGCATGACCAGCCAGAGCACGTCACCGGTCAAAGCGCCGAGCGCCATGCGAACTCCGATCTCACGCGTGCGGCGACTGACCAGGAATGCCATCACGCCATATAGCCCGATGGCGGCGAGCACGGTAGCGAGCACGCCGAAGGCGGTTGAGAGGGTGGCAACCAGCCGCTCGACGACCAGAACATCGCTCATCTGGCGCTCCTCTGTTTTCATGTTGTAGATGGGCAAGTTCGTATCGAGCTTGCGAACTGCTGAACGGAGCGCGGGGAACATGTAGTGCGAATCGAGGTCCGTGCGAACGAAGGCTGTCATCTGAGTAGCCCAGTCGTTTTGTAGATATGGGATGAAGAGTTGCTTGTGGGTCTTCTCGCGCATGGTCTGATACTTGGTGTTGCGCACTACGCCTACAATTTCGATATCGGTCTTGGTACCCGGATCGCCGCCCATTCCGATGTGACGGCCAAGCGGGCTCTGGCGGCCGAAGTAGCGCTTGGCAAACTCCTCGTTCACGACGGCAACTTTGGGAGCGCCGCGAGTATCGCGATCAGTGAAGGCGCGTCCTTCGAATATAGGAATCTTCAGTGTTTCGAAGAAGCCCGGCGAGATGTAATTCATGTATGGGCTCATGTCTTCGCCTGGCTTGGCTGCATAACCTTCGACAGCGACGGTGCTGTCCCACTCGTCGAAGTTGAGCGGAGCCACCACGCATAAGGCTGCCGAACGCACGCCTGGAAGAGCGGACAGATTGGCAGCAAGTTGGCGGTAGAAAAGTTTTGCGCGATCTTTGTCGTAGCCGCTCAGCGTAGGATCGACAGAGAAAGAGAGCAGGCTGTTGACCTCGAAGCCGGGGCTCAGCTTTTTCAAATTCTGCAGTGTCCCTATGAAGAGCCCAGCCCCGATCAGGAGCAGGAGCGAGAGGCTCACCTGCGCGCAAACGAGCAACTTACGCCAGCTTGATTGGCCGCCGCCAGCGACAGCGGTTGCCTGATCTTTCAGCGTTGGGGCTAGATCGGGACGCGTTGCCTGCAATGCGGGAATGAGACCGAAGATCACGGCAGTCGCGAGCGAAACGAGCAGGGCAAAGGCGAGCACCCGCCAATCCGGAGCGGTGGCAAACTGAATGGGCGGATCGATCTGCGGCATCAGGCCGCCGAGCAGGCGCACGGTCCAGGTGGACACCGCGAGTCCTAAGGCGCCCCCGGCAAGAGATAAGAGCAGACTCTCGAAGAGCAATTGCCGGATGATTCTCCAGCGGCTCGCGCCGATGGCGAGACGCACAGCGATCTCTTTTTGCCGCGAGGCGGATCGGGCCAGAATTAGATTCGCTACGTTCGCGCAGGCAATCAGCAAGACGAGGCCGACCATCGCCATCAGAGCCCAGAGAGGCGCGCCGAGAAATTCCCGGGCATAGGATTGTCCACTGCCGCCCGGGATCACGTCGAGCTTCATGCGCAAGTACTGCTGACGGACGTAGGGAGTGGTGTGCGCGAAGCGGTCCTCGCTCACCTCGGACTGAATGATGCGATGGAAGATGGGGGCAAGCGATGCTTTGGCTTCGGTGGGGGACACGCCAGGTTTAAGCCGGGCGAAAACCTGTAGCCAGCGGCGGCCGCGATCATCGAAGGGCTTCTCTTCCTGCGTCAGTTCGCGCGCCATCATGACAGGCACATAGATTTGCGCGGTGACCAGCGGCTCCATTCCATAGAAACCCTGAGCGGTCACTCCGATTATGGTGAGCCGATGGTTATTGACGAGTATCTGTTTGCCGACGATCGAGCGGTCGGCGGCGAAACGATTCTGCCAGAAATCGTAGCCGAGCACGGCAAAGGGAGCGCCGCCGCGTGTGCGGTCGTCCGCAGCGGTGAATAGGCGCCCCAGAGCGGGGTGGACTCCCAGCACGGGGAAGTAAGTTCCGGAGACGATCTCGCCTCCCGCGCGCTCGTTGCGGCCGCCGAAGCTCAAGCTGAAAGGCATGCTGTAGCGGCAGAGCACGCCGCTGAAGACCTGGTTCTGTTCACTGAAATCCCGGTAAATCGGAAAGGAGAGAGAATTCAGTCCGGTATTGGAGCCGTGGAAATCGCCAACTTCTTTGAGCTGGACAATTGCCTGAGGATTTTCCACCGGCAACATGCGCAGCAGAACCTGGTTCAGCAGGGTGAAGACGGCAGTGTTAGCGCCGATACCGAGCGCGAGCGAGATGATCGCAATCGATACAAAAAGGGGGGATCTTTGCAGCGAGCGGAACGTAAAGCGCAATTCACCAGGCAGTCTCATCGGAAGCTCCACATGGAGCTAACTACGAGATTGCCCGGGATTTGTTCTCAGAAACTTTGAGCGGCGGCTTTGGAATCAGCGCTCGCCTGATCCAAGCGGCCAAGGGCGGCTGCGTCGAGCTTCAGGTTGACGGCTTCCGTGAGGTCTTTCATCTGCTCGAGGCTGGTAGCGCTGGCGATGGGCGCGGTGATGGTGGGTTGCGCCATCAACCAAGCGAGTGCGACTTTAGCTGGCGTGGACTGGTGGTCCTTGGCAACCTGATCGAGTGCCTCGAGGATACGATCGCCGCGCTCGTTCAGGTATTTTTTCACGGTGCGGCTCCGGGCCTTATTGCCAAGATCGGCTTCGGAGCGATATTTGCCAGTGAGGAACCCGGCCGCTAAAGAGAAGTAGGGAATGACCCCTAAAGCGTTCGCTTCGCAGACCGCTCGCAATTCGGATTCGTATCCGGAACGGTCATAGAGATTGTATTCAGGCTGCAGGCTTTCGTAACGCGGGAGATGGTTCTTTTTGCTCGCCTCGAGAGCCTCGGTAAGCCGCTGCGCGGAATAGTTCGAGGCGCCGACCGCGCGGACTTTTCCCTGCTGGATAAGATCCGCGAAGGCGCCGAGCGTCTCTTCGAGAGGAGTTTGCTCATCGTCCTTATGCGCCTGATAAAGATCGATCCGATCGGTTTGTAGGCGTTTGAGGGAGTCATCGACCGCCTTTTGGATGTACGGTTTCGACAGGCCTTTCTTGCTATCGCCCATATCCATCCCGACCTTGGTCGCGATGACAACCTGGTTGCGCTTGCCGTTACGCTTGAACCAGTTACCGATGACCGTTTCAGACTCTCCGCCCTGGTGGCCGGGCACCCAGCTCGAATACACGTCGGCCGTGTCGATGAAGTTGCCACCGGCATCCAGGAATGCGTTCAAGAGTTGAAAGGAGGTTTTCTCGTCGGCGGTCCATCCGAAGACGTTGCCGCCCAGGCAGAGTTGTGAAACCTGCAGACCGGAGTTAGCAAGTTGTCTGTTTTGCATACAGCGGTTGGATGCAGCAGGGGCGTTTTTGGGAGCGGGTACCAGCCGCAGGGATGCTTGACATGGCTCGTTGAGCGACTCTGACCGACTCTTCTCTTGCCCGGCAGTGAATGAACCAGGAACTCGCCCGGTTGACTCGGGAACGAGCTCAGACCAGCTGATTGTTAGGGGACGAACTCTCAAGAGAACAGTCGCTGGCAGCGTGCGCACCCAGGTCAGATCACATGCATAAGAAGCAGAACGATGACGATGATCAGCACCAAGCCGAGGCCGCCAGAGGGATAGTAACCCCACCCTCGCGAATATGGCCATGAGGGAAATGCGCCGATCAGCAACAGGAGAATGATCACGATCAGAATGAGACTCATGCTTCAGAGACTCGGCTGACCTGGGAAAGCTATCAGGATTTGAGGAGTCTTAAGTACTAGCTGCGAGCGCCCATAGGCCGGGGGTTTCAGTGACGCGGGGGGCAATCGAGGAAAGTCCGAGCAGGCCGAAGAGTTGGGCACTTACCCGGTCCGGTGAAAGTGCGGCAGCAATCGGGTGATAATCGCGACTTCGGTAATAGCGGATGAGTTCCGACGCGTGGCGTTCGTGGGTGCGCAAGCGTTCGCGGATGACCGCCGGCTGATCGTCGGCTCGCGGGACCAGCAAAGAACGATCATTCCGGCAGAGCATCGGAGCGGTGGCGAGAGAACCATCCGTCGAGTAAATCCGGCTGCAGGTGGGGCACTGGCGGCGGCGCCTCAGCCGCTCGATTAATTCCCCGGCAGAGACTTCGAAATCGAAGATCACGGGATGAGCCATGCGGAGCCGGCTGAGCAGAGTATCAAGGAACTTCGCCTGATCCGCCGTCCGAGGAAACCCATCGAGGATGCATCCTTCTCTACAGTCGCTCTTGGCTAGGCGGCTTTCGACCACTCGCTCCATCAATTCATCACTAACAAGCTGGCCGGAGCGGAGAATGCCTTCCAACTCTTTGCCGAGTTCGGTACCCGCCTGACATTCCCGGCGCAGAATTTCGCCGGTCGAGATGGCGGGGATCTCCAGCGCCGCCGAGAGGCGCGAAGCCTGTGTACCCTTACCGGATCCAGGGGGTCCCATAAGAATGATTGCTTTGGAATGCCTGTACATTAAGCCGCCTCTGCCTTCGAGTACCGTTTTAGCGGACAGAGAGGGATTTTTCAACCCGAGTAGCCCGACTCGGACTAGTTGTCCGACCCGAATCGGCCCATCCTGGGCAAGTACCAGCAACAGGGAGTGGGTACCCGGACTGTCGCAAGAGCTCAGGTGATCCTACTCGAAACGAGGTGTTGTGGATAGAATCCAGATAAACGGAGGAGGCGTTCCCCGCCGATCGCCTGTCATGGAAAGCGCTGCAAAAATCAATCGGGAAAATACAATGGACAAGCTTGCGCAAAACATTCAAGAGGCCTTTCTCAATAACGCTAGGAAAGATAGAACGTTCCTGACTATTTACCTGATGAGCGGAGTAAAGCTCTCGGGGAGAATCAAGAGCTTCGACAAGTATTCGGTGGTGCTGGAATCGAATAACCAGGAGCAGCTCATTTTCAAGCACGCGATTTCGACGGTGGTGGTCTCGCGGCCGCTGCATGCGGGCGGTCCTGGCAGCTTTGCAAGTACAGGCAGCCCCGGCACAAGCACTGTGGGAACAGCCGCGGAGCACGCAAGCGAACCTGCGGCCATCGAACCTGCCGAAAGCGAACCTTAGTGCAGGTTGCAGAAGAACGGACGCTTGTAATCGGAGTTCATCTCACGAGCCGGCTTCCATCTGGCAGCCCGCTGTCGACGTCGGCATTAGAGCAGAAGGAATCGCTCGAAGAACTACAAACGCTAGCAGAAAGCGCCGGCGCCAGAGTAGTGGAAAACATGACTCAGGTGCGGGCGGCGCTGGATGCGGCGACCTTGCTCGGATCGGGTAAGGTCGACGAAATCAAGGCGCGCATCCAAGCCGACGATATTCAGACGGTCATTTTCGATCATGAGCTGACGCCAACGCAGTTACGCAACCTGGAGCGGCGGCTGGAGGTGAAAGTGATCGACAGGACGCAATTGATCCTGGACATTTTCGCGAGACGCGCGCGGACGAGCGAAGGGCAGTTGCAGGTGGAGCTGGCGCAACTGAATTACCTGCTGCCGCGGTTAGCCGGGCGCGGGACACAGATGTCGCGGCTGGGCGGCGGGATTGGAACGCGGGGGCCGGGCGAGACGCAGCTCGAAACCGACCGCCGCCGGATTTCGAAACGCATTGCCAAATTGCGCTCCGAAATCGAGAGGGTGCGCGCGACGCGGGGCGTGCAACGCTCGCAGCGGCAAGCGGTTCCTCTATCAACGGTCAGCTTGGTGGGCTATACGAACGCGGGCAAGTCGACGCTTTTCAACCGGCTTACCGGCGCGGCGGTGCTGGCCGATGCGAAGATGTTCGCGACACTCGACCCGATTGTGCGCCAGATCCGGCTGCCATCGCAGAGGCGCGTTTTGCTGAGCGACACGGTGGGGTTCATTCGCAACCTGCCTACCACGCTAGTGGACGCGTTCCGAGCGACGCTCGAAGAAGTGACGGCGGCGGCGCTGCTGCTGCACGTGGTCGATATCAGCTCACCGAATGCGGACGAGCAGGCCGCGCATGTGCTGAAAGTGCTTGGGGAGATTGGCGCCGAGACTGCGCCGCAAATGCTGGTGCTGAATAAGAGCGACCGGTTGCCCGAAGCCGACCGGGTGCAGGACTTGCCGACGCTGACGCACCGACTGCTGGGCGAGACTGCGCGCCAGAACCAAACGGAAGCGGTGCTGATTTCGGCGCATACGGGCGCGGGAATGGGCGAACTGCTCGAGAAAATCGACCGCCAGCTGGTGCAGGATCCGGTGTCGCGGCAGTGCTTCCACTTGCCTCTGGGCGAGGGAAGAGCGCTTCATCTTCTGCATGAGCGCGCGGCGGTGGTTTCGCAGCGCTACGAAGACGAGTATTGCGAAGTAGTGGCCGACGTGCCGCAATCTATTAGCACGAAGCTGGCTGAGTTTGCGGTGGAGTAGGAGAATTACGAAGCTTAAAAACCTAAAGGGCGCGCGGTCGCCGGGGCAGTGCGTCACTTGGAGGAATGTTGGTCGTTCTTTCGCCCGTCATTACAATCTCGGTAAGGGCCAACCGTGGATATGTCGGACGGCGAATGGAGATCTGAATGTCCGATGAAGTGGAATTTCTCAAACGCGTTTATGGCCGGTTCAACGCTCGCGACATGGAGAATGTGCTCGCGGCCATGCACGAGGATGTCACGTGGGCAAATGGAATGGAAGGCGGCCACGTTCATGGACAGGATGGCGTCCGCAGCTATTGGACACGTCAATGGGCGATGATCGACCCACACGTCGAGCCCGTCGACTTCTCAACCAATCCCGACGGGGGACTCGTCGTCGAAGTCCACCAGATCGTGCGCGACCTACAGGGCACCGTTCTTGCCGACCAGATGGTCGGTCACATTTTTCAGTTCGAGAACGGGTTAGTCAAGCGTTTCGATATCCGCAGGTCGTGAGGCCCTCAAGAGCGGCCGGTCAAGGTCTGGCTTTCCGCATACCGCCACTGTCCAGCAGTCCATTTGAGCACTCGCGGCAGGCGAAAGCGCCTGCGCCACAAAGCGCAAGAATGGACCTCTCAGGAGCAATCAGCAGTTGCGCCTAGACAGAGAGGTCAAGTTTCGATTCGGTTTATCAACGTCTACGGCTGCTGCCTGTTCTCTGGTCGCTGCTGCGACCCCCACTGAGCGCCGACGTTGCGTGGGCGAGCGCGCCGTATGTAGCGCCCATTGCCGTCCCAAAGATGTAGTGGACGGCTGGACCCGCCCATTGCTTTTCGCTATCAGTCAGTTTGCGATGCTGCAATGTTTCGGAGATAGCCTGCGCTGCCTTCACGGTTGGAATTGATTCATGGCAAAGCTTGCTGCCAAACCTCCGAGCGCGCCCGCCACTACGTTTTTCCACAAGCAGCCGGGCTTTGCTTCTTCGTTTACCATTGTTAATCTCCCGGTATACGACGCGGCAGCGGCTGGAACCGTTCGCGCCGCTATGATGACAGCCATGGTTCGGCCTTCCATGATGCAGAAGATTTTGTTGGTGCTCGCCGCCCTGCTGTTCGCGACCTCTGGGGCGATGCATTTTGTCGCGACGGAAGCGTTCGCAAGCATTGTGCCGCCCTATATTCCGGACGCGCGGCTCGTGGTGTACCTAAGCGGACTGGCCGAGATCGCCGGAGCGGTAGGGTTGCTAATCCTGAAATTGCGCCGCTGGGCGGGTTGGGGGCTGGTGCTGCTCTTGATATGTGTCTTCCCAGCGAATTTGTACATGGCGAGGGAAGGGATTCAGATGCCGGGACACACCATTCCGCCATGGGCGCTGTGGGCGCGCTTGCCCCTACAGGCGGTTCTCATCTGGTGGGTGTGGTGGTGTTCGAAACCGCGAGATCCTAGCGCCGGCAATCCGGGGGCAGGAATTACTTGCTCGAAACAATTGAGATGACGGGACCGTCCTCCAAATGACCTAAGGGCTGGTTTTGCTGTTTCCGGTCCTGAATCGCGGACCGAAGGAGGACGGCGGCAGGGAAGCGAAGGCATTTCGCCGGGACGGAAGGCGGATGATCGGCGTGGAGCAGGGTTTTTGCCGTCTCCCTTGCTTGTGGCGGCTCCGGGAGCGGTAAAATCGCTCACCGAGAACAGTCCGGGGCGCCAACACACAACTAGCCGATTCATCCGCCGGTACGCTCTCTTGTAAGGATCAGGTCGTTGTGGAGGCGGCGGGGAATATGTGGGTCTGCTTCAGTTCATAACGGCGATTCCACTGGATGTGCGGCGGGGCAGTGGGTGCTACATTGGAACGCGGACGTTGGCCGGAGCCCTACGCGAGCTTGGGAGTAATGTCGCGATGGTCACGCCCGGTATCATTACGCCCATCTATACCGCAACACGCATATTATTCAATGAGACGCTGCGCTGGCGAAAGTTAGCGGCCGACGCAACGGTGGGAATCGATGCTGATGGCTACACGGTTGCTGGCCGTCGGAATTCGCCTCCACACATCGCGTGTATCAAAGGCGTCTTAGGGGATGCCGTGCGCTTCGAGAGTGGTGCTACGAGGGCCAGTATTGGGTTGCAGGCGTGGCTAGAAGCAAAACATGCTAGGCGCGCTGATTTAGTAATCACGGTAAGCCGCTACTGCGCAGAGCGTCTCGACGAGCTTTATCGAGTCAAAAACGCGGTAGTCGTGCCGGAGCTAATCGATTTGGATGCGTGGCGTGTTTTATTTGGGGCAACGCGAGCCGTTCCGGACCCGCGGCAGTTCACCATTCTGTCGGTCTGCCGTTTTTATCCTCGCAAGCGCCTGGAGGTACTGCTTCGGGCGGCAGCGCTGCTGCGTGATAGCATTCCGCGGCTGGAGCTGCGAATCGCGGGGAATGGCCCGGAATACGAGAGACTGCAACAAATCACTCGCGAGCTGAACCTCGAAGCAAGTGTGCGCTGGCCTGGCGACGTAAGCCTGAAGATGCTGGCCGGGGAGTACAAACGGGCGGACATCTTCTGCTTGCCCAGTGTTCAGGAAGGCTTTGGCATTGTTTTTCTGGAGGCGATGGCAGCCGGTAAGCCGATCGTTGCCGCGCGCGGTGCCGCCGTTCCGGAAGTAGTTCGCGGCGGCGGCATTTTGGTAGAGCCTGAAAACCCGGAGGCACTGGCGGAGGCGATCCTTCGACTTTATCGCGATCCGGATTTGCGCGAATCGCTCGCTGCGGTCGGATTGCGCGAGGTCGAGAAGTTTGAAATGCGCCGGGTCGCGAGACAATTCCTGGCCGAGGCCGCGAAAGTAGCGCCAGGGTTGAAGATTGCGGAAGCGTGCGAGGCCGGCCCTGCCCGTTAAGGAAAGGTCCACTTCGGGCGCAGAAGTTCCAAGCGGCACGTCCCTGATTTTGAGCCGGATAGTGCTGGCGCTGGGCTTTGCCGCACTGCTTTGCGCGATTGCACTCACCGTGCGCACTTATATGCCGTGTCCGTTCTGGGATGAATGGGCTTTCGTGAATGCCATTGCCGGAGGACGCGGACTGCTCTCCTGGAACTGGCTGTGGAGCCAGCATAACGAGCACCGGCTGCTTTTTACGCGCTTGCTTATCCTGGCCGACCTGCGCCTGTTTGGAGGAAAAAACGTCTCGCTTTTTGTCGAAATGTATTTCATTCAGACCGTTCACCTGGCCGCGATCTGCTACGCGATCGAACGCTGCACCACATTTCCGAGGTATCTCAAGACAACCTTGCAGGGCGTGTTTGCATTCTGCCTCTTTCATTTGAACCAGGCAGAGAATTTGACGTGGGCCTTCCAGGTTTCCTTCGTGCTCGCCTTTGCTCTGGCCACTTTTGCGTTCCTTGCAATTGCGTTTTTTGAGCGGATGCGGTGTCCTGTGGCGGCCGCGATTGCCGTCGGAACGGCGCCACTTTTGGCTGGATTGAATGTAGCCGGCGGACTTCTGATAGGCCCGGTAGCAACCTGCTTTGCTCTCTTCAGGCGCTTGCCGGGGCGCTATGTCGTTCTTATCGGCCTCCTCTTTTTGGCTGGCGCCGCAGCCTATGTCACTGGGTACAAGTCGCCCGATCCGAACCACACGCCAGTGGGAGCAATCTCCCATCCGAAAGATCTCTTCGTCTATGTGCTGACCTATTTCGGCGCAAGTTGGACAAGGCTGCTCCCGCATAAGGAGCGTATTACGTGCGCTCTGTCGTTGCTGAGCTTGGCTGTTTTGATCACGCTCGCAGTGCGGCGACGAGCGCAGACCAGTGCGTTCGAATGGTTCTGCGTAGCCGAATGCGCGTTCATGATGGCGGTAGCGGCGCTTACCGGGCTTGGGCGATTAAAGTACGGGGTGGGACAGGCTTACGCGGGGCGCTACCAGACTCCCGCCATGCTGTACTGGGCTTCCCTCTGCGCTTTATTTCTCATTGCCGTCTGGCGATACCGGCGCGCGAGGTTCATAGCGGCCCAGGGGTTCGTGCTGCTGATTCTGATCGCCTCCGCCGCTACCTTCGCGCCCATGTGGCGCGCGACAGCGGCGCACACCGATATGCTGTCGAGAGCTTGTAATTCCGTGATGAATGGAAATCGCGACGAGCGCGCGGCCAAGCTGTTGTATGGTTCCCGGCAAGATGTTGCGCCGGGAGTGGGCTACTTGCACCGTCTTTGGGGCAGGTAGTTCAGGAAAGAACGGCTTGCCGCCGGAACAATCCGTTATATGCTTACGTATTCCGTTTCGCGAACATGACAACTCACTTACGCGCGGTTCTTCTGGCACTTGCCGCTTCCATTCTCTTGACCATTACCGCTTGCCAGTTCGACAGCACGCCGGCCGGACCCACTCGTGAGACATCCATTCACATCGATCGGGGTAACGTGGAGCGGGCCAATGTCGATTTGAATATGGCAGCAGGCGAAATGGTGCTACGAGGCGGCGCGGCAAAACTGGTGGAGGGCCGCTTTGAATTCAACGTTCCGTCATGGGAGCCGAAAGTCGATTCCTCAAATGCCGGGTCGCAAGCGACCATCAAGATCAGCCAGCCCGAGAACGCCCACTTGGGTGGGCACCGGCAGTATCTGTGGGACCTTCAGTTAAGCGATCAGGTGCTGCTGGACCTCGATATCAATTGCGGCGCCGGTCAGGCCAAGCTAACGCTGGGAGACCTCGATCTGCGCAACGTGGAAGTGCATATGGGTGCCGGTCAGGTGGACCTCGATCTGCGGGGTAAGCCAAGCCACGACTACCAGGTCGAAGTGTCGGGCGGCGTGGGACAGGCCACGGTCCATTTGCCGGACGATGTCGGCATTTGGGCCGAAGCTCACGGCGGCCTGGGCAGTATTACGGTGACCGGACTCGATAAGAAAGACAATCATTGGGAAAACAGCCTCTATGGGAAGGGCAAGGTCAACGTGCACCTGAAGGTGGAGGGCGGAATTGGCGAGATCCGGATCATCTCCTAGGCATCCCTGAAAAACAGGACCTGATGGCCACCGGGTTTGCGATTATCCAGTAGGCTTAACCACTACTCAGGTATACTGAGATTCTCGATTTGCGCAAGCTGCAAGTGGAAGTGGAACGCCCCACCCGTCGAGTCATGCGCGGCGTGAGGCGGTACTCGTGTTTCTAGAGTTCTTTCGCCGGTTGCTAGCGACCGACTTCATGCCGCATATCTACTGCCTGAGGCAGCAGACGGCGGTAGTCCAACTTTTCATCTGGGCTAATGCGATTATTGCGTTCGCTTACTACCTTATTCCGTTCACACTTGTCCGGATCGTGAAAAAACGCAAGGACATTGTCTTCGACTGGATGTTTGTGCTGTTCGGAATTTTTATTTTGGCGTGCGGAACGACGCACCTGCTCGACATCTGGACACTGTGGCATCCAATGTACAGGTTACAGGCGCTGGTAGATGCCCTCACGGCGATAGCTTCGTTGGGAACTTCGATTTTGCTCATCCGGCTCATCCCGCAAATCATGCGGATCCCCAGCCCGGAACTGTTGCGTGGGGAAATCGCTGACCGGAAGTTAGCCGAAGCGGAAAGTCGTAAGCTGAACGCCGAGCTCGAAGCGCGGATTCAGGAGCGCACGTCCGCGCTCGAGCAGGCAAACAAGAAGCTAAGTTTCGCAAATTCGGAATTAGGCAGCATGAACGAGGATTTGCGGCAGTTTGCTTATGCCGCGGCGCATGACCTGCAAGAGCCTTTGCGGATGCTCTCAATTTATAGCCAGCTTGTGCAGCGAAATTACCAGGGACGCATCGATGCGAGAGCGGACGCACAACTCGCGGTGATCGCGGATGGAGCGAAGCGCATGAGCCTGTTGTTGACGGACCTGCTGATTTACTCGAGTCTCATGCGCGAGGAGATTGCGCCGATCCCACCCTGCGTGGAGCCAAGCGCAGTGCTGGAAAAGGTGCTTAGCAATCTGTCCGAAGAGCTCGACGTTTCAAGCGCGGCAATTACTGTTGAGGAGCTGCCTTGCGTTTACGCGGGTGAAGCGCACCTGCTGCAGATTTTCCAGAACTTGATCAGCAACGCGATCAAATATCGGGCGGCACGTCCTTTACAAATTCACATTTCGGCGAGCACGCAAGATGCGTTTTGCAGGTTGGCCGTACGCGATAACGGAGTCGGAATCGAGGCCGCGTATCACAAGCAGATTTTCGGCGTCTTCAAACGGCTGCATGGGCGTGAGATTCCCGGGACGGGCATCGGACTGGCGATCTGCCAAAGAATTGTAGAACGATATGGCGGGCGGATTTGGGTGGAGTCAGCAGCAAACCAGGCAACAACCTTTTACTTCGAACTGCCCGCCCACCCGCCTGTGAACGGGTCGGCGAATCCAGCGGAGTCAGGGGTGAAGGGGGAGTTGGTAAGGACGGCCTAATTTCCTCGCAGCGGCGCGGGCGTCCGTTGTCGCGAGTTCCATTAGAAGCGCCAGGGCTAAAGTGCGGTTGGGAGGGAATCGGCGCGTTCGCGCTCTGCATTGTACTCGCAGCCGAGCAGCGCGATGCAAGAGACGAGATAGAGCCAGATGAGCAGCACGACCACGGTTCCAAGGCTGCCGTAAAAAAAATTGTAGTTGGCATGATGCACGTAGGCGGCGAAGCCGATGGTGCTGAGCAACCAGGCAATGGTTGCGAGAAAAGCTCCGGGCCAGACGCGCAAAAACCTGGAAGTCGTGACATTGCGTAGCCGCTGGGGTTCGGGCCGGTAGTTTGGTCCGAAATAATAGAGAAGACCGGTGACGAACGTGGTGGTCGAGAAAGCAAGCAGATAACGCCCGATACGCCACGCGAGCCCCACGGGTGCGCTAAGTTCAGAAACGCCAATCCAATGAATGAAGGCGAGCTCAATGCGATTCCCGAACAGGATGAGCGACGATGCACCGACAGCTGGAAACGCGGCGATAAGAACGAGGAAAATTGCCATGGCGCGCTGTTTCAGAAAAGGACGGCCAGACGGTATGCGATAGGCTGCCTGAAAGCCTTCCATTAAAGTGATCATGGCGCCTGAGCCCGCCCAAAGCGAGAGCAATACGGCAAAAACCGTCAGAGAAATGGGGCGCGCGTTGTGCTCCCTTAGCCGGGAAAGCACCAATTCTTCCGCTCCGGGCGGCACCACCTCGCGAGCAAAGGTAGCAATGATGTGAACCACCGATTGAGCGTTTACTTCTAAGAGGATGGCAGTCAGCGTGGTGAGTATGGGAAAGAGGGAGAGCAGAGAGGAGTAGGCCGCCCCCTTGGCAATGCTGAAGCAATTGTCCTCGTAAGCAGCGACGAACGCGCGACGGACAAACCACCAGAAGCGGGCAAAAAAGCCCGGCTCAACTACAATGCCTTCCGACCATGCCTGCGGTGGCGAGGCGGATTCGCGAAGCGTGGGAACGCTATCGGGCAATAGTATGCTCCTCGCTAAACGATGATACCCAACTTGCGCGGAAGCTGCACTGTCAGCGAGAGTGATACTACCTTGCATACAAGTTTGCGCTTGAGAGCCTTCCGAGCGTCCCCTCACTCTTCTTTTGCTTGGGATTTTGGAACATTTCTTCGCTTCTGAGGTGTGTAGCGAGCGCGCTGATTGGAATCTACACCGCGAGCCTCATGACCGGTTCCGTGTTCGGGTGCTCTGTCCTCGCGCACGAAGCTTTGGTGGACGCGCTATGGGACGTGACGTTGCGGCCTCTCTTGAAAGCACGTTACGCGAATGCCAGCGAGCAGGATCTAAATACTGCGCACGCCTATGCATACGGCGGCGCCATTATCCAGGACCTGGGCTATTACCCGCACGGAAGCGAGCAGTTCAGCGACATGGCGCACTATGTACGAACCGGCTCTTTCGTGCTTTCGCTGATAACGGAGTCCCAGGACCTAAATGAACTGGCCTTTGCGCTCGGCGCTTTGAGTCACTATCCATCGGATACCCAGGTACACCGGTACGCCACGAATCCGGGCGAAGCCGCTCTTTATCCCAAGCTAGAGCGGAGGTTCGGGCCTTTAATTACCTACGAGGAAGACCCGGCAGCACATCTTAAGACAGAGTTCGGATTTGATGTCTTGGAGGTAGCAAAGGGAAATTTCGCGCCCGAAGCATATCATAACTTCATTGGTTTCGCCGTTGCGGAAGGGTTGCTCGAAAGAGCTTTTCGCGACACGTACGGTCTCGAATTAACGGAGATGTTTTCCGATTTCGATAGGACTGTTAGCTCTTATCGTTGGGCAGTGTGCAACATGGTTCCCAAAGCCACTCGCATCGCCTGGGCGGAGCGTGCGCGCGACATAGAGCATGCGCAGCCCGGAATAACTCACAACAAATTCATTTACATCATGAGCCGGTCGAGTTACGAGCGCGACTGGGGCAAGCAGTACGACAGCCCAAAGGCGGGCGACCGTGTTTGGGCAGAGGTACTGAGGCTATTGCCTCCTATCGGGCCTTTGCGGACACTACGCTTTAAAATGCCGACTCCGCATGTGGAGCAGCTCTTCATGCGGAGCTTTGATAACGCTGCCAAGGAATACGCGGGAGAACTGGAAGCCGAACAGGCGAAGAAGCTGCAGCTTGAAGATGTGAATTACGATCTCGGTGAGAAAGCGGCTCCTGGCGTCTATACCCTCCAGGATCGGTCTTACGCTTACTGGCTGAATGAGCTTGCCCGTAGGCGATTCCAAACTGTTACGCCGCAAATAAGGAATGAGCTGCTGACTTACTACAGGGATCCAGATGCCCGCCTTGCCACCCGAAAAAACGCAAAAGAGTGGAACAGGTTACTCCTGCAGCTACAGAATCTGCGTGAATCGCAACCGGTGCTCGCTAGCCGGTAAAGTCACAGCCGTTTTTGTATACTTGCTGCTGCTCCTGTGGTGAACCGAAGGACCATTCTCAGAACGCTTGGCGCGGCGGCGATTTCAGGGACAACATTGCCGGACCAGGTGTGCGCGGCTACGGCTGCCATGAAGATAACTCGGGTTCGGGTTTACAAGCCTCCCAACGCTAATCCGCTCTTCAATCAGAGCGATCATGTCGTCACAGTAGAAACCAACGGCGGAGTAACCGGCGTCGGCGAGGGCGGCTCCCGGGAGATGCTCGAACAGTGCGCCGGAAGGTTGATCGGCAAGGATCCGCAATTCATCGAACGGCTTTGGCAGGATATGTCGCGCGCCTTCTTCTATCCGCCGGGGCGTGAAAAAGAGGATGCGCTGGGTGCGCTGGATTTGGCCTTATGGGACATAAAAGGCAAAGTCCAGCGCATGCCGGTACACCAGGCGCTGGGTGGCATGGTGCGCAATTACTGCGAATGCTATAACACGGGCGGTATTATTCCGGGCGTGCATCCTGGAATGAGCATCAGGGAACGCGCACAGCTTACGATTGAGGCCGGTTATCGCGCCTTTCGCATGGGCGCGGCCGACGCCCCGGCTAATACCACTTACAACACTCGAGAGCGAGTAAACCAGTTGTATGAAGACTGTGTGCAGGCGCGGGCCGGAGTCGGCAAAAATGGGGATTGGGCAGTTGACTTTCACCAACGCTTCGATCTGGCGGATTCGATTCGCGGATGCAGGCTCATCGAGGAGCTGGCTCCTTTCTTTGTGGAAGATCCAGTGCGGGCTGAGGCATTTGGCGAGGATCTGCCCATCTTGCGCGCAAAGGTAAATTTGCCGATAGCGGCAGGCGAGGAGTGGGGCAATCGCTGGGATTTTAACCGGCTCGTGGAGAACCACGACATCGATTACGTTCGGGCTACACTGCCGAACGTCGGTGGCATAACCGAAATGATGAAAATCGCCGCGATCTGCGAAACGCACTTCGTCGGAATCATTCCCCACTTTACGGGGCCGATTGCAACGGCGGCGCTGGTCAACTGCCTGGGAACGTTTTCTGGTCCCCTGTTGATGGAGTATAACTTCCAGGGCAGGGAACTGCCTCATGTCCCGGTGTGCCTCGATTTCAAGAACGGGAAACTGTACCCAAATGACCGACCGGGGCTGGGCGTGGAGCTCGACATGAAGTATTTGACCTTAGTTACTGAAATTACCCAGCCGGTTACAAGCCGCGCCCAAACATATTTCCGTCCGGATGGTTCGATTACTAATTGGTGACTGTAAGTTACAACTTCGAAATATGAACAGTGCGGAAGCGCTACAGCGAATCAAGGAAATAGCGATTGTCCCGATCATTCGGGCTTCAGACGAAAACTCCGCGATTCGTGCGGCGGAGGCTATCGCCGAAGGCGGAATACCATGCGCGGAAATTACTATGACTGTGAAAGGGGCCGTGCGCGCGCTGGAAGAAGTGGCTAAGAGATTCGGCGACAAGATTCTGTTAGGCGCCGGAACGGTGCTGGATCCCGAGACCGCGCGAGCTTGCTTGCTGGCGGGAGCAGAGTTCTTTGTTACGCCCAGTCTCAACCTGAAAACCATCGAGTTTTCCAAGCGTTACTCGAAGGCAATCTTTCCGGGCGCACTGACGCCGACAGAGATTGTGGAAGCCTGGCAAGCTGGGGCTGACGCAATCAAGGTATTTCCGTGCAGCGCTATGGGCGGTGCAAGCTACATCAAGGCGCTGCGAGGACCATTCCCCCAAATCGATTTCGTGCCAACAGGAGGTGTGAATCTGGATACCGTGGCCGGATTCTTGAACGCGGGCTGCTGCGCCGTTGGCGTGGGTAGCGAGTTAGTTGACGCGGCAACCATCGCAGCCGGCAAATTCGAGATCATCACGGAACGGGCCCGGCAGTTCCGCCGTAAGGTCGACGAATTCCGGCTTCAGTGAAGTGAAGTGCTTTCAATCTTTTCTGATCAAGCACTTGACCGCGACTTAAGAGGCTGCGGGAAATCCGCCAGTAGCTCCGTCGGCAATTTCTCCGCTACGACCACGTAACCGAGCGGAAAGACTGGTTTGCTCCGCTCTGAGAGTTTGCGTACCGGCCATGTGGCGTCCAAGAGCAACGCAGCGGTATGAAAAGGTCGAAGCATTGCCGGCAATGGGCGGGGGAGAAACTCGAGACCCTTAGCTGTGATGTCGAACAGGATTTCCGGAAGGCCGCCGTAGATGTTAAGTTCCTCGACGGTCAGCCCGCATAGCCTGCACATTCGTTGTAAGGCAAACTCCGTGTAACGGTGGTAATCGTGCGGTTCTTCGTGAACCCAGTAAAAAAATGGAACGCCGATGATGAGTTTTCCGCCTACTCGCAACAGTCGGGCCGCTTCGCTCATCGCCCCGGCAGGCTCGG
Organism: Terriglobia bacterium; assembly: GCA_963835255.1. Taxonomy (GTDB): domain Bacteria; phylum Acidobacteriota; class Terriglobia; order Bryobacterales; family Bryobacteraceae; genus Bog-105. The sequence goes on along the minus strand of CAWIFY010000014.1, from coordinate 94,396 downwards.
CGAGATGCTCCAACACGTCGGTCAGCAGAATGGTGTCGAAACTTTCGTTTTCAAAGGGCAGCTTGCCGCCGAGATCGACCTCGAAGTCGAGATGGATATTCGGGTGCAGAGTATTGGCCCAATCTATGCAGACGTTCTCCTGCACAAGATCGCGGTAGACCCCGTACAAAGGAACGTGTCCGCAGCCCATATCCAACAGGCGGCCTCGGGCGTGGGCGCGAATCGCACGTTCATAGCATTGAGCACTGATATCGGCGATGAAGCGGGAACTGATGCTCACTCGTTTGGGATCTCGCGAGGCCCTGAGACCGCGTGCCGTACTGACGAATTTCGTCGGGCGCCAACTCTCGACGTTTTTCAAGCGGCCTCAACGCTCTCCTCAGCGCAGTGCATATCACCGTTATAACCGGTATCGAAGATCGAGCTTTGTGGATGCAGATGGAGAGGCCGATCCATTAGCTCGAAGAGCTGTAAGCCGCGTCCTTTAATGCCTGTCTGAGTGAACGCGTTCCGGGTCGGCGGCTCTGAATGTGGTCTCTTGAAAGAAGAGTTCGGCTGAGGGCAAGCCGCTCGAATCCGGTCGGACGGTTGCGGAAGGCGCGGAACAACCAATTACATCGGATGAGGTAATCGCAAAGGCACTGCGCCAGGCGGCCCCGTTTGGTCCTGCAAATTCGCACACTCTTCCGTGAGTGTGCCGCGCCATCACGGCAATTTCTTTGAGTCGCCCAACTGCTGGAGCTCGATAACCTGTGTGTCGAGTGTTAATGGCGCAACCGATACCGATCGCGCCGATGCCGGCTAAGGCGACGTACGCTGCGAACGTGCGCGCCGTGCTTTGCGACATAAACGCGGTGAGCGCAACCGCAGCGAGTACAAAGAGGGGTGGGTATATCAGGGCCAAGTACCGCGGCGCGCTGGGCAGTGCCCAATAGTGCGAGAAGTTAGTCGTTCCAAAATTCAGATAGAGGTAAGGCAAAGCGATCCAGAGCAGAAGCAGGAGCTTGTAGGATGATCGCCAGAACCACACAGCGATAGCTGCGAGGCTGATTGCTGCCAGGGAATGGATCCCGAAGTCCTTATCAGGCAATATCATCATTCGCGGATATACCTTCCAGAGGCGGTAAGCGAGATGGACGTTCGCTTCTACCGCTTCCTGACTGGCGTTATGCACGGCCATCGCGTGAGGCCGGAACAAAGGGTCGCCGCTCGCAAGCCAGTACCAGCTCACCTCGCCAAGAATCACCAGCGCACATCCCGCTGCCAAGCCGCAGCCGATTCGCCACTGCCGCCGAACAACGGCATACATTCCAAAGGCGATGCCGACGAACAGCCCCGGCTCTTTGGTGAGATAACAGCCTCCGAAGATGATGCCGGCCACGATTGCTAGAAGACGGAACGACGCTTTTCCGCTTGTAAGTAGACAAGCGCCGCTACAATCAGCACGGTTGTGAGAATTGGTTCTGGAACCAGGATGCTGGCATAGCGCGCACTCATGGCAAAGGTGGCCATAAAAACACCGGTAATCCAGGCCGCTTTAAACCCGGCGATCTGCCAAGCCAACAAGGCTCCTAATGCGGGTGCGACGCATGAATACAACATCGGGAGAAAAACAGTTGTCCATTCGTGCAAACCGAAGAAATGGTACAGAGCGGCGACCGGGAGTAGCACTCCATATCGGATGGCGTAGTGATGCTGCTCCAGCTGGTATGTGCCTCTTGCAATTGCGTTTGCGTATCGTGAGTAACCTAAGTCATCGGATGCGATTAGCCCGGTATATGCCAAGAACTGGACGGTCAGAGCAAAGGCGATGAGTGAGGCGCAAAGCGGGATACACCTGCGGGCAGAGAACCCGCGATCGGCAAGGAGTACCTCCGAGTCCTCCATACAGCTGCAGAACCCGATGGTAATGCCCTCCATAAATGAAAAGCAATTGCGAATAGCTGTTATAGCAGCGCTACGAGCACCGGACAGTACTGTCGAACATCGAGCGAAGTTCTAGTACTGTATGCGATGTTGGGGACAGATCATCGGCTTTTGTAGTCTGCACCATATAAGCGCACGACTGCCCTATTTATTTGCAACCAAAGTAGTTATATGTAGCAATCGGCCGCAATCATTCAAGGCTGCGCGATGGAACGACACCCTTGCAGTCATCAGGCAAGTGCCAGGTTTACGGCGAGACTGACGGTTCGCCTAGATTCACGATCTCCAGGCCATTCACTGAGGCGCCGCCTTTATGACCGATGAAGTCGATGGTCAGGACCTTGCTAGTGACATTGGTTTCAAATCGCTTATCGACTGCGGTGCGCGGCCCATATACGCCATCCATATCGAAGTTCTTGAGCACCTTCGTGCCGTTCAGCAGCACGTCGAAATCGTAATGGCCCGCCTCTTTGAATGTGTAGTCCGCAAATTTGAGAGTTACCCCGTACCGGCCGTTGGGCAGCGCGAACTTATAACTGAAATTTTCGTCCGTGTACCGATAGCGCGTGGACTGATAGAGCTGCTGCATGTCGGAAGAGGCGCGGGCAATGGGATTATTCGCGTGGTAAGCCATGGTCGGATTGCTGAATCCGTAATCCGCTGACCAAACGTTTCCTTCGGCGTCTTTGAAGCCGCCGCCGCCGCAATTGATCCGAATCGGATCCGGCTTGGCTTTGATATCGATCTTGGCGGAGGCGGATTTGCCAGGCACGTCTTTACTGTGAGCGGTAACGGTGACGCTCTTGTCCTCGGATAGATGGTCGGGAGCGGTGTATGTTCCGTCCGGCGCAATCTTGCCGATGTTGGGCTCCAACGACCACGCTACATTCGCGTAGATCGCACCGTCGATTTTGGGAATGAGCTGCTTGCTTAAGCTTTTGGCGATCGTTGCCCGGTTCGGAGAGAGGGAGAAATCGCCAAATTTTAACACCATTTCCGCGGTGGCCGTCTTGGCAGGATCGACGCTGCTCTTCGCCTGCAGAATGATCACTTGATCGTTCGCAGGAGGCAATGCGGGCGCGGTGTAAAGACCGTCGGAACTGATTGTGCCGGGGCCTTTTACGATGGACCATTTGGCGGCATCGCCCATATACCAACCGACGGTCTTAAATTGAATCTGCTGATTGATGGCGAGAGAGGCCACTTTGCTGGGGGTGACGGTTATGTGAGCGGCGGAATCGTCTGGAGTGATCTCGAAAGCGCTGAGAATGGGGCTGGGAGTGTTGTCGCCGGAAGTGACCCGCCGCAGCGCAAAATACAACGAGTTGTCATTCACCACGGCCGGGATAGATTGCGTGACCGGGGTCAGACACGCGTCGGCGATACCAGCTCCCATATCGAAGTCTGGAATCACCAGTTGACCTTGCGTTTCGAGATGAAAGGGTATCCGCCAGCCTTTTTGAAAGGTACCTTTGCATCCAGGTTGGGCGAACATCAACGAAATTTTATAGCGGCCGTTCGGTACTTTGAAGCGGTAGACCATATCGCCCAGCGCATACCGGCTTGTGTAGTAGAGCTGAATATCCTTGGTTTTGGGCCACGGCTGACCATACCAGTCGTCAACAATCACGCCCCACGTGAGTTCGCCGGCCTGTCCGCGCCACCACATGTTGCCGTTTGAATCGGGCCCGTAATTCGGGCGAAAGCGATTAGGCGCGCCCGGGGCTGCCGTGGCGTTGCCGACGACTACCCGAATTGCCCCTTTGGGCATGACAGTTAAGGCGACCTTGGCCGTGGATTTAGGATCGGCAACACTCGCCGCGGTGAGGACGGTTTGAGTCGGGCGCTCGAAATCCGGAGCGGTATACCGGCCCTCGGGGGCGAGCGTGCCGAGCGGCGGATTCATCGACCAGCGCACTCCTTTTTCGGCGGTTCCATTGACCCAGGCTTTTAGCTGTGTGGAGACTCCGCTTTGCACCCATTCCGCGGGATCTGGTACTCCGACCGTAATGCCCTGCAGTACGATGCGAACGCGGGCCACGTCCGAGTTGTGTTGGACGCTGGTGGCGATGACAGATGCATAGCCGTCCGGGGTGGCGTACTCGCTTCCTTCTTTGACGCCCCCGGCAGAAGGCGAGGCCATCAGGTGCGACTCATCGACGATCTCGAAATCGGTTGACTTCGGACCCTTCGAGCCAACCTCGCCCAGCGCGCTTTCAATCGTGGGATCTTCGGTGATATCCGTATAAGCGCTTACGTCAAAGTTGCCGCCGCCGTCCGCCAGGACCAGTCCGTACTCTTTGAGCTGCTTCAAGAGGATCTGCGCGTATTCGCTAAACCGCGACGTGTCGTAGCTGGCCTTCAGCCGAAAGCGGGCGCCGTAGGGAATCTTGCCCCACGCGCCGGCATTGGTGCGGGCAGGCCAGACGAATGCAGGCGCGATGATATTGTTCTTAAGGGTCATACGAAGAGCGTGCTGAATAGAGCCTGAGCGGATCTCCTCTAAACCAAGAGTGAGCGGCGTGAGCAAAAGGCCGGCCGCGTCTATCGACCCATCGGGCAAAGTGGCGCTCAGGCTGTTGTATTTGAAACCGCTCTGGCCGGTGCAGGTCGGGCAGCCCTTGTTCTTGCCACGCTCATAGGCGCTGTAAATTTCAAAGATCTCGCAGGTTTGGCGATCGATCGTGACCTCGTGCCGATCCACGCCGGAATTGGAATCGCTGAAGACGCCGTTCTCGCGTTTTAAATAGGGCCAGGGGACCATTTCGTAGGTCCCGTCGTTCTGCGGCGTGTACAAGAAATGCATCGGCTTCCGCGGCGTCGTTTGATCCGCGATATTAATTCCCCACCCCGGGTAGTAGCCGACACCGGAAGGTGGGATCAGCGCCATCCAGGCAGCAGAGTGAGCGTCGACAGGAAGTGCGTCGATACGCGAGTTGAAAATGTGATCGTTGCCAAGTATCTGGCACCCCGCCAGCCTGTTTTTGACTGGAATGCTGCTTGGCGCATGGTAAGTGCCGTCGGCGTCTATCTTGCCCGGGCTGCCGGCCGCTAATGACCAAGTGACCGGCACGTTTGCTTTAAGTTGGAGAACTCCGCCAGCGGGAACGACCGGGGGCTTTTGCGGCGAAATGCTCACGCTGGCGTGCAACGTGACGCCAAAAATCAGCAGAGAAAGGGTTCGCATTTTTTGATCGGCAGGCAATGCCCTCTACATTGATGTGTAGCAGATCCTTGCGCGCTACCGCGGAGACCGGAAGCAAGGTGGACGGTTTTTGGCGGCCCGGAATCTTTCGAGGAGAGGCAGAAGCTTGTCACTACTGGTCACATCGGCGCAGCCGTACCCACCCGGTTGTCCACGCAGAGTGGACACTGAGCCGCCACAATGGACGTATTTGCAGCGTTGGCGGCGTTTGCCAACGATGTATTTCGCCTGACGTTTGCCTCCGTCTTACATCCTTACATAGGTTTTATCCTCCGTTCCTCGAAATGCCGATCAAAGACATGAATCGGCTCACCGCCCATCTCCTTGCGTTTGTGCAGAGTAACGGGCGTAACGCCTGAAGGCCGCACACTCCATCTTGAGCATTTCCCTAAAACTTCCTGAACGGTGCCCGAGATTTTGGCCCTTCCACCCCAACTCTTTTCCAGGGATGGCCAAATCTCAGAGTTGGCGGGGTACCCTCTTTCACCGATGCTGCCCGACTCGCGTGATTCAGAGCCGCTTCTACCGCACAAAGCAACCCTGCTCGTCTCTGCGGATCCGCTTGTAAGCGTTTCGCGCCCCGCACGAACCGGTCACTCTTCAAGCAAATTTTCCCGTGCGCCAAAACGCTGGCTGCAAGTATCTGCGCATAAAGAACTTGCAACTTTGCACTCATTCGCGTTCCAGCGGGCCGCCATCGCTTGAAAGTGCACCCGGCATGTTCCGTTAAGTCTTGAAAGGATTACAAAGCATTGCTGTATCACCAACGTCAGCGGCCAATCGCTAGTGGCTCTCCACGCGAATCCCGCCGCACGCAATTCACCGAAAATGGGGATGGCCGCGAGACCGACCACCTCGCTGACATGGGACGGATTCGCGCGCTGTTTCGCGGTCCCGTCCTCGCCTTCAAAACGCGAGGCATGCTCGGAAAACATGAACCTTGCAGGTCCTTTTCATTCACGATCTGCTCCCTGCTAGTTGTGCTGTGCATACTTGGTTGCAGCCTCAGCCCCGCACAAACAACCAGCATCAATCTGGCAACGCAGGGCCGCAATGCGGATTTCTCCACCTTCCCCTTTACCCGCCCGGTCACAGTCGGGACACTCTTGCCCACCACTTGCCAAGTGGGTCAATTGTTCTTCAATACGACGGTACCCGCGGGCACAAACCTCTACGGCTGCACCGCGCCTAATACCTGGACAACACTTACCAGCAACAGTACTCCCTCTCCGCAAATCACCCTCACACCCGCCAGCCTGAGTTTTGGAAATCAGACCGCCGGCACCACGAGCGCGGCCAAGAATATTACTCTTACTAATAGCGGAACCTCTTTTCTGGCGCTGTCCGGAATCGGACTGACGAGCGGCAATTCGACGGATTTTCTGGTCTCCAATACCTGCGGAAGTATTGTTCCTTCAGGAGCCTCCTGCACCATCTCGGTAAGTTTCAAGCCATCTCTGGTCAGCGCCGAAGCCTCGATAGTGGCCATCAGCGGCAACGAAGCCGGGTCGCCTGTTCAGATCAACCTTACGGGTACGGGCGTAGCGGCCATCACAAGCGGCGGATTAGTCATCACGCCCTCGGCTACGCATGCCGGCGAGAACGGCACAATCACCTTCATCTCTAATCGCCCGGTGAACTGGTCGCTCGCGAACGGCAGTTCAGGCACTCTGACCACCAGCAGCAGCACGTCGGCTACGTATTCAGCGCCAGCTTCGATACCCGCCCAGAATGTTCTGGGGAGCTGCCAGGCGACGCCGAACGACTCGGTTTATAACACCCGAATTGATAATCTCCCGGTCGAGGCCCATTCCGCCACCTGGACCTCGAATATGGGTTCGGTCGGGCTCAACTTTCTTACTAGTTGGGGAACCAATATTGCAGACAACACCACTCCTGTACAAAACATGGCGTTCTATTACACAACCGCGTATAACGGTCCCTTCGTTATGCCGCAATGGCCCACTTTGAAACGCGAGAACGGAACCTTCGGAACGCGTTGGAACGGCACCGACCATCACATCCTGACCGTAAGGAAAGACAATTGCCAGTTTTATGAGATTTATAACAACTACTTCACTCCTGCCACCTGCCGCGATGGAGTGACTCAGGGCTGCAACGCGCAAAGCGGACTTACTTACTCCTGGAACAGCTATGCGCTGCCACCCGGCGGTTCCACCGATGCAGCCGGTTTACCGCTCGGCCCCTTGACTCTTCACCTGGACGAAATCAAATCAGGCGCGATTCATCACGCCATGCGATTTACCCTGTCGGGCGGGTATATTCAAGCGCTGGCCTATTGGCCGGCCAATAGCACCAATGGTTGCGGTGGCTGTGTGAGCAGTCCCCCATATGGCGCGCGCTTCCGGCTGAAAGCAAGTTTCGACATTAGTAAGTTCAGCGCCACGGCGCAAGTGGTCCTCACCGCTTTGAAGCAGTACGGCATGTTCCTGGCCGACGCCGGAACTGGCCCTACGGTCACTGTAAGCACCGACACGACCGAGGATGGGTTGACGATGAGTGCTTTCGCACAGATCGGGAATGCGCAGATCAACATCAGCAACTTCGAAGCTGTCGACGAAACTAGCTTCATAGTGAGCAACTCTTCTGCTCAGGTAAATCCCGCGAACCCATACCAGGCCCCGAGTTCTTTCGCGCTTCTCACCGCGACGGATCAGACCAATGCCACTTACCAGGTAAACTTCCCGGTCGCACTGCAGAGCGTCATCGTAGGAATTCCGTCTCCCACTATGGCCATCACGGCGGGCATGTCCGGCTATCAACTGACGTCTTGGGTAAATGGCACCACTAATCAGACAGTCACGTGGTCGCTCGTTTCCGGCCCAGGATCAGTGACTTCTACCGGTGTCTACACGCCCCCGGCAACTGTTTCGACTCAAACATCGGCAACTCTGGAAGTAACGAGCGCCGCCGATCCCAATGCATTCGCCCAGCTCTACGTCACCGTCCTGCCTACCGGTGCGAATCCAGCCGGTACCATTCGCATCGACTCTGGCAATTGGGCTAATACCACCGATGGCAACGGCAACCTTTGGTTAGCCGACGAGGCTTATGAAACCGGAGCCTACGTCCAAGCGACAAGCGACTATCCGAATTGGACTTCGCTGAACGGCAGTCCAGAAAGAAGCCAATACCAGAGTTCAGGCCACACTTACGGCAACGACATCGTTTACAGCTTTATCGTTCCAAACGGGAATTACAAAGTCAGAGTGATGCTCGGCCAGCCCTATAACGGATGCAGTCAACCCTGTGGTCTTGTCAATCCGACTTGGCACGCCCCTCTGCATTTCGAAGCGAACGGGCAAATTGCCCTTCACAACTATGATTTCGGCCTGCCGATTTCGTATGCTTTCGCAACGCCTTGGGATGTATTTATCCCTGCTCAAGTGACCAACAATTCCCTGTATGTGGCGCTTCGCATAAACCTGCCGGATCTTCCGACTCAAGCTCAGCCTTCACCGAGCATCAACGGACTGGAGATCATGCCGGATAGCACTCCGCCCTATCTGGTCATCGACACGCAACAGCAGACCACCGTGAAGGCCGGCAGCACCCTTCAACTCTACTCGGTTGGCTGGTATATGGGCAATGCTGCGACATGGTCCATTTCAGGTCCCGGATCGATCAGTCAGGGCGGTCTGTATACTGCGCCCGCTACCGCTTCAGCTTCGTCCCAGACCGTAACCATCACGGCTACGAGTACGGTTACCCAGAGCGTGCAAGCCACGGCAACCCTGACCATTCCGGCAAGCGGATCGTAAAGCACTCTGGCAGTGTAGTATCGGGGAGGTTGGCTTCAAGTCAGCCTTCCCTGACCTTCGTCGAATACATGAGCTGGCCCGTCATTCTCTTCGTAACGAGCGCCGTTCTCCTTCTTTACGTGCTGATAGCCTATCCCGCCGCGCTGGCCGTTTGGGCGCACCTTTTCCCGCGTCCCATACGCAAAGAATTCATCCCCTGCAAGATCTCGATCATTATTCCTGTTCGTAACGGCGCCAGGTGGATCGGCGCGAAACTTCGCTCGCTGCTGGATTCGGATTATCCGGCAGGCCTGCTCGAAATCCTGGTAGTCTCCGATGGCTCGATTGACGGCACCGACCAACTTGTCGCAGCTTACGCCGATTCGCGCGTCAAATTGTTATCGCTTCCCGCCGCCGGCAAGGCTACTGCCCTCAACCGCGGATCGGAACTCGTCTCCTCGGAAATAATCGTGCTGACAGATGTGCGGCAGCCGTTTGCTCCCGGTGCCCTCCGGCGGCTTATCTCTTGTTTCGCCGAGCCTTCAGTAGGCATCGTGACGGGGGAACTGGTCATCCGGGAAGGCAACACTCGCGAAGAGTTTAATACCGGGCTTTACTGGAAATACGAGAAGTGGATTCGCAAAAATCTGAACCGTGTCGATGCCATGCTAGGAGCTACCGGCTCGATTTGCGCCGTGCGCCGTGAGGCTCTTGGGCCGATTCCAACGGACATCCTGCTGGACGACGTATACATTCCGTTTCTGGCGGTTTCGCGCGGTTTTCGCATCTATTTTGAAGACCAGGCCAAAGCCTATGATCTGCCGACGTCTCTCCATTCGGAGTTTCGGCGCAAGGTGCGAACGCAAGCCGGTGTTTATCAAATAATTCGATACTTCCCCTGGCTGTTATGGCCGGGAAACCGGAGATTCGTTCATTTCTTTTCCCACAAATTTGGGCGTCTGCTACTTCCGTTTGCGCTGATTCTGATGTTTGCGAGCAGTTTTGGATTGCCCCACCCGTGGCGCATAGTTGCTCTCGCAGCTCAGAGCGTTTTCTATTTGGCCGCTTTGATCGACCCAGCAATACCGGAAAGGACAACACTCAAACGCATAACCGCTGTTGTACGCGCGTTTGTCGTGTTGGTTGCGGCCGCGTTTTGCGCGCTGGCAGTTCTCATATTGCCCGCCCAGCAGCTCTGGAAAGAAACTAAGGTGGAGACCGCCCGAGAGACGGGCGGCCCAAATTGAAGAATGCGAAGCTATTCGATTTCGCGGGGGCGTTTCTTGCGATTTCGCTTACGCGCTAGCGCCTCTTTCGTGCGGCGCTTTTCGCCAGGCTTCAAATAAAAAGAGTGGCGCTTGATTTCCTTGACGATATCTTCCTGCTGCACTTTGCGCTTGAAACGGCGCAAAGCGCTCTCGAGAGTCTCGCCATCCTGCAGATGGACTTCTGCCAACTAAAAATTCACCACCTTCCAGCTAAATTATTAGTGTAACGCGAGTGCGAATTCGCGGCCTTGCCCTGTTACCCTGGAAAATCAGAATGGAAATCGTCAAAGTACTTGGCAGGGAGATCTTAGACTCTCGCGGCAACCCGACGGTGGAGGCCGATGTCTATCTTGCCGACGGCACGATTGGGCGAGCCGCTGTTCCTTCAGGCGCTTCCACCGGCGAGCATGAAGCAGTAGAACTTCGGGACAACGACAAAGGCCGCTACGCGGGCAAGGGAACTCAGAAAGCGGTGGAGAACATCACGAAAGTAATCTCGCCTGCGCTCTCCGGCATGGATGCCGCCGATCAGACTTCTGTCGATCGAAAGATGCTTGTGCTCGATGGCACTCCGAATAAGAGCAAACTTGGCGCGAATGCGATTCTAGCGGTTTCGATGGCGGCGGCGCGAGCGTCGGCCGAATCCGAAGCGACTCCGCTTTACCGGTATCTCGGAGGCGTGAATGCCCGTGTGCTTCCGGTGCCGATGATGAATGTGATCAATGGTGGAGCGCACGCCGACAGCTCCGTTGATTTGCAGGAATTCATGATCGTGCCAGTGGGAGCGGAAAGGTTCTCGGAAGCGCTTCGCATAGGTGTCGAAACTTTTCATAGTTTAAAAGCAGTTTTGAAGAACCGTGGCTACTCGACAGCAGTTGGCGACGAAGGCGGATTTGCTCCCAGCCTGAAGTCGAATGAAGAAGCGCTTGAAGTATTGATGGAGGCAATCTCGAAAGCTGGATACAAGCCCGGAGAGCAGATCGCGATTGCTCTCGACCCGGCATCGAGCGAGTTCTACGAGGCGGACAAAAAGAGATACATCTTCAAGAAATCGGACAAGAGCGAACGGACCTCTGAAGAAATGGTTCAATTCTTATCGGATTGGGTTGCACACTATCCGATCATTTCCATCGAAGATGGCATGGCGGAGAACGACTGGGACGGATGGAAGCAGTTAACCGACGCGCTGGGCAAAAAGATTCAGTTGGTAGGTGACGATCTTTTCGTGACGGATACAGAGCGGCTGCAAGAAGGGATCGAGAAGGGCGTTGCGAATTCGATTCTCGTAAAAGTCAATCAGATCGGTTCTTTGACGGAGACGTTGGAAGCGATGCGCCTCGCGAGCAGCGCAAATTACACGGCCGTTGTTTCGCACCGCTCTGGCGAAACAGAAGATGCCTTCATCGCCGATCTGGCGGTAGCGACGAATGCAGGACAAATTAAGACGGGTTCGGCGAGCCGGACCGATCGCATCGCGAAATACAATCAGTTGCTGCGTATCGAAGAGGAGTTAGGCGGCAGCGCAGTTTATCCGGGCAGGAAAACATTTCACCAGTAGCATGGCGAAACGCAAGCCGCTGGTTCTGACGATTCTCGATGGCTGGGGTTACTCAAGCGCAATTGAAGGTAACGCGATCGCGCAGGCGCGCAAACCGACTTACGATCATCTGCTGAAAACTTATCCGAATACGCTGGTACATACATCCGGTCCGTATGTGGGACTTCCCGCAGGCCAGATGGGGAACAGCGAAGTGGGGCACATGAATATGGGGGCGGGGCGCGTCATCTATATGGATGTAACGCGCATCGATCTTTTAATCAGCTCCGGAGAGTTCTTCCAAAATCCTGTTCTGCTGAATGCGATGAAAAAGGCGGAAGGTCACCAGCTTCATCTGCTCGGTTTGTGCAGCGATGGGGGCGTGCACGCGCAACTCGCTCATCTGTATGCGCTGTTGGAAATTGCGAAGCGAAACGATTTAAAGAATGTCTTCGTTCATTGCTTCACGGATGGCCGCGATACTGGGCCTGAGAGCGGCGCCGGATACATCGAGCAACTCGAACGGAAGATGGAAGAGATCGGGATCGGGCAGATCGCTTCTGTGTCCGGTCGTTATTACGCGATGGATCGCGACAAGCGGTGGGAGCGCATCGAGCGCGCGTTCGGGGCAATGGTGCTCGGCAATGGTGCGAAATTTACTTCCGCTCTCGAAGCGGCGCGCAAGTCGTATGAGCGCGGCATTACGGATGAATTCATCGAACCCGTCACCATCGTGAATCAGCAGAATGAACCAGTAGGTTTGATTCGCGATGACGATAGCGTCGTTATGTACAATTATCGGGCCGATCGGGCGCGAGAGATGACGATGGCGCTGACAGATTTGTCGCTGTCGCAACCTCCTCAGTCGCTCGTGCCGAAGAATCTCACTTACACGATGATGACGCAATACGACAAGAACTTCGGTTTGCCTTTCGTGCTGCCGCCGGAACATCCCGACAACATTTTGGCTGAAGTGATGGAGCGGGCGAACTGGAAAAATCTGCGGGTGGCTGAAACAGAAAAATACGCGCACGTAACATACTTCTTCAATGGCGGAAATGAGAAGCCGTACACAGGTGAAGAGCGCGAACTGGTGGCGTCGCCCAAAGTAGCGACTTACGATTTGCAGCCGGACATGAGCGCGGAGGGCATTACGGGCAAAGTTGTCGAAGCAATCGAAAGCGGCAGTTTCGATCTCATCGTGATGAATTTCGCGAATGCAGATATGGTTGGCCATTCGGGGAAGATCGAGCCGACGATTCGCGCGGTTGAAGCGGTAGATGCAGGGCTGGGGGAAATTCATCAGGCGTTAAAGCGGTCGGGAGGATCGTGGCTGGTTACGGCCGATCACGGAAATGCAGAGATGATGATCGATCCGGTGACACAAGGTCCGCACACGTATCACACCACGAATCCCGTCCCATTCATTTACGTGACCAATGAGGAAGTGCAACTGCGGCACGGAGGAGCGCTCAAAGACATTGCTCCGACAGTGCTGGGAATTCTAGGCCTCGAGCAGCCAGCGCAAATGCAGGGCGCTACTCTTATTGAGTTGTAGCTGGCGAAACTGGCTGTGGGATGCGGATATAGCGAACGATGCCGCGCGAATCCCGTAGCCAATGTTTTGCCAGCAAGTCGATCTTGACATCGCCAGGAGGTGCGGTAACGATGGCCCGCCCGGCCGATTTCTGCTCGGGCGATAACGTGATCCACTGACCGTCGTCGACTTGGAGAGCGGCGTACTCGACATTTCCGGTTTGCGCAGACGGCCATTCGACCACCAACTGGCCGTGTTGTTCGCGAACGCTGACCGGAATTACTGGCGAAGGAAGCTGAAGATAAGCCCAGTAACCTACAATGCAACCTAATACGGCGGCGATAACGAGGATTGCGGCAGAGCGTAAAGCCAAAGCGCCGTTGCTTCGCCTTTCTGTGCGCGCGCGGGTCTGAGCGAGACTTGCGTAGGGAAAATTGAGATCGGCATTAGCTTTCTTTAGTTCAGGTCTAACGTTCGGGACTTGCGCTACGGGAGCCGCGTCCGGAGCGGGCGTCGGCGGCTCGAAGTACGGCGTTCGCACGCGGGTCGGTCCGCCCGGCGGCGCAGTTTTGGGCTGCCATTGTTCGGGCGGAATTGCTTCGGCCGATTTCTCGGCGATCTTCGGTGCCGGAATGGATGGGGAGGCCAGCTCGCCGGTATTTGCCGTTTGGCCTGAAAGCGGCAGAATGACGGCAGACGTATTGGCGTCGCGCTGGAGCTGGCCCTCAGGGCCACGCAAAAGGAAGCCGAATCGCGTGGGTTGAAAACGCTCCGGCTTAACGAGCACGGTAAGGCTGCTGGTTTCGGGAAACAACGTGTCGAACCAAAGCGCCTCGCGATCGCTCATCTGCAGAGGGCTGCGAGTATGCCCGATAAACCAGCCCACTGGTTCGAGGCCTTTCAAATCTTCATCGGCGGCTGCCGAAGCGAGCTGTTCTTTGATCCCTGTGAGGTCACCTTCGGAGAGTACGAAAGAGGGACCGAAAGCGTGCTGGCACCGAATAGGACGGTAAGCCTCCAATTGCACAGTGTTACCGCTGCGGCTTCCGAAAAGTAAACCGCCAGTTTCGACGCCACCATGCGGAATGCGGCGATATCCGTCATTGACGAGTGTATCGACTTCGTGAAAGAGGTTCAGCGAGTACGTGACCTTCGATGATCCGTCCGGCGCTATCCAATAGGCATATCCGAGAGCGGAGTCTTGCGTATTCATGAGGTTCGAAAAGGTGTGTGTAAATAGTATCCTGCGCGGCTCATGGCGTGGTGAATGGTGGGAGCAGTTTCATCGGAATCGCCGGAATCGGCCTGAAGGGCGTAGAAGTAAGTTACCGCTCCCATGACGAAGATCAGCACGATAATGGCGGTCAACCAGCGGGCCGAGCGTAGACTCCACAGCGATTCTTCCGTGAGGAGCGCAGCGGTGTAGGCGACGAAAGCCGCCGCAAGCGCCAGACTGAGACCTAACTTCCAAGCCCAGTGCATCACATCCAAAGCAGCTTGTCCGCCGATCTCCGACCATGAAGTAAATATAGCGATGAGCGCTACCAGAAATTCACCGGCATAAATAAGGCGCAGTAACTTTGGATGTATCACCGAAGAACTCTCATTCTACGATGAAAATGTGATCAAGGCCGTAAGGAAGCATCTTTCATGAAGGTTGTTGTCGAGGGAATCGAACTGCACCTGGCTCATCCCGATGAGTTGAACGTTTCGTGGATAGGGCAGGAGGAAGCGTTGCGCCAACTGATGGCGGCGTGGATGGTGATCGACGAGCGGGATACGCCGATGAATCCACGGCTGCTTGGAAAGCCAGGAGTCGGAAAGACGACGATGGCTTATGCGGCCGGGAAGCGTTTAGGCCGCGATGTTTTTATTCTGCAGGCGACGGTCGACACGCGGCCGGAGGATTTGCTGATTACTCCGGTGATTGAAGGCGCCTCAAAGCTGAAGTATGTCGCTTCGCCTTTGGTTACAGCAATGCTGCGCGGAGGAGTAGCGATTCTGGACGAGGGCAACCGGATGAGCGAGAAGAGCTGGGCAAGCCTGGCCCCGCTGCTCGACAATCGACGCTATGTCGAATCGATTGTGGCGGGGGTGAAGATCAAGGCACATGCGGATTTTCGGCTAGTGGCGACGATGAATGAGGATTCTTCGACATTCGATTTACCTGAATACATTCACTCGCGCTTGCAGCCGCAAATTCTGATCGATTTTCCGGAGCGCGAGGAAGAGATGGCCATTTTGCGGGAAAACGTGCCGTTCTCGCCCGAAGAGGTTTTGCAATACGTTACCGACCTCCTGCAACAGGCGCATGCCGCGGATGAGAGCTACACGGTGCGGGATGGCATAAACATTGCGCGCTACGCCTTAAAGTTGAAGGCGAGCAGCAGCGGGCAGTCGTCACGGATGCTGCTGAGGGAATCGATTCAGTCCGTACTGGGCGAAGAAGCGTTTCGGTATGCGGGGCGGTGAGGAGGAAGAGGAAGAGCGCACAAGCGTCGGGATGAGTCCCGACGCGGCGGCCAAAGTGGCCGCGCCACGGTGTGATCGGGAGAGAGATGGGGTCTGAGATTGAACGTGGGAATCTGACGTATGTGCCGGTGGTGCCAGGCAGGCTGGAGTTTGCGTGGCATGTGCGGCGGCATTTGCTGGCGAGCCGACCTTCGGTGGTGGCGGTGGAACTGCCTGGTTTTTTCGAGAGGGGGTACCTTGCAGCGCTGGACCGGTTGCCGCGGATGTCAGTGATCCTGGTGGACGACGAGGAGAAGCCGCTGTACATGCCGGTTGAGCCGGGCGATCCATTTATGGAGGCGCTGCGGACAGGGCAGGAGCTCGGAGCGGAGCTGGTGTTTCTGGAACCGGCGGCTCACGAACCGGGACGGCAGCGGATTCATTACCCGGCGCCCTATTCGGTCGAGCTGATTGGCATTGATCGTTACGTGGAGAGTTACCGGCTGCATCCGTGTCCGAGAACTCCGGACGAAGATGCGTACGCGGCAGGCATGGCGTGGAAGCTGCAAGGCGCGGATCCGGTGGCTGCAACGTGCGTGGTGGTATCGCTGAGCACGCTGGAGCCTCTGCTCGACGCGATGGAGCAACCGCAGGAAGAGCCGGCGCGTCCGCCAGTCAAGCTGTTTCGGGACTCAGCGCTGTTTAATCTGCATCCGGACTGCCTGGCGGAAGTGACGAACGAACCGCCGTTTTACCAGGAGCGTTATGAGGCGCTGCGGGTGGGAGATTTGAGCGCGCGGTTGGACCGGCCAAGATGGCAACTCGATTTGCTGCGCGGAGCTGAGGCGGAGTACGCAGTGAAGACCGGCGATCAGATACGGCCCTGGCAACGGATTGCGCTGGCGAAGTTTGCGCGGAATCTGGCGTTGCTCGACCGTGACCTGATGCCGGGGGCGTACGATCTTACGCTGGCGGCACGCTCGCTGGCGGACGACAACTACGCGTATGAGGTCTGGGAGATGGCGAATCGCTTTAGCGTGCAGCAGACCGAAGACCCGCCGCTCGAAACGCTGAATATTTCGGGCGAGGAGGTCTGGCTCAACACGCGGCGATTGCGGATCCGGCGCCGGTTGCCGCGACTGAAGCAGCGTCTGAAGCCGGCCGGAATGCGTCAACGAAAGCGGGAGCGCTCGAAAGGCGAATGGGCCCGGCAGACGAACGGGTTTTCGATCTGCTCGTATCCTCCGGAAGACCTGGTGATCGAGAACTACGGGCGCTTTCTGAAGCAGCATGCGAAGAATCTGCTTTCGGAAGAGCGCTCGAGGGTAGAGCCGTTCATGGCTTCCACGCGCGACGGCATCGATTTGCGCGAGACGATTCGCAAGTGGCACGAAGGCAAGCTCTATGTGCGGGAAGCGGGTCAGTTTTCGGCAGATGTCGGGGCGGTAGTGATCATCTTCGACGAAGACCGGGCCGATAAGTACGGGTATCTGACGACTTTGCTGGGGGAGCACCAGAACGAGTCGGATATGGCGTTCTATTCAACCGAGCCGTTCGAGCATATTGTCGGGCCGGGGGTGGGTAGGGCAGAGTATGGAGGGCTGCTGATGACGCTGCCGCCGGGCCGGCTTTACGACGTGTGGAACGACTATGACTATGATGCGGCGGAGACGAAGGCAGAGCGGTTGCTGATGGCTGGGCTCGACTACTCGATGGAGTCGCACGTGCTGTATGTGGCGGCCAAGCCTCCGCGCTCGATTTTCCGGCAAATGGCGGCGCGGGCGAACCGTAAGATCGTGTATCTGCCGCTCGGGCAGCTTTCGCCCACAAAGCTGAAGAAGATCCGGGTAGTGCACGTGCTGGACAGCCATCAACGGCGGGAAAGCGCGAAAGAATTTATCTGGTGAGGGGATTTACCGGTTTTCAATTCGTCTAAGCGGTCATTTTGCCGAACGAACTCACATATAGTCTTCGGCTCGCTGAGAAGCGCGGCCTCATCCTTCGCCGAAGAGGGCGGTTTGGGTGCTTTTTGCGAAACGAACTGTCGGTTGGCGCTTTCTCGTTGTTTCTTAAGCTTGATCAGCATATCGAGGGCCTTGTGGAAAGCGCGCTCGTAGGTGGTCCGGTAGCGCAGGAAGAGAGCTAGTTGCTTGCCATCGACCTCACCTTTCTCGAAGCAGGAGTTTTGGAGGCGGGCGGCGCGCTGCTTGAGCCAGTAGGACTGAGCCATTTCGTGCACGAGGAGTTCTTCTGTGCAGTTGGCGGGGGCGTGGTCGGCGATGAGATCGGCGAGCAGGGCGTCAAAGGCGGCAGGGTCTTCCCCGGGGACGACGATTTGGCCAGAAGCGAGACCGTGCTTGAAGGAGTTGCGGGAGGAGGTTGCCTTACCCGTCGCCGAGCGAGGTCCGGTGGACTGGCCGGGAGTGAATGGGGCGGCCTGAGCAGCAGGGAGGGGCTCGGGAGCGGTCCGATGGAAGCGCTCGCGGATCGAGTTGGCCTGGGCGATGAGCTCAGGGCCGAATTCCTCGAGAGTTTCGGGCGAGACGCCGAGGTCGTGATGGCTCGGAGAAGCGTTTACAGGTTCGAGCTGCTTTTGTTCCGATTTGCGGGCTTTACGTTCTTCGGCGCGGCGGTGGGTGCGGAGTTCTCGGGCGGTCATGGCGGCTTGACGCTAGCACGGGGCAGCGGCGGGTTGGACCGCGGTGGGGTTTCATCGGAGGTAAGTGGATGAAGGCAAAGCGGAAAGAAAAAGCGGTAGAGGGCGTGACTGAAGACGGTCGATGCTTTCGGCTGGATTGTGCTCCAACTGAGAATGCTAGGCGCCCATCATATGCGAGTGGAGAGGCATCATCAAAGATGTAGGCGGGCACGGAGCGTAGTTCGGAATCCGGGTTGCGATGTGTTCGTTTTCGGACGGCTCAGTCCCGAGGTCGGACTTGAAGCGGTCATTGTGTCGGCCATTTTGGGTCATAACCTGGAAGCGCGATTGCTGGAATCACTTACATGGACGCTTTATTTTCCGATCTGCGCTATGCGCTGCGGAGCTTTCGCCAGGCACCCGCTTTTTTTTCGTTGGTCATCGGAATCCTGGCGCTCGGCATTGGGGCCAGCGTTTCGATCTTCAGGCTGGTCGATGGCGTGCTACTCCGGCCGCTGCCTTACCGGGATCCGCAGCATCTTGTCACGCTGACGAGCTATGCTTCCAAGCCGCCTTTCGATTCGAACGGATCTCTTTCGTATAACGATTTCCAGCAGCTCAGAGCCAAGAGCCGCTCGTTCGCGAATCTTGCTGTCACATTCCGCACGGGTTGGTCTCGCGTTACTCTGACGAGCGGAACTGAACCGGTTCCGCTGCAAGGCGCATTCGTCTCGCCCAATTTTTTCGCTATATTCGGACGCGTTCCCATGATTGGCCGAAACTTCACGCCAGAAGAAAACATGCGGGCAGAAAGAGTGGTGGTGATCAGCGAGGCGTTATGGTCGCAGCGCTTCGGGCACTTACCTAGCGTTCTAGGGCAAGATTTGGAAATCGGCCACGCACGCTGGCGAGTTATTGGGGTCATGCCTTCGAATTTTCAGGTTCCTTTCCTCGACACGCAGTTCTGGGCTCCGGTGCTTTCGCACCCGGATTGGAACGACCCGGAACATGTGAATCCGCATGAGCATCCTTTCTGGGACGTCTTCGGCCGCCTGAAACCGGGTGTCTCGATGGCTCGTGCGCAAGCTGAAGTGGATTCGATATGGGGCGGATTGCGAGCTGCCCTGCCGGAATTCCATTCAAACGACATCGGGGTCGTCCCTTTGCGCGAACATTTCACCGGCGACGTTCGGAGGCCAATTCTCGTTCTCTTTACCGCAGTCGTTTTTCTGCTTTTAATCGCTTGCGCAAATGTCGCCAATCTGTTGCTCGCGCGAGCCGCGCGAAGAGAGCGTGAGATCGCCATCCGCACAACGCTTGGAGCCGGAAAAGCACGCCTTTTCCGTCAGCTTCTTACCGAGGCACTGACCTTCTCGTTATCCGCAGGCGCGCTGGGAGTCGCTACTGCGATGGGGTTCGTTCCGTTGCTGAAGGCATTCTCGCCGGCTAACACACCGCTATTGAATGCGGTCGCGTTGAATGGACGCGGAATGCTGTTTGCTTTAGCTCTCAGTGTCGCGCTCGGACTACTCCTCGGGCTCGCGCCCGCTTCGCGAGTCTCACATCGCAAATTGAACGAGTCTCTCAGTGCTGCGGGCCGCAGCTTAACGGAAACACGCAAGAACCGGCGCCTGAACAGCGTACTGGTAGCTGCCGAGTTCGCCCTTGCCATGATATTACTTACCGGGGCTGGACTCCTGATTCGCAGCTTCGTCGCAGTGCTCGAGGTCAACCTGGGTTTTCGCCCCGAAAACATTCTTACTGTCCAGGTTGGCCTTCCTCCGGCCATACCCGCTGCGCAAACTCCCGCGTTCTACTGGGAAGTAATGCAGCGCATATCGGTTCTCCCTGAGGTGCAGGCGGTTGGTGGCGCGGGCAATTTGTTCTATCTCGATGAAACACGCAATCACGCCTTGCGGCTGATAGAGGGTCATCCACCGGAGCCGAAAAATGCCTGGAAACCTCTGGTGTGGACGCAAATCGCCGGCGATTATTTTCGGGCAATGGGGATTCCGCTGATTCGCGGCCGTTTCTTCAACGACCATGATGGCCCTATGTCATCTCCCGTGGCGATCGTCAACGAAACCCTCGCTCGCCGCTATTGGCCTGGCGAAGACCCAATAGGGAAGCGCCTAAAGGGCTTCGACCCACGCGGCCAACACGACGATTGGCTGACGGTTGTAGGTGTTGTGAAAGATACCCGGGTCGGTGGTTTGGAAAGGCAGCCATTTTCGCAAATCTACGAAGTTCAGGCGCAACGTACGAGCGAGCAGATTGGCAACCTTGTCGTTCGCACTACTCGCAATCCGGCAAATCTGGCGAATACCTTGCGAACGCTCATACATCGGGTGAATCGCAATGCTGTGGTGTCGTCCATTACGACGATGGAAGCGCTTGTTGATCAGCAGAAGATCCAAAGACGTTTTCAGACCTGGCTCATCAGCCTCTTTTCCGGATTGGCGCTGGCCCTCGCGGCACTGGGTGTCTTTGGCGTCATGCACTACGCGGTTGTTGCGCGGACACACGAAATCGGCATCAGGATTGCAGTGGGCGCTAAATCGAGTGACATTTTGCGCCTGGTGCTCGGGAACGGAACAAAACTGGCGATGGCGGGTATAGCGCTGGGCGTGATGACAAGCCATCTGGTCGACAACAGTGATCTCCGGCATGCTCTACGGCGTAAGACCAGGCGACCCGCTCAGCTTTGCGGGCGCAGCGTTCTTGCTTCTGACGGTGGCGCTCCTGGCGACCTACCTTCCGGCACACCGCGCCTCGCATATCGATCCAGTGATTGCGCTGCATCACGAGTAAACGCGCACGGCACAGTGAGGTGAGCGGGGTCGCTGAGCTCGGGCGAAACTCCTCGGACGCTTCGGGCGAAACACTTAAGCGACACTGCGAAAATCAATTCTTCGGAGGCGTGAGAGGCTACGCCTGCTGTCGCTGCTCCACGCACGGAATTGGGCGAGTGGTTGGCTCGTGAGGAATCGGAAAAGGCGGGCCGTCGATATCCTCATCGGAAGCGACCCGTGGACAAACGTGCCCCCGCGCATACACTGGCGTGAACCTCGCACTAATACGAGGTAAGGAGATGATTATACCCCTGACCACACCGTTGGCCCTCCTGTTCTTACTTTCTCCTGAGGGGGTAACGCGAATAGCCTTGTCGAGAGAGGAGGAAAAGCTTTTATGAAGGGTAGAGGTTTTTTGAAACGCCCGGCAGCCGCAGGGTTGTTCGGGTGTCTTGCGTTAGTGCTCTCCTTGGGCGTATCGCCGCGCCCAGCCAAAGCTCAGGACGCATTTGTAACCACGCAAGATTACGTCTCGCAGTTCTATCCATTGTGGTTCACCTACTATCAGACGCTTTTTGGCACTCCCAATCGCCTGGTTGGACCGAACAAGATCTCTCCGATATACCACTACGTAGTCGCGATCAATGACGATACGCTGTACGTGAGTTCGTTTCTCGATTTGTCGCAGGAGCCAGTGATCCTGAAGATCCCATCAACCCACAACAACTACTCGGTGCTCACGCTGGATCGCTACTGTGACATATTCCATTCCTTGCTCCCTGCGAACACACCCGGCACGTACGCGCTGTACGGACCCGACTTCGACCCGAACAATCTTCCTGATAGCGTTACGCAGGTTCCGTTACCTTTCAACTACATGACGCTGATCTTCCGGGTGGATCGGTTTAAGAACGGTGTGGACATGACTAAGGAGGCCGATGACTTCAGACGCGGAATGTCCACCATGCCGCTGTGCGCCTACCTCGGCCAAAGCTGTCCGTCCGGAGTGCCTTCCGGAGGCCCCGCTGACATCCTGCCGGAAGCCGTTTTCGCCTTCCCGTTCAAGACGTTCGCTGACACGTTGATTGCGCTAGACCCGATCGGCTTCTTGCGGATGCTAAAGATCGCGGTGGACGCTCCTACAACCCCACCGATGTCGTCAGAGGTGCGCGCGCTGTCGGAGCACTTCAACGCGCTGTTCGCAGGCAGCACAGGAAATAGATCCGAATTTGCGAGGGGCGCGCGGGCAGCGCACGATCTGATTATCGACGAGTACCGCAACCATGCCGGCGATACAAACTGGATCACCTTCGAGAACATTGGTGAGTGGGGCACCAACCCCGACCCAGGGTCCTCCACAGCCGTCCAACGGTCCTCTATAACAGAATTTATCCAGTATGCAAACGACCATAACGCAGCGGCTTATTTCCACGCGTTCAAGGATGGGCAGGGTGTTCGGTTGAATGGAACCGATCCTCGGGGCTACGTCCTGACTTTTCCCCATGACATGATTCCCGCTACCAGCCGCTTCTGGTCTCTGACGGCCTACACGCCAGAGGCAATCGAGCTGGTGCCCAATTCGGCTAAGAAATACCTCGTCGCAAGTTACACCCCCAATTTGCAGTCGAACCCAGACGGGTCCATCTCAATTTATATGGCGAGAGACCTCCCTGCAGACGTCCCTCCCGCTAATTGGCTTCCGATTCCGCCTGGGCCGTTCAATGTGATGCTCCGCGATTACGGGCCATTGGGAAGCGTTCTTGATGGTACATACGTACCGCCGCCTATTGAGAAGGTTCGCTAATCTGCAGCAGGCGACAGGCAAGTCGTGCTCTTAGGGGCGTAAGTATATGTCGCGGCACGAGAAGTGTAACTTCGCTTCTCAGTGTTGGCGTCGCTGACGCCCCTTCTTGCGCGGCTTCGGAAGAATTGACCGCAGCAGACCAAGCGACACTGCTAATCAATTCCTCGGCCCAGCGATCGGATAGCCCTGCCATACATATTCCAGAGCCTCGGGTAGGGTTTGTTGTTTCACGGCGCGGTCAGTGTGCCCAGCGTTACGCGCAAATACAAACTGATAATGATAGCCCTTGGCGGCCAGCACTTTGGCCATGTTCTCATTGGCGACGACCCAGTCGTGCATGTTGTCACGCATGACATTCGGATTGAGAAGGTCTCTGTCGCCGACTTCCATCCAGATTCGCAGCGGCTTGGCCGGACTATCCGCGATGAGGTGTTCATGAAATTCCCATGCACCGTGAGGAGTCTGCGGGTTCGGCGGCCACTGCTGGTTTACGTAGGTGCCTGAGTAGGTGAGAACGCGATGGTATAAGTCCGGGTGATACCACGCCATGATCAAGGCGCAGGAGCCGCCGGAGCTGCCGCCCATCGTCGCCCGCGCCTCGGGATCTTTGGTCAGCTTCACGTTGTATTGCTTCTCCACGAGAGGCAGCACTTCTTCCTCAACAAACTCCGCGTACAGGCCTGACATGGTGTCGTATTCCAGGCCGCGTTCGCTTCCCTGGGCGTCGCCTCCGCCGTTACCTATAGAGATGGCAATCATCACGGGCACCCGGTGCTGGGCGATGAGATTGTCCAGGGCCGTGAACAATGCCCGGTCAGGCCCGTCCGCCCCGACTATTAAAGGCGCGGCTGTGCCGGAGACATATTGTTTGGGGACATACACGGCTACTCGGCGAGTGTAGGGAGCGGGATGGCTGGTGGTGACTACCAGCTTCGCGGGGTCGGTGGGGTCTGCCGTGCCAAAGGTGTTGGCCTCCCGTGCGATGCCTGGATAAATTTTGCTGTCAGCCGAATTCATAGTGAACTCAAACACGGTACCCCGCGGGACGCCTTGCTGGGCGATCATTTCCGGCGCGGGGTGGTGTGTGGGGCCAATGATAAAGTTTCCATCGGCATTCGGCGGAGGGTTGGCACCGTCGGGTAAGTCCTTGGCCGTGACATAACCGGGGGTGTTCGGATCGCGAGTGGGCGGTGCCGGGCGCGACCCCGGTGCCGGCGCTTGGGCCATCGCCGGGCCTGTGCCAGCAAACAGGCTGATCAAAATCGCGATATTCAGAATACGGAGCATTGGAGATTTCTCTCGGTGATCTTCATTCCGGCGGTCGGAGAGATATTTGCGCTCGGATGGCTCAATTGTAGTGGATAGAAATCATTGCCGGGGGCGGCCGTCCGTCCGGGAAAGTTTTGGCTGACCATTGCCGCAGACGAGATCCGCGGGCCGGAAGTATTATAGGCGCAGGAATAGGGAGCCGTGGCCACGCGTCAACACAAGGTTCACACTCAACTCGGCCGAGCCGCAGTCCAGATCTTTGCCGCCAACGATCGCATGAACCAGGTTCTTATCGAACATCTTGACCCTAGCGCCTGGAGAGCGAAACCGCCCGGCAAGGCCCGCACCATTGCGGCGATCTTCACGCACATGCACAATGTCCGCTCCAAGTGGGTCAGGCTTACAGCTCCGCACCTGAGGGTTCCACCACAGCTCAACCGCGCGCACTGTACGCCGCAGCAGGCCCGTGCGGGATTGGCCGAGAGCGCCGCTCGCTGCGCGGAGATGCTTGCTGAAGCGCTCGGCGGTTGTGGGAGCCGCGTCGAGAAGTTCCGCAGAGATGGCTGGGCTCAGCCTTGGCCGGTCGGCCCGGAAATGCTGTGCTACATGCTTGCTCACGAAGCCCACCATCGCGGGCAGGTATGTATGCTCGCGCGTCAGCTCGGATTCCCGTTGCCGAACGAGGTGGCCTACGGGATCTGGAATTGGGAAAAGCTGTGGAAGGAGTGTGGGTCACCTGGCGGCCACGTAGGTAGAGGAACTTAGCTGGCGACTTAACGTCGCCTCATTGACTCTTTGGAAGTTCCAGATTGTGCCATACAACGATCAGCCAAGCGCCAGTGTCGCGAGTCACGATCCAACTTAAGATGCCTCGGCGGGTTCCCCAGGGTGAACCGTTGGGCGCGATGGCTCCGTTTTGCTCCCACTTGATATCAACAGCGGCGGTTCGGACTATTTGAAGTGAATTCAGATTCGGGCCGACTGCTTAAACAGGGAATAGCGGCCCGCTATGTTCCAGCGATTGCGATTGCGTGGTTGGAGCTCGGGCTCGGAAATTTAGACATTAGTATCGATTGGCTAATGGTTGCCTGCCGGGAGGGTGAGCCTTACCTGGCTTCGGCGAGAGTCTCTCCCGCTTACGATCCGATCCGCCAACATCCACGATTCCAAGAATTTGCTTGCGAGCTTGAGATGAGCTCAAAGCGTTGCGGGCCTATCGGCGGAGCTTAGCAATCTCTCGACGCAATGACATCGCATGCATCAGCAAGTTGATGCATGGTGGCGCTTCTATCCAGCCCGTCCCGTTTATTAGCGCGCAGTCCAGCCTCCGTCGATAACGATGGTATGGCCGGTAATGAGAGAGGCGGCCGGGGAAGCCAGGAACACGACTGATCCTACTACGTCACTTGGCTGGCCAATACGGTGCAGAGCAGCGATTCGTTCGACGACATCGGCGCGGAAGGCTGGATCGGCGAGACACGACTCGGTACCTGGCGTTGCGATGAACGTAGGCGCAATGGCATTCACTGTGATGTTGTACTTGCCCCATTCGACTGCCAGACATTTGGTGAGATGCACGATGGCAGCTTTGGTCATACAGTAAACGGATTCGGACGGCAGAGCTATGAAACCAGCTTGTGAGCTGACATTGATGATGCGCCGGCCATTCTGCCGGATCATGACTCGGCCGGCGGCTTGACTGGCGAAGAAGGTTCCTTTTAGATTCACTGCTAGTGTGTCGTCAAAATCTGCCTCGCTCACGTTTTCGGCGAGATTACCGGGTGCGATGCCTGCGTTATTCACGAGAATGTCAAAGCGGCCGAAGTTTGCAACCGTATCGTCGACTGCACGAGAGATTTGATCAAGTTGCGTTACGTCCATCTGGAGCGGGAGCACACGGCGGCCAAGAGCTTCGATTTCTTGCGGCAGTCCGCCATGAGAGGCGCTATCACGCAACCCTAGAGCGACATCAGCCCCAGCGTGAGCCAATGCTAACGAAATTGCCCGTCCAAGGCCGCGCCCCGCTGCGGTTACCAAAGCGACTTGCCCACTCAGATCGAATTGAGGTAGCTGACTCATAGCACCAGATTAGAGCTTGCAGCACTCTTCGCAGTAGGATTATCTGTCAAGGTCGAAGGATCATGGCTCGGTGGCACTTTGCCTTTGTGCGTGGCTCGCCTCGCTGCTGTTCTATGGATGGCGATGGGATCATCGGAAGCTGCTTGCTTAGAGTGAGCCGGGTGGGAACGGATTACCGCACAAATTCGCCAGCAATAAACCTATTAGAGTATTCTCCGCAAGAGCGGGAGCCGGCGGAACACGGTGGCGCTCAGAGTGAATGATGCAATCGCCGCAAAGAGGGTGAGCAAGAAGAATTTGAGGATCGGGTGCAACGGGACGCCATGAAGCATCCGCGCGCCCAGGATAAGAATCGGCGGGTGGAAAACATATACGCTAAATGCGTTGGCGGATAGGAAACGAGAAACGCGCCCCTGTCTGTTGTACTTTTGGCTGAACACCACGATAAGGCCGTAACACAGAGCCACGCAGGTAAACGCTTCCCAAACGCTGAATGCGGCATTTTGCCAATGCCATCCACCTGAGAACGCGGACGCTTTACCTCGGAACGCACCGCCAGTGATGAGGATTGTCAGCCAAACCGCAAATCCGATCGTTAACGCGAAGACAATCCAGCGTATCCCAGATGAGAGCTGTAGTTTGGTCAGCGAGTGGCGGCGGGCAGATAGGATTCCAGCGGCGAACAGGAGGGTATATTGGCCAAAGTCTTTGAGAGGCAGGTTGAGAAACGACGCCGGCCGCGCAAGCCGAATCAGGAAGGTTACTGCGGCGATGAGCAACGCGAAACAGACGAGTGTGCCCGAGTCGAGGGGGTGACCTTGCTTAGTATCTCCACTGGAACTACCACGAGACAGGGTCCGGAATGTCGCGTATCCCAGCGAAAAGATGAGCAGGGCTAAACAAAACCAGAGCGGCCCGTTTTCCTGCAGAAATTGTCCATTACGGATGTGCTTGAGCCACTCGTTGGCGAAGGACGTCGGTTCGGTCGACGTCCACGAGCGAGCCACATAATATTCCGTCACGGGTCCGAGCAGAAACATGTAAAAGAGCACCGGCCAGCCCAGGCGAAAGGCGCGGTCTCGCATGAAGTTTGCGGGCCCCTTCCGATCAAATGAGGGTGGAACAAAGAATCCGGCGATGAAGAATAACAGGCCCATAAAGAATGCCTGCAGGTACGTCTGCCACGCGGCAAAGAACAGCAGCGCCGGTGGGGTAAGCGGCTTTCTGTCCACGAAATACCAATTACCCAGTGGGCTATAAGTGTCCGCTGCATGCATGCTCAAAACGAGAATGATGGCCGTCCAGCGGAGATTGTCCATGAAGAGAAGCCGCGCGGTAGGCCGGGTTGCGCGGGGCTCCTCCCGTTGCGTACTGAGCGCTGGTAATGGCGGCTGTAAATTCACGGTCGACGTTCCTTACGTCGGACTGCAGATCTCAGTGTAGGTTTACGAAGAGGATCTCACGGTTGTTCCTTTCCCGAGCAGTTGACAAACGCACCAGCGATGGAGAGGGCTAAGACCGCTGGTTTGCGGATTGGCTATTCCTCTCGAAGTGCGACGATCGGGTCTACTTTCGAGGCACGCCATGCCGGCACGAGGGCGGCTGAGATGCCGGCCAGGAATAAAGTGATCGAGGCCGCGGCGTATGCAAGCGGCGAGGTAGCTGAAATATCAAAGAGGAACGACTGGAGGAACCGGCTGGTAAGGAGCGAGCCTACTATTCCAAGAGAGGTCCCAATGAGCAGCATTCGACCGGAATGCTTTAGAAATCGAGCGAGCACGTTCAGCCTCTCGGCGCCTAGCGCCATTCGGATGCCGATTTCACGAGTTTGTTGGGTTACGAGGAACGCAAGAACACTGTAGATACCGGTGACGGCAAGCAGCAACGAGAGGGCAGCAAAGGAACCTATCAGAACCGTGTTGAATCTCTCCGGCGACTTAGATTGCGCGAGTATGTCATCGATGAGCTCCACTCTTCCCACAGCAAGCGAAGAGTTTATCTTCGATAATTCATGCCTCAGATCCTGAATGAGCGGCCCGGTGCTGCCGCCAAAGTGGACGATGAGCCAGATCGCCGGAGATGGCATAGCCAGTTGCGAAAGAGGTACGTATATTTCAGGTTCCGCATTGCGGCTGAGCCCTAAGTGCTTTACGTTTCCGACGACTCCCACCACGGTGCGCCAAGTTTTTTCGTCACCAAAGGCGATGCGTTTGCCAAGCGCATTTTCGCCAGGCATGTATCTGTGCGCGGCCACTTCACTGAGGAGAACCACGGGCGCGGATCGCGCGGAATCTTCATCGTTGAGAGTTCTCCCCTTGATAACCGGGATAGCCATGGTAGAGACAAAGCCAGGGCTGACGACCCTCATCCAGATTTTGAGCGAGTCCTGAATGGAGCGGATTTCAGGATGGGTTTCCGTTCTGAGTCCCCATCTCCAGCCGGTAGTAAATCCTGGAACATAATTCGTGAGTGCTGTGTTCAGGACTGAGGGCAGAGTTGCTGTACCGGCGACAAGCCGCGTGTAAAGAGGCGCCAGTTTTTTCGGCGTTCGTAATTCCGGGGGAATCGTTAGCTCCACACAGAGCCGTTGATTTGGCTGAAAGCCAGGATTCACTCTCGACAGCCTCACGAAGCTGGTAAGGAGAAGCGTCGCGCCGGTCAGCAGGCCGCAGGAGAGCGTTGTCTCGATAATAACGAGGGCACTGCGCATGCGCACTTGCCCAGGACTTGCGGAGGAGCGGCTACTCTCCTTTAGCCGGGAGCTCAGGTCATTTCTTGACCATTGCCAAGCGGGCACAATGCCGAAGAGGAGCCCAGTAAAGAGAGAAACAAGGAAAAGGAAGAGGAGAACGGTTGAGTCTACGGATATGGAGTCTATCCCAGGAATCCAGCCGCCGGCTGCAATCTTGGGGAGAATCGGCCTTAAGAAGTGGAGTGTTCCTAAGGCGCCTCCCGCGCCAAGGACGCCAGCGGTTGCGGAGAGCAAGACGCTCTCCGATAAGAGCAACCTGATGAGCCGGATCCGGCCCGCACCAAGCGCTTCGCGCACGCTTAGCTCTCGTTGACGCGTGAATCCGCGCGCCATCGTCAAATTTGCGACATTGGCGCAAGCAATCAGGACAACAAAGATCACAGCACAGGCGAGCACCAGAATAGTGGGCCGAATGGAATCTCTAAGCTGCGAGGTTATCGGCACAAGGTTGGCAGTATGACCGGTGTTGAACGCAGGCCATTGCTTCTCGAGTTGCACACTGATTGCTGTCATTTCGGCCTGGGCTTTGGACAATGAAACTTCGGGGCGAAGGCGGCCGATCACCAGGAGATCGTGAGAGCCTCGATCCGCAGACCGCGCGCCACTGAGAAGGAGGGGAACAAAAAGGTCCGGTGGGCGGCCGAAGTATATTTCAAACGTTCGCGGGAGAACCCCAATGATGGTGTAGGGACTTCCATCGAGGTCGATACGCTGGCCCAGAACGGAGGGCGCAGCTCCAAACTGCCGTTGCCAATACCCATAGCTCAAGAGCGCGACATGGCCTCCCTCCTTCTCGTCTGAGGGAAGGAAGCTGCGGCCGATGAGTGGTTGGACGCCATAGGTCCGAAGCATGTCCGTGCTGGCCGAAACCTGAGTCAGTTCTTGAGCGCCTCCTTTGTTTGTTAAGGTGACGGCGGCTTCGTCGTGCGCGGTGAGACTGGCGAACACTTGATTTTGCGCGCGCCAATCCGAATAGTCCGCCGGGGTGATGCCATTCTCTTTGGACCCCTCTTTGGCACGCTTCTCCCATACGACAATGACCTTGTCCGCATCGCGGTAGGGCAAGGCACGTAGCAAGACTGCGTTGAAGATGCTGAAAATCGTTGTGCTCGCTCCAATTGCCAAAGACGCAATCAGGATTACTGCAGTTGAGAATGCCGGATTCTGGCGGCAGGTTCTGAAGGCGTAACGAAGATCGGCAGCTACCTGCTCAAACAAAGGGAGGATCCGTCTTTCGCGATAATTTTCCTGGGTCTTCATGACTCCTCCAAACTGCCGTAGCGCCGCAAAGCGAGCTTCCCGTGGGGATAAGCCGTTGCGAATGAATTTTGCGGTGAGCAGTTCCAAGTGCAAAGCCAGCTCGCTTTGGAGCTCGTCATCTGAGCGCTTGTGTGAGAACAGCCCCAGAATTCTTGCGGCAAGCGCGCGAAGGCGATGCAGCATGGTTATCTTTGCCTTGCCATTTGAACCAAGCGCTCAATTATGCCTGAAATGCGGTTCCAGTCTTCGACCTCGGCAACGAGATGCTTCCTGCCGGACTTCGTTATGGAATAGAATTTGGCTTTTCGATTGTTTTCCGAAGTACCCCACCTGGCTGCGATCCAGCCCTTCTGCGAGAGCCGGAGCAAGGCAGCATAAACGGTACCTTCGTTCAGATGCAGGAGTTCTTCGCTGATCTGTTCAAGACGTCTTGCAATTCCGAATCCGTGCAGCGGGCCCATGGCCTGCAGGGCGTTGAGGATCATCAGATCAAGCGTGCCTTGGAGGACTTCCGATCTGTTCTGTTCCACTCCTGTGACCTACGCATAGGAGTTTATCAGAAGAATTAAAACGGTTGCGCGATTGCGATGCGGGCGGTACGGTTTTGAGCACGCGCCCTGGCTCGAAAGCCTGGGGCAAGATCTTCGGGTCGAGAGGCGGGAACTTCGATGGTCCGGCGGCTTCACTGTGACAGTCATCTCGATTCTGGCGCTGGGAATCGGGGTGAATGCAGCGATGTTTACTCTCCTAAACGCAGTCGATCGATTGGATGCTAGTGTTATTTACCGTTGTAATCACCTTGATAGGCGCTATCGTATTCGGTTTCACGACGGCTTTTCATGAGAACACGAAGGATTTGGAGCATTCTCTGCGCGAGAACACAATATCCAGTGCGGGGCGCAGCAGAATGCGCTCGCGGCAGATCCTGGTCATAGGGCAAATAGCGTGCGCCATAGCGCTGCTTTCCGGATCGGGCGAACTGATCAGAAGCTTCTGGAAACTCATGCATGTGGATAGTGGCGTGAACAGCTCGCATTTGCTTACGACGCGGGTCGATCTTCCCGTTGTGAAGTACAGGTCGCCCGAATCGGTGGCCGCGTTTTGCGACCAGGCAATCGACCGCATTCGCTCGCTGGCCACCATGGGCATTCCTATACTTCAAGGCCGCAATTTTCCTCCGGAGGAAAGGAAGGGCAACGAGAAGGCCGCCGTCGTCAACCAAACCACGGCTCGTACTTTGTGGAAAGACAAAGATCCAATCGGCTACCGTCTTCGCGGCGGTTTAACGAACTCGGAGCACTGCGATCGGCATGGGATTCGGCCCTGTGCGGGGTGTTCTACGTCACAAGCCTACTCTCGAGTCTTCTTTACGCGACGAGCGGAGCCGATTTATTAACTCTCGCCATTGTAGTCATAGTAGTGGTGGCAGTCGCTTCGATGGCGAGTTTGGTTCCCGCCATTCGTGCTGTGGAGTTTATCCTATGCGTCCCCTACGCGAAGAATAAGGGAACCGGTGAGTTCGGCTGAAGCGAAACCCATTTAGGACCGGTACTCCTGCGTCCTAAATCTTAGAAGCTGTTCTATCGTTGAGGTTTTCAGTCATAAGGTTTTCTACATCCATTTTGGTGGTGCGCTGCCCTGGCTTCGACTGCGCGACCAAATGAGCTTGAACCTGCTCAAGATAATTACGGACCACCGATCCTTCTTGAGTGTCAGGAAGAATGTCCGCCAGTTCTTCTTCATTACCGAGCGCACTCTTAATTGCTGAAGAATACTCTTCAGCATCTGCGTTTAGGGATCTTTCCTGAACCACGTACCGGAGTA
Organism: Terriglobia bacterium; assembly: GCA_963835255.1. Taxonomy (GTDB): domain Bacteria; phylum Acidobacteriota; class Terriglobia; order Bryobacterales; family Bryobacteraceae; genus Bog-105. Next base: position 62,293 of record CAWIFY010000014.1, on the reverse strand, counting down.
CACGACCGATGCTTTCGGCTGGATTTTCATCAAATTGAACAGGATACATCAGGGCACGAATGAGCCCCTTTTCTCTTTTTGTTAGCATCAAGATCCGTATATTTATTTTACCGTCAAAAGCATGTTCACGTTGCTAAGGTCCACCCCAGCTCCTGCTAGGGCCCCGAGGGCCTGTCTAGTGAACTCCTGGCTTGGCCTGTAGTGGCCGCTTCTATCCGACAAAAGCATCAACTCACCTGTTATGACACCGATTTCTCCGGCTGCTGCCACTGGCTTACCAGCAAGAAGACTGGAGTGATGAAATTCCCCAACCTTCTGCTGTTTCGATGCATAGAACGTTCCGTTTTCATCCATCACAAAAATCGCACTGCCAGCACCTAAAAAGACGTTGCTGGCGTCGCTCGTGTCAAGGGGGCTACCGTCTGCCCTGTATAGTTTGCCGTTGTGAATTCTAATTTCAAACGCCTGGCGTTCCACTTCGGAAAGATATTTGACTTGGCTCCCCGGCCAGACATCATTGTCCGGCAGATTCTCTCCTGCATAAAAAGTGTTCATCGGCGTCGTTTTGTAACGGGGCAGAAGGGCTCCTTCGACCTGCTTGTCACCAGCTCACACAACTGACGAGAATACTACGGACCGCGTTTTTAACTGAGCCGTGAGAACGTTGGAGTGATATGAGAATAAAGACTTCAATTCTTATTGGATCGCTGCTAGTTTCGGGAATGCTGGAGGCAGACACCCTGGGGTTCGTCGAGCAGAGGTTTAGCGACATCCACTTCGACAGGGGCCGGTGGAGCAGAAGTGTGCAACTGCCTTGTTACACATACTCGGCCCAGGAGGACGGCGCCGTAGTTGAGGTACTGAGAATAGGAATGGGCAATCTGGTTGCGTTTAAGGCGACAAAGGGCCTGAAAGTAACTGTTTGCAACTCGATGGCAGCGTTCGATGAGGGCTTCGAGACGGGCGCGCCGCTTCCAAACAGAACGGCTCAGAAGCAAAATCCTTAAAAGCCGACCGGCGCAAGACCGGCCTGTACATGAGGGGCTGGATTGTGGGAAATTGAGGCGATGTACAATCCCGTTGCGTTTGCTGAGGATCGGGTTGAAGTATTGCACGCCTTCATCCGGCAGCACCCATTGGCGGCGCTGGTTACTTGCGGCTCTGAGGGGCCCGAAGCGACGCATGTGCCAGTGGTGCTGCATCCGGCAATAGGATCGGCGGGAATCCTTCGGTGTCACGTTGCCCGGGCTAATGGCCAGTGGAAAGATGTCCAGTCACCGGTGCCGGTTTTGGCGATTTTTCAGGGGCCGGAACACTATATTACCCCTTCGTGGTATCGAAGCACACAAGAGCACGGTAAGGTTGTTCCCACCTGGAATTATGTGGCGGTCCATGTTCGAGGGCGCGCGACGCTCTTTGAAGGGCGTGAGCTAATGCAGCATCTGGAAAGGCTGACAGAACAGAATGAGCAAGCGTTTGAAAAACGCTGGTCTGTTGACGACCCTCCCGAAGGCTATATCGAGGCGCTGAGCAAGGCAATTGTTGGGATTGAGATTTCGATAGACACGATCGAGGGCAAGTGGAAGGCCAGCCAAAACCGGTCGGAAAGCGACAGGCGTGGCGTGATTGTTGGTTTGAGCGACATCGGTTCTCCTGCGAGTGTTGAGATGGCCGAGATTGTAAAGGAGCGCGGTCTCAAGTGAATCGTCGAAGATAGATTGCAAAGCTGGAAATGGAATATACTTGCGGGAAGGTGTTCTGATGCTCGGAAACTGCGGTTTGGTGGCAGCTTTCTTTCTGGCCCTAGCTACGGCGCTTCCTTTGGCTCTTGCCCAAGAGCCAGAGTTTCGTCCTCCGCCATATCGCGGCATGAATACGCTGATGGATGGAGTATTTGTTACTCCCGTTCCGGGCGCGGCGTTTTCTGCCATTGTCAAACTAGAAAGCACGCAAGCTCTGCCGGATGGCACGTCCGCAACGCGCAGATCGATTGCCGTAATCGCCCGCGACTCACGGGGCCGAATATATAACGAGCGGAGGCAGCTCCTGCCTTCTACGTTCACCGGAACGCCCCAGGTAATATCGAGCCATATCTTCGATCCAGAGACAAGAATAAGTACGTTCCTCAATCACTACAGCCACCTGGCGCGGCAGCAGACAGTTCAGGGTCCGGCAACAGAAGGCTCAGCTCAGATTCCAGCTAAAGGCGCTGCTATGGGCAATCCGTTTTTCAAACAGGAAGATCTCGGCACGGACATGATGGAGAGCGTGGCAGTGCATGGCATTCGTCAAACCAGAACCATTCCAGCGGCCGCTGCGGGTACTGGCAAGGACCTCGTCATCATTGACGAATATTGGTACTCCGAGGAGTTGCATATGAACATGCTCACCAAACGCAACGATCCACGAAGTGGCGTGCAGGTTGTGTATATAACGCAAGTGAGCCGCAACGAGCCCGATCCGGCGACATTCGAGGTGCCGCCCGGATACAAAGTGGTTGACGAGAACCCACCGAATTAGGCCCGCTCTTCCATAGTGGCCCGGTTTGAAAAGGCGCCCGAGTCAATTGGCGCGGAGAGCCAGCATTGGATTGATACGCGAAGCACGGCGTGCCGGAAGATAGGCGGCCAGCGTGGCGACGCGGTGAGCAGCACGGCCATGCCGAGGAAAGTAACCGGGTCGGTGGAGGTTACTCCGAACAAGAGGCTGCCGAGGGCGCGCCAGCAATCCGGAAGCGGCGATTCCGAGCAACATCCCGAGCGCCGACAAAGCGAGACTCTGGAAGTTGATGCGCAACTGCAGTTTCGAGCAGAGGCTCCGAGTGTCATACGGATTCCGATTTCCTCGGTGCGTTGATTCACGGAGTAGGAGATTAGGGCGCAAATTCCGAGTGATGGAAGGATGAGTGCGAAACCGGCGAATAGAAGCACCACAAAACGCCGCGGCGAGATAGGCCTGCCAAGGGTGGAGGTAAGGATCCTTCAAAAACCCATTTTCAGAATTATTTGGCGTAAGCTTCCACGGTGGACGAACTGGGCCTTTCCGAGGATGCCCGGAAGCTGGCCTTGGATCGGTTTCGACTATTGCAGCCCCACTTGGGGCAGAGCCGACCGACCTTGCGGCTCGTGGCTGGCTTGATCAAGTGCTCGCACAACTAACGGGTATCTTTTGACTGTCGCGCCTTCAAATCTCGAAAGCGGGCCATTGCCTTCGCTGCAAGATCCTCTTTCCCTGCTTTTCTGTACAGTCGAAACAAAGCGTAAACCGGAGAAGGATCGCTTGGGTCCAACCTTGCCGCCGCCGCGAAATCTCGAATCGCCTCCTCAGGGTACGAGCCCTGCTCCTCTACCCGGCCCAACTCGTAATGAGCTTTCGCCAATGACGGATCGATTGCCAGTGCCTCGTTCAGAAGTGATGTAGCTTCCTTATATCGGGCCAGTTTCGCGAGCATTGCGCCATAGTCAAGCGGTGGCCAAGCATAATGGCTCCCCTGCTCACTGTTCAAGATGTTCGCGCGCTGATAGCTTTCCTCGGCAGAGCTGATATTACCCATGGCCTCGTCACACAAGCCTCTACCGTCGTATGCTCGAAGAAACCGATCATCGATCTCGATTGCTCGATTGAAACTCGCAATGCCATCCGAAAACTTCTGCTCATCGTAATCGAGCCGACCCAGCCAGTAGTGATACAACGCCTGCCGAGGGCTTTCATTAATCAATCGGAGTAATTCATCATGTGCCCACCTGGCCCGTTTCAATTCGATATAGCTCATCACAAGCGTGAACCGCGCGGTTTCGCTGAGAGCAGCGTAGCTTTCCGCCTTTTTGTAAGCGATCGCCGCCTCGAGATAGTTAGCATCCAGAAAGAAAACACCGGCTAACGTTTCTAGCAGAGCCTCGCGATTTTTACTATCGCCAATGTGCTCAATCAATTTTGCTTCGGCTATGGAGAAAGCTTTTCTCGAAAGGTCAGACTGGATATCACTCGCGATCGCCGGGTCTAAACCCGCCCGAAGCAGGCTACCCGAAACCGGCAGAGATAGTCGATCAGCGGGTTCAGTTCGGACAGATTCGAAACTGCGAGCCGTCCCGCAGAGAACAAGCAGAACGCAAATAAGCCGAGGCCAGATCACGCCGAAATCTCACTTGCTCTGAAATTGAATGTCTATATGCCGAAGTAGCAACTTCTGCTCATCTGACACTTTTTGCGTCACCGCAGCAAATCTTTGAGCCTGCTGCTCTGCAGCTGGATCTTTTTGCTTCCGCAGCAGTAGCAGTAGCAGTAGACTTTCATTTGCCAGATAACTTCCCGGATCAAGCGCCAATGCCCGGTCCAGCTCCTGTCTCGCCTCCGGCAGATTACCTTGTCGGATATCGATAACAGCCAGGTTTGCTAACAGGTCTGTGTTTCGTATATCGGTCTCAAGAGCTTTTGCGAAGTGTTCTCGCGCGCCCTTGAAGTCGTTTTCTTCACGGCAGATTTTTCCCAGAATGTAGTGCGCTCCCACCGAGACAGAGGGATCGCTAATCAACGGGGTCAAGTCGCGGCGCGCAGCATCCGCGTCTCGCGCCTCAAATTCCGCGATGCCAAGAGCGAGACGTCCGTGCGGGTCCTCGGGACGAAGCTGGATATATTTTCTGAAATAGAAGTCGGCGTTGCCAGATTTCTCACCCGAAAGAATGGCAGCGCCCAGCGCGTAATTGAAAGGCGCATTCTCCGGATCCAAACGGACATGATCACGGACAATTAGAATTCAGCCAGGGACAATTAAAACTCCCGGTGGCGAGGGCGACGAAAGCGGTACAAGTCGGAGACGACTTGTATGGTGAGCGATCAGCAGGTAAAGCGACTCTGGCGTCTGGCAGGGCAGAAGTGGGCGTTAGAGATTGCGGCGGCGAAAGCGGGTATGGACCCGAAGACGGCGCGCAAGTACCTGCGAGATCGGCGCCTGCCCAGCGAGATGCGACAAAAGCATACGTGGCGCACACGCCCAGATCCGTTCGGCGATAGCTGGGACGAGATTCAGCAGTTGCTCGCTGTTGAACCAGGCTTACAGGCGAAAACGATCTTCGAGCATCTGCAGCAGATGCATCCGGGCCGGTTCAGTGACGGCCAGGTGCGGACATTGCGGCGCCGGATTAGCTACTGGCGAGCGACCGAAGGACCACCACGCGAGGTGTTCTTTGCGCAGGAGCATCGGCCGGGCGAACTATGCCAATCGGATTTTACGCATTGCCGGGAACTGGGCGTGACCATCAATGGCCAGTCGTTTCCGCATCTCATTTATCACTTTGTCCTGAGTTATTCGAACTGGGAAACGGGCAGCATCTGTTATTCGGAGACGTTCGAGAGCCTCAGCGAAGGACTGCAGAATGCACTCTGGCAACTGGGCGGCGTGCCTTGGGAGCATCGAACCGACCGGATGAGCGCGGCGGTCAACAATCTGTGCGATGCCAAAGAGTTCACGCGGGCCTATGAAGGACTGTTACGACATTACCGGCTCAGTGGTCAGAAGATCCAAGCCGGTCAGGCGAACGAAAACGGAGATGTGGAACAACGGCATTACCGGTTTAAGCAAGCCGCCGATCAGGCGTTATTGATGCGAGGGAGTCGTGACTTTCCTGCGGTGGCAGCCTACCAAGTGTTCTTGACCAAATTTGTTTACGCGATTGAATGCCGGCCGGAGAGAACGATATCTGGACGAGGTGGCACAACTGCGGCCGCTTCCGGAGCAGCGGCTCGATTCCTTGCGGCGGGAACGGGTGCGAGTCAGTCCGGGCAGCCTGGTGACAGTTCATCGAAACATTTACTCAGTGCATAGCCGGCTGATCGGCGAGATGGTGGAGGCACGAGTGGGTCCTGATACGGTCGAGATCTGGTACGCCGATCGGAAAGTAGAAGAGCTGCCGCGCTTGCGCGGCCGAAGCAAGCACCGGATCGACTACCGCCACATCATCGATTGGCTGGTCCGCAAGCCGGGAGCGTTTGAGAATTATCGCTACCGGAGCGATCTGTTCCCGACCAGTTGGTTCCGCTTGGCTTATGATGCTCTGCGCGCAGAGCACGGTCCGAAACGCGGCGCCCAAGAGTACCTGGGGATCCTGTTGTTGGCAGCTCGCCGCGGAGAGGCCCTGGTCGAGGGAGCCATTCGGTTTCTGCTGGGGAGTCAGCAAGCTCTGAACGCGGAAGAAGCGATTCGCTTGACGGAGGACAATACGCCCGCTCCGCTGACCAGCATTGCGGTCGATCCTGTCTCGCTTGCAGTCTTCGACGATCTTCTAACCAGGGAAGACACGGCGGCATGACGACCGATGTCGTGGATGTCAAAGCCGCCCTTACCGAGAGTCTGACGGAACTGCACTTACCCACAGTGCGGCGGACCTACGAAGAAGCAGCTCGTTTGGCGGAACGCGAAACCCTGAGTTATGAACGTTACCTGCTGGATCTGGTCACTCGTGAAAGTCAGGATCGCCAGCAGAAGCGCATCCAACGGTTGCTACGTCAGTCGCGCATTCCGGCAGAGAAAGCTCTCGCGAACTTCAACCTGAAACGGCTGCCACCAAAGGTGGCAATCTTAACCAAGTCGCTCATCGAAGGAGAGGTTCTGGACCGGCGCGAAAACGTGCTCGCGTTCGGTAATCCCGGCAGCGGCAAGACTCATCTCCTCTGCGCCATCGGCCAGGAACTGATTGCTCGAGGCCGCCGTATGTACTTCACCACCTCGGCGCTTCTGGTGCAGGACTTATTGGTTGCTAAACGCGACCTCAAGCTCAGCCGCTTTCTCAAGAAGCTGGCGCACTTCGAAGGCTTGATCATTGATGACCTTGGCTACGTGCAACAGAGTCGGGAAGAGATGGAGGTGCTGTTCACTCTCCTGGCCGAACGTTACGAACGAGGTAGCGTATTCATCTCCAGCAATCTGCCGTTCTCGAAGTGGGAAGGGATCTTCAAAGATCCTATGACCACGGCAGCTGCGATTGACCGCCTCGTTCACCACTGCGTCATCCTCGAGCTCAACATCCCGAGCTACCGAGTGGAACAGGCTAAGAAGGCCAAAGAAGAATCGTAAATAACCCCCCGGGCAGGCCGTGGAAATGGCGGCCTGATGGAAAGCAAAAAACGCTTCCCACAGTCCTTGGAAAACGCTCACGCGTTTTCTCACATTCCCACCGCCCGACTACGACGATACTCGCTTAAAAAAAAGGGAATAATAGTTGACCGCGATCGGGAGAAATACTTGACTCTGATCACACGAGCCTCGGTTAGCTTGTCAGTCTGTGCGTACGCGGTGGCGAGTAGACCCCGTAGCTCCTTGGAAGCCCCGTTCTTCAAGACCGGCTCGATCATCTGGATCACCAGTACAGACTGACCGATCTTGGCCAGAGTGAACGCCGATAGACTTACATCCTGCTCCACGAGGGAGCCCCTCATCTCGTTCGCGATCGCTTTTGCATGAGACATCTGTCCGCTACCTGCCAGCGCTGCACATTCCATGGCGCGGAAACGATTCTGCTCTCTCAGGGTCTTCGGCAATGCCGCGAACTCCCGCTCGGCATCGACAAAGCTTCCCTTCGAAAGCAAAAGTGCGCCCAGATTCGCGTGCGCCTCTTCGAGGCTGCTATCTAGCCGGAGGGCTCGGCGATATGTCGCGGTTGCGGCAGTCTGCTCCCCTTCTCCGTATTGCACGCGGGCGAGATTCAAATAAGCCGGAACGAGAGCCGGCGAGTACTTCACTGCCTGCCGAAAGGCCGACTCCGCTTCAGGGTTCCTGTTGCGTTCGGCTGCCGCAATACCGATGAGATTGTAAAGACCGCCCGACCGCGGATACAGTCGGATCGCGCGCTCTAGGATTTGATCTACGTCTGAAAGCTGGCCCGCAGCAATCAGCGCCTGTGCGCGCTCGATAAGCTGCGCCTCATCGTCTTGCGCCGAGTGCGTGCGCGGTAAGAAGACCAGGAGCAACAGTGGTGAAAACCAGCAAGACGACCCCGCAAAGGCGAACATCCATGGGAGGTCTCAGTGGTTTCGAACACCAAAACAGTACAATCTCGAACTGTGATCGACACTATAGATCTTACCGTCATCTATGGCGAGCCCGCCGAAGTGATTCCAGGTCTTCATCGCTTCTCCACTTTGGTACAGCAGCTTGCCTGTTTTTGCGTCTAACGCCATCAGCACCGCCGGATGAGTCCCCACCCCTCGTTCTTCGGTTGTGAGCAAATTCTGCTTCCATTCCTGCTCGCTTTTGAAATTGGTCTTGCCCAGAAATTTGTCCTGGCGAGGATTTTCACCTGTTGCGAGCACAAAAACAATCCCATTAGCAACGGCGGGAGCATCGGGAAGATTTATGTCCGGCGATACCCAGGCGAGTTTCAAGCACGGTGTGTTCCCCTTACCCATCTCAACCCGGAATGCGATCATCGATCCATGCGGTGTGGGGCCGTTCGTTCTGGCCACTCTCGCGATAGCGTTCGCAGTTTCGCCCCATAGCGTCACATAAACCCACGGCTGGCCCTCTTCGTCCTTCCAGAGAGCGGGCGCTCCCCAAATTCCTTTCTCTTCAAGCACCTTCGATTCATTACCAAGTTGCGGCGAGAGGTACAGTGGACTCTGATGGTCTTTGTCGCCCAGCAAATCAGCATTCAACAAATACACCACTGATTCTTTACCGCCACCGAGGATTAAATGGTAATTCTGATACGCGAACCACAAGTGCCCACCGGATGGAAGATCCAGGTCTTTCTTGCTTACCTCATTCCGGTTCAAGGGGCTGAAGTAGTCGACAATATCTAGTGCCGGAGTAGACGCCGCGAGGAATGTACTGCCGAAATTGCCGTTCGGCGGATTAAAGACACCATCACCCGTAGTTGCGTAAAGTGTTCCGTTCTGCCCGATAGCAGTGCCACCTCTGGCCCACATACCTGCACCGGATCCCTTTCGCACCAGCATTTCGTAACTGGATCGGTGTGTAGGGTTATCTACTTCCATGGAGTAGATCCCGGATCGGTCGCCGCCGCAACCCTGTGACGTAGTCGTATAAATGAAACCATTGTTCAGATTCAAACTCCACGGCTTCGAAAATGGGGGTACAAACTGGTACGGACCGAACTTGATGCTCCCAGTGCCCAGATCCAGTCCAAATAACCTGCCGTCATAGGCAAGCGCGAAGATGATGTTTTGACGCCGGTCAATGACAGGCGTAGCGTTTACAGCGTTAGGGCATAAATAGAACGACTCGGCTTTCGCGGTCACAAAGCTCTGAAAAGTTCGCTGCCAAACAACGGTGCCGACCGACGCATCCACCGCAAATAGATGGTTTGAGCTCCCGGCGACGTAAACCAGATTCTTTATTCCTGAAGGCGTTACCACGTCTTGTGCCACAACGGGCGCCGTCAGCGCGCTGAGTGAAAGCGGTAAATTGTCAAGTTGAATGGACCACTTCAGCTCCAAATCCTTTGCGTTTTCAATCGTCAGTTTCGTTTCTTCCGGTGCCCAACCGGAGCGCTGTGGGTCATGACCGAAAGTAAGCCAGTCTGCCTCGAGCGAGAATGTCAAACTTAATAAAAGGGCGCCGCCAACAATCTGCGAAATACAATTTATCATCGTCGATCAGGGACTCTACATGGGGATTGTTTCTTTATATGAAACCGACTCACTGAATTTGGATGACCCGACGCGCTGAGGAGCGCCTTCAAGTTCAAGCGGCTCAGAAAAGCAGTTTCAAGGCAAATTGAATATTCCGAGGAGTGCTAACGTTGCCATTCGATTCACCAAATGTAGGGCTGGCAACATTGGTATCGAAGCCCGTCGTACCGAAACATCGGGTTTCGCAGACAAACATGTGCTGGTTCCAGGCATTGAAAAACTCCACCTGGAAACGGAGCCCGATTCTCTCGGTGAGTTTTGTATTCTTTATGAGGCTGATGTCCTGGTTTTCGAAACGTGGCCCGCGCAGACTACTGATTCTCGGCCCCTCACCGAAGTTGAAGTTGAACGAGTTGGGGTCTTGAAATGCAGCTCGATTCAGTAGTGGTCCCTTTGATGGGTCATAGTTGTTAGGGTCCTGTAAGAACGGATTCACGCCTGGGATCTGCGAGGGAATGCAACCTACATCGAACTGCGAAGGCACGTTGCAATTACTCGACCGAAAGAAGAAGGGAGTGCCGGACGAGATCTTAACGAGCGTAGATATCTGCCATCCACCAAGCGCATTATCCACAAAACCGGCTCTGTTCAAGAATCGTTTGCCTTTGCCGACGGGAAGCTCGTACAGCACCGAAAAGTTAAAGGTATTCGGAACATCGTCAACGGATAAAGATTTATTTCTCTGTCGTTGGTAAGGCGAGATCACACCCACGGCACCGAGGTTACCATTTACGAGTGCAGCATTCTGAATGTAATCTGAGTCAGTCAGAAGTTTCGAAAAGGTGTAAGACGTAAGCAGCCACAATCCATTCGAATATCGATTTTCCGCCTTTAGTTGAAGTGAATGATAAGTGGAATTCCCTGCATTCTCATTCAAACCGGGAAGTGAACTGCAGTATTGAGGATAGGGCAGAAGAGCCTGTGCTACCGTCGGAGCGCACGCCTGCATCTGTTGGGTCCACCCGGCGTACGGTTCAGGAACTCCATCCAGCACCGTTTGCCCAGGCTGGAATTGATCGTATAGCTGTTGCCCCATTGAAAGATAGCTTGGATTGAGCGTATTGATTGGCGCGACATCCGAGAGTAGCCGCGTCCCTTTGTTCGCCACGTAAGCTGTGCTGATATAGAAGTTGTTAGTGAACTGATGATCTACAGTAAAGTTCCACTGTTGTGCATACGGCAGCCGGTTCGCATCTGACGGGCGATACAGTGGCCCGTTTTGCCCGTTCAAAAACGTCGTATTGATCACGGGTCCCTTCTGAATATTGGAGGGGAACCCTTGGCTCAAGATCAGAGCCGGACTGAGTCCGCCCAGGCTGCTAGAAAACGCGGCATTTGTATTGAATCCGTCTTGAGCGATGCCGCCATTCCAACCTGGATAGAAAGCCTGGCTATAAAAGATGCCGTAACCCGTTCGTATAACAGTCTTCGGGGTTAACGAGTAAGCAATGCCGAGACGCGGCGCGAATGCATGATAGTACGTCTTCTCCGGATGCCTGGCTCCATAACTCGCAGGGCCCCAGTTGGTTCCCGCAAAAACCACATCGCCCAGTCTCCCGCCCGCTCCTGTATTTACGCCGCTCGGGTCGAGAAATGAGAAATTATTGTACTTCTCGACAGAAGGTGTGCTGACGTCCCACCGCAGCCCGTAAGTAACGCTGAGCTTGCTGGTCGCCTTCCAGGTATCTCCTGCATACAGAGCGAAGAGCTTGCCACGCGCATATAGTGTGTCCACGTTGTTATAGCTCACGCTCGCGTTGTTTACATAGCCCAGCAGGAAGCTCGCGATGGAGCTTCCGCTATTGATTCCGAGCAGTCCTGTAGTCACGTCGGAGAAGCCGAATGTGCCAGCCCCATTGTTATTGTTTAGAAGGTTGTTCTGCAGGGTCCGGGCCTCCCCGCCGAATTTGATCGTATGACTTCCGTGAGACCACGAAAGAATATCGTTCAGAATACTGGTGGGCCTTGATTCGTGGTGTAAGTCGTCCAGCCCCATCGAGAGAAAGCCGTCCGCGAAGTTAAGCTGAGGAGGTTGAGTGTATTGCGCCGCACCTGGGATTTTCGGTAGCTTGTCCGCATAAGAAGAGTCGACGGCGATTTCGCTCCCACGGAAATCCAGGTAGCCATAGTTCAGGTTGTTGAGGATATTAGGTGAAAACGTATGATCCCAGTTCACTCGGTTGACCCATGGCCCGATCTCTCCGCCATTCGGCAGAAGATAGATGTCGTTACTGATTGGAGGCGGGAGAGTGGAAACCTTCAGAAAGACGGTGTCGTGATAGTGGCCGCTGGGACCGGCCAGAGCTTCACACATTGCTTGACCGCCTTGCCAAGGCGATGTTCTGGTTGTCTGGAAGCTGGATCGCCTGTCAAGATCCCTGCGGGACGTCCTCATGATCACGGAGCCTCTGGGGGAAATCAAAGCTGGATTCCGCAGTTTGACCGAGGCGATCGCTACAACGACTCCAGCCGACCGCATGATGATGCAGATGGTCGGGGCGTTTGCCGAGTTTGAAAGAGCGATGTTGCGCGAACGGACGAAGGCTGGTATCGCCAATGCCCGAAGCGAAGGCCGTATCGGTGGTAGGAGACCCAAGCTCACTCAAACAGCAACAAACCGAGATCGTAAAGATGCTCCGGCAGGGAGAACGGATAGCCGCTGATGCAGCAAGGTCATTCAGGTTTCATCCGGCTACGATCTCACGCATCCCTGGCAAGGACAGCCCAGCCCCTTCTTTCGAAACGGCAGGTAAAAAAATAGCGTGCCCACCCCGGTCGATACGGCCTATCCGCGTCTGAAAGCTCATCCCACAGCCAAGGAGTTGGACAGCCGTTAGACCCCCACACTGTTTGAGTTCACCTGGACTGAAAAGCACGTAGGCGTTTGTGGGGCTGTTAATTCTGCTCAAGACTTTCCAGCGGCTCGGCAACTTCTATAAGCTCGCCGATGTGCCCACAGCTGTCCGGCATCACATCGCAATGGGATGCGGTGATTCATCCGTGCATGACTGGCCGAAATACGATACCAGCTCGACTCGTGATTCGCCACATGCAACTCGTTCGGTCGCATGCCAGGGTGACGGCCTATGAGGCAAACGCTCACAAAATCATCACGAACGCCCGCCGGTAGAACGGGTCGTTGTGCCGGCAGGCGAAAACGCCCGCTCCACGAGCGCGGGATTTATAGACGAAACGCGACGACGTAGTCACCGAGCGGCGATAGATCGGGAATGCCGAAGCCGCCGGCGGTTACCACAACGTATTGTTTGCCGTCGGGCCCTTGAAAGGTCATGGGGACTGCTTTCGCACTGGCAGGCAGATCGCCTTGCCAAAGCTGCTGCCCGGTTTCAACATCGAATGCATAAAGAGCTGGAACAAGTGTTCCGCCGCTGAAGACTAGGCCACCCGCAGTCGCAATCGGGCCGCCTAAAGAAAGGGAACCCCATTGGGCGGGAAGCTTGGGGCTGAGCTTTCCGAAAGGGACCTCCCACTTTTTGTCTCCGCTAGAGGCAGAAATGGCGAGGAGCGTGCCCCATGGCGGAGGCGTGCACGGAATGCGTTTGGGGCTAAGCAGAAGGCGGCGCATCATGCCGTAAGGAGCACCGTGCTGCGGAGCGAACTCCCAATCGCCATCGAGCTTTCGATTGCGCGAGTCGCGTAGGCTCTCGAAATCAGCGCGCGGTATGAGGCGAACTTCCGCAGCGAGATGGTTTGTGGGAAGAATAAGCAGGTCGTGGATAGGGTCGTAGGTCATGCCGCCCCAGTTCTGCCCTCCGATGTTACCCGGCAATTGGAGAGTGCCTTGGAGCGAAGGCGGCGTAAATATGCTGCCCGCGCGGAGTTTGCTGATTTCCGCGCGGCACCATTGGCGATCCGCGTCATCTACGCCGAAAGCATCGTTTACTGAGATGGTTTGCGCCGAAACCGGCGGCGGCTTAATTGGGAACGGCTGTGTTGGTGAGGTCTTCTCGCCCGGAACATCGCTTTGCGGAACGGAGCGCTCCTCTACGCCGAATACCGGCTCACCCGTTTCGCGATTGAGGATGAAGAGATTGGCAGTTTTGGAACCGATGGCGATGGCGGGAATCGTTCTTCCGGCACGATGGATATCGAAGAGCAAGGGCGGCGTGGCGACGTCGTAGTCCCACAAGTCATGGTGAACGGTTTGAAAATGCCAGACGCGCTCGCCGGTTTCGGCGCGAAGCGCGACAACAGAATTGGCGAAGAGATTGTTGCCCAGACGTTCACCGCCATAGTAATCGGGACTGGCGCTGCCGGTGGGAACGAAGACTAGCTTGCGGACGGGATCGACAGCAATTACGGACCAGGCATTCGCAGCGCCCGTGCGAGACGCGCTGCCATTTTTCCAGGTATCCGCGCCGACAGCGGCTGGATCTTGCGGGATTGGATCCCAGGACCACTTCAACTTGCCTGTCACGACGTCGAAAGCGCGAACTTCGCCGCTGGGTTCGTCGGTCCAACCGTTGTCCTGAATGCCCGAGCCGACAACCAGCGTGTTGCCGACCACGGCGGGCGGCGAGGTCTCCTCGTAATCGGCGAATCCACGCGGCTTGATGCGCAGACCGTGGCGCAAATCCACCACGCCGTTATCGCCGAAGCCGGCGCACGGCTTGCCGGTAGCGGCATCCACCGCGATCAGGCGCGCGTCGATGGTCGCGATGAAGATTCGGCGCTGGCCTGAGGGCGATTCCCAAGTAGAGAGGCCGCGATTGGCATAATCGCCGTAGCCCTTGTCTTTATCAATATGCGGATCGTAAGCCCAACGCTCGATGCCAGTGGTGGGCTCGAGCGCGATGACGCGGCCGAGGGGAGTGCCTACGAAGAGGGTGCTGTCGACGTAGAGCGGCGTGTCTTCGAATTGAGTCGGCTTCGATCCACTGGGTGGCGCATAGGCGTCGCCGGTGCGGAACGTCCAGGCGACTTTGAGCGAGTTTACGTTGGAACGATTGATGGCAGTTAAGGGCGAGAAACGCTGGCCGCCTGGATCGTGGCCATAAGCGGGCCAGTTGCCATTTTCGGTGGCAAGTAAGAAGAGAGCCAGAATCACGAGAGCGAACGCGGCACGAAGAACCTTCATAGGGCCAGTATCGAAGCTCGGTGGGGTTTGCGCAGCTAATTTGGGACGAGAGGGACGGCGGGAGTTACGAGCGGGCATGGTGATACAGGTGCGGCCTATGCTCGTTCGAGTTCAGCGAGCGAGGTGCTGCGATAACGGCGGCTCCAGTTCAGCTCTTTGCCGGTTCTGAGAATAACTTTTTGATCGCCGTGGAACCAAGAGCGCACTTCGGCAATGCGCTCTACATTCACGATCTCGGACCGATTGATACGGCGAAATACCGCCGGGTCGAGTTTGGCGACAATCGACTCGAGACTGCCGCGCGAGATGAAGGTTCGGTCGCCTGAGTGGATGCAGACGTAATTGCGGGCGGCCTCTACCCAATCGATGCGGCTGACTTCCAGAAAAACCGAGCGGTCGTCTTGCTGGATCAACAAGCGGCGGGCGTAAGCGGGATCGGAGCGCAGCGCTTCCATCAATTCGTCAAGTCTGCTGGCTAACTGGCCAGCGGCGGGCGTGGCCATCATGCGACGGATGCGCGTGAGCGACTGCGTGAAGCGGCTGGGCTCAACTGGTTTTAGGAGATAATCGGCGGCGTGCACATCGAAGGCCTTCAGCGCGAAATCATCGTGAGCGGTGACGAAGACAAGGTGCAGATGATCGCGGGACTGGAGCGATTCGACGACATCGAATCCACTGCAATCGGGGAGCTGAATATCGAGAAAGGCGAGATCGGGTTGGAGCCGGTCCAGAAGCTCGACCGCCTGAGCGCCGGAGCCGGCTTCGCCGACAATAGAGATGTCCGTTTCCGAGGAAAGGAGATGGCGCAGCTTACGGCGGGCGGGTGGCTCGTCATCCACCAGCACAGCCCGGATCATCGGACACCAAATTCTGCTGCCAGCGACGGCTCCATAGGCGCTGGCTTTTCTTCGCTGACTTGAAAAGGGATAAGAATGTCCACAATGGCGCCGGCACCGGGTGCGTTGCGGATGGCAAACCTGTGTTCACTGCCATAGAGCCGCTGGAGGCGCTCGGCGGTATTGCGCAGGCCGATGCCCAGGGTCAGGGGCTTCGTCTCTTCAATGCCAGGGCCATGGTCCCGGATCGTGAGGTGGAGGCTCTTGCGTTCAAGGTGAGCCTGGATGGCGATGCGGGCTTCGAAATGTGAATTCATCCCGTGGCGCATGGCGTTTTCGACGAGCGGCTGAAGGATCAACTGGGGCACGAGCGCCTGCGTTGCCGCAGGTTCGATCTCGATGTTCAAGGTGAGGCGGTCTTCGAGGCGCGCTTCCATAATGCGCGTGTAGAGTTGCAGGATCTCGATCTCGCGGGTGAGGGGTACTAATTGCGAGCGGTTATCTTTGAAAAGTTGGCGAAGCAACTCGCCAAGGCGGCCGATCATTTCGTCGGCAACACGGGAGTCCTCATAAATCGCGGCTGAGATCGCATTGAGAGCGTTAAACAGAAAATGAGGCTCGAGCTGTAAGCGGAGATTCTGGAGTTGTGCTTCCGCGAGATTACTTTCAAGCTTCGCCTGGCGCAGTTCGCGTTCGCGGGCGAAATGGATCTCGTGGAAGAAATAGATGAGGCTAACGGCGACCCAGTAATAGATAAAGAGGTGAGAAAATTCCATCGGATAACGTGCCGGCATGTAGCCGTAGCTTTCGTTCCCGAATCCGAGCGGCGGAAACAGAATCATGCGCAGGAGTGCGATTACGGTGGTATGAACGAGGGAGATCAGACAAACCGCCACGAGATGCACGAGTAAATTGCGACGCCACTTCGCCGAGAGCAGTGGAAAGCGGATGGCGACCAGGTAGATGAGTGGAAAGACGGCTAAACCAGCGAGACCCCCCACCGCTTCTTCCGCGAAGGTGAGCAGGGGCGATCGTGGGTGGGCGTTTGCGATGTAGTCGAGCTGCCGATAAAAGAAAAGACAGATCGTGTTCAGGACGATAAGGCCGAGTACGATGCGCCAGTCGACCTTACGCAGAGGTATATAGGTGCGAGGTGACGGAGGTTCCAGGATAGAAACTATGCTATCGGATTCTGTGGAGACTTTCTAAGCAATCGCGAAAAGAGTTGGTGAGCGCCGTATCTTTTTGATTGTAATCCGACAAATTCAAAATGAGGGTCATGAGCGACGACGAGTTCCGCGGATCGATGCGAGCTTTGCTGCTCGGAATGGCGCGGCATTTGGCCTCGAAGCGCTGGCGACACGATTAGTGGCGGACTTCATCGTTAGCAGTGGGCTTCATTGGAAGAGGAGGCGTTTATCACTAATGCGATGCCGGGTGGAAATGCCATGGTGGGCGCGCGGCCTCGGCTCAAGGGAACTATGAGGGGTGATTTTGCGTTATGATTGTGCGATTCCAAGGAGGTCCTGATGTCAATTTGGCTGCGCCCTCTCGTGGTGCTTGGTCTGGCCGCGACTCTGTATGGGGATCTTCCTCCGTTAATCGACCGGGACGCCTTTTTTGGCGAAGTGAAGATTACCGCAGCACAAATCTCGCCCGACGGCAAATACATCTCGTTCCTGAAGCCCTATAACGGCACGCGCAATATCTGGGTGAAGAAAGCGGATGAGCCTTTTTCGGCTGCGAAGCCGATGAGCGCAGAAACGAAGCGGCCGGTTTCGGCTTACTTCTGGAGCCGCGACGGCAAGTATCTCCTCTATGCGCAGGATCAGCTGGGGGATGAAAATTACAACGTTTACGCGATCGATCCGAAGGCTGTCCCGGACCAAAAAACAGGGGTCCCGCCAGTTCGCAACATAAGCGACGCAAAGGGATCGCGGGTGATGATTTACGACCTGCCGAAAACCGCTCCGGACATTCTCTACATCGGCCTCAATGACCGAGATAAAGCGTGGCACGATCTATACAAGCTGCGCATCTCGACGGGCGAGCGAACTCTGCTGCGCAAGAACACCGATCGCATTGCGGCGTGGATCTTCGACAATGCGAGCACGCTGCGGATGGCGCTGAGAACAGACGATAAGGGCAACACGGAAATCCTGCGCGTTGATACCGACAAATTCTCTCCGCTCTATACATGCGATGTGTTCGAGAGCTGCGGTCCTGCTCACTTCAATCATGCCAATCAGAAGCTCTACATCATCACGAATAAAGGGCCAAACGTCGACCTGGTCCAGCTTTCAGTTCTCGATCCTGCGACAGGCCAAGTGAGCCAGATGGAAAGCGATCCTCTGAAACGAGTGGACCTGCAGGATGCGATGTTTTCGGACGTCGACGACCGTTTGCTGGCCACTATCTACGATGACGACAGAGAGCGAATCTACTGGAAGGACAAGAGCTATGAAGCCGATTACAACTGGCTGAAGAGCAAGTTGCCTGATAGCGAAATTGGATTCACCTCGCATACGCGCGATGAAAATGTATGGATTATAAGCGCGCATAGCGATGTGGAGCCCGGTGAGGTGTACCTCTTTGATCGCAAGGCGAAGAAGTTGGCGCTGCAGTATCGAGTACGAGACGAGATCCCACGTCAGTCACTCGCCGAACAGAAGTCGATCCGCTACCAATCTTCCGACGGCCTGGAAATTCCCGCCTACTTGACGCTTCCGAAGGGCGTTCCGGCCAAAGATCTACCACTCGTCGTGTTTCCCCATGGCGGACCATGGGCACGAGACGAGTGGGGCTACAACACGTTTCCGCAGTTCTTCGCAAATCGCGGCTACGCAGTGCTGCAGCCCAACTTCCGCGGATCCACCGGTTATGGAAAGAAGTTTCTAAACGCCGGCAATGGGGAATGGGGGCGCAAGATGCAGGACGATCTGACCTGGGGAGTGAAGTATTTGGTCGCGCAGGGCATGGTAAACCCGAAACGAGTGGGAATTGCCGGCGGTTCTTATGGCGGGTATGCGACCCTCGCCGGAGTGGCATTTACGCCGGATGTGTATGGAGCGGCGGTGGCGATTGTTCCTCCCTCGGATCTCACATTTCTGCTGCAATCGATCCCCGCCTACTGGGAAGCGGCCCGCAAGATGATGTACGCCCGGATGGCGGACCCGGGGACTGCTGAAGGGAAGAAGATTCTGGAGGAAGAGTCGCCGGTCAATTCCGCTTCGAAGATCAAGACCCCGCTGATGGTCGTGCAAGGCGCGAACGATCCGCGCGTAAACAAGCGGAACTCGGATGAGATCGTGATTGCTGTGCGCGATCACGGCGTTCCGGTTGAGTATCTAGTAGCTCCCGATGAGGGTCACGGCTTCGCGCGCCCGATCAATAATCTGGCGATGGTAGCGGCTATGGAACGCTTTATGGCCAAGTATCTGGACGCGCGGGCCCAGGAATCGATGCCTGCGACGGTTGCCGCTCGCTTGAAAGAGATAACGGTCGATCCGAAGACGGTGACGCTGGCCGCGAAAATTGCTCCATCACAGGTCGGATTGCCCGCACCCGCGCACGAGCTTATGCCCGGCACAAGCAGATTCAAAGCGACCGTCAACGCCGGCGGCCAGACCATGAAGCTGGACAGCTCGACCGAATTGAAGGATCAGCCACCATCCTGGTCTGTTTTGGAAAGCACGAATACGCCAATGGGAACCATGACGGACGCTGTTGTGCTGGATAAAGGCAAACTGACGCCGACGGAGAGGCACATCAAGCAGGGTCCTGTCGCGATCGATCTCACGTTCACGGGTAACAAGGTGACTGGAACGATGGGCATGAATGGGCAGAGCCGGCCAGTGAATATCGATCTCGGAGGCCCTGATTTCGCAGATGGG
The DNA here is from genome assembly GCA_963835255.1 of Terriglobia bacterium. Lineage (GTDB taxonomy): Bacteria > Acidobacteriota > Terriglobia > Bryobacterales > Bryobacteraceae > Bog-105. The sequence goes on along the minus strand of CAWIFY010000014.1, from coordinate 42,821 downwards.
GCAGGATCCATGCAGGTGATCTCGACTTTGCCGCTGGCTGACGGTTATAAAGCCACGTTCTACAATTTGGATCTACAGAAAATGCAGCCGCGCATTATGCAACTGATGGTTGCAGGGACCGAAAAAGTGACGGTTCCTGCCGGCAGCTTCGAGGCGTACAGGGTGGAACTTACGCCGGCTGAAGGCGGGACGGACCACGTCACGATCTGGGTTGCCAAGGACAAACGCGAACCGGTGAAGTATTCAGCGGTACTGGCATCCATGGGAGGCGCGACCATGACAGCGGAGCTGCAATAACTTCCGAGCGGAGTGCCGGGCCTCTGTTATTCTCGATTTGAGGAACCCCGCAGTAGATGTCCTTCAGTTCGCGTTCTTACGTGAATCCGTACCTCCCCTCTAACCGTTTCCCGACCGGTGTTAGATGGTTGCTAATCGTTACCATCGGGCTCTCAGTACTGGATCTGATCCTGCGGGCGAGCCGACCGGAAGCCTCGTTGCTCCATATTCTCGCTCTTGTTCCCGCTCAATTTGTCCAGCGATTTGCCTTTTGGCAGGTTGTCACCTTTCTTTTTTTGCACGCCGGTATTCTTCAGATTGTCTTCAACATGCTTGCTCTCTGGATGTTCGGGGCTGAACTGGAACGGACCTGGGGGACCAGGCGATTTCTAGGATTTTATTTTGCCTGCGGGATCATTGCCGGCTTATGCGTGGTGATTACTGCATACCTTTTCGGGGGCACGCACGTCCCTGTTATAGGTTCGTCGGGAGCTGTGTACGGCGTCCTGGTCGCCTTTGGCGTGTTGTTTCCGAACCAAACGATCCTTTTCGGTTTTCTCTTCCCGATGAAAACCAAGTATTTTGTGATGATCATCGGAGGCATTGTTTTTCTGGAATCTTATCTGGCAATCGCCGGGGGACAAGGCGCGGCGGAGGTAATCGCTGGTTTGGGTGGATTGGTGGCAGGTTATCTGATTTTGAGGGGCGGAAGCCTCCAGGGCAGGGTGAGGCAACCCATATTGGACGGCTATAAGGACTGGAAGTTGCGCCGTGCCAAAAGGAAATTTGAGGTCTACCTTCGTAAGAAGGATTCCAATCGCGATCGCTGGGTGCACTGATGCGAATTTTCAAATCTAGCGGTAGGTAGTAAGTCATGAAATATTCTGTTTTGCTCGCAGGTGTCGCCGGGATAGCGCTGGCGGCCATGAGTCTTTTTTCGCCGATCCTTTCGGCGCAAGAAACTCCGCAATCGCAGAGTAGCGACTCGGTCGCGAAGCCGAAGAAGCCGGCCGACGCTGCGCCTCCGCCTGAGGAAGCGCCCATACCGTCGGCGTATAAAAAGCCGAAGGACATTCCTGCCGACACACCCACTTTTCGTTCGAACGCCACGACGGTGAATGTGGACGTCTCGGTCCTCGACCAGCAAAATCACTTTATTCCGAGGCTTTCGCCGGACAAGTTTCGCATTCTCGAGGACGGGGTGCCGCAGAAGATTACGCAGGCGGGAGTGAGCGAAGCGCCGATGACGATCTGCATGCTCATCGAATTCAGCGGAAGGTTCCAGCAGTTCTGGAGTTACGGCTGGTACGAAACGCTGCAAGCCTCTTACACCTTTCTTTCGACGCTGAAGCCGGATGATAACGTCGCGGTGGTTGCCTATGATCTGAGGCCGACGATCCTTTCGGATTTCTCGCCCGACAAGCGCAGGGCGGAAGAAGCGATGGCGCGATTGCGCATTCCTGGTTTCAGTGAATCGAACGTTTTCGATGCACTTACGGATATGGCGGATCGCATGTCGAACATCGAGGGACGGAAAGCAATTCTGCTGATCGGAACCGGACTTGACACCTTCAGCAAAATCACCTTCGATACGGCGCGCAAATCTCTGCAGGAAGCGGGGGTTCCGATTTATACGATTAGCATTCTGCAGATTGCGCGAATGTCTTTAGAGGGATCCGGCGGCATGGGGTCGCAGATTCAAAATATGGACTTTCTGCAAGCGGATAACGAGATGAAAACATTTTCGAAAGAGACCGGCGGGTTGAGTTTCTTCCCGCGCTTTGTCGCCGAATATCCGCAAGTGTTCCATCAGATCGAAGTGGCGCTACGAGACCAGTACTCTTTCGCTTACCACCCGACCAACGTTGCGCGGGATGGTAAGTTTCGCCACATTAAAGTGGAGCTGATCAATCCAGAGACAAACGAGCCGCTACGCATTGTGAACGAAAAAGGTAAGCCGATCAAGTACCAGATTGTCGCGAAGGCGGGGTACAAAGCGCCGCGCGAAGTGGACTGAGCGAAACTCCGCCCAAGAAACCTTTTCTGTCAAGCACTCGATCTGTTGCGCTGTGAGGCGGATAGAAATGCGTTGACAGTTGCGTAACGCTCTGTTAAGTTTGCTGAGTCTCGATGCGCTCTGCTCCCTCTTATCGTGCTTCAGTTCAAGCGACAATTTTGTTGGTGGACGATAACACGGACGGCATTTTGGCTCGTCGCTCCATTTTGGAGGAGCTGGGGTACAAAGTGGTTCCGGCGGTTTGTGGCTCTGAAGCGCTAAAGCTGGCTGAAAAAGAAAGTTTCGATCTGGTTATCACCGATTACAAAATGTCGCCCATTGACGGACTGGAACTGATCGGGCAATTGCGCGAGAGGGATTACAAGATGCCAATCATTCTGCTTACGGGATTCGCCGAGAACTTGGGAATGCGGCCTGAGACCAGCGGAGCGGATACGGTAATTCAGAAGAGCGCAAATGAGATTGCGACGCTCGTGCGGCATACCAAGCGCCTGCTGAATTCGCCGCGCAAGCCGGCGGGCTCGCACGTGAAAACGGCGAGGCGCGCCATCGAGAAATAACAGCGCAAGAGCGTTCCTCTATATTGAGGGGAATGCTTCGTTGGCGAATCTTCGCTATATGCTCGATAATTGGCGCGTTGAGTTCGCCCGGTGCGACGGCAGCGGCAGTTCGCCCTAACAGATCTGGCGCGAAGACTGCCGCGGTCACTTCGCCGCTGCTCCGCTCACTTTCTCTGCATGACCGGATCGCGCAATTGATCATCGTGCGCGGATATGGCGATTATCCGGAAAGCAGCAATCACGAATACGAACGATTTGTGCACTGGATCCACGACACGCATGTAGGCGGCTTCATTGTGGCGGGTCGGATTCGAAACGGGGACGTTATACCGGCCCAGCCATTCGAGATGGCGGCTTTCATCAATCACATGCAGCGGCAGGCAAAGACGCCGCTGCTGGTGGGCTCGGATTTCGAGCGGGGCGCTTCGATGCGGGTCGCGCAAACGGCGCGCTTCCCTTATTTGATGGCGTTCGGCGCGGCTCGCGATGTGGAGGCAATCCGGCAGTTAGGCGCTGCTACTGCGCGTGAGGCCCGCGCTCTGGGAGTCAACTGGGCTTTCGCGCCCGATGCCGACGTCAACAACAACCCCGACAATCCGATTATCAACACGCGTTCCTTCGGGGAGGATCCGCAGGCGGTGGCTGCCGACGTTTCTGCTTTTATCGACGGGGCGCATTCCGATCCCGGCAACTACGTTCTTTTAAGCGCGAAGCATTTTCCGGGGCATGGTGATACCGCTGACGATAGCCACATGCACTTGGCGAGGCTGGATCAGCCAAAGGAGCGGATCGAGTCGCTCGAGCTGGTGCCTTTTCGCGCGGCGATCGCACACGGCGTTGATTCGATTATGACGGGGCACCTGGCTGTACCTGCCTTTGAGCCGGAGCCAATACCGGCTACGGTTTCGCGCAATGTGTTGACGAATCTGTTGCGCGACGAGCTGGGCTTTAAGGGTCTGGTGGTAACAGATGCGCTCGAGATGCAGGCGGTCACGTCGCTTTATCCGTCGGGCGAGGCGGCGGTTCGCGCGATCGAAGCCGGAGCGGACGTGTTGCTGATGCCTCCCGATCCCGAAGCTTGCATCCATGCCATTATGACGGCCGTCGGGAAGAAGGAACTCTCGCTTCAAAGGCTCAACGCGAGCGTGCTAAAGGTGCTCGCGGCTAAACAGCGGGTGGGCTTGTTTCGAAACCGGCTAGTAAATCTCGATCATATTAGCGACGACCTTGAAGAGCAAAAACTCGACGAACTCGCGCAGAGTGTGGCGGATCGCGCGTTCACGCTGGTAAAAGATGAAAAGCACCTGTTTCCCATGACAAGCGCGGACGGCTCTTGCCTGGTCGTCATGAGCGAGGGCGAGTTCTCGACGCGTGGCCAAACGCTTGTTCATGCGCTCAAGGCCGCCGCTACTGCGGCCATGACCGTTTACGTTGCGCATCCGAGCATGCCCGACCCTCTGCTGGCCGATTTTGCGACAGACATTGCGCGGTGCAAGCAGGTTTACGTCGCGACATTCATCACACTGGGCGCAAATCGCGGAAACGTCGCCTTGCAGGGGGGGCTGAACCAGTTTTTGAAAACGGTGCTCGTTGGACCCGCGCCGGTGGCTCTCATTTCCTTTGGCAGTCCTTATCTATATAGGGAATTCCCAACAGTTTCGGCTTACGCGGCTACTTTCAGCGTGGCGGGCACCTCAGAAGTAGCGGTCGCGAAAGCGATGCTCGGCGAGATTGCGATCACCGGGAAGTTACCTGTCTCGGTTCCGCCGCTGGCCACAATTGGGGACGGCCTGAATGTACCGGCCAAAGGCAAGCAGGCATCTAACGGATCGGAATGACACAAATTACTTGGCTTGGCCACGCAACATTCGAACTCAAATTCGATTCCGGCGAGGTGTTACTGCTCGATCCCTGGATCGATGGCAACCCGGCGTATCCGAAAGACTACAAGGTTTCGAAAGTGGACGCGATCGCGATTTCACACGCGCACTTCGACCACGCGAACGACGTGCTCCCCCTGGCGAAGAAATTCAAACCGAAGATCGTGGCGATTTTCGAGACGGCATCCTGGCTGGAGAAGAAAGGGGCCAAGAACACGATAGGCATGAACAAGGGCGGGACGGTGGATCTCGGCTTTGTGAAACTGACGATGACCCATGCGCTGCACAGTTGTTCGATCAAAGACGGCGATGAGCTGATTTACGGAGGCGAAGCGGCTGGTTACGTGCTGACCTTCAAGGATGGGCGGAGCGCCTACTTTGCCGGTGATACCGCGCTGTTCTCCGACATGAAACTGATAGCGGAGATGCATAAACCCGAGTTAGCTTTCCTGCCGATTGGCGATCACTTTACGATGGGACCGCACGAGGCGGCCCACGCAGCGCGTTTTGTAGGCGCGAAGAAGGTGATTCCGATGCATTATGGAACTTTTCCGGCTCTTACGGGACGTCCGGAGCAGCTTGCACAGCGGCTGGAGAAGGATGGAATCGAAGTCTGGACGTTGAAGCAGGGAGAACCTCTGAATTGGTAAGCGACCGTTTTGTTCCTAGGCAGTTTCATTTCCAGATCACTCTGAGTCCTTCGTATTGTGAAAACTCCCGATCTCCGCTTATGATCGGCAAATTTAAGGCAAAAGCAGTTGCGACCAGCATTCTGTCAAATATGTCGGTTCGCTGCCGGAGACGAAAGAGCCCGAAGGCATGTACCGCCGCGAACGGGATGACTCTAAGTCGAAGGTCGCTGATCGCCATCCGCAACTCAGCCTCACTGATCTCCAGTTTGCCGAGCCCACTTTTGATACCAACTTCGACGATTGAAACCGAACTGAGGAGGCGATCGGCGCTACCGTCTTCCATAATGCTGCGGGCTTTTCCCGGAAGCCTGCCTGGAGACAAAAAGGACAGGATCAAGGTCTGCGTGTCTATCAGGTACGAGCTCACAGCATCAGTACGAGCCCTTTTCGAGGAGATCTCTCATTTCTCGCCGCGTGAGGGGCTTGGCCCAGTTCGGATCGATAATCCTGACCGAAGGAGGCGCCGTGCCCAACTTTGGCCCAACACTCTGCTGAGCAGAGTAGGGAATTAGACTAGCGATCGGTTTGTTGTAGCGGGTAATCTGAACCGTCTCGCCATTCTCGACGACTTTCAGCAGCTCGGGAAGCTTTGCTTTGGCGTAGGCCGAAGTAACCTGCATGCTATGAGCATATCAAAGTTGTACTAAATTGTTGTACGCAAACATGCACAGGTACGAGCGGACTGTTTTCGTTGGTTCATTCGCCGTTCTCTTACCAGATGACACGCAACCCTTTGTATCTGCGAAACTCCTTATCGCACGAAATCAAAGGAAGATCGTCGCTGAGAGCGGTCGAGATGATGAGGCGGTCGAACGGATCTTTGTGATGCAGAGCCAGCTCGAATAATCGATCGGCGTGATGCTGACGAAGCGGATAGGAGGTGATTGAGGCATTGGCGCAGACGGCCGCCAACTCGTCCTTCTTTAGCTCAAGCTTGCCGCGGCGAGCTTTGATTGCCACTTCAACTTGCGATGCCACGCTGAGCAGCAGCTCCGAGTCCGGATTTTCGAGGATGCGCTGCACTCTCACGGGCATCGCTTCCAAGCCGCCCTCGGTGGCAAGGTCGACGACAACGTGTGTGTCCAGTAAGAACCTTCTCGCCATCAAACGTCGCCCGCAAGCCAGGCATCTACGTCTTCCTGCGGCCGCGCCCAATCGGGATCAATTACGACTTTCTTCTTGCCGAGAACCCCAAATACGCGTTTGCGCGGAAAATCCTCAACTTTACGTACAATCTCGACTACAGGAATGCCGCGCTTTGTGATAGTCACACGGGCACCTGCCTCAGCCTGCTTGATGAGCTCAGGCAGTCTGTTCTTGGCTTCCGCTACGGTGTAGGTCATCCGCTCAGTATAGCCATTAGGATAGCCATCTGCAATCCTGTCCAGCAGGGTGCGTGAAAGGGTTGCATGTGGTCTTCAGCAGCGGGCTCGATCTGATTTAGGTGCAGTACTGCCGATCCGCAAAATGATTGCAGTTGCAGCAGCAGAATGCCGTGCACCATTGGAAAAAACCGCTTGTACAACTCACCGAAGGCATCATGGTCACCGTCACGCGACGCCAACACCAAAAGGCGCAATCGAATCTTTCATCGAGCACAGCGCCATCCTTCGCTGCCGAGCGCGTCCCGTCCACTCTTACTGGAAATTGGTCTCGCTCTGGAGCCGGAATTTGTAGCGGGAATGGAGCACTCCGTCTTCTGTGTGCGTGAGCGGTCGAATCAAACTGAACTCGCTCTTTCCCGAGACCTCTGCCAGCTTCTCCTGCGTGATGTATTGGTCACCTTCGAAGCGCAATTCCTCCACCCATTGGGGAGGATAGCTTTCGCCCCACGCCGTGAAATGAACGTGCGCCGGCACGTGCATCCCGGGATAGTGGCCGGGAAGAATCGTGTGCAGCTCAAAACGACCTTCGACATCGGTTTTCATCCAACCGAACAGCCGAGGAGGATAGTCTTTGTGGTCCTCGCCGTAATAGCCTTCAGCATCCGTGTTGTAGGCGTAAACTGTGATGCCCTCAGCGGCTCTTGTGCTATCGGGCGTAAATACCTGTCCTTCGATGACGAGCCGCTTGCCGGGCTCATTCGTACGAATGATCTCAGCGCCACTCGAGAGAACAGACGGTGCAGGACGGTGAATCATCACCAAACCGTTAATCCTGGCCCGTTCCCAAACCCTTTTTCGGGAGAGAGTCCAATGCGTCCTGTTCGCCGCGTCCGTCAGCCGTAAAGGCCAAGCCGCCGATTGCTACCCCCATTCATGTCGCGTTTTTAAAAAAGCGACGACGGGAACTTGTCCTGCTGACAAAAGTCATTGAAAATGTCCTTCCTAATAGAAGGACGCCTCGATGGAATCAGACTGTTAACAGGTCTCTTCAATTCGGATTTGATTCGCCACTTTGTATCGTGATACGATATTTATCTTGCCTGCCTCCGAGCCTTCGACTGATGCCCCTTTTCCCCTCGCCGCCTACCGCCAGCTCGCGGAATTGCGTTATTCGATTCGTCAGTTTCTCCATTTCAGCGAGCAGGCCGCCCGCGATCATGGCTTTGAACCGCAGCAACATCAGCTCCTGCTCACGGTAAAAGGTCTGCCCCCTGGACTGCGGCCGACCATCACCGTTATTTCCGCCCGCCTCGGGTTGCGGCATCACAGCACGGTGGAATTGATCGACCGAATGGTGGAACGCGGCGTGGTCACACGTCGTCACAGTGAGCCGGACCGTCGCGAGGCGCTGATCAAGCTGACCCGTGCAGGCGAAGAGTTGCTGCAGAGACTCTCAATTCTGCACTGGGAAGAGTTAAAAAAACAGGCGCCCGCGCTTTCCGAAGCCTTACAGGTTATCGTGCATCAATCCATTCACCAAAGGGTAAACCGGCGCCCCAGATCGATATGAGCAAAAGCCACATTAGTCTCAAACAAAAGAATAAACGCGGCCAGCAGCTCGGAGATTTCACCACGACTGCTCGCGTAATTCCGATTTCGCTTCTGGCCGTCGTTATCGGATTTATTGCATCGCTGGTCGCTTGGCTGCTCTTGCGGCTCATTGGATTGTTCACCAACATGTTTTACTACGGCCGCATCGATACCGCGCTCACCTCGCCCGCCGGCAATCATCTTGGAATCTTTGCGATAGCCATCCCTGTCGTCGGTGGTCTCATTATCGGCCTCATGGCCCGCTATGGCTCGGAACGCATCCGCGGTCATGGCATTCCCGAAGCTATCGAATCCATCCTGATGAACGGCAGCCGTGTTCATCCGAAGTTGGCGATCTTGAAGCCGGTCTCCGCCGCTATTTCCATCGGCTCGGGCGGCCCCTTTGGTGCTGAAGGCCCCATCATCATGACCGGTGGTGCGTTCGGTTCGCTTATCGCTCAACTCTTTCATCTGACTAGCGCCGAACGCAAGACCCTGTTGGTTGCGGGCGCAGCCGCCGGCATGTCGGCGACCTTTGCCGCGCCTCTGTCCGCTATTTTGCTGGCTGTTGAACTATTGCTGTTCGAATGGAAGCCGCGCAGTGTCATCCCTGTCGCTCTGGCAAGCGTCACTGCGGGCGCGGCTCGCCGTTATATCCTCGGGCTCGGTCCACTTTTCCCGGTACCGCCTCACCCGGCCTTTATCGGACCCGAAGGTCTACTTGGCTGCGTCATCATCGGGCTCGCCGCTGGCGCGCTTTCCGCCTTGCTCACTGTTGGCGTATACGCGGCGGAAGATTTATTCGAAAAGCTGCCGATCCACTGGATGTGGTGGCCAGCAATAGGCGGCGTATTCGTCGGTATCGGCGGCCTCATTTTCCCCCAGGCTTTGGGCGTCGGTTACGACACCATAGGGCTGCTGCTTCGCGGCAATGTCGCTTTCAAATTTATTCTCGGAGTGCTACTCGTCAAATCAGCCATATGGATGATCTCGCTCGGATCCGGCACCTCAGGTGGCGTGCTCGCGCCCCTGCTCATGATGGGGGCTGCGCTGGGCGGCGTCGCGGGAATGTTCTTGCCTCACTTCGGGCAAGGCTTCTGGCCCCTGGTAAGCATGGGCGCGATCCTTGGTGGAACCATGCGCTCGCCCTTTACCGGCATCGTCTTTGCCATCGAGCTCACTCATGACTTGAACATCCTCCTTCCCTTAGCGGTCGCTTGCTTTTTGGCGCACGCCTTCACCGTGCTCACCTTGAAGCGCTCGATTTTGACCGAGAAGATTTCGCGGCGCGGTTACCATTTGAGCCGGGAATACGCGATCGATCCGCTTGAAATTCTATTTGTTCGGGAAGTGATGCGCACTACTATCGTGGCGTTCCCCGCCGAAGCCACCATTCACGAAGTGCAGGAACTAATTCGTCCCGGACAGCGGCCCCACGGCCAGCATCTCTTCCCCATCATCGATCAGAACCGGCGATTGCTAGGCGTGGTCACCAGAAAACACCTGGAGAAATTGTCCACAGCGCCACTGACAGCGCGGATCGGACAGAGCCTTCATGAAATCGAGCAAGGAAAATCAATTGTGGCCTATCCTGACGAACCCTTGCGAGTAGTGGTCTATCGCATGGTGGAGACTGGCTTCACGCGCATGCCGGTCGTCCAGTCAGAAGTGGACCGTCAACTCGTCGGCATGATTTCGCTCGATGACCTCCTGCGGGCACGCACGAAAAATCTGGAGGAAGAACGCGCGCGCGAACGTGTTCTGCGTTTGCGAGTGCCGTTCAGGTCATCCCGTACCTCGTCCAAGACAGCAGTAGACGCATAGTCCCGGATTGCTTCGTACTTGCTCAGATGTAGCCAGAGTGGTAAAACTTTGTATCGCTGTCTTTTTTGATAACGTGCGAGTGAACTGAGATCCCATGAACTGGTCGTTAGTGGGGCGAAGCTTTCGCTTGTGCTTCTTACTCCGCGTGCCCCTGCTCACGCTCCTGGTTCTCGCTGCTTTGGGCCCCGTCTCTCAGTTGACGAGCGCCAGCGCCCTGCTCGGCAATCTCTTCGACGCGCAGAACGATTCGGGAGCGGTCTGGTACAACGTTTTCGCCTTGTCGTTCGCAGCTTTTTTGCTCGCCTTTACTGCTATCACAACCCTCAATCTCACTCTGCACTACGGCACTTTGCGCTTCAGCGACGAACCCGTCGCTGCGGACGGTGCCGACGCAACGCCCCGCTTCGAAATGGCGCAAAGGCGCCCCGGGCTCACCTTTATCATCGGAACCCTAGCCGGCTGCATACTGGTCGCCACGGTCATCGCCCGTACTGGCGTTGACAAGGTCTGGCTCAGTACCAGCGCGGCGCTTCTCGCCTTCTCTGCTGCCCTGCTAATGGCGCTGCTGGCCAAAATCGTTCAACTCGCGCTCACCGATTCCAGCGTCACCAGCCATCCTCCGCCTTTCCTGGTGTTTCCCGCTTACCGCTGGGCATGGCTCGAAAAGCAGTTCGATGCGCTCTATTGCTGGCCTCCGCCCGACTCGAAATCTCCGCCTGCGATTTTTGTGCGGCATATTAAATTCGGCTTCAGCTCACTCAGTCAGTGGCCCTATCAGATCTTCGAAGGCGCCAGCCAGGGCTACTTGATGTTCATTTCATCACCCGAGGGAGGACGTCTCAAGCTCCGTTCGGGTCACGTCTTCGCGCTCACGCTGGCGCTGCTCGCCTTTATCGCTTACGTCATTGTCGGCTTTGATAAGGCCGCCATTTCGGCCGCTCCCGCCGCCGTGCCGGCGCTTGCCTACGTCCTGCTCTTCCTCATCGTCGCTTGCTGGTGCTTATCGGCCCTCACTTTCTTCTGCGATAGGTTCCGTTTCCCGCTACTGATGAGCATTCTCGTTCTCGCTTCGCTCACGGTCTCTGTCCCTCAGTCGGACCACTTTTTTCGCGTCGAAACATCGGATTCGGTGAAGAAGCTCGCAGCCGTCAACGTGGAGGATTATCTTACGCCAGCCCACTATCTCGCCGAGCGCGCGAACGACTCCAAGCATCGGCGCTTGATCGTAGTCGCTACGCCCGGCGGCGGCATTCAAGCCGCGGCCTGGACGGCGAAAGTGCTTCAAGAGCTCGATACGCGATTTCAGGACATCAACGGCGCGAATGGCTTTCGCCAATCGGTGGCGCTCATCAGTTCCGTCTCTGGCGGTTCGCTCGGTTCCATGATCTACGCAGCCAGTTTCGCCGGTAACGTCGATCGAAGCTGTACGGCCGAAAACGCCCAAGCCTCCGGTATCGATGAAGTAGCCTGGGGCTGGACCAGCCCCGATTTCTGGCGCGCCGTTTTCCCACTCTTTCGTCCCCATCCCGAGATCGATCGTGGCTGGGCGCTCGAACAAAAATGGGCCGTTATCAACGGCCTCAGCCCAGAGCCGGCTTGCTTCTCCTGCAGGGTTCGCCCGAAGCCGCGCTGTGTCGGCCAGAATTCGGGAACCTCGCCCGATCCTGCCTCCAACGACACCTATCTTTCCGATTGGGCCATGCGAGGAACCAAGCTTCCCGCGCTGATCTTCAACTCCATGCTGGTCGAGCGCGGTGAGCATGTGGTCTTTTCCACCAATCGCTTCCCCTTCAAGAATGATCCTCGCGGCATCACGAATTTCTACGACTTATATCCGCACGTGGGCAAGCCCTTCGACGTTCGCGTCAATACCGCCGCTCGCCTGTCTGCCTCTTTTCCTTACGTTGCGCCTGCTTCACGCCCGAACCTGAACACGCCTTATGTCGGCGACTTCCATTTTGTCGACGGCGGCTACTATGACAATCTCGGCATCGACGCTCTGATCGGTTGGCTGAGTTCCGCCTATCAGCAAGATCCCGCTCTTATCAAAGAGATACCTGAAGTTCTGGTTCTCCAGATTCGGCATTTCAATCCCGATATCTTGGCGCAAGCCTCCAAAGATGGTTGGGGCTTCCAGCTATTCGCCCCTATCACCGCGCTACTCCGTATGTGGAACAATGCGCCCGTGCATCGCGATCAAAACGAGCTCAATCTGTTCATTCAAAACTCGGCTCTTTCTAAACACGGACCCATCATCAGGACCGTGATGATTCCTTACTGCGGATTGAACTACAGCGGCAATGCAGATACGAGCAAGGCATTCGACGCCTGCATCGCTGCTTCAGGAGGACAGGCCTTGAGCCCCGCGCGTCTTGCGTTGGAAAAAACGAAGCCGCTGACCCAATCGAAACAGAATCACATCGACTGTGCCGACCAGCCGCTTTCCTGGAAACTCACTCAGAATCAAAAGCAGTGCATAAACGATACGTGGGAGGATTTCGCGCATGACGATCCCAATGGAGCCCTCTGGTCCGTCGGGCAATTTCTCACCGGCGCGCCGGTGGCTGCTCAGAAGACTCAGTAAAGCCGAAAGCCCGCTCGCGCTCTGGTGCGGAAGTGTCGCTCTGCTCGCCGTCATCTGGTCTGTTTGGATGACGGTTGCCTTTACTATGTGGCCGGCTCCCTATTCCTTCCAACACCGCTTTCATCACAATATCGATTCCCCTGTGCTGGCGCTCGAACTGGCTCGCAATTCGTCCGATCTCGACGCCGTGTTTCAGCGCAACGACCCTGGAAATCCCGATCCGCAAAAGAGCAGCAAAGCCCTCGGTGCCCTTTTGCTGAACACGATTCTCGATTGCTTTTTCATCCCGCTCTATGCTGGCTATCTCATCCTGTTCGGACTTACGTACCACCCGGCCAGCTTCGAGAGAAGCGCGCTGATGATACTCGCCGGCTCGACAGCCCTCCTCGACTATCTCGAGAATTGCTTGAAGTTCGGCGCTCTCGCGGGCCGCGAGATCAGGCCCTACATTCCTTCCTTGATGAAATGGTCTTTGCTGGCGCTGGTTCTCCTCGTGCTCGCCAGGTTGCTTCTCTCGCGTCATCCCGGACCCTACTCGATCGCCAGCCGCCGTTTGCTAGCGTTGCTGCACGGCGCTGCGGCCCTGCTAATCCTTTTTGGCGTAGTCTTCACTCAATATCCCTGGCTAGCGGTCGGCACACAACTGTTCGCGTGCACTGTGCTCATCAACGTGATTGGCCTCTTCGGCCCCGTACTGGCCATCGAACCTATGCGTCAGGTTTCCATCCCCGACTTCTGCGAAAAGCGCAGAATGAAACCAACCATCGGCCCGGCGATACGCGACGTTACAGCAGACCCGTCCGCACGCACGGATGTCTAGCAGTGGCGCGCTAAGATCCTCATTGAAATACCACACCCTGATTCAACCGGCTAACCCACTCAGCGCGCCGAAACAGCGGAACGAATCCGCATCGCCGCAGCGCGAAATGAAACAAAGATTCCCGTTCCGGTCCATGCACTCGCGAGCGATGTGAAAGCAGCCGAGGCCATCGAGCTCTACTGGATGGCGCTCATGCGAGATGTCCATTTCGTGGATTGTCCGACTGATGAGCTCGCGACGGAGGCCGAAAACGAGCTCACGAGTCTCCCCAGCTTCAGCCGGCGCCTTGACGGCGTTCACGAGCCAGTACGTTCCCAGTCTCTCTTTCGCGGCTTCACGGAAGGCGATTTGAAGGGCCCCTACCTTTCTCAGTTTCTCTATCAAACTCTCGAATTCGGCGCCGCTGAAATCGTACAACGCTTCCAGACTCTCCTCCCGCTCTCTAGCGGCGGAGTCGACTGGATGACTAATTTTCCATCCTGGCTCGATTGTCAAAGTAACGTGGGCGATCTCGCGGCCGCTTGGAAAACACCCTCCACGGCTCCCAACCGCATCGACCCCGTCCGCCGCTATGTACGCTCAGGCCGGGACATTTCTCAATACGTTCACATCGACGTCCTTTTCGAAGCCTATCTGAACGCCTGCTTGTATCTGATCCATAGCAATGCACCGCTCAACCCCGGAACTCCTACGTGAATTCGAAAACGCAGAGAGGCTTCGGCACTTTCGGCTCGCCGCACATAAAAGCGATGGTTGCCGAAGTAGCCACTCGAGCACTCAAAGCGGTCTGGTTCCAGAAATGGTTCGTACATCGTCATCTGCACCCCGAAGCTTACGGGGGTCTGGTACCACAATGCACTCAAGGGTGTCAAACAGGAAGCCACGCTATCGCCCGCGATTCTCGATTCGAGAGCTGTTGAGCGCTGCTTCTCGCGCACGACAGCTATCTTTTGCCGCATGCGTTCCCGGAAGGCTGCCCGCAACATCCCTCCTGTGCGCAAGGCCATGGAACGGTTGCGGGCGCCTGCACGACGGTTCTCAAAGCCTTATTCGACGAATCTTGGGAGATCGAAAATCCAGTAGTGCCTAGCCAAGATGGTCTGAGCTTAATGGACTACGACGGCCCCGATACACTCACCGTAGGCGAAGTGGATAAGTTGGCGGCCAATATCGCGCTGGGGCCGAAACCACGCTGCTGTACACTGGCGATCGGATTACAACCAATCTCTTCTGCTCGGCGAGCGAGTAGCCATCAGCATTCTTCAAGACCAACTCGCAAGCTTCAACGAGCTGCCGCTTATTCAGGCACACGGTTGGAGTTTCACCGGCTTTCGTGGTGAGATAGTCAAGTTAGCTTAGCCAAATGAAGCGCCGCCTGCTACTTGTGCCCTTGGTTGCTTACGTCCTGCACGGAAATCCTGCCGTAGCGGCGGAGAAACTCGTGGCCGGTTCTCCTGAAACGACCCAGTGGAGTCCCGCCGCGGCCGCCAAATACCTCGATTATCGTGCTGCCTGGTGGGAGAGTTGGGCGCCATCGCAGCGCGATCACCAGACCGTTTGCGTCTCGTGCCACACGATATTGCCCTACGCGCTCTCGCGCCCCAAGCTAAGCATCGCTCTGGATGAAAAGAATCAACCTGCGCCGGAACGCACGGTACTTCAGAATGTGCAGAAACGAGTCTCTTTATGGGCAGAGGTGCAACCCTATTACTTGGATGCCCGATCGGGTCCAGGCAAGTCCAAAGAGTCTCGCTCAACGGAAGCAGTTCTCAACGCTCTGGTCCTCGCGAGCAACGATACAGAGAAGAAACATCTCGATCCGATCACGGGAACCGCTTTTAATGCGGCGTGGGCCCTGCAGATACAGTCTGGCGATCACGCCGGAGCCTGGGAGTGGCAGGTTTTTCATCTCGCGCCGTGGGAATCGAGCGAATCCCAATATCAAGGCGCCACCTTCATGGCGCTGGCTGTGGCATGGGCTCCTGAGCATTACCGACGCGATCCCGCGATTCGGGCAAATCTGCAGTTGCTTCGATCTTATTTGAAGCGCGAGTACGCCTCACAACCCCTGTTGAATCGCGTTGTACTTCTTTGGGCGTCGGCCAGGCTGCCAGGACTGCTTTCGAATAAAGAGAAGCATCATCTAGTCGATGCCATCGTCAAACAGCAACAGCCGGACGGAGGCTGGAGCCTGGCTAGCTTAGGAACCTGGACCCGCTCGGACCACACGCCGCAAGAGAAGGAAAGCGATGGATACGCCACAGGCTTAGTAACACTGGCCCTGGAGCAAACGCACGTTCGCCAATCCCAGGATGCTAGCAATTTAGGGCGCACCTGGCTCGAGACTCATCAGGACAAAGAAGACGGTTCGTGGCGCGCCTATTCGCTCAACAAGAGGCGAGAACTTAGAAGCGATGTCGGACGATTCATGACGGACGCAGCGACGGGTTATGCCGTGCTCGCCCTGGAGGCCACTCATTAAACCTGAAGCTCGATTGCATCAGCCCCGCTTGATTTGCTCTCTTAGCTCGTCAGGATACAGAGACTTAAGTGCAGAATACGCTTCCGCAAGCCGAATCAAATCGAGCTCGTCCTTCTTGCGCTTATCTCAAACGTCGCCTCGGATCTTGGTAGGCCCAAAGCGTTCCCTGCGTCACGTCCGCCAGGCTCGCGACTTTCACGCGAATTCCCAGAACCTCCGCTTCAGCCCTCGCGAGGAAGGGCTGGTATCTCTCGTCAGTAGTAAATTGAATGCGGAGTTTGCTTTCGGGCGTGAACGCGTGCAACGAATACGGATGTTCTTCGGTTTTGAAGCGTTGCTCCCGCAGATATAGGTCTAGTTTGGAAAGACTCGAAGCTATGAGGACATATGGGCGTCGAGCGTGTACACCGGCTCGACATAGCAGTTGACCTCCAAGCCGCCGATCAAGCAATAGGGCCGAACGATTCGCAGGCTTTGATCACCGGGCGAAATCCGTCGCACCTCCTTGGGTCGTCAGTTCGTAAGCCTCCACCGCGGTCACAACTTCACTCTATCTGAAGATGAGACAATAAGAGATCGAGGCTAGTGCTGAATGGGGTTCGAAACAGGACGGCGAGTCCTGCTCTTGGCATTGTCAGGCGTGTGTTCATTCGCACTCCTGCGTACGCTATCCGCACAATCCCAATCTCCCTCAAGTGATACGGCCAGTCACGACGCCTACTCGCAGAACATTCGTGAGACTTACAATTATCCCTTTGGCAAAGACAAGATCTCGGCACCCGGTAACGCAGCCTTTGTAGGCAACGGCTTCATTCGGCCAGGCGCTTTCCCCACCGCTCAGTATTGCGCTCACTGCCACGAAGAGGCATACATTCAATGGCGCGAATCCCTCCACTCCAACTCTTTTCGAACGCCGTTCTATCGCACGAGCGTCAACATTCTCGCGCATACCAAGGGCATCGAGTACACGCGTCATTGCGATAGTTGCCACAACCCGATCGGAGTCTTGAGTGGCGCTTTAACTCAGGGTTCTAACGTCGACCGCCGCTTCGATCTCGACGGCCTAACTTGCACCACTTGCCACTCGATTCAGGGGCTGCAATCTACTCTAGGCAACGGCAGTTTCGTCATGGGCGTTCCGGCTGTGATGACGGACGAGAACGGCAACCGCATTCCCGGCGAAGTTCCCTACGCGGACATCATCCGCCATCCGGACCGGCACTCGAAAGCCGTCATGAAAAGTTTCTACCGGCAGCCCGAATTCTGCGCGGCTTGCCATAAGGCCAATCTGCCTCACGAGCTGAACGACTACAAATGGATTCGCGCTTTCACGTCTTATGACGAGTGGCAGAATTCAAAATTCTCGAAACGCAATCCCTTAACCTTTTATTCCGCTGATTTCACTACTTGCCAGAGCTGCCACATGAAACGCGAACCGGCTACCCTCCTCGAGTACGGCGCAAAAAACGGCGCTTTTGCCTCGCATCGCTGGCCGGCCGGCAATACCGCAGTCCCTTACTACTACGGCTTCGATCAGCAACTCGAAAAGACTATCGAATTTCTCAAGTCCGGCAACTACCTGAACATTGACTTATTCGCCATTAAAAAAGATGGCGGAGACAGTATGATCGCGCCCTTAGGCTCGGTGCCCTTTAAACTAGCGGCGGGTCAACATGTGCAGATGATGGTCGTCATCCAGAACAAAAATATCGGACACTCACTGATTCCTGAAGTCCGCGACCTCTATGAAACACGCGTCGAATTCGCAGTGACGGATGGGAAGGGCAGGGAAATATATCACAGCGGATTTATCCAACCGGATGGCATAATCGATCAGCGCGCCCACAGTTTTACCAATCGCCCTGTCAGCATGGACGGCGAATTTGTGGATAACCACAAAGTCTGGACCATTCATTCCATGGCCTACGACAATACGATTCAAGCCGGCCGTTCTGCGCTAGTCCGTTACGATTTCACCGTTCCACGCGACGCGAACGGTCCATTAACGGTTACAGCTCGGGTCAATTACCGCCACCTCCGGCAGAGTTATTTGAACAATGTCTTCGGCCCGGATCACCCCCCCTATCCAGTCATCGAACTCGCCTCGCGCACCCGCACCCTGAAACTGGGCAAGAATTCCACGGTCGCCCCCGCCCCGAAGGACAACCCAGATTGGATGCGCTGGAATAATCTCGGTATTGCTTACCTCGATCAACTTCAATACGCCGACGCCATTCAGGCCTTTAGTGAGGTCGTGAAACTCCGACCCGATTATCCCGACGGATTTATCAACATCGGATTGACTTACATCGAATGGGAGAAGTACAGTTCGGCGCGAGCGAGTCTTGAAAACGCGTTAAAGTTGAGCCCGAATAACGCGCGGGCTTTCTATTACCTGGCGTTGGTTGAGCGACGCTCGGCCAATCCCGATGCCGAAATCGCCGATCTGCAAATGGTCGTGGAGCAGTATCCCCAATCACGCGATGCGCGCCGCGAGCTTGGAATTTCCTATTACCAGCAGCATCAATACGAGGAAGCCGTGAAGCAGTTCGAAACCCTGCAGTCAATCGATCCGGACGATGTCGCAGCGCATTATAACCTTTCGCTCCTCTACCGTCGCATGGGCCGAAAGGAGAAAGCCGCCGAGCAAGCCGCGTTGTTCGCGACCAAACAAATCGATCCCGGAGCTCCCACTTACTCGCTTGATTTTCTTCGCAAGCATCCAGAAATCTCTACCGAGAGCGTTCCTTGGCACATGCACAAGGAACCGCCAGTCACGGATGCCGCGGCCCACGGACAACAGCACTAGATCTTATGCTAGACAAGAACCGGCGGCGTTTTCTTTGTTCAATCAGCCGCGCTGCGCTGGTGCTGCCCTTTGAGGGCGTACTCGCGATGGCTGCGCCTTTCGCGCGCCAGCAGGTCAAATTACCCGGGCCCATCGAGCGCAGTTATGACGCCAAGCCTAGGCCTGCGCCGAAGGGCCCGAGGTCTCCCATCGAGGGCACTCCACTCGGTGTCAGCTTCGTCGATGTCGTCAAAGAGTCCGGCTTGACCGTCAAGACCATCTACGGCGGTGAGCGCAAAAACAAATTTCTCCTCGAAACCACCGGCTGCGGTCTCGCCTTCTACGATTATGATAACGACGGCTGGATCGACATCTTCCTTGTGAATGGGTGGCGTCTCGAGGGTTTCCCAACCGGCGACAAACCGCATTGTCATCTATTCAAAAATAACCGCGACGGGACGTTTATCGACGTTACCAACGGTTCTGGCCTCGAAAATCGGACCGGCTGGGGTCAGGGCTGCTGCGTTGGCGATTACAACAACGATGGCAACGACGACCTTTTTGTCACTTACTACGGCCAAAATGCGCTTTACCGCAATAACGGTAACGGCACGTTCACGGATGTTACTCAAGAAGCGAAGCTGCTTCAACCTGGCCCGAAAACTCGCTGGAACACGGGCTGCACGTTTGTCGATTACGATCGCGACGGGCATCTTGACTTGTTTGTCGCCAATTACGTCGACTTCGATTTGAAAACCGCGCCGCCGCCCGAAGCCGGCCCGTGCACTTACAAAGGATTGTTGGTCGCGTGCGGTCCTCCGGGACTGCCTGGCGGCAAAAACATCCTGTATCACAACAATGGCGACGGCACGTTCAGCGATGTCAGCGAGAAAGCCGGTATTTGGAACACCCGCGGAACGTACGGCCTGAGCGTGGCTGCTTCCGATCTCGATAACGATGGCTGGCCCGATATCTACGTCGCCAACGACTCGAGCACTGCCACCCTATACCAGAATCAAAAAGACGGCACGTTCAAAGACGTTGCCATAGAATCGGGCGCAGCTCTTTCCCCCGAGGGCAAGCCGCAGGCCGGCATGGGCGTCTCAATCGGCGATTACAACCGCGATGGAAACTTCGATATCGCAAAGACCAATTTCGCCGGCGACACGGACTCGCTCTACACCAATCTCGGCGACGGCTCGTTCGAAGATCGCACTTACCCGAGCGGCCTCGGCGTCAATACTCGCCTGCTCGGTTGGGGCGTCGGTTTCTTTGATATGGATAATGACGGCTGGCTCGACATTCTTATGTCCAACGGTCACGTCTATCCGGAGGTCGACAAGTCGAACACCGACCTCAAGTATGCCGAACATAAGTATCTCTACCGGAACCTGCAGAACGGCCGTTTCGAAGAAGTGACCGATAAAGGTGGCCCTGGCATTCTCGAAAGCGCCCCGGCCCGCGGTTGCGCGTTCGGTGACTGGGACAACGACGGCGATATCGACATCGCGGTGAACTGCGTAAACGCGCTTCCCCAGATGCTGCGTTGCGATTCCACACTCAAACGTAACTGGATCAAAATTCAGTTAGTCGGCATGAAGTCTAATCGCTCCGGTATCGGCACGCGAGTGAGCGTGATCGCGAAAACCAAGCCCGATGCGCCAAAGCCTCTCACGCAAATCGACGAGCTTCGCAGTGGAGGCAGTTACTTTTCTCAAAATGACCGGCGTATGCACTTTGGGCTCGAGCAAGCCACCAAAGTAGATCTAGTCGAGCTCCGCTGGCTAAGTGGACAGATCGATCAACTGAAAGACCTTGCTGTTAACCGCCTGTACATCATTGAGGAGGGTGGCAAGATTCTGAAATCAGAAGAACTGAAGCCTGCCAGTAAGTCGGTTTAATGCGAATCTTATGTTTGGCGTTGGCGGTAGCGACTCTTGGCCGCGCCGAACAAATCTGCCCCTGGTTTAACTCCGCCACGGCCGCTGGGGTTTTGGGTGGTCCAGTCAAGGCAACCGTAACTCAGAGCGCCTGCGAGTTCACTCGACAGGGGTCCGTTAGTTACACGCTTCGCATCGAAGTTACCAACACAGTTGACTTTAAGTCCTGGCTGGCCCAATGCGGCCCGAAAGCCATACCGATTCGCGGAATTGGAAATCAGGCCGTTGCTTGCGATCTCACGAACGGGTCCCAAGTCTCCGCCCAAGTCCTCAGCCGCGTGCGCGAGCGTGCTTTCCTCGTCCGGGTTAGCGCGAATAGGCCTTCAGCGCCCCTTGCGCCTCTACGCGAACAAGCCCGCGGCGTAGCCGACCACGTCTCCGGCAACCTCTTCTAACTCTGAATCTGCGTTTATCGGTGGCGATCTGTTTTGCTACTGAATGCTGCTCGCCCGCGCCATACCCTGTCGCAACGATCGTTCCTTCGCCTGCGCTTCATTCGCCCGTAGCTCCGCTGCTTTATCGAACGCCTGCTTGGCTCCAGCTGTGTCACCTTTGCGCCGCAACATCAAACCCAGTGTATTGAATGCCCCTGCGTCCGTCGCATCTAATGCCACCGAGTGCCGCATGGCATCGATCGCTCCGTCCATATCGCCTTGCTGCTTCAGCATCGTCCCCAGCTCGAACCACGCATCGGAGTAGCGCGGCCGCTGGGTCACCGCAGCTCGAAACTGCTCGACCGCTTTTTCCGGCTCGCTCGCATCCACATAAACTAGTCCCAGAATGTAATGTGCCTCCGCGAGCGATGGATCCAGTTTCACCGTCTGCTCTAGCTCTGTCCGTGCATGAGCTAAATCATCGGTCTGCTTGTAGGCGACGCCCAAATCGTAGTGCGCGTCCGCTGCTTCCGGATGCACGTGCACCACTTGCGCAAGCTCTTTGATCGCATCCTTATAATCGCCGGCTCCGATGTAGGCATAGCCTACGTTCACCTGCACGTGGTAGTTACTCGGATCTTTCGTCAGTATCTTCCGAAACTCTGCCAGGCCCCCCGTCGGATCGCCTGAATTCACCAGCGCTGTCGCATAACTATTCCGCACGGAGTTATTGCCCGGATCGAGCGCCAGGGCTTGCCGGTAAGCCCTCCGCGCTTCGCCGAAACGCTTCTGCCTCTGACACGCATCGCCCAAACTCTCCCACACCGGAGCTCTGTTGGGCAGCAGCTTTGCAGCCCGCGTCAGCTCGGCAATTCCTTCAGCATCGCGCCCCGAGTCTACATAGGCGGAACCGAGCCGGAAGCGATAGTCGCCCTCATTTGGCGCCAGCGCTACGGTCTTCCGTAAGCTCGCAATCGCGTCGCTCCGCTCTCCGCTGAGCCATTGCGCGACGCCCAGATGAAACCACGCCTGAGCGAGTCTCGGATCGAGCTGCGTAGCTTTCTCGAAATGCGGGATCGCCTCTGCCGCCCGGTTCGTCGCTGCGAGCAAGAAACCAATCTCATCCTGATAAGCTGCAGAGCGGGGCTCTAGTTGCCCCATCTTTTCGTAATCCGCCAGCGCGCTATTTGCATCTTTCGCCGCGAGCGCCTGTCTTGCGGAGCTCTCAAGCTGCTGCACCTCTGATGTTTGACCGACAGCCGCAATCGTGCAGCAGAGCAAAACAAACAAAAACGCACCTGCCCGCAACACGCTTCATTATAGTGGCCGAACGTGGTCAGCATATGATGTACTTAGTTTTGCAGCTCAAAGGGAGGATGAAATATGTATTGTCCGAACTGCGGCACCTCCACAGCCGATACTGCCGCGTTTTGCCCTAATTGCGGCACGAATCTGGTTCCGACTACCGCAGCTTCAACCGGGCCGGAAACTTTCACATACCAATCTCCGCAGCCGCCCTTTGCCACAGCCCCTGCCGCTGTTGCCGCCTGGGCCCACCCCGAAGATAAAGGCCGCCGCGTGCTCGGTTTCCTCATCGATATCGTTCCACTACTTTTCCTTTCCCTGCTTCATTTCTTGCCTATCATCGGCTGGATGCTATATGGCTTGATCCACGCTTGTTACTGGCTTCTGCGCGATGTCGGTGGCGCCAGCCTCGGCAAATCCGTGCTGGGCAGCTTCGTCGCAAGCGAAAACGGCGTTCCCGCCAGCACTTCTCAGCGCGTTCTTCGCAACCTGCCGCTCGCTATCCCCGGTTTCCTTGGCATGATCCCTTTGATCGGCATCGTTTTCGAATTCGTCGTCGCAGCGGTGATCTTCGGTATCGAGGCAATTACCTTACTTGCCACCGGCCGCCGCTTTGGCGATCGGCTCGCCGGAACTAATGTATTTCGCAAATAACCGAACGCTTATTTCCTGCCAGGTGCGGTGTTACATTCTTTCAAGACGTGCTACGCGTCAGACATATAATGAATAGCGCTCATGGGCATACTCAGCCGCGTCGGCGTAGCCATCGATTCAGGCCTCTTGGCGCGCTTCGACCGCTTTATCGCGAAACAAGGCTACACAAACCGTTCCGAAGCCTTTCGCGATCTGATTCGCGATCGCCTGGTTACCGCCGCCGTTGAGTCTCCGGATGCTTTTGTTGTCGGTACGGTGACGTTGATCTACGATCATCATGTCCGCCTTCTGCAGGAGAAGCTGACTGATGTGCAGCACGCGAACCACGACTTGATCATCTCCACCACACATGCCCATTTGGACCATGACACTTGTCTGGAAGTGATCGTTGTCAAAGGCGCATCGAAGCGGGTCAAGAAACTGGCAGACCTATTAATTGGCGCCAAAGGGGTTCAGCACGGGCGTCTGGTGATGACAGCGCCAAAGGCCTACCTTTATAAAACTGCTTAGAGCCATGCTGACAACGAACAACAGAAGCACGCGCCTGCGTAGCACGAATATTGTGAATATGCTATTTACCCCGGGGCTTAAAATCGTCGCAGGTCGCTTCCTGGTTGCCTGGACTACCTGCATCCTGCTTTCTCCGCACTTTGCAATCTGTGCAAACGCTCAAGGCCGAGTGTCGGGCAAGATCACCGACCCCAGTGGCGCGGCCATTCCTCGAGTCAGCATCACAGCGCGCAACATCGCAACCCGCGCCGAGCAGAAAGCGACATCCAACGGACAAGGATTTTACGCATTTGGTTCGCTCCCGGTTGGCGTCTATGAAATCGTCATACAACAGCCCGGATTTGCCACTTATCGGAGGACCGACATCGTGATCGATCTCGATAGCTCACTGGAGATCGACGCCATCCTCATGCTGGGAACCCGCCAGCAATCTGTTTTCGTCTCTGAGCCTGCTGCTCAGGTCGAGACCAGCGGCACGCAATTAGGCCAGCTAATTACCGGGCAACAAGTGCGAGCGCTTCCCTTGAACGGCCGCAGCTACACAGATTTGCTTGCGCTACAGCCTGGAGTAGCTCCTCAGACCACTATCCAACCGAATTCGGTCGCCATGACCGGAGTCAACACTTCCATTGCTCCTTCTGGCAACCTTAATCCCGGCAACATCTCAATCAACGGCATGCGCGAATTTGCCAACGGCTTCATCTTGAACGGAAGCAATGTGGAAGAGGAGGTAAACATGGGAACGGCAGTTATTCCCAACCTCGATTCGATCGCTGAATTCCGCATCCTCACCACCAATTTCAATGCTGAGTACGGCAACTACGCCGGCGGCCAGATCGTTGTCGCCACCAAGTCTGGCGTCAATCATCTTCACGGGGATATTTTCGAATTTATGCGCAACACGGATCTGGATGCCCGCAATTTCTTCTCGCCTACCCGAGCCAGATACATTCAAAATCAGTTCGGCGCGACGCTGGGCGGCCCAATCAAACGCGATAAGGCCTTCTTCTTTGTGGATTATCAGGGTACCCGCCGCGTACAGGGCATCGATACCGGCTTGATTCCCGTCCCTTCTTTAAGTAGCCGTAGCGGCGATCTTTCCGGCATCGCCAGCTCTCTCACTGGAACTGTCAACGGACCAAACTTCGCGAGTCTGCTTTCCCAGCGCTTAGGCTATGCGGTTACGCCAGGCGAGCCCTACTACACGCCCGGTTGCGCGACATCCGCGCAATGCGTTCTTCCCGGCGCGCAGCTTCCCCGAAAGGCGTGGTCGGTCCCCGCTCAGCGCCTGCTGCAGTACATTCCGGCGCCTAATACCCCGGAAAACTTTTTCACAACGTCCGCCTATAACGAGACGCTCAACGATGATAAAGGCGCCATCCGTCTGGACGTGGAGACGCGCTGGGGCAACATCTCGGCGTACTATCTCAACGACACTTACTTAGTAGACAATCCCTATCCCACCAATCAGGCCGGAGCTAACGTGCCGGGTTTCAATGCTCTTTCCGATGGCCGGT
Source organism: Terriglobia bacterium (assembly GCA_963835255.1). Lineage (GTDB taxonomy): Bacteria > Acidobacteriota > Terriglobia > Bryobacterales > Bryobacteraceae > Bog-105. Next base: position 17,683 of record CAWIFY010000014.1, on the reverse strand, counting down.
CTCAGCTCATTACCTTGGGAGATACCAAATCCTTCGGCGGATCCGCTGTAAACGAGCTTCGCATGAGCTTCGTAAGAGATGCCAACACCCTCGGCCAGCCGGTGGGAGGGAAAGGCCTCAGCCTGGCCTCGCAGGGCTTCGTGAGGGGAGCTGGAACCCTCGGCATTGTGCCGCTCGATTCGAAGATAGAAGGCATCGAGAACGTGGTCTTCAATAACTACACCATCGGGCTCAACATCACCGGACTGACACAGATCGATAACACGTACCAATGGGCCGACGGGTTCTCAAAAGTCCTCGGAACGCACACGGTGAAGGTTGGCGGAGAATTTCACGCCATTCAGGTCAACGACAATCCGGATTTTATCTATAACGGAAGCTTCTCTTTTTTCGGATCGGAAACCGGGTCGGATTTTGCGGATTTCCTGCTTGGCATCCCGAGTAACTTCGCACAGGGCCAGGGCCAGGCGATCTACGAAAGGAATAAGTACGCCGGCGTCTATATCCAGGACAGCTGGCGTGTCCAAAGGAACCTGACGCTCAACTACGGTATGCGTTGGGACAGAATCAACCCTTGGTCGGAGAAGTACAACCAGATCCAAACTCTCGCGCTCGGTCAGCAGTCGACTGTTTTTCCCACCGCGCCCAAGGGCCTTGTCTTCCCGAGCGATTCCGGTATTCCCAACACGCTTGCGCCCACTCGCGACGACTTTTCTCCGCGCCTTGGCTTGGCCTATGCTCCCGACTTTGGGGATGGCGTTATCGGGACCATTCTGGGTAAGCCGGGGTCAGTCAGTTTGCGGGCTGGCTACGGCATCTTCTACACTGCGATCGAGGGTTTGTCCATTGGAGTCGACAGCGCTAATATTCCCTACGGATATTCATTTACCAGCCCTGCTCCGCCCCTATTCAGCACGCCCTATGTAACGGCGGCCAGCGGCCAAAGCAACGGCCAGCCCTACCCATTGCAGTTTCCTCCCCTCAACACCACGGCACGAAATCCAGATCCCAACGTGAATTTCTCGCGCTATGAACCCGATCCATTCGGAGCCACTCTCAATCCGGGCATTAAGACGCCCTATGGAGAAAGCTACTCACTCACTCTTGAACGCCAGTTCGGCACAAATAATGTTCTGAGCGCCGGCTATGTCGGCACGCAGGGTCATCATCTGCTAGTGGTGTTAGAAGAAAATCCTGGGAATCCCGCTCTCTGTCTGAGCCTAAGTCGACCGGATGAGGTTATGCCGGGCACTCCCACTTGTGGACCTTTCGGCGAAAGCGGCGTTTACGTCAGCCGGTCCGGCCAGGTTTACAACGGAACGCGCGGGCCGTTCGGTTCCGCGTTCACCAGTGCAACCACTGAGCACGCCATGGCGAATTCCGCCTACAACGCGCTCGAGACTACCTTTCGCCACACTAGTGGCCCTCTCAACTTACAGGCGAGTTATACCTTTAGTAAGTCGCTTGACCAATCCTCCAGTCTCGCCGAGCAGATCAACCCATTGAACTACAAGCTCAGCAGAGCTCCTTCCGCTTTCGATATTGCGCAAAACTTCGTCGGCAGCTATAGTTACGAACTTCCCATCGACAAGGTGTTCCGCCGCGCTAACCAATGGACCGCGGGCTGGACTCTTACCGGTATCACCCGCTTCAGCACGGGCTTTCCCGTGACTCTATTCAACAATCGAGACACTTCGCTGCTCGGCACCGAGCCAAACGGAGTAAACAACTACAGCGTGGACTTACCAAATTACGCGCCCGGCCCACTGAACTTGAATGGCAATCCGCGCAATGGGCTGCCATACTTCAATACTTCGCTATTCAGCATTCCACCGTTAGGCTCGACGGGAACCGCGGCGCACCGCTTCTTTTACGGCCCCGGCATGGACAATTTCGACATCGCCCTTCTAAAAAACCTGCGCTTTACCGAAGCCAGATCGCTGCAGTTCCGGCTGGAAACGTTCAACACTTTCAACGATGCTCAATTCTTCGGCGCTGCTGCGGTGAACGGAGTTATAGGCGCCCCATCGTTTGGTTACGTCGTAAGCGCCGATTCTCCCAGGCTTGTGCAAATGGCGGCCAAACTAGTTTTCTGAGAATTCCGGGAGTCCGTTGTGCGACGGCCGGTGTTTCGGAGAAGACGAGTTGGAAATAGCGCCACCACATTGCATCATCGTGTAAACGCCCGGATTCTGGTGGCATAATTCTCTCATGCGTAAGGTCAAGCTTTCCGTGGCTAATAGCCTGGATAACTACATAGCTCGCACGGACGGCGGATATGACTGGATCCGCATGGACCAGGATTACGGATTCAGGGAGTTCTTTGAAACCGTTGACACTGTATTGATCGGTCGCAAGATGCACGATTTCATGCTGAGGAGCGGAATTCCCTCATATGAAAGGATGCACAATTACGTCTTCTCTCGAACAAAGTCGGGTATCGGAGAAGGCGCCGTAGAATTTGTCTCTGAAGCCAAACAAGAGTTTGTGCACAAGCTCCGTCAGTTGCCGGGCAAAGATATCTGGCTAGCAGGCGGAGGAGAACTGATCGGCTCATTTCTGCAGGCCGGGTTGGTGGATCATGTGGCGCTTGCCTTGCAGCCTGTGCTGCTCGGCGAAGGCATTCCCCTTTTTCCTTTCAATTTTCCGCAGACGAATCTGCGGCTCACCGGTTCGAAATCCTACTCGAGTGGCGTTGTGATCCTAAGTTATGATGTCGCAGGCTCTTGAGCAATCGTCTGGAAGCGTGTCTTCCGGGTTGGTGGAGAGCTAGTCACCCGGAAGCCTCACTCAGGTAAAAGAACAGGGTGTGCTTGCCTTTCAAAAAACGAGCGCTGACGTAAGTATTTGCCCGATGGGTATATCGCCGGAGGCACCCCATTGCGTAACACGCCCTTCCCCCGAGCCGCTGAATAAAACATACCAGTTGCCTTCCGCCTCTCTCCAGATGGCGTAATCGGTCTTCCCATCTCCATCGAAGTCACCGGTCATGGGAATATCGCCGGGCGCGCCCCACTGGGTAACAGTCGGCGCATTGGTGCTGCTGAGCAGAACCCACCATTGCCCGGTACTTGGTCTCCAGATGGCATAATCCGCCTTCCCGTCCCGGTCATAATCGCCGACGACGGGAATGTCGCCGGATGCACCCCACGCGGTAACGCTTGCCTGTCCCGTACTGCTAAGCAGAACCCACCACTGCCCGGTAGCTGGCCTGAAGATCGCGTAGTCCGTTTTGCCATCTCCATCGAAGTCACCGGAAACGGGAACATCGCCAGCCTCACCCCATTCCGTAACGATCGCCGTATGTGTACTGCTGAGCAGAACATACCACTGCCCGGTAGTCGGTCTAAAGATGGCGTAGTCCGTTTTTCCATCCCCGTCGAAGTCACCGACCACTGGAAGATCGCCGGGCGCACCCCACGGGGTAACGCTTGCCTGTCCCGTGCTGCTAAGCAGAACCCACCATTGGCCGGTAGTTGGCCTAAAGACGGCATAGTCGCTAAGACCATCCCCATCGTAATCACCCGGTACCGGAACGTCTCCTGAAGCGCCCCATGGGACGATTGCAGCCGGCGTACTGCCCGGCAAGTTGACAAGCCAGGTGGAGGAGGCCGAAGGTCTCCAGATCGCATAATCGCTTTGTCCATAGCCGTTGAAATCGTTCAGATAGGCAATTCGTGCACCAGTAGGATTGCCGATATTCATAGTCACGGTAATACTCGAAGCGGCCGTCGTCGCCTGATTTAGACTGAAAATTAGATGATCCGTCCCTGCAGGGACCAAATGCGTCGTGCTTCCTGGTCCACCCAATTGAGCCCCAAAGTTGACAAGCGGAAGAACGGAGCCACCTGTATCCACGTCAAGGACGCCAGTGTAGGTAACCGAAAGCGTAACATTCACTGAAAAAGTGCCAGGCGGCATTATAGACTCGACATTGATTCGGCCCATGGTTGTCTTCCCGGGGAGAGAAGCGCTTGCGGGCGGCGGTGTCACATTGTAAGTAATGGTGGTCGCCGTTGCAGTTTGACTTACACTACTCGTGATGACGTAGCCTTGGGCGAGCAAGCCGGGCGCAGTCTGAACATTCCCCAAACGCAACACTGCTGATTGCGCCTGAACGGGCCTCGCGCTAATGCAGACTACCGCGGCCACAGTCGCGCATAAGATCACGAGCCGTTTCAGCAGCCGACCGATTGAACTTTCGAGTAGCTTGAACAAGAGTCCTCCGACAGAAGAGTGAATGTTGAGTCCAAAATAGTGTATCACTCAAGCAGCACGCGCCCAGTTCACGTCGTTCGTATAGTTAACGATATCGGGTAAGGCAGAAGTCGGGAGCCTGCGATCCCAGGCCGTTGCAACCGCGTACGGTAGCATCCCGGATCTCGTCACAGGTGTTCTGCTGGATGTTGCAGGCCGAGTGCGGGGAGTCCATTACTCGAGTACAATCCTCCGAGAGTGGAGTCGCTTTCTCGGCTCCCATGGTCGTCATGCAGGAATGCGACTGGATGTAAGCCGCACGATTCTCTTGCTGGTCTTGCTTATCGCGCGACTGTTCGGGCGACTTATCCACCGGACAGTTTGCTGTCGCGGCTCGAGCTTCCGGTTCTGTTTATCCCGCTGATAAGCTGCGTTATCCATCATGGTCTGCCAGAAGCTCCTTTTCTACTCCGGCTGTTTTCCGCTCTGAGCCGAGCCACCGCTAGTCGGGTGCCTCGCATCCGGAGCAACGATGGGTTCCGATGATGGGTCTCCGGCGGGTGCCACCCTGGCAGTGATCGTAATCGAAGGGTGACCTGCTGGGCCGTGTATGGAACCGATGCAGGCTCCCTTGCTGGCGTGATCGTAAGTAGTGACCGAGTTGCTGACGCCTTAGACTAATCCGAGCGGCGTTTGTATTCCTTACTTACGAAATCGCAATCATACTGCTATCCTGCTCTAACACCCTGATTTCGATTTCTTGATTCATTTCGCCTTTCGGAGGCATTACTTACTCAAGCATGCAAATCACTTTTCAAAAGCTCCTGTTGGGAATTATGTTCATTTTGGCGGGAAGCGCTTTTTTCCCTACATATGCTCAGCAGCCAGCGTTTCCTGGTCTCCGGGTACAGAAAAAGCCTGGCCAAAATGTCGGAGTTGCCGTTGTAACAATTGATAGAAAACAGAAACGCCTCGCGCAGCACGCTCTCGAGGCATGGCCCATCATGGATGGGCAGAATGCTTTGATTCTCGTGCTAAATGATAAGAAAAAAGAGCGGCAAGAATATCATCTGAGATTTTATGAAGGGACGACAAGGAAATGGCGCGATCTGGGCCTTGTCCCTTTTTCAACAGCGGAATTGAAACAAGCGAGGCAAAGCGATGGTAGCTGGGCATTTGTCTTGAGCGGCGCTGCTGGTGGGAAGCCGGCGATTGTGGTTGCAGGCTTGAATGGAGTTCACGGTCTGCTCGAAGGAGCAACTGCCCCGGCCTTTCATACAGACTCCTTGACTTTCAGCGGTTCTGTAGGAACTAAAACTCTTCCGATCAAATCGCTTCTCGCGACCGACATGACGGCCATTTACGAGGCGCGGAAGCCAGGCTCTGACCAGATGCATTGCTTACAGTTCCTCCGGGACGGTACAGCTCTTTTAGCAACCGGCGGAGAGTTCCGCAAAGGCAAGTGGCGCACCGACGGCGAGGAGATGATCGTTACCTCAGAGGACGGTTCGCAATCTCAATGGCCCCAGCAGTCGCTTGCGCCCGTGCAAGGGGTTCCGGCGGGCACCCGTTTGAACATTCGCCTTACACAGCCGTTGGCCTCAGAAAGCGCGAAGAAAGGGGAACCGGTAAGTGCTGTTCTCATTTCTCCGGCTACGATTGATAACGCCATTCTGATTCCTCAGGGCAGCGAGTTAAGCGGAATGCTAGTTGAGGCGCATGGAGTTGGGTGGGCTGTGAAACATGAGACGGCGTCGCTGACTCCGGAATTCACCTCTGTAAAGTTGCCGGACGGCAGTTCTCTACCGATCCGCACGCAGCTCTATCGGGTGGAGAACTCGCGGGAAAATGTTACAAACAAGGGCAAGATTCAGGGCGTCAGGTCGACGGGAACACCGGGCCATTCGGCTGAGAGTAAGATCGCGTCCGTTGCGGCTTTGGATCCGGTGGCATATTTGTTTACCACCGTATCGGCGACAGCCGCGTTGGGATTCGCAGAACCAGAGATTCTATATCCGGCCGGCACCGAAATGCTGATCGAGTTCAAGTGGCCGCTAATTACATCGAAGACCTATCAGCGGAAGGTTCCCGAATTTCCCGATTCGGAGGCAGAACAAGACTCATTGCGCAAGTTGGTTAGAGATCTGCCATACCGCACGGCCACCAAGGGCACGAACAAGCCCTCCGATTTAACCAATCTCGCCTTTATAGGTTCGCCAGATGGACTGCGGCGCGCGTTCAAAGCAGCCGGCTGGATTGCCGTCGAACAGCTCACAGCAGGTTCTACTTTTATGACGATTAAGACGGTAGGTGGCAACCAAATCTATAATCAGGCGCCCATGTCTACCCTGCTGCTCGATGAGCGGCCGCCCATTTTTACTTTGACCAAGACCACGGATACGTTCTCATCGCGGCATCACCTGCGAGTCTTCAACCCTCTCATGAAGTATCAGGGAGCTACCGTGCTCACCTCTTCGTCCACACAGGACATCGGCATCGCCTTTTCCCGCAAGCAAAAAACGTTTATCCATGTCATCGACGAATACATCGATAACGAGCGCTCGAAAGTAGTGAACGACCTCGAATTTACCGGTTGTGTGGAAGCAATGGATCTCGTTCCACGGCCCTGGACCCCTAAGGACGCTTACAATTCGACCGGTGACAAGCTCCGTACGGACGGGGCGATCGCCGTCATGCGGATCAGCGATTGCACGAATCCCAGAACCACTCCCGATACGCCGGCCGAGAAATCGAATCGCTTCAAGCGAGTGACTCGCGACACTGTTCTGACACTCCGCAACGATGTGTATCGCGGCAATCTGGTGTATCAGGGTGTGACCGGGATCCTTTGGACGCGGAAGTATTTTGCAACTAAGGATCAGCTAAAACCAGATACGGGAGCGTGGCGGAAAACCGATCAGTCCGGCACACAATTCAAAGGCGTTGGCAACACGCCGCGTGACCGCCAATCTTCGGAGAAGATAACGAGCGCGGAAGCTGCTTCAGAAGAAGCGGCGGAGGCAGCAGCGAGGGCGTTGGAAGAAGCCCACCGTTGGGACCCGCCGCGATATGAGATCGGGTTACAGGGCGGATATCTGAATTACCCCTCTACTAGGGAGGAGTTCGTAAACATCTTCGTCTTGCAGATAAACGGACCTGGCGGCTATGCAGCCGCGTACGACAACATATTCAAGGGGGGTTGGACCGCTGGCATTTCGCTAACCCTGAACACCTGGAAATGGCTCTCGAACAAATTTACCTACACCTACGAAAAGGGCAAATATCAATACGAGAACATCTTTACTCAGCCTCCCCCGGCGCAGGATGATACGGGGACGGCGGGCCTCGTAACCAGGCAATTCGACTACAATCTTCTCTGGAATCTGCGGCGGCCTACTTCACGGTGGCATCCTTACATAGCCGGTGGTCCGGCCTTGCTAATGACTTCTTTGGCCGACGCCACTCTTAAGAAGCCCGCCGGTCCTTTTAGGCTCGGCCTCCAGAACGTCGGTTTACTGCTGGCTGCCTTCGATACCGGCAGCACCCCACCTCTCGATGGAGGAGGCGTTTTTGCGATCGGTCTTGAGTATGGCGCCGGAATAAAATATCGCGTTCACCCGCGAATTACTCTCAGTGCAGATTTCCGCGAAACCTGGAGTAAGAATCCGCGGTTTGTCACGGACAGCTACACGAGAGAGTACTTCACGGAAGAAGGCTACACGACCGACACTTACAAAGCAGGCTTGGACAGCGCATTCCGGCAGCAGCGTTTCACCTTGGGAGCGGCGTTCACGTTCTAGCGCGCTAAAACGACCGCCCCACTCCAAACCACCAGCGGTGATGATTCTCATTACCAAGGCTCCAGCCGACAAAAACGGGCCGATGGCCGTTCTCGCAATCATTGAGCGCAATCCTGGGACAATGCTGTGTGACATTCTGCGCACCTGCTAGTATTGCGCCAATAACAAAGCTGAGCAAGCTCAGTTTCCTCCTTGAAGGGATTCTAGCTTGTGGCGCAAAGACCACTTCGGCTCATCACTTTCACCCCTGATGCGGTTCGCTGTTAGGCGCTGGTGCTTTGCGGATGCGCGTACTTGCCGTGCTCCGGTCTCGCGATGAGATCGAAATTTGACGCAAGCTGTGCGAGCTGGTCCGCAACCTGTTCGCCGGATATCGGCTGTCCATGTCCGGGAGCGATCGTCACCGGACGTAGCGCCGCCAATTTGCGGACCGAGTCCCTAGCGGAATCCCAATCCGGTGTGTAGTATTGGGGAGGTCCATTCAGTTCCGGCTTTTGTGTGGCCACAGCCAGAAACGAATTCTGATCGGTCGTGCAGAAAGCGTCTCCAGGTAGCAGCACGCGATCCGATTCCCGGAACAACGATACGTGGCCAGGCGCGTGCCCGGGCGTGTGCAGCCAGCGCCAGCCTGGCAGAGTGGGAACAGACCCGTCCGCAGGCAACGCTTGTACTCTGCCGCGGATGTCAGCCGACGTGCGCGGATAAAGCGGAGACATGACCGCCATCAAGCCGCCTCCCACCGACGGGTCTGGCGGCGGATATTTGATCTCGCCGCTTAAATAAGGAAGTTCGCTCGCGTGTGCGTAAACCGGCACATTCCACTCTTTGAGCAAGTCTTCGATCGTGCCGACGTGGTCGAAGTGCCCGTGAGTCAAGATGATCGCGCTCGGCTTGGCCCCTTTGCCGAAGTGATCTTCAGCCCAGCTCTTGATCTTTGAGGTGGAAAGGTAAAGGCCGCTGTCAATGAGCGTCCATCCACCGCCCTCGTTAGCGATCCCGTAAACATTTACGAACAGAATACGCACTCCAGAAATTCCGGGAGCGACATTTTCCAGATCAACGACTTCGTATTCAGGCAATTCAATGGCATCCATATTGCTTGTTGGACGCGCCACATCCGCAAAACCAATCCTAGTGAGGGTACGAGGAACTTTGATCCACTTGCCTCATTTGATCGAGCCGCTCCAGCGCAGACCCACACGCCACAAACGAGGCGTGCCCGTATTCGGAGATGGTGTCAACGCTACCAGGTAACTGCGGTCAAGCAGATTGTCAACGGACGCGACGGCAGAAAGCCTGTCGGTGAGATGCTGCTGGGCCGAAAGCTGAAGCGAGGCATATCCAGGCAGCTTGAACTGGTTCAGGTCGTCATCGAACACCAGGCCGAAACTGCGAATCCCCCCCGAAAAGACGGTATTCTTTGCGCTGAAGCTGATTTGCGCGGTACCTTGCTGTTTCGGCACTTCGGGAATTCGCTGGCCACTCGCGAGGCGAGCGTCAGCGTAGAGATAACCTGCTTCCGCGGTCCAGTGCGTCCAGTGGTGGTTGATGTTCGCTTCGACTCCGCGCGATAACGCGCTGGGAAAATTCTCGCGTTGGCGGAGGATGAAGTTCGGCGTGGAACTGAGCGTGGCATTGTCTATAAGATTGTTGAGCTGGTTCCGGAAGAGCGTAAACGAGAAACTTGTACTCTCGGCATTCCAATCCGCTCCAGCCTCAACGCCTACAAGGCCTTCGGGAACCAGATCGGGATTGGCCAGTGTCTCCACATTGCCTACCCGGAAAGGGCGGTAGAGCTCGTTGAGCGTGGGAGCGCGAAAGCTTTTGTATCCGGAGGCTCGTAAACGAAAATTCTTCAGACCCACTGCCACGCCGCCATTTGGACTCACGAACGTTTCGCCGTGCTGTCCGGTGAACTGGTGTCGAATGCCCGCAAAGAAACGCGCCGGCCCGAACGTTATGTCAGCTTGGCCGAACGCTCCATGCTCGAGCAGGGTTCCGCCGCTTCGTGTCAGCAGGTGCGTCGAATACGAGTAGTCATTACTAATGCCGCGCGTATCGTCAGTATCCGCCCCGGCAATGGTGTTCCACCGTTTCGCATGATGCTGCCAGTAGAGGGCGCCGCCCGTATCCTGTACCGGCACCCTCTGGCGGGACGTCAATGCCTCCCGGTCGCGATCCGCTGAAATACTCGAATACGTGCTATGAAATTGTTCTTGAGTATGAAAACCGAGAAGCGAGATCTGGTCGTTGCTCCAGGAATGTGTGTAAGTGAGACCGAGCGTGCCGAGACCTGTCGAGTTGTGGGTCAGCAGCGTGCCATTGTGGCGCTCTTCCGCCAGCACGTCGAAATGCAGCGAGAGCCGGTCGGTTAGCCCTAGATAATCGAGTCGCACATCTCCAGTGGCAAATCGCACGTTGGCTTTATCGTCCACCTTGCCTCGAATGTCCTCGGGAGTAATGTAATATCCATCCGTTTCGAGCGCCCGGGAGTGAACCGACAGGCCCCACAGCCCCCACAAGTTTGAATAGCCGGCCGCCACATCTTCCGTGCCTTCATTTCCGGTCAGCACGTCGGCTTGCAAATACTGGTGCCGCTCCTCTGGCGAGAACAGGGAAACAGTCCCGCCCATTGCGCGGTCGCCGAAGACACTGGTGGAAGCTCCACGGCTCACGTCCACTTCGCTGATGTAATTGGGGTCGATGCGATCCCAATACACCCACCCACCAAACGGATCGTTGATCGGTATGCCGTCCCAAAGCACCAGTGTCCGGCTAGCGCCAGAGGATCCGGTCGCGCGCAGTGAAACGCCCTGCGTAGTGGGATTCGCCACCAGGCTGGAACTTCGGCGAAACAGGCTGAAACCGGGAATCTGCCGTAGCCGGTCGTCCAATTCGATCCCAGGGATCTGCTTGAGCTGTTCGCTGGTGAGACTCGTGATCGAAGCAGGAACCTCGCTTGAGAGCGTCGCATTCACCGTCACTGTGGTCTTCAGCGCCGGAGGAGCCTGCCCCGGCTGATTAGTCTGATTTGTCCCGGCTGACTGGTTCGGCTGAGTTGTGTCCGGATCAGTCTGCGCGATGGCTGCACGAACGATCAGCAGAGCCATCGCGGAGAGACAATATGAACGCATTCGGAGCCGTCGTTAGGTCGCGAGGGAGGAACTAATTGCTTCCCGCGCTCGTATCCTACAAGGTACATGATGACCGAGTACGCGATCGAGACGGAGGGCCTTGAGAAAGTCTTTCAATCCCGATGGCGTGGCCGCGAAATAAAAGCCGTTTCGAACGTCAGCTTGCGCGTGCCGGTGGGCGTGAAGTACGGTCTACTAGGACCGAACGGCGCGGGCAAGACGACCTTCGTAAAGATGCTGCTATCGGCGGTCAATCCTACTGCCGGGCGCGCGGTGCTGTTTGGAAAGGATGCATCTCAGGCGGAAGCCCGACGGCCAGTTGGGTATTTGCCAGAAAATCATCGCTTCCCCGGCTATCTCACCGGCGAAGGTATGTTGGATTTTTACTCCGCTCTCTCCGGTCTTCCCGCTTCCGAGCGGAAACGGCGAATACCCGAATTGCTCGAACTGGTAGGCCTGCGGGATTGGGGCGAGATCCGCCTGAAAAAATATTCCAAAGGCATGCTGCAGCGGCTTGGTCTCGCGCAGGCTTTAATGCATCGGCCCCGCTTATTGATTCTGGATGAGCCTACCGATGGAGTCGACCCGGTTGGCAGACGCGACATCCGCGACTTACTGAACCGGCTGACGGCTACCGGCGTAACCGTGTTCCTAAACTCGCATCTGTTGAGCGAAGTCGAAGCGTTTTGTGACTACGTGGCCATTCTGCGCAAGGGGGAAATCGCGCTCGAGGGCGAAATCAGCGCGTTGGTTGCCGGACACGGCTATAAGATCGCGGCCTCTGCAATCCCGCCCGCCGCGCTGGAACAACTCCGCGCAAGCGCGTCGTCCCTGATTCCGCTTTCAGACGGCGTCGAGTTTGGCGCAGCGACGCGTGAGCAGGCGAACGCAATCGTCGACCGGATCCGTGCGGCCGGTGGGTTGATTGAAAGCCTCAAGCCTACAAGCGACAGCCTGGAAGACGTTTTTATCCGCGCGACAAAAGGCGAAAGGGCCGCATGAGCGCCCCAACTTTTCCAACACAGTTGGCCGCTATTGGAGCGCTCATCGCCGACACGCTCAAGGAAGCGCGTGCACGCTGGCTCTTCTGGGGTTTGTTTGCGCTATCTACCCTACTCATCTGCTTTTTTCTTTTCGCGCTAAACATCGATCTCGCCCAGGGCGCCGTCTCGTTCCTGCACGTACGATCCACTTCGGGGTCGGTCGAGATCCAAAGATTCGTCAACGTCTCCTATTCATGGGTATCGCTTTTTCTGTACATCTGGGGAACTTTTCTCGCGATCTTTGCATCCTCGGGCCTGATCCCGAGCGTGCTCGAGCCCGGACGCATCTCGCTTCTTCTGTCGAAGCCAATCACACGTGGCACTTTGCTGATGGGCCGTTACCTTGGTAACTTGCTCGTAATCGCCTTGAACGACATCTATTTGATTGGGAGCATATGGATCATCCTCGGCCTGAAAACACATATTTGGCAGCCGCGCTTTCTGCTGGCGATCCCGGTTGCGCTTTTTATCTTCGCTGTGTTGCTTTCCGTTGTACTACTAACCGGCGTGTTGACGGAAAGCGCCGCGCTCTCCACGATGGTCGCCTTCGCCTTGATGCTCGTCAGCACGATTCTTGCGCAGCGAGGCAACGCAATCAGGCTGCTTAGCTCGGGGTGGTCACGCGATCTTTGGTCGGCGTTTTACTGGATTGTGCCCAAGGTCTACGATCTTGGCGCCGCTATGAAACAAATTGTTCTGTATGATCGCCAGGTAGATTGGTGGACGCCTGTATGGACTTCCACGGTTTTCGCGACAGCCGTTCTCTTAGCTGCGCTGGCGATTTTCCGCCGAAGGGATTTTTGATTGCGCGCATTATCTGCTCTCGAAGTTTTGCTTGCTTTACTGACTCTTTCCGGTTGCGCGAAACACTTGTCTACTGGCCTCTCGGTTGATTCTGCCCTGCAGAAATTCATCTCACCCGATACGCTTGTGCTTGCCGCTTTTGACCTCGACAAGGTAAGAGCGACTCCCTTCTACGCCCGGCACCAGAGACAGCTCGACGTTCCGCTGCTCAACAACTTCGCCGGACAAAGCGGCTTCGATTTCCGACGTGACCTCGCGACCCTCCTGCTGACTTGGAATGGCAAAGATATGGTCATCGCCGGTCACGGACGTTTTGACAGAGACAAGATTCAGCGGCAGCTCGCGGCCAATTCGACAGGCTCGGAATACAAGAAGTACACGCTTTTTGAGTACCGGGGCGATGCTGTTACGTTTGCCGATGCACGAGTCGCCATCGGCGGCAACATTCATTCCGTCGAGAGCGCTATCGACATAGCCGATAAGCGAAACGGCGGAGTGCCCGGCGAACTCTCGGCAAATCTGACGAAACTTTCAAAGGCTGATCAAATCTGGCTGGTGAGCCGCGGCGGCTTGCCCTTCGCCGACATGCCCGCGAGTACCGAGCGCAGTTCGATCCTCTCAAATTTCGCCGGATACGTCAACACTACTTCAGCCGGTGTTGCGCTCGAGAGCGGCATCCATCTCAAAGCCGAGATCGATTGCGTATCCGATGCAGGTGCCAAGCGCGTAGACGATGGCCTGCGCGGTGGACTCGGATTCGCGAGGCTTGCGATCAAAAATAACGATCTGGATCTATTGCCTCTCTACGACGCCGTTCATGTAAAGCAGGACAACGAGACAGTTTATGTCGATGCAGATCTTTCACCGGAATTGGCAGATAAGCTTTTGAACCGCTTTGTCAACGCCGGCGTTGGATTTAGTTCGGGACCCGTGTCACCGCGTTAAAGCCTCGATTTGCCGCCCTCGCTGATGTAGTTTCGATTCCATTGCGGAACTTCAACCTTTACATCGCCTTTTACAACGGCCTGACAGCCAAGCCGTGAACGGAGTGTCAAACCCGCCGCCATTTCGAGCCTGTCGAGCTCATCGTCTTCCGGTTCTGACAGATTTTTGTCACCCTCGAGCACGATAACGTGGCAAGTCGTGCAAGCACAACTCCCACCGCAGGCATGTTCAAGATCTATATCCTTGTTGAGCGCCACATCGAGCAATGACTCTCGTTTCCCATGATCGTCATAAGGTAGTTTGCCGGATTCGAATTCAACCGTCTTATTCTCCGGCATAAAAGTAACCTTCGGCACATCCTATTGTACGATCGGGGAACACGATTCCACCTTCCGCCATACTGTATTTCAGTGTTCCAGGAGATTGAAGAAAAAATCACCGCGGCCGTAGAGGACCGCCTTCGTGACCAGTTCGGTCTGACCGTCGACGTTTCTTTAGAGCAGCCGAAGCAGAGTTCGTTCGGCGAATTGGCAATACCGATCGCGTTCCAGTTGGCCCGGCAGTTGAAGCGCTCTCCTAAGCAAATTGCCGGAGAGCTAGCCAGCAGTCTGACCGGTATTCCAGGCATCGCGTCCTTCGACGCTGCGGGGAACGGATACATCAATATCCGGCTTGATCGGGCGCAATACGCGGAGTCGCTGCTTTCGCCCGCTCAGCTCCCGGCCATCACCCCGGGCAAGATCGTCGTCGAACACACCAACATCAATCCCAACAAGGCGGCCCATATTGGACACCTGCGAAACGCTGTACTCGGAGACACCTTCGTGCGGATGCTGCGCGCGCGCGGCCGCCAGGTCGAAGTGCAGAACTATATTGACAATACGGGCGTTCAGGTGGCCGACGTCGTTGCAGCCTTTCATTACCTCGAAAAGAAATCTTCCTCCGAAGTAGCAACGCTTATTGAAGATCCTGAGACCCGCTTCGATTACCTTTGCTGGGACCTCTACGCCCGGATCTCGGCCTACTACAAAGAAAATGCGGCGGCCCTGGCTTGGCGTGGAGAAACGCTTCACGCCATTGAAGCAGGGCAGGGTGAGGTCGCGGAGCTCGGCCATCTTGTCGCGGACGCGATTGTAAACCTTCACCTGCGCACGATGTTGCGGCTCGACGTTAAATATCAGGTACTTCCAAGAGAAAGTGAAATCCTTCACCTGCAGTTCTGGGCAACTGCGTTCTCTTTATTAAAGCAACGGAATGCAATTCACTTAGAAACCGCTGGAAAGAATAGCGATTGTTGGGTCATGCCGTGCTCCGCTTTCCGCAAGGGAGACGACGCGTCCAAAGATCCAAGCGATGCGGCCGAAGACGACAGCAAGGTTATCGTTCGCTCAAACGGCACCGTGACCTACGTAGGTAAAGACATCGCTTATCAACTCTGGAAATTCGGCCTCCTTGGAAAAGACTTCTTCTATAGGTCTTGGTCAACTTACCCCGATGGTTCCGAAATCTGGGTGACCACGGACGAACCCTCGTCAGACCAGACTCCCGAATTCGGGCACGCCACCCAGGTCTTCAACGTCATTGATTCGCGCCAGTCGTATTTGCAAGACGTCGTCGTCGCCGGGCTGCGCGCTCTCGATTTCAACGCGCAAGCCGATGCGTCCATGCACTTCTCGTACGAGATGGTTGCACTTTCTCCGCGTACTTGCGTGGAGATGGGAATCCCGTTATCCGATGAAGACAGGAAGCGGCCCTATGTGGAGGTCTCCGGCCGTAAAGGCTTGGGCGTCAAGGCGGATGACCTGATCGACAAGCTCATTGAGACTGCATTGCGCGAAGTGGAAGACCGGCATCCCGACGCCCCGCCCCAGGAACGTCAACATGTGGCCGAGCAAATCGCGGTCGGCGCTCTCCGCTATTTCATGCTGAAGTTCACCCGCAATTCCGTAATCGCCTTCGACTTTCACGAAGCGCTCAGCTTCGAGGGCGAGACCGGACCGTATGTCCAATATGCCGCGGTCAGGGCGCAGAACATTCTTCGCAAATACGAATCTCGCAACGGGCCGCTACCCGATTTCAAAGCCGCTCTTTCGGCTGATTTTCTGGCCCGCTATTTCGCCGAGGAAGGACTCTGGCAACTTCTACTGCTCACTTCCAAGTCCGGCAAAGTGCTCGAACGCGCCATCGCATCTGGTGAGCCTGCCCACGTCGCGAAGCACGCCTTCCAACTCGCTCAAAGTTTCAATAACTTCTATCACGAGCATTCCGTGATTTCTGAACCCGACTCCGGACGGCGTGCCGTTCTGCTATGGCTTACGCAGTATGTGCGTGATCAGCTCGCCTCCACCCTGCATGTACTGGGGATCGAGCAGCCGGCCTACATGTAGCCCCGGGTTCTAAACTAAAAGCAAATGGCCAGTAAAAACACGTTTGGCGCAGCCGCCACGTTGCGGGTGAACAACGAAGAATTTCAAATCTTCCGGCTGGACGTCCTTGAGAAGGCTGCCGCCGGCGTAAAGCTCTCCCGAGTTCCATACTCGATTAAAGTGTTGCTCGAAAACCTTCTCCGCTTTGAAGACGAACGCACTGTAAGAGCAAGCGACATTGAATATGTCGCCAAGTGGGACCATAAGGCACCCGCTCAAGAGATTCAATTCCGTCCCGCTCGCACTTTGCTCCAGGACTTCACCGGCGTCCCCTGCGTAGTCGATTTGGCTGCGATGCGAGACGCTCTCAAGCAGCTCGGAGCGAATCCCGAACTCGCAAATCCCCTCACCCCGGCCGATTTGGTCATCGATCACTCAGTGCAGGTTGACGCCTATGGCTCCGATGGCGCTTTCGCGCAAAACGCGCTGCTCGAATTCGCTCGCAATCAGGAGCGGTACGCTTTCTTGCGCTGGGGTCAGAAGGCCTTCGGAAACTTTCGCGTGGTTCCGCCGGATACCGGCATCGTGCACCAGGTTAACCTCGAGTATCTCGCCAGTGTTGTTTTCGCGGATCGCCAGCACCAGATCGCGCAAGCGTATCCCGACACGCTGATGGGCACCGATTCGCACACCACCATGATTAACGGCGCCGGCGTCGTCGGCTGGGGCGTGGGGGGTATCGAAGCCGAGGCTTGCATGCTGGGGCAACCGATCTCGATGTTGCTGCCGCAGGTGGTTGGTTTCAAGCTGAGCGGCCACTTACACGAAGGCGCGACCGCAACCGATCTTGTCCTAACCATTACCCAAATGCTCCGTAAGAAGGGCGTAGTGGGCAAATTTGTCGAATTCTATGGACCCGGTGTCGCCGCCCTGCCTTTAGCGGATCGCGCCACCATCAGCAACATGGCCCCTGAATATGGAGCTACCATCGGCTTCTTTCCGGTCGACGCCGTTACGCTGGCTTATCTGCGCCTCACCGGCCGCACGCCCGAGCACGTAAACCTGGTGGAAGCGTACGCGAAGGAGCAGAGTCTCTTTCTCACCGTGGATTCGCCCGACCCGGCGTATTCCGACACTCTTTCGCTCGATCTGGCGAAGGTCTGTCCCTCCCTTGCCGGCCCCCGCCGCCCCCAAGACCGCATCGATCTTCCGGACGTGAAAGAAAACTTCCTCTCTTCTCTGGGCGGGTCGCCCAAATCGGCCACTCTTCGCCTCAACGGCCACAAGGAAAAACTGCGCGATGGTGCCGTGGTCATTGCCGCGATCACAAGCTGTACAAACACGTCGAATCCGTCTGTCATGGTCGCGGCCGGGCTGTTAGCTAAGAAAGCTTC
>CAWIFY010000013.1:0-139471 GCA_963835255.1 Terriglobia bacterium | reverse complement strand
AGGTCCCATCACGGAGAGTGCTCATGTTGAGCATGGCGCGTAAGGGAAGGACTGCCTGCTCCTGATCTCCTATGTTCACCAGGTCGTAGTCAACAAGCTCGTGCGCCGTCCTAACCGGAAAAGAGCTTGGAACATCCACGGCATTAAATGTGATCCGGTCTATCTCGCCTGTGTTGGGATCTGCGTAGACCAGGCCCTTGTAAGCAGTGATGATGCGTTGATCGTCCTCACGTCCCTCGCCATAGCTGATGCTGTAGCTCGAATGGCCGCTATCGATAAAGTAATTGAAGACCGCCATGGTGCGGCCGCGTAGCTTGGCCCAATGATCCCAGCCAAAATCCGCTTGGCTCTTCGGCTCGAACAGGCTGCGCATCATGCCGGCAAATTCGCCAGATGACCTGGCACCGCCACCTCCAATGCCGCCCATATCGGCATCTACAATTTTCCCGCGGTCCGAATAGACTTTATAGCGCTCCTGGCCTTCGATGTAGCTCACTTTGGCTAGCACGGTACCGAGACTGCGGTAACTGTCTCCGCCCCGCGGATCCACGTAACGCCGGTCTACCCTAACACAGATATAGTTGGGCAGGCTTTGTGCGTAAGTCAAGGCGTATTGCCTCATCAGGTCGAGAATTTGCTGCTGGTGAACGGAATCGGGCGGCGGTACTGGCGCTGCTTGCACTCCGATGCTCGCGGTGGGGGGCGCAGCGGTGAGTGTTGTGTCGGGCGCGGTAGCCGGCGAAGACGTTGCGTCCGGCGCAGCGGTGCGTTTTATACTGGCGCTCTCGTCACGCAGAGTTCGAAGGGCTTCGAGAGTTTTGGGACCAGCGTTCTGCGCTTCCAGATCGGTGATCGTTTTGTCGGTCAATCGTTCAGTGAGCTGGATTTTTTTGAGATAGGCCGCTATTTGCTTATCGGTGTGCTGCTTGAGAGCCAACTCGGAACGGACAAAATCGGCCAGTTGCTGTACGTTCATCTGCATTTGAGCCTGTAAGGCCAATGCAAAAGTTACAGCCAAAACGCCGAGCCTAAACTTCATATTTACTATCATGACGCATTTGAAAAGCGAGAGGTTGCGGGACCATAAGAGCTTTACTTTTCTTGCTTTTGCAGCCACACCGTAACAGTGCCAATTGGGAAGCCCATGAGCAAACGGAACTGAACCGGCAAATGATTGGCATCATTGCTAATCCAGATCAGGAGACGCCCCCTGCGCTTGTAGAGAACGTTGTCGAATAGAAATGCTTCGTAGCGGATTGCATCATAGCTCTTGCCGGCCTCAGTGACCTTCTCCTTCGCCTGGGACTCCACTCGCGCCTGCGCAAATCTTTTCCCGTCTGCAATCGGAATCACAATCGATTTGCCCGGTTCCAGGTCTAGGGTGCGTAGACTAGCCAGCGCACCAACGATCTCGTAGGTGCAGGCGGCGACGTCGATCTCTTTCTTCTCGCTGATGTTTTGCGCCAGGTCGCGGTCATCAAAGGTCAACTTCTTGCGGGAAGCATCCACGCTGAACTTGGAGATGGAATGCTTCTTCCCTTCTTGCGCATCCAGGGTCGCACTTCCAAGGCAGAAATGCTCGTTGGTTCTCGCTTTGTAGAAGTCTGCAATTCGGTAGAGTCGTGAAACGAGACCAGCACTTTCGAGATGCACGTCAAACTCCCAACCCTTAGCGCTGCTATCGCGTAGTAACTGAACGGTAGCTGCGCCAGCGTTGATGAACCGCCACTCTACCTGGTACGTAAGCTTCTCGGGATAAGGAAATCGCGAACTTTGCGGGGCGGATTGAGCGGAAGTTATTGCTGGATGAAAAGGCAATGCGAGAAGAGCGAACAGGGAGATGCTTTTCGAAGGGGCATGTGTCATCTGAAAAATGGGAAGAAATCTCGGGGCTGGACAGTTCCAACTTAACCGATCAGAAATCAATTGAAGATAGAAGCTCCGATGGCCGTCTATCGAAAGCGTGAGAGATGGAGAGCAGACTCTCAATGCTGGGCAGATTCGCGCCGCGCTCGATAGAGCTGATTTGCGAAACGCTCAGCTTGGTCATAGCGGCGAGATCCTTCAAAGACCAGTCGCGCTCCACGCGCAAAAGCTTGACACGGTGTCCCAAGCGCTCACGAAGGCGATCCTGCGCGGTACGGCCGAGGCTGAATTTCTCGATTGCATTGCTGAGCGCCTGGCGAAGTTGCGAAAGAGAGAAAGGTTTGGCCAGGTAATCAAACACGCGCAGCTTAAAGGTAGCGCGCATGCTTTCCAGTGATGGATAGCCGGTGATGATGATGATGCAAAGATCAGGCCAACGAGTAAGCAACTGCTCAATGACCTGCTCTCCGCTAGCTGGACCCATTTTCATGTCCAGCAGAACGATATCGGGGACGCGCGTCTCCGCCGAAAGAAACAACTCTTCGGGATCTTTGAAGGTGCGAACGCTATACGCCCCTTCATCACGTAGCAGGTCCTCGATATAGTTGCGGAAATCGGCATCGTCGTCGAGCACTGCGATGTCGATGAGGCCAGCAACTGCGATGGCGCTTTCACTCATACAGTAATCAGCTCAATGCGCTCATGCTTTCTTATAGGCTGCTCTCTCGGAGACGGCGACAGCCGGCAACACGACTTCCAGGCAAGCTCCTCCTTCCGGCCGGTTGAAAGCAGAAATCGTGCCGCCGTGCTGCGAAACGATGCCCTCAGCCACCGTCAAACCGAGACCCGTTCCGCTCGCGTCGAGGCGTGTGGTAACAAAGGCTTCAAACAGGTTTGGCAGCACGTGTGTGGGAATGCCAGGGCCGTTGTCGAGCACCGTGCAAACAGTCCAGCTTTGTCCCCCGCGCAGCAAGTGTCTCGATTCGACACTGATTACGCCGCCTGGCGAAACAGCCAGCAATGCGTTGCGGATCAGATTGACAAAAACCTGGACCAGACGGTCTGCGTTGCCCAGGACCATATCCGACGGGCTCACGTTGTTCGTGAAGCTCACTGCTGACGCTTTTTCGTCGATGGCCACCAGATTCCAGCTCTCGTCGATCAAACCGCGCAGCGTGAGGGCTTCCGTTTCCTGCTTGCGAACACGGGCGAAATCAACCAGCCCTTCACTGATTTTGCGCAATCGTTGCGTGACCCGCAGCATCCGTTCCAGCCTCTCGAGAGTGTGTGCGTCATTGGTGCTTTCAAGCAGTTTCTCGATGGAGCCCTGCAGGACAGCAAGCGGCGTGTTCAATTCGTGCGCCACGCTAGTGCTCAGCAATCCTAAGCTGACTAATCTATCTTGTTCTTCGAGTCGTTGCAAGGCGCTCGCCAGATCATCCTCTTGTTTGCGAAGCTGCGTCACCGTCGCATTTCTGGAATGCATTATCTGGCCGATTTCATCACTGCAGATATAGCGCGTATCAATCAGCTCGTGTTCGCGATCGCCATTTTGGGTTGCAGCATCAGCCTCCAGCAGCAGACTTAACGGATGGTAGACATACTGCGGCATGATGAAAAGTTCCATGACCATGATAGTCAGCAGATAGATGGTGCCGAGCACGACGAAAAGGCTGATTCGCGCCTGACGCAACGCGGATTGATAGAAGGCCGGGGCGAGGCTTACCCGGCGGTAATGGCCAGGCGTTTTGCTATTGCGAAAAAGGCTGTTGTGGCCCGCTTCCCAGGTTTCGGCTGGATGCTGAGCCAGGAATTGCTGGCCTTCCGATGAGAGGTTCAGTTCGCCCGCGGAGCCTTCGGCGAGTTCGTAGAGCGCAAGTTCCTGAGATTCGAGCTTGGGCTGAATGGGCAGCTCGGCTGTAAAAATCTGGCGCAGCATGTGGAATTCACGGTCTCGCGCTGCGTCGATATGCTGCGAGAAAAGCGGAATGATGGAAAGGTAAACCGATACGGAAAGGACAATGAAGAAGAGGTTGTGCAGTAGGGCAAGCTTTTTGCGGACCTGCCATTCACTGAAAACTCTCAGCAGCGAGTTCGGTGGCTTAGCGGCGCGATAGCTACTTAGACGCGAGCTCTTCTCGGGAGTCAAGTTCCTGCTCCTTGTATTGCAGTTGATAGAGCTTCCAGTAGATGCCTCTTCGCGCCAGCAACTCCTGATGGGTTCCCATTTCCCGCAGTTGCGCCTTATGCATTACGATGATGCGGTCGGCGCGCTGAATGGTAGAGAGGCGGTGCGCGATTACAAGCGATGTGCGGTTCAGCACCAGCCGGTTCAAAGCGTCACGGATACGCAGTTCGGTTTCGGTATCGACGCTGGAGGTGGCTTCGTCGAGGATAAGAATGCGGGGATTGTGCGCCAGTGCTCTGGCAAAGCTGACAAGCTGCTTCTGGCCGGTGGAAAAACCGTTTCCGCGCTCCCGCACAGGCGTTTCGAAGCTTTCCGGGAGCAGGTCGATGAAGTCGAGCAGGTTGACTTGCCTCGCGGCGTCACGAATCTGAGCATCGCTGATGCCGGCTGTGCCGAGCCGGATGTTGCTCTCTACAGTTCCGGTGAATAGGTATGGATCCTGCAGCACAACTCCGAAATGCCGGCGCAAATCGACGAGATCGAATGAACGTATGTCGACGCCGCCAATGCGGATAGATCCCCGCTGCACATCGTAAAAACGCAAAAGCAGATTTGTGAGCGTGGTCTTGCCTGCGCCAGTGTGGCCCACTACCGCGACCGTCTCGCCGTCACTGATGCGAAAACTCACGTCGCGCAAAACCCAATCTTCACTGTTGTATGCAAACCAGACGTGATCGAATTCGATATCCGCGAGTCCACCCGGAAAAGGCGCCTTTTGAACGGGCGATGTCACCGAGCCATGAGTGTCGAGCAATTTGAAAACGCGTTCGGAAGCGGCCATTGCGCCTTGCAGAATGTTGTATTTATCGCTGAGGTCCTGAATAGGACGGAAGAACCGCAACCCGAATTGGAAGAAGGCGACCAAAACTCCGAGTGTAAGCGCGCCGCTGCGGATGCGAAGACCGCCATAAGCGAGTAACAGACCTAACGCCAGCATGCCGAGAAATTCGACGACGGGATAAAACCAGCCATAAGCGGTGATGGAGTCCTTGAACGCCAGCATGTGATCGCGATTGATCTTTTCGAACTCCTGTTTGCTGCGTTCTTCCCGATTGAATAACTGTAGGACAGCGATCCCGGCTACGTGCTCCTGGAGATAGGCATTTATGCGGGCAATGGCAACACGTATTCGGCGGTAGCTTTGGGAAGCAGTGCGGCGGAACTGCATGGTCACCAGCACGACCAAGGGCATCACGGCAAGCATCAGGCCGGTCATGCCAGGGCTTAGGCGAAGCATTGCAATGACCACAAACGAAAGCATCAGGATATCCCCCACGATGGTGACTAGGCCGGAAGCGAACAGATCGTTCAGGACATCCACGTCGGTAGTTACCCGCGTGACCAGGCGGCCGACTGGATTTCTGTCGAAGTAAGCTATGTCGAGCTGCTGAAGATGAGCCATCAGCTCGCGGCGAAGGTCGAACATAGCCTTCTGCCCGGTCCACTGCATCAAGTAGGTCTGCCCGAAATCGAAAAAGAAGCCCAATACAACCACGCCAAGATAGAGAAGCGCAATCTGGCTGAGACCAGTCCAAGGATCGTTGAGCTAGCCATCTATCCAGGAAAGGAAACGTATGTGCATGCTGAGTCGGCACCAGATAACGGTCAACAGCCAATTTGGTAAGCAGCGGTCCGATAATCTGAAGTAGAGAGTCGACCAGCAGCAACAAAAGTGAGGCAGTCACGATCGCGCGATAAGGCTTTAGATAGCTGAGGAGCCGCCGCATGAGGCGCGAATCGTATGCTTTACCTAGGGCTTCCTCTTCCA
Organism: Terriglobia bacterium; assembly: GCA_963835255.1. Taxonomy (GTDB): domain Bacteria; phylum Acidobacteriota; class Terriglobia; order Bryobacterales; family Bryobacteraceae; genus Bog-105. The sequence continues at coordinate 133,649 of CAWIFY010000013.1, read as the reverse complement.
AATAGTTTGGTCCTCAACGATCTGCTTAACGGCGGCCAAGATGCAGATCCGCTATCAACCAGACTAACGTAGCCGCGCGGAGGAATGAACTCGAAATTCGATAAATGAATGGAATTGTTTTAGTAGATAAACCGGCAGGTTGCACAAGCCATGACGTCGTGGGCCGGTGGCGGAAATTAGCCGGTACAAAACGGGCCGGTCACTTGGGAACGCTCGACCCGATGGCGACGGGACTCCTAGCCCTTGTCACGGGTCCCGCTACCCGGCTGGCGCCGTTTTACGAAAAGGAAGAGAAGACATATCAGGCAGAGATTACCTGCGGATTGGTTTCGGACACTTACGACGCGGAGGGAGAAGTCAAAGATCTCCGCAGCGCGATCCCGACGGACGAGGCTGTCAGGAAGACGCTCGGATCGTTTCGAGGGCGCTCGCTACAAGTGCCACCGCCGGTTTCGGCCAAGAAAATCGCAGGAGTGCCGGCTTACAAACTAGCTCGCAAGAAAATAGCCGTGGAACTGAAGCCGGTAGAAGTGGAAATCAGGGATCTAGTGATTGAGAGCGTCAGCGGGAACCGTATCGAACTCGAGATAACGTGCTCGGCGGGAACTTACATTCGCAGCTTGGCGCATGATCTCGGGCGGCAGCTCGGCTGTGGAGCGATTCTGAGCCGCTTACGCCGAACGCGCATCGGAGCTTTCTCGGTGGCAAATGCCCGCACCCTCGAGGAGCTGGCTGGCTTAGCGCAGGGCGGCGCCCTGGAGCGCGCGGTTATTCCGGCTGGCGAACTGCTTCTCCATCTTCCGGCCGAGCGCGTCGACGCTTCGGTTGAGGCGCAGATCCGGCAGGGGCGTCAGTTTCGTACCTCGCCATTCGTCGTTCCCCCGGGCGCTCCGGTAGTGCGAGTCTTGTCGCGCTCGGGCGAACTAATTGCGCTCGGGAAGTTGATCATCCCGAATGTGTACCATCCAAGCACTGTATTTCAGTCGGAGCCCCGTGAGCGTTTGGCAGAACATTGCTGACTTGTTGTTTACTGAAAATAGAGCGGAAGACCTCGCTCTTCGTCACTCCTCAGTTCCTCCATCAAGCGCGTCTAATCGCTCCTCATGACGCTCAGCTATATTCGCCAGACCCCGGATGTTCTCGCCGTCGATCTGAGCAACCCGGATCAGCTCAGCAATCTGCGTATCATGCCTCTGCGCGCTTACAATCAAGCTTTGAAAGCCACCGGCTAGCTCGTGCATATTCCCGGTTAGCTCATGCATATTCCCGGTTAGCTCTTGCACTGTTGAGTGCAGGGATTCAGTAGATTGCAGTAAGAATTGCAGTCTTTCGTCGATGGTCATGTCACGCCTTATCTATAGTGAACCAGAATCGCCAGTCTTGCCTTTAGCCGTACGATGGACAGATCCGCCTCAGCTTATGATTCATGGCTTTCTTTCAAACCGCTCGCGACGTCGTTTCGCCCACCCGTCTTTCGCGACCTGGTGAGCGCGACCGATGGCGAGAGCATCCACATCCACATTCTTGGTGATAACTGAGCCGGCTGCAATATAGGCACCGCGCTCGATTTTGACCGGCGCAACCAGCGTCGAATTGCTCCCGACGAATGCCCCGTCAGCAATATCTGTCCGGTGCTTCAGTTGGCCATCGTAGTTGCAGGTGATGGTACCTGCTCCGATGTTGACGTTCTCTCCAATCTCTGCATCGCCCAGGTATGTCAAGTGCTGAGCCTTGGAGCCGTGCCCGAACTTCGTATTTTTTAACTCGACGAAGTTCCCGATGCGGGTATCTTCTCCCACCTCGGCTTGCATCCGCAGCCGGGCGAACGGGCCAACGCTCGCCTTCTTTGCAATCCGCGAATCGTCTGCGACAACATACGATGCGACAGTGACGTCGTTCGCAACTTCGCAATTGCGCAGCACGGAACCAGCGCCAATGCGGCAGCCCTCCCCGATGCGCGTTCGGCCGCGCAAATGAACGTTGGCCTCGATTACAGTATCGGGGCCGATTTCCACATCGACATCAATTGCTACAGTTTCGGGTTGCTCGATGGTCACTCCCGAAAGCATGAGTTGCTCGGTCTTGCGGGCGCGCAGAACCTTGTCGGCCGCCGCCAGTTCCACGCGCGTGTTGATGCCCAGCAATTCGCTTTGATCTTCAACTAGAAGTGGAGCGATCTCATATCCGTGGCGACGCAGGATGCGGACGATGTCCGTAAGATAGTATTCTTTCGCCGGGTTGTCCGACCGCAGTTCAGAGATGTGAGACCAAAACGGCTCAGCGGAAAAGCAGTAAACGCCCGTATTGATTTCGTCGATCTGAAGCTCCTCTTTGCTGGCCGCCTTCTGCTCGACGATACCGGCGATCATTCCACGAGGGTCGCGAATGATGCGTCCATAGCCAGTGGGATCGCCGAGCTTTGTAGTGACCAGCGCGCCCGCCTCAGCGGCTGGAGCTACAGAGTTAACAAGGCGCTCGAGCGTCTGGGCTTTCACCAGCGGTCCGTCGCCATTCAGAATGAGAAGTTGACCTTCCCTTGAGGGGATTTCGTCTGCCGCGCAGAGGACCGCATGCCCGGTTCCTTTTTGCTCTCTCTGCTCCGCGAAACGAATGCCTGAGTTCGTTACACTTGCGCGAACCTGGTCGGCCTGATGTCCTATCACCGCCACAATTTTGCTGGCAGGCGCGACGTGCAACGCTGCCCGAATCACATGGTTCAAGAGCGTATCGCCTCCCGCCTCATGGAGTACCTTCGCTTTACGCGATTTCATGCGTGTTCCGAGTCCAGCGGCTAGAATCACGACATTTACGTTTGGTTTCATTGAATTCGTTTGTGCTGGAGCTGCCGCCCTTGCGCCAGCAAATTGTGCCTCTTCAACTGATGGGCCCTGGAACGGTTGGCTAAATCGATAACAACTCGCGCCAAGGCGGCCGGATTATGACGAATTTTCCTGTGAGAAGTCTCGTCTTCGCCAATCAGGTCGGCGGTGACGATTTTAACTCCCATTTTCGTCAGTCGAGCGCAATCATTTTCTACGGGGTGGACATTGGCGCGGGCGTACCTTTTCTGCAGCGTGATTGGAATCGGCGCGGTGTTGAGAACTACGCACTGAATCAGGTTACGCTTGGCATGCCAATGTATTGCTTCGACATGCTGGGAAGCCGAGAACTCGATCGTCTCACCCGGCTGCCACATGAGATTACCGAAATATACCTTCATGGCCTGAGAGCGGTAGATGGCTTCAGAAAGTCCGTTAACCAAGAGGTTCGGAATCACGCTCGTGTACAGCGAACCCGGCCCTAATGTGATGAGATCCGCGCGGCTAATTGCATCGAGAGTTTCGGGAAGGGGTTCACAGTTTTCGGGCCGCAGACGGACCAGCTCGATTGGGCGGCGACTCTTGCTGATCTTGCTTTCTCCTTGGACGACCGTGCCGTCGATCAACACCGCTTCCAGCACAATGTTGGCTGAAGTGGCCGGGAAGATGCGTCCGCGAATCGCGAGTATTTCCGAGGAAAGCTTGACGGCCTGCGCGAAGTCTCCAGTGATCTGGTGCATGGCGGTTAGAAATAAATTGCCGAAGCTATGGCCCTTAAGCCCGTGCCCGCTCTTAAAACGGTATTGGAAGAGTTGACTCAGGAGATGCTCATCTTCGGAAAGAGCAGTCATGCAGTTACGTATGTCGCCGGGTGGAAGAATGTCAAAATCACGGCGCAGGCGGCCTGAGCTGCCGCCGTCGTCGCTTACCGTCACCACGGCCGTAATCTCCAGCTCGGGACTTCTTTGCCCGGTACCGCCCAGCGCGCCGGGTGAGTACTTCTTGAGGCCTGAAAGAAGCGTGGAAAGGCCAGTCCCGCCTCCGATCGAGAGAACCTGGAGAGGTGTTCGGGAGGCGCTTATTTTCCTTCGGGTGATAGGGGTCAGCGCGGGCATGAGGGGTCCGCAGCGCTAGCGGTTAGCGGCGCTTCTTAGGCTTTTCTTCTTCGTCCTCGTAAACCGGAACCGAGTCGAGATCTTCGGCCTCGAAGACTTGGCCGCAATCCAGGCATCGTACATACTCGACGCCATCTCGACGGTAAACAAACTCGGTTCGCTCGTGCTGACATCCCTGCATAGCGAAATAACACCTATTCTAGACTGAGAGGCCTTTCTGTCAAGTGGCGCAATTGGAGTCCTGCCGCAACCTCCCCTGAGAATATCGGGTAAGGGCTTGTACAATTCGAGTGTATTTTCTCGGGAGCCCGTGAATATTCCAGAACCAATCCGCTTTCACCCCAATTCCGCAAACCTTGCGGACCAGCTCGTAAAATTGCGGAATGTTTCAGGGGTTTACACTCTGTCCGCTGGCTGCACACCCCTGCATCTTAGCTGGTCTACAAACATGGAACGCAGGCTGAAGCGTCTACTCGTACCCTCGTGTGCAGGTCGAGTTCAGGAGACGGGGCGGTTGGCAACCAAGCTGGATTCAATCGAATGCTGGCCTACCGGTTCGCGGCTCGAGTTGCAAATCTTGCTTTACCGGCTTGCTAAGGCGCTTTACCCGGAGCGTTATCTAGATTTGCTCAAGCTGAGGATGCCGTGGTTTGTGGCCGTGACCACGGCTGCCGATTATTCGAGGCTAGAGACCACGACTCGTCTGAGTGCGAAACTCGAGGCCGCCTTTGGTCCATTTCGAGCGCGTGCGGTGGCGCAGCAATATGAACAAGAGGTGACGAGTCTGTTTCAGATCCGGCGTTGCACGGATGCCTTACTGCCACATCCTGAGCACCCAGGCTGCATTTATGGTGAGATGAACCAGTGTCTCAGGCCTTGCCAGTGCGCGGTGAGCGCTACTGAATATGAGACCGAGGCAAACCGGGTAAGAGATTTTCTGGTGACCAATGGCCGCAGCTCGATTTCGCTACTCGCCTCATCCCGTGAGCGCTCATGCAACGAAATGGAATTCGAGCAAGCTGCCCAAATCCACAAGAGAATTGAAAAACTAAGAGCTGTTGCCGAGCTGCGTGAGGCAGTTGTAACCGAAGTTGGCCAGCTCAATGGCCTTGCTCTCACGCGCTCGAGCCAAGAAGGGCATTGCACCCTTTGGCCGATGCTGCAAGGATACTGGCAAGAGGCTCTTCCACTCGATCTTTCGAGCCCTGAGCCACACGCGCCATCCCTCGACTCCGAACTTCGCGAAAAGCTCACGAAGCACTTGTCCAAACCCCAGCGGCACGGCAACCGGGCCGAAGAAATTGCTGTCTTCTCCCGCTGGTATTACTCTTCCTGGCGCGATGGCGAGTGGTTTCCCTTTGTCGAATTGGCCCGCCTGGATTATCGTAGACTTGTGCGTGGGCTGTCGAAAATCGCGCAGGCTGCCCCGGTTCTTGCACGCTGAAGGCGTGATACTTTTGTCAGCATGTCTGTCCACGAGGAAGTAGAAGAACGCGTTCACCACGCCCACGATCCTTTCGACAAAATTGTCGCGGGCAGCATGGCGATCATCGCGGCTTCGCTGGCAATCGTGTCAGTTGCGGGGCAGCACTATAACACGGAAACCCTCTTGAACCAGCAGCTCGCATCCGACGAATGGTCTTTCTACCAGGGCAAAGACATTCGCCGCTACGTCGCGCAAACTACTCACGACAGTCTGGCAGCCTTGAAGGCAGACCCGGTGGCCGTGAACAGATACGCCGATGATGCCGCGAAGTACCGGAAACAGTCTTCTGACATTCAGGAGAAGGCGCGCGATTTTGAGAAGGAGCGCACGAAAAACAGCTCGGTAGCGAACCGCTTTCACTTTGGCGAGGTCTTTCTGGAAGTCGCGATCGTCTTTTCTTCACTGGCGATTCTATTCAAACGCAAACCGCTCTTCATGTGCGGAGTACTATCCGGTCTGGTTGGAGCTGTTATCGCCTTAACCGCATATTGGGTTTAGCTCACGTGCTCAATCAAGCCTGAACCCATGAGTGCTTGAACGCAGGCGGCGTCAAGGCCGGGGGAGCAGGCTTCTAAGGTGCGGACGATTCGAACGCCTCAGTTGAAGCAAATCGCGAAACGATAACAGTTCCTAGTTACTCGTGCGGCAGTCCAGCTGACAAGGACGGATGTTTGGGTCAGGTGCGGCATCAAGGCACGCTGTCGGGCAGCTCAGACCAGGCAAAATGCTTGGTGAATTGTGCAGGGGTCTGGCTTGCTGGCCGCAACGGAAGCTCGAACCAGAACGTGGCTCCTGGCGAGGGTGCATTATTGTACATTCCAATCCGCCCGTTCATGTTCTCGACAAGCTGTTTACAAATCGTTAGCCCTAGCCCGGTCCCCCCGAAGCGGCGGCGAGTTGTTCCGTCTGCCTGGAAAAAAGCTTCAAAAATTCGATCGCGTACCGAATCCTCAACACCAATGCCTGAATCGATCACCTCGCAACAGGTCAGGCTGTTCCTTCTATCGGCGCGCAAACGAATCTTGACGCCTCCCGAAGGCGTAAACTTGACCGCATTCGCGATGAGATTGGTGAGGATCTGGCGAAACCGGACACTGTCTCCGTAAATGTATTGGGGCAGACCCGGCTCTATTTCATAGGTAAGGGCCAAATCTTTGGTTCCTGCGCGGAGGCTTAGCAGTTTTACAACGCTCCTGAGGCTCTCGTGAACATCGAAGGGCTCGTCAGCGAGCAAGAGCCGGCGCGCCTCCATCTGGGAGAGATCAAGGAGATCATTGATGATGGTCAAGAGATCGTTAGCGCACTGGCTGACTACGTCCGCGTATTCACGTTGATCCATCGTCAGATCGGTCGCTCTGAGTAGGTTGATCATGCCCATGATTCCGTTCATGGGTGTTCTCAGCTCGTGCGAAGTATTGGCCAGGAATTGCTCCTTGAGTTGAGTCGCCTCGCGCGCCAGATGTAACGCCGTGCTTAGCTCCTCATTTTTCAGCTGCAGCTCTCGAGATGATTCCAAAAGCTTTTGCTGGGCCTGCTTGCGTTCAGTTATATCCCGTCCAATGCCCTGAATGGCAATCGGGTGTCCGCGGCGATAGATGATCCGGGTGCTCACCTCGAGGAAACGGAGCTTGCCCCCTTTTGAGATCACCGGAACTTCATAATGCTGGGGGGCACTTCCGCCCAGATGAGCTCGAATGATGTCGAGCACGATACTACGTGACTCGGGCGCGATCAGAGCCTCGAAATCTTGGCCAAGCACTTCGATTCTGGAATAGCCCGTCAGGTGCTCGGCGGCGCGATTCACTTCCAGAAGCTTGCCCTTAAGATCGTGCAGAAAGATGACGTCATTTGCGTTTTCAAACAGCTCGCGGAAGCGCTCCTCGCTTGTTCGCAGCGCCTCCTCCGTGTTGTGCCGCGCCGTCTCGTCCTCAATCATCATGATGCGCGCGTTCTTTCCTTTGGTTTCAAAGGTAAAAGACACTAAGCTCACTACCAATTCCTGGCCGCTGGCCCTTTTATGTGTGACACGCGTAATCGCGTTCAGCGGCTTCTGCAGCTCGGCTGTAAGATCGGGGCGGTTTCGAAGCGCTGAGCCCGAGAACAGGTCAGTCAACTTCCAGGAGCATATCTCCGCCAATTGATACCCGTAAAGCTCGAGAGCGCTCTGATTGGCATTTAAGATCGAAAGCTCTTCGGCGGAATAGACAATAGCAGGAATTGGATTATCTCTGAAGATGCGCTCGTGCACCGCCAGCCGTTCAGTCAGCTCTTGAACCGACCTCTCAAGCTCGGCTACTCGAGCCCGCAGCTCACTTGCGGACATTTCTTCCACCCGGGGACAAACATTCTCTTGACCTGAAATTTGACTCATTCCCAGCGAACTAGCCAGGCTGTCTGTGCTTGACACAACACTTTAATGTAGCAGTCATTTAAGTATCTTATAAACAAGAAAATGGGTGGGAATTTTCTGCTATACCACGGGTTTAGGGTCAAGGGGCTGTTGTAATGACGGTCGTTTTCCCGACAACACGTTCGAGGAGCCGGACAACAAGTTCCATTTAAGAAACGCTGACAGGAGAGAAAGACGTCACCCGAGAGAGACTGTAAGGGCAGTGCGCTTTTTGATTCTCAGTGACCCGCATGCCAACTGGCCCGCTCTTGAAGCGGTGTTGCAAGACGCGGAAGGCAAATACGACCGGATTGTGTGCTGCGGAGACCTGGTCGGCTACAACCCCGACCCAGGGCTGGTGGTGAATTGGACCCGGGAGCATTGCGTGTCGGTGGTGAGGGGCAATCACGATAAGGTAATTAGCGGGATCGACAGCCTCGAATGGTTCAACGAAGTGGCACAGGTCGCCGCCCGCTGGACGATGTCACAGCTGAGCGAGGAGCAGCTCAGCTATTTGCACGAACTACCGATCGGTCCGGCAAAGCTAGAGAATTTTCATATCTGGCACGGTTCACCGCGCGATGAAGACGAATACGTGACTGGCGCCCGGGAAGCGGCTCCGGCGTTCGAGCATTTGGAGTTGCCGCTCGGGTTCTTCGGGCATACGCATTTGCAGGGTATTTTCTTTTCCAAGCAGCGGAGGCTGCACGCCCTGCCGGCCGTGCCGAAGACCAGCAATGAAATCGCGTTAGAGTTGGAGCTCGATGTGTTGTATCTGGTAAATCCCGGCTCGACCGGGCAGCCGCGAGACGGCGACCCACGAGCGGCCTACGCGTTATATGATTCCGGCCAGAAAGTGGTATTTCTGAGGCGTGTTACTTATCCGGTGGAGGCAACCGCCGAAGCGATCAAAGCCGCCGGCCTGCCGGACGTGCTGGCCCAGCGTCTCTTCTTCGGATTCTAGGCAAATGCAAATGCGAACGTAGGCGCTGTGCGTGACAGAATGGTGGTTTGCGAATCGTTCTAGATGGCATTTATTACGCTTGCGCTTTGACGCTGGCAGGACTTGCCCTATCGTATTTGCTGAACCCCTGGGCGGGAGTGCCTCTCTACATCGCAGCGGCGTTCTGTCTATATTTTTTCCGCGATCCGGAGCGGAAGGCGCCAAGCGGTAACGTAATGGTTGCTCCAGCGGACGGAAAAGTTGTCGCGGTGCGAGATCTCGGGAATGGCGATACACGTGTCAGCATCTTTTTGAACATCTTCGATGTACATGTGAACCGGACGCCTATACCGGGCACAATCACGGCAGTGGTTTATCAGCGAGGCAAGTTTCTGAATGCCAGTCATGAAGCTGCGTCTTCGGAAAACGAGCAGAACACATTGATTGTGGAGGGGCAGAATACGCGGGTGACGTGTCGTCAGATCGCAGGACTGATCGCGCGGCGAATCGTCTGTTTCAAACAAGCCGGCGACCCGGTGACCACGGCTGAGCGAATCGGGTATATCAAATTTGGTTCGCGTGTGGATGTAATTTACGGTCCGGAGTGGCAGACGACGGTGAAAGTAGGCGACAGAGTTGTGGCGGGCGCAAGTGTCCTGGCGAAATGGACTAGTGTAGAGGGGGCAATCTGACCAACCCGGCGGAAGGCCCTGTCCCGCCAAAGAAGAGGCCGCGCCGCGCCGCGTATGTTTTGCCAACGCTGTTTACGAGTGGAAGCATTTTTCTGGGATTCATCGCGCTGGTGCAGGCGTTCGAAGGTGCGATGCAGAGTCTGACCGCCGGCGCGGGAGCAAACGTCCACTTCTCTCTGGCGGCAAGAGCGCTTGGGTTTGCGATCTTTTTCGATGGGCTCGACGGGCGCATTGCGCGCATGACAAATACGACGAGTGACTTCGGCCGTGAGCTGGATTCGCTGGCAGATTTCATGACATTTGGGATTGCGCCGGCCATGCTGGCGTTCGTCTGGGGTGTGCGGTATGTGGTTTTTCGGGACATTTCGATCGAGAGCCACTTGACGCGTTCAGGCTACCTAGTCGCCTTTTTCTATCTCTTATGCGGAGCAGTAAGACTGGCGCGTTTCAACGTGCAGAAGAATCCGGTGCCGAAGAATCCGGGGCGACCCGATCGCAAGTATTTCGTCGGCATGCCGAGTCCGGCGGCGGCAGGTCTGGTGGCGGCGATTGTTTATTTCGACCCATCGCCGGTGAACTCGCTCCTGTTCTCGATTTGCTGGCTGGTGCTGGTCGGATTGGCTGGTTTGCTGATGGTCAGTACGTGGCGTTATCCGAGTTTTAAGCAGGTAAGCGTATCGAAGCCGCGGACGCCATTATTCGTGTTGTTGGTAGGCGGGATAGCGTTTTCGATATGGGAGTGGTCGCAACCGTTTCTGCTGGCCGCCGCAAGCACATATGCGCTCAGCGGGATCGTGATCCGCATTGGAGGATTTTTGAGGCGTTATCGCAAAGTGCGGACAGGCGCATCGTATCCGGAGCACCAAGTTGGCTAAATCCGATTCAAGAGCGCGGATGAAGGTGGCGGTGGTGGGCAGCGAAACAATGCTGGGCAAAGAGATCGTCGAGGTGATGGAGAAACGTGCGCCCGAGGCAACGCTCATCAGCTTTGCGGCGACGGGAGAAGGCAACTTCGGCGAGGTGGAAGGCGAGGCGGTTTACATTGAGCCGCTGGAGCCGAGGACGATCCAGGGAACTCGCGCCGTACTGCTGGCCGGATCTCCGGACGGCGCTCAGAAGGCGTACGAAACATCTAAGGCGGCCAGAGGACGGCCCATAATCATCGACTGCACGGGCCAACTGGAGAATCAACCCGAGGCGCGCATCCTCGCTCCGCTTGTCTCGGATTTCGAGTTAGGCCATAGCTGGCTATTTGTAGTCGCGCATCCTGCCGCAAGCGCCTTAGCGATCACACTGAAGAGACTGGCGCGTTATCGAAGGATTCGGCAAGCGATTGCGCACGTTTTCGAGCCCGCGAGCGAACAGGGCAAGCGAGGGATCACTGAGTTGCAGCAGCAAACGACAAGTTTATTCAGTTTCAAGCCGCTCGACAAGCAGGTGTTCGATGCGCAACTCAGCTTCAATCTGCTTTCGCAACTCGGGGAAGAGGCGATAGTGAAGCTATCGGCCGTGGAAAGCAGGATCGAGCGGGATTTAGCCACGATCCTGAATGCCGAAAGGCCTGCGGGAGCGATTCCCATGCCTTCCGTCCGCGTAATTGCCGCGCCGGTGTTCCACGGGTACAGCATTTCAATGTGGGTGGAGTTCGAAGCCGATATCAGTGCGCAGGAACTCGGAGAGGCGCTTGGGTCGGCGCAGATCGAGGTGCGCGGCCGGAACGAAGAGGCGCCAAACAACGTCGATGCGGCGAGCCAGAGCGGCCTGATGGCGGGCGACATACGGGTGGATAGAAATAATCCGCATGCAGGCTGGTTTTGGATTGCGGCGGACAATCTGCGTTTGACGGCTGACGCGGCGACAGATGTTGTGAGCAAGCTCAGAGCAAAATCGCAGTGATGGTGCGCTCCGCCTTATTGGTATTGATTTTGAGCGCGGCCGCAACTGTCTCCTGCGGGTATCACGTCGGCGGGAAAGCCGACCTGATGCCAAAGAACGTGCGGACAATCGCGATACCGGCATTCAGCGCGTTCACCGCAAGGTATGCGCTGGTAGACGAGCTTCCGCAGCAGATCGCGCGGGAGTTCAGTTCGCGCACGAGATTCGTCATCGTCAACGATCCCACCGCGGCGGATGCAGTGTTGAACGGAACGGTGAATTCAGCATCTGCTTATCCGACCATTTTCGACCCCGCTTCCGGCAAGGCCACAAGCGTACAACTCCTGGTCACTGTAACGGTGAAACTGATCGAGCAACGGACGGGCAAGGTGCTTTACTCGCGCGTAAATTGGGGCATCCGGGAGGATTATGAGCTGGCAGTGGATCCGCATCAATTTTTCGATGAGAGCGGGCCAGCGCAGGACCGGCTCTGCCGCGATGTAGCCCGCGATCTGGTAAGCTCCGTCATCGAAAATTTCTGATGACACCGGAACAATTCCTCGCCAAATTAGCGAAGCAGGAGCCGGCCCCAGCCTACCTGTTTCTGGGCCAGGAGGGATATCAGCGCCGTGTATGCAGAAGTGCACTCCTCGAGCGTGTGTTGCCGGGCGAAGCGAATGCTAGACGGCTTAACTGCTGTCGAACTCGACGAGACTACGTTGCGGGCAGTGCTGGACGATGCGCGATCAATGTCGCTTTTTTCTACACAGAGGGTGATCTGGGTCGGCAGCGCGGAACTGGCGCTCCCGCGTAGATTAGTTGCGGCGACCGACGATGACGGGGCAAGCGACAATTCAGCTGACGGCGCGCTTTCTGAATATTTGAGCTCGCCCACGCCGGGAACGGTGCTGGTTTTCGAATGCAGCCGGTACGACTTCGCAGGCGATGACAGGCCGAAGCTGGAGCGCGTGCAAAAGTTTTACACAACGATTCCAATAGTGGTTGAGTTCCGGCATTACACGCCGGAATCGAGCCGGTTTCTCGCGCAGAACCTGGCAAAGAAACACAAGATCAAATTGGCCGGCGCGGAATTGGCGGCTTTGCTGGACGCAGTTGCAGGTGATGCAAGCCGGTTGGCTTCGGAGATCGAAAAGCTGTCGCTGTTTGTAAGGGAGGGGCAAAGCGTAACCATGCAGGATCTGAGTACGCTTGTGCCGAACGCCGCACAGACGACGGTTTTTGCGTTAGTGAATGCATTGGCAAAAAACGACCGCCCGGGAGCTTTGCGGTCGCTCGACATCTTGGTTCGTGAGGGCGAATATCTTCCGCTGGCGCTGACGTTTCTTAACACTCAGTTTCGTCTTGCGCTGGCAGCTAAGGAAGCAAAGATAACATCAACGCAACAAGCGCTGGCATTCTTTGCAAAGTTAGGCGTCAGAATGTGGCGGGATCGCGCCGAGCAGGTGATCATGACAGCGAGCGCATTCACGGCAGCACAACTGGCGAAGGGCATCACCATGATTTACGAGACCGACAAGAAATTTCGCGAAGGCTACCGAGATGACCGCGTGATCATGGAGACGCTGGTGCTGAACTTAACGGGTCGGCCCTAGGTTTTCGTCCGCTTACGCCATTCGAATAGAACGATGCCCGCAGCCACCGAAACGTTGAGCGATGAGACGGCTCCGGCCATGGGTATGCGGACAAGCACATCACAGTGTTTTTTACGAGCTGGTGGAGGCCCTTTCCCTTCCCCGCCGAGTACGATGGCAGTGGGAATATTGAAAGAAACTGCATGGTATAGTTCGGCGCCGCGCTCGTCTAGTCCGTAAATCCAGAAGCGATGGTCCTTCAGCCGTTTGAGTGTTTGTGCGATATTAGTGACGCGCGCGACCGGGAGATATTCCAGAGCTCCGGCAGCAGCGCGATCGACGGTTTCGGTAAGAGGAGCAGCGCGGCGTTCAGGAAGAATCGCGGCGCTGGCTCCCGCCGCGTGAGCCGTTCGCAGGATCGCTCCGAGATTGTGCGGGTCCTCGACGCCATCGAGAACGACGATCAATTGCGCATCGTCGAACACGGATTCAAGCTGCACATAATCGTGCACGGAGCCGAATGCGATTACGCCTTGGTGAGGAACGCCTTTCGAAGCGCGATCGAGTGCCTCGCGCGCTTCGAAGCGGATGGGAACGGAAGCGGTGCGGGAGAGTTCGATGATTTCCTGGATGCGGGGACCCGATGCACCTTTCGCAATCAGAACCTTATCGAGCGGGCGCTCGGCGCGCAGGGCTTCGCGAACAGGATGAACGCCGGCCAAAAATCTACTCATTGATGAAGATCGCGATCGGCTTCATTTCATCCCAGGCGTCATGAAGAGAGTATGCCGCGTTTCCGATCTCAGGCGCAGCAGCGGGACCGCATGTTATGTTGAAATGATCCCACCCAAGCCGGGCCCTTAGCTCAGTTGGTTAGAGCGCTACCTTGACACGGTAGAGGTCACAGATTCGAGTTCTGTAGGGCCCACCAACGATTGTCACCAGCTCCGAAAATGAGAGTGTCTCAACAGATTGTTAGCCCGTCAGAGACACTCCTGATTTATCGACTATTGATTCACCGAACGAAGGCGCGATAGGCGGTCAAAAGAAGGCCGCCCAATAATATCAAGAAGACACCGAGGGCTCAGGTGTTGTGGGAGTAGAGCTCGTAGCATTTAGAAGAAAGCCCTCATCATAGGTTGGCGATCCATACGAGTACGCCACTAACTGAAGACTTGAGTAGGCGTTAAGAGTTGGACTGGAGAGGATACCGGAAAAGAGTTGCAGGTTTCCCGGGCCGCCATTGTTGATGAGGAGGGTAGTTCCCTCGAGAATAGTAAACCCTCCGGACTCGGCTGGCGTATAAAAATTCACCACGCCGTTGCTGATAGGCGATCCATCCACCACCAAGTTCGTCGGGTTAACACCAAAACAACTGTCCGAAAAAGTGCAGGTAACCGGAACCGGCTGCTGCGGAAGCGTGAAAGTTATCACGTCCGATCCTGCTGTGAGGGTATAACTCAGGGTGCTAGCTGACACTGCACCTGCTGAAAAGATAAACAAAGTAAGTAGACTAAATTCCTCATCTGTTCTCCAACCCGCCGCTGAAGGTCTAGCGGGTAATAGTTCAGAGGATAGCAAAGCGCCGAGAACCGCGCGGCAACCGGCTGTTGATCTGGCGCTCGCATAGCCGTTCAAACCAACCGAAGATAGACATGTTTTGTAGGTAGAACATCCTACATAGGGAACCCTGTCCATTCACGCTGCTTTGCGAAATGTGAGATTGATGCGGTAAGGACCGGTGAGGGGATGATCGCCGGTGGTTAGGCGAGCGACGCCGTGATAGGCAAGCCGGAGAGCACCGCCCCAGACCACGATGTCGCCACTGTGAAGCTGAATGCGGCGTGGACGCTCACTGCGGCTCATGCCGCCGAAAAGAAATACGGCCGGCAAACCAAGAGATACCGAAACGATGGGCGCGCCAAAATCGTTTTCGTTCTTGTCCTGATGCAAGCCCATCTGCGCACCAGCTTGATAGCGATTGATGAGGCAGGCATCTGGCTTGAATGCGGTGAAACCCGCCGCGAGAGCAGCCCCAGCCGCCAGTTGGCGGAACGGCTCAGGCATTAGCGGCCAGGGGCGTCCGGTGAGCGGATCCAACGGATCGTAGCGATAGCCAGTCTCGTCGCTGACCCACCCGAAATTTCCGCAGTTCGTCATCGCGACCGACATCTTGTGACCGCCCCGGACAGCCATGTGGCGAAAGGGAGAAGTGGCGATGATTTCTTCAAGTAATTCGATGAGAAGTTGGCGACTCTATCGCTAGCGAATCCGTATAACAGACACAGCGCCTTCAGCGAGCGCTTCGGCGCCGTCCTTCTCAACTCGGCGCAATATTGCCGAACAGATTCCCATTCACGCTACGATTTTCGCGCAAATCGAAAAACGATATCGGCCATTCGCCTGATACTTTTAAGGGATGGCGACATCGACGGCCACCAAACGAATTGCTCCTCCTAAGCGGCTGCTGTATGGCCCCGGCCCTTCGATGGTGGAACCCAGAGCCTACGAAGCGCTGGCGCAGCCGGTGGTCGGGCTGCGAGACCCCTATTTTCTGGAAGTAATGGCTGAGATCCAAACGGGCTTGCGCGAGGTCTTCGGGACGGCAAACCAGAAGACTTTCATGGTGCCCGCAGGCGGCAGCGGCGCGATGGAGGCAGCCATCGCAAGTTTTGTGAGACCGGGCTCCAAGTGCTTGATTTTGTGCGCGGGAGTTTTCGCCGAACGGATGGCGACGATGGCAGAACGTCAACGGGCGGAAGTAATCCGTCTCGAGAGGAAGTGGGGCGAGGTATTTACGGAAAAACAGGCTGCGGATGCCATTGAACGCGAGCGGCCGCAGACCGTGGCTTTTGTGCAAGCAGAAACTTCTACCGGCGTGTATGAATCGGGACGCGCGATTGCGGGAGCGGCGAAAGCTGCTGGAGCGCTGATCATTGCGGACGCCGTGACGTCGCTCGGAGCAATGCCGGTAGAGCTGGACCGCAGTGGGTATAGATGTCGCTTTTAGCTGTTCGCAGAAGGGATTGAGCTGTCCGGCTGGACTGGCGCCCGTCTCGATTTCACCCCGCGCCTGGGACTTGCTACAGGAGAAGGAGGATCCTCCGTTCACCTGGTACCTGGATTTGAAACTACTGGCGAATTACTTCGAACCACCTTATGTGTATCATCACACACCTTCGCCGCCGCTTTATTATGCGATGCATCAGGGATTGGCGGCCATCGAAGAAGAAGGATTGGAGAATCGCTGGCATCGGCATCAGCTAGCAGGCCAAAGGCTGGTAAAGGGTTTGAGATCCTTTGGCTTTGAGCCTTTCGTGGAGAAAGCCGAGAACCGCATGTGGCACCTGATTACGGTGACACCTCCGCCGGAGGTGAATGAAGCCAAACTGCGTGAAAAGCTCATGGCGCAATTCGGAATCGAGATTGCTTCCGGCCTGGGGCGACTGGAAGGAAAGATTGTGCGCATTGGCGTTATGGGGCCACTAGCCACGGACGCGAACGTAGACTATCTACTCGAGGCAATCGAGACCTGCTTGTAAATTGGTAACTTCGGCCACTATGTCTTCTGACTTCTCGATTCAGCTCGGTCTTTCTCATCTGCAACTGCTAAAAGGCGACATAACGAAGATCAGGGTCGACGCGATTGTGAACGCGGCGAATTCGGCGCTGGCCGGAGGCGGCGGAGTGGATGGCGCAATTCACCGGGCCGGCGGCGAGGAGATCATGCGAGAGCTCGACGCGATCCGTGAGAAAGAAGGCGGGTGCCCAACCGGGAGCGCAGTGGTGACAGGCGCGGGGCTTCTGCCTGCCCGCTATGTGTTTCATGCGGTCGGGCCGCGCTATCGGGATGGGCGGCACGGGGAAAGCGATCTGCTGAAATCGTGCTATACCAAATGCCTTAAAACTAGCGGCCGAACGCGACGTGAAGACGATGAGCTTTCCTTCGATCAGCACCGGGATCTATGGTTATCCGATAGAGGAAGCGGCGGAGATTGCGGTTGGCGCGGTTGCGGACTGGCTGAGCGAGCACAGCGGTCCCCTGCATACGGTAAAGCTGGTGCAATTCAGCGAAGCCGATCATCAGATCTACCGGCAATGCGTGCAGAGCTTGCGAGGTAAACTGGCGTCCGGTAGCCACGGCTAGAATGTAGGTGGCTCATGCAAGTTTTGGAGGCTGGAATAAACAAGTATCTGTTGCTCGAATTGGACGCGGAGTTCATAGGCAACATTGCGAAGCAGGCGGGCTTCGTATTCAAGATCGACGATCAACCGCGAGTCTTGTCGCTCAATGTTTCGGCGACGGACAGGCAAGCGCCTTTGTTATTGTTTGACGCGGCGGATCCTGGCAACCTCGGCTGGTTTTCGCGCTGCCAGTTTTATGTGGATGGAACCTCCGGAAGCGTGCTGCAGACACCTCTCTGGTTAGCTAACCAAAAAGACAAATCGGGCCGAACCTCGCCCCATGCAGTGCGGATACAGATCGCGAAGGAACTGCCAGGCACATTTCGCATGCCGGGCAAGCAACTGGTGACGGAACAGGTGGTCTACGCGGTCCTATTCAATCTGCTGAGCGCACTGACGAACACGGGCGTAGGGGTGTGCGGCGGGCCTATTGTCAAACCGCTCGCAGGCCGCACGGAAAATATCGGCTCTCGGAATTGAAAATGTGCCAAGACAAGCTATTTACGCGATGCAGCAGAGCTGACCTCTTCCTTGGCTTGCTCCACGATATTTTCAATCTCATGCCGGTATTTCTTCAGCAGGTCCTTCGATGCAGCTTCAAACCGCATGACGAGAACCGGCTGGGTATTTGACGCACGAACGAGTCCCCAGCCTTTTTCAAAGGGCACACGTATGCCATCGACATCGACTGTCCGATAATGCTGGCGGATCAAGTCGCCGACCTTCTCGACGACTTGAAATTTAACGTCGTCAGGGCAATCGACGCGCAGTTCAGGAGTAGACACCATCTGCGGAATGCCTTCAAGCTGGTAAGACAGGGACTTACCGGAATCGGCTACGATTTCGATCAAACGGCAGGCTGCATAGAGGGCATCATCGTAACCGTAGTAGCGATCCGCGAAAAACATGTGGCCGGACATTTCGCCCGCCAGTTCGGCGTGTTCTTCCTTCATCTTGGCTTTGATCAAGGAGTGCCCCGTTTTAAACATGATTGGTTTGCCGCCTAATTCAGCGAGCTTGTCATACATCACCTGAGAGCACTTTACTTCGCCGATGAAGGTGGAGCCGGGTTTGCGGGAAAGTATTTCGCGACCGAAAATAAGCAGGAGCATGTCGCCGTAAATCACGGAACCGCGCTCATCTATGGCGCCGATGCGGTCGGTATCGCCATCGAACGCAATACCCAACTCGGCCTTGTGTTTCTCGACAGCTTTCTGTAGCGGCGCGAGATTTTCTAGAACCGTGGGATCTGGATGATGGTTAGGGAAATTGCCATCCATTTCGAAATAGAGTTCAGTAGCTTCCACTTTCAGTTTGTCGATCATGCGTTTGAGCACGGGCCCGGCGGTTCCGTTACCCGCATCGAACACGACCTTGACCGGGCGCGAGAACTTGAACTGCGAAGTGATCTCGTCGACGTACGGGGTGACGGCATCGATTACCTCTACGGAGCCTTCGCCCGACTCCAAATCGCTGGTCTCAATGAGCTTACGGACATCCTGGATGGAGGAGCCGTGCAGCGTCCCCGAACCGCACACGGTTTTAAAGCCGTTGTATTCAGGCGGATTATGGCTGCCGGTAATCATGACGGCGCCGCCCGCCTTGAAGTGAATAGCGGAGTAGTAAAGAACAGGAGTCGGAACCGTGCCCACGTCGAGAACCTGCGCACCCGCCGCTAGCATACCTTTCAATAGAGCATCGTGCAGGCGGGGACTGCTGAGCCGGCAATCACTGCCGAGACATATCGTCCGTCCGTTATGCCGAATGAGATAAGTAGCCAAACCCCGGCCAAGCAGTTCGACGTCCGCATCAAGCAGTTCCTGGTCGGCGATACCGCGAATATCGTACTCACGAAAGATTCCCGGATGAAGCATATCCAACAAGAATAACTGGAATCTCGCTACCTGCAGATGCCCTTCGGCAATTGCTGGGTATTACATCAGCTCTTGCCGCCGCACCACCAGAGATTCCAGATAATCGGTATCGATCTCATAACCGAAGCCGGGCTTATTGCTGACCTCGATTGTGCCGCGGGCGGTAACTTCGATTTCAGGCGTGACGATGTCGCGCTTCCAATAGCGCTTGCTGGCCGAGACGTCGCCCGGCAGAACGAAGTTAGGAAAGGTAGAGAGCGCGATGTTGTGAGCGCGCCCGATACCCGCTTCGAGCATGCCGCCGCACCAGACGGGAATGCCGTTGACCTGACAGACGTCGTGGATGCGCCGGGCCTCCGCGAAGCCGCCCACGCGACCAAGTTTGATGTTTACGATACGGCCGGCCCGTAGCCGGATGGCTTGTTCGGCGTGATGCGCGGAGCGAATGCATTCGTCCAAGCAGATAGGCGTTTCAAGCGCGGCCTGCAGCACCGCGTGATCGATAATCTCGTCGTGCCCTAGCGGCTGCTCGATCATCATCAGGTAGAACTCATCGAGGGCCTTCAGGCGTTCGAGGTCCTTGAGGGTGTATGCGGAGTTTGCGTCGGCCATCAACTTAATTTGCGGAAAGCGCGCCCGAACCTGGCGGATCACTTCCACATCCCAGCCTGGCTTGATTTTCATTTTGATGCGTTGATAGCCGGCGGCCAGTTCCGTCTCGATCTTCTCGAGAAGCTGGTCAACGCTATCCTGAATGCCAATCGAGACACCGCAGGAAATTTCACCTCTCGCACCGGCGCCGATAGTTTTCCAGAGCGGCTCGCTGTTGAGGCGGGCTTGAAGATCCCAAGCAGCCACTTCGACGCCTCCGCGAGCCATGTTGTGACCACGGATAGGAGCGCTACGGGCAGCCACGTCGGCAGGCGAGGCAAGTTCCTGATGCAGGATGCGCGGGGAAACGTAATCGATGAGGAGCGGCCAGACGGAACCAGTCCATTCTTCGTTATAGAAAGGTTTCTCGCCGGCCGTAACTTCTCCCCAGCCTGAAATGCCGCCGGAGATTACTTCTACAAGAATAATGTCGCGCTCGAAGGTGCGGCTGAAGCTGGTTTCAAAAAAGTGCACTAGAGGCATGCGGATGTGCCGTAACACAATCCGCTCTATGGTGATTGCCATTCACCTAACAAGTATGTACCGGAGCGGTCATCTCGCTCGAAGCCAATCACTGTCAGGCCGGAGCGAAAATGCGCATCAAACTGGGCGGCAAGATCCGATTGAAGCTGGCGTGCGATTTCAGGCCGATGCATACGAAGATCCGCAATGTTAGCTGGCAGCGAAACACGCGCCTCAGCAGCCGGGCGCTCAAACGAGCCTTCGGCGAGAAGATTTTCAACGCGACGGGATTGAATCCACCATTCCGGCACGAGCCGGTCGGTAGGCAAGCCGCCGTGGAGATGGCTTGTAGTAGTGCCGTATTGATTGTGCACGTACCGGCGCACGACAGCACCAAGCCGTTCGATGTTGAAGAACGCATTCTTGATTTCGAGCGGATCAAAAGTCCATTCAATCAGGGTGATACCTGCCGCGATCGCATAAGTGCGCTGTTGGAGCTTCATTTTTCGTCCCAGCCCTGTATTTCTATAGGCCGGAAGGACGCCCAACATGTGGCTATGAAGGTAATATTTGCCGCCTGGCTTAAGGCCGGGTATGCAAAGGCAGAATGCAACCATCTTGCCGCCATCGAAAGCTCCGAGCACCTGGCCGCCAATTTTGGAAGCCACAACAAAAAGCCGCAACGGAAGCAACTCCACGTCGTCGAAACCCCAGATCTCACGCTGGAGGCGGACAACTTCGGCGAACTCGGCAAGTTTCGAAAGCTGGTGAATTTCGATATTTCCAGAAAATGCAGGCATTCCTGAGAGCAGTTCCCCATTGTAAAGCCGGGCGAGAGCTAAACTGGACGTGCGAAATGCAGATCGGAGGAGGAAGGTACTTTGCGTTTTGAAAAAAGAGTAACTCTGGCGGGCAGTGAAAAAAAGCTGCTACCTGGTTCCCGTGAAATGGGCGCGATTGCGCCGGATGAGCGGATGCAGGTAACGGTGATCCTAGCGCGAAAAGATAAGCTGCCGGCGCATAACGGCGGCCTGTCTACTCCACTTGTTGCGCGGCAAGCATTCCAGGAAAAGTACGGAGCAGATCCGAACGATATCACCGAAGTGGAAAACTTCGCGCATGCGGCGGGATTGACGATTGTCGAGAGCAGCGTACCCAAGCGCAGAGTAGTGCTGAGCGGGTCAGCAGAAGCAATCAGTAAGGCCTTCGACGCCAAAGTTGCCTTTTACAAAGTGAACACTACCGGGCCCTCCTATCGCGGGCGAATGGGAACGCTTAAGATTCCGGCCGAACTCGAAAGCACCGTGATAGCGATCCTAGGGATTGACAACCGGCCTGTGGCGAAATCACATATCCGCATACGACCGAGACAAGCCGCGGCAGTGAGCTTTACTCCGCCCCAAGTGGCCACCCTGTACAACTTCCCTGAAGGGTTGACCGGTGCAGGTCAGACGGTGGGGATTATCGAGCTGGGCGGCGGCTACAGCACGTCGGATCTTCAAACTTATTTCAGCCAGTTGGGCGTGCAGGAGCCGAGCATCACGGCGGTTTCGGTGGATGGGGGACAGAACTCATCCGGTTCGCAAGCGGATGGCGAAGTGATGCTCGATATCGAAGTGGTGGGTTCGATCGCTCCCGGCGCGAATATTGCCGTGTACTTTGCACCCAACACGGATCAAGGATTCATCGATGCAATTACCGATGCGGTGCATGACACCGCGCGGAAACCGTCGGTTATTTCGATCAGTTGGGGTGGACCCGAGGAGGGCTGGACTCAGCAGTCACAAACAGCGATGAACGCCGCCCTGCAGGATGCTGCCGCGCTCGGCGTGACAGTCACCGTAGCGGCCGGAGATAACGGCTCGACCGACGGCGATACGGATGGCAAGTTGCACGTGGACTTTCCGGCCTCGAGCCCGTACGCGCTGGCCTGTGGAGGAACCACGCTCAATGGCAGCGGATCGACAATTTCAACAGAGACGGTATGGAATGAAACGGCGAACAACGAAGGCGCGACTGGTGGCGGGGTAAGTACGGTATTTGCATTGCCCAGTTATCAATCGTCAGCTAACGTGCCCGTGCAGCCTGAAACGAATTTTGCCGGTCGCGGCGTGCCGGACGTGGCGGGCGACGCTGATCCTTCAACCGGGTACCAGGTGATAGTGGACGGGCAAAACGTGGTAGTGGGCGGTACCAGCGCCGTTGCCCCTTTGTGGGCCGCGTTGGTAGCTTTATTCAATCAGCAACTCGGAACGCCGGTGGGATTTCTGAATCCGAAGCTGTATCCGCTCGGCGAATCGGTTTTCCGCGACGTCACAAACGGCAATAACGACGACAGTGGTCTCGGCTATTACACCGCGGGAACTGGCTGGGACGCGTGTACGGGTCTGGGCAGTCCGAATGGCGCCGCATTGCTCGGTGCACTGAAGTGATCAAAGGAGAGTGCAATGAACGGCCGCCGCGCTGAAATCCCGGGAAGTGCTCCGCTGCATTCGAGCGATGCGCAAGAAAGCGGACTGGGCCCTGAGAGGAACTTGGCAGCGACAATCGTGCTCAGGAGGCGACCTGGAACGTCTGACACTGGAGAGCAACTGCTCTCCGGAAACTTTGAACCGGTTTCGAGGGATGCCGCAGCCGAGCTGATTGGCGCTGACCCGGAGGACTTGCAGGCGGTGGAATCGTTTGCCCGCGAGTACGGTCTCACGGTGAGTTCCGTTAATCCCGCAGGGCGGACTATGAGGGTAAAAGGGACAGCGACAGATTTCAACCGTGCCTTTGGGATACACCTCAGTTCGTTTGGCAATTTCGTCAGCTACAGCGGGCCAATTACGGTGCCTGAGTCGCTGGCGGGCGTCGTGGTGGCAGTGCTTGGGCTCGACAACCGGCCGGTTGCTCGTCCGAGAACTGATGAGGTGAGCGCTTAATAGAGTGGCTTCTCGCCCGGTGGACAAGTTTTCCAGCGGCGATGAATCCACATCCACTGGTCGGGATAGCGCCGGATGATTTCTTCCATCACGGAGTGGAGACGCTGCGTATCGACGACTTTCATCACCAGTCATGGGGACAGGCGGACGAAAATGCAGGACATAGCGCCCGAGATTCTCATCCCACACCGCAAACCCCGGAATTACCGGAGCTTGCGAGTGATGCGCGAGCTTGACGAAACCTGAATTCGCACAGGCGCGTTGGCCGAAAAAATCGACGAAGACGCCTTCTGCAGGAGCGGTATTCTGGTCGATCAGAATACCCACAGCTTCGTTCTTGCGTAGCGCCCGCAATACGGCGCGGGCGCCGTCGCGCTTATAGATGAGCCGGTTGCCGGAGAGGACGCGGCGCCCTTCGACCAGCCGATCGATAAGTGGGTTATCAAGCGGGCGCACCATGACGTTCATCGGCTCGGTTAATAGCGCGTGGGCAAAAGCGCTGAGCTCCCAGTTGCCCAGATGAGCGGTCGCGATCAAGACGCCTCGCCCGGCGCGCTTGGCGGCGAGATAGTATTGGACGCCTTCGTACGCTATCCAGTCGTTGATGTTAGAGGCATTTAAGTCGGGGAATCTCGATAGAGCGAGCAGCAGCCGCGCGATGTTGTGAAAAACTCCGTCGATGAGCCGTTCGCGGGTAGCGGAGTCGAGTTGCGGAAAGGCGAATGAGAGATTAATGCGGGCAACGCGACGCAGCTTCGGCAGAGCGAGATTGAGCATTTTCGCCGTAACGGAAGCCATCCGTTCAGCAATCGGAAGCGGAAGATGGCGGAGGCCGCTAACGAGGATTATGGCCAGTGCATACTCTGCGCGGGCCGCTAGCCAGCTTTTATTCTGGGCCAATTGTGCAGTCTAACGTCCGCCGGTCACGTATCGCCAATCCAGCCACCGCCCAACACCAAATGTTCGTCGTAAAACACGGCGGCCTGGCCGGGCGTAATGGCGCGCTGGGGCTCGTCAAAATGAACTTCCACGCTCGCAAGGCCGTCAGCCGGCAAGAGAGTGGCGGCCGCGGCCACATGCTTGTTGCGAATCTTGACACGGGCTCGGCGCGGCGCATCGATAGGCGCAATCGACAGCCAGTTTACCCGGCGCGCGATTAAGCTGGTTCCCTTGAGGTCGGTGCCGCTGCCCACGATTACGCGCTGGGCTGAAGGTTCCGTGGCAATGACGTAGAGCGGCTCAGGAGCGGCGATTCGCAAACCGCGGCGCTGACCGACAGTGAAGTGATGCGTCCCTTCGTGATAGCCAACTATGCGGCCTGCAGTATCGATAATCTCGCCTTTGGTCGGAGCCGGATCAATTCCCTGCTCCCGGAGATAAGCGTCCATGAATCCAGCGTAGTCGCCATTCGGAACGAAACAGATTTCCTGGCTGTCGTTCTTCTCGGCGACAGGCAACGCGAGTTCCTTAGCGAGTTGCCGCACTTCGGACTTTTGCATACCGCCCAACGGAAACAGCGTCCGAGCGAGTTGTGGCTGAGTCAAACCGAAGAGGAAATAACTTTGATCCTTCGAGCTATCGACACCCGTGCGCATCTGGTAACGACTCGTATTTTCATCGAAGCTCAGGCGTGCATAATGGCCGGTCGCGATCTTGTCTGCTCCGACGCCATCGGCCATTTCGATGAACTGATCGAACTTTATGAAGTTGTTGCAGAGGGTGCACGGAATCGGGGTGCGGCCGGCGAGATAGTCCGCTACGAAAGGCTTCACAACCTGCTCTTCGAAGCGATCTTCGAAGTTGACTACGTAGTAGGAAATGCCAAGTACCGAGGCGACGAAGCGAGCATCGTAGATATCGTCGAGTGAGCAGCAGCGGCCCACTGCCCCGCCCTGAGGCACTAGCTCAGGCAAGCGCCGCTGGTTCCACAGCTGCATGGTCAGACCAATGACCGATATGCCTTGACGACGGAGCAGGCCGGCAACGACAGAGCTATCGACGCCGCCCGACATGGCGACCGCGACCGGAGCTTCAGCGTGCGACAAGCTGTGGTCTCCCGGCTTTGGTCTTACGAAGACGGCGGACTACGGCGATGACGGCAGCGGCTAACTGGTCCACTTCATCTCGAGTATTTGTGCGGCCGAATGAGAAACGCAAACTCGAGCGAGCTTCCGCCACACTACGGCCCATGGCGAGAAGAGCGGCCGAAGGCTCAATGGAGCCGCTACTACAGGCCGAGCCGGTGGAAACCGCAAAACCCGCTGTATCCAGGGCAATGAGCAGAACCTCTCCTGAGAGACCACGAAATAAGAGATTGCTGGTGTTCGGCAGCCGGCGAAAGAGAGAGCCATTCACTTCGACATCTTCGAGCGCGGCGAAGACCTGCTCCTCGAAACGGTCGCGAAGCGCCGCCAAATCCGCCACGCTGTGCTTCGGTAAAAGGTCAACGGCACGGGCAAAGGCGATCGCGCCTGGCACATTTTCGGTTCCTGCACGGCGGTCCCGCTCATGGCGTCCCCCGAACTGGATGGCGCGTACAGGCGTGCCCTTGCGCACAAAGAGTGCACCAACTCCCTTCGGTCCGTGAATTTTGTGCGCGCTCAGCGAGTAGAAATCGACGCCGAGCTGATTCGGATTTGCTTCGAGCTTGCCAAACGCCTGAACGCCATCGGAATGCAGATAGATTTGCTGGCCCGACGCGCGACGCCCGGCAATGACGGCTGAAATCTCCTGGAGAGGCTGAATTGCCCCCGTCTCGTTGTTGGCATGCATAATCGATACAAGAACCGTTTCTGGCCGGATGTGGCGCTCTACTTCGGCCGGGTCTACGATGCCGTCGATAGCGACACTAAGAAATGTTGCGTCAACGCCTTCACGATTGAGCTGACGCACAGGCTCGAGCACCGCCGGATGCTCGATCTCGGTGGCGATCACGTGCTTGGGAGACCCAGATACATTTCGCACAAGCCCGAGAATTGCCAGGTTGTTGGACTCCGTTCCGCCGCTGGTGAAGACCACTTCGGCCGCGGAGCAAGCAAGTTTCGAAGCGATTGCAGCGCGCGCGCTTTCTAGACGTTGGCGCGCAATCTGGCCGGCGCGATGCGTACTGGAGGCATTGCCGGTGACGTCGCGCAAGGCATCCGAGAAAGCTTTGACAACTTCAGGCACAACCGGAGCGCTCGCATTGTGATCGAAGTATAACAAGGTGGGTCAATACAATTTTAACAGCGCATGCCACCGCCGATTATTACGCTCACAACAGACTTTGGTCTCGAAGATCATTATGCGGGCACGATGAAGGGAGTGATTTTGAGCCGGTGCCCCGACGCGCACGTAATCGACATTTCGCATGATGTCCCGCGATTCAATCTTTACGCGGGCGCTTACACGATCGATCAAAGCGCTCCATATTTTCCGGAGAACAGCGTGCATCTAGTAGTAATCGATCCCGGCGTCGGTTCTGAGCGCAAGCCGCTGCTAATTGAAGCGAACAAACAGCGATTCATTGCGCCCGATAACGGGGTGCTCAGCCTGATTTTGGCGCGCGACCCGGGAGCCAAGATACGAGAGATTTCGAACAGGCAATTATGGCTTCGATCCGCGTCGGCCACTTTTCATGGTCGCGACATATTTGCGCCAGTAACCGCCGCATTGGCGTCGGGCAACGCGAAGCCGCAAGACGTGGGGCCCATTCTTCGAGAAGCTGTTTTGTTGGGCGGACTCGAGCCGCACGAGATTGAACGCAATCACTGGCGGGGGATGGCGCTCAGCGTGGATCATTTCGGCAATGTGATCACCAATTTCAGAACCGGCGTCTTCCGGCCGGCGATAGCAGGCAAGTTCTTCCTCGAAGCAGGTTCTGGAAGAGTGACGGAGGTTCGAAAGACGTTTAGCGAGGCAGAACCGCAACTGTGTTTTGCCTACGAGGGCAGTTCGGGATACCTCGAGATCGGGAAAAATCAGGGCGAGGCGGCCAGGCAGTTGACGCTCAAAGCGGGAGACCGGGTGGAGCTTTGGCTTGAGGATTGACGGTACAATCTAAGGAACTCCCAGCGCGCAACGACCGTCGTCGCACGCCAGTTTTGCTCTATGACCGCAACTGAACTAACCACACAAACCCGGGCTGCCGAGTTTCGCAAGAAGCTCGAATCGAAGATCATCGTAGCCGATGGCGCCATGGGAACCATGCTGTATGCCAAAGGCATTTTCATCAACCGCTGTTTCGATGAGCTGAATCTTTCGGCGCCGCAACTGGTGCGGGAGATTCACCAGGAGTATGCGCGAGCAGGAGCAGAGGTCTTGGAGACGAACACGTTCGGCAGCAACCGCGTGCGGCTGGGCGCTTTTGGATTTGCCGAGAAGTTGCGGGCGATCAACGAAGCGGGAGTGCGAATGGCGCGGGAAGCTGCCGGCGAGAAAGCGTTCGTGGCAGGCGCGATGGGGCCGCTGGGAACGCAGATCGAACCGCTCGGGCCGATGTCATTCGCGGAAGCGCGCGCGGTGTTCCGGGAACAGGCCGAAGCGCTGGTGGAAGCGGGCGTCGATTTGATCGTGCTCGAAACATTCTACGAGCTATACGAACTTCGCGAGGCAATTTACGCGGCGCGTGATGCAGCCGGTCCGGAGATGGTCATTATCGCGCAAGTAACCGTGAATGACGACGGCACTCTGCGGGACGGGGCGAGCACGGCGACCTTTACAAAGAGTCTCAGCGAGTGGCCGGTCGATGTGATCGGAGTGAATTGTTCGGCGGGGCCTAAGGTAGCACTGGAAACGATCGAAAAGATGCTGGCCTTCACGGCAAAGCCTCTAAGCGCGATGCCGAACGCGGGGCTGCCGGCAACGGTGGAGGGCCGGAACATTTACCTCTGCTCGCCGGAATACATGGCCCAATATGCGCGACGGTTTCTGCAGGCGGGCGTGCGTGTCATCGGGGGCTGCTGCGGTACTACGCCCGAGCACATCAAACAAATATTGGGTGAAGTGCGGTCGCTGCAACCGATGCGGCAACACCGGACGCCTTCAGTAACCGTCGCCGAGCCGGATAAGCCAGAAGTAAAGCTTTTGGCCAAGGTGCCGGTGGCAAAGAAGTCGCAACTTGGGGCTAAGCTGGCCGCCGGCAAGTTCGTAGCGTTTGTGGAGATTTTGCCGCCGCGAGGCGTAGATGCGGCGAAAGAGATTGCCGGGGCGCGACTGTGCAAAGAGAACGGGATAGACTGCATCAACGTGCCGGACGGCCCGCGAGCAAGCGCACGATTGAGTGCGCAGGTTACCTGCCAGCTCATTCAGCAGCAAGCCGGGATCGAGGCGGTGCTGCATTTCTGCTGCCGCGACCGCAATATACTCAGCATTCAATCCGAGTTGCTGGGAGCGCACGCAATGGGCGTACGCAACTTGATCTGCATTACTGGAGACCCGCCGCGCATGGGCACATACCCCGACGCGAGCGCCGTCTTCGACGTGGATTCAATCGGCTTGACGAACATCGTAAACAACCTGAATCATGGCTTAGATATCGGCGGCAATCCAACGGGCTCACAGACGGCACTGCTGATCGGCGTGGGCGCGAATCCAGGCGCTCTAAATATGGACGAAGAGCTGCGCCGATTTAAATGGAAAGTGGAAGCGGGCGCTGAATACGTGGTGACCCAGCCGGTGTTCGATCTCGACCTGCTCGAGCTCTTTCTGCGCAGAACGGAGCATTACAAGCTGCCGATCATCGCGGGCATTTGGCCTCTGACCAGCTACCGGAACGCGGAGTTTATGGTGAACGAGTTGCGGGTTCCGGTTCCACAGAGTTACATGGACCGAATGCGAAAGGCTGATAGCGCCGATAAGGCGCGGGCTGAAGGCGTGGCTATAGCGCAGGAAATGACCTCGCAGGCACGGCGCATGGTGCAAGGCGCGCAACTAAGCGCTCCGTTCGGACGCTATGAGATGGCCGTGCAGGTTGCTCAAGCTCTCGGCGAACGGTAAACTGACAAAATACTTCGATTCCGACAAACCGCAGAATCGTTCGCAACCAGCTCTCCCGTGGCAACCGACTTAATCGAAATAGATCCTGGAAACCCAGACGCAAGCGCGATAGACCGAGCGGCCCACGAAATCCGGCGGGGCCGAGTAGTAGGAGTGCCCACCGATGCCCTTTACGTCTTAGTGGCCGATCCGTTCAATCTGCAGGCGGTAGGGAAGGTATTTGCAACGAAAGGCCGGGAGACCGTCCGCTCGCTGCCGCTGGCAGTCTCCGATGTGCTAATGGCGGAAGACCTAGCCAAAGAATTGACTAGCCGGTTCTATATTCTGGCTCGTCACTTCTGGCCCGGAGCGCTGACAATGATTGTACCGGCCGCAGCTCGAGTGCCCCTGAAGGTCACCGGCAATACGGGTCGACTAGCGCTACGACAGGCGAAGTCGGCGGTGCTCGATGCCATCATTGAAAAGACCGGGCACGCGCTGATCGCCACCAGCGCAAATCTCTCCGGTCAGCCAACCATGGCAAGCGGCATCGACCTTTTCGCCGCCATGGACGGCAGTGTGAGCCTGGTGCTCGATGGCGGCTCGTGCACGGGCGCTGGTTCGACAACGGTAGATATCACGGAACCTTACTGGCGAGTAATCAAAGAAGGCGCGATCTCAGAGAAGGAGATCGCCGAACGGCTCAAGGCTACCTAGCCGAAAGCCCTTTTTCCTGCTATTCTTGAGCAAGCGTTTCCTGTGAGAGCATTTGTTTCGGTCTCCTAAAAATTGATCCGATAGTCAATGTCATGGAGTCCTGCTCGAATGAAGTGCCTGTGTGCAAGCTCCGGTGTCCTTGGATGCCATGGAGAAGCCTGATGGCACTCGGGGGATTCCCCCTTGCTCTTCTAGGGGTCAATGACGGAGCCTGATTCAGAGGCTCTCGCCGGAAGCGTCCTTCCTTTCTTCCCGTTGATGAACATTCTCTTTATTGGCGATATTTTCGCCTCAGGCGGACGTGCCATTGTCGCAGACAACCTGAATCGGGTCATGGGCGAACACAAAATCGACTTGGCGATCGCGAATGCGGAAAACAGCGCCGGGGGTTTTGGCATCACGCCGCTGATCACGGAAGAGTTACTTTCGCTGGGGCTGGACGTACTGACAGGCGGCAACCACAGTTTCGATAAGCGCGAGATTCATGATTACATCGACCATCAGCCCCGCCTGCTCCGCCCCGCCAATTACCCGCCAGGTTTGCCGGGCGCGGGCGTGTTTACGGCGAGAGCGAGGAACGGAGCGCCTTACGCCGTGCTGAATTTGCAGGGCCGGGCGCACATGGCGAACATCGATTGCCCATTTCGCAAGGCAGACGAAGTGCTAAACGCGCTCGATCCAGCGATCAAGATTCGCTTCATCGATTTTCACGCGGAGTTGACGAGCGAGAAGACGGCAATGGGATGGTATCTGGACGGACGAACAACCGCGGTGATCGGAACGCACACCCATATTCCTACTGCTGATACTCGCATCCTGCCTGGCGGAACAGCTTACCAGACCGATGCCGGAATGACTGGGCCGTACGAATCAGTGATTGGCGTCGATAAGGACACGATTGTCAGACGGTTTTTGAGCGGGCTAGCGGGCCGGATGGAAGCGGCACGGCACGGCGTCGAACTGCATGGCGTGATTGTCCGGGCAGATGAGAACACGGGCAAGGCATTTGGCATCGAGCGCATCTGGCTTAAGAAACAGGACGGAACAGCTAGGTAGGAGTGCCCATCAGCTCGGGTTCGGTAGCGACCGCATCGAAACTGACGCCTTCCCACCGGGCAACCACGGCAGTAGCGACGCAGTTGCCCAGCAGATTCACTGAAGTGCGGCACATATCCATTAGCGCATCCACACCCAGAATCAGCGTGATGCCTTCGAGTGGAAGATCGAAAGTGCCGAGCGTTCCTGCCAAAATCACAAGCGATGCTCGAGGAACAGCGGCCACGCCCTTGCTGGTGAGCATCAACGTCAGCATCATAGTGATCTGTGTGCCCAAGGGCATGTGAACCCCTGCGGCTTGCGCCACAAACAGGGAAGCGATCGCCAGGTATAACGTAGAACCATCGAGATTGAAACTGTAGCCGGTAGGCAGAACAAAGCCTACGATGTGTTTCGGAGCCCCGAAGAGCGTCATATTTTCGAGAGCGAGCGGCAACGCAGCTTCGCTGGAAGCAGTGGAGAACGCAAGCAAAAACGGCTGCCGTACTGCGCGGAAGAAGCGCGGAATGGGAACGCGGGCAATCCCGAGTGCAGCACCGAGCACAAGAGTTACAAACAAGGCTTGGGCGAGATACAGCGTGCCGACGAGTTTGCCCAATCCGAGGAGTACGCCGATTCCTTTCGAGCCAACAGTAACGGCCATCGCTGCGCCCACCCCGAGAGGGGCCAAATACATCACGTACTTGGTGTAACGGAACATCACCTCCGCTACGGCATTGGCAAAGGTGACGACAGGTTGAGCCTTGGCGCCGATAGCTGAGCAGGCGGCCCCAAACAGGAAGAAGAAAACGACCATTTGAAGAACGTCGTTTTGGGCAAGCGATTCAAAGATGTTAGCAGGAACCGCGTGTTCAAGGATTTGATTGAGAGAGGCGGGTTTGGCCAGAGCCGGAAGCGGCGATGAAGCTTCGGCTGAGAGCGACAGGCCGACTCCGGGATGGGCGATATTTACTACCGTCAAACCGATAACCAAGGCCAGCGTGGTTGCGACTTCGAAATAGAGGACGGCTTTCAGGGCAATACGGCCCATGGTCTTGAGCTCGCCGGCGGACGCGATCCCGGAGACCAGCGTTCCAAACAGCAGCGGGCCGATGATCGATTTGATCAGACGGAGGAAAATATCGCTGACCGGAGCCAGATTTTTGGCGAACCCGGGAGAAAGCACCCCAACCAAAATGCCAAGCACCAGAGCAATGAAGATCCAGGATGTGAGTGATGTCCGTCTGACAAGGAGCATCTGTCGGCTAACGTTCTCCCCATTTCAACTTCTCCCTAAGCACGTCAAAGAAGAGCATCTTGGGCGGGCGGATAAGCTGAATCGTCTTCGGAGAGGAGCGGCACACAACGAGGTCGCCTTTGGTCAAAGGTTCGCCTACCTGGCCATCGATCGTCAGGTAAGTGCCTTCTTCACCATGCACGAGAATTTGGATGACGCTCGTATCAGGCACGATCACAGGACGGTTGGTGAGCATATGCGGGCAGATCGGCGTGATACAAAATGCGTGAACAGAAGGAAAAATGACCGGGCCACCCGCGGAGAGCGAATAAGCGGTGGAGCCGGTGGGCGTGGCAATGATGAGGCCATCAGCCTTGTAAGCCGCGACGAAGTGATTGTCGACATGTGTATCGAGATCGATCATGCGGGCGAGTTCGGTCTTGGTGATGACGACATCGTTGAGGGCCGCGTAAGCGCCGATCGTCTCGCCTTTGCGGCGGACCTCACAATCGACCATGCGGCGGCGGCCGATGCGATGTTCACCTCGCAGGGCGCGTTCAAGCTCGGGGTAGAGATCCTCCACCTGAATAGCTGTGAGGAAACCCAGGTGCCCGAGATTGACGGCGAAAAGGGGAATGTCGCGGCCGCCCACCACTCGCGCGGCGGAAAGCAGAGTCCCATCCCCACCGAGGACAATGACGAGATCCGAGCCATCCGGCAGTTCTTCGCGCGAGAAGTAGTCAGTGATCCCCGCATATTCGGCGGTCTGATGATCGCAACGAAATGCGATTTTGCGCTCTTCCAGCCAGCGAATGAGGCCGCAGACGATTTCCGCCGCACGGGCCATGTTGGGTTTTGAAATAATGCCGACCGTTTCGATCTGCTGCATGGTAGGGCGATGCTTAAGAATAGAGTAAACTGCTTAGCTTTTCGAGTGAGCGTGGAGCAGGAACTCGCGATTGCCTTCGGCTCCGAGGATTGGACTTTCCATCAGGGCGGTCGCGAAGCCAATGCCTTCGAGCGCATTTATGACCTTCACGCAGGCCGCTTCCTGCAGCGCCGGATCGCGCACAATACCGCCTTTGCCGACTAGATCGCGCCCAACCTCAAACTGCGGTTTTACGAGAATGATCCAGTCGCCCCCTTGCGACAGCAGCGGTGCAAGCGCCGGAATCAGCAGCGTAACGGAGATGAAGCTCACGTCACAGGTGAGGACGGCGGCAAGCTCCCCGATCTGATCGAACGTAAGATAACGTGCATTGGTCTGCTCATGGAGAATAACGCGGCTATCGGTGCGCAACTTCCAAGCGATCTGCCCGGCACCGGTATCGACTGCGTGAACGCGCAATGCGCCGTGCTGCAGAAGGCAATCGGTGAAGCCGCCGGTGGAAGTTCCCACGTCTAGACAAACTCGCCCAGCAACGCTAACGTTGAAATACGTAAGTGCAGGTTCGAGTTTGATCCCGCCCCGGCTAACATAGGGGAGCGGCTGCTCGACCTCAAGTCGATTCTCCGGCGTGACGGAACGGCCAGGCTTATCGGATTTCTGCCCGTCTACGAAAACTTTGCCAGCCAGAATCAAAGCCTGTGCCTTCTGGCGGGAATCAGCAAGCTCGCGCTCGACCAGCGCAAGATCGAGACGAAGCTTCCCTGGGAAGTTGCTCAAGCTTTCCGCTGAACGATGAAATCAGCGATCTGGCGAAGGCGTTCGGCGCGGCAGCCGAACATCATGAGGGACTTGTGAGCGGCTAACCGCTCCTGTTCAGCCATTTGGCGGGAACGCTCGAGTCCATACACAGCGGGAAAGGTAATCTTCTGCTGCGCCTCGTCTTTACCCGCGGTCTTGCCGAGCGCCTCAGAAGATTCTTCGACGTCCAGCACGTCGTCGATGATTTGAAAAGCCAGCCCGATGTGCTCTCCGTAGCTGGAAAGTGCGGCGAGCTCACGGTCAGTAGCGCCGGCGTAAATGCCTCCCATTCTGACGCTGGCTCGAAGCAGCGCCCCGGTTTTCGCTCGATGAATAGAATCGAGCAGGGCGGCGGTAGGTTCCTGGCGCTCGCCCGCAAGATCGTTCACCTGGCCGCCGATCATTCCGCCTACCGTGCCGGCGGCGCGCGACAATTCTTCCACAAGGCGAATTTTACGTTCGGCTCCCACGTCGGGAAGACGGCTCAAAACCTCAAATGCCAGCGTGAGAAGTGCGTCGCCGGTGAGGATCGCCATCGCCTCGCCGAACACCTTGTGGCAGGTGGGGCGCCCCCGCCGCAGATCATCGTTATCCAAAGCTGGAAGATCGTCGTGAATTAACGAATAGGTATGCACCAACTCCAGCGTGGCAGCCGCATGCTCGATACCTGGAGGCGCGTTCTCGATTGCGCCCGCTGCAGCAATAGCCAGCACCGGTCGAATGCGCTTGCCTCCGGCGAACAGGCTGTATCGCATCGACTGGTGAATGACAGATGGATCCACCGTTTCACTCGGAACCCACTCACTTAGCGCCCCGTCTACGATCTTCACTTGCCGGGCCAGGAACTCGCTCAACGGCCCGTCATGGATTGCTGTGTTTTCAGCACTCCCGTAAACCGTCGCGCTATCCATCTCGCTCATTTGGGGGCCCTATCAGGATTGAAGGGCACCGCTATCGTTTCGGAGCCTCGCTTTATCAAAATCTCGACGCGAGACTCGGCTAGTTCCAGCTGGCGCTTACAATCAGCGCTCAAACGCATACCGTTTTCAAACAACGAAAGACTCTGCTCAAGAGGCAGATCGCCCTTTTCCAACTCTTTGACGATGCGTTCAAGTTCTTCCAGACTAGCTTCAAAATTCAGTGAGGCTGGATTTTCCTCGGGCATTCGCTTCATTGTAACGGGCTCCGGAGGCACAGAAAATCGATAAAAGCTTAGTCGGTCGCCGAATTGGCGCCTCGCATAAGGTGGAGAATTGAAGGAAACATGAGTGAAATTCTGAACAAGTATAGCCGCGAGATAACTGCTCCGAAGTCGCAGGGCGCGTCGCAGGCCATGCTCTACGCAACGGGTCTGGATGAGAAGGACCTGCAGAAGCCGCAGGTCGGCATCGCGAGCATGTGGTTTGAAGGCAATCCATGCAATATGCATTTGCTCGGCCTTGCAGAGAAGGTGAAAGAGGGCGTGGGGGAGGCTGGGCTGGTCGGAATGCGTTTCAATACCATCGGCGTCAGCGACGGCATTTCGATGGGAACGGACGGGATGAGTTTCTCCTTGCAATCCCGGGATCTCATCGCCGATTCAATCGAGACCGTGATGAGCGCTCAGTGGTATGACGCGAACATTTCAATTCCCGGTTGCGACAAGAACATGCCTGGATGCGTGATGGCGATGGGTAGGCTGAACCGGCCTTCGCTAATGATTTACGGTGGAACGATTCGAGCCGGACACATAGGCTCGAAAAAGCTGGACATAGTCTCGGCCTTTCAAAGCTATGGACAATTCATTAGCCAACAAATTACAGAAGGCGAGCGGGAGCAGATTGTGCGGCGTGCTTGTCCAGGGGCCGGAGCTTGCGGTGGAATGTACACAGCGAACACCATGGCATCAGCGATTGAAGCGCTCGGCATGTCACTTCCATACAGTTCGTCTACGCCGGCGGAAGATCCGCCAAAGCTTGAGGAGTGCTTTCGGGCCGGAAGAGCAATCCGCAAGCTGCTGGAGCTTGACTTGAAACCGCGTGACATCATGACGCGCGAAGCGTTTGAAAATGCGCTGGTAATTGTATCGACTTTGGGGGGGTCCACGAATGCCGTCCTGCACCTGATCGCAATTGCGCGGACGGTTGGCATTTCTCTGACCATCGATGATTTTCAGAAAGTCAGTGATAAGGCCCCGCTGCTCGCAGATTTCAAGCCGAGCGGCACTTTTGTCATGGAGGATCTGCACAAAGCCGGTGGGCTTCCGGCCGTTTGCAAAATGCTGCTGGCGGAAGGACTGCTGAACGGCGAGTGCATAACCGTAACTGGCAAGACCTTGCGAGAGAACATACAAGATCTGCCTGCGCTCGCGCCGGACCAACAGATTGTCAGGCCCCTGTCGAACCCGATCAAAGCAACCGGACACATTCAGATACTGAAAGGCAATTTAGCGCCGGGCGGCGCGGTGGCGAAGATCACAGGGAAAGAGGGGCTTCGCTTCTCAGGCGTTGCCAAGGTTTTCGATTCAGAAGAAGAGATGCTGCACGCGCTCGAGAAGCATGAGATCGCAAAAGGCGATGTAGTTGTCATTCGCTACGAAGGACCGAAAGGCGGCCCTGGCATGCCGGAAATGCTTACACCGACGTCCGCGGTGATGGGTGCCGGTCTGGGAAAAGATGTGGCGCTAATCACCGACGGCCGTTTCTCAGGCGGCTCGCACGGATTCATCGTGGGTCACATCACGCCAGAAGCTCAGGAAGGCGGCCCAGTCGCATTCTTGAAATCGGGAGACAGAATCACGATTGATGCGGAACGGAACGAGCTTTCGGTGAATATCTCGCGGGAAGAAATGGAAAGCCGCAGACGAGGCTGGCGCATGCCGCCGTATAAGGCTACGCGAGGCACGCTCGCCAAGTACATCCGGCTAGTGAAAGATGCGAGTCAAGGCTGCGTGACGGACGAATAGAGGTTCGTAGACAATCCCATGCACGCTCCGAATCCACTCATCGCCGCCGGCGTCACTGCCTCGACCGCATTGACTGACGCCGTCTATGTACTATTCACTTCGGCAGTTGCTGCGCGGCGACGCATCTCCGCGGCGAGTTGGAGCAGCCTTTGGTACATGTTGTCTGCTTTCGCGGTGATCAGCTACACGGGCAACGCGGTTTATGTAATCTTCGCGGCTGCGGGCTCGTGGTTAGGAGCGTTTGGCGCAGTGACATGGCTGAACCGGATGGATCACAGAGCTGGCACACTCACGAACCCACCCGCACAGTTGCCCGATGTTGGCCGGCATTAAGCGTCGGCGTAATGTGGTGGACGAATAGCCGGCGTGGCTGCTTCGAGTACAGCGCTACCGCGTAGCAGCTGGTCCTCCCTGAAATGTGGGGCGACGAGCTGAACAGCTTGAGGCAGGCCAACTGAATCAAGACCCCAAGGGCAGGAGCAGGCCGGCAGTTTCGCGGCGTTGAAAATCCAGGTATAGGGAGTCCAGTCATACCATTCGGGATAGAGTGCCGGATCGGGCGTATTGACGTTGTGGCCTGCTCTGAAGGGAGCGATGGGGACGCACGGCAAAAGCAGCAAATCGTAGTCGGCAAAGAAGCGAATGAAAGCTTGGGCAAGCCGTACCCGTTCTAACTGTGCCTGGCGTTCCACGGCGGCTGACGTCATCATGCCGCGGCGGGCGGTCTCGATCAACCCCGGATCGAGCAGGGCCATATGGTTGGCAGGCATACTAGCGGCTAATCCGGCGAAAGCTACTTCGCAAACAGTAACGTAAGCGCGGCGGATGTTCCAGGCGGGAGGATTGACGTATTCGACGTGCGCACCGGCATCGGCTAACGCATGCGCGCCCTGCTCGAGCGCAGTGAACTTCCAAAACCCGGCAGGAATGTAGCCACAAGTTGACGAGACAGCGACCCTCAAACCCGCTACGCCTCGTTTGGCTTCCTCGACAAAATCGGGCAGAGCTAAACCGGCAGTAAATGGATCGGTCCGATCCGGCCTGCACATAATTGACAGCGCGAGAGCAGCATCGGCGACATTGCGTGTTAGAGGGCCGATAGCGGTAATATCGGGAGCTTCGCTGATGCCCGGAATGCGGCCGGTGGTTGGCTTGATGCCGTAGATGCCCGTGAAAGCAGCGGGAATGCGTATGGACCCACCCCCATCACTCCCAGTCGCGATAGGGCAGCAGCCGGTTGCAACCGCAACGGCGGCGCCCCCGGAAGAGCCTCCGGGCGTCAGGTCCGGATTCCAGGGATTACGGGTGACGCCGGTCAGCGGACTATCGGTAACCGCTTTCCAGGCGAAGTCGGGCATATTGGTGCGGGCAAAGAAAATCGCGCCAGCTTCCCGCAGGCGCGCAATATGTTGCGCATCCTCGGCTATTACGGCCGTGTGCTCGTTTGCGCGGCTGCCAGCCATCCGGGTCTGCCCGGCAACGGCCTGATTGTCTTTGATCGCAATGGGCACTCCGTCAAGGGAAGACAGGGAACCTCCAGTGGCCCAGCGATGCTCACTTTGGCGCGCGGCGTCGAGAGCTTCCTCACCATAAACCACACGGAACGGATTTAGGTCCGGCTGCACTTCTGCTGCTCGGACCAGCGTAGCCTCCGTTAGCTCGACTGGCGAAAGCGTACGGCGCGCAAAGTGGTCTGCCAGCTCATGAGCGGTTAGGAAAAGAGCGTCGGTCAAGAAAACGGAGTCTCCAAGTCGAAGCGAAGTCTAGCAGATCGAGTGAAGAGCAGCGTGACAATATGGCTCTGTGTGGATTCCATTGGCTCTTGGGGCGTGCGTGCTTTCAGCCTCTGCTTTGGCCCAGCAATTCTCGCCAGACTTCTTCAGCGTGCCTCCCGCGGATGCGCCAGAACTGGCATCGCGAGGCAACTTCGCGGTGGGAGTACGCACGGTCGCGCTGGTTCATCGGGGCCAGGTCGACATCCTGCACTTCAACAAGGAAAGCGGCAAGGCGCCTCTT
Organism: Terriglobia bacterium; assembly: GCA_963835255.1. GTDB lineage: Bacteria > Acidobacteriota > Terriglobia > Bryobacterales > Bryobacteraceae > Bog-105. The sequence continues at coordinate 95,051 of CAWIFY010000013.1, read as the reverse complement.
TATGACCGGCCGCTGAAGGTAGAAATCTGGTATCCCGCGATGATTCCACCTGGGCAGCAAGAGGAGACTACTTACAGAATGCCCGTCCCAGGCGGCCATGCTGTCGCGGGAATGACAGTATTCAATATCCACGATAAAGCGCTGCGCGATGCGCCACCGCTAAGCGGCAAGCAGTTTCCGCTGGCCATCGTTTCGCAGGCTATCCGGGTTCACGCTATTTCATGAGCTACCTGACAGCTAATCTCGCCTCTAGAGGCTACGTGGTAGCGGCAATCGATCACACCGATTCCGTATTCGACGAGATGAAGGGTTTCGAGAGCACTCTCCTGAATCGCTCGAACGATCAACTGTTCACGATCGATGCTCTAGATGAGCTCGCGCGCAAGCCGGACCATTTCTTGCACGGGCTAGCAGACACATCAACGGTGGCGATAATTGGTTATTCAATGGGCGGTTACGGCGCCTTGACGAGCGCTGGCGCGGGCTATAGCGACGAGAGCGCGCTAATGAGATTTGTGCCAGGAGGATATTTGAAAGAGTGGGAGGCCGGCAACAAAACTTTTCAGCAGATGGATCGAAGCCGAATCAAAGCGGCGGTTGTGATCGCGCCCTGGGGCGAACAGCCGCCCTATAACGTTTGGGATGCTCACGGGTTGGCGGCGATTCGCATCCCGACTCTATTCATTGCGGGCGATCACGACGATGTGGCGGATTTTGAGCACGGCATTAGACCGGCCTTTGAGCTTGCAGTGAACTCAGAGCGTTGCCTGTTAGTCTATGAAAACGGACGTCACAACACCGGAGGAAACCCGGCGCCCCCGAATGTTCGGTTACCGTATCCCACACTCGAATCGTTTGATGAACCAGCGTGGCGAAAAGACCGCATTACCTCGATAAACCAACATTTCATCACAGCGTTTCTCGATTGGCATCTCAAAGGAGACCAGGGAAAGGCCGCTTACCTGCATGTGAGTCCGGAACGCTCAAACGACGGGAAGTGGACCGTGCCGGCAGGACAGAACGACAACGGCGCTTTCAGTACGGGAACAGGTCCGGACGGAAACGCATTCTGGAAGGGCTTCCAGCGGCGGAGCGCTGTAGGACTGGAGATGTATTGCTCACCCGCCGGGCAAGCAACACACTGAGGGTCCTGCCCGGTCTCGCCTTAGCTAACGAAGCCGTTGAGAACTCTTCAGCATTTTGCCACATTTTGCATTAAGCTAAAGATATGGCTATTCCGGCCAGCATTCGCCCTTCCTTGTTCGGCTCAGACTAGCTGCGTTGTTTCGCGCGGCCCTCTTCGTCTGCTGTCTTTTTGAATCCGAGGTCGTTGACAATGCTAGTCGAAACTGCTCTAAACCCACTCCTTCCCAATCTTGTGACCTCCCTGCCTGGGCCGAAGGCGCAGGCAATCATCACGCGCGATCATGCGGTTCTCTCACCTTCTTATACGCGCTGTTATCCGCTGGTAATGAAACGTGGACGCGGCGCCGTTGTCGAGGACGTGGATGGCAACCGTTTCCTGGACTTCGCGGCCGGCATTGCGGTAGTCGCAACCGGCCATTCACATCCGCGCGTGATCAACGCCATTCGGGAGCAGGCCGGCGAATTCCTCCATATGTCGGGCACCGATTTCTATTACGAGTCTATGGTTCGCTTGGCGGAGCGGCTGGCGGCACTGACGCCGGGCGGCGTGGCGCGCCGCGTCTACTTCGGCAACTCAGGAGCGGAGGCTAACGAAGCCGCACTCAAATTAGCGCGCTATCATACCGGGCGCGATAAATTCGTGGCTTTCTTCGGTGCCTTTCACGGACGCACGATGGGCGCTCTTGCACTCACCGGCAGCAAGGTGACCCAGCGCCGGGGTTTCCATCCCTCGCTGCCCGTTTATCACATACCGTATCCCAACGCGTACCGGCGCGACCCGAGAATTACCGAGGCAACTCATGCCATCGATTGCGTAAAGATGCTCGAAGAACAGCTTTTCAAGACTATTCTTCCCGCCGAAGAAGTGGCAGGAATATTCGTCGAACCGGTACAGGGCGAGGGTGGCTACCTCGTCCCTCCGAGAGAATTCCATCAGGAATTGCGCCGGATAGCGGATAACTACGGCATTCTTCTCATCCACGACGAAGTACAGTGTGGGATGGGACGCACGGGCAAGATGTTTGCATCCGAGCATTTCGGCGTGACTCCCGATATCGTGACGGTCGCAAAGGGGATCGCCAGTGGAATGCCCCTTTCGGCAATGATTGCTAAGGCCGATCTCATGAACTGGCCTCCCGGCGCGCATGCTTCGACGTTCGGCGGCAACCCGGTTTCCATCGCGGCGGCGCTCGAGACTTTGGATCTGCTCGAAGAGAGCCTCACGAGCAATGCGGCCGAGATGGGCGCTTACATTCTCAAGCGTGCGCAAAGCTGGCCCGAGCGCTTCCGGTACGTGGGCGATGTGCGCGGGTTGGGACTGATGATTGGCATCGAACTGGTGCTCGATCAGAAGACGAAAGAGCGTGCTCCGCAACTGCGCGATCAGCTCGAATACCTGGCCTTCGAGCGCGGGCTGCTCGTTTTGGGTGCCGGGCCAAACAGCATCCGGCTATGCCCGCCACTGGTAATTAACCGAGAACAGGCGGAGTTTGCGCTGGATACACTGGAGCAGTGCCTGCAGGCATTGGAGAATTAGCGGAAGCCGAAAGAGCTTCTAGCCGGCATCAAGGCGCACGTCAACGACCGGTTTTAGATGTCGGATGCGGGATCAACAAATACCCGGGCGCGATCGGAATCGATCGGAACCTAGATACCCGCGCCGATGTGATAGCGGACCTCGATCAGTACCCGTTGCCGTTTGCAGACAACTCCTTTCGGGAGGTGCGGGCAATTCATGTCATCGAGCATGTTTCCGATGTAATTCGCACGGTCGAAGAGTTTCATCGGCTACTTGAACCGGGCGGGCAGGCTGTCATAGTCACGCCGCACTACACAGATTTCAGTTCTTTCTGTGACCCGACGCATCGCTGGCATCTAAATAGCTTCTCGTTACGCTACTTCGGCGAGGATCACGGTGGCTACAGCTATTACTCCTCAGTAAAATTCCGGGAGATTTTTGTGCATGTACGCCTACTTGCCCTGTGGAGATATCTAGGGTTTGAATTCCTGGTCAATACGTCTCGCCGTTTTCGGCGATTCTGGGAGTTTTACCTCTGTTATCTCGTTCGAGGCAAGGTGATCGAGTGGCGTCTGATAGCAGTAAAGGAAAACCAAGCGGCTGGTCCCTCCAGCCAAAGCAACTACTCTGGAAATTGAGCGATGCTGCGCGCCAGCGGCGTGAGCAGGAACTGCTCACCCCCGAAGTGGCGCTAGGCCGCAAAGGTGAAGACCTGGCGCACCGTTATCTGCGCAACTCCGGTTACACAGTCATCGCACGCAATTACCGGCCCGGAGGCGATAGTGAAATCGACATCGTGGCACGCGATCGCGAAACGCTGATCTTCGTCGAAGTGAAGTCGCGCAGCTCGGCAGAATACGGAAGTCCGGACCGTGCAATCGATCGCGAGAAGCAGCGCCACATTCTACGTGCAGCCAGAAGCTTCGTGACACGCTCAGGCGACTCCTGGAGCAAAGTACGGTTCGACACGGTATCGATCGTATTCGCTGAGCCAGTCGCCATCTCACACCATCGCGACGTGTTTTTTGAAGGCCGGGCGCTGGACTGACAAGCCTTAAAGCAGGAAGAAAGCGCCTCGACGCTGTAACACAATTCCTCGACGCCAATGAAGTCCCCGGGATCTCGCCCAACCATGCGGGCCGGTACGAATGAGCAACAATCTTAAGAGGTGAGAACCGACGATGGGATTTGAACAGTATCATGAGCCCGCGCACGAACTGCCGGAAGAGACGCGTACATTTGCCCGCATGATTGCCTCTCTTGGGGAGGAAGCCGATGCTATCAACTGGTATGAACAACGCATGGCGGTCGAAAAGGATAAAGAAGCGAAGTCCATAATGGAAGACGCGCAGGGCGAAGAGTTTAAGCACTTCGGCATGGATTTGGAGTTCCTCCTGCGGCGAAAGCCAAAATGGCAAGGAATCCTGAAGGGCATCCTGTTTCAGTCCGGAGATATCGTCAAACATGGCGAAGCGGCTGAAAAAGAGAACGATTAACTGCTCCGGTTACATCACGACAAAATTAGTGGCGGCCATGCTTTTTTTGGCTGCTCATTCCTTCTCCCAGGCTCATCTTTCACTCGAACGGCAGGCGACCGAAATTTTGGAAGGGGCGCTGAAAGATAGCAATCCGAATACACGTAAACAGGCGGTTATTGCGCTGAGTCTTGCCGCCTCTCGCCAGCCATTTCTCTCGCAGCTCGAATCCATGCTGGCAGATAAAGACGTTGAGGTCCGTATTGCAACCATCTCCAGCCTGGTGGATTTAAAGAATCGGCGAACGATCAGAGTTCTGCGGGAGGCGCTGAGCGATCATGTTCCGGAGGTCAGCTTTGCCGCCGCGAAGGCGCTCTTTGAACTTCACGACCCGGCGGGAAAAGCAGCGCTCTTGTCAGTCCTCAGCGGGAATTCCAAAACCTCTTCCAACTTTTTCAGCAGTCAGATGCGGGACGCCCTGCGCCTGATGCATACGCCAAAGGCGCTGTTCATGTTTGCCTTACGCCAAGGAATAGGATTCGCTCCCGTCCCCGGGCTGGGAGAGGGTGTCGCCTCTATGCAGGCGCTTCTCTCGGATCCAGGAGTCTCCGGCCGCGCCGCAGCGGCGCTCCTGCTCGGAAGACGCAAAGATGATCAGACGTTGCGAGCCTTGCGAAGCGCTCTCTCAGATAAGGATTGGTCGGTAAGAGCGGCTGCCGTTCATTCTCTGGCGCTTTGGAACAGGCCCAGCTTAAGACCGGAGATGGCGAATTTGCTCGACGACAGCAAGGAAGATGTGCGCCTACGGGCGGCCGCAGCCTACATCCGTCTCGATCGCATTGAGAGGAGAGTAGAACAGCGACGGCTCATTCAGAAGAGCAGTTTGTCTCCCCAGTAGCAACAGCTGAAAATTGACAGGTAAATCGTAGATTCGCTAGACTAAGGTGTTCGAGTTTTCGAGCAGAGAGAAGAAGTTTGTCCATGCGTACCGAATTTCCGTCTGAGCGCGAAGTCACCCGTGCATGGCACGTGATTGACGCGAAAGACGCCGTCCTCGGCAGAGTGGCGAGCCGCGCGGCTATGCTCTTGATGGGAAAGCATAAAACCATGTACGTACCGTCCTTGGATACGGGTGATCATGTGGTAATTATCAATGCTGCGCAGGTGAAGTTGACCGGCGGTAAAGAGAGTCAGAAGGTTTACCGGCGGCACACGGGCTACCCGGGCGGCCTGATTGAGACAGGCGCGCGCAAGATGCGTCAAACACGGCCCGAGCGAATGCTGGAACTGGCGATTTCGGGCATGCTGCCGAAAACCAAATTGGGTAAGCAGATGTACCGCAAGCTGAACGTCTATGCGGGCGAGCACCATCCCCATCAGGCGCAGAAGCCGGTGGCACTGGCCGTATAAACAAAAAGGAAAAGGATGCGAGCTAAGTTAGTTCAGCAGTTAGGAACCGGTCGGCGCAAAACAGCAACGGCCCGGGTGTTCCTACGACCGGGTAAAGGCCAAATTACGGTTAATCGCCGGCCGTTTGAGAATTATTTTGTAAACGAATCGGCCCGGGCTTATGTCCGGCAGCCCCTGCTTGCGGCAGAATTGGCGGACCGGTTTGACATCATGATCCTGGCCGATGGCGGCGGGGTCACCGGACAAGCTGGGGCGGCGCGCCTCGGAATTGCCCGTGCTCTGATCGAATTCAATTCCGAACTGCGCGGTAAACTGAAGCAGCTTGGGTTTCTAACGCGCGACGCTCGCGCACATGAGCGGAAGAAGTACGGTCAAAAGGGCGCCCGCAAGCGCTTCCAGTTCTCCAAACGTTAGTACCTCTTTTCGTTTTGCACTCAAGACCCGCGAAGTGGTTTTGCGGCCACTCTCGCCTAGCCGGACGCCCTCAAACTCACGCAAATTCCGCTTTGGGCCGCGTGATTCCCGAAGGACCGCGTCCGCCGACGTTCTTAAGGAGGCAGGTTGCCATCAATTTCGATGAAGGAATTGCTCGAAGCAGGCGTTCACTTCGGGCACCAGACCAAGCGCTGGAATCCAAAGATGAAGGAATACATCTTTGGCGAACGTAACGGCATTTATATTGTCGATTTGCAGAAGACCCTGAAGCTGTTCAAGGACGCCATGCGGTATGTCGGCGAGATGGCGGCGCAAGGCAAGACGGTACTGTTCGTCGGCACAAAACGGCAGGCGCAGGAAGCGATCGCGGAAGAAGCGACGCGCGCGGGCCAATACTATGTAAATCAACGCTGGCTTGGTGGACTGTTGACGAACATCACGACGGTGCAACGCTCGATCAAGCGCTTGAAGGACTTGGATGCCATGTCGTCTGAGAACTCCTATGAAGGTCGGGCGAAGAAGGAAGTAGGTCGTCTCGAGCGCGAGCGCAAGCACCTTCAGCAAAATCTGGCCGGCATCAAAGATATGAACGGACTGCCGGACATGCTGTTCGTGATCGATTCGAACAAAGAGGCAATCGCAGTGAAGGAAGCGCGCCGACTCGGGATTCCAGTAGTGGCGGTGGTCGACACCAACTGCGATCCCGACGAAGTGGACTACGTGATTCCGGGCAATGACGATGCCTTGCGAGCGATCCGGCTGTTCACGACCAAGATTGCGGATGCTGTTGTGGAAGGGCGTTCGCTCGCTACCGAGCACGACTTCGTAGCTGAGAAAATTGTCAGCGAGGGCGAAGACGAAGTGACCGGCGACGAAACTCCCGAAGAGTTCACGCAGTACCTGGACCCGAAGTTCAACGAGCAATTGATGTCGGAGAGTCTAGTTCCGAGTGCCGATCCGGAGACCCTTCCGCGCAAGGGACCGGCGAGCGAAACTCCCGAGGAAGTGGCGAGCACAACTCTTAGCGAACACTGAGCAGTAATTGTTTGGGAGGAACGCGGGCGACCGGCCGAGGAGGTTCAGGTCGCCTTCTGTGTGTCTGAGAGAAATTGTAAGAGGATTAGGATGGCAGAGATTAGCGCACAACTAGTAAAACAGCTCCGTGAGCGCACGGGGGCCGGAATGATGGAGTGCAAGAAGGCTCTCCAGGAAACGAATGGAAACGTACCTGAAGCCGAAGTTGTGCTCCGCAAGCGCGGCATCGCGGGTGCGAGCAAGAAGGAATCGCGTACCACAAAGCAGGGATTGATCAGCTCGTTCATCAAGGATGATGGGAAGCTGGGCGTGCTGGTGGAAGTGAATTGCGAATCCGATTTCGTTGCGCGCACAGAGGATTTTCAGAGCCTGGCGAGCGATATAGCGGCACACATCGCGGAGACCAGGCCGAAGGTGGTCCGCGTAGAAGAGGTGACCGAAGCCGAGCGTACGAACTTCAAGAAGCACGAGGCGCTTTACGAGCAGAAGTTCACAAAGGATCAGCACGGTACGGTCGCTGAATTTGTTAAGGCGAAGATCGCCAAGCTGGGCGAGAACATCAACATCTCGCGTTTCGTTCTCTATCAAGTGAATGGGAATGGAGTGATCGGCCAATACGTTCATGCAGGAGCGCAGATAGGAGTGCTGATTGAGGTCGATACCAAGTCACCTGATTCGAGCACCAAAGAAGAATTAAAGACCCTGGTGCGCGACATGGCCATGCAGGTTGCCGCGGCAAATCCCCAGTTCGTGAGTAAAGAAGACGTTCCCGCCAGCATGCTCGAGACGGAACGCGGCATTCAGCGGGAGCGAGCCCTGAATGAAGGCAAACCCGAGAAGATGGTCGAAAAAATTGCCGAGGGCAGGATGAGCAAATTCTACGAAGAGGTCTGCTTACTGGAGCAGCCTTTTATTCGCGAGAACAGTATTTCCGTGAATGAACTAATTCGGACGGCGGCCTCGAAGCTCGGCGAAACGATCAAGGTGGCGCGGTTCGTACGTTACAAGGTCGGCGACGCAACGGACGCGCCGGGCGTGGAAGCGAGCCCGCTGCCAGTAACAGCTTAAGCGTACTTTGCGCCCGGGTGAGTTTGTGTCGGGCGATTGGGGGAAATCGATGGCACAGTACGGACGAATACTCCTCAAAATCAGTGGCGAAGCGTTGGCCGGCCCTTTGTCATTCGGGCTGGATCCCGAGCGCGTGAAAGCGCTAGCTGGGGAGGTAGCGGAGGTAGGACGCAGGGGTGTCCAGATCGGCCTGGTGCTGGGCGGCGGCAATATCTTTCGAGGTGTCGCCGCCGCAGCGCATCAGATGGATAGGGTAACCGGCGACCACATGGGAATGCTGGCGACAGTGATTAACGCGCTAGCCTTTCAGGACGCGCTTGAGCAGTTGGGCATTCCGACCCGGGTGATGACCGCAATTCAAATGCACCAGGTAGCCGAGCCATACATCAGGCGCCGCGCCATCCGGCACTTGGAGAAGGGCCGGGCAGTCATTTTTGCGGCGGGCACTTCAAATCCTTACTTTTCGACAGATACGGCTGCGACTCTGCGGGGACTCGAAATTCACGCCCAGATCATCGCTAAGGCGACGAGTGTGGATGGCGTCTACGACAAGGACCCAAAGAAATTCCCCGATGCGGTCAAGTACGAAGAAGTCAGCTATACCGAGGTGCTATCGAAGGCGCTGGCGGTAATGGATGCTTCCGCGGTTGCCATGTGCAGAGACAACAAGATGCCGATTATGGTTTTCGACCTCAAAACACCTGGCAATATAATGCGAATGGCGATGGGCGAGCCGATCGGTACCATGATTTGTTGACCGGAAACGGCTCAGTCGGAAACAGCGCGACTAACCTTTATGAAACAAGAACAGACACCTCCGGCGAGTAGCAGCACCTTTAAGAGCGTGAAGGAAGTGGAAGCGAATGCGCGCACACGCATGGATAAGGTGCTGGCCGATCTGCAGCATGAGATGACGAGCATTCGCACCGGACGAGCCTCGATCGGAATCCTCGACAGCGTGCGGGTGGATTACTACGGTTCGCCAGTCCCATTAAATCAAGTGGCGCAATTGCATGTGCCTGAACCGGCAATGATCACCGTCCAGCCTTGGGACGCCTCCACCATCGGCGCGATAGAAAAGGCGATTCGCAATGCGGATCTGGGCTTTAATCCCTCCAACGACGGCAAGCTGATCCGAATCCCGGTTCCTCCGCTGACCGAAGAGCGCCGTCGCGACCTGGCCAAGAAGCTCAGCCACATTGCCGAGGAGCGGCGGGTGAGTATGCGTAACGTGCGGCGCGACGCCAAGGAAGATCTAAAGAAATTGCTAACAGATAAAGTGATCAGCGAAGATGAACAGCGGCAGGCGCTCGATTCCATCCAGAAGCTAACGGACGCTGAGATCGGCAAGATCGACAGTATGGCGAAAGTGAAAGAAAAGGAGATACTCGAGATCAACAGGTAGGACGAAGACTCTGGCGGTATGCGCTGAACCGGCATTAGAAGCGCTATGACCGGCACACTGCAGCACGCCAGATAAACACTCCACGGACTGACTGCATCGCGATACTGGTGCGCCATTACGCGAGCGAGTTGAAGGGATCGAATGGCCGTTCTTCGCCGTTCTCCAGAATGATACGCACCCGCGGCATCCAGTCGGTGCGCTCGCCTACGATCAGGTGGCCCATTATGTCGAACGGGCTCCAGGTATCTTTTCCCTCTTTGCAATGGACCCATCTGAGATCCCCGGATCTAGTCCGACCACGACGCCCGCACCGGTCGGTCAGCTCTGGTAATCAGTTCACGATCTCCACGCTGTCCAGTAAAGTGAAAAGCCCTTCGGCAAGCGTTGGATGGATATAGATAGCGCCCTTGAGGAGCGTGTACGGCTGATCTGCCAGAATCAGAGTGCTGAAGATCTGCACCGTCTCGCCGCCTTCAGTGGAGAGAATCGCCGCTCCCAAGACTTTATCGGTTCCGGCATCCACAACGACTTTCATCAGGCCCGCGGTTTCGTCACGCTCGAGCGCACGCGCCACGCGAGACATCGGCACTTTTCCGATCTTCAATTTCAAGCCCTTCTGGCGAGCTTCTTTCTCCGTCACTCCGACGCGGCCCAATGCGGGGTCGGTAAACACAGCGTAAGGAACGATGCGCGTTTTAGTGCTCAGGCTTTTGCCTTCGTATAAGTTGCCGTAGATGATTTGGAAATCGTTGTAAGAGATGTGGGTGAAGGCCGGACCGCCCGTAACATCGCCGATGGCCCATATGCCGGGAGCCGTCGTTTCCAGGCGATCATTGATCACGATGAAGCCTTTCCCATCGATCTCTACGTCCGTTTTCTCGAGAGCTAAGTCTTTCGTTTGAGGCTTGCGACCAACGGCAACGAGTAAGTGCGAACCGGTGACTGCTTCACGGCCGTTCTTCTTTTCCATCGTTAACTCGATTTTGCCGGCATCAGATTGGACCTTGGTTGCACGCGAGTCGAGATGAAATTTCACTCCTTCGGCTTCGATGGCTTGCTGGAGAGCGACTGCTACATCTTCGTCTTCGCGCGGTAGGATCTGCCGGTCATGGTGAATTACCGTGACTTTACTGCCGAAGCGTCTGAACATCTGCGCGAACTCGAGTCCGACATAGCCGCCGCCCAGCACCAACAAATGCTCCGGAAGCTGCTCGAGTTCCATGATGCTGACGTTCGTCAGATAAGGCACGCCAGAAAGGCCGTCGAGGGAAGGGATACTGGGAACGCATCCCGTATCGAGAAAGATACGTTCGGCCTCTAGAATTTTCTCGCCGATTTGCACTCGTTTGGGACCGATGAAGCGAGCGCGTCCACGAAGCCACTGCGGTTCTTTGTCGCCGTTTACACTCTTCTCCCAACCGCTGCGGGAAGCGGTGACCCGCTCATTCTTGCGCTTGAGAACTGCGGGCAGGTCTACTTCGACATCGCCGGCGCGCACCCCCCAGCGCCCTGCGTTGCGCGCATAATGCGCCACCTGGGCACTCGCCACCATGGTTTTTGTCGGCGTGCAGCCAGTGTTGACGCAGGTTCCGCCAAGCTGATCCGATTCAATCAGAGCGACGTGCTGTCCCAGCTTGGCCAGCGCCTGAGCGAGCGGATTGCCGCCCTGTCCCGAACCTATAATAATTGCGTCGTAGTGCAAAGATTCATTCCCCATAAACATTTGATGCCGCCGCGCATTGCTACCTCCACGCAGTAGAGTAACCTGCCTCGTCGTTTTACGTGCGAGTGTAACTTTGGCCCCATTGGGGTGGTCCATTCATTTCAAGCTTCTAAATGGCAAACGGTGGAGAGATTCCCAAGCGGCAATTCGGTAAGACAGGAGTCGAGATCTCTGCGCTCGGCATGGGCGGCCATCATCTTGGAGACGCGCCGGACCAGAAAACAGCCGAAGAGATTGTAGCGGTCGCGATCGACGGAGGCGTTACCTTTTTCGACAACTGCTGGGAATACCATCGAGGCAAATCCGAGGTCTGGATGGGCGCTGCTCTAAAGGGCAAGCGAAACCGGGTTTTCCTGATGACCAAAGTGTGTACACATGGGCGCGACAAGGATTTGGCGCTGCGTATGCTGGAGGAGTCGCTGAACCGGTTGCAAACCGATCATCTAGATCTTTGGCAGATTCACGGCGTCTCCTTTGAGACCGACCCAGAGCGATTCATTCGTCCGAATGGCGCAGCGGAAGCGCTGGCGTTAGCTAAGAGGGATGGCAAAGTTCGCTTCACCGGCTTCACCGGCCACAAAGATCCGCGCTTGCACTTAGCTATGCTGAACACGGGATTCCCGTTCGACTCCGTGCAGATGCCTTTGAATCCCTTCGATGCCAATTTTCGCAGCTTCGAAACACAGGTGCTACCCGAGGTGGTGAAGCGCGGCATGGCGCCTTTGGGAATGAAGCCCTTGCAGGGAGCTGGTCCAGCAATTAAGAAGGGTGTTTACTCGGCGGAAGAACTGCTGCGTTACGCCATGAGTCTGCCGGTTGCGACAACTATTACAGGCATGGACAAGATCGATGTGGCGGAGCAGAATTTGAAAATTGCGCAGGGATTCGAGCCGCTGGCGGCTGAGGAAATGGCGGCCCTTCGCAATCGCAGCGTCGAGTATGCGGATGGACGATTTGAGCTCTACAAAGTGTCTCTGAAGTATGACAATCCGGAAGCGAGGCTGGCAAATAGCTTTCCGTTAGACATGCAGCAAAAGGAAGTGAAGGAAATGATGCACGCGACCGACAACACCGGCAAGCCGTTCGCCCCCGCTCAATAAATATGCCGCAATCAAGGAACACACGCCGGAAATTTATCCAGAACACTGCACTATTTGGGGTCACCACGGCCATGGCGAAGGGAGCAGGCGAGAGCATACCTAAACGCAAACTCGGAAACAACGGGCTGGAGGTCTCCATCCTGGGCGTGGGCGGTTTCCATTTAGGCTCGGCGCAAAATCAGGATGCGGCGAAGGTGATTGTGCAACAGGCGCTCGATGCCGGAATAAACTTTTTCGACAACGCCTGGGAATATCACGATGGGCAGAGCGAGGAATGGCTGGGCTATGGCTTAGGCAACCGGCGCAATGAAGCCATTCTGATGACCAAGGTTTGTACGCACGGCCGAGACAAGAAGGTTGCCATGCAAATGCTGGAGCAGTCGCTGCGGCGTTTGAAAACAGATCACCTGGATGTGTGGCAGATCCACGAAGTCATTTACGAGAACGATCCCGACTTGATTTTCAAGCCCAACGGAGCGGCGGAGGCGCTGCTCGAAGCGAAGAAGCAGGGCAAGGTGCGTTTAATTGGCTTCACCGGCCATAAAGACCCGGCGATTCATCTCAAGATGCTTTCGCACGGCTTTCCATTTGATACCGTGCAGATGCCGTTGAATGCGTTCGACGCGAGCTTTCGAAGTTTTGAAGAGCGTGTCCTCCCGGAGGCTCGTCTACGCGGTCTCGCTGTGTTCGGAATGAAGAGCCTGGGCGGCAGCGGCGAAATGATCAAGTGGGGCGGTATTACCGTTTCGGATGCGTTGCGCTACGCTATGAGTCTTCCGGTAACGACAACCATCAGCGGCATGGATTCGCCTGAGGTGCTGAAACAGAATTTGAAAATCGCCAAAAACTTCTCGCCCATGCAGGAGCAAGACATGGCCGAAATCCGAAAGCGTTGCCGCACCGAAGCCGCCAACGGCCACCTGGAGCTTTTCAAAACGACGACGAAGTACGACGGAAAAATCGGCCGCCAGCAGCACGGATATCCGGACGAGCAAGAGTTGCCCGCCTGAATTTGACGGATTTCAGGGGAAGTAACGGCCGCTCATTTGCCTCAGAAAGCCGAGCGATTCGACCATTTCAGCCATTCCATTCATACCGTCTTCAATGCTCACCCAGCCCGAATACCGATGATTAGCGAGGATCTGGAAGATTGTGTCGTAGTCGTTGAGACCTTTGCCGGTTACTCCGTGCAGCAAACCTGAAGAATAACCGGTACTGCCTTCACTTTCGCTCAAAGAATCGAGCGTGGCGCCAGGCGCGAGATAACGATCGCTGGCGTGCATGCTGATAATGCGGTTCGCTACGGCTTCGAGCAGCGCGATGGGATCATCACCTGCCACGATTGCGTTCGACGGATCATATTGGACGCCGAAGTGGGTCCGATCTTTCACGCTATTCACGATTTCGACAAAACGATCCATTTCTTGCGCGAACTCGGGAAACTTCCAGAACCCGTCTTTGTAATGGTTTTCCATCCCTAGCACGATGTCATTCTCTTTTGCGACAGGCAAAACTTGGCGAATAGCTTCGAGCACCCAATCTCTTCCCCGCTCCCAAGAGACCTCGGGATAGCGCTGTCCGCTCAAGATCCGACAGACTGCGCGCGGGCCACCTAAGCGGCGCGTGACACCGATCATCTCGGTTTCGCGTTCGATTTCACGCTGCCGGATCTTTTCATCGGGCGCCGTGAAATCGGGCGAGCAGCAAAGCATCGGCATGGCGAAGCCGGCCGACGCGATAGCCTCACCAACACTATCCAGATAGCCGCCTTCGAAGCTCGTAAAAAAGCCTGAGTACATTTCGAGCCCGTCGGCGTCGAGTTGCTTTGCCATCCGGATCCAATCGAACACAGACAATTCGCCGCTCGAGATGGTCTCCAAATAGCACTTAGGGAAAGCGGAGATCTTGAGCGGCATTTAAGGCGTCAGCACCGCTTTGACGTATTCGCCGGCTTCCATCTTTTCGAAGCACTCGTGCCAATCGTCGAGTGGAGCGACACGGCTGATGACCGGATCGAGCTCAATCTGACCGGAAACAATCATCGAAATGACGCGCTCCCAGACCGGCCAGTTATGCGAGAAGCTGCCCGAGAGCGTGATGTTCTTCTGAACGAGCGGATCGAGACTGAACTGTAGCGGCTGCGGTCCCCAACCCACTTTGATGATCTGCCCTGCGGGGCGAACGGCTCGCAGCGCCATCTGCAGAGTGGCGGAAGCTCCAGAGCAATCGACCGCCACGTCCACGCCAAGGCCGTCGCCCACTTGAGCGATGTATTCGAGCACGCCGCTATCGAGCGTCACGTCAGCGCCGAACTGGCGCGCGACGGCGAGGCGCTGCGCATCGGAAGGAAGCCCAGCGACGATAAGATGACCAGCGCCGCTGAGCGTCGCCATCTTTGCGCAAAGCAATCCGATGGGTCCGGGCCCGAGGACCAGAACAGAATCGCCGGGGCAGACGCGGCCATTCACGCATACCGCGTTATAGGCGACGCAGCAGGGCTCTGTAAGAGCTGCTTTTTCAAACGGAAGATCGGAAGGGAGGCGATGAAGACAGCGCTCCGGTACGCGCACGTATTCAGTCATTGCTCCATCAACGCCGTATCCGAAGCCGCGGCGAGACGGATCGAGATTGTACAATCCCGAGCGGCTCAGCGGGGAGGATTCGTCGATGACGGCCGCGGTTTCGCTGACTACTCGATCGCCCTCGCGAAAATTCAGCACGCCAGAACCGGCGTGTGCGACGGTGCCGGCGAACTCGTGCCCCAGAACGCATGGGTAGTTGACGGACCAGCTATGAGAACCCCGCCACTGATGAAGATCGCTGCCACACACGCTGACGGCGCCCACTCGCAGCAAGACATCTTTTTCGCCAATGGTTGGCACCGGAATTTCGCGCAACTCTACAGCTAGCGGCTCGCGGCTGTAATTCACCAGCGCGGGCATGGCGTTGGTCAAGCTATGGCCTCCTTGCCTGCTTTGACTTCGCCGAATGAGTGAACCTTATGGCAGATCAGGCCCAGAGTCGCTTCCAGATCGCCCGAGGCAGTTCGAAAAGCGTGGGCATCGATCGCGAGCGGCGCTCCGATCACCACGAGCGGGGCGCCGTAGGCAGGAGTTTCCGCTGCTTGCTCGATCGTGAGTCCTCCTACTGCTTGGACAGGCACATTTACGGCGGCGACGATCTCACGCAGGCGATCCAAGGGCGTTGGAGCAGGCTGACCTCGCTCGCGGCGCAAAGTTCGCATGTCATAGCCGATATGGTGCACGATATAGTCGCAGCCGAGCTGTTCCAGGCGGCGGGCGCCTCCCACCGGGTCCCGCATGGCCATGTTATCGCCCATGACCTTGGCTCCGAAATCGCGGCCGGCTTTGACCACGAGCTCAATCGTTTCTTCGTGCGCCTGTCCCATCACGACGACCATACTGGCTCCGGCCTTCGCCGCCATCTCCGCCTCCAACCAGCCGCCATCCATGATTTTTAAATCTGCCACAATCGGCACATTTGGATAACGCGTCCTCAGTTCCCGCACGCCACGCAGGCCCTCGGCAATAATGAGCGGCGTCCCCACCTCGAGCCAATCCACGCCCGCTCGCAGCGCTATCTCGGCGGTGTCGAGAGCTTCCCGAAGATCGATTAAATCCAGCGAGAGTTGAACTGTCGCTCGCATGCTGATAATCCAGGTTTAACATGATTGAGATATGTGGAACCGATGTTGGCTCACCTTGTTGCTTGCGACCGCGGCGATGGCCGCGGCAGAACCGGATGAACTGAAGATCGTTTCGCCGTGCGTGCCCGGCATGCCGTGGACCGTGGCCGGCGAACACGGGGCGCTTTTCGGACGTCAGAACGGGAAATTCGAGGCGTGGCAGTGGCCGGTGAAGATCTTGAGTGATTTTCGCATCAGAGCGGAGTTATCGGATTATCCAGTTCCAATCGATGTAAACGCGCTCGCTGCCGAAATCAAAGTTACTCCCGCCGAAACCACGATCACCTACTCGCACGCAGCATTCACGGTACGGCAGCACATGTTCGCCGCACGCGGGAGCGCAAATCCCGCGGTTGGAGCAGCGCTGTTCTTTGAGATTGAATCGGCACGTCCGCTCGAGCTCACCTTTTCATTTACGCCAGACATGCTGCAGATGTGGCCGGCTCCAAACCATGGCCGCCCGAATGGCGAGTGGATGAAAGACGGAGAGAGCGGTTTCTACATTCTGCATACGGATGATCCGAAATTTTCGGCGATAGTGGCTATGCCGCGGACTCAGCCCGGAATCCTGGTGCCCTATCAGGAGCATCCGCAAACTTACCCGTTAGAGCTGAAGCTAGCTTTCGATCCGAAGAAGGATCACGGACAAGTTTTCCCGCTGGTGATGGCGCTAGCGCATAACCAATCGCCATCCGCGCAGGTAACAACCAGCATTTCCGTTATTCAACAGCTCCGCGCTCAAACGAAAGGGTACTACTCGCATTTCTCCGATCAGCATCTAAGGGCCGAGACGCCGGACAGGCGAGTAAATGAAGCGTTGCGCTGGGCGGAAGTGTCGATCGATCAGGCCCAGGTGGATTACCACGGCGAAGTTGGCCTGGTTGCCGGCTACTATGAATCCGCCGATTCCGCGCGCCCTGGGTACGCCTGGTTCTTTGGGCGCGACACGCTCTGGACATCCTACGCCATTAACAGCTATGGCGACTTCACACTGACTCGGAAGGCACTCGATTTTTTGTTCAACCGGCAGCGTGAGGATGGGAAAATCATGCACGAGTTTTCGCAATCGGCCGACGCCCTCGATTGGAAACAGACCCCTTACTTCTATGCGTCAGCCGATTCGACGCCGCTGCTAGTGATGGCGATGTGGGATTACGTGAAAACCAGCGGCGATGTCGCGTATCTAAAGACACATTGGGACGCAGTGCGCAAAGCCTACGACTTTACCAGAGCCCATGAAGCAAACGATGGCGTCTATGCGAATAGCCAGGGCACAGGTTGGGTAGAATCGTGGCCGACCGGTATGCCAAAAGAAGAAGTATATCTAGCGGACGTCGATCAGCAATCTGCTATTGCGATGTCACACCTAAGCGCTGCTGCCGGCGACCACCAATTGGCCAGTGCAGCCAAAAATAAGGCAGCAGCGATTGCCTCGAAAATTGAAAGTGAGTTCTACTCTGCGCCCGACAAGTTCTACGCATTCAGCCGCAACGCGGATGGCTCGCTCTATCGTACGGCCAGCATATACTCGTCCGTAGCCTGGTGGGACGGCACGCTTGCCCTGAAAAATGCTGGCCCCATGCTCTCGCGCTGGGCATCGGACGAGTTCTCGGCAGACTGGGGTACCCGCGACATAAGCGAGCGCACCGCGTTTTACGATCCGATCAGTTATCACCAGGGTTCCATCTGGCCCTTATTCACCGGTTGGGTGTCACTGGCGGAGTATCGGGCAGGCCGGCCGCTCTCCGGCTACGCGCACCTGATGCAGAACGCGGAATTGACTTGGGCGCAGGATTTAGGAGCAGTGACCGAATTGCTCTCCGGAGAATTTTATCAACCATTAGGGCGAAGCAGCTCGCATCAGTTGTGGTCGTCCGCGATGGTGATCTCGCCCTTGCTGCGCGGGCTGTTCGGACTCGATTGGGACGCGATGAACCATACCCTCCGTCTATCGCCGCATCTTCCCGCGGACTGGGATGGGGCGAGATTGTGGAACGTTCCGCTGGGTACCGGCAAAGTCGACCTCGAGTACAAGCGCGAAGGCAATCAGATGACCATCGAGGCGCAAAGCCAAAAGCCGGATCTCTTCTGCCTTGCCCTCCAGACGTCCCCGGAAAAGCCCTGCAGCGCGGCCTTATCAGAGGCGCATAGAATCTCCGTCCCGTTAGATCCAGTCGAACTGGCCATTCCAGCGGAGTTGCCAACTCCGGGTAGCGAGACGCATCAGTTGAAAGCACTTGATCAAACAATCGAGGCACACCAGGCGACTTTCACTTTTGAAGCGCAAGGCGGCTCGTCATACGACCTAAAGGCCCGCTTGAATAAGCCACACATATCGGTGCGAGGTGCCGAATTGGCCGCAGGCAAGCTTCACCTGCAATTTCCTAATGGGACCGGCTACCAGACGCAAACAGTCAACTTCCGCTGGTAAGCCTGATACAGTGTGATGCCGAGGCCACAAATGAAAACCGGGAGAGTAAAGCCGCTTGTGTCTGCGGCGGCAATTGCGGTGCTGGCGTTCGCAGCGGCCGCTCAGAATCCATCGCCACCGGCACAAACCACCGACATTCTCCAGTACATCGATCAGACCTGGAAGGTGCTCCGGCGTTCTAACAGAACGCTACCCATAGCGGCGGTCGATCCCAAATTTCATCCGGATCCGGACGGGAGATGGCCCGTTTACATTCCCCAGACAGAAGACGTGAAAAAAATCGAGCAGGAGCTCAAGAGCGAAATACCGGAGGCAGGATTAAAGACGATAGTCATCCGGCCTTTACCGTCAAATATAAACGCCATCACCGAGCAGGGCCTACTGTATCTCCCGAAGCCCTATGTAGTGCCGGGCGGCCGGTTCAACGAAATGTACGGATGGGACAGCTATTTCATCCAGGTTGGCCTCCTGCGGGATCACGACCTCGATCATGCAAAAGACATGGCGGACAACTTCCTCTATCAGGTAAGAAACTACGGGGGCAAGGTGCTGAACGCTAATCGAACTTATTACCTCAACCGTTCTCAACCACCCTTCCTGACGCAGATGGTTTGGAGCGTCTATCAGAAGACTCACGATCGGACGTGGTTAGCCGATGCTCTACCCGAAATCGAGCAGTATTACAAACTTTGGACCACTGAACCGCATCTGACACCGTCGACAGGATTGGCGCGCTACTGGGATTTTGGTGAGGGGCCTGCGCCCGAGGTGGTGTCGGGAGAACGCAATGCCGCCGGCAAAACACATTACGATCTGGTGAAAGAGTATTTCAAGACTCACGATGTTACCGATTACGATGTGAGTCAATATTACGATCGAGCCACCGATCAACTGACTCCGTTGTTCTATAAAGGAGACCGGTCGATGCGTGAATCGGGCTTCGATCCTTCAAATCGCTTCGGGCCATTCAATATCGACATCATTCATTACGATCCGGTGTGCCTCAATTCCCTTCTCTACCTGATGGAGATGCAAACAGCCGAGGTGCTCGAAGAGCTGGGACACTTTGACAAAGCGCGTGGCTGGCGGGCGCGCGGACAGGAGCGCGCTACTCACGTCAAGAACTTGATGTGGGACGACCGAGCCGGTCTATATTTTGACTATGACTTCGTCAACAAGCGCTTGCGGCAATACCCGTTCCTGACCACGTTTTATCCTCTTTGGGCGGGAATCGCGCGTCCCGAGCAGGCCGCCCGCGTTGAAAAGAATCTGCCCCTATTCGAGCGAGCGGGAGGTTTGCAAACGAGCACATACGTCAGCGGCAATCAGTGGGACGCGCCATTCGGTTGGGCGCCGTTGCAGATGATCGCCGTAGAAGGTCTGCGCCGCTACGGATACAAGGACGATGCGGAACGAATCTCGATGAAATGGCTCTCTCTCATTCACCGCGATTTCATCCGGCGAGGATTCATCGTTGAAAAATACGACGTCGTAAACAGCAGTTCGAATGTTGAATCTCAGATACACTTCGGCTATAGCGCCAACCAGGCCGGTTTCGGGTGGACGAACGCAGTGTTTACAAAGCTTTTCGATGAGCTCAGCCCGGAAGATCAGAAGAAAGTGCTGGCCACCGGTGGTTAGCGCGATTGCGATGCAGCTTGCTCTGTTATCGACCCCTCATTGATATTTTTCTCCTGAACCGCAATCTCGACGCGCTCGCGCTTGATATCGAGGCGAATACGGGCATAAAGATTGATGTAAATATTCGCCACCCACACCAGCGCAAAAGCGCTGACCAGGTAGCCTCGCCAGTCATCGTACAGGAGCTTGAAGCGCGTAAGAAAGAGGAACGCTACCGTCACGTAATGACTGAAGCAGTATTCGCAAGTGAAAAGGTAAAAAAATTTGCGCTGCAACAGGCGATTGCACGCTTCGCTCTTGTTCTTGCACCAGTCGCGAGGCTCGCGAAAAACCTCTTCATGAGTAACGGTCCAGGCAACCGAGGCGATCGGAATCGCGAGGATAAAGAGGAACGCTAACTGTTGCCCTAAGCTCATATCTTTACTCTGGACTCGAACGACATAGGAGACTTAAAGAATGCCACACGACCTAGCGAGCGGCGCGAAACCTGCCGGACCATGCTGTCTGGTGATATTCGGCGCAGCTGGCGATTTGACAAAGAGACTGGTTGTTCCGTCACTTTACAACCTGGCTTGCGCCCACTTGCTGCCTGAAGAATTCGCCATCGCCGGTTTTGATTTGGCCGAGCAGAATGACGAGGCTTGGCACAAAACGCTCCGCGAAATGACCGAGCAGTTCATGAATGGCTCGGATTCGAAGGAAGCGATTCATGAAGACGTGTGGTCATGGCTAATCTCAAAGATGTCGTACACACAAGGCGATCTGAATAATCCGGACAGCTACGCCAAGCTTAAATCGAAGCTGGAAGACATCGATAAGCAGAACGGAACCAAAGGAAACTATGTTTTCTATCTGGCAATCGCCGACCGTTTCTTCGGAACCGTAGTCCAGCATTTAGGCCAGAGCGGCCTCTCGAAAGAAAGCAACGGCCAATGGCGAGGGTTGTTGTCGAAAAGCCATTTGGACATGATCTGGCCTCCGCCCAAATCCTGGATAAGCAAATTCTAGATGTCGTAAGCGAGAAGCAGATTTACCGTATCGATCACTTTCTGGGGAAAGAGACTGTACAGAACATCATGCTGTTCCGTTTCGCAAACGGTCTGGTTGAACCGCTCTGGAATCGCGACCGCGTGGATCACGTTCAAATCACAGTGGCAGAGACCGTAGGAGTGGAAAGGCGCGGGCGCTTCTACGAAAGCACAGGGGCTTTGCGCGATATGATTCCAAACCATGTCTTTCAACTTGTCGCGGTAACCGCCATGGAACCCCCAAATTCATTCGGTGCCGAAAATGTGCGGGCGGAAAAGGCGAAGGTGATCGAGGCAGTTCGGATTTGTACCGCGAAAGATGTTCCATGTCATGCTGTCCGCGGTCAATACGGGCCAGGCGAAATCGATGGCAAGAAGGTGCCGGGCTATCGCTCGGAGCAGGATGTCGCGCCTGATTCCAAGGTGGAGACGTACGCAGCCATGAGACTCTCGATCGACAACTGGCGCTGGTCTGGAGTGCCGTTCTACATTCGAACGGGGAAACGGCTAAAAAGCAGGAAAACCCAGATCGCGATTAAGTTCAAAGATGTTCCCTCAGCCTTTTTGCGGGAAACGCCAGTGCGAGATCCCGTACCTAACTGGCTGCTCTTACGTATCCAGCCGGACGAAGGGATCGCCTGGGAGTTTGGCGCAAAGATACCCGGGCCGGCAATGAAGGTGGGCGACGTGCGCATGGATTTCAAGTATCAGGATTACTTCGGCACCGCGCCTTCCACTGGTTACGAAACGTTGATTTACGACGTGATGATAGGCGACGCGACCTTATTCCAGAGGGCCGACAACATCGAGGCCGGATGGGAAGTTGTGCAGCCAATCCTCGACTTCTGGAATTCGGAGCCCCCGAAGAACTTTCCAAACTACACAGCGGGAAGCCAAGGGCCGATTGAAGCCGACGAGTTGCTCAACAAGGACGGGCGTGCGTGGAGGCCAATCAACTAAATGGCCAACGGTTGCTCGCGAAGCGCCCGGTATTTGCGCAGGAGCTCGTAAATCACGATAGCGCCGGCGCTCGCGACGTTGAGCGAGTGCTTGAGGCCCAACATCGGAATTCTGACATGGGTATCGCAGGCGGCCAGCAGAGTCGGCGTAAGCCCGTCGACTTCGTGGCCGAACAGCACGCAAACCGGGAAGTGGGGCTGCCATTCGAAAATATCCACTGCGCTGGTACTGGTTTCGATAGCAGCAATTTCATATCCTTCATCGCGCAGTTCGTCGATGTTGCCGGCAGTATCAGCGACCGATTCCCAAGGAACCCGCTCCTCGGCACCCAAAGCCGTTTTCCGGATCGCCTTCTTCGGGGGCCGCGCAGTGATTCCGCTGAGAAGCAAGCGCTCGATGCCGGCGCCGTCAGCGGTGCGGAAGAAAGCGCCCACGTTGTACATGCTGCGCACATTCTCGAGCAGGATGGAGACAGGCAGGCGTAAATCTGAGTAAGGAACGGCGGAGATCGTGGCTCGATAGGGCGTGCGCTCCATCGCTACTTCAACGCAAGACCTGCCTGTTTCCAGAGAGCGTCGACACGCTGCTTCACGTCCGCAGACATCTCGATAACGTTAGGCCAGCGGCGCGTAAAGCCTTCTGTTTTCCACTTCGTGGTTGCGTCCACTCCCATCTTCGAACCGTAGTTGGGTAAGCGGCTCGAGTGATCGAGCGAGTCGATGGGGCCCAGACAGAATTCGACATCGCGCTCGGGATCGATGTTATTCAGCGCCTTCCACGCCACTTCCGAAGAGTTCTGCACATCGACATCTTCATCGACCACCACGATGCATTTGCTGAACATAGCCTGCCCCAATCCCCAGATCGCATGCATGACTTTGCGCGCGTGCCCTGGATACGACTTGCGAATCGAGACTAGAATCAAATTGTGGAAGACTCCCTCGGGTGGCATCGAGATATCGCGCACTTCGGGTAATTGCGCGCGCATCAGTGGCAAGAAGATTCGTTCAATGGCCTTCCCCATGAAGAAGTCCTCCATAGGAGGCGGTCCCACAATGGTTGCCGCATAGATCGGCTTTCTGCGGCGTGTAATGCATTCGATGTGAAATACAGGGTAGTCGTCATCGAGTGAGTAGAACCCAGTATGATCGCCGAAGGGTCCTTCGCGGCGGAGTTCGCCAAGGTCGAGATAGCCCTCCAAAACGATCTCGGAGTTCGCTGGCACTTCCAAGTCGCAGGTTTCGCACTTTATCATCTCGACCGCCTTACTACGCAGGAATCCCGCGAACATCATCTCATCGATCGCGGGCGGCAACGGCAGAATAGCCGAGAAGATAGTGATGGGATCGGCGCCGATGGCTACTGCAACTGGCATGCGCTTCTGCTTGCCTTCCGCCGCAAGACGACGATAATGCTCTGCTCCCTGCTTATGTTTCTGCCAATGCATGCCGGTTGTCTGTCCATCGAAGACCTGCATGCGGTACATGCCGCAATTGCGCTTACCGTTTTCCGGATTCTTCGAGAAGACCATCGGCAGGGTAATGAACCGGCCGCCATCGCCGGGCCAGCAGTGCAGAATGGGGTACTCGTCGAGTGAAAAGCCGTTGTGCTCGATAACTTCTTTGCAGGGGCCGCTCGAAACCATTTTGGGGAAAACGGAATTCAGTTCGGACAGTTTAGGCAAAAGCTTCAGCTTATCGAGCAATCCCTGGGGCTGCTGCATCTCAAGAAAGCCGGCGATACGCTGCGCGATCTCCTCGATGTCGTGTACGCCCAAAGCCAGCTCCATGCGGCGCATGCTGGCGAAGGCATTGATCAACACAGGGATGCTAGAGCGGCTTGGATTTTCAAACAGCAGCGCGGGGCCGCCGGATTTCACCGCTCGATCGGCAAACTCAGCGATTTCAAGGTGCGGATCCACCTGCAATTGAATTCGCTTCAGCTCTCCTTCGCGCTCGAGTGCGCGCACGAATTCACCGAGACTGTCAAAGTGCATGTTTCACCGTTACACCCATTATCATGAGATTGACTTATGAGCAGACGAACGGCATTGATAACCGGAGCAAGTCGCGGGATCGGGAAAGCCTGCGCATTGTTGATGGCTGCTGGCGGACACCGGGTTGCTTTGGCAGCGCGCTCCGCGGATCGTTTGGAGGAAGTCGCGGAAGAAATACGCGCGATAGGCGGTGAGCCGTTCGTGGTGGAAATAGATCTAAGCCATCGCGAATCGATTGCAACTGGATTTCAGAAAACATCCCGTGAGTTCGGACGAATTGACATTCTGATCAACAATGCCGGGACTACAAAAGATGGCCTGGCGGTACGCATGAAGCAAGCCGATTGGGAGAGCGTTCTCAACATCAACTTGAGCGCCGCCTTTTATGCGATTCAGCAGGTCTTGCCGGGCATGATGCGGGAGCGCTGGGGGCGGATCGTGAATATTTCGTCCGTGGTGGGCGAATCGGGTAACCCGGGACAAGCCAATTACGTGGCCTCGAAAGCCGGTTTAATCGGACTCACCAAGGCTCTCGCGAAAGAAGTAGGTAGCCGCAATATCACCATTAACGCAGTGGCGCCGGGCTTTATAGAGACAGATATGACACACGTGTTGCCGGCCGAGCTAAAGCAGAAAATGATTGAGGACACGCCTTTGAAGCGTATCGGAGTCGCGGAAGATGTGGCCGCCGCCGTTAAGTTTCTCATCGGCGACGACGCGGCGTTTATCACCGGCCATGTGCTGGATGTGAACGGCGGTATTTACATGTAGTTCTGAGGCGCGCGCGTAAGCAAGCGCTTGTCATTGGCCTCGGGCAAAAGAAAAAAATGTCATCCATAACAGTTACCCCTCGCGCCAAGCGGGATAGCAAATTCAAAATCGGTTTGGTTCAGATGACGTGCTCGACCGATCCGGACGCGAACCTCGAAAAGGCAATCAATGGCGTGCGGCAGGCAGCGAGGAAGGGCGCTGAAATCATTTGCCTTCAGGAGCTCTTTCGTAATCAGTATTTTTGCCGCGAAGAGAACGCCGAGCTGTTCGATTGGGCGGAGAGCATTCCGGGACCGTCAACGGAGGCGCTAGGCTCAATCGCCCGCGAACTCCAGGTGTCGATCGTGGCTTCGCTCTTTGAGAAGCGCGCGCAAGGCTTGTATCACAACACGGCCGCTGTTTTGGATGCCGATGGTTCCCTATTGGGTATCTACCGCAAGATGCATATCCCAGATGATCCGCTCTATTTCGAGAAGTTTTACTTTACGCCTGGCGACCTCGGTTTTCAGAATTTCGAAACGCGCTTTTCTAGAATCGGCGTGCTCGTCTGCTGGGATCAGTGGTATCCCGAAGGAGCGCGAATCACCAGCCTGCAGGGCGCGAACGTGCTCTTCTATCCAACAGCTATAGGCTGGCATCCTTCGGAGAAAACTCAGTACGGCGAAGCCCAATTGGACGCCTGGCGCACGGTACAGAGAGCCCATGCGATCTCGAACGGAGTGTTCGTGGCCGCCGTGAATCGCACGGGTTTCGAAGGCCCGCCGGAAAACGGCCTGGAATTTTGGGGCAACTCGTTTATTGCCGATCCGTTTGGGCGAGTCATTTCGCAGGCCAGCACGGAAAAAGAAGAGGTGCTGGTGGCGGAATGCGACCCGAAGCAGATGGACGAAGTGAGGCGCAATTGGCCTTTTCTGCGCGACCGGCGCATCGATGCCTACGCTCCGATCACCAACCGCTGGCTTGGCTGAAATGGCCGCGAATTCTCAATCGGTTTTGCAGGGCTTTCGCATGCCCGCGGAATGGGAACGCCATCAAGCGACATGGGTAGCTTGGCCTCACGAGACGAGCGACTGGCCGGGAAAATTCGACCCAGTTCCCTGGATCTACGGCGAAATCGTTCGCCACCTTTCCCGATCTGAGCAGGTGCATATTCTCGTTCAAGATCACGAAGCGGAGCACGTGGCTAGCAGCGTACTCGAAAAATGCCACTCCGCGCTCGAAGCCATAGAATTTTTTCGTATCAGGACCGACCGTAGCTGGACTCGCGATTTCTGCCCAGCTTTCGTTCGTGACGAGTTCGGTAAGCAGGCCGTGCTTAACTGGCGTTTCAACGGCTGGGCCAAATACGACAACTCCGAAGCCGATGATGCGGTCACGGCTGAAATCGCCAAACAGCTCGTCATGCCGATATACGCGCCGATGTATCAAGGCAGGCAGGTGGTACTTGAAGGGGGCAGCATCGATGTAAATGGAGCGGGAACAGTGTTGACAACGGAGGAGTGCTTGTTGAGCGATACTCAGGTACGCAATCCGGGGCTTAAGCGCCAGGATTACGAGGCTATATTTCGTGATTACCTCGGCGCGAATCACACATTGTGGCTGCGAAATGGGGTGGTGGGCGATGACACGCACGGGCATGTAGACGACCTGGCGCGATTCGTCGATGCGAATACTGTAGTAGTGGCTTCCGAGCAGGATCCCGCAGACGAGAACTTTGAACCGCTGAAGGAGAATTTGGCCCTGCTCAAAGAGATGCGCGATCAGGATGGGCGCGCGCTGCGGATTGAGACTCTGCCGATGCCGCATCCTGTTTTCTTCGATGGGCAGCGGCTGCCCGCGAGTTACGCCAACTTCTACATCGCGAACAGCATGGTATTAGTTCCGACGTTTAACGACGCAAGCGACCGGCTGGCTCTCAACAAGCTCGCTGAATTGTTCTCCGATCGTAAGATTATCGGAATAGCCAGCACCGATCTCGTGCTCGGGCTCGGTACGCTCCACTGCATGACCCAGCAGCAGCCGTCTTAACGCAGCCGTGATTATCCTTTCCGCTCTTTCGCTGGCCATATGGATTTACATCCTGCTGGGCCGAGGTGCATTCTGGCGCGTGCGCCAGAGCGAGTTGAACGCGATCCCTTCAGCCAGTGCACAAACCCGTGTAGTCGCGATCGTGCCCGCGCGCAACGAGGCTGCTGTCATCGGTAGAGCCGTTCAGTCGCTACTGCAACAGCCGCTCGACCCCAAGCTGCATGTAATCGTGGTTGACGACGCGAGCGAGGACGGCACGGGTGCCGCGGCTCTCAGCACTGCCAAGGAGATCGGTAAATCGGAACGTTTGACGGTCCTCAAAGGCCAGCTGCTCATACCGGGCTGGACAGGGAAACTCTGGGCGCTCTCACAAGGCGTGGAGCGCGCGCTCATGTTGAAACCCCATTACCTTTTGTTTACCGATGCCGATATCGTGCATGATCAAGGCTCAGTCCAAGCCCTGATACATGTCGCCCAGAGTGAGGACTCCGATCTTGCCTCACTCATGGTCAAACTCGCCTGCGAATCGTTTGCCGAGAAGGCGCTCATCCCGGCGTTCGTATTCTTCTTTTTGCAGCTTTATCCGCCGGCTTGGATAAAATCACGCCACAGAAAAACTGCGGGCGCGGCAGGAGGCTGCATTCTGATCCGGCCAGAAGCCCTTGCCCGGATCGGAGGCTTGGCCGCAATTCGCCATGCGGTGATCGACGATTGCGCCCTGGCCAAAGCGGTCAAACGAACCGGAGGCAAGATCTGGATGGGACTTACCGAGCGCGCATACAGCCTTCGCTCTTACGAAACCTTCTCAGAGATCGGCCAGATGATTTCCCGCACGGCATTTAGTCAGTTACACCATTCGGCGCTTCTCCTGAGCGGAACAGTCATTGCTTTGTTACTTACCTACCTTATGCCGTTTGCCGCTCTCGTTAGCGGGAAACGGGTGCCAATCGTTTTAGGCGGTGCAGCCTGCGTATTGATGAGCGTTTGTTACACCCAGACCGTTCGATTCTACGGCCGGTCCCGCTTATGGTCCTTTGCCTTGCCCGCGATTGCGCTTTTCTACACCGGCGCAACAATCACTTCGGCCATTCAATACTGGACAGGAAAAGGGGCAAAGTGGAAAGGGCGCCTGCAAGACGTGCGCCCTTAACTGAGTTTGCATAGTCCGCGGTCCCGCTGGCCAAAGTTCTTTAAGCCGCCCCTACCACCGGTTCTTGCTGCCGCCGAAATCGCGCTGTTGTCCAGCGTCGGAGCCTTGCGAACGTTCCCTGCGCTCGGGCGGACGTGCTTCGTTGACCACCAGCGCCCGGCCCATAAGAGCGCGACCGTTACAGGCCTGAACGGCCTGATGGGCTAATGCGTCGTCATTGATCTCGACAAAGCCAAAACCTCTGGCTTCGCCGCTGAACCGGTCCCGAAGAATGTTCACGCTATCAACTTGCACGCCGGCTTCTGCAAAAAACGCCTGGATATCGGCTTCCGTAGCTTTGTAGGGGAGATTCCCCACGAATAGCTTTGTCACTTAGACTTTCTCCTAACTATGGTTCGGAACTCGTATCTTGACTAGGCGATCTTCCAGGGGTCATCCAAGGCGGGAAATTCGAGGACTCCAAACTTACTCTCAATCGTCCCATAAACAGCCACGAAAAAAAAGCTGCAGTATGTTCCAGAACAATTACCCAAAGACGTTTTTTACCGCGGTGTAATCAACCCTCCGAGTTTGTCCTGCTCACCCGCTCTTTGACGGGCAAACCGGGTCGCGTATGCTTCGAGATACTTGAGTCCGGAACCCGTGTTGAAGATGACCACCCTTTCCTCAGTCTTCAGGAACCCTCCTTCGAACAGCCGCTTCAGGGCTGCCACGCAAGCTCCAGTTTCCGGCGCCGCAAACAGGCCTTCGCGCCGGGCCAGAAGCAGCCCGCCATCGATTATCTCTTCGTCCGATACTGAAACTGCCGTGCCCCCGCTTTCCCGGACAGCTCGCAGTACGAGTTGATCACCTAAGGCTTTCGGTACGCGGAGTCCGCTCGCCAGCGTATGAGCGTTGGGCCAGAATTCGCTGCTTTCGGCGTTCTGCTCAAAAGCTCGGGCGATCGGCGCGCAGCCGGTCGCCTGAACCGCGATCATCTTCGGACGTTTGCCCCCGATCCAGCCAATCTCCGCCAATTCCGCAAACGCCTTCCACATGCCAATCAGTCCAACTCCTCCACCGCAGGGATACAGGATGGCATCCGGAAGCTGCCAGTCGAACTGCTCGGCGAGTTCGTAGCCCATCGTTTTCTTGCCCTCGATCCGGTAAGGTTCCTTGAGCGTACTGACGTCGAACCAACCCTCCCGTTCTTTCCGTTCGGCCACTATTCGCCCACAATCGCTGATCAGGCCATCAACCAGCGTCACGTGAGCACCGAAAGCCTTACACTCGAGAAAGTTTGCTTGAGGAACATCGCCGGGCATGAAGATATGCGCTTCGAGACCGGCCAGAGCCGCATAGGCGGCAAGGGCGCTCGCAGCGTTGCCGGCGGAAGGAATGGCGAGCCTCCGCTGGCCGAGCTTCCGTGCCATAGTGACGGCCGCAGAAAGGCCACGCGCCTTGAAGGAATCGGTAGGGTTTCGAGACTCGTCTTTGATCCATAGGTCTCCGCTTCCCAAGTCTTTTTCTAGCCCTGCCGCACGCAGGAGGGGAGTCCAACCCTCATAGAGGGTCACGGCCTCATCTAACGACGCCGGCAGGACTGGGTGATAGCGCCACATGCTGGATACAGAGTTGCGCAACGACCGCTTGCTCCAGCTCCCGCGAACGGCAGCCAAGTCGTACTGGACGAGCAGCGGTCCTCCGCAGCCGCAAACATTGATGAGTTCGTTCGGCAAAAAGGACTTGGCGCAGCGACTACAGAATAAAGTGGAGGGATGGCCCATTCTTCCGTAATGGTACGGTGTCGCTATGGGCCGCTACAAACCTGCAGTTTTTTCGCACTACTAGGAAGTTTTTATAGCCTCAAAACGCTGTTTTATGGCAAACTATGTGAAAGGCTGAAAAAATTACTAAGGAGCGTACGTGTGCAGTATCCGTTAAGCCGGGATGAACACGCGGCGATGGCCCGATACCTGTCAGGTATCAGAAAACAAATGCAGGATGTCTCTGATTTGTTTGCAGCGCGCTATGGCAAAAGCAGCAATATAGCCGAAATCGCTGTTAAGACCCTTGTCTCAGCGACCTTGCTTGAACATGAACTTCTGCTTCTCGACGGCGAATCCGAATCCTTTATTGAGTCCGAATCCGAAAAAGCGCTAATGCAAGCCAATTAAGATGACGATGCTCGCCCGGTTTTTCGTACTTTGCTTAATTCCGATTGCTGGAGCGTTCACTTGCCCCGCTGAAGAGATGGTATGTCTCACGAGTGGATTTTGTCTCCAGGCCAGCTCCCACACAGCGGACGCGGACCGTCTCATTTTTCGCGTGGGCGCAGGCAGTATCGAGTTTCAATCTAAGGAAATCGCGAAAATAGAGCAAATCGCGAAAATAGAGCAAATCGCCACCGCTTCAGTTCCACGGAACGTAGAACCGTCTCCCTTCTCCGGCCAAACAGAGGACTTCCAAACACTTGTGACCAAGGCAGCCGATTCGCAAGGCATCGATTCCAACTTCGTTCGCAGCGTTGCCCAAATCGAATCTGATTTTCAGCAGGCATCGGTTTCGAAGAAAGGCGCGACCGGTCTAATGCAGATTATGCCGGCAACTGCTAAAGAACTCGGCATCAACCCCGCCGAAGCCCGGGAGAACGCGCTCGGCGGAGCAAAATACCTTCGCTGGCTGCTGATGCGCTACCACTTTAACTCTGCTTTGACACTGGCGGCCTATAATGCGGGGCCAGGTGCCGTCGAGAAGTTTGGCGGGGTCCCGCCCTTCAGCGAGACCCGTGCGTACATAGTAAAGGTCACGCGCGAGTACGACCGACGACGACGCGCGGCCGCTGCCCACCCGTCGCCCCTAAACAATCCTTCTAGTAAGACCACCTCCACAAACTAGCTCCCGCGGTATAACCGGCACCTACTGCTGCAAAGAGAACTAGATCGCCTTTCTTGAGCTTGCCGCTGCAAAGTGCGTCCTGGGTAGCCAAGGGAATCGTGCCGGCCGTGGTGTTGCCGTATTTATCCAGGTTAATAATCACCCTCTCTAGCGGTAAGCCGAGCCGCTCCGCCGTAGCTGTGATAATGCGCCGGTTTGCCTGATGAGGTATCAGCAGGTTAACGTCAGCCCCGCTGAATCCATGCCGGTCTAACAGCTCTTCGCACATTTCCTGCATTTTGCGGACTGCAAACTTGAATACCTGCTGGCCGTCCTGCTTGACGTAGTGCAGCCGCTTGGCCACCGTTTCCGCGCTGGCCGGACGACGGCTGCCGCCAGCTGGCATGCGGAGGTACTTTGCGCCCGAGCCGTTGATTTGATTTTGGTGGCCGATATACCCGCAGCCTTCGCTCTCCCTAGCAGGCTCAATCAGGAACGCGCCCGCCCCGTCTCCAAATAAAATGCAGGTGGATCGATCCTGATAATCGATGATGCGCGACATGGTATCAGAACCAATTACCAGGACATAGCGGTGCGTACCAGCTGAAACCAGATGAGCGGCGGTCGTGATGCCGTATAAAAAACCAGAACAGGCAGCAGCCAGATCGAAGCCCCAGGCCTTATGGGCCCCTAGCTGGTCCTGAACGAGGCAAGCCGTCGATGGGAATTGCATATCCGGCGTCACCGTGCAAAGTATGATCGCATCCAAGTCCGTCGCTTCGATGCCCCTTGCGCCCAGCGCCTCGCGGCCAGCTGCGACCGCCATGTCGGAGGTAGCAATGTCCGGACCCGCGATGCGGCGCTCCCGAATCCCGGTGCGCTCCACGATCCATTTGTCGTTTGTTTCCACCATGCGGGATAGATCCTCGTTCGTTAGAACGCCCGGCGGAACATAAGAACCTACAGCGCTAATCTTGGCTAATGACAACACTGTCCCTTCTACCTGTCGATTCGAGCTTTGATCCAAAAGCACTCGATCACACCCGAACCACCATGTTACA
This sequence comes from Terriglobia bacterium, assembly GCA_963835255.1. Classification (GTDB taxonomy): domain Bacteria; phylum Acidobacteriota; class Terriglobia; order Bryobacterales; family Bryobacteraceae; genus Bog-105. Next base: position 63,107 of record CAWIFY010000013.1, on the reverse strand, counting down.
GTTGGAGAAAAATGCAGCTCGAAACTGCTCCCTTTTTTGAGCCGGTGGAGCAGGTTTACGCGCGAGTCTTTAGATCCCTACGGCCCAAAACCCCTCTACCGCGGATTGCCGTAAACTTCCGGCCATATGCCAACGCCAACAGTCGGATCAGACTGCAAAATGGGGAGTTAACTGTCGATCTCTGCGATCTGCTCGAACACGCGCCCGCCGCGGTTCAAGAAGCCTTGGCATCGATACTGGTTTGCAAGCTTTTCGGTCAGAGTCCCGCAGCCGGTACCCTTGCCCGCTACCGAGGCTACCTGAATCGAGCCGACGTTCGGCAGAGCTTGCACCGGCTGAGGCAAGAGCGCGGCAGGAAGATCCTCTTGGATCCGATGGGAAAGTTTTACGATCTTCGACAAATCTTTGAAAACCTGAATCTAAAGTACTTTCACGGACTCATGGCGAGACCCCGCCTAGGCTGGGGCCCCCGTGCCTCTCGTACCACCCTGGGGCACTACGATCCCTCGCATCACGCCATTGTGCTCACCAGCCTTTTTGACTGCGCTGGCGCCCCTGAACTGGCAGTGAACTATGTGATGTTCCACGAAATGCTTCACCTAAAGTTCCCCACGCTGAACCGGAAAACGAGATGCTGCGTGCATACTCCGGAATTCAAAACAGCCGAGAGGGAATTCGAGAATTTCAAAGAGGCCAAGCGGGTTCTAAGGAATTTTCTCGAAGAAGTGAATCCTAGCCAGTGATCAGGCTGTGCGAGCCGAAACCAGAGCCAGCTGCAAGCTCATGACCTCGAGTTCGCCGATCAGGGAACGCACCGCTAGAGTGTGAAATCCGATCAGGCACAGCCGGTAGCTAAGTTCCGCTTTCAAGACCGCCCGCGAAAACCGGAGTTTCAACCAAACCAGTCGGCCGACCACCTCTGAGCAGTCTTCTTGGACGTAAGGGAGAATGGATCGCACTGCCGTATGCAGACGGTTGAAGTCGACGATTGAGCGATTTAAATACTGCTTGAAAATTTTCAGCCGTTCGCGCCTGAGCTTCTTATAAAGAGAAAGGTCGAACCCAGGCTGACCGCTCAAAAACGTAAAATCCTCGTCATTCAATAGCCGAGCCATAGGATAGTAAGAGGCGACAGAGAAGGTCTCGAGCCATTCCGGAGTGACGTCCCGGCTCGAACACCTATGTGAAAGTTTGAAGAGGACGGGCACAAACAAGCCCGCGATTAGTCCTACGAGTAATAGGGGGGTCAGTACTAGAGCCGAGGTCAAGCAGTTCTCCGTTACTTTATACCGTACAGGATCGAGCGTCGCGGTTCAAGACCCTTCTTTCACTTTTCACGGACTAGTGGTGTTTTTTTCAACAAATTTAGAAAACTATCAGATAATTCAGCATTTCTAGTGCACGGCTCAACAGTTGCTAGACGTCAGAGCGACTTCATCAGACCGGGCAGCAGCAAAACTCATCGGCGTCCAGCTCGCGCCAGAGTGCGGTTTAAGGCCTCTAAGTCAGTCATAAGCTCAGATTGGCGGCTCACGCGCCAACTATGGCCCAGGGTAACCGGAGCTGTCTCGCCTTGTTTATTTAGGAAAGTAATCCAATAAACGAGGCAAATACATGACATAAATGTCAAACCATTCGCGAGCAATTCGAAGCTCTCATGGGAATAAAAGCTGCGAAGCAGGAGCAGGGTCGTCTCAGCCGAGAAGTAGACGACGAAACCTACACTGAAAAGCGCCAGATTGCGAGGCATTCGAACCGGGAACCACAGAATGAAGAGGAGCATCAAGAGCAAAACCAGCAGCACCACAGTCGCGATTACACGTTCACACACAAGTGCAATGATCACCAGGCGCTCCATGACCTGAGTGACGGCTCCAGCCCCAGAGGCTGCATACTCCGGTATCCCGCTCACCAGTGCTACGCCAATAGAGAGAGGCCAAACAACATTCAGAACCCGCTGAGAGACCCTCAGAATACCCGGGAAGTTGTGAAGCATCACCTGCAGGAGCGCATAGATCATCCAGATGGAGAGAATCCAGGAGCCCAAACGCAGAGTAATCCAGACAACTCTGTAATCTAAATAATTACTCAGTGCCGAAAAACGCTCGACCAGGACCAGGGACGCGGAAATAAGCTCAAACACCAAAAACGCACAAAAGATCCGGTAGACTTTGTGAAGGCCTAACGTTACAAGACGAATGATTAGAACTAGATCGAGAATGCTGTTCAGTACAAACGCAATTCGCATCCAATTCATGATTTGCTCAGCGGCTTTCTTGGATGGTAGAGCAAAATAGCTGATGGAGCAACTACCACACGATGCGAACTCAGGGCTAAGCTACCAACCTGGGGCAAGGAGGAACGCGCCCGGCTGGTTTAATCTTCATCACGAAGATCGGCGCTCAAAGTGCTAGAGCGGGCACTTCGGGCTTTTTGGATCTATGGGAGGCCAGAAAGCTATTGACGCTTGGTACTCTTGCGATCCAGGCAGCAATATAGTGGAAACTGTGATGTCTCTTACAATCGGAGTGGCTATTGCTTTTGACAAGTTGCTCGTGGCACCGAAGGCAGCACAAGAGAAAAGAGTAGCGAGGATAATGGTCTTCATAGGTCGATTTAGGTTCCTTATAACCAGTGGCTAATTGCCTCTGGCTCCACAGTAGCGGCTGGGAACTGGTCGGGGCCCTACGAAAACCACGTTTTCCGGGATCGGAACGTATAGTTCTAATAGTACTGGGTTACGTTGAACGGTAGATCGGACTGTGCCACATTAGAGAAACGGGTTTGATGTACATGGGAAAGGGACTAAGCGTCGGACAGGACATACTTGACCTGGTTTGTATCCGCGACCTTTCACACATTGAAACCTCCTACGGACGATTGGTCTACCTAGCCGGTCTCCGCAATCCTGATACTGGCAGATACGAGCACTATGGGGCAATCAGTAGTATAGCGGGCGCATTGGATGCCAGCCGGACTCTAAGACGGGTTCACGAGCAGGTCTTTAACGAGTGGATCAGCTACCCCCTGGAACGCAAGAAGGCCGACATCGAGCTGTACATCGAGAGCCTGCTTCAGGTCGACAGGAACGAACTCATCGATGCTTGGCTCAGGCTGACCCCTTACAAGAATCTTGTCCCCGCGTCCATTCAGGGACCTGAGCGCGAGAAGCACACCTCTGACTTCGAGGCGATCCTCGGTTTACTTAAGAACGTGTATGGTGTCGCCTCGCCTGATCCATCCGCATAGCCACACCAGTTACCTGCCCGAGTATATCGACCTCCGACGATCGATAAACCTCGAGACTCATCTGCGACGCAGAATGTGGTTGAACGATTAAGAATCCGTTACGCTCCGTGCACCAGCCACACCGATAGCCGCCGCGGTGTTCCAGCAGGTAAATAGGCCGATCATATTCCCGCAAATATCCGTCGTTCGCCGGACGCTTCTTCGTTTCATCAATCTGGATGAACGAAGCTGGAGGAAGAATGGGATACATGAACCAGTCTTCAGTCCCAATGAAAGCATAGCGGTGATATCTGAAGTCGAGGGAGGCAAAAAGGGAAAGCGGCAGTTTCCCCCAGCGCCGCACGTGCGGACTTAGATAGATCGTTTTTGCGAGATCCAGCTGCTGATCCATCTCGAGAGGTACTTCGCCTAAAGTGAGGTCTGGGCTGCTGAAGTCAATCAGACGGGTCTCACGCAACGACAGTCTTGAGGCATCGCCGGCTAGCTCGCCAAGATCGATGCCATACCAGGTGAGCGCGGTATGGAAATTGATCCCGTAGATCACGCATAGCGAATATAGGCGGTACAGCGACGGAAGTGTTCCCTTATTCTCAATGTCGGCTAAACGACTCAGTCCGATCGAAAATTCCTGCCGGCCTCGGCTCAGCGCAATTTGCTGGCTTGCTTCTTCTACATCACGATATTTGAGGCGTAATCCCTCCCGTATACGCCTTAATTGACGTCCTGGATCATCCATTCGAATAGTTACGGGCTTGGTAGGCCGCTGAAATCAGATAAGGCCAAGTCGCCTAGACTGGCTCTAGATACGCGCGCGTCGAGCAACGCTGTTCTGTTTTCGGAACAAACCGCCACTATATCACCTTGTGACCAACGCTTCAAGATTCCAAAACCGCTACTCTGGCAAGATATGATGAGCGCGGGAACAAATGGCGCGGGACAGTAAAGGGACTTTGCAGCGCGCGGCGCGACAATCGCGCCGTGCTCCTGAGAAGACGGGAAAGCGAGTGGCTTTTCAGGGCGAGCTTGGTGCTTTCAGCCATGCGGCGGCTCTGAAGGTACTCGGCGCCGGTGCCAGATTGGTACCGTGCAATTCCTTCAAGGACGTATTCGAAAGCGTGGAATCAAGTTCTGCACAATACGCTATCGTACCTATCGAGAATACTTTGCACGGCAGTGTACACGAGAACTACGACCACCTTCTCGATTACGGCTTTGTGATCTCGGGTGAGACCAGCATCCGGATTTCCCATCAATTAATTGCCATGCCCGGGGTGCCTTTCCGCCGGATTAAGCGCGTTTTTTCCCACCCGGTCGCACTCAGTCAGTGTAGGCGTTTCTTCGAGGAGCACAAGAACATCGCGGCGGTTCCGCATTACGACACGGCCGGCAGCGTCAAGCTCTTAAAAGAGCAGCAGATCGGCGATGCGGCAGCGATCGCTTCGGAGGTGGCGGCCGATACGTACGGCGGGGTGATTCTCCGCAGCAATATTGAGGATATGCGGCAGAACTTTACGCGATTTTTTCTGTTGACGAAACAAGCCACATCCGTCCGGAGCGCAACGGGGCGGCCTAAATGCTCTGTCGTCTTTGCGACCACCAACACTCCCGGTGCGTTATTCCGCGCGATGGCGTGCTTTGCTCTGCGCGACATTAATTTGACAAAGATCGAGTCGCGCCCTTTTCGCGGAAAACCGTGGGAGTATTTATTTTATGTAGACTTCCTCGCTAATAGCGATGACAGAATTACTCAAAGCGCTTTAGCGAACTTAAAAGAGTGTACCCAATTTCTCAAGCTCCTTGGCAGCTATCGGCCAACTCCGTAGACCTGAATCTCTACCGGCCTATGGATGGCGAAGCCCAATAACGGGGCTCGTACTAGATATCGTAATACAAAGCGAACTCATAGGGGTGAGGTCGTAGCCGAACGGCTTCGGCCTCGGCCTTTCGTTTATAGGAAACAAAGGTCTCAATCAGCTCCTCTGAGAACACGTCCCCCTTGGTCAGAAACTCGTGGTCTTCTTCCAGGCACGTAAGCGCCTCGTCCAAAGAAGCGGGCATAGAAGGTACCTTCTTCATTTCTTCGGGCGAGAGATCATAGATGTCCTTGTCGAGCGGCTCGCCCGGGTCGATCTTGTTCAGGACGCCGTCAAGGCCTGCCATCATCATGGCCGCAAAGGCGAGGTAAGGATTGGCCGCTGGATCGGGTGGCCGAAACTCCACCCGCTTGGCTTTAGGACTATTGGAATACATTGGAATGCGCACCGCTGCCGACCGGTTGCGCCGCGAGTAAGCAAGATTCACCGGCGCCTCATACCCTGGCACCAGACGCTTATAACTGTTGGTAGTAGGGGCAATAATTGCGGAGAGCGCACGCGCATGCCGCAACAAGCCCCCAATATAATTAAGCGCTGTTTGGCTCAGTCCGGCATAATTATCGCCTGCAAACAGGGGTTTCCCTGCAGTCCACAAGCTCTGGTGGGTGTGCATCCCGCTGCCGTTATCGCCAAAGAGCGGTTTCGGCATAAAGGTGACCGTCTTCCCATACTGATAGGCGACATTGCGGACAACGTATTTGTAGAGCATCATGTTGTCCGCGGATTTAACCAGCGTGTCGAATTTCTGATCGATCTCGCATTGCCCGCCAGTCGCCACCTCGTGATGGTGACACTCAATCGCCAGCCCGCATTCGAGCATCGTCGCCACCATTTCGCTACGCAGATCCTGGTAATGGTCGGTCGGAGGAACCGGGAAATAGCCTTCCTTGTAGCGCGGCCGGTATCCAAGGTTGTTGTGCTCGCGACCCGAGTTCCAGCGGCCTTCCTCGGCATCGATGAAGTAAAAGCCGCTGTGCTGATTTTGATCGAAGCGTATATTGTCGAAGATAAAAAACTCGGCTTCGGCTCCGAAGTAAGCCGTATCCGCGACCCCGGTATTCTTTAGATGAAGCTCGGCTTTCTTCGCTATCCAGCGCGGGTCGCGATCATAATGCTGACGCGTGATCGGATCGACAATGTCGCCCAGCATGATCAGCGTCCTGGTCTCGGCGAAAGGATCCATGAAAGCCGTGGACGGGTCGGGAATGATGAGCATGTCGCTCTCATTGATTGCCGCCCAACCGCGAATGCTCGAGCCGTCGATGCCGAAGCCATCTTCGAACGAACTTTCCTCCAGCATGTTGATGGGATATGAGATGTGCTGACTCAATCCCGGCAAATCGGTAAACCGTAAGTCAAATTGCCGCGCATCATTCTTTTGCGCGAATTCCAGGGCTTCTTTGGCAGTCATAGTGGCTAGTGCGGAATCTCCTTGCGAAGCCGCTAGAATATCATTTCCCTACATCAGCCAAGCAGGTTCACCGCCGAGCTGCCTCTACTGCACGTAAACCGGGATAGGATTGGAGGCGATGCCGTTCGCCACCACCTCGAGCTCGCTGAGGCCGGGCTCCTGGCCGGCTGGAACGTCATACTGCGTAGACACAATGTCATCCGACGCTACAGCCATGCTGCTGTGGTTGTGCGTGCGGCTGTAAAAAACGTGTCTCGTTTTTTGAGATTCGTTATGCGTACCAGTGGATAATTCGTTGCCGCCTGGACGTCATCTCCGTACGCGGCTCCCTGGGAGAGGCCGTTCAATCCTGCGCCGACGACGCGATACGAATTTCCCGGACTGAGGAGGAGCGGGCCGAAGAGGACGAGCGGCCGCCCATACCAGGTAGGACCTGTCGAGGGCGTGAAAATTTCGATGTCATCCGAGAAGTCCGTCAGCAGGATCTGGCCAGTCGGCAGCACTAGCATGTTGCCGTAGTACGAGGAATCGGTTGGTGCGTTGGGAGTTCCGGGGATCTCGGTTAGCTTTTCCCCGTTCCACTCAAGGAAGACCGAAGGTGTTTGAAATATGCCTGGGCTCGCCATCATCACAACCTTGCCATTAGGCTCTAATGCCGCCGGACCGTCAGCGATATCGAGACCGTCAGGAAAGTCCGGACCCGCTGCCCACTTGCCCGTAAAGGAATTGTAGATTGCCGTGTGCCCTGCCCCGCAACTGTTAGCTCCGGTGTAGAAAACCGTCCCGTCTGGCCGTAACACTCCCGGTCCCAACTCAAAGGAAGCTACCTTTTCTCCGCCGCAATCCGCCGCGGAATCCCAGAGTTGCACAACCGTACTGCCGGTGCTGTGCCATGTGCCCGACTTGGGGCTGTAGATCTCCGAATTCATGCCCGTGGGCTCGTAAGGAAAGGGAGGAATGGGAACATAGGCATCTACCGCTAGCACCTGCTTATTGGGCAGCAGCGTCCATCCTTCCTCGTCATTGGGGTCGAACTTCCCTGTGCCCGTTGCGGTCCAAGTTAGCGTGATGGGATTTAACAGAGCGGCTTGCGTGGTGCAGCAATTGGCCTGCATATACGTTCCGTTGGCCAGCACCACGCTCTGCGCATCGCCGATCGTCGACCAGCCGCTGGGGGGTGCCACGGACGTCCATGTGTTAGCTAGGGGGTCGTAGATGGCGCCCAGATTGGTCCAGGCGTCCTTGAAGAAGTTGTATTCTCCCCCCTCGATGATGACCCGCCCGTCAGAGAGCACGGCGGAAGAGTGATAGAGCGGGCTGTATCCAGACGGCAGCGACGCCAATTGGGCCCAAGTCCCATTCACGTAACTACCGGTGTTATCAGGAGTCAGTTGCCACCAGTCCTGCGAACCGCAATCCTGCACCATGATCGTGCCATCGGTAAGCTGCAGCGGGTTGCAGGCGCCGTTAACAAGAAAGATAGGTTGGTTCGTCAGCGCTTGCCAGGGCGATGCTGCCGACCTGGCAAGAGCGCGGTTCTGCGAGGGATGGTTCCCCATCCGCGGCGGGATGGGCGTTAACGGCCGGAACCTCTGAGCGACGGCAGGGCCGGACCAAGCTAGCGCAAGGACAACCGCAGCAGTGAGCATCCTCGGAACCCCGATACTTTTCTCTTTCATGTTTTCTCCTTGGAACCCGGGATTCCGTTACATCTTTCAGATGACGCGCAATGGTACAACTAGTCGCCTTTGAACGCAAGGTCTAGTGGATCTATTCGGGTTTGCGCGTTGATCATCGACACTGGAACTAGATGCTGCCGGAGACCAACATGCACGCAGGACAGATGAGACTTTCGCTCGAGCCAGCGAGAACGGTTTACGCCGTTCACGAGCTCAACGCCGCTGTACAGCGGCTTTTCGAATCGGATTTTAGAAGCGTTTCTGTAGCTGGCGAGATATCCGGCTGCCGTACAGCCGGCAGCGGGCACTGCTACTTTGCGCTAAAAGACGAGCAGAGCCAAATCAAGTGCGTTCTCTTCAAAGGCGCCGCGCGCTTCGCGCGCTTCAAGCCGCAGGAAGGCTTGGCGGTGATCGCGCGGGGCAGCCTGGAAGTGTACCAGGCCCGCGGCGAGTATCAGCTCATCGTAGAGGCGCTCGAACCACAAGGCACAGGCGCCCTTCAGCTCGCTTTCGAGCAATTGAAAAAGAAACTTGCGGCGGAGGGATTATTCGAGCTGACCCGCAAACGCCCTTTGCCCAGACTGCCTCGGCGGATCGGTATTGTCAGTTCGCCATCCGGAGCAGTGATTCGGGACATCCTGCAGGTTCTCGATCGGCGATTTCGCGGGTTGCATATCCGGCTCTTTCCGGCTCAGGTGCAGGGCGAGGGCGCGGTGGATCAGGTCTGTGCGGGCATTCAATCCTTCAGCCAGGCCGGTTGGGCCGACGTGCTCATTCTGGCGCGCGGCGGAGGATCCCTCGAAGACCTCTGGACTTTTAACGAAGAAGCTGTGGCGCGCGCGATTGTGGGTTCTAAGATTCCGGTGATCTCGGCCATCGGACATGAGACCGATTTCACGATCTCCGATTTCGTAGCCGACTACCGAGCCCCTACGCCGTCGGCGGCGGCCGAGATCGTAATCTGCACCAGCGAGAGCCTCCTCGATCAGGTCACCGGGTGCCGGAATAAGACGCTGCAGGCCGTCCGGTACCGGCTGCTGATTGCATCCCGCGATATTCATCAGCGAGGCACGGAGCGGGCTGCCCGGCTGATCCATCGTCGATTGTCAACTTTCGCTCAGCGTCTGGACGAATTGGAAGAGCGGCTCAAGATCGCGCAAAGGCGTTCGAGTGAGAACCAGGCGAAGCGCCTGGTGAAATTAGACCGCCGCTTGGCCGCTTCCGATCTCAGGCTGAAATTCAGCCGCCTCCGTCATCGAGCCGATCTCTCGCGGCAGCAAATAGTCCAGCTCGCGAAAGCAAGATTATCAAAAGCGAGCGCGCGCCAGGAATCGCTAGCTCTGCATCTGCAGCAGCTAAGCCCGCTGACCGTGCTGGAGCGAGGATACGCTATCGTCGCGAAGCCGGAGGGACGAATCGTCAGAGCCGCCACGGATACCGCCGTAGGCGAAGCGCTAAACGTTAGGCTGCACCGCGGTGAGCTGCAGGTTACTGTGCGCTCTTATAATGAACCTTGAATCAGCAATCCAGTCAACGCGCGGTCTGCCTGTTGAGCGGCGGATTGGATTCTGCAACCTGCCTGGCCCTGGCAAGGCACGCCGGATTAGAATGCTACTGCTTATCGTTCGACTACGGCCAGCGGCATCGTATCGAGCTTCAGGCCGCTGCCCTGGTGGCAGATCATCTGGGCGCGAAAGAGCACCGAACTGCGAGGATCGATTTGCGCGTATTTGGCGGGTCGGCGCTGACGAGCGGGATCGAGGTTCCAAAAGACCGCGATCAGGCTGGCATGTCGCACGAAATTCCGGTCACCTATGTGCCAGCCCGAAATACCATCTTTCTTTCGTTTGCGCTTGCCTATGCCGAGGTAACTGGCTCAGCCCACATCTTCATCGGAGTGAACGCGGTCGACTACTCGGGGTATCCGGACTGCCGTCCCGAGTTCATCGAGGCCTTCGAGAGAATGGCTAACCTCGCGACCAAGGCAGGCGTGGAGGGGCACACGAGACTTACGATTGAGACTCCCCTGTTGAGGATGGCGAAGGCGCAGATCGTTCGCAAGGCTTTCGAACTCGGTCTCGATCTGCGGCTGACGCATAGCTGTTACGATCCGGATGCGCAGGGCCGGCCATGCCGCAGGTGTGATTCCTGTCTCCTAAGGCAAAAGGGATTCGAAGACGCCGGTTTCGCCGATCCACTATTTGCGGAATGAAAGTCAGTGAGATCTTCTACTCGATCCAAGGCGAAGGCTCGCTCGTGGGCGTGCCCTCGGTCTTCGTGCGCACCTCCGGTTGCAATCTGCGCTGCACTTGGTGCGACACGCCCTATACATCTTGGAATCCCGGCGGGCAAGATCTGCGGCTCGATGAAATTCTCGACCAAGTAGGAGCTTTCAGGGCGGCACACGTTGTCGTGACCGGGGGTGAGCCGATGATCGCCCCGCACGTTGTCGCGCTGACGGAACGGCTGCGTGTCTCCGGCCTTCACATCACCATCGAGACCGCCGGAACCGTTTACGCTCCCGTCGCTTGTGACCTGATGAGCATCAGCCCGAAACTGGCGAACTCGACCCCCACCGAGCGCGAGGGCGGGAGATGGGCGGCCCAGCACGAACGGCTGAGGTTTCAACCTGAAATCTTGCGGCAGCTCACCGCCAACTATCCATTTCAACTGAAGTTTGTGGTGTCTTCCCCGAGCGATATTGCAGAGATCGAGACGATTCGGGAGGCTTGCCATGCCAATCCTGCTCAAGTCATTCTGATGCCAGAGGGTGTCTCGCGCGACACACTGCGGGAGCGCGCGCTCTGGATTGCGGAGATCTGCAAAGAGACGGGATATCGCCTCAGCCCGCGTTTGCATGTAGATCTCTGGGGAGACCGGCGGGGCGTCTAGCTAAACTGGAGTTTGAAGCCGGTTCGAGCGAAGTGCAGCGTGCGTGCGGTCAGCTATCTCAACACGGTACCGCTCGTTTGGGGCATGCTGCATGGACCCCAGAGCGCGGAGGTCGACCTCTCTTTCTCAATCCCATCTGAATGCGCCCGGGACGTTGAACAAGATAAAGCCGAAGTGGGATTAGTCCCAGTAGCCGAAATAGCGCGTCAGGAATTGGAGATTGTGCCGGGCGTCGGGATTTGTTGTCTGGGCGCGGTCCGCAGCATTCTGCTCTTTTCGCGCGTTCGCTGGCGTGAGATCCGAACGCTATCGGCGGATCATAGCTCACGGACCTCGGTCCAGTTAGCGCGTATCATCCTTCGCGAACGCTACGGCGTGGAGCCGCGGATCACGCAGGAAAAGCCCGTTTTACATGCCATGCTGTCGCACTCCGATGCCGCGCTGGTAATTGGAGATCCTGCTTTGCAGCTCGAACCGGCAGCTCTCGGCTTCGAATGGCTGGACCTGGGTGCGGAATGGTTTCGTTTGACTCAACTGCCGTTTGTCTTCGCTGCCTGGGCGGGGAAACCTGGAATTGCCGTCAGTTCGCTAGTGGGAATTACCGTCGAGTCCCATCTTTTCGGACAATCCCGGATAGACGAGATCATTGAGCATGAATTTCCCATGCGCGGCATCTCGCGCGAACTGACTCAGCGCTACCTCACAGAGCATATTCAATTTACAATTGGGGGTGCGGAGCAGCGCGGCCTCGAAACGTTTCTCGAGCTGGCTGACTTGCGCCACTCTTTGGTAGGCAAACTTTAGGAGCGCTTTCTTATGATGACTCGCCGGCAAGCGACAGACTTCTTCGAATCGGACGACCTAGTCGGCATCGGAATGGAAGCGGACACGGTCCGCAAGAGACTGCATCCTGAGGGAATCGTCAGCTACATCATCGACCGCAATATCAATTACACAAATTTCTGCACCGAATATTGCAGCTTCTGCGCGTTCTACCGTCCGATGGGGCACGAGGAAGGCTACATCCTGCCGGACGAGGTCATTCTCGACAAAATTCAGGAGACCGTCGATCTAGGCGGAACAGGCATTCTGATGCAGGGCGGTTTGCATCCGGATTTGAAGATTGAATGGTATGAGAATCTCCTGCGGCGCATCAAGTCGCGCTTCGAGATCTGGTGCCACTGCTTCTCTGCCCCTGAGATCGTCAACATCGCGGAAGTGAGCGGCTTGTCGCTGCACGATACGATCGCACGGCTGCGGGATGCCGGGCTCGATTCGATACCGGGCGGGGGCGCCGAGATCTTGGACGACGACGTACGTTACCGCATTAGCCGCCTGAAGTGCGGGACGCAGGAATGGATCGACGTTCATCGCACGGCGCACTCGCTCGGCATGCGCACAACCGCGACGATGATGTTCGGCACGGGCGAGACGATCGCGCAGCGGATCAATCACCTGGAAATCGTCAGGCAGATTCAGCAAGATACCGGGGGCTTCACGGCGTTTATTCCGTGGTTCTTTCAGCGCGAATACACCTCTCTAGGACGTTTCGTTAAAGAAGAAGCAACGGCCGTCGAGTATTTGAAGATGCTGGCGCTCGCACGCGTCTACCTCGACAACATCCCAAACGTGCAGGCGTCCTGGGTTACGCCAGGGCTGAAGGTTTGCCAGCTAGGGTTGCGCTTCGGCGGGAACGACGTAGGTAGCGTCATGATCGAAGAGAACGTAGTGTCGGCGGCCGGAACACATCATCGCGCAACAGAGGAACAACTGCGCCGGCTGATTCGGGATGCGGGATTCATCCCGAAGCAGCGCGACACGCTCTATCGGACTTACTTTCTGAATTAAGTAGCGGCCTTCTGAGGTCTAGAGGCTATGGTGCGCTTCATATTGAGCGACTTGTCCATCCAATCGTTGGCTTCGTTAGAGTAGGCCTTTGCCTGCTCGGGCGAATCGGCCAGCGCGGCTTTTTCGCGTAACAGCAGATTGATATAGGACATTGCGTCCGCATTCTCTTTGTCGATGGTGAGAGCCTTTTTCAATTGATCCAAACCGGTATCAATCGACTTCTCGTACTTCTCCTTGAGCTCTTCCTTAGCCTTCTTATCCGGGAGCGGGCCGGGATTATTCGCTTGTACTTTCTCATTTACTCGAGCCGTGCTGATATCGCCCAGCGCGTCGTAGTAGTCGATCACGCCCAGATAATAATAAGCCTCAGCATCTTTCGGATGCGCTTCGATGCGGCGTTCATTCCACTTGCGAGCATCTTCAAAAGCCGCCTTCCGGGTCTCGGGACTGCCAGCGGTCGCGGAGTTGTAAGCCATGTTGGCCATTGAAGCGAGCGCCTGCTCGTTATTGGGGTCTTTCTTCAGAATGTTCTGAAATTCCTGCTGCGCCATCTCATAGTTCTTCTTGTTATCCGGCGAGTCGGCGCCGGGCACCCACTGGATGAAGTAAGAAGTCGCCAGGTACGCCTGCGCGTTTTCATTTGTGGGGTCGAGGCGTACTGCTTCCTTGAAGTGCGTCACCGCGTCGGCATACTTGTTGTTCTTGAATGACTGCACGCCTTTGTTCATCTGGTCGCGGGATTCCAGTTTGGCGCAACCGGTGAGAGCGACTAAGCCGATACACAAGAACAGCGGGGCAAAAGTCTTGGTCTTGATTATGCGCATCGTCTTTGCTCCCCGGCTACTGCCCTGCCTCCACTTTAGGCGTCATAATGCCCACCTTGTCCAGACCAGCGCCTTTGGCATCGTCGATGGCCTGCGCCACGTAACGGTAGTCAATATCGGGATCGCCCTTTACGAAAACAACCTTGGTAGCACGAGTCTTGAAAATGTCTTCCAATCTGGTCTGGAGGTCTGCTTCTTTAATAGGTTGCCCGTTGATTTCCATACTGGCATCTTTCTTAATTTCCACCACCACTGTCGGGTCCTGATTAGGAGGCGGTGGGGGTTGGTTGGGAGGAGGTGGCTGCGGCACCAGAGTATCGAGACCATGCGGTGTCAAAGGTGTAATCACCATAAAAACGATCAGCAGCACCAGCAGAACGTCGATCATAGGCGTCACATTGATGTCTGCTTTGGGCCCGCCCGAGCCGCCAACTGCGAAAGCCATATCAATCCCCTTTCAATCCTGGAATTAGAGCCCTAAACTGGCTCTCTTTTTTGACTTCACTTCTTCGGTAATCAAGCCCAGCGTGTCTACGCCGGCCGTCCTCAAATTGTCAATCACATCGGTCACGCTCGAAAACCGGGCCCGAGCATCGGCCCTAATATAAACTGTCTTGTCCGACCGATTGGTTTGCAAATCTTTGACCTTACCGGCCAGATCGTTGGGCTGGATTAACAGGTTGCCCGGACTTAAGAAGACCTTACCGTCACGTGTAATCGCGATCAGTATGGCATCTTCTTTGTCTGCCTCCTGCATCTTAATGTCGTTGTGGGTCTTGACCATGTTCACAGCCACGCCCTTCGACAACATGGGGGTGATCACCATGAAAATGATTAGCACCACGAGCATTACATCCACCATGGGCGTCACATTGATGTCTGAGACCACTGGCGGAGCTTTCATTTTTGCCATTTGTATCCCTCTCCTTTGAAACTCGCTCCCCCAAACAGCTATTCCATTTGAAGGAATTTAACTGGGCCGGGGACAGTGGTTGGCTACACCGTCCCCAACAGCCGATTCAACCAAAGATGCGATGAGACCTTTTCGGAGAAGGCCTACTTCATAACCGTGCGTTGCGACCGCTTCAGGAAGTAGTCGATCAGCTCAGAACTGGAGTTGCCCATTTCCACGTCGAAGGCTTCGATCCGATTGGTGAAGTAGTTGAACATCCAGACGGCCGGGATGGCAACGAACAATCCGACGGCAGTCGTAATCAGGGCTTCTGAAATACCGCCGGCCACAGCACCCAAGCCGGTCGACTTCGAAGTCGAGATCGATTTGAAGGCGTTCATGATGCCGACCACGGTTCCGAACAGCCCGACAAAGGGGGCGGTCGAACCGATGGTTGCCAGGCTGCTTACGCCACGTTTCAGCTCAGCGTGAACAATTGCTTCGGCGCGTTCGAGCGCACGGCGCGAAGCTTCGATCTCTTCCCCTGGGATTTCGGAGCTCGACTGATGAGCCTTGAATTCCTGCAACCCAGCCACCACGACCTTGGCCAAGTGGCTCTTGTTGAAACGATCGGCAATCTTAATTGCCTCATCCAGTTTGCCTTCCCGCAATGCGCCCGCCACCGCTGGGGCAAAGGCTCGCGATTGCTTTCTGGCCGCGTTATAGGCGATCAGACGATCGATCATGACACCGATCGACCATGCCGACATGATGAATAGGACGGCGACAACAATTTTGGCAAGGATGCCCATGTTGCCCCAGACGGATCGGGGGTCGAAGCTAATGCTTTCGTTCTCCTGGAAGAGCCAGAAGGCCCATATTTGAAGTTGCAATAACATGTTTATCTCCTAAGTTGAATCGGTAACTGAGTTGAAAATAACACTAACGAACCTACTGGCTCAAGGTGAAGTTCACGATGATATCAGTAACAACGGTCACGGGCTGCCCATTGAGCATGGTCGGCTTATACTTCCATTGCAAAACTGCTTCTTTGGCGGCATTCACAAGCAGCGGGTGGCCGCGAACAAGCTGAAGATTTTCGATGTTTCCCTCCTTGCTGATCACGGCAGTAAATTCTACCGTGCCTTGCACGCGAGCCGACTTGGCTAGCGGAGGATAAACCGGCTGCACTCGCCGGATCAGGTTGGCTTCGGCCACCCGACCACCGATACGCACCGGACCACTCGGGGCTTTGGCCTTGGGGGGAGGAGGAGGTGGAGGCGCGCCCGGAACGCCGCCCATCACACCGCCGAGCACGCCGCCGGCGACGCCGCCCGCCTCGCCTGTTCCACCGACTACGCCCACCGCATCGGGGGGAGGCGCGGCTTCTTCAATCTTGTTGATCGTTTTCGGAATTACCTTCGGCGCCATCAACTGGTTGGCAATGAACTGACGCACTACCGGCTTGCTGACCACTTTTACCGCTGGCGGCGGTGGCGGTGGCGGTGGGGGTGGCGGTGGGGGGGCCACCAGCATGCTCTTCAACTGCGCGCTGGGCAGAGTCTGCGTGATGATCAAAGGAATCAGGATCAGGACGCCGATGATGCCGCACTGCAACAGAAGCGAAAGCACAATTGTCCACGGTTTTCTCGTCTTCCCTGTGCCTGTAAACGTTTGCTCGAACATCTTGCTTCCTCACTTTCCCAGGGCATCTGCCCCTCAGTCATCGACTTACTTGGCGGTTCGCACCGCCTTCACATTTTTCACCGGCTGCTTAGCGACCGATGGCGCACGGCCCGCTACCGCCGGCCTGGCTCTTCTCCGTCCTTCCGACAGGTTATGCCAGAACACCAGGATCGGACTAGCAATGAATATAGACGAGTACGTGCCAACGATGATACCTACAACTAATGCAAAAGAGAATCCGTTCAGCACCTGACCGCCGAAAAGATACAAAGAGATTGCGGTCAGGAAGGTTAAGCCGGAAGTCAGCACGGTCCGGCTCAGGGTCTGATTGATACTCCTGTTCACGATCTCCGGGAATGTGCCGCGCATCTGCATGCGAAGATTCTCTCGAATCCTATCGAAGGTAACGATAGTATCATTCATCGAATAACCGACCAAGGTAAGCAGCGCGGCGATGACGGTGAGATCGATCTGCTTGTTGAAGAGAGAGAACAGGCCAATGGTGATGATGGTATCGTGAAACACCGCGATCACCGCTGCTACGCCGTAGATCCACTCGAACCGGAAGGCGATGTAAACCAGCATGGCCGCGAGCGCGATCAAGACTACATTGATCGCCTGCTGCCGGAGGTCGGCTCCTATCTTAGGGCCCACAAATTCAAAACTCCGGATATTGAAGCTGCCCGGGAAACATTGGGCTTTAATCACGTTCAGAGCCTGTGGCGTGACGCCCGGCACCGAAGCGAGCTCGTCCAAGTTCTTGATTAAGCCGGAATGCGCGTCCCGGTAGCCGGCGATTGATTTCACCAGGGCTTGCAGCTGATCGTCCGAGAGCGTTACTCCGGCACTCGTCAGAGGATCGCGCAAGCGGTCCGCCAAGGCAGTCTGGCCCGCGGTATTGATATCCAGCTTGCCGCCAGAATTCGGATTGAAGGCCGAGTTCAGAGTCGACAGCATGTTGTTGCGCACGGCTTCCAGGCCACGTGCGTCCCGCGCACCGGTCGAAATCAGCACTTCCTGTGACTGCGCGTTGTTCACTTCCTGCACTTCGATATCGCCGGGGATTTTCTGCCGGAGGGCGGAACGTATAGCTTCCGCCGGAGGGCGATGGATGAAGTTTACATCCATAAGCGCTCCGCCGGTGAAATCGATCCCATACCTAGGGCCACCCTTCACAAAGAGACTAATCAGACCGACCGCTGTGAGCACCAGCGACAGGACGATGAACGGCCATTTCCTGCCAAGGAAGTCAAAATTCGTTTGCTTGAAGATTTCCATCGAACTCTAAGGGCAGGCATCTATAGCAGATAGACACCGGTTTGTTATAAATGTTCCCACTTCGCCGCAGAAGTTCATCGAATCGAACTTGCAAGCTGCGGCACAACATCAGATGCTAAGCGCCGTGACGGGTTTAGGTCTCGATAACTCCCAATCGAAGATAAATCTCGAGACAAACACGGCGGTAAATACGTTGGCGACCAGGCCGATCACGAGAGTGACGGCAAATCCCTTTACAGGCCCGGATCCAAACAGGAAAAGAATGGCGCACGAGACGACGGTAGTGATGTGCGTATCGATAATGGTCAGAAAGGCCTTGCCAAACCCACTGGCAACGGCAGCCGGGATGGCTTTACCGGTCCTAAGCTCCTCGCGGATGCGTTCAAAGATCAGGACGTTGCTGTCGACGGCCATGCCGATGGTAAGAACAATCCCGGCGATTCCCGGCAAAGTAAGTACCGCGTCGAAGTAACTGAGGCAGGCAACCAGAATGATGGCATTCAGGATGAGCGCCAGAACCGCGTTAATGCCGCTCTTTTTGTAATAGATCAGCATGGCCACAATAACGGCAAGGACGCCCGCGATGCCGGCGGCGAAACCGTCATGGATCGAGTCGACCCCTAAAGAAGGTCCAACCGTATTTTCCTGCTCGTAAACCACCTTGGCCGGCAGCGAGCCTGCCTTTAGATTCAGAGCGAGATCCGAGGACTCCTGCTGGCCCCCCATGCCTTCAATGACGCCGTTGTCGCTAATCTGGCCGTTGATACGGGGCGCGCTCAGGACCTTTCCGTCCAGCACAATAGCGAGGGGCTTCCCTATGTTGGCCCCAGTGAAAGCAGAAAAGCGCTTGGCGGCATCCTGACTGAGTACAAAGGCGGTCTGCCAACCGCGAGTGGATTGACTCTGCTCCGCCCGGGCGTCGCGAATGTCGGGCCCGCGTACTACAGGCGTCCTGGTAACCAGATATACGCCGCCGCCCCGTGCATTCGAGTCGGTATTAGCGCTGCCGATCAGCTTGGTCCCAAGCGGCAAGACGCCGTTGTTCTGAGCCAGCGCCTCTTCCCGGCTGGCGTACGGACCGCCTTTCACCTCATCCAACTCAAGCTGCGCCGCCGTCTGCAGGATCTGCTTGACGCGGGCCGGATCGTCCACGCCGGGCAATTGCACCAGCAACTCGGAATCGGCATCTTCGCGGCGCTGCTGAACAGTCGCTTCGCTCAGGCCGAGCGCATTGATCTTTTTATCGAGCGTGTTCTTGGTTTGTGCCAACACCCGTTGCCACATGGCCAGGGACTCGGAGGGCCGCATGGTAAGGCGATAATCGGTCGCGTTTACGGGGGTCATCAGCCATTGGGCGAACTTGTCGTTGACCACGCCCCGCAGAGTGCCGGCCTGAGTAGAGGGAACGCCTTTGATAAGGATGGCTGCTTTTACCGCGGTGTTCAAGTCTTTGGCTTCGTCAACGTCGACGGTCGAAAACTGTACGCCCGCCTGAGCCGCCGCAGTCTTGAGGCGATCGGCGTCGGATAGAGCTTGCGCGTTGAAGGCGTCCTGCTGCTGGACCTGGACAACCAAGTAAGTGCCGCCCCGAAGGTCGAGTCCCAAATGGATGTTGTTGTGCCAGTTGGCAACGAGCGCCGGCTTGCTGGTAGGCAGGCCGATGATGCCGTAAATGCAGACCAGAATTACGGCCAGGATAAAGAAGAATTTGATGCGGAGATGTTTCATTTCAAATACTCTGAGTGCCGAGATAGGCCGCTCCTCACTTCTTGGCGGCGTCGTCCGCGGTGACAACACTGGTTACGGCACTGCGGGCGACCTGCAGCTTCAGATTGTCAGGCTTAATTCGCAGTATAAGCGTATCATCGTTCACGGCGACAATGGTTCCGACGATGCCGCCCGACGTGAGAACAGTTTGCCCGCTTTGCAGCGCCTTGATCATTTCCTTGGTATTTCGCTGCTGCCGGCGCATCGGCATGAAGACCAGGAAATAGAAGATCGCAATCATCAGAACGATGGGCAAAATGCCGGTGAGGAAGGAGCTCGGCGAAGCGGCAGCGGCAGCCTGCAGGAGGACAAGAAGAATGGACAGCATAGAATCTTGATTTTAATGATATAGGTTTGCGTGAGTATGGCTGGTTGCGGATCATAGGCGGAAGCGCCTGTCGCTCGAGTTTTCTAGATTTCTGGTGCGCGCTCGAGCAACCAGGTGGAGCGGGTTTTAACCTGCCCCGCCGGCATTCGTGCCGGCGTAAGCGCTGGACCATCGGTACTGTTCCGGGCTGGCAACGAGACCGGCGCGGACCGGGTTACTTTCGATATACTGGCGCACTCGTTCAAGCTCTTGTCCATCTCGGATCCAGCGGTCATACGACTCGCTCTGCCAGAACGGTTCGCCCGTGCGCTGCAGAAGGCGGTTGGCCTCTCGTGCCGCGTAGCCTTTCACCGATTGCAGAAAGCGCGCCGGTAGCACGTGTGGCATCACCAGGAGATGCACATGGTTGCTCATGATCGCCCAAGCATGCAGAGTGTAGAATTGCAAGCGATCTTCGGCATACCGGATCGAGCATAGCACCAGGTGGGCGATTTCGTCCCTTTGCAACCAGGTGGGTCCGGACCGGGCCTCGTCGAGATACCGATCCATCCAGACAAATGCCTTGCCGGCGGAAGCAGAAGTGGACGGTGGAAAACGATTCCGGGGCAAGCTGCCATGAAGACACCAGGTCAGAAAGAGTGTCCGGCCAGAGGGTTGCCAATGGGGCAATCGACGTTGAGAGAAGGACATAGGAAAAGTGGTTTGGGCCAGCAACAGGAAATCTCCCCGATGCCGGTTGGAAAACCGGCATGGCAGGCTAAAAGCCCGCTCCACCTCCTTTTAGGTAGGCGGGGAAGTTGCCCTGGAGGATGGCCTGCCGGATGCCCCGCATGAGGTCGAGAAAGTATTGGATATTGTGCAGCGTTGCCAGGGTCGAGAACAGGATCTCGCCGGCCTGAAACAGATGCCGCAAGTAGGCGCGGCTGAAAGTCCGGCAGGTATAGCAGGGGCAGGCAGGATCGAGCGGGCCATCGTCCTCTTGATAGCGAGTCTGCTTAATGACCAGCTTGCCCTGTGAGGTGAATAGATATCCATTGCGCGCATTGCGGGTGGGCAGCACGCAATCCATCATGTCCACTCCACACGCCACGTACTGCGGCAGCTCTTCGGGCATGCCGACGCCCATCACATAACGCGGCCGGTCGGAGAGCAACAGAGGAGCGGTCAAGGCGGCTATCTCGAGGCTCAGTTCACGCGGCTCACCGACCGATAGGCCGCCGATGGCATAGCCGGGCGCATCCAGTTTGACGAGCTCGGTTGCGCAAGCGCGGCGCAGGTCGGGAAACATCGAGCCCTGCACGATCGGGAAAAGAGCACAATCGAAACCGGTTTCGCGCTCGAGGTAATGCCGGTAGCCGGCCCTGGCCCAGCGAACGGTGCGCTGCATAGAGGCAAGCGCCAGTTCGCGCGGCGCGGGGTAAGCCAAGCACTCGTCGAGCATCATCAGGATGTCGCTGCCCAGCGCCAGTTGAATATCGACCGTGTTCTCGGGCGTGAAGAAGTGCTGGTCACCGTCCAGATGCGAGCGGAACAGAACGCCTTCGTTGGTAACCTTGCGCAGGGTCTCGAGGCTGAAGACTTGAAAGCCGCCGGAATCGGTCAGGATGGCTCGCGGCCAGGCCATGAATTTGTGGAGTCCGCCCGATTTGCGAATGCGCTCGTGCCCGGGCCGCAGAAACAGATGATAGGTGTTGGCGAGGATGATTTTAGCGTCTAAGTCGTCGATCAGTTCGCGCGGAGTGAGCCCTTTGACGGTGCCCTGAGTTCCGACGGGCATGAAGACCGGCGTTTCGATCGTGCCATGCGCGGTATGCAGCAAGCCGGCGCGGGCGCCTGTTTCAGGGCAGGTTGTCTGTATCTCGAAGCGCAGGGCCGAGGTCAACTCCTTATTGTTGCCGATGAGCCGGCTCAAGCGGCTTTCTTCGGGGTAGCGGCGAGTGGGGACCCATGGTTGGCGAAGAGCGAGGGATTGATCTCTCTAGCCTTGAGCTCGATTTGCTCGAACGAAAATTCGAAGCCAAGCTTAGCGGGATCGAAATCGCCGTGGCGTTCCCGGCGTACCGCCTCGATGTATTGAGCGGCGGCTAAATTGAGACGAACGCGCTGCGTTCTCTGGCGCGTCTCTTGCATTTCGCGCAAGGTGCCGGCATCTTTTTCGCGCTGGCGGCGGAGACGGGTTTCCTGAACGCTGAGATTGGAGAGCTGGCGCTGGTAGGTGAGGAAAATCTTGGCCTCGATAAGGGCGACGCGAGCGGCAGCGGTTTCCCCGGCGAAGAGCTCGGCGAATTCGAGGCGACCGAGGGCGTAGATGCCGGCTTCAAGAGACGGAATGCGGAGGAGGCGCCATTCGGTATCAGCAAGCGATTGAACGAGGGCGCGCTCGGCATCGGTGGCGGCCTTCCATTCGGCTTCGAAGCGGGCAACGTGGGCGGAGTAGGCGGCGACATCTTCGCTGGGCAGGAGGACGGTGCGCCCGGTGAGCCCGGTTTTCAGAGCGTTTAAGGATGAAGTGGCTTTGCCGGACTCGGAGGGGCCGGTAGATAGCTGGGAATTGCGCTGGTTAGCGGCGATTTGAGCGGGAGTGGACAAGAGTTTTCCCCTGTAAGACAAGATTGGCTCACGGGCATGTATGCATGCGGGTGAGCCTGCCGGAGAGTAGCACGCAAGATCGGCGAAACGGATTTTCGGAAAGCGGCTTAGGCGGGGTAAGTGGAAGAAATCAGGAGAGTAATAAATTTTTTCGCGGGGTGTGAACGGCTTGCAGAACTCGGCTGAAAGGGTGTTGAGCAGGGGCGCAAGGCTGTGAAAGATAGTGTTTTTATTCGGATTTTCGCAAGTTTCTTTTTAAGTTAAGGCAATTGCCGTTTTTGAACTTTGCTTCAGGCTGGGTCGTGATAAGGCCCGGTAAATAGCTGGTTTATAGATAGTTACGCGCTCAAGGCGCCTTCTATGACTCGTGATTTCCCGCCGCCGTTAGGTCACCAGGCGGAGTAACTCTGCTCCACTTTTGCCCAGACGGCAGTGTGAGTTTTCGGCAAGCCTGCACGGCCTGAGTCGTGGGGCGGCAGTAGAGCTTTTCATCACTCAAGCTGCCTGTTGCGGCATTGGTGACGTCTTGGCCGTACAGTTTTATGCCGATTGAAATGAGGATTTTCCTGCATCAGTATCGGTGGCCGGCGTCCAGCGTCAATCATCCTTCTATTTGCTGATTTGCCGCCCTAATTCTCTCTGCCGCTTCCCAGACTCGCGGAAGGAAACGCTCGACCTCTGCACCGCGTCGCCGGACGTCAGCAGATGAAGCAATACCGAGGTCGCCCACCAGATCCCGATAGCTGTCGCTGAAGCTCTGCGGCAGCTCCCCTAACGCGTCGCTCGAGAGCACCTTCTGACATCTGGAATGGGTGACGGCGACCCAGGACATCGCTTCCCGATGGTAGCCGCGCTCGATTAGTTCCAAGCTCCCGTCGATTGCGATGGGGCGGGCGATGTCGCTAAGGTCCGATGCGAAGGGAAACGGCGTCTTGAGGGCCTTCGCCGCTGCGTCGAAGATGTCCGTCAGCGTGGCTAGGTGCTGGCCAACTCGCTCGCGGCTCATCCGAGCAGATCCCAACAACTCTAGTATCGTTTCGTGAAGCTCAACGTAGTCATAGTCCGCCAATAGCTCTCGCACAGCCATGTATCGTGCGCGTACTGTGGGGTTTCTCAGGCCCGCTACAAGGAGGACATGACGTTACGCCTGCGCCGAAAAGGCACGCGATCACCTGGTCGTGAAGGGGAGTCCCCACGTTGATCGACCGGAGGTGTGTCAGGACTTTGTCCCTCGCGTTGGCGCAACGTCGACGGATCCACTGCCGTTTGGCGTAGTCCCGGCACACTGTCGCCCGGAGCGCAGTCAGGTGACCTGAAGGATCGAGTATGATGTTGGTCGTCCGGAAACTCGGGGCTAGATGATAATCACTCAAGATCAGGTCAGGGGACCGAAGCTGATCATCTCTCAGGTATGAGGCTTCAAGAAGGACTTCCCGATACCTGAACTTGCCACGCCTGGAAGCTTGGTTCGGGTCTGTAAGGACGACCACGACGTCGACATCTGACGTCGTCATCAGGTCAGCGCCATCGGGAAGCCAGTTCGTCGAACCGGCAGTGTAAGCTCCGCAGAAGCCTGGTATACCGCTGGCTTCTTCAATCACCCACTGCCGCGCCGTCTCTCTGGCTTGCTCGACCTTCATGGTCCCCTCATTGTGGCCGGGTCGTCTTGGCCAATAACCCTTCGCGGAGCGGCTGCTCTGACGGACCGTCTTACCGCCATTTCAGAAATGCGATTCGCTTGGCCTTTATCAATCCTTTCCGGCCAGTTAGCGGACCAGCATACTACGCCGCGGTAGACGTTGTGAGCCGCACCACCGTCTCGGAGTAATTCCACGGCATCCATTCTGGACGCTCCTCTTGGGTTTCAGCCGGCGGCGGTGCTGTCCCCTTCTTTGGTTTAGCCCGATCCCGATTCTCGACTCGCTTTCTCAGACCTGTGTAGTCCAGCCGCAAGGCTCGCGCAGCCGGATTCACTCCATAGCGCTTGGCCAACTCCGCCGCAGCTGCCCACAAAGTCTTCGGCAACCGTGATCGCGATGCCTGGGTGCTCCGAAACTCATCAAAACGTCGTCGAAGTTGCTGCACATCGCCGGAGCAGTACTCGCTTCTTGAACCCATCGCGCTAGGCCTTCTCGCCTTAGCCGACGCTATCAGGGAACACTACCGCGAGTCACGCAGCCTTACCGAAACTCACACTGCAGTGTGAAATCGGCCAGGAAATTGGCACTCCAAATATAGGAAATTCAGAGTCGACTCTGGGAGACTATTAATGCATGGAGTGGACACCGGGCGGATCTAACCCCGACCTCGAAGACCGGCGGGATCAGAGCGGGGGCGGCATAGGAGGCGGCGGATTCGGGTTCGGAGGCTTGGGGATTGGCGGGATTATTATCGTCGGGCTGCTCAGCCTGCTTTTCCGGCAGAATCTTTTCACGCTGTTTTCAGGGACAGGGCCGGCGACGCAGCAGGTGCGTGCCGTGCCGGATCGCCAGCGGGATGCCAGAGAGCAGCCGGAAGTGGAGTTTGTATCTTTCGTTTTGAAAGATGTGCAGGACAATTGGGATCGCGTTTTGCCGGAGATGGCGAACCGGCCGTATCGTCACGCGAGGTTGGTTCTGTTTCGGAATGCTTATCCGTCAGGGTGCGGTTTGGCGAAGGATGCGATCGGCCCATTTTACTGTCCGGAAGATGAGAAGGTCTATCTGGACCTCGGTTTTTTTGACGAGCTGCGAAGTCGGTTTGGCGCGCCTGGTGAGTTCGCGCAGGCTTACGTGATCGCGCATGAAATCGGACACCACGTGCAAAAGATATTGGGAATCGAGCCAAAAGTGAGGCGATTGCAGCAGAGTAACCCGCAGGACGCGAATCCGCTTTCGGTGCGGCTGGAACTGCAGGCCGATTGTTTTGCAGGGATATGGGCGCATTCAACAGCCCAGCGGAAAATCATCAACGAAAGCGACGTGCAGGCTGGATTAGGAGCAGCTGCGGCAGTGGGAGATGACCGGCTGCAAAAGATGGCTGCCGGACGAGTCAGTCCCGAAAGCTTTACGCACGGCTCATCGGCGCAACGCACGGGGTGGTTTAAGCGCGGATTCGACAGCGGCCAGCTATCGGCTTGCAATACTTTTCAGCGGCAATAGGAGTCGGAGCAGACGCAGGCAGACCACAAAAACCGATGGTCTGCTCCAGCTTACTGAGCTCCGCGGCTGAGCAACATCACTTTGATGGTGTGGAAAATGATGTAGAAGTCGAGCGCTGGGGCGATGTGCTTGATGTAGTAGAGATCGTACTCGAGCTTGATCATGGCATCGAGTTGCGTGTCGCCGTATTTGTGATTAATTTGGGCCCAGCCAGTGATGCCTGGTTTGACGGCCAGCCGCTGGCGGTAATAGGGAATCTGCTGGGCGAGGAGATCGACGAACTCTGGCCTTTCGGGCCGCGGACCCACGATAGTCATATCGCCGCGAACCACGTTCCAGAACTGCGGCAGTTCATCTAAACGAAGTTTGCGGAGCCACTTGCCGACCGGTGTAATGCGCGGATCATCTTTCGTGGCCCAAACTGCGCCGGTACGAGCTTCGGCGTCGACGTACATGGAACGGAACTTATAGAGAGTGAAGATGTGACTGTCAAGCCCGACACGCCGCTGACGGTAGAGAATGGGTCCTTTGGACGAAAGCCTTACCGCGAGCGCGGCAATTAGCAGGAGGGGCAGCGTGAGGATCAGACCGAAAATGCCGAGAATGAGGGAATACGCCTTCTGGAATGCGATGGCTTGGGTGCGCGGACCCAGCATCGACGAAAAAATCAGCTGCGAAGGCTGAATCTTCCGGCTGCATACGCGATGCATGGCCATTTCGTAGGTATCGGCCGCATCTTCAATGCGCACGCCGCCAAAGCGAATTTCCAGCAGATCCTGCACCGGAAGCCGATTCCTGCGCTCGGCCATGCCGACCACGATGCGGGTCGGTTTATACTCGGCGCAGACGCTCCGAACCTCGTCTATTTTTCCGAGACAAGGAACGGGGAAATCGCATTCGCCTTCATGCTCACAGAGGTAACCGAGGATGGAGTAGCCGAATTCAGGACGGTCAAGAATAGGCGTGATGATTTCCTGGAGGATGCTGGAATTGCCGAGCAGCAGGACACGCTCGGAACGCAGGCCCGCGATAACGTATTTCCAGAAGGCGAGGCGCCACAGAGGGAGCACAACGATGACACCAAAGCTGCCGACAACCATCAGCCAGCGGCCGAGCAGCACGTCGGGATTGAGGTAGCCGACGAAGGCCATCAGCAGCAGAGCGGATCCCACCGCCAGACAAATCTGCTGGACGAGAACGACGCGGGACGTGATGCGGAGATTCCCGTAGAGATCCTGGAAATAGAGCAGGAGAATGATCAGGCCGGTGATGACGAGGAGCTTCCAATAATTGTTTTCTCCAAATAGATAGAAGCCGGGGTCGATGCCGAGAACGAGCAGGGCAACCACGTAGCAGACGAGAACGAGCACTATTTCGGAGAACAGCAATGCGACGACGCTGGCCGGAACGAAGACGCGAAAAAGTCGAATCACGGGTGTTTTGCGTCCGCCGCTAAGACCGGCGGTCTACTTCGCAGGTGGGGATGCTGGATTTCCAGATAGCGCTTGGTGACGCAGGCGGTCCGCTGCGGATGACTGGCCGCGGGTTTTGATTTCACTTGCAACTCTACAGGATACTGGACAGAGCTAGGATGCAACAGGCTTTGATCGAGACTCATCTGATTGACATAAAGCCTTGATTCTGCGGCAGATGAAAGTTCTTCCATTCGGTTGTCAACGTGGTATAACAAAGTAGGATCCCTTTAGTCCTCCATCGACTTTTCGCTTTGGTTTCCTGGCACAAATGCTCCGGCTCACAAAGAAGGCAGATTACAGTCTGATTGCTCTCAAGCATTTTGCGCTGTGTCTGCGGGAAGGCGATGAGGCGGTAAGCGCAAAGGAGGTTGCGGATTCGTGCGGGATACCGTTGCCGGTGTTATCCAAGCTGCTTCAGAAGCTTGGGAAGAGTGGATTTCTGACCTCGGAATTTGGAACAAACGGCGGCTACAAGCTGGCCCGGGACCCGAACCGGATCTCAGCGCTGGAAGTCATTCGAGCGATTGATGGACCGATCGTGCTAGCGAACTGTTTCACGGAAGGGGCATATTGCGGCCATTCCGGCCGTTGCACGGTTAAGCGTCCGCTGCGCAAGATCCACGATGGCATCATGAGACTTCTAGATAGTGTCAGCATTCAAGATATGTTGCAAGATTCCGAAGACGAGCAAAGGGAGCTGCTAACGGCACCGCTTGTAAACCTGGGCATGACCCTGAATTCTCACGAGCAACTGAGCTCGGTTAGGAAATGAGTTTTATGAAATTGCCGATCTACATGGATAATCACGCAACCACGCGGATGGACCCGCGGGTGTTTGAAGCGATGAAGCCGTTCTATCTTGAGACGTTCGGAAACGCGGCGTCGAGAAATCACAGTTTTGGATGGGAAGCCGAAGAGGGGGTAGAACGCGCTCGCAAGCAGATTGCCGAGCTGATAGGCGCGACACCGAAAGAGATTGTCTTCACCAGCGGGGCCACAGAATCGAACAACCTCGCGCTGAAGGGTATTGCCGAGATGTATGCGGAGCGCGGCAATCATATCATCACGCAGGCAACAGAGCACAAAGCGGTTCTCGATACGTGCAAGCGGCTCGAGAAAGAGGGCGTCCGTGTTACCTATCTCCCGGTGCAAGCAAACGGTTTGATCGATTTAGACCAATTGCGCGACGCCATTACCGACAAAACGATCCTGATTTCGATCATGTATGCGAATAACGAAATCGGGGTGGTGCAGCGGATGGCAGAGATCGGCAAAATCGCCAAGGAAAAGGGCGTGCTGTTCCATAGTGATGCCGTGCAGGCAGTGGGCAAGATTCCGGTGAATGTTATGGCGGACGGCATCGATGTTCTCTCGCTGACAGGTCACAAGCTTTATGGCCCGAAAGGCTGCGGGGCGCTCTACGTGAGGCGCCGCAGCCCGCGGGTTCAGATCACAGCACAGATGGACGGAGGCGGACACGAGCGTGGGATGCGGTCGGGAACGCTGAATGTGCCGGGAATCGTCGGTTTGGGCGCGGCGTGTGAAATCGCGCGCAAAGAGATGCCTGAGGAGTCCAGGCGGCTGAGTTTCCTGCGCGACAAGTTGAAGGATCGCTTGATGCGCGATCTCGATGAAGTCTACGTCAACGGCACCATGGAACACCATTTGCCGAACAATCTGAATATCAGTTTTGCCTACGTTGAAGGCGAGAGCCTGTTGATGGGCATCAATGACATTGCGGTTTCTAGTGGCTCCGCCTGCACTTCGGCCACCCTCGAGCCGAGTTATGTTTTGAAAGCGCTGGGGGCGGGCGATGATATTGCCCATTCTTCGATCCGGTTCGGCCTTGGCAGGTTCAATACGGAAGAGGAAGTCGATTATGTCGGCGACAAGGTGGTGGACGTGGTTCAGAAGCTGCGCGAGCTTTCGCCGCTATACGAGATGGCGAAAGAGGGCGTGGATCTGACGAAAGTCTCGTGGACCGCGCATTAAACCGGACGAAGCATTAAACTAAGAGAGGGGAAATAAATGGCGTATTCTGATAAGGTTTTGGATCACTACAAGAATCCTCGCAACGTGGGTTCGATGGATAAAAACAGTCCGAACGTCGGGACCGGAATGGTAGGCGCGCCGGAGTGCGGCGACGTGATGAAACTACAGGTGAAGGTCGATCCGGAGACGGGCGTGATCGAGGATGCGAAGTTCAAGACCTTCGGTTGCGGGAGCGCAATTGCCAGTTCTTCACTTGCGACGGAGTGGCTGCGCGGCAAGACGGTTGACCAGGCGCTCGACATCAAGAACACCGACATTGTTAACGAACTGTCGCTTCCGCCGGTGAAAATTCACTGCTCGGTGCTGGCCGAAGATGCGATTAAGGCGGCAATCGGGGATTACAAGAAGAAGCAGACCGCAACTCCGAAAGCTGAGACGGTAGCTGTTTAAGGAGATTGTTGCTCATCATGGCTGAGCTGACTCAGCTAGGCGCTTCGAGCGAGACGGCGTCGGAAGGAGTTGCTTCTAAGCAGGTCCACGTCACGCCGAAGGCCGTGCAGAAGATTCGCGAGGCTTTTGCGCGGGAGGGCGTGAAAGGTGGGTTGCGCTTGGGAGTGCTCGGCGGCGGCTGTTCGGGATTGAGCTATCAATTCAAGTTTTCGCCCGAGCCTAGGCCGCGTGATCTCGTTTTTGAGTTTGAAGATGTGCGGGTGTTTGTGGATCCGAAAAGCATGGTCTTCCTGGACGGGATGACGCTCGACTGGAAAGACTCGCTTATTCAATCCGGTTTTGTTTTCGACAATCCGCACGCGACAAAGAGTTGCGGCTGCGGTACGTCTTTCTCGGCTTAGATCTTCCCCGCCCTGCCGGTGGAGTTCCCCGCTATAGGTATGCCTGCCTTCCCCAATAATTACTACGACTTTTTTGAGGTAAATCGCAAGCTTAAGGTCGACCCGGACGAGCTACAGAGACGGTTTTACGAGCTTAGCCGCAAGTGGCACCCGGACCGTTTCAGCCGCAAGAGCGCGGAGGAACAGGCACAGGCTCTGGAAGCGACCTCGCTAGTAAACGACGGTTATCGGACGCTGCGCGATCCGATCAAGCGTGCCGAATACCTGCTGACTGAGGAAGGATTTCCTATCGGCGAGCAGCGCTCGAAAGACGTTCCGCCTGAGCTGCTCGAAGAGGTTTTCGAGCTGAACATGATGCTCGAAGAACTGAAGGGGGGAGACGAGGACGCGCGGCCACAACTCGAGAGCGCGAAGCAAAATTTCGCGTCGATGCGCGGCGAGATCGATCGGGAGCTTGAGACGCTCTTCGGCCGGTATGATGCAGCGGAATCCTCCAGCGAAAGCGCGAGGCAGGCGCTAAACGAGATTCGGGCCGTCCTGAATCGCCGAAGATATGTCGAGAACCTGATCCGTGAGGTGGACCGCGCCTTAAATCCGGCGGTTGTCGCCGCAGAAGCGGTGGAAGATCGCCTTTAGAAATATTATGGGAACGTTTCAAATAGATTTTGGGGAGAGCCGCCAATCGAAGGTCGTCGGAATCGATCTCGGCACGACCAATAGCCTCGTCGCTTACATGGATCTGACGGGTCCTCGAATTGTGGAGGATGCCGACGGACGTAAGATCGTTCCAAGCATCGTATCGCTCTCGGATGAGGGACGGCTAGTAGCAGGCGAAGTGGCCCGCGAACTGCTGCTTACTCATCCGGATCGAACAGTTTACTCGGTGAAGCGACTGATGGGTCGCGGCGTTGGCGATGTACAAAGCGAGTTGAAGCTGTTCCCGTTCCGCATTGCGCAGGACAGTGAAGCGGTTATTAAGTTGGAGCTTGGCGGACGGAAGTTTACACCCTCCGAGATTTCGGCTGAAGTCTTGAAGCAGCTTAAAGACAATGCCGAAACGGCGCTTGGGGCTCCGGTTTCGGAAGCTGTGATTACAGTTCCCGCCTATTTCAATGACGCTCAGCGGCAGGCAACGAAAGACGCGGGACGGATGGCAGGTCTGGAAGTTCTAAGACTGGTGAACGAACCCACCGCCGCTGCGCTGGCATATGGGCTCGATAAGCGCCGGGACGGGATCATCGCGGTTTACGACTTCGGAGGGGGCACCTTCGACATTTCGATTCTGCGCCTCCATGCCGGAATTTTCGAAGTGCTTGCCACCAACGGCGACACGCATCTGGGCGGCGACGACATCGACAATCTGCTGCTGGAAATCGCGCTAGAGGATGTGCGGGCAGAGTGGGGCGAAGATCTCTCGCGAGATGCCGAAGGTGTGCAGCGCCTGCGTCGCGCGGTGATTCGAGCGAAGGAAGAGCTCTCATTTGTTCCTGAGACGAAAATCGAACTGACATACGCCGGCAAGCACTACGCCCGCGCACTGGATCGGACTCTGTTGGAGCGCCTGATCGCGCCGGTGGTTGAACGAACTCTGGAACCGTGCCGGGCCTGTCTGACAGACGCGAAACTGACGACTGAACAAATCGACGAAGTGGTGATGGTGGGAGGCTCGACTCGCATTCCGCTGGTACGGGCGGCGGTTGAAAGGCTGTTCAAAGCCAAGCCGCATACGGAGCTGAATCCGGACGAAGTAGTGGCGCTGGGAGCCGCGGTGCAAGCGGGGATTTTGGCGGGTGAGGTAGAAGACAAGCTGCTGCTGGATGTGACACCTCTTTCGCTAGGAATCGAGACGATGGGAGGGGTAGTCTCAAAGCTGATTCACCGCAATTCGACGATTCCGGCGAGTGCCACCGAGAGTTTTACGACGGCGGTAGATGGCCAGCGCAACGTGCTGATCCACGTGCTACAGGGCGAGCGGGAGCTGGTGAAAGACTGCCGCAGTCTGGCTCGTTTCGATCTCAAAGATATCGATCCGCGGCCTGCCGGGTTTGCGCGAATCGAAGTGCGGTTCCTGATTGATGCGAACGGAATTTTGAACGTGACCGCACGCGATGCGCGTACAGGTAAAGAGCAGACGGTCGAAGTCAAACCATCCTACGGACTATCTGAAGAACAGGTGGCAGCGATGATTCAGGAATCGCTCGATAAGGCCAGCGAAGATATGCGGGAACGGCAGATGCGTGAGGCGCGGGTGGAGGCTGACAACGTGTTGGCTGCTCTCGCCAAGGCCCAGAAGAGCGAAGCGTGGAGCGCTTTGTCGGGAGCGGAACGCAGCCGGATAGAAGCGGCTAAGCGCGATCTGGAAACTGCCTACAACTCCGACGATCACCACGTCATCAATGCCCGGCTGGAGACCCTAAACAGCGTGACGATGGATCTGGCCGAGAACATGATGAACACTGCCGTGCGCGGCGCTCTCAAGGGAACGAGAATAGAGTAGTCCGGCTTCAAAAAATGAAGCTAAACCCGGCAGATAGCCGCTGCTCCCTGAGAGGGCTGCTTGGCAAGTTTGACTCCTTATAAATGGTGAACTGATCGGAATCGGAAGGATCGTCGATGTGAATGGAGCGCTCGACAAAGTTTGGTTGCGGACTCAGCGTCTCGCGATAATCCAACTGAGCGAGCCACCTCCGGCTAAAACGGTATTTGACTCCACCGCCGTACTGAAGTCCGAACTGAAAAATGCCACCTCCGTCCAAGGGAGGATTGTTGGCGAAGTTATAGGCAGCGAGGATCAGCCCCACGTTGCGTAGCCCGACTTTGAAAATGCCGGCCGCCGACTTAAATGGGGCGTCGGTAATGTGAAGCAATTGGAAGGCCGGCCCAACCGCCAGGTAAGGCCGAAAGCGCTTGTCCCGAGGACGAAAGTTGAACAGGACCGCGTACCCAAACTGATTGGTCAGGAACCCCGTGGTCTGCTCCTGATAACCGATCGGGTTCTGGCCATTAAAGCCACTGAAGGAAGCGCCCAAGCGGTATTTTCCGCGCTGATAGTCAAACGAAAACTCATTCGAAAAATACCTCCAGGAGTTCAGCGTTACGGAGGTTCCGACTGCCCATCCGTTGCGCAACTGGTTCCGCAAGAAGAGATTGAATGACGGAATATCTGTAGCCCGTGATTCGAGGGAAATGTTCGTTTCAGCGAGAGAATCCCCGAAGCGAAGCCAGCCACCTTGTACGCCGAGCTCGAAAAGGGCTGGTCTTTCGACGGTACCTTCCGGGGCGCCCGGCGCGGCCCTCTCGCCTGATGCGGCGCCTCGCTCTGGCGGAGCTGCCGGTTGCGCCTCGCTTTCGTCCGACTCCGATGAGATAGCACTTGGAATTGACGCGCCGCCATCGCCTGCGGCTGGAGTATCGTTCTTGTGCTTTAAATAGTGAACGCCCAACCGGGTTCCTTCGATGCTCTGATAAATCAAGTTGCCGCGATAAATGTCGTTGCGCGTAATAAGTATGCCTTGCCGAAAACCGCGCTCGACTGTATTTCCAGTGGTGGGTTTATCTGGCCGTCCTTGCAAGTCGACCGGATCTTTGGGATGGGAACAGTCATTGAATTGCAGGACGGCTAAGCGGCCATCGGTTTTGAGCGCCTCGCCGGTGGCGTTTTGAGCGCCCGCCGCCAGCCACGGTCGCGGATACAATTCCGCCGCATCTACACATCCCGTGAAGATCAGGTCATCTGCGATCTTGGTGCGTTCGTTGTCCACGTTGGTATCGATGATATGGATGAAGGTCCTGTTCTTGCGGGACAGTTGGATGCCGATGTCCTGGGTGGACGAAGCGGTCAGCACTGGAATTCCGTGCCACGTCTCCGAGCGCAACCAAACGCGCGCATGATGCCGCTTAGAAAACGTATCCAGCGATTTCGAAAAAGTGAACCGCGGGCGCTGCTCATCCAGCAGGAGGACAGACATCGGCGCGCTCTGGTAACGCTGGCTCTCGGCGATGGAACGCAGCGTTTGAAAACCGGTAATGGTATTGAGGCGGTCTGATTGCACCCAGCCAGCTGCTGTGAAGGCGCGTTCGACTGCGCCCGGCGTTCCGAGGAATACAAGATTGGTCAAGTCAGAAGGCTTGTTTGAATCGGCGGTTCTGGTGCGGTACGGAAGACTGCGCAATATTGAACGGAGGGCTGCTCGTTCCTGAGGAGAACTTTGAATGCCACCCACGGGCGGCTCGTACGTTTGGGTGAGCTTTACCGGCGCGAGCAATTTGACGCTCAACTCGGTGCCAGCGGGAAACCAAATTTCGGGCTCGGAGAAGCGAAGCATGCGGGCTGAAGCTACAGTCACGTAGACGTAAGCGATCGGATCAAACATGGCGAATCCAGCGATGAAGTTGTTCGCTCGATAGCCGAGCGTTCCGGTGGAACGGATGCCATTGACGCGGCCCTGCTGGTCGACCGATTCGCGGGCATTATCTATCTCCGTGACGTGAGTAGCGAGACTGACTTGCGAGCCGTCGGGCAGAGTGAGCTGGTTGAAATCGATGCTGAGACGCGCGCTCTCATGGATCAGTCCTAGACCGACGCGCCTGACACTCCGTACGGTCCCAGTCACTCTGGCTCCCATCGGAATCAGCACCCGACCGTTGTCAAGAACCGGCGCGATGATCACGCCCTGCACTTCGCTTCCCTTCTTTGAGGAGAAAGAAGCTAGCGAGCGGGTTAGGCGGATTTCGAGTGTTCTCCCGGCAGGGACATCAGCGGCATAACCGATGCTCCCTGCGCAGAGAGTTATTGCGAAGCACAGTCGCGCGAGGGCTGAGACATCTTTACGTGCGTAGCCGAGGCGCATCTACTGAGGGTACTCGATGCGGCAGTTTCAATTCGGCCGCGAGCTCTGCCAGGCTCCGATCCCGCGTCCATAGCCCCGAACGGCCGATGAGCGCAGAAGCGAGCAGATGAGCGTCGATCCAGCCGATGCCTTTGCCGAACAACCGGTGCCGGTCGAGCAATGCATACACGTCCTCATCCCGCGCTCGAGTCGACAGGGGCAGCGACTTCAAGTCGGCAAGAAACTGAGCTCGATTCTTCAGATTGCCGCAGGACAACTCACCAATCACCATGGGATGGCTGAAAACCAAACCCGAGGCCAGGAGAGCCGACAAATAGTCGTCGGAATGGCGGAGGTGATGGACCCAAACGGACGTATCGACGAGAATCACCGGGAGGGTTCGGACTTACGCCTGGGTATCTCAGGCAATTCGGGCTCGGTACCCCCGAGGTCGGCTAAGCGTCGGGCAGCACCTAACTCAATTAACGCCCGCAAACCAGCCCGGACCAGCGCCGTTTTCTCATCAATGCCTGTCGCCTCCTTGGCTCGGTCAATTAATTCTTCTTCAAGGATGAGAGTAGTTCGCATATGTATAAGTATGGGTGATTTATATGGAAAATGCAATGATGTTTTTGACGGTCAGGGCGCCCCATCTCCGGTAAACGTTCATGAAATGACCTGCGCTTCTTCATGCAGATGAACTTCTCTATTGACGTTCATGCGGTTTTTGAATTAAACATGGGTACAATCATCCTGGTCGATGAAAGTCTCGCTTACTCCTATCCTCTCCAACTCTCGCGCGCTGGCGGCGCTTACGGAGATGCGCTTTTTTCCGGCTATTCTATGCCTGCTTGCTCTGGCAATTCCCGGGTCGCTTGGAGCTCAGAGCGTCACTTACCAGGGAACGCATGGCCCTGGAAAAGGAACAAAGATTGTGATGATCGCCGGGGATGACGGCGAGTATCACTCGGAAGAGGCGCTGCCGCAACTCGGGAAGATCCTGGCCGTACGGCACGGGTTTACAAGTACCGTGATTTTTCCGCTCGATCCGGATGGCACAATCGATCCGCATCAGAACACGGACCTCCGCGGACTGGAAGCCTTACAAGATGCGGACCTGCTAGTGCTCTTCATGCGCTGGCGCGATTTGCCGGACGATCAAATGAAATTGCTGGTCGATTACATCCAGTCCGGACGGCCCATCATTGCCATTCGCACCGGCACCCACCCGTTCCAATTCAAGAGCAGCAAGACTTATGAGCGATACTCCTGGAACAGCACGGTTCCAGGATGGGAAGGCGGATTCGGCCGCAAGGTGTTGGGAGAGACCTGGGTGGCTCATCATGGCCAACACGGGAAACAGAGCACACGGGCGCTTTTCGCTGCAGGCGCGGAGGGCAGCCCGATCTTGCGCGGGATTGGGAGTGGCGAGATCTGGGTTCCGACGGAGGTCTACGAAGTCCGATTGCCGATGGAGAAGAGTTGCCGGCCGTTGCTGCTCGGCGAGGTGCTTTCCGGACTCAACCCGAGTGATCCGCCAGTACCGAGCAAGGTAAACGACCCCATGATGCCGGTCGCTTGGACTAATCACTTCACGGCGGAAAACGGCAAGACGGCCCGCATTTTCGTTTCGACTATGGGCGCCGCGGACGATCTGGAGAGTGAGGCTCTCCGGCGCCTGCTGGTGAATGCGACTTACTGGAGTGTGGGCCTGGAAAGTAAAATTCCTCCGAAGGCGGATGTCACTTTAGTGGGCGAGTATCATCCTCATGCTTATACGTCAGAGCAATACACGAAAGGCGTAAGGCCGTCAGATCTGGCATTAACGAAATGAGAAATCCGGGGTCGATGTCGCGGACTGCTTTCTTGCTGGCGGCCGTCTCGCTGCTGGTGCTGAGCGCGAGCAAAAGTAAGCAAGGAAGGAACTGGGCGATCGTCAGCGGCGCCCGGGGGATGCATTACTCACCGCTGACACAGATCGATTGCAAAAACGTGAAGCGTCTCGAACGGGTTTGGCAGTTCGATTCGGGCGATCAATTCGATGGGTCAGAAATGCAATGCAACCCGCTGGTGCTGGATGGCGTGCTCTATGCAACAACCCCGCGCCTGCGAGTGGTAGCGCTAGACGCCGCTACCGGCAAAATGCTGTGGGATTTTGACGCGCATCGTGGGGAACACATTGCCTCCAAGCTGCGTAACCGGGGCATGGCGTACTGGGGCGATGGGGATGAACGGCGCCTCTTTGTCGGCATCGATCAGTACATTTATGCCCTGAACGCGCAGACTGGCCAGCCCATCGCAGCGTTTGCCGAGAATGGCCGCCTCGATCTGCATGAGGGTCTGGGCAGTGACTTCAAAGATTTGACCATTCAAGCTACCAGCCCTGGAGTCGTATACAAGGATCTGCTGATTCAAGGGACGCTGGTAGCGGAGGATCTGCCGGCCGCACCCGGGCACATTCGCGCGTTCGACGTACGAACGGGCAAAATGCGCTGGATCTTCCACACGATTCCCTTCCCCGGAGAATACGGCTACAACACCTGGCCGGCGGACGCTTACAAACGCATAGGAGGAGTTAACTCCTGGGCGGGGCTGACGCTCGACACAGAAAAGGGAATGGTCTTCGCGCCTACCGGATCTGCCTCTTTCGACTTCTACGGAGCAAACCGGATCGGCGACGATCTCTTCGCAAATTGCCTGCTGGCGCTCGACGCGGAAACGGGACGGCTGATCTGGCATTTCCAACTGGTCCGTCACGATCTTTGGGATCGCGATCTGCCGGCCGCTCCGACGCTCGTAAAGCTTAGGCAAAACGGGAAGACGATAGACGCCGTGGCGCAAATCACGAAGTACGGCTACGTCTGGCTGTTCGACGAATTGACGGGCAAGCCCCTTGTCCCTTATCGCACCATCGAAGAGCCGAAGAGCGATGTAGATGGCGAGGTAGCCGCTGCCACACAGATTTTGCCAACCGAGCCGGCGCCCTACGCTCGCCAGCAGGTGACTCCCGAGCTGCTGACGGAACGCACGCCCGAGGCGCACGCGGCCGTGCTGGCGAAGTTTGGGCAGCTGCGCAGCGGTCCGCAGTTTACACCGCCCAGTTTCCAGGGGACAATCATCTTTCCTGGCCTCGATGGTGGCGGCGAGTGGGGCGGAGCGGCGTGGGATCCGAAGACCGGGATTCTTTACGTCAACTCCAATGAGATGGCGTTTATTCTGCGCCTCATTCCGCGCAGCCTCGGCACGGGAGCGATGAGCGGCTCGACTCTATACCGGCAAAACTGCTCCGGCTGTCATCGCACGGATCTGAGCGGGAGTCCGCCTGAGTTTCCATCGCTGATCCATATCGGTTCCAAACTGACCCGCGAAGAGGTGACGAGCATGGTGGAGCACGGCGCCGGCAGGATGCCTGGCTTCGGGCGCTTGGGTTCCGGAGCAGTGAATGCGCTTGTGGAATTCTTGATGACCGGCAAGGACGTGCGGCTGGATGGAGCGGAACATCAGCAGGTGACCAGCTTCTCGCCTTTGAAGTACGGCCTCGACGGTTATATCAGGTGGCTCGATCCGGATGGCTATCCGGCGGTTGCGCCTCCCTGGGGCACTTTGAACGCGATCGATCTCAATTCGAAGAAGTACGTTTGGAAGAAGCCGTTCGGCGAATACCCGAAGCTTGCCGCGCAGGGCATGCACGATACTGGATCTGAAAATTACGGCGGCGGTGTGGTAACGGCCGGCGGCCTGCTGTTTATAGGAGCAACCACGCGGGACCGGAAATTTCACGCCTTCGATAAAGCGACGGGCGAATTGCTATGGGAAACCGAGTTGCCGGCTTCGGGCAACGCGACACCGGCTGTGTACGAAGTGAACGGGCGCGAATACGTGGCGATTGGCGCGGG
This sequence comes from Terriglobia bacterium, assembly GCA_963835255.1. Lineage (GTDB taxonomy): Bacteria > Acidobacteriota > Terriglobia > Bryobacterales > Bryobacteraceae > Bog-105. The sequence goes on along the minus strand of CAWIFY010000013.1, from coordinate 24,607 downwards.
CGGCGGCAAATGGGGCGCGGCAAGCGGCGGCAGCTATGTCGCGTTTGGGCTGCCGGATACGAAGAAGCAGTGATGATGCGGGCGAACGTCGACAGTCCGATCTCCTTTTTGCTCTTCGCGGTCATGGCCGGAGTTCTGTTGGGGGCCGATCCGCAAGGCGACCCGGTGAGCGAGGCAGTGGGAGCACTGGAGCGCGGAGATGCGGCGGCAGCGGAACAGATTCTGCAAGCGGACCTGCGGGCAAAGCCAAACGATATTCCCGCGCTCGATGTTCTGGGCGTTCTTCTAGATAAGGAGGGAAGATTGGCGGAAGCAGACCAGGTATATCGTCGCGCTCTAAGTTTTCCAAAACCCTCCCCGGGATTGCTCAACAACTATGGAAATCATCTGCTCGCATCAGAAAAATCTACGGAAGCGCGCGCAGTTTTCCTCAAAGTGCTCGCCCTGAATCCAGAGCATGTCAACGCGCATGTGCAACTCGCGCGTCTTTCGCTCAAGCAATCACCCGCGGCCTCACTGGCCTATTTGAATCAACTGCCGCCAAACGCTCGCGACACTACAGAGGTCGCAATACTGCGGATGCAAGCTCTTTTTCTTTCCCATCGCACCACGGAAGCGAATACAATTCTCGCGCGCATTTCCGCTGCTATGCAGACTGACCAGCACTTAAAGTTTCGCCTTGGACAAGCCCTGGCTGCTTCTGGTCAATACGAGCAGGCGGAGAGCGTTTTCTCTCAAGTTGTGCAAACCGCTCCCACGGACTCCGAAGCGCTGCACGATCTGGGCATTGCTGCTTCCCATGCCGGGCACAATGAGCGCGCACGGCAGGTCCTTCAATCGGCCCTGGAGCAACAGCCACGCAACGTGGACGTACTTTATGACCTGGCGGCGGTCGATATCAAGTTGAACAAAAACGAAACTGCCCTCGAGGAGTTGGCGCAGGCGGCCAAGCTTGCCCCCGCTCGATCTGATGTGCAAGCGCTTCTGGCCTACACGACCGCCGATCTCGGCTACTACGGGGATGCGGCCGAAGCCTGGGACCGTTACCTGAAGCTCGTTCCGGGCGATGACGCGGCGCTTCGCGAACGCAGCTTTGCGCAAACCGCACTCGGAGTGAAGAGTGGGCTGGAGGCCTTACAAGACTTTGTCCGTAAACACCCGAAGGATCCAGTCGGTCACTACGAACTCGGAATAGCGCTCACCACTGCCAGCCCCACCGGGGCGCTCACCCAGTTCGATCGATCGCTTGCTCTTAAGCCCGATTTTGCTCCCGCACTTGTCGCACGAGCGCTTCTCAACTATCGTCAGGGAAAGCCTGCCGCGGCCCTGCCGGATCTCGAATTGGCGGCCGAGCGCGAACCGGGTAACGCGCGAATTTTGGACCGGCTGGGACAAACCTACCTGGCCCTGGAACGGCCTGTGGACGCGGCACGTGCGCTGCGCAAAGCCGCCGATGTGCTACCCGGGGATCCGACGATCCTGCTGCACTTGAGTCATGCTCTGACCAAAACGGGCCAGATGGAGGAAGCGGCCGCCGTGATGACGAGGTTCCGTGAACTCGGCCCGAACCGATCCAATCTGGCGCACCCTTCCGGCCTGGTGAGTTTTTTGAGCCTTTCGCCAGAAGAGCAATATGCGCGCTACCGCGCGGGCGTGGAAAGAACGGTACACAACAACCCTGATAACCCTCAAGCCCAGGTGCAGTATTTGAAAGTGCTTTTGGATGACGGCAGAGTCGAAGAGGCCGCGGGCGTTTGCCAGCAGATCGTTGCGCTTGCTCCTGCGGCCAACTTACTAGCGGAGGCCGGGAATTCTCTGATCCGGGTGCGGCAGTACGCTATCGGCAAGACATTCTTGCAACAAGCTGTCACGCTTGCAGGCACTGACGGAGACCTCGGCCTCGATCTGGCGATTGCGACTTGGCATACTGCGGATGCGCAAACGGGAATTGACCAGATGGATCGTATCCCGGCGGCACAGAGGACCGGTGACTACTATCTGGCTCGCGCTGAGATGCTTGACGCCGCCGGCAGGATGGAAGAGGCAAAGGCGGCGGCGGAACAGGCGTTGAAAGCTGTTCCAAGGCGTCCCGATCTATATCGCGATACGGCGGTCTCTCTCGTCCAAGCCGACCGGATCTCCGAAGCTTTGCAAGTGGCAAATCAGGCCGCGATTGGGTTCCCGAACGATCCAGAGATCTTACTGACGAAGGTGGGCGTACTCGAGGCAGCCAAGCGAAACGATGAAGCCGAGGGTCTGCTGACGGCAATCGAGAAGCGCTGGCCGGAGTGGCCGGATGTTTGGCTTGCGGATGCCACGCTTCACGCCGGGAAGGGAAGGCGGGATCTGCTCGGAGCACTCGTCGGAGAAGGTGTTCCGCATTGATCGCCAATATTGCTCGTGATATAAGTTACTCGCATTAGGCTTTAGGGAGGTTAGTTGTGCTTCAACTTGAGAGAAGATCGAGAGTTTTTGGGTTGCGTACCGGAGTAATGTTCCTTGTTGCATTGCTGCTGTCGTTTGGCTTTGCTCAAGGTTCTTTTGGCCAGTCTTTTGCGTCTTCCATTACCGGCCTGATTACCGATCCGAGCGGAGCTCCTGTTCAAGGTGCGAGCGTCGAGCTCAAGAACATGGCCACAAACGATGTCCACCAAGCCCAGTCGGACGCGAATGGTGCCTACGATTTCCAGAATCTCGCGCCGGGAACGTATCAGATCACGACCACTGCCCAGGGGTTTAAAACCTTCGTGCAGCAGAATTTGGTTTTGCGCGCTAACACAGGCGCGAGCGTAAACGTTTCACTTGAGCTTGGCGGAACGCAGCAGAAGATCGAGGTCACTGCCGCCGCCACTCTGGTGGATACAGAGACGGCGAACAACTCGGTTACCATGGATAGCCATCTCATAACAGCTTTGCCGAACAGCACGCGTAATCCGCTGAATTTCGTCTTTGCTATTGCCGGCACCACGGAAGCGCCTAGCGGTCAAACTCAAAAATCCGGTACGCTCGATCAGCTATCCAGCAATTTCGGTATCAACGGCGGCCGTACCGGTGATGAACAGATTTTGATCGATGGGGCAGCTTCCCAGGCGCTCGACTGGGGCGGCCTCATGGTTTCGCCGCTGCAGGATTCGGTTCAGGAACAGCAGATCATTCAGAACACCTACGACGCTCAGTATCAAAGGGGAGGCGCCGGTATCGTCACGCTTATCACCAAAGGGGGCAGCAACCAATTTCACGGCGAGGCCTATGATTACCTGCAGAACTCGGCGCTGAATGCCAATTATTGGGCTAATAACAAGAACGGTATCCCGCGAGCGCAGTTCAAACAAAATCAGTTTGGCGGTAACATCAGCGGCCCACTGTTGAAACGATGGGATCTGTTTTTCTTTGGTGGCTACGAGGGGCTGCGACAGCCGAATACTCAAAGTACAGGGCTGATAACCGTTCCGACTCAGGCCGAGCGAGGAGGGGACTTCTCCCACACACTGAACTCCGATGGTTCGCCCGATCTCATCTACAATCCATTCTCGACTACGACGGCGAACAATACTACTGGTTATACGCGGGCTCCGTTCGCCGGCAATATTGTTCCAAGCACTCTTTTTAATCCTGTGGGCGTGAAGATGGCCAACCTGTTTCCGCTTCCGAATCGTGCCGGTCTTGCGCTGAACAATCAGCAGAACTATTACGCGCAGGGCGCCGGCGATTACCAGAACGACAAGATGGATACGCGCGTCGATTGGGAGCAGAGTTCGAATCACCGAATGTTCATCCGCTGGTCTGATCGCTTCCGCCAAGACCAGACCCTACCTTGCTTCTTCTGTAACGGCGCGGATACCGGCGTCAATCAGACGAACAGCGGTTTTCAGGTCGTGCTGAACGACACGATTACGCCGAGCCCGACCTGGGTGATCAATACATTTGCGAGTTACAGCCGGTGGCGCGAATCGCATATCGCGCAGGGTTATGGTGTGGCTAATGCGTCGACCATCGGACTCTCACCATCTCTGTTCCAGGCACCCGTGCTGCCCACGATTTCTTCCGATGGACCGTATACCAGCCTGGGCAGTGGGACTTACGAGAACTTTGTGCGCTACTCGGATTCAGTGCAGATCAACCTTACAAAACAGTTATCGAAAAACACCCTGAAATTCGGAGCCAGCTTTGACGTTCAACAGATCAATGTAATCAATGAGCAAGCCGGCAGCTTCAATTTCAGCAGCGCACAGACTTCTTGCGATCCTGACCCGAGCGGCACATGTTCAGCCCTGAACTACACGTCGACTCTTAGTGGAAATCCTATCGCTTCGATGCTGCTCGGAACCGCTAGTGGCGGTCAGCAAGGAATTAACCCTGATCCGGCGGAGAGCGTACACACGTACGGCGCATATATTCAGGATCAGTGGCGCGTGAATCCGCGATTTACAGTGAATGTCGGGCTACGTTATGAGAATCAGCGCCCGGCAACCGAGCGCTTCAACCGTCTCACCTATTTCGATCCAGGTGTTATCAATCCTGTCAGCGCTCAAGTTGCGCCGCTGATAGGGCATCCGGTTTACGGAGGATTCGAGTATGCGAACTCGAGTAATCGTTACGGTTGGTATCCGAACAACTACAATCCTGCGCCTCGCGTCGGTTTAGCGTACAAGATCACTGATAAGCTGGTTGCGCGCGCGGGCGCCGGCATCTTCTATCTTGCGACATCCGCTTTGATAGGAGACGATGGAGGCCAACAAATCGGTTTCAGTTCGACCACGAACTACACTGCCACCAATCAGAACGGATTCGTACCTGCGAATCTTGTGAACAACCCTTTTCCACAAGGAATCAATCAGCCGCAAGGTAGTTCGTTGGGGTTGCTGACGCAAGTAGGCAGCGGTATTAATGGAATCTGGCTCAAGGGTTACCACCCCACTCCATACACGGAGCAGTGGAGTTTCGATCTGCAGTATCAGGTCAGTTCCCGTTCGGTTGTGGAGGCCGGATACACCGGTAACCGCGGGCGCAAACTGCTTTACGGCAATATCAACCTCGATGCCGATCAGTTGCCCGACCAATATCTGAAACTCGGGCCGCTGCTCGATCAGCAAGTTCCCAATCCCTGGCTTGGCATCGTTAATCCGAACACGTATTACGGCTCGCCGAGCACGACTACGATTGCTTACAACTTGCTGCTACGGCCTTATCCAGAGTTCACCAACCTGCAATATACGCGCTCTTTGCCCGGAGCGCGGTCCGCCTTTGATGCGATGTATCTCAAATACAATCTGACATTGGGCAATGGCTTGAGCCTGCTCACAACCTATCAGTGGTCGAAAGCGCTCGATAACGGCCCGGAAGACTACTTCGGCTGGGGAACGGGAGCAACGGAATGGCGGGACGCTAACAACACAATGCTCGATTACAACATCAGCACGCATGACGTTCCGCAGAGCTTTGCCACGGCGCTAGTTTATGACCTGCCGTACGGCAAAGGCAAGAAATGGGGAAGCGGCGCTCCCGCTGTCGTGCGAGAAGTTCTCGGAAATTGGCAGCTATCTTCCGTTGTCCGGCTGGCTAGCGGCTTGCCTTTGGTAGCAGTCACCAACGGCAGCAGCAATAACCTGAATAACTACGGCTTCCCTGGACCGCAATTGCCGGATCAGATCGGCAACCCCATACCGTCGAACCAGGGTCCGAACAACTGGATCAATCCAAATGCCTACGCGACGCTCGCTTCTCTTTACGGGCCGGTCAATTCTCTGTACATGCTGGGCAATGCTCCGCAGCGCACGACCCAACTTCGCGAACGCGCGGCGCGCAATGTCGATTTGTCAATTGCGAAGAACTTCGCCGGTGAAAGATACCAGGCGTGGCTGCGCGGGGAATTTATCAACGCGTTCAACTATGCGCAATATAACGGCATCTGTACTGACCTCACAAACTCGAGCGGCTGCGGCTTGTTCGGCGTAGCACAAGGCACGGAGAACCAGCCGCGAACGATTCAGGTGAGTCTCAAATTGTCATTTTGAGGACGCTATTGGTGAACCTCCGGCTTTTCATTCCAGTCGACATGCTCCCACCAATCCAGGATGCGGAAGTGCGGATACGCCTCGGTACGTGGCAAATCTAGGAAATCTTTGATTTCGGCCTGCTGGTGATTGCCGTCTTGGGACTGGTAATACCAGAGCGCCTCCTGCCCGATCCTGGCGGCTTCGCCTGACGCGTAGAACGTGTCCTTCTTGTAGCGGTACGGAGCGTGGCGGCCGGCTTTCGCGCGGTAGGAAACGTCGACCAATAGCTCCGTATCGCGCGAGATCTTCCCTTCCCGCAACAATTCCTGCATGGCTCGAACGGCCAGCCAGTTATTTGCCCGGTGATCAACGTGCCGCTCGTCGGGATGGCCCGTAACGATCATCGCGGGTTTGAATTTGGCGATGTAATTCTTCATCACTGCGATAATCGGGTCGCGCGCGTAGGGCAGGTTTGGGACGGCGGCGTCTCGAAATGGCGAGTGATCACTCGCCAGCAGCACCGAAAGATATGGATCATCGGCCGTTTTGTGGTGGTACCAGATCTGTTCCAGGCCACCGTCCGGAAGGCCCAGGAAGAAGATGTTCTCAGGTGTCACGCCGAGATGCCCCAAAGATGCGATTGCTTCTGCCTGGCGCACTTCGCCAAAATCCATGGCCCGCGCTGCATCGCACGAATGCATATAGAAACGATCGCAGCCGCCCGAGTCACTGCCCGTCAGATAAACGAAGTGAACGGGAATACCATTCTCGACGGCGGCCCGGATGAGCGCCGGATGCGCCGTATCGTCGTCTGAATGCGCGCAGAAGATCAAAATAGATTTGGGAAGTTTGTTCAGCGCGAACTCGAGCTGGTTCTGAGCAAGAACCGCGCCGCCCGCGGTCTCAACCGAAACGTGAAGCGTATACAAGCCCACTGGCAAGGATCCGAATGCGAATTCGTGGGCGCCGGAAAGACTCCCGTCTAGCAATTTCCGCTGCACTTCGCGGCCTTGCGCATCGAGCACCCGCGCCTCAATACGCGCATCCTGCCAGGCCGGACCCTTGCGCGGGGTTAACGTAAATCGCAGCGTACCGGAAGACTCCGACCGAAACATGGTGTGCTTCGTGTCGAAGCGAATTACATCGGAAACAAACTGTGGAGGATAGAAGTCCCGGTACGCTTCCGATTTCGGCACCTCGGCCAGGTGCCAGTAAAGGTAGAGGAAGGGATATTGTTTCGGGAAAAATTTATTCGGCGGAACTGTGAAGGCCGGCAGCGCAAAGGCGAGGTCGTAAATCCGGTCCTGCTGGCGGGCGTTGCGAATTACCACCGAATAGTAGAGCGCTTCGGGTTGATCGTGCTCCACCTGTGCAACGGTCGCTTTCGTGACGCGGAACTCTTTCTCTTCACCTGGAGCGAGCGACAACGAGCGCGCCACCATGTATTTCCACATCGGCGGTTCATCCGGTTCAGGAGCGATCCAGGGATACGTGTAGGGCTCAAACTCAACTTGAATATCGTCGAGCGTCTGGGTCGAAAGATTCTTCACCACGATGCGCGGATTGATAGCATCCCCCACGGTGTAGAACGTCTTGTCGAGATCCACCGAGATCACTTTGGCTAATTGCTTGTGTATGGCGAACGAGGTGACCCGCTGCGCCTGGCCGCCCTTGGAAGGAACAAAATTCACCAGGTAACGACCCGTGCGCACATCTGAGGGAATGGTCCACAGGAGCTGGTAGGCTGACCCGCTGAGGTGCACATCGGTAACCAAAGGCTTTTCTTCGCCGGCATATAGAATCGAAGCGTTGCCTGACCCGCCGGGCAGCAGCCTGATTCGCACCTGGTCGCCGACGTTGTAGTTGGTGTAATTCGTTACCGCCGCGAAATCCGCAGCTGCCGCAAAACACGTCGTGAGTAAGAGCGAAAACGTAAGGCGGAGTATCATCATCTCGTCTGGCCGCAATAGAACATTCTGACACCGGAGGAGAATTGATCAATTTAAAGGAGCAACCGCACCGGCGTTTTAACCCTTTAACAGGTGAGTGGATTCTGGTCTCGCCGCATCGGACGCAACGGCCCTGGCAAGGTCAAGTGGAAACAACTCCCGCTGCCGCGCAGCTCCATTACGATCCGGCCTGCTATTTGTGTCCCGGGAATGCTCGAGCGGGAGGAGTTCGGAACCCGCAATACACGTCGACCTTTGTCTTCGACAACGATTATGCTGCGTTGCGTCCGGAGGCAGCGGCCGGCTCGATTGATGAAGGCGGACTGCTTGTGGCGCAATCTGAGAAAGGCCTGTGCCGCGTGGCCTGCTTTTCTCCGGACCATAGCCTGACGGTGTCGCGCATGAACGTGCCCGATCTGGAGAAGGTGGTCGCCGTGTGGGTTGAGCAATATGAGGATTTGAGCAAGATTCCGTTTGTGAAATCTGTACAGATCTTCGAAAATCGCGGCGAGATGATGGGCGCGAGCAATCCGCACCCGCACTGCCAGATCTGGGCAAACGAATCGTTGCCGAATGAAACGGTGAAGGAACTGGCAAGTCAACGAGCGTACTTGGATGCTCACAAGAGCTGCTTACTTTGCGACTACTTGAAACTTGAGCTGAAATCAGGCGAACGGCTGGTTTGCGAGAACGACGGTTTCGCCGCGCTAGTACCCTTCTGGGCGATTTGGCCCTTTGAAACGCTGGTCATCTCGAAGACGCACGTTCCCGTGATGGGCGATCTGGACCAAGCTGCGCGTACTGGGCTGGCCGACATTCTGAAGAGGATTACTACCCGCTACGACAACTTGTTTCAAGTCTCTTTCCCGTACACTATGGGTTTTCATCAGCAGCCTGCGGATGACGAGGCGCACCCCGAGTGGCATCTGCACGCGCACTACTATCCGCCTTTGCTGCGCTCGGCCACGGTGCGCAAATTTATGGTGGGCTATGAAATGCTCGCCACGCCCCAGCGTGACATTACGGCCGAGTCGGCGGCGGAGCGGCTGCGAAGCTTGTCTGAAAAGCATTACACGGAATAGGGCGGGTTGGGAATGACAGCAAATTCGTGCCCCGCCAACTCTGGTTTACACTGAAGCCGAGCGTCGAGTTATGTCCCGCACGATAGAAAGAATTCTGCAAGAAGCGCGTGCCTTGTCAGCCGAAGAGCGGGACATCCTATGCGAGACATTGAAGGTTCAGAGACCGGCAATCGGGCCGGATCGCGAGATTGCGGCTAAGAAGCTGTTCGGCGAATACACTCTCGCGCCCACGTCGAGTGCCGAATTTTCCGCGCGCAAAGCAGCTGACCTGACTTTAGAGAAACACCGCCAGCAGTGATTTATGTCCTCGACGCAAGCGCCAGGATCGCATATGTGCGCGGCGAACAGGGCGGGAAAGCAGTTCTTGGCACGCTGCTCGATCCGGAAAACACATGCATCGCTCACGCGCTGAATTTGTGCGAGGTTCACTACGATTTCGCTGTGCCCTGGGCGAAAGGGTCTGTCTTGGTGGAGGCGGCGGGAGTTGAACCCGCGTCCGAAAAAGCCCGCCGTGCAAAGCCTACGTGTGTATCCAGTTCTGGGTATTTCAGCGACTTCCTAAAAAACCGGCAAGAGCGAAAGCCGCCTAGTCCGATTGATCTCGGCCCTCGGCTCCGGACCGAAGCCTACTACCTATCCTGCAAAATGACGCTCACTGGCTGACGCGCAGGCTCATCAACCGGAGCGCACTACCTAGTTTTTAATTAGGCAGCGTAAGCGAACTGCTGATTATTGGCAGTTGTTGTTTTCCGATCGTTTTACGGGAGCTCGGAACCCGACACGCCTTCACACAACGATTCAATCCCGTCGAATCCGTTGCGCCCCCACATTTTGGGACCTACTTAGATCTTAGCAGTTCTGCGCCGCTTTGAGCAGTCCGGTAGAATGAACCCTGCAAGCATGCAGAGCGTTGTAGCTGCTCCAGGGCTCACTCCATCACTTCAGGACGAACGTGAGCAGGAGCACGGGCGTTTATTCCATGTCGTCCTGCTCGACGATGACGAGCACACCTATGACTATGTCATCGAGATGCTGCAGAAGCTATTTTTCTTTCCGCTCGAAACGGCATTTCAACATGCCGTTGAGGTCGATACGACCGGGCGCACGGTGGTCATCACCTGTGCACTGCCCGAAGCCGAATTTGGCAAGGATCAGATTCAGTCGTATGGAGCGGATCCGCGTATGCCGAAATCAAAGGGATCAATGACGGCAATCCTGGAGCCGGCCGGTAGCATCGCGACGATTTAGCCGACCACCTAACTCCGGTCAGAGAATGTTGGGAAGGTGCCCGAGATGTGGTCGTGCCAGGTGAGCTTGTCTTCGTCGACCAAAGCCCAGATGATGCCGACACCCGCCGCGAGCAAACTCAGCACGCTGCCAAACAGCCTTTGATAGCGGCGCGTCTTAGAGGGGCGCTTGCCGTCGAAATCAACGAGCTCGAGCCCTGACATGTGCGTGCCGGGCGTGTCCTGGCCGGCGAATGCCCAAAGCAGCTTGTAAAAGAACGGCACCGTCAATAGAGCGGACGCCAGAAACGGCAGCACATGTTTCTCCGCGGTAAAGCGGCCGCCGACAAAGAAAAAAAGGCCCAAGCCAACGGCGTAGCCGCAGGCGATCAGCAGCGCGTCGAGCAGCGCGGCTTGCACGCGAATAGCGGAACTTGCGACTGGCGCGGCGCACGTTACGTCCGAAGCATGCAAATACAAGCCGGAGCGGTGCGTTAGGTCGTCCTGGCTCTGAAATTCAAGATCGCGTTGATCGGCCCGGCGATTTCGTTTCGACGCGGAGCGCGTCGCTTCGACCTTCGCGCTCTTGACAGGAGCAGGCCGTTGCGTTTCAGCCGCACGAAGACGAATCGCGTCCCGTTCCGCCGGCGAGGCTAACATGTCGAAGGGAATAACTCGGGGCTCATGCCCGGAGGGTGTGAACAGGGCTTGCTGCTGCCCAAGCGCTAGCGTCTGCGGCATACCTGCCGGCTCAGCTTGCCGGTAGCCCGGCTCCTCTTCAAAGTCGTAGACGGCCGCTGTAGCGGCGGCCGCAATCGGGTAGGTTGCCGGAGAGATGCGGGAGGGCGTCGCCCGCGCACGTCTACCGCAACGGCGGCACCGGTGGTCGTCGTCTAAAATCCAAGTCTGACAATGCTGGCACGTCATGTGGCGCCCTCTGCTGCTTCCTCTTTCATCGACGCGAAATGCTTGCTCCCAAGCGCCGGGGCATGCTACGGTTCTCGGTTGAGCCCTTCTTCCGCGCCGAAGCTCTTCGGATCCTCTACTCTTCCCGCTTCCTTATCTACCAGAAGATGTGCGGTTTGTCTAGAACAATTTCTTATTAAGTTGTTCTTCCTACTGGCAATTCTGTTCTTTCCCTCTACCAGGACGGCTTTATCGCAGACCCTGAACCGCCCCGCACAAGCCGATCTTCCTCCGAACGATCAGATCTGGCTTGGCGGCATCGGCGAGGAGTCCAATGGTGAATGGCGCTATCTTAAGGGCTCGGCAACTGTCCAAACGTCGGAAATGTCGATCTCGGGCGACCAGATCGACTACAATTCCGACACGCATTGGGCTTACGCTCGAGGGCACGTGCGCCTGCAGCACTACAAAACCGGCGACATCATCAATGCGGAAAAGGGTGAATTCAATCTCGAAACCGACGAAGGCAAGTTTTATGGCGTAACCGGAACCGCGCCGGCTAAGATCATGTCGAACCCGGCCGTTCTGAGCACCACGAATCCATTCTATTTCCAGGCGCTCTGGGTCGACCGGATTAAGAACCGCTACATTTTGCATCACGGTTTCGTCACGGATTGCAAGATCCCGAAGCCCTGGTGGGTTTTCGAAGCGCCCACGTTCGATATTGTTCCGGGTGATCGCGCCATGGCAAGAAGCGCGGTCTTCAGACTCAAGAACATCCCTATACTCTATTTGCCGTACTTCCGCAGGCCGCTCGGGAGAAATCCCCGGCAAAGCGGTTTTCTCACGCCTAATTTCGGTCATACTACGCTGTTTGGCTACGTCTATGGTCTCGGCTATTACTGGGCGATGAGCCGCAGCTACGATATGACGGGTGTGGTGCAGTATTTTACCCAGCGTGGTCCGGCTTTCCTCTATGACTTTCGGGGTAAGCCCAACGACGTGACAGATTTCAATTTCAATCTCTACAGCGTCGACGACCGCGGTATCCCGAATGGCACCCCGACCCCAACCAAGCAGGGTGGCACCCAGTTCGAGCTAACCGCGCGTACTCAGATTTGGGGCTTCACAGGAAAGCTCGACTACAACTATCTAAGCTCTTATTTATTCCGCGAGGCGTTTTCGTACACGTTCGCCACGGCTATTCAGAGCGAAGCCTATTCACTCGGCTTTCTACAGCGCCATTTCAAGCACGACGCCTATTCCTTCAGCATTGTGGCCATCCGCGATCAGCTCTTCGAGGGCATCACGCCATATGGCGCGCCGTCAAACCAGGTAGTTGTGCAGAAGTTGCCTTCGTTCGAATTCTTGGGGCGCGAACAGAACCTTGTCCACGGGCCGGTCCCAGTCTGGTTCTCATTCGGAACGAGCGCCGGCCTGCTCACGCGCAGTGAGCCGCTAAACGGCGTGACAACGGATGTGATCCATTCCGGAGCCATCGGCAGAATCGATGTCGAGCCTCGCGTTTCCACCGCATTCCAATTCGCCGGCTTCTCGCTCAACCCGAGCATTACGTTCGGAGCGACTGACTATAGTGAAACGTATTCTGTTAACACTTCAACCTATAGTGCTGCGAGCCCTTCATATCCTACGGTCAACGCTCGTTTCGACGGAGCCAGCATTTTGCGGAAAGACGCCGATTTCAATCTCGATCTACGGCTGCCAACGCTTGAAAGAATTTACACTCCTCCGGCTTGGCTGCATATCGGACCCAAGCTCAAACACGTAATCGAGACGGATGCCGCTTATGAATACGTCACGGGCATTTACCAGTTCCAGAAGATCATTCACTTCGACGAAACCGACATCCTTTCCAATACCAACCAGCTCACGCTCTCGATAATTAACCGCATATACAAGAAAGACAAGCTCGGGAACGTTAATGAAGTGTTCACCTGGCGCGTCGCGCAAGCGCGCTATTTTGACCCTACGTTTGGAGGCGCTGTACTTGCTGGACCAGCTGGTGTAGGCGCGAGAAACGTGATACTGGAGGCTGAAGAGCTTACTCCGTTCGCCTTTCTGGACGGGCCGCGCACTTACTCTCCTGTAACTTCGTATATGACCGTAAGCCCGTATCCCTTCGTCTCGTTCAATTGGCGAGCTGATTACGATCCGCTCCGCGGTAAAGTGGTGGATCAAACATATGGAGTCAATGTGCGATACTCCAAATACTTTGCCGGCATTTCCGACAATGCTATTACCACTCTCCCGGTGCTGCTGCCCCAGGCGAATCAAATGGGAATCAGTGGCGGTTATGGGAACGCGAATCGGAGGGGTTGGAACGTCGCGGGCACCGTGGATTACGACCGGCTTACCGGACGGCGGCTCTATGATTTCGTCCAGACCTCATACAACACAAACTGTTGCGGTTTCAGCATGCAGGTGCGCCAGTTCAATCTCGGCATCAGAAATGAAAACCAGTATCTGTTCTCTTTCTCGGTGGCGAACATCGGGACCTTCGGCAGCTTGCAGAGGCAGGAGCGAATTTTCTAGATGGGTTCCGCGGCTTTCGGTCATTAGGCGGCTGAGATAGCGCCCGGCGATCACTGCAAGTACCATGACAAGCGGCATGAAATTGCGTCCCTCGAAGAGCCATCCAAAAAAGTGCTTGATAGCAAAAGCACCGGGAGCAGAAAACAAGCCTGGCGCTTAAGTGAAATTGGCGTTTGCCTCCAGCCCGCGATCAGGAACGGCATGAAGGCTCCCGCAGTTAGTAAAAAAATCGGTAGCCAGCGTCCCCCTTCCCAGTTAATCCAGGCATGTTCCGGCGTTACGTTGCTGACTTGTTGGTAATGCATAGTCCCGTGCAGCACGAAGAAACGCACGCCGAGATACATGGCTGCGCATGACACACATAAAGACGTCGCTTTGACTAAGTAATTGCTATCTTTGGGACTGAAAATGCACGTAGTAACCAGCCATGGCAAGTACGGTTTCTTTGGCGAGAGATCCGATAAGCAGCGTGGTCAGCAGTAAAGCGAACTCTCCTGTCTCAAGAAAAATAAACGCAAGCACAAAGGACAAATGCGAAAGCGGATCCGTCAATTGTCCTGCATAATACTCAAAGCTGATTGGATAGATTACCGTCACCAGGAGCAGAGCCAGAATTGCGCCACTATAGTTAGTAAATAGGCGGGCGTATCGATAGATCGCGTAATACAGTAACAGTCCACAGATCAAGCGGTAAATATCGCGGGCCGATTCATAGCTTACGTGAGATAGCTCCATCCAGCGCACGATGGAATTAGGCAAGAAGCGATAGGAATGAGGTGCTACGGCCGGTGATAGTTGCATAACCTGGCGATGTACATTGAGTTGCCATGCCAGATTTGAAATTTGGACGCCAAGCGAAGAATGATCCACGTAGAAACGATGAATGTTGTTCGTGATGCTGGTGAAAAGGAAAATGAGAAAGATCAAGCTCAGAGCCTGAGCCCTCGAGAGCCGGCGCACTTCGACCCGATACATCCAGCAGCAAATTGCCACGGTGATGAGGTAAGCGAAGTCAAGCTGCAGGTGGGCGGCATGACCTGTGAGCGGAGCGGAAGGTTGCCACTTGAAAATGACCGGCAGGATGGCGATCCCTGCCAGAACCCAAATCGAGCTTACAAGGAAAAGCTTCCGGCTAGGGCGCAGGAATTACCTCTTCAGAAGTAAACGGCGAAGCGGGCAGCCCGGCAGAGTTATACAGATTTACAGCGGGTAGGTTTTGCCAACCGTAGCGAACATATTTTGGTTTCTCGACCTGCGCGCTAGTGACTAGCAGGCTGGCGCTTTCGATGCGGGCCTGCGCAGGCACGAAGTGATGATCCTCGCCTGCGATTTCGAAGCCCTCGAGCTCTCCACCTTTCGCATTAAGACCTGTGGCGTGATCGAACCAGACGCGAAGGCCGCTTATTCTCGCTGCTGGTCTGGCGATAAGCCGGACCGGAATACTCGACGTGTTCGCCATACGTGAGCGCGCGGGCAGCTAACGCCAGACGATGACCCACGGTCTGCTTGTCCGCCGGATGAATATTGTCGCGCTCGCCCACGTCGATCGTCACCGCCATCGCCGTGTTCGCCAAAGATAGTGTACGCCGCTGCGCCTCGCGAACTGCGGGCCAATCCTCGGAAGGACTTGCGTTGAAACTCGAGATCTGCACAAACAGGAACGGGAAATCCCCCTGTTGCCATTTGCTGCGCCAATCGCGAATGAGAGTACTGAACACTTTTCCGTAAAGAAGGGCGCGCGTGGGTGCAGCTGTTCGATTCGCCCTTGATACCAGATCACGCCTTTAATGCCGAAGCCGATCGCCGGATAAATCATTCCGTTGAATAACCATGACGGATCCCACGAAGCAAGATCAGGACGCCATGGATGTTTCGGCGGCGGCGTCCCTTGGCGCGGGCGTTCGCATCTTCGCGTTTCTCCGCTGCTATCGTTGCCGCGAGATCGGCTTGCTCGTTGATCATCTGAGCGCGGGCGCTAAAGACCGGCATGAGCGAGGCGTCCGCGGAGATCCCGTCCAGGCTGATCCAGGATTCGGCGGGTGTGCCGCCCCAGGTCGAATCGATCAGTCCAACCGGAACATGCTCGCTCCGAGCAATCTCGCGGCCGAAGAAATAAGCGACGGCCGAGAATTTAGCCGCAGTTTCAGGCGTGCATACGGTCCAGGATACGTCGCCCTCAAAATCTGTCAGAGGAAAGGGCGACGTTTTGCGGCCGACCAGCAACAGCCGCATATCCGGATGATTGCCTGACGAATCTCGTTAGCGCCGTCCTTGACAACGGCCGATCCCGGGAAACCGCTCAGCGGCATCTCCATATTGGATTGACCCGATGCAAACCAAACATCGCCGATCAGGACGTCTTCTAAAATGATCCGGTTGTCTCCTGCCACAGTCATCTGAACGGGCCCGCCGGCCGGCTGAGGCGGCAGATAAAGACTCCAACGCCCAAGCTTGTCTCCGGTCGCTGATCTGGTAGCCCCGCTTAATGTGCGGTGATCTTCTCGCCGGGGTCCGACCAGCCCCATAGGTGAACCGGCCTGTCCCGCTGCACAACCATGTGGCTGCTGAGAATTTTAGGTAACCGCACTTCGGCATGTGCAGCCGGCGCGTGTGCGAGTGGGATGCCCAGCAGCACCAGCGAAATAAATCCACGAGCATAGTGATCTGTCATGGCCCTCTTAACGTGCAAAGTTACAGTGTAGGCCACTGTGCCGGTTGCGATTGGGCTGGAAGGTGTCTGGATATCTGGGCGCCGCAAAACCTCAAGCTATCCAAACCCTACTTCTCTTCGGCCGTGAAAGCTCGATCGAGCAGCAGCGCGAAATCACGGCTCTTGTGCAGCACCGATTCCTGAAAAGCCCCCAGCTCGCGCTCGGCTATGCGGAGACGGTCGGCTAGATGCAAGCAGGCAAGTACTGCTGTCCGGGTCGAATCGAGATTACCAGCACGGCGCGCAATGGACGACATCAACTCGTCGATTTCACGTGCAAGTTCCTCAATATCGCGCGGATCGCCGGCAGTAGAGACGCTATAAGTTTGATTGAAGATGGTGATCCGGACGGTTTGTTTGCGCGTCTCCGGTGAGTCCATCGAGACCTTCAGCTCGCGCTAAGCAGGTCCAGCTGGTTCAGAAGCTTCTCAATGCGGGTCTTGACCTGCTTGCGTTCGCCCTTCAGAGTTTCCAGTTCTTGCGAGAGCTGACTGATCTTCTGTTCCAGCGCGCCGTTTTCTTTCTGAAACTCAGCCGAAAGCGCTTGCGCTTCGCCAAGTTCCGCCTTCGCGGAGTTGGCCTGTTCTTCAGCCGTCTTCAACTGCTCTTGCAAACGGCTGTTTTCCGTGCGAAGACCCGAAATGGCCTGTACTGCGCGGGTAATCCGCTCTTCCAGATCTTCCAGGGTGTCGATCGCTTCTCGCCGTGCGCCTTCTTGAACTGCTTCCATGCCTGCCTTGGTTTCTTTCGAACTTACTGAACCCGCGCCTGGTGTCCCGCTATAGCTTTTTCGACCAAAGTAGCGAAGCCCGCTGTATCGTTGACCGCGATATCCGCGAGAACCTTACGATTCAACTCGATGCCCGCCCGCTTCAGGCCATAAATGAATTTGCTATATGAAATTTCGGCTCCGCGGCAAGCTGCGTTGATCCGGACAATCCATAGGGAACGGAAGTTGCGCTTCTTGAGCCGGCGGCCGACGAAACCGTAGCGGAGGGCCTTCTCGACCGCTTCCTGGGCGGCGCGGTTCAACTTTGATTTGGTGAGGAAGTAGCCCTTCGCGCGGCGAAGCGTCTTGTGCCGGTAGTCTCGCCGGTGGGTACCTCTTTTTACTCGTGGCACGTTTTTCTCCTTTAGTGATTTGAGCCTTAAAGGCTTTTCTGAGAGTTAGCAGGCACGTGCAGCGCGCTGCTCCTACTCAAAATGATGGAATCCGCTTCCTTCAATACGGCAGCATGATGTTTAGCTTGTGCTGATCGGTCTCATCTGCCACCACGCCTTGTTTGAGCTTGCGTTTGCGGGAGCGCGTCTTCGACGTTAAAATGTGCCGGGCAAACGCGTGATGGCGGGTGATCTTGCCGGTCCCCGTCTTCTTGAAACGCTTGGACGCACCCTTATGTGTCTTCAACTTGGGCATACTCTGACCTGTCTTGGTGTGATTGGCGGATACCGCCATGAAAACCGCCCGAGGAACCGACCCCGGCCTAATAGCGGAACTGCTTTCGAAAGTATAACATGGCCATCAGGCCGGTCGGCTTTATTGATTGTCCTGATACTCTTCCACCCAGGCCATCTGGATCGCTTCCAGCTTGCCTTCGGTGGACGCTTTCGGGTCGTCCTTGAAGTTAGGCAGCTCGGTAATCCATTGATGCAGGTCGGTATACCGGATGTGGGTCGGATCCGTGTCAGGGTGCGCTTCGTGAAGGCTCAGCGCAATATCCTCTGTATGGTCCCAGGTAAGTCCAGGCATACCTAAATTGTAGGCCTGCCAATTCTTGCGCGAAATAATGGTCGACATGAATTACCGGACCTTAGGGCGGACTGGCTGGACTGTTTCGGAAGTGAGTTTTGGCGCTTGGGCTATCGGCGGCTCGTGGGGCGAGGTCGATGACAAAGAATCGCTGGCGGCCCTGCACCGCACGATTGATCTTGGAGTGAATTTCATCGATACGGCCGACGTGTACGGAATGGGGCGCAGCGAGCGGTTGATCGCACAGCTCAGGCGACAGCGCAGCGAGCAAATTATCGTGGCGACGAAAGCCGGGCGAAGATTGCCGGTGCAGACAGTAGAAGGATATTCCCGCGGAAATCTGCGTGACTGGGTAGACGATAGCCTCCGCAATCTGCAGACCGATGCTTTGGATCTGCTGCAATTGCACTGTCCGCCGACGGATCTTTACTACCGTCCCGAGATCTTTGGATTCTTGGATGACTTAGTAAACGCCGGGAAGATCCGCTATTACGGAGTGAGCGTCGAACGCGTAGAAGAAGCGCTCAAGGCGATTGAGTACCCTAATGTTCAGACAGTACAGATCATCTTCAATTGTTTCCGGCTTCGGCCATCGGAACTGCTGCTTGAGCAAGCCAGAAACCGGCAAGTCGGAGTGCTGGCGCGCGTTCCCTTGGCGAGTGGGCTGCTCAGCGGCAAAATCAACAAGGAAACGAAATTCGCCGCCGAAGATCACCGCAACTTCAACCGTCACGGCGAAGAATTCGATGTCGGCGAGACGTTTTCGGGGGTAGATTTCAACGTGGCGCTCGAGGCGGTAAATGACCTTCGGCACGTTGTTCCGTCAGGCGAGAGTATGGCTCAATTTGCCCTGCGCTGGATCTTGATGTTCGATGCGGTGAGCTGCGTTATACCGGGCGGAAAACGGCCGGAGCAGGTGGAGGATAATTGCAGAGCGTCGGAACTGCCGGAGCTATCACCCGAAACTATGGAAGCCGTTGCGCATATCTATCGCGAGAAGATCGCGCCGCAGGTTCATCAGCGCTGGTGAGCGGCTACTCTTCGAGATGGTGATCGATGATCTTGGCGCTGATTTCTTCAGCATCGACCTGATAAGTGCCGCTCTGAACGTTCTTGCGAAGTTCCGCCACGCGGGCTTCCCTGTTTCCTGCGTTAACGAGCGCGGCACCTGACACTGAGTCGCTTTCGAGCGACTCGGAAGCTGGCCTGAGGATCTCGCGGGCAGGCGCTGGAACAGCAGCGCGAACACTACTCTGGGGCAAGTAGGAATAGTTCTCACCGATTCGCATGAATATTCCTCCTTTCGAGGTCCGGAATTTATTGGCGACGCGCGTCGCGCAGGGCGATCTTCCTCCGATCTCACCCTGCCTAAGAGCATATCGGTCTTGCCGCTCATGATTCTAGATAAATTTATTTTCTCTCAGCTCGGCCCTTAAGTTTAGGCGAAGAACTGACGAAGGATCTCGTAGACGCTCGCACCATCCGGTGCCAGCGCGCGAGTGAGGTCCTAATGATTCCTTCCGAAGTAGAAGAGTGCCGAAAACAGCCGCGCAGCCATTCGCGGGATGAATTGATTCTTGAACATCTGCCGCAGGTGAAGCTCATCGCGAGGCGCATCCATCGAAGCCTGCCGCCTTCGGTCCCGCTTGATGACCTGATTTCTACCGGCATTGTCGGACTGATTGCCGCCATCGATCGCTATGATGCCAATCAACAGGTCAAGTTGCGTACGTATGCGGAGTACAAGATTCGCGGCGCCATTTTGGACAGTCTGCGGACGCTCGACTGGGCGCCGCGGCAACAGAGAAAGCGCGCAAGGCTCATTGAGGCCGCTATCGCTTTGCTGGAACAGGAACACAGGCGCGCGCCGGCCGAAGAGGAGATCGCGAACCAGCTCGATCTTTCGCTTGCCGAATATCAGGACTGGCTGTGGGAGACGCGCAGACTGCGATTGGGAAGCCTCGAAACTTCCAGCTCGGAAGAAGATGGATCGGATCTGCTGCGATACATCTCGGATTCAGAAGGCCAGTGGCCGTCCGAGTTGCTGGAGCGTTCGGAGCTGCAGCGGCTGTTGGCCGAAGCGATCGAGAATCTTCCGCCGGTTGAGCGAACAGTATTGAGCCTCTACTTCTATGAGGAGATGACACTGCGTGATATCTCGAAGGTCGTGGAGCTGCATGAATCGCGGGTATCGCAATTGAAGTCGCAAGCAATTCTGCGGCTGCGCGCGGCGTTGAAGAAGAGCTGGCCGCAAGAGCGCAGCCCCTGGATGGGCACTAGGAATTATTCACCGAACGGAACCGAGAGGGTCCGCGCCCGGTGATCGCGGACAATCGATATGGAGAGAGTCTTTCCGGGCTGATGCTGAGTCCGCAGGTAAGAGATCAAGTCGCGAGGAACCGCAACTTTCTTGGTGTCGACGCTCGTGATCACGTCGCCGGCTCTGATGCCGGCTTTGTCGCCGGCCATATCTTTTGCGACTTCGCGAACCAGAATGCCGCTGTGAACGCCGAAATATTCAGCAAGCTGCGAATCGATCGGCTCACACTCAATGCCTAGCGCAAGATTGTCCCAGAGCATGAGCATGCGGGGAATGTTGGGCGCGTTCAACGCTTGCATGCCCGTAATCGGCGAGAGCACGTCGCCCGATCGCTCCTGGAACAAAACTGGCGTAACTATGGTAGTCTTCGTTTTGCCCTCACGCCAGTACTGAATTTTGACTTTTCTGCCGGGCGGAGTTTCGCTGACCAGACGCCCGAGCTGCGGAGCGCTCAGGATGTCCTCGCTGTTGTAGTTGAGGAGCACGTCGCCGACTTTGAGGCCGGCGCGTTCCGCGGGACTGTTTTCCTGAACGCGCTGCACTTCGACGCCGCGCGCTTCTCCGAGCTTTAGAGCGCTGGCGCGATCGGCATCGATATCGGTGAGACCGACGCCAAGATAGCTGCCCTGAAGCGCAGACCGGCACCTGTACGAGTTGCCAGCTTGCTCCGCCGCTCGACTGAGCGCAAAACGGAGCGCAAAGTAGAAATGCAACCGGCAATAAGAAGCGCATACCTTAGTACACGTCTACAGGTGCGTTGATGGAATGCAAAAGCTGCAGGCAACGCGCGCGAACGTAATCGTCGTGGTCGGAGCGAGCAACGCTCTGCAATAACAACGCGAGTTCGGGACTTAGTTGCGGCCGTTCGTTCACAGGCGCCAACACATCGATAGCTTCGGAACGAACATCCGGATCTGCATCGTGCTCGAGAACAGATCGCAAGACACTCCGGGTAGCAGGATCATCTGAAAAGCGCCGAACCGATTCGAGAGCTTTCAGACGGACGGCGGCGTTGGGATCGTGCTCGATGCGTTTGAGCAATGCGTCACGGACATCAGCTCCGTTTTGACGACTCAACATCTCGACAGAGTCTACGCGGATGCCGGGATCGGCCGGATCCTGAATCGCAACCAGCAGCCATTGCCTGACATTCTGATCGTCGGGGCTGCCGACCACCTCGCGCTGATTCACCTGGTCGAAAATGATCCGGACCTCGCCCGGACCATTCGGCTGAATGTCGCGGATGTGAGCCGTCGACGGATTGACCAAGCTGCACCGGTCCAGTCGAGACCGGCGAGGAGCCGTGGCTGATCCAGAAAACGACCGCCACTGATATCCAAGGAAGACGAGAAAGGATGCAACAGCTAATTGATAGGACCAACGCGTCGGGGTGATCCGAAATGCAGAGAGCCAATCCAGCCAGCGCCGAGCCGGGGCTTTGCCGGACTCATTTCCGATGGCATTGCGCAGATCCTGGCGGCAACGGGACAGCAGATCGAGAGGCACATCGCGGTGCTCGGATGTCGCCGCGGTATGCCAGGTCTTTTCGCGCGTGAAAGCCTGCTGGCAAAAAGCGCACTCGGCTAAATGCCGCTCGACAGCCTCTTCGGTGGCGAAATCGAGCTCACCGTAAAGATAAAGTGAAAGCCGGAGCTGGACGTCATGGCAGGTCATACGAAATCACCGAGCGCGGCGCGCATCTTCTGGGTGGCCCGGAAGAGGCAATTCTTAGCCGCTTCCTCGGTTACGCCGAGCGATTCCCCGATGGCTCGCAGGCGCATTCCCTGGTAGTGACGCATCTCGAAGACCAGGCGCTCGCGGGGCGTAAGCTGGCTGAGCACCTCCTGGATCCGGTTGTTCACTTCAGTGCTCATCAACTGGCGCTGCGGGTCGACGTCGGCGCGGCGTTCCGGGATGAACTGAAGGCGGTCCACTTCCCCGCCCGGCGTTTCTACTGAAGCAGCCTCCTCTTTGCGAACCTTGCGCTTCCGGATCTGGTCGAGGCACAGATTGGCGACGATCCGGTAGAGCCAGGTGGAAAAGGCGCAGTCAAAGCGAAAGTCGGGCAGCTTGCGGTAGACGCGGAGGAAGGCTTCCTGGTAGACGTCGCGAGCGTCCTCTTCGGAATGGAGGAGGTTATAGGCCATCCGGAGGACGTTCGCGTCGTAGGAGCGGACCAGCTGCTCAAAGGCCGCACTGTCGCCGCGCTGGGCGGCACGAATGAGGGATTGCTCGTCGGTCCGCTCGATTGCGCCACCCACGGCTAGGGTTCCAAGTGTTGCTTCGGCTCGGGTATCCACCAACCTGATGGACGTACAAGGGCCGGTTTGGTCTTGCCGGACTCGAAAAATTACCAAACGAACTCCGGTGCCAGGTTAGCTCGCTAACTCTAGCTCTATCAAGCGTCTTAGCTGGGTCCAGACTAGAAATGCGAAAGGAGCGGACCTCGCCGGCACGCGCCATTGGCTTCGTTTTTACGTTTGTCTCCGCGCCTTGTTTCCATCTGGCGGCCAGCATGGCGCTGAGGGAGCCGACGTCGGATGCCGAGGATTTTTCTGCGGGTACGGCGCCTCTTCCTCCGGAGACTTCAGGCTGCAACTGGCGATCACGCCTTCGCCCAGTTCGACCTTCGCTCGGTCGCCACGGATTTCTACCAGACGTCCACTGACGGTCTGGCCGGGCTGGTGCTCCGAGATGTAGTGATCGACAGAGGTCGGCTCGAGCTGCCTCATGCCGACGCGGATACGGCGCTTTTCCCTATCGACATCGAGGACAATAGCGCGCACGGTCTGCCCCTTCGCCAATTTTTCCTTTGGATGCTCGAGCCGCTTTTCATTGGTGATGTCGGAAATGTGGACCATACCCTCGATCCCCTCTCCCAACTCGATGAAGGCGCCGAACTGGGTCAGGTTGGAGACCGGGCCTTCGACAGTCGAGCCGACGGGGAACTTTTCAGTGACGGTATCCCAGGGATCGCCGAGCGCCTGCTTGTAGCCCAAGGCGATGCGACGGTCGGAGGGGTTGACCTGGAGGATGACTGCTTCGACGCGTTCGCCGACTCTTTAAAAGATCGCCGGGTTTGCGCACGCGCTTGTTCCAGGAGAGCTCGGAGATGTGGATGAGTCCATCGACTCCGGGAAGCAGTTCGACGAAGGCACCGAAATCGGCCAGACGCGAGACGGTTCCGGAGACTCGATCGCCGACGTGAAAGGTGCGGGCAGCCTGAGTCCAGGGATCTTCCTGGAGCTGCTTCAAGCCGAGAGAGATTTTCTTGGTCTGAGGATCGATCTTGAGGATTTTGACCTCGAGTTCGTCGTCGACTTTGACCATGTCGCTGGCTTTAGCGATGCGGGTGAACGACATGTCGATCACATGGAGCAAGCCATCCACCCCGCCGAGGTCGACGAACGCGCCGAAGTCCATCAGGCTGCGAACATGCCCGCGGACGACCGCGCCTTCCTGCAAATCCGAGAAGGCCTGCTGCCGTCGTTTTGCCTGCTCCTCTTCGAGAACTACACGACGATCAACGACCACATCTTCTTTCTCGACGTCGAGCTTGGTGATGCGGCACTGAATTTCCTGGCCAACGAGATTGGGCATCTCCGACATTTCTCGAATGCCGCTGCGGGAAGCCGGCATGAACGCGCGGACGCCAATATCTACGCTGAAACCGCCTTTCACCTGCTCGGCGACAACGCCGGCGATAGCATGTTTTTCGGCGAAAGCGGTCTGCAGACCGGTCCAATCCTTGGGCCGCTCAACTCTGACGGTAGAGAGATCGTAGTAGCCCTCTTCATTTCGGGGACCGATGCTAACACTGATGTTCGCGCCGGGTTTTGGCTCGCCTTCCTGGGTTTCGATCCATTTTGCAAGCGGAAGCACGCCTTCGATTTTGCGGCCGACGTCAACGAAGATACCGGCGGCGCTCACCGAAACGATGGTGCCGGTAACAGTTTCGCCGCTGGCGCCATCAGGATGTTGTTGCTCGAAGCTGGAAAGGATATCGCCAAAATTCATCTCTTCCCGCGAGGATGATTCTTCGACGGGAGTAGAAGGCTGGAAGTTCTCGTTACTCATGACTGCTGGGAATGCCCTTATTCTGGCATAGAGCGGCG
>CAWIFY010000012.1:0-22275 GCA_963835255.1 Terriglobia bacterium | reverse complement strand
GCTAAACTGGGATCTTAGATGTTCTCGGCTTATCGAAAGTCAGCCGCGCTGTTGGCGCTCCTCATCTTGGTGATTCTTGCCTCTTGCACCGGCTCGCATTCGAGTTCAGCTGAAGCCCGGACTTCGGCCAAGATGCACGCAGATCGAAAGAGCGCTCCTGGCTTCACGCTCACCGATTCGAACGGAAGCAAGGTGCAGTTGGCGGATTACCGCGGCAAAGTCGTCTTGCTGAATTTCTGGGCGACGTGGTGCGGTCCTTGTCAAGTCGAGATTCCGTGGTTCGAGGAATTCGAGCAGCAGTATAAATCGAGAGGCTTTGCCGTGCTCGGTGTCTCGATGGATGAAGACGGCTGGGCGGCGGTGAAGCCCTACATCGCCGAACACAAGCTCAATTACCGTATTTTGCTGGGCGACGATTCCGTAAGCCAGCTATACGGTGGCCTCGATTCTCTCCCGACAACGTTTATGATTGATCGTGATGGGAAATTTGCTTTTCCGCCCCATATCGGCCTGATCGATAAGAATGATTATGTCGGCGAGATCCAAACCCTTATCGATGAAAGGCCGGAGAGCGTTTCTTCTCATATTCGGATTCCTGCCACTCTTCTGTTGGGCCCAGCAAAGTAAGCTCATCGTTCGCCCCGCAGAACCAATTACGGCAAAGCGTGGGGCATCGCTGATGCAGAGTCTCGACGTGGTCGTGCTGTCCGGCTTCCACGTGAACAGCGACAAGCCGAAAGACGAATTCCTGATTCCGCTCAAGTTGACTTGGACCGGGGGCCCTCTCGAAGCGCAGAGCGTCTCTTACCCCAAGCCCGAGGAAATCACCGTCGGTAACCAGAAAGTCTTGGTTTTCACTGGTAACTTTCAGATTCAGACTAAATTTCAGGTTCCTGCTGGCGCGCCCACCGGAGCCGCAACCATGACCGGCAAACTGCGTTTTCAAGCATGCAATAACGAGATGTGCTTCCGGCCATCCTCGGTCGAAGTGCATCTGCCGCTTTCGATCGAATAGCCCTGGATGGTGCGCTTCCCGGCTATCGTCATTGTTACTTCGCTCCTCCTTGCTGCTGTTTCCTGCGATTCTCACTCTGCTCATCTCTACGTTGAGAGCGGCATTGAGGCTGAGTTGCGGCAGGTTCATGCGATCGACGATCATGCTCATCCCCAGATGGTACTCGTCCCAGGTGAAACAGACCGCAACTTCGATGCGCTGCCGGCCGATGCCATCCAGGATCTTTCTCTGCCCTCGCCATTTCGTCCGAACAGCCCCTATTTTCCGGAAGCCTGGCAGGCGTTGTTCAAGTATCCGTACTCCGACGCCAGCCTTACTCATCTCAAGGCCTTGAAGCAATCAAGGGAGAACATGATGCGGCAGAAGGGCGAGCTGTATCCTTCCTGGGTACTCAACCAGGCGAATACTGACATCATGCTGGCGAATCGAGTATCGATGGGAAAAAGTCTGCCCGGCGATCGCTTCAAGTGGGTGCCCTTCGCCGATATGTTCCTCTTCCCGCTGAACAATGGTGCGAGCAAAGCAAAGGATCCGGAACACAAGGCGTTCTTCGATGCCGAGGAACGCCTTCTGCATGCTTACATGCAGGCATCGCAGCTCCGCCATCTACCTGGCACATTCGACGATTACCTCACCTTTGTATCGCATCATCTGGAGAGTTGGAAATCTCAAGGCGCAGTCGCACTGAAATTCGAGCTGGCGTACCTGCGCGATCTGCAGATCAGCAACCCGCAAAAGGAGAACGCCGAACGGGTGTATTCCATTTATGCGCAATCGTCAGAGCCAACACCCGATGAGTACAAGATCCTGCAGGACTACATCTTCCGCTTCATCGCTCATGAAGCCGCGCGGCTGAACCTTCCGGTGCAGATTCATTGCTCGATCGGAGCAGGCAGCTACTATCGCGACGAGAACGCAGAACCCTTCCAGCTTGAATCGCTTTTCAACGATCCAACTCTACGGGGAGCGAAATTTGTGATGCTGCACGGCTCGTGGCCCTTCGCCTATGAAGCCGCCGCGCTAATTCTCAAGCCAAATGTATTTGTGGACTTTTCGGGTTTCGGCTATTTGACTTATCCGGTGGAAGCTGCGCGTGCTTTGCGGCTCTACCTTGAGGCTGCACCTCAGAAAGTTCTCTACGGATCGGACGCTAGTCCGCTTTCGGATGCGGTCGGTTGGGAAGAAACCGCTTGGATCGGCTCGAGAACCGGCCGCCTCGCCCTGGGGATAACGCTCACCGGAATGCTGCAGGACAACGAGATCACCAAGGAGCGGGCACTGCAATTGACGCACATGGTGATGCGGGAGAATGCGCGTGCACTCTATGGCTTGTAAACTGTCGCTATGAGACGCCTGATTCTACGGCCAGGCGCCATCGGTGACTGTATTTTGTCGTTACCTGCTATGCAGCATCTGGCAACCGGATACACCGAGGTCTGGACATCCTCTGCCTTCGTGCCGCTAGTCCAGTTTGCGCAGAAGGTCCGGGCGCTCGCTTCGACTGGCATTGAGCTGGTTGGCATCGGCGATCTTGCCATTCCTGCAGAACTCAAAACGACTCTGGAGAGTTTCGATTCCGTCGTAAGTTGGTATGGCGCAAACCGGCCGGAGTTCCGCGAGGCGATTCAGTCGCTCGCCGTCCCTTGTGAATTCCTGCGTGCTCTACCGCCCAACGAATATCCTGGGCACGCCGCGACGTTCTTTGCCGAGCAGGTTGGCGCAACAGATTCCATTCCTCTTATCGAGCGTGCCGTAGCTCCTTTGCGCGACGCGGTTGTAATTCACCCGTTCTCCGGCAGCAAGCGCAAGAACTGGCCGCTTTCGTCCTACCGGGCGCTTGCCGCGACATTGCCCATCAGAATCGGAATGGACGGTCGGTCCGGAAGAAGAGCTTGAAGCAGGCGACGAAATTTCAGAGACCTCGGGGAACTTGCTCAAGTTGGCTCAGTGGAGCAAGGCTCTATATCGGCAACGATTCAGGAATCACCCACTTCGCAGCGGCGCTCGGCATTCCCACGCTTGCGCTATTCGGGCCGACTGAGCCTGCCAAATGGGCCCCACGCGGCGACAACGTGACCATCCTGCGTTGCGAGCCCATCGAGCGCTTAGAAGTTGAGACGGTGCTGGCGACCGCTAATCGGCTGCTAAGCTGGCCGTCGAGCGCGGCCTCCAGCGAACGATCGGCTTGCGCGCCGCCGTGACTTCATCCACCCGTGGAGTGCGCGTCGAATGCGGAGCTTTCGTCACCAGCTCCGGATCGTCCTCTACCTCTTTCGCGATCGAGATCATGGCGTCGGCAAACAGATCGAGTTCACGCTTGCTTTCGGTCTCGGTCGGTTCGATCATCATAGCTCCCCGCACAATCAGCGGAAAACTCACTGTATAAGGATGAAAACCGTAATCGATGAGCCGCTTTGCGATGTCCCCGGTCCGCACGCCGTACTTAGCCTGCCGGTCATCACTGAAAACGCACTCGTGCATGCTCGGAGCCTTGTAGGCCAATTCGTAATAAGGCTCGAGCAGCGTACGCAAATAGTTGGCGTTCAGTAGCGCGTCGAGAGTCGCTTGACGCAAGCCGTTTCCGCCGTGCGCCATGATATAGGCGAAAGCCCTGACCAACACTCCGTAGTTGCCGTAAAAGGCTCGGACGCGACCTACTGACTGAGGTAAGTCGTAGTTCCATCTCCAGAGATCGCCTTCCCGTTTCAAACGCGGCAATGGCAGAAAGGGCGTCAGCACCTTACCGACAGCCACTGCGCCCGCCCCTGGTCCCCCGCCTCCATGCGGTGTTGAGAAGGTCTTGTGCAAGTTCAAATGCATGACGTCGATGCCGAAATCGCCCGGCCGTGACACGCCTACCAGCGCGTTCATATTCGCGCCGTCCATGTAGACCAGCGCGCCCTTATCGTGTAAAATGCTGCAAATCTTTCGAATGTTGCCTTCGAAGACACCCACCGTATTCGGATTCGTGATCATTAGCCCAGCAACATCTTCGGTCACGGCTCGTTCGAGCACATCCAAGTCGACCATGCCGCGATCATTCGACTTGATGTTCTCGACGCTGTAGCCGACCGTCATCGCCGTTGCGGGATTCGTTCCGTGCGCTGAATCAGGGATCAGGATCCTTCTTTCGAGGATTGCCGCGCGACTCGAGTAGCGCGCGAATCATCAGTATCCCAGTGAACTCGCCATGCGCGCCGGCCGCTGGCTGGAGCGTAACCGCATCCATGCCCGTGATCTCTGCCAACGCCTGTTCGAGAGCCGCAATCACCTCCATGCAGCCTTGTGACAACTCTTCCGGCTGATACGGATGTGCCCAGGCCAGGCCCTCGGTACGGGCAACCAACTCGTTCACCCGCGGATTGTATTTCATGGTGCACGAGCCAAGCGGATACAGCCCGAGATCGATCGAATAATTCCAGGTGGAAAGGCGCGTGAAGTGGCGCAACGATTCGAACTCGCTCACTTCCGGAAACTCCTCGATTCCCTCCCGTACATTCCGCTCTCCAAGCGCTTGCTCCGCATCCACGTTAGGAACGTCAAGCGGGGGCAATTGGTAACCTCGTTTTCCGGGCGAGCTCAGCTCGAACAGCAGCGGCTCATTTTGAACGATGTGTTTAGAAACTTTCTTGATCATGCGTCACATTCTCTTGCGCTATTGAGATTCGAAAACCCGGCCGATAGCGTCCATCTCCTGTCGCTTGCTCATCTCTGTCGCGCACAACAGCATGCAATCCTTCAGTTCGGGATAGAACCGCCCCAGCGATAAGCCCCCGATTATCTTCTGCTTGAGTAACTCGCCGTTAATCTGCTCGGGGGACTTGCCGTTAGTGCGAACGACAAATTCGTTGAAGAAGGGCGCGTTGAATTTCAGATCCAACTGTTTTGCCAGATAATGCGCCTTCGAGAGATTCTGTCCGGCGAGCTCGCGCAAGCCTTCCTTGCCATAGACCGACATGAAAACAGTGGCCATCAGGGCCAGCAAGGCTTGGTTAGTGCAGATGTTCGAAGTAGCCTTTTCGCGGCGTATGTGCTGCTCGCGTGTCGCAAGGGTCAAGCAAAACGCACGGCGTCCGGCGGCATCGGTCGTCTCGCCTACTAACCGCCCTGGCAGTTGCCGAATATATTTCTCGCGTGCTGCAATGATACCGGCGTAAGGGCCGCCGTAGCTCGGCGAAATGGCAAAGCTCTGGAGCTCGCCGACAACAATATCGGCTTCTTGCGGCGGCCGGATTAAGCCGAGAGCCACAGCTTCGGTGAAAACAACGACCAGCAGCGCGCCCTTAGATGCAATGACTGAAGAGACTTCCTCTACCTGCTCCAAAATTCCGAAGAAATTCGGCGACTGAATAATAACTGCCGCCACGTCGTCGTCCAGCTTGCTCTTCAAATCATCTAAGTCGAGCCGTCCACTCTTGCCATACTTGAGTTCGTCTACTGAAATACCCTGGTGCTGCGTGTAGGTGCCGAGAACTTCCCGGTATTCCGGATGCACAGTGCGCGCGATCAGTACTTTGTCTCGCCTGGTGATGCGGACCGCCATCATGGCAGCCTCGGGCACGGCAGATGAGCCGTCATACATCGAAGCATTCGCGACGTCCATGCCCGTCAGCTGGCAGACCATCGTCTGAAATTCAAAAATGCTCGTGAGGGTGCCCTGCGAGATCTCGGCCTGATAAGGCGTGTATGAGGTAAGAAATTCGCCGCGCGAGACGATGCTATCCACCAATACGGGCCGGTAGTGACGGTAAACACCCGCGCCTAAAAAGCTCCCATAACCATTGGCATTCCGGGCGGCCTGCTCCTTGAAATAATCGACAATCTCATATTCGCTCTTGCCGTCTTCAATCTTGAGATGTCGATCGAAGAGCACGTCGGGTGGCAAATAGCTGATCAGATCTTCTTCAGATTTCAATCCGATCGCATCAAGCATCTCACGCCGTTCGGAATCCGATTTCGGTAAATATCGCAACTTATTGTTCCTGGCCGAGCCGCGAACCGCTACTCTGCGCCTACATACTTTTGATAATCGGCAGCCGACATAAGCGTATTTATTTCGCTTTGCCCATCTTCCGCCAGCTTCACTCGTATCAGCCAGGCGTCTCCATGAGGATCTTCGTTGAGCCGCTCCGGACTTTGCGTGAGCAGCGGGTTAGCCTCCGATACTTCCCCAGAAACCGGCGAATAAATATCCGATACTGCCTTTACCGATTCGACGGACCCGAAAGTATGCCCCTTTGTTACCTGCGCGCCTTGCTTCGGAAGGTCGACAAACACGATGTCGCCTAACTCGTGCTGCGCGTGATCGGTTATGCCCACCGTGGCTTGCCGCCCGTCGAGATGTACCCACTCGTGTTCTTTTGTGTACTTGTAAGTCTCCGGATAACTCATGGCTTCCCTCGTTTGTAAAAAGGCGTGGCAATAGTCTTGGCTTCGACGAGCGTGCCGCGAATTGCAATCTCTATGTCTAAGCCAGGCGTAGCTTTCTCGGCAGGCAGATAGCAAAGCCCGATATTCTTATTTAGCGTTGGCGAAGGGCCTCCGCTAGTAACCCAGCCCGCCGGCCGGCCCTCGATCGAAACTTCGTAGCCGTCGCGCCCGATGCCTCGGCCTACCATTTCGAAACCCGTAAGCTTACGGCTTAGCGCCTTGCTTTGAAATTTCTCAAGAGCGGATCGTCCAATAAAGTCGCCCTTATCCATCTTGACAATCCAACCTAAATCCGCCTCGAACGGATTGATGGAAGCCGTCAGTTCATGCCCATAAAGCGCCATCTTGGCCTCCAGCCGTAGGGTGTTGCGAGCGCCTAAGCCGCAGGGTTTGATGCCAAATTCCTCCCCTGATTGCAGGATCTCTCCCCAGATCGTGGCAGCCTCCTCGGGCGGAAGGTAGATTTCGAACCCGTCTTCTCCCGTGTAGCCGGTTCGCGCAATGCGCGCCGGGGTTCCCGAAACCGTGCCATCGCGAAACCAATAATATTTAATTTCTCCCAAATCTGTTTCTGTAAGCTTCTGCAAAGTGGCGAGCGCTTTTGGGCCCTGAATCGCCAATTGTGCGTAGCGGTCGCTGGTAAACTCCGCGCGTGCATCGAAGCGGTTATGCTCCGAGATGTGCTTGAAGTCTTTTTCCTGGTTAGAGGAGTTCACGCAAAGAAAAAAGTGATCGTCCGCCACCTTATGGACCAGGATGTCGTCGACGAAACCGCCGTGCTCATAGAGGAGCGCCGAGTAGTGCGCCTGCCCTGTTTTTAGCTTGGCCGCATTATTGGTCGCAAGATAATCGACGAACTGAGACGCCTCGGGGCCGCGCACGTCGATCTCGCCCATGTGGCTTACGTCGAACAGGCCCACGGCCTTTCGAACGGCGTTGTGCTCGTCTAAAATGCTCGAGTACTGAACGGGCATGTTCCATCCGCCGAAATCGACCATTTTGGCCTTCAACGCGAGGTGGGCATCGAAGAGCAATGTTCTCTTCAGGTCGGTGGTCGCGGTCATCAAAATAGGCTGCGCAGTTCCGGCAAGACGTGTTCCACAAGATTTGCTTGGGGCCCTAAGGGAGGGCGGCGCAGAAACCCCCAGCGTAGCATTGTTAAGGCAACGCTTCCAGGCTGGGCGCAGGGCTAGATGCTGGCTTCGGCGGAGTCTGCGGCGCCGTATTCTTTCAGTTTATTGAATAAGGTTTTGAGGCTGATGCCGAGAATCTCAGCCGCGCGCGTCTTGTTGTTCTTGGTGTGCTGCAGAGTCACCTGGATCAGTGCTTTTTCGGCTTCGCTGACCGTGGTGCCCACCGCGAGTCGAACGCTTTCCGGTTCAAAAACTTGCGCGGGCGGCCGTGAGCCCACCGAGACTCCGAAATCGTACGGCAAGTGAGCCATCTGAATTGCACCTTCGCCGGCCATAATCACCGCCCGTTCCAGCACATTACGCAGCTCACGCACGTTTCCCGGCCAATTGTATTTGCGAAACGCCTCCATCACGTCCCCCGTTACATTCGTCACATTGCAAGCGTGCTTGCGGTTCAGGTGTGTGATCAGCGTCTCTGTCAAGACCGGCAGGTCGCTCAAGCGCGCGCGCAGCGGAGGAAGCGAGATCTGAAAAACATTCAAACGGTAATAGAGATCTTCGCGCAGATCGCCTTTCTTCAATGCATCATCGATAATGCGGTTCGTGGCGGCAATCACCCGTACATCCACTGAAATCTCGTTTTTGCCCCCGAGCCGGCGCACCCGCGAGTCCTCCAGCACGCGCAGTAACTTGGCCTGTGTTCCGGAATGCATCTCCACTAGTTCGTCAAGCAACAAAGTGCCATGCTGAGCCAATTCGAAACAGCCCGCGCGGCGCTCCAGCGCGCCTGTGAATGCGCCTTTTTCATGCCCGAATAATTCGCTTTCCATGAGCGTTTCAGGCACAGCCGCGCAATTGATCGGCACAAACGGACCGCCACGGCGTTTGCTGAGCTGGTGTATGGCGCGCGCCACTAACTCCTTGCCCGTTCCACTTTCACCCGCCACTAACACCGGAGCATTACTCGGCGCCACTTGCTGGATCACATTGAAGACCTGCTGCATCTGCGGCGAAGTCCCGACCATATCGACCAGGACGCCTGTATTTGCCAACTGCCGCTGCAGCCGTTCGGTCTCCTCAGCCAACTGGCTCTGCGAAGCTGCCCGTTCAAGCAAAACCCGCAAAGCCGCTGGCTGGATCGGCTTCTCTACAAACCAGAATGCGCCAAGGTCATGAATCGTCTGAATCGCGGTTTCTATATTGCCGAACGCGGTCAGCACAATCGCCGGCGGCATGTTCCCGTCGCTGCCCAGCCGCTTCATCAGCTCGAAACCGTCCATCCGCGGCATCATCAGATCGGTGATAATTACGTGCGCATTGAAGGTAGCTAACTTCTCGATCGCTTCCTGCCCGTCGGAAGCGGTCTCCACGTTGAATCCCCAGGCCGAAATCATGCCCGCCAAAGGCGCGCGCTGCGACTCTTCGTCGTCGACAATAATCACATTAGTAGCTTGACGTGTTGTGGCTTGATTTCCCACGGCTTTTCAGTCTATCCGATCAAAAAACGTGCCCGGAAGGCGAGCCTCCCCGGGCACTTCTTGATAACCTACAAACAGTAATCTCGAAAACTCTATCTTAGTATGTGAGCTCCTGAGAAACACCGGATGAGCCAGCCAGACAACCAGCCTCCTCCCTTCCTGCGAACCTGGCCTCGCTTCTACGCAGCTGTTTTGTGTTACTCGTTCGCGCTCATGGTCCTGCTCTACATACTTTCCCGCCTCTTTGCCCCTTAGTGCTCGACGCTGCACGCTAGAATGCGGCAGATGTCTCGATGGCTAAGTTCCTCGAAGTGATTGTCACCTCGCTCCAAGAAGCGATTGAAGCGGAAGCGGGCGGAGCCGATCGCCTGGAACTCGTTCGTGATCTCGCCGTCGGTGGGCTCACGCCCCAGACCGAGACTGTCGCAGCCGTGCTCGAAGCCGTCAGAATCCCCGTCCGTGTTATGCTACGCGATTCTGCCAGGATGTTCGCGGCGCGTCCTGGCGAGGTTCGGGCACTCCAAACGGCCGCTGACAAACTGTCGCGTCTTTCCCCCGACGGCCTAGTCTTTGGCTTCCTGGCGGAAAACCAGGTCGACAGGCAAACCATGGCGGAGCTTGCTTCTGCAGTCCCACAGTGCCGCGTGACCTTTCATCGCGCTTTCGACGAGCTCGCCGATCCCTTTGCGTCTATCGAACAACTAAAGCAGATCCCCCAAGTCGATCGCATTCTGACGACCGGAGGAAAAGGAGACTGGGCGCTACGGAAGGCCCGGCTGATCGCTTGGCAGCGCGCTGCCTCCCCCTCGCTTAAGATTCTCGCCGGGGCCGGTCTTTGTAGCTCCGTTATATCGGACCTCGGCAAAACACCCGAAATTGAGGAGATCCACGTGGGCCGGGCCGCGCGCCTGCCAGCAACAGTATCGGGCGAAGTGAAGCGCGCAGCCGTACGTTCTTTGAAAAGCGCTCTTCAATGAGGCTTCTCGATTGGATCGTATTCTTTACCTGGCTGGTTTCGCTCGTAAGTTACGGGCTCTATCGCGGCCGTGGCAGCAACACAGTAAGTAATTATCTGTTGGCCGGCAAAAGCATGCCTTGGTATGCCATGGGCCTATCGATCCTCGCAACCCAGGCAAGCGCCATTACGTTTATCTCGACCACGGGGCAGGCCTATGTCGATGGCATGCGCTTTGTGCAGTTTTACTTTGGATTGCCTTTCGCGATGGTCATTCTTTCCGCCACCGCCGTGCCCATTTTTCACCGCGCGAAGGTTTACACCGCCTATGAGTACCTCGAACAGCGCTTCGACGCTAAGACACGCGCGCTCGTGAGTATTGTTTTCCTGATCCAGCGAGGATTGGCCGCCGGCATCGGGCTTTATGCGCCGGCCGTCGCTATCGCTGGTGTCCTTGGCTGGTCCGATCGCGTGATCACCATCCTGATCGGAACCCTGGTCGTACTCTATACCGCGACTGGCGGCATCAAGGCGCTCACTTGGGCCGACGTTCAGCAGATGAGCATGATCTTCATCGCACTTGTTGTGAGCCTCATTGTGGTGCTTCATGCCATGCCTGCAGACATCTCGTTTGGCAAAGCAATTCATTTGGCCGGCGTCTCAGGGCGCCTCAACATAGTCGACCTGCACTGGGATTTGAGCGATCGCTACAATCTCTGGAGCGGTCTGATAGGCGGGTGCTTCCTTGCTTTGGCCTACTTCGGTTGCGACCAGAGCCAGGTTCAACGTTATCTCACTGGTAGCTCAATCGCGCAGAGCCGTCTCAGCCTATTGTTCAATGCTGTCGTCAAAATCCCGATGCAGCTTTTCATCCTGTTTATCGGGTGCATGGTCTTCGTTCTGTCGCTCTTTGTGCAGCCGCCCATGATCTTTCAACCGCTCGAGGCTGCACACGCCGCCCGCAGTCCAGGATGGCCAGACGCGGAGTCGAATTACAAAAACGCCTTCGAAAAGCGCCGGCAAGCCGCGCTAAACATTGTGGGATCAACCGGTCAACCATCAGCTCTCCAGCAAAGAACTCGCGCAGAGTTCAGTCAGGCGCAATCAGATTTCGTTCAGGCACGCAAACGGGCCATCGCCCTCGTGGAACAGTCGCACGGCGGGGCCAAGTACGACGACACGAACTATATCTTTCTTTCTTTCATCAAGACCTATTTGCCCCTGGGTCTAGTCGGTCTCGTCATTGGGGTAATCTTTTCCGCTTCCATGGGGTCGACCTCAGGCGAAATTAACTCCCTTGCAACCGTCTCCGTCATCGACATCTACCGCCGTTTTTTTGTGCGTAATCGCGGAGACCGGCACTACCTGATCGCTTCGCGCTGCTTCACTGTCTTCTGGGGCGCTTACGCCGTTGCATTCGCGTCACTGGGGGCGAGGGGCTTCGGGGCGCTTATCGAACGCGTCAACATTGTAGGATCGCTCTTCTACGGAGGACTGTTGGGAGTCTTTGTCTTGGCGTTCTTCTGCAAGCGCGTTGGCGGAACGGGCGCTTTCTTTGGCGTGCTCGCGGGAGAGACGATCATCTTCCTGGTCGCCGCGTTCACCCGCGTCTCGTTCCTTTGGTACAACGTGGTCGGTTGCGCTGTCGTCGTCGCCGTTGGCCTTGGCTGGACTGCTCTCAGCCGTAAGCCAATACCAGTCGCATAAAGCTTTGAGTTAAACCTGCAGGGTGGAAATGTCGACCGTCGACTGATGACCCTCGATCACCACGATGCCACTTTCCGTCACGTGATACTTCTTGCGGTCCTCGTCCAAGTCATAGCCGATCTGCGCGCCCGGCGGGATCTTCACATTCTTATCGAGAATGGCCCGGCGCACCTTTGCGTGGCGCCCAATATCGCAGTTGTCGAAAATCACCGACTCCTGAACATGCGCGCCAGTGTGAACTTTCACGCCGCGCCCCAACACGGAACACTTGACGAAACCGCCCGACACAATCGAGCTGCCGGCAATGATCGAGTCGACCGCCATCCCGCGCCGCCCCTCTTGATCGAAGACGAACTTGGCGGGCGCATCGAAATAGCTCGCCGTCCGAAGCGGCCACTGCCGGTTATACAGGTTCAGCTCCGGCGAGACCATCCTTAGATCCATGCTCGCTTCGTAGTAGGCGTCCAGCGTTCCTACGTCGCGCCAGTATTGTGGCGAGCCGATCGGATCGCCGGGAATCACATTGGTATTGAAATCGTAGGCGTACATATCGGCCCGGCCGATGAGTGATGGCAGAATATCTTTACCGAAATCTCGCGAGCTCTTCTCGTTCTTGGCATCGGCATAGAGCTCGCGCAGCAAAACATCAGTAGAGAAGACATAGTTGCCCATTGACGCGTAAACTCGATCTGGATCGTCCGGCATGGTGGGCGCGTTGGCCTTCTTCTCATGAAAACCGACAATGTTGTGTTCCGGGGTGGTTTCTATGACTCCAAATTCCGACGCGTACTCTTTCTTCACTGGAATCGCCGCAATGGTCACCCCGGCGCGCCTCTCCACATGAAATTCGATCATCTGCCGGATGTTCATGCGGTAAATATGATCCGCGCCAAAAATCACCACGACGTGCGGATCGGCTTGCTCAATCAAGTTGATGTTCTGGTAAATCGCATCCGCTGTGCCGCGGTACCAGTCCTCCTGAGCCGATCGCATTTGGGCAGGAACGGGGATGATGAAGTTGTTCTTCAACAAGCCGCTCACTTCCCAGCCTTCGCGCAAATGCTGTAGAAGAGACTGGCTCTTGAACTGGATCAAAACGTAGATAGAGTAGATGCCGGAGTTGACCAGGTTGCTCAAAACGAAATCGACAATTCGATAGCGCCCGCCGAACGGTACACCGGGTTTCGCCCGTTCTTTGGTAAGCGGATAAAGGCGGGTTCCTTTGCCGCCGGCAAGCACGAACGCCAGAACGCGAAGCTGCATGGTGACAATCTCCGAAAAGTAAAATTCTTTGCCTTTCGAGTATATATTCCGCGCCCCGGAGTTCCGGCATAAGAACGGCGAACAGTACTCAAGCGACTCGTTCTCAAACCGAGCGAACCATTATAAACGATTCAAAGGAGAAATGATTTATGCCCGGCGAAGCGATTGCGAGAGCAAGCATAGGGTGTCGAAGCATAATTGGACGGCGGAAGGGAATCCGCTTTCACTCGTCACGAGTAGAAGAAGCCACTGCTCGAGGGAACTTTCGAAGGATCTCCTCATAGAGAAGATAATCCCAGCGATTGTAGTGGCGAATGGCCGCCATCTGTTCAGCATTCGGCTCTTGCGCCATTCGAACGGTTCCAAGATTGACCTGCGGCAGCATGTCAGTCGTGTGCCAGCCATAGTGCTGCCGCAGCCATTCGTAACTTTGCTCGGATGTTTCCTGGTGCCCGACGTAGCTGAAAGCCGTATGCAGATGGCGAACAGCTCGCTCGTAAATAGCTTGGGTCAAGCTGCCAGGCGGAAATTCACGTTCATCCACGCCACCGAAGCAACGGACCATCGCGTTGTCGAAATCGACCGTTAACTGCTTCTCAAAAATCTCCAGGAGACCCGTCACATGGCCCTCCCTGTCGGTGATCAGCTCAGGCTGCGTCTGCAACAGATAAGCATATTGCGAAAGGATCCTCGCACAGGGTTCCCGGACAATGGTGATGTATTCAGATTCCTGCGGCAACGCCTCATGCATGCCAAACTGAAAGTGCCCTATCACAATACGAAAGGCTCTACGTTGCTCTAAAGGCAAAGCGCTCAGATCGGTTATGGGGAAGCCTGGGGGGCCCGGATAGAGATAGGCAATCTCGGATTGCACGAAGTTGGCGGCAATTGCCTCGCGAACGGCGGTACCTGCCGTTTTCGGTATATGCATGAAGAGCACAGTCGGGCGGCGCCGGCGCGGCATGATCGCGGGCACACGCATTATTGCCGGGGCATTCACGAGAGAAGCGCCATTTGGCAGCCGTACATCGATCAGCGCTTCGCGATTAACGGGAAAGTACGGACTTAGATCCACATAAAAGCCATGGGATCCGGAGCAGCTCATTGTCTCCGCTACATCGGGCCGGTGATAAACGGCCGCAACATTTGCCACCGGTCGTCGATCCAAAAATATGGTGACCAGAACCGGTTGAGATGGATGATCGGCATCGCACGTCCAACCGTAAACTTCTCCATTCTCAATGCCGTCCAAATTGCCATGGATGCCAAGTGGGGGCTTGATCTTACTCCGAATATTGGCTGAGATGCGACGCTCTAACGCATGTGTACAGCCGGCCAGGGCACTCAATGCAAGCGCGACTCGCAACGTAACCGCATCCAGCGTAAAACTAAACTGCGGCGGCAGAAAGAAAAAGTCGAAGACGAGAACGGCCGTAAAGACAGTGCACAGTCCCGCCATCAGACCGAAGACGGCGGTTGAAAATATCACTGCCAGGGCGAAAATCGAGGCCGCCGTTGAACCGAAAATCCATTGACAAGCGGCAGTGAGTGCCAACGCCAGGACCACCGCTGCCGCTGCGAAAAGAAAGCGAGTGCTATGGCGCCGAAGCGGAGCCAGGCCGTCCAGGACTGGGTTCAAGCTAGGCAGATTCATTCGGAGGTTCATCTCAATCGGGCTGTGACCTTCCAAAGAAGGTGTTACAGCTACGCTGACTCGTGCGGCATCGCGGCCTCAGCGATCAAGACGAGCATCCCCGGCACTGGATTACCCGTACGGCTACTAGCAGGATAACGTGTGCAGAGTTAAGAATGGAACAGCTTGTTCACTAACGCGCGGACTGAACTGCTAGTACTAGGGGGCTCCGACGGCTATTTTCTTGACCTGCTCTGGCCCTTGTCCGTTTGCGACAACCTTGCAATAGAAATATCGAAAGACATAGAAGGAGCAGCCTACCGCGACCGCCAAAACCGCATTCACCACGAGCGTGGCCGCAGCCGTAGTGAGAAAGCCAAGCGCATCGACCCAGCTCATTTTCGGTAACCTTCGCCACGTGCCCCATTCCAGCAGGCAAATGCCAATGTAAGCTGTGACTCCGGCAAGCGCGGGAATGGGTAAATGCGAAATATACTTACCTCCCAATGCGATGAACGCAAGGATGAAAGCGGCATGGAAAAGGTTTGACATGCGCGTAGTGGCTCCGCAGCGAACGCTCGCCAGGCTGCGCGCGGGAATGCCCACGCTCATGGGTGCAGCGAAGATGCCGGCCACCATATTGGCAACGCCGTAAGCGCCTAGTTCGGCATCCGCGTCGGAGCCCTTCAGTTGTTTGTGCCGGCCACGAAAGTGTTCGACAACGCGTGACGTGATCAGCAAATTGACCGCGGAAACAAAAGCCAGTCCTAATGCGGCGGGAATGACGTTTACGACGTCCGCGGGAGTCCAGGAAAAGCCGATGAAGGGAGGCATTTGGAGCGGCAGTTGCCCCACTTCCCGCTGGTGAAAACGGAAAATGCTCGAGACTCCAACTGCTGCTAGCACCCCAATCAGCGGCGCAGGAGCTTTCGGGAATAGACGGGCAGTCATCAGAGCGACCACGATCACGACGCCGCTAATAATGAGCGCGCCCGGTTGCGTTTCCGCCACGCGCGAGAGCACCTGCCAACTCTGAAGAATCATGTTGTTGGACGTCCGGTCGACGACTGCCTTTACGCCGAGCATCACGCCTAGTTGCGAGAGAATCATCATCGCTCCGATCCCGCAAGAAAACCCCGTAACAACGGGGTTGGGTACTCGCTGAATGTACCGGCCGAGTCGCAGGAAACAGAACACCAGCAGGAACACGGAAGCGGCCATGCATATTTTGGCTGCGCCTCCAGTGCCTTGGGTACGAACCGCTTGCGCTATGAAAGGAACTGTGGCACTTGCGGTTCCTCCGATGAGAACGGGATTGCGTCCCAGAAGCGCGGTGATCGGCGCAGTGGCAACCGATGTCACCAATCCTAAAACCGGCGGCAGGCCCATCATGCTCGCCATGGCCAAACCGTAAGGCAACGCAATCAACGCGGCCACCAAGGCGCCTAAGACATCGCCCGCAAATATTCGCCAGGTGTATCGGATTCGGAAGAGTTTCAAAAGTGCTACCTCTGCAGAGTTTGAAAACAGCGACGAGGCAGTGGAGGCTCCGCCAGACGAGGGCTAAAAGCCTGATTGAGAAGTATTGAGGCGCGATAAAGCGCCTCCTTGCAGGGACTATCGTGAGATCAAGCGTTGTAGGCTTTGTTGAAAGCGGTCTTAAACTTATTCATATCTTCTTTGCTTCCAACTGTGACGCGGACCCATTCGGGCCACACCGGCCAGACGCGGCCGATATAGACGTTCTGAGAGGCCATCTGCTTGTAAAATTCGGCGCCGGGACGCCTCACGTTGATCATGAAGCAATTGCTCTCGGAAGGGATGAACTCGACGTTCTTAGATGTCAGAAATTCGAATGTATCCTCCCGGTTTT
This sequence comes from Terriglobia bacterium, assembly GCA_963835255.1. Classification (GTDB taxonomy): domain Bacteria; phylum Acidobacteriota; class Terriglobia; order Bryobacterales; family Bryobacteraceae; genus Bog-105. Next base: position 5,788 of record CAWIFY010000012.1, on the reverse strand, counting down.
CCGTCATGATCTTGCGGCGCTCAGGTATGAGATTCTTGGACTGGACGCTGGCGGTTGCGCCCACCATTGCCGTAATCGGCATGGCTCCGGCGCTGTATGGAGTGATTTTTCGCAGCAGATCAGGGCGGCCGAATGCTGCGCCTGCACGCAAGCCCGCCATCCCGTAAAGCTTGGAGAACGTGCGCAGAATAATGACGTCTTTGCCGGCGGTGACCATGTCATTGCAAGGCACGGCGCTCTTTGAAATATGAATATAGGCTTCGTCGATCATCACAATCGAACCTTGCGGCTTGTTGGCTACCAGATACTCGATGTCAGAGTGGCTCGTAAGCGTGCCGGTCGGGTTATTTGGATTGCAGATATAAAAGAGCCCCGCATTAGGTGCTGCCGTGAGCATTCCTCTCACGTCGTGGTCCCAGGTCCCCTTTCTTAACGGAACATTGACGACCTTCGCGCCGATGAATTTGGCCGCCCGCTCGCCGGCTTCATAACCCGGATCTGCCTTGACAAAAGGCTTGTCTTTCGAGCAGAAAGCCAACACAGCCTGGTGCAGCGGAGCGCTCGATCCGGCGAATATCTCGATGGAGCTCTCGTCTGGTTTGTAATTGAATGTAAGGCCCTCGACGCTGGCCATCGCTTCTGCCAGCCTATAGGTGTCCTCATACATGTAGCGGCCGCCTTTTTTGACAACGTTATAAATGGCGTCGGCAGCCTCGGGACAGGGTCCCATGGGGTTTTCGTTGGCGTTGATTTTGATGGCGTCGGCCGGCATATCCCTCACCATGGAAAGCTGAGCGAGAGCGTGCTCGTTGTAAAACGGCAGTGCTGCTCCGGCACTCAGAACGGTAGCGATTCGTCCAAAGCTCCGCCGGGAAAAGCCGCGGCGGAGAAAATCGGCTCTTTGTGCATCGCTCAAAACAGCTGACATAGAGTCTCCTCGTTTATTAGTACGTGAAAAGGTGCCTGAGTTTAAACGGTACGAAAATACCGCTCAATACGTAGTGGAGCCGGAACATGGGCTGTACCTCGAAAAGCTCAGGAGGCCGCTTTCGACAGAGCGGGCGCTTAGAGGGCTGCGTCAAGTGCAGTGTATCACCCTGTAATGAAAATAGCGAATGGACTACTCTTTTTCCAATCCTCTATTTGCTATTGAATCACCTGGTGGGCCGACACTTTGTCAAGAGTGACGTTACTTAGCTCGGCTAAGTAATCGGGGGGGTGAAATCGGCATGGGCAAAAAGCTCTTTTTGCCTGCAGCTTAAGATCGCCAAGCACCAACTGCGGGGACAAGCGCGAAAAGGCGAAAAGCGAGCCGCGCGTGAAATTTCAGTGCGCTCGCGCGAGTGTCTGCCGTATCGCCAGCCGCGCCACATCGGGCAGAGGCAGTTCGCGGTTTAGCAGCTCTCGCGCCGACAAGCTCTCCTTGGTTACGCCTTGCCTGGTGTGATGCGGAGAATGAGCCAGCATATGGTAAATTTCATGCGCCATCACCAGGCCCAAAGCGGCGCCGAAGGCGCTCTGGTAGGCTTCCGGATTACCGCGGCCCACCAGTCGCTGAAGTGATTGGCGCACGCGATCGCACTCTACTTCGCCGAACGGCAGAATGGTCCCGTCCTCCGAATAGGCCATCGCCAGCGCTCCCCGTTCATCGGATAATGCCCCGACAGGAACGGCGTTCATCGAGCAGCGGCCCTTCATCTGGAATAAAAATAAATCTGAGAATTGCTCGTGCGGCGCTGCGTTCTGGCGTTCCCGCACTTCCAGCTTTATACCGGCATCGCTCAGCACATGCTGGAGTTGCTGCTGCAGCGCTTCGAACGACAAGCGGGAGTAGGGCTGCTCGTAGCTCAACAGTACGGTTACAGCCGAAGGCGGCTCAGCAGACGTCGGAGTAGACCCCCACAGGGTCTGCAGGCACGCTAGTAACGAGCAGTAGACAAGGGCACGCACGACAGCCTCTCAACAGGGAGATCGGCTAGACAGCAACCGGCAACTACATTCGCAGTATATACCTTATACAAACTTTTTAGTAGACGCCTACCAACTTGCGCTGTTATACTCCTGAAATCAAGTTCAGGGGATAAGTGTACTGCTCGGGTCTATCTCGGATCCAGCTTTCTTCCTCCTGCCCTTCGTGGGGTGTCCGCTCCAAGTTGAGACCTATTTCCCGTCAACGTGTGACTGCCGGTGGCAGAGATACGCCAGGAAGTTCTCAACAAGGAGATTGCATGTTTCGAAGTGGACGTCCGAGTTTACGAAAAGCTCCTCCAGAAAATTGCAGTGGCCGCGGTTTGCCTTTCGTTGGCGATGCTCGCGAGCGCACAGTCATACCAGGGAGGCGTGCGCGGCGCGGTAATTGATCCGCAAGGCGGCGCTGTGGCGAACGCCAAAATCACGCTTACAAATACCGGAACAGGCGTTCCTCGATCGACCCTCACCACTGCCGATGGCACTTACGTATTTAGCGATGTCGATCCGGCAACTTACTCGGTCTCGGCGGAGAGCCCCAGCTTTAAGAAGTTCGAGCAGAGAGGAGTTACCATCGGCACCCAGGAATTTGTCACCCTTGACGTAAAGCTCGAGGTTGGCAATGTCACCCAAAGCGTAACCGTAACCGAAGAAACGCCGATGGTTGAGAACTCGAATGCTTCTCAGGGCCAGGTGATTGACCGGCAGCAACTGGTAGATTTGCCGAATCTAGGGCGCAATCCTTTCATGATGTCGAAGGTGGCGCAGAACGTCATGCCGGTGGGCGATCCTGCTTACAACCGGATGGAGGACCAGAGCGGATCATCGCAGATTTCCATAGCGGGCGGGCCGGTTCGCGGGAACAATTACCTGCTCGATGGCGTGCCGATTACAGACGCCGATAATCGCGCCATGATTATTCCGACCATCGAGGCAGTGCAGGAAGTGAAAATACAGGCTAATACTTATGACGCTTCGATGGCGCGAACGGGCGGGGGAATGTTCAACACGCTTTTGAAATCCGGAGCGAACGAATATCATGGCGTGGCTTTCGGCAGTACCCGCCAGACAGGCTGGTCAGCGAATAACTTCTTCAACAACGCGGCGGGGCTGACGCTTCCTCCGCAATGGAACTACACCTACGCATTCGCGCTCGGAGGCAGAGTATGGATTCCTAAGGTATACGACGGAAAAAATAAAACCTTCTTCTGGGTGGCACGCGAAGGATATGACGATACGCAGTCGAACTCTTCTCAGTTGTATACGCCAACGGCGCTCGAAAGACAAGGAAACTTCTCTCAGACCTTCACTAAAAGCGGAGCGCAGCTTGCGATCTAGATCCGGCATCCACCGTGAAAAACCCGGATGGTTCATTTACGCGGACTCAGTTCGCAAACAACATCATTCCGCTTACCAGGCTTAATCCGGTGGGACTTGCCATGGCAGCTACCCTGGCTCAGCCGTCTTCGACGCCAGCATATTACGGCGCCAATGATCTTACTGTCGCCAGTAGCCTGCCGGCCCGCGCGCATCAGACAACCGCTAAATTGGATGAACAGTTTACTGATTGGTGGCACGCCAATCTGAGTTACTTGAGCTATCTTTCGCTCGAGCCGGGTAACACTTACTTTAATTCCATTTCGTCGCCGGACCAGTGGCGGCTTCTGCGCAACGTGAATGCAACTCAGTTGAACAATACTTTCACGGTCTCGCCCACGCTGGTTTTATCTGCGCGCTACGGCTTCAATCGCTTTCCCAATTACGGTTATCAGGTAAGCTCCGGCCTGAATTTAGCGACTCTAGGTTTCAGCCCCACGTATACCAATGAGGTGTTATCGCCGACCTTTCCGCTAGTTGGAATGTCTACGGTTTATAACAGCCTGGGCGGTCTTGGAACGAACAATGATTTCTACTATGTTCACTATTCCTACAACGCCTCTGTTAGTGCCTCGAAGTTCTTGGGCCGGCACAGCCTGACTGGAGGCTTCGATTGGAGAAAGGTCAACACCAGCGGCCTCGATTATGGCGCAGGCGGCGGCGACTTCAATTTCAATGGTATCTGGACCCAATCGGGGCAAGGAACCGGGGGAGCGGATCTGGCGGATATGTTGGTCGGCCTTCCGCATGATGGGGCGATTACCGTGCCGACTCAGTTAACCGACTTTGTAGGTTACTACGGAGCTTATATTCAGGACGATTTCCGGCTGAACAGTAAGCTCACCTTGAATTATGGCTTACGCTGGGAACACGAGTCGGGACTACAGGAACAGAATAACGGTATTGTGACGGGTTTCCTTGGAAACGCGCCAAACCCTATCCAGTCGCAGGTAAGCGGGCTGACCACCAATGGAGTGGTGGAGTTCGCAGGCCAAAACGGCGCACCGGTTTCAATCGGAAATCCGAATTGGAGTAAGTGGGGGCCGCGTGCGGGGATTGCCTGGCAAGTGAATAATAAGACTGTCTTACGGGGCGGATATGGATTGTTCTGGGCTCCGCCGTTCGGCATCGGCGCTCCTGTACAAACGGCCGGTTATTATGCCACCACCTCCAACACTTTCACCACGGACGGCTATCAAACACCCAACTCGTCTCTTACGAATCCGTTCCCAAATGGTTTGAACAAACCCGCTGGGAATACGCTCGGGCCGCTGACTGGCGTTGGTCAGAGCATCAGTTTTGCAGATCCGGCTTCGCGGTCTCCGCGGGTGCAACAATTCTCGCTTGACTTGCAACGGGAGTTGCCTGCCGGTATTGCGCTAGAGCTCGGATACGTAGGCTCCCGATCGTCGCATCTGACGACCATGAGCGGCAATATGAACATCAACGCGCTCAATCCCTCTTACTTTTCGCAAGGCTACGACTACTTAACGCAGAGTGTCGCCAATCCGCTCTATGGAGCCGTGAGCAGCACCAGCAATTTCGGCGGAGCGCAGGTAGGCCGCTACCAACTTCTGCTTCCGCATCCTCAGTTCGGAGAAATCAATCTCAGCTTGAGCGATCAGGATATGCGCAGTATGATTCGCTGGTGGTAAAAGCGCAGAAGCGGCTGAGTTATGGGCTGACTTTCCTTACGACGCTTACCTGGGCGCGCAGCTTCGACGAAGGAAACGGCGGACCGGGTAACTTCCTGAATTCGGGAAATGCCGCGGTTCCACAGAATCCGTACAACATCGCGGAGAATGGGCCCCCTCCTATTACGATTCGCCGATCCGCTGGGCGACTCCTTTACCTACGAACTGCCTTTTGGCAAAGGCAAGGCACTGCTCGCTTCCTCTGGTAAGGCGATGGATGCTGTGGTTGGGGGATGGTCCTTCAATGCGATTTCCATTTATCAGACTGGGTTCCCGCTTCAGCTCACGCAAAGTCCGGATAACAATTCGCTGTTTGGTTTCGGGATGCAGCGGCCAAATGCGACTGGGATTACGCCCGTGACGCAAGGCAGCGTTGAATCACGACTGAACAACTACATCAATCCGGCAGCGTTTTCCCTTGCTCCTGCTCTCACGTTCGGCAACGTTGCGCGCACGATCGGTATGCGAGGACCCGGCCAGGCGAATTGGGACTTGTCGCTTTTTAAGATCTTCAGCATTACCGAGAGGTTCAAAGGGCAGTTCCGCACGGGCCTGCTCAATGCCTTCAACACGCCTTTGTTTAACGCGCCGAGCACCACTTACGGAACGGCCGGATTCGGCGCAATCAACTCCCAGGCGAATTTTTCCAGGATGTTAGAACTAGGAATCCGCCTGTTCTTCTAACCGATATGGATCCAATCAACCTGCATCGGCGGCGTTTCTTTAGCCGGGCGGCTGGACTGGCCGCA
>CAWIFY010000011.1:0-12187 GCA_963835255.1 Terriglobia bacterium | reverse complement strand
CGGCGCCTCTCCGGTTGCTTCTCTGTATTCGGCCACAACGCGGTTCAGATCCGGACCGTAGAAGAGGTAATAATCAATCGCGTGGCCGGCAGTGGAAAGGAACTGAGTCGTATTTGAGGGCCTGCGCACATACGCCCGAACACCCGTGCGGCCGCCTGCCGCTTTGATCTTGCACTGGCGTGTTAGCGGGAAGTTCAATCTTGCCGCCCGCCGAGTTCGGCACCCACATGTTCTGTATGTTGACGACGTGCGTGCCATTGACGTCCAGAGTTAAGCGGTCGTGCAAATCGCTCACAATGAGAAATCCGTACGTGCCCGCAGCTCCGGTCTGAAATGTGCCCTCCCCTGTTTGCGGATCTATTGGAATCTCCTGTTCCGCCGGATCGTAATCCGTCAAGGATGGGTTGTTCCATAACAAGCCGTAACCTTTGGTCGAGAGCAGAAAGGGCACCGAAATATTTGTATTTGCCTGTTGGAGGCGAACCGGAATCCCTTTAACGTCGAGCCACCCCTCCTGATGCTGTCCCAGTCCGTAGACTGCTTCGTCATCGCTCGCAACGAATGTTTGTCCTACTTTCCATTCGTGTTCCCCGAGGATTTCTGTGGGCTGCAACGCTTTACCATCTTCCGCTTCTCTCAAAACAGTCTGCCCAGCGTGGTCGAGCGAATGAGATCGCGCCCGCTAGAGCGCGCAATCTTCACTTGCATTCTGCCGGTGTCGATCTTCAAAGTCTCCCCGGACTCCGTGTAACGGAACGAAACGGGATCCCAGTGATGAATCACTACCGGAACAAGTTGATCGGGAATTTCGCTCGACGGACTGACCGATACGTGGATAACCGTCGGCGTGCATATTTCCACCCGCATAACGCCGGTTGAAAGCGTAAGCGTAACTCCGTGCGCGTCCTTAGCGACTGATGTAACCTGATACCTGCCGTTTGCGAAAGCAGCGCCCGCCGCTACCAGGCAAAACGCCACCAGGAACAATCGCCTCAAGCGCGGAAGGAAGAATCTGCATTTAGTTTTGCGCACCTCTTCGAATTTGTAGCTCGCACGTTCATGGAATTTTTGTCTAAGCATCTTTGAGCGCTGAAACGCCGCATCGGCCAACTGTTTGTCTCCTAAAACCTGGTACTGCCGCGCAAGAACGTAGGTAAAGTCGCCTTGCGGATCGTTATTTACTGCTTGCTTCAATTCAGCAATCGCCTCCTGGGGTCGGTTCGTAGCCGCAAAAATCTTTCCGCGTAGACCGTGGACCTCGGCCAGAAAATCAGGCTTGCCCGCCGGAACGGGTCGACGTATTTATAGGCGTCCGTGTAGCGCTGTTGGCCCAAGAGAATTTCCGCCATCAGCAATCTGGTCTCGGAATCGTCAGGCTTGGACGCGAGGAGTTGAGCAGCTTCGTGTTCCGCCGACGCAAGATCGCCGTTGAGGTACAGAGTGGTAGCCAGCCCGAGCAGAGCGGGTACGCTGCTTCTCGTCCAGCTTGAGCGCGTCCTGGAATTCCTGCTGCGCAGCCGGATACTGCCCCTTTCGGCGGTACAAATCGCCCAACAGCAGATGAATCCGAATCGAACGAGGAGCGACGGCGACGGCCTGCGAAAGAGCGATCACTCCCATTCGCTGGTCGGCTCTGATCGTCCAATACAGAATGTTGGGGCCAGCATTTCCGGCTGTAATGGATTTCTCGCCGAGTAAGGCTGCACTCCGGTAGTGGCCTGACAAGTAAGCTCGTGGGAGGTCATCGGATGAAGCATCTTCCAGCGCCGCTTTTCAACTCTTCACTTGGCGCTCTTAGGTTCAGAGCCTGTTCGAAGGCTCGCGCCTTCTCCGGCGGCAAGTCCCTCCAAAACTCAAAGGCGTTGGCACGAAACTCTTCGGGGCTCCTGTCCTGCCGCTTGCTTCAGGATCGCGCTGGCGGGCGCCGTCCTGCTGTTTTCCATGTCCACGCGAGCCAAACCGATGCGCGCCAACGTCCGGCAATCGTGCGTGCCTAACGCTGCGTTGAATTGCTCTTCCGCCTGACTGACTTGCCCGCTGTGAAGCAGCGTGAATCCCAGCCAAGCGCGCGAGCAGGCAGGAACATCGGGGCTGGCAACGATCGCGCGGTACTCGGCGATGGCGCGATCGTATTTCCCTTGTTCGTCGAAGTAGTTCGCCGTCAGCGCGCGAAATGCCGCCGAATCCCGATACCTCTTCGCAAACAGCGCAGCCAGAGATTCTGCGCGATCCAGATAGCTTGTGCCCAGCCCGTACCAGCCATCCTCGTTATCGCGTTGGATGGCAAGAGCATTCGAGTATGCGGCAATTGCGTCGCTGTCTTTATTCAGTGCCGCGTAAGCTCGCCCGAGCGAAAGATTCACTTCAAGATCCCCCGCATTGATGTGCTCCGCTCGGGTAAGATACTGCAGTGCGGCGGAAACGTTGTTTTCTTTCAGATATTCAATCCCGAGAAACAGGTTCGGCACGAACAACGATGGCTTGGCTTGCAGAGCCGTCTGAAATTCACGCGCCGCAGCGGATGCATTGCCAAGCTGGTACTCCAGCACTCCGAGATTTGCATGCAACTCCGGTATGTTCGGACGTAGCTTGAGCGCTTCTGCGTACCGGAGCGCTGCGGAACGCAAATCGTTCTGCCGCTGCGCTTGCTGAGCAGCTTCAATCAGCTGTTCAAAAGATGGAGTTGCCTGTGTTGTGTCCTGCGCGCCGGCCACCCCAAAAACGGCCAGCGCGAGCACTAGTAATCTAGATGGTTTCACCAGTACAGCTTCAGCGCCATCTGGATATCTCTTGCCGGGTACGCTGCGGTTATAGTTCCGAAAGCCGGGTTGCCGAACTGCTGATTCGGAGCGTATAGGTTTACACGATTGAACGCGTTGAACATCTCGGCACGGAATTGCAGCCTTGCAGACTCGGCAAAGTTCCACCATTTCTGAATTCCGATGTCCCATTCGCGCGAGACCAGGCGCCCGGAGGTATGACAAGTACCGCCCTGCGTTACCGAAGGTGTACGCGGCAGGCTGAGCGAATGCCTGTGTGTTAAACCACTCATATATGCTGGGATTGTTGATCCCTGGGTTGCCGATCACGTTAGGACGTTGATTACAGCCAAACGATCCGCACGCATTGTTGATAGTAGTACTGATCGAGAGCGGAAAGCCGTCCTTAATGGTAGTAATTCCGGTGACCTGCCATCCGCCGAGGATTGCGTTCGATACGGCACCCATATTGCTGCCGACCGCCTTGCCCTTCCCGACGGGAAGTTCGTAAATGTAACTCACGACCAGGCTCTGCGGAATGTCGTTGGCGTCAACAGACTTCTCGAGAGCAAGATTGTAGTTATCACGGAAGAAGTCGCCTCCAGTTTGTGCCCAGCCGGTTGTACCTTCTGTGTCGTCAATAAACTTAGACCAGGTGTAGGAGGCGAGGAGGCTTAGACCTTTGCTGAAGCGGTGGGTATAGGTCAGCTCGAGTGCATTGTAATGCGAGAATCCCGCCGGAGTCTGAGAATCGGAGACGCTACAGAACTCGGGGTACGGCAATAAAAGCTGGCCATGTGGAACTGTCGGCTGGTTTAGGCCGCAACCGCTATTGGCAATGTGTCCGTAGAAGGGGTTTGCCACCGGATTGAGGAGTTGATTTCCAAGTGAAAGATATTGAGTCGGAAGTTGGTCATAATTGACTCCTTCCGTTAGGATATCTACCCCATGGTTGCCGACGTAGCTCGCATCAATCAAGTCGTTCGGGGTCATCGCATACTGTATGTCAAACATCCATTGCTCCGTATAGGGAGTCGGACGCGAGTTTTCCGACGGCGCTGGTCGAGAAGCCTACGTTCGTCAGAGCGCCAAGTGCATTGCCGGTCACGGGCAGAATGCCCGAAGGGAACGGATTGCTCAGAGTATCGAACGGAGTGATTCCGTTGAGAGACCCCACAAATGGCGTCGATTGTGAGTAGCCGGGGTTTGGTCCGCCACCGAAGTACGCCGGAATATAGAAAACGCCGTATCCGGCCCGCAGAACGAAATGGTTGGTAAGTTGGTACGCCAAACCGACACGGGGAGCAAAATTGAGGTAACTGATGTTGTAAAGGCCCCTTCGGTTCCCGTCACCGTTGTAAACCACTTCACCGTAGGCCGTTTCTCCAACAGCTTGGCTGATAGGATTGACCGCGCTGTAATCGAAGTAGCTTTGCCCGTTGTGTCGTTCGGTGGGTGCGGTCTGGATTTCATATCGTATTCCCAGATTCAGTGTGAGCTTGGGAGTCACCTTCCAATCGTCTTGCAAGTAGCCGCCATAGTAATGTTTTGAATTAAAGGGATAAGCTGCAATCCCAGTCGATCCGCTACTCGCGGTTCCCAGCAGAAGCGAGGCAACCCCGTAGCCGGTGCTTGCTGTCGGATTGATCGGATCAGGACCGGCTACTGAAGCTTGGGGAGAAGCTAAACGCGGTGGGGATTATTCGGCCTCCACCCGTTTGCAAAACTACTCCGATGAAGCCCATCGAAAGAGTATGTGCACCTAAGACCTTGCTGACATCCACGGAGTATGTGCCATCGTTGCGAGGAAAGGCGCCTTCCCCTGAGCCATTCTGGGGTCCCAGCCCCGTAGCCCCAGTCGTCGTGATCACTGGAAACTGATTCGAAATCCCGTCGAGAACCGACGGAAGCCCGAGGGCCGACGGATTGAATGGATAGCCCTGGACGACGTTACCTTCCACCCAGCGGTCAAGTCCAAAATTCGCGCTCAAGATAGTTGTCGGATTGAATATATGGGTAAATCCGAGTCCGAGACTCCAGCGGTTATTCGGATTGTGACCTCCCGGGCCCGGCGGGCGAATTTCCATAGAAGTCTCCTGTCACCTGCTTAAACTCGTCTTTATATGAATAGCGACCAAATAAGTGGCTGTTGTCACTGATGTTGTGATCGATTCGTACCGTGTACTCATCGGAAGCGGCCGGCGCCGCGGCAGTTGCACTGAAATTGTTGACGAGGCTGGACGAAGTTGGATTCGGAAAATAGGCAGCTAGATTCTTGGCAACGGAGTCGATGAGGCCCGAGGGAATGATGTTCCCGGGAAAGGGGTCTCGAATGTAGCCCGTCTGGGTAGCAACCGATCCGGTAGCCGGGTCCACTTGCCCAGCTGTGATCTGACGTGTGGAAAACGGATTGTAGATCTGTCCGCTCAGAATCGGACGGCCAAGCGCGTCTGTGCCGATTTGCGGCCCCAGCAAGGCGGAGAAGTCTCCCGATTTCATCGCTGCCGTTGGGGTGGTGCTGATATAAGTCAGCGGCGTACTCTGACGAAGCCCTTCATAGCCGCCAAAGATAAACGTCTTATTCTTCTGTTTGTATACGCCGGGGATGTATAGCGGGCCGCCGGCAAAGATGCCAAACTGATTGCGCCTAAAAGGCGGCCGGGGCAGGCCATTCAAGTTGTTGAAGAAATTGTTGGCATCCAGGTCGCTGTTTCTGAGGAACTCGAAAGCGTCGCCGTGGAAGCTGGACGTACCTGATTTCGTAATAATGTTGACGACGTTTCCCGAACTCCAGCCGTATTGGGCTGTGAAGGCATTCTGTTGAACCTTCATTTCCTGAACCGCATCGACGGATGGGACGTAAATGACCCCGCCCCAATCTCCGGCAGTGGTCCACGCGCCATCGAGCAGAAAGGCGGTCGTCCCAAAATACGAACCACCAAAATTCAGGAACGAGATGTCCTGGTCGGCAGTGTCTTGTGATCCTGGCGCCTGTACGACCTGATATTCCGAACTGTTGTTAACCGAGGAATTCAGGAGGACAAATCCAAACGCGTTCCGCAGGTTCAAAGGAAGCTGCTGAACTTGCTGTTGATTGACGTCGGCTGCCAGATTCGCATTGTCGGTGGTGAGCAAAGGGGCTTCAGCGGATACGGTAATCGCCTGGTTCACCGCGCCCACTGTGAGTGTCACGTCTTGGTCGGCTGCTTGGCCAAGAGACAGCGCAACTCCCTGCTGGACATATTTGTTGAACCCCGGGTGTTCCGCCGTCAGCACATATGTTCCGGGCGGGACCAGCGTAAAAGTATATCGCCCGGCATTGTCCGTCGTAAATTTTCGAGTCGTGCCGGTGGATGGACTGCTTAACGTAAGCTGGGCGCCCGGTACGGCACCGCCTGAAGCGTCGTGAACGATTCCGGAAAGTGAGGCGCTAAACGCCTGCGATTGGGCGTACGTCCTCTGCACGCAGAAGAAGCAGAAGAGCAGTGCGACAGCCGCAAATCTTGTATATAAACCGGGGTGCCGGCGGTGAGCCGCGCGCGCCCGCGCGCTCTGATACCTGCGCTTACCGTAACTGGAAACACGCACCCGAATTGGCATGCCCCAACCTACGGCAGATTTCATGTCCTCAGCAGGTGCTTGACAGTAGTCTTCGGTATCGCGACCTGTTTTCAAATACTTGCCGGGCCGTTACACCGGAGGTAAACTACCTTGAAGGGTTCCGTTAACCCTGAATGGAACGTTATCAGCCGGCGAAGAACGCGACGATTGCCTCGGGCGAATGCTCGCGTGAGCGGATTGAATCTACGTTGGCAACCATTCTTGCCAGCGACCCATTTCGCACCAGCCCACAGTGCCGCGACCTTCTGCAGCACATCGTCACGCATACGCTTAATCTCGAACATGATTTGCTGAAGGAACGCGTGCTCGGGATAACAGTTTTCGGGCGCAAACCGGATTACGACACCGCCAGTGATCCTATTGTGCGCGTCAGGGCGGCTGACGTCCGAAAGCGTTTGGCGCAGTTTTACCAAAGCAACGCCTGGCTGCCGGGGATGGCCAGGATAGACATACCCACCGGCGGATACCACGCAATGTTCCGGATATTGCGCGGTGCGCAGGAAGAGCATATCGACAGCTCGCTCGAAAACGCGGATCAGACTTCGTTGGGGCACGGCCCGTTCTTATCGCGATCGGAAGCACTCGCGCTACCCAGTCGTCACGGGCATGGATGGATGATCGCAGCGCTCAGCTCGCCGCTCGTGCTCATGATCGCTGCGGGAGTAGTCTGGGCGGTTTGGTTGTCGAACAAACACACGAGGTTCGAGGAATTCTGGGCCCCTGCTCTTGCGAGTTCAAAAGCGATCACGATTTATAACGCCGATAGCCCTGCATATCGCCTGCGTTGTCATACGCCTGCCGACAAGAGCAGTATTCCGCACGTCTCAGGCCTACTCGGAACCGAAACCGCTCCTTGCACAATGCGAGACAGTATCGAAAGTTCGGAGCTCGTTCCTGTACAAAACCAGTTCATAACTATTGGAGACGGCTACGCCACGGCCCTGCTGTGCGGCTTGCTTGCCCGCCACGATAAGCCATATCAACTCCGATTTGGAAGCGAACTGTCGTTTGTCGACCTGCGTTACTCGTCGGCAGTCCTCATCGGTGCTTTCAATAATGAATGGACTCTCGAGACGACCCGCGACCTGAAGTTTGTCTTTTCGAACTACCCATCAATTCGCGAGCGAGGCGGCCAGAATCGGGTATGGGCTCTCGCAAATGTCGGTGCGGACGGTGAAACAGCGGAAGACTATGCGATTGTGTCCCGTGTCTTCAGTTCGGAAACGGGCCAAGTGTTGCTCGCCGCCGCAGGCATCACGCAGTACGGCACCAGGGCAGCCGGCGAGTTTTTGACCTCCCGCGAAGAATTAGAAGGTGCGCTGCAGCGGGCGCCAGTTGGCTGGCCCAAACGCAATGTTCAGTTCGTCATTCACACACAGATCGTTCGCGAGACACCGGGCCGTCCGTCCGTTGTTGCTAGTTATTTCTGGTAGTCTCTCTTTTCCGGCCCGACGAATTGTGAGCTTGACCGACGCCAAATCTATACGAAACAGGATGTGTATGAAGCAGTTCAGACCGTTGCTCCTTGTTGGGGCAAATTCTTGCACGGCACTGGCCGCACCTATATGCAAGCAGAGCAAGCCTGCACGGATCTTGCATACCTCAAGCTAGAAGGCGTTGACATCACGGGCGCTGTCGCTGTTCCGCCATCCATCCACATTACGGTGGGAACCTGCCCGTGCACTGCCGCCTCGAGGGCGTTATCAATGGGCGAAAGGGCGTTGGCGGTGAGGAGTTCGGGATTGGCTTTGCGCTCGGCCTTGGGCAACTGGCACTGATCGTAAGGTCTTCTCACAGAGGCACTTGGAGGCGCGGCCCAGGATCGAACTGGGGAATCCAGATTTTGCAGACCTCTGCATTACCACTCCTGTTCGTAAGATCACAGGTTCTGCTGCGCCCCATAAGCCTGAATTCCGAAATTAAAGGTCGCATGGGAGAGTTGGGGGGATTGCGAGAGCTCAGGTGCGAAGTGCTGGATTGAACTTCGGCGAAGTTGGGATTTGCCAACGCAAGATGTTGTCGAGCAAGACGCTTCTGGCCTTCAGACCTCCCCAACTTTCCGATAGATGGAGGACCAAACGTCGGCCTGCGCGGCCGAGAATGGCTCCGCAAGTCAGCACCTGGGTACGGAGGGTGGCCGGCTCTCGATAGCCGGGCAAACCGGCTGCCCGCTGAAACTCGGCCAGCAGATTGAACACCAGCAGCACGGCCCGGAACGCGGCTTCGGTGGCAAAGAACTTCTGCATGCAGAATCCATCAGCACCGAGGTCGTGCTTCAGTTCAGCAATGCGATTCTCAACATCGGCCCGCCGGTTGTAATCGCGCCAGACTTCCTCGGCGGCTTGCGTTTGGCTGGTCACGAAAACTCGAAACGTGTAGCCCGGTACATCAATCAGCTTGCGGCCTATGCTCTGGCGTGATTCGCGGATGCGTTCGCGTATGGCGATGAAGCGCCGCTCCGTGTGCCAGCTGCAAAGCCGTAAGCTAAATTCACCGGCAGCGTAGTTTTCATCCAGTTCCTGCCAGTGCTCGACACGCTGTACGGCACCTTTCACCCATGGGGTCATGCGTGCGACTACAATGTAGGGCAGACGGCGCTCTTCTAAAAAGCTGAGCAGTTCGTCATCGAAGAAGCCCGAATCGGCACGCACCACGCGGATGGTTTGACGCTGCTGCCACAGCGCCAAAGCTTCTTTGAGAAACTCCACTACTCCGCGGCTTGGCCCGCAGTTACCGCTGCGCAGCCAACCGTGGAGTAGGAAGTGAGCCTCGGCTATCGCCGCCAGTAAAGGATGATGGCTCGGACGCCCGTACTTGCGCGGGTTGTGTCCCTTGAGCGAGCCCTCCTGCTCGCCATAGCGCTCAAAGACAGTCGAATCCAGATCCAGACTGTAGCCCTCCGATCGTGCTGGTAAACGCTCCATCTGCCACTCGGCCAAAGGCGCGTAGAGCTGATGGACTTCGCCCATGCCGAAGCGCCGAAACAGGTTGCGGACGGGCCATCGGTTCTACAGCCACAAACGTGGAGAAAAGCGGCCGTCACGGAACGGCCGCCAGGCAGATCGAAAAAAGATCCGGCGCGTAGAACCGTTGCAAGTGAAACTCGATATTGAGCCACTCGTTTCCGAAGAGCAGTTCGCGCAAGCGCAAGCAATTCTCGGGCAGCGCCGAAAGACCTGGATCAGCTCGCGGTCCGAAGAAAGCAGGTTTGAAGCTTCGGGCCTTCTGTACTGCCGTTGTGGGGAACGGATGTATAGCAAAGGATCCCGACGCAGTAGGCGGCAGAAATGGTTGGATATTTACTACTGCCGGAGCCAGCACAAGGGCGGATCGGGTTGCGGCGCACCGAAGCTGAGCCGGGAAGTTACGGATTACTCACTGAGCGCGCTCGTCTCGGAGATGTTCCTGCAGCCAACTGTCTTGAGTCCCCTGATCGAGAAGGCGCTGGAGCCGCCGGAAAAATCGCCAATCGACGAAATGGTGGCGAAGGCTTCGACAGAACTCGAACGGTTAACGGCAGAGAAGCAGCGATTGCTCAACCTCACATTGAAGGGCGTGTTTTCAGATGAGGAGGTAGCCACCGAAGCACGCCATATCGATGCGGAAATATGGAGTTGGAGTGCCCTGGCGAGCAAGGACCAGCAACAGAAAGCGCTTCGGTCGGCCGCAAACGTTCGGGAAACAGCTCGATTGATTGCTTCAGTATTTGCCGAATATGAGTTTCTGAGTCTGAAGGAACGGAAGCACTTGGCCCGCCAGTTTGTCAAACGGATTGAAGTAGTGGACCGGCACTTCACTGCCGTAACGCTAAGTCTCCCTGCTCCTGACGCCAAAAGTCGAAGCCGCAGGGAAGGGGCATTCATGGCATATTCGGGCAGTTAAGCGACGCCTCAGGTTCGGAGCTTCGACGGCACTGGACAGGCATTTCCAGTTAGTACATGCTAGCCCGTCCAGCAGCAATCCGGAAACTTGCTGCAGTTTCGATAAACCCCTTAACGACCACCGCGATCTCTTTCGCGACCTCTGTTTCCGGAAAGCGGGTTTTCCGGGCACAAGGATCGGCACACATTGGCTGATCCGGAAAAGGGTAATCTAGTCGAACGTCGTTGGAGACCAATCTCACCATTGCCGACTTATAGTCGAGCCAAGGAGTTGGCTCAATAAGCTAGATATCAACAGCCGTCGCTCGCCGCGGCTGTGGAAAAGTTCTCTATAGTTGTTCCGATCCCGTTCCGTGACAGCAGTGGAACGTGAGGAATAAGTATAGAGAGCAGGCGTCCCGCTGTTACGAATAATGCCGACTAACACTTGATGTTTTCGTAAAGACCCTCGAGCGGTAGGATGTGCTTCGCTTAGACGAATTCTCAGAAGCTGTCGCTGGACTACAGCACGACATCTATAAGTCCTTTGGAAATGCGAGGCCGGCTTGCCGGAAGTGATCACGGAGCAAAAGGTATATGAAGCAAAAAGATAACGAGGATTGCGGCCAGCACTATGCAGCCTGGGTTGGATTCGATTGGGGAGACCAAGAACACGTTTGGGTACTCCAATGGACCGACACGGGAGAGCGCGAGCGAGGGCGCCTGGAGCAAACGCCAGAAGCGTTGGATGTCTGGATTGGTCAGTTGATGAGCCGATCGAATGGTCGGCGAATAGGCGTCGCCATCGAGCAAAAACACGGGGCTGTGGTCTGGATGCTTTTGAAATACGAATGCGTGGAGATCTATCCGGTCCATCCGCAAGCCGCTGGGCAATTTCGTCAAGCCTTGTACCCGTCCGGAAGCAAGAGTGATCCTGCCGATGGGGAGTTGCTGCTCGACTTGCTGGTACACCATCGAGATCGCCTTCATCCTTTGCAGCAAGACGACGAGCCAACTCGTCGACTGCTGATGTTAGTCGAACAACGCCGGAACTGGGTGGAGGAGAAGAAGCGGCATAGCAATCGACTCTCCGCACGCCTGAAGGTCTACTTCCCACAAGTACTGACATTGTTTGAGGATGTCGGAGCAGCACCGGTTCTCGATCTGCTGGCCAAGTGGCCCAAACTGGAGCGGTTGCAAAAAGCGCAACGCAAGACACTGGAGACGTTCCTGCGTCAACACCGGCGCACTGCAGAAGAGGCTACAGCCTGGGCAAAACAGGTGAGCGAGGCCATTCCGGCTGTACAGGATTCGGTGCTGGTGGACACCTATGTTCTGGAAGTGACCGCGTTGGTTGCATTTGCTGAAACAGATGCAAACGAGCATCAAAACGTTTGACGCGTCCATTGCTGAAACCAGTCGTCGGCATCCGTGTTGGGCAATCGCTCAATCGTTGCCTGGAGCAGGGCCGGTCATGGCACCGCGCTTATTAGCAGCGATGGGAAATGGCAAGCGTTACCAGAATGCTCATGAGATGCAATGCGCTTCCGGGATCGCGCCCGTGACTGTAGCGAGTGGCCGAACTCGAATCATTCAATTCCGCAGAGCCTGTCCTAAGTTTCTGCGGCAGACCTTTCATGAGTGGGCGCAGCATTCAATGAAGAGCTGCCGCTGGGCGAGGGTCTATTACGATCAACTCCGTGCAGTCGGCAAGCGCCACCATGCCGCACTTCGCGCTTTGGCGTTCAAGTGGCAACGTATTCTGTTCCGCTGCTGGAAAGAGGGAGTGATGTACGACGAATCAAAATACATCGGCAGCCTCAAGCAGAGGAACTCACCTCTCGGTATGTGGCTTCCCGAATGAGGATGTGAACAAAATGTGGAGGGCTTGAGTCTGCTGTGAAAAAAGTGGCCTCCAAGGCCTTGATTTCCAAACTCAGAAGTCTT
>CAWIFY010000010.1:0-116422 GCA_963835255.1 Terriglobia bacterium | reverse complement strand
CTAATTCGCGGCGTCAGCACAAAGTTCCAAAAAACGTCCGCGCCGCTTGCGGGAACAACGAATGCTCGCGGAGCTTCTACGATGAGATCGGGCGCTCCGAGCGGCCAGCCATCGTGCACGGCGGGGGCCGTCACTTCCTCGGGTGCGGTTCCCTTCGGCGCGCCACGCGCGACCCATGCGCTAATGAGCCCAATCTGCTCGTCCGTCAAACGCAGCTCATCGGCAAAGTCACCGTAGCCATGTTCGGGCAGCCACGGAGGCATGTAGCGGCTGCGTGTCACGGCCGCGATCTGATGCGCCTGTTGCTTGACCGTTTCGAAAGAAGTTAAAGGAAACGGACCCGGACCGCCGGAATAATGACAAGGCGCACACTTTGCATAGATAATGGGCGCAATGTCGCGCGTGAAGACTGGCGCTAGCTGGCCCGTCAAGGCCTGGCCATGCACAGGCGCTCGAAACCAGAAAAGCAGCAGAGCGCAAATGCAAGCGCGCATGCCCTGAGCGTAGCAGCAAACTCATTTTCGCGAGTTTGCAGTTCATAGGCGACGGTAGTCGAGGTTAGGAAAGCAAACCGCGCAACCGGCAGTGCGCTCTGGCCACCCGTTCAGACAAATAGCCCGGCAAGTATGCTCTCGAAACGGAGCGCGTTCATACCGCTATCGTCGAGCACTCTGGGCAGCTTCATCGGGTGTGAACCGCGCAGCGCCAGACCGGAGTCACAAGTAGTAGCGCTCTTTACGCCAGCGCCGCTTAGCCATCCGAAGAATCCCGGCGAGTAATGGCCGCTCGGATAACAGAAGTGAACCGGGTTCTTTCCCGATAAGTCGATAATGCGCCGGCGATTGTCCTCGATCTCCGCGAGGAAGAGCGCGCGGTCTATAGGTGTTCGGTGCCGGTGAGTATGCAGTTGTATGTCGAAGCCGGCCTTAGCCACTCTCGTCACCTCGGAAGGGCTAAGGATCTGCAGAATTCTCTGCTGGAGAATGGCTTGATAGTCTACGCCCAGATTGCTGGCAACCATTTGCGCCACCTCATTCTTATTGACAGTGCTCATTTCTCTTTGCCCGGCGAACTCGAGCAGGTGCTTCACTACACTTTGACGCTGGTCATGAGTCTGGACCGGCTGTGGCTTTTCCATGCCTAATTCCGGCATCCGGATCGAATGTTTCCCAGCTTTCCAGAGCAAATAATCGAGGACCAGGCTGATGATCGGCAAGCGGTAGCCACAATAGTGAGTGGTCAAGTAGAGGGTGCACGGGAAACCGAATTCAGAGAGTGGTGGTACTGCGTGTTCCAGAAAATCGGAAAATCCGTCATCGAAAGTGAGGACCACGCTCCGCGGCGGCAGCGACCCGTTTTGCAGCCTGATCAGCCCTTCTCCGAGTGGCAGGACCGATGCCTTTACTCGCCGCAGGCATTCCAGCCTTTGCCGGAACTGCTCTGGCGTAATAAACAGATGAGGCCACCACTTATGTTCATCTTGCAGAGATATTCCGTGATAGCAAAGGATGAGCAGGCTGTTTTTGCGGCGCTGCGAGTTCGCCGCCAGCGAAAATCCTCCGATCGACCGTAGGCTCGCGAGCGTTGTCGCCACGACCGCTTTTCGCACAACCGATCGCTGCAAATAGATCTCCTGCCAAGCATCTCCGTTTTCCATCAAACTCGCGAGATTTTAGAGTGATTTTTGCCCAAAGAGCCTCGTCATAATGACGTGTAAAATACGAGAAGGTTCGAGTGAATCCCCTCACTAATATGTGAAAGCGCCATTTGAGAATTCTCTTCTTCAGTCCCCAGCAGCTTTGGCCGGTTAACTCCGGCTCCAGGCTACGAAACGTTCATTTAGCCGTTGCCCTCGCAAAACGTTGCCCGGTGACTCTTCTCCGCATCCTGCAACGCGGGGACTCCGTCGAAAACCCTCCCGAAGCCCGTCTCTTCGAAGAGCTGCTGACGGCCCGCAGGAACCGCGCCTATACACCCGGCAAGGTCCTGCGCGGTATGGTCGGACCGGTCCCAGTTACTGTACTCAATTATGCGTCAGGTGATGTGAAAGCCTGCTTACGCTCTGTGCTCAAGGAGCGTCCCTTCGATGCCGTCCAACTGGAAACTAGCAATCTCTTCTCATACCTCGAAATAATCCGTGCCGCCCCGGGTCGCCCGGCAGTCTTACTGGACTGGCATAATGTGGATTCGGAGTTGATGTCTCGCTATGCTTCCGAAACGAAGAGCCTGCCCAAGAAGCTGACAGCCAGGCGAACGGCCAAGTTGCTCGATAGGCTGGAAACTCGACTAGTGACGCTTTGTGATGCCCACACTGTCGTGAGCGAACGGGAAAAAGCTAAATTGCTGGAACGCAACTCTGAAGCCAATGTTACGGTTATCCCAAACGGGGTGGATACGTCGGCCTTCGCTTACTCGGAAGCAACACATCCCGGAACGACCCTGTTATTTGTTGGCTCGATGGACTATCACGCCAACATCGACGCTGTTACCTGGTTTGCCAAAAAGGTGTGGCCGGCGGTAGCCCGGCGCTTTCCCACCCTCGAATTCGCGATTGTGGGCCGCTCACCAGGGCGCGAAATACGGCTGCTTGCTTGCGACAAAATTCAAGTGACGGGCACGGTCCCGGATGTCCGTCCTTTCTATGCCAAGGCCCTCGCGGTAGTGGTTCCGCTGCGGGTCGGTGGCGGAACTCGACTAAAAATACTCGAAGCGATGGCTATGGGTGTGCCTGTCATTTCGACGACTTTGGGCGCCGAAGGAATAGCGGTTGAAGACGGCAAAAATATCCTGCTGGCGGATTCGGAAGAGCAGATGCTCAACGCGCTAGAACGGATTGTGACCGACTGCGTTTTTCGCCGAAGCTTAACCGCAGCTGCCCGGGAACTGGTCGTAAAGCGCTATGATTGGACCTCCATAGGAAATCAGCTTTACGAGACACACTCAGAAATAGCGCAAGCCCGCGCGAGGCATTAGGATTGTCGCCGAGCCATACAGCGACCGCAATGAAAAGCGCCAACGTTGAAGCAACCGGACTGGTTATCCAACCTTCCTTGCGGCTATGGAAACCTTCTTGGTCTTCGACCGGGATGCAAGTCGCTATTCTGGCAGCTCTTTTCGCGCTCGCCGTCCTGTTGCAGGTTTTGAATGGAGCTTTCGGCAGCGAATTCAATGCCTACCCCGACGAGCCGGCCCATTATGTGACCTCGCTGATGCTGCGGGAGTACGTGACCGGCCCCCATCCTTTCTCGCCTCTGAAGTTCGCCGAGCAGTACTATCATCACTATCCGAAAGTCGCGTTTGGACACTGGCCCCCGGTCTTCTACGTCGTTCAGGCGGCCTGGATGCTGCTGTTTTCCGCGTCCCGAGCTTCGGTTCGTTTGGAAATTGCGTTTTCTACTGCCGTACTCGCCTTTTCGCTCTGGCGCGAAGCTCGCCGCTGGTTTGGAAACGCATGGGCGTTATGGGCCGCCGTGCTGCTGGTTTGCGTGCCTTTGATTCAGAATTCAACCGATGAAGAAATGGCGGAAACACTGCTTGTTCTGTTCTGTTTCTGGAGCACCATTTATTTCAGCCGTTATTTGGAATCGGGCGCGCAGTCCGACTCAATTTGGTTTGGCGTCTATTTCTCGCTTTCGGTGCTGACCAAAGGCAGCGGCTGGCTCCTTGCCCTACTTCCTCCCATAGCTTTGCTGCTCGCCCGCAGGCTGAGATATTTGTTCAGAGCTTCATTTTGGTACGGCATCGTTCTGATCGCCGTTCTCTGTCTGCCGTGGCAAGTGCTCACGCTGCAGTCGGCGGCCCGGGGCTGGAGCGGTGGCTCGCAACCTAGCATCAATTACACACTCACGGCTCTCGGCCAGTTCCTGGGTTTGCTTGTCTCCGTGCTTGGCCCGGTGCTCTCAATTGTGGTGGCGCTCGGGATCATTGTTCATGTGATCGTTCCGATGTTCTCGCGCCCGGTTGCTCCTATTTCCGCCGCCATGATCGCATTGATTCTAGGTGATTGGATCTTCCATTCCTTGGTACCCGCGGGCGTGGAGGATCGCAAAATGATCCTCGCCGTTCCCGCCATGATCTACTTCCTGTTTGCTGGAGGAGTGTGGCTGGCGGACCACATCCCCTTGGGTAGCGGCATGCAGCGCTGGCGCCGCCCTGCCATTGCTGTGCTCATTGCTGCTGCCTTTGCCACCACGGCTTTTACCGTTCCACGCGCCAGCCATTTCGGATATCGCGAAGCAGCGCGCTTCATCGTTTCCGACCCGAGCTTGCGAAACGCCACATTGATCGTTTCTTCCGGCAGCATCGGCGAGGGTCTGCTCATCTCGGAGATTGCGATGCGCGAGCCTCGTCCCCGCGACACCATTCTGCGCGCCACCAAGCAGCTCGCCCACGTCGATTGGGGCGGCACTCATTATCAGGCCTTTTATCGAACGCCAGCCGAGTTGCTCCGCTATCTTCAGGATGCCCGCATTTCCGGCATAGTCTTGGACGACTATCCGGGCGAGTCCACCTTCTCCCATCAGCAGCTAGTAGAGCGCACGATCAAGGAGAATCCAGACGAGTTCCAACTGCTTGCTGTTTTTCCCGGGCGCGCGAACGGCACACCGGGAAAGGTGAAGGTTTACCGGGTACTAGCTGCCGTTCACCACGGGGTCTGAGCAGGTAGAATCACCAGTCCGCACGTGCTTTGAGACATTAGGTCACTTTAATGTGAACTTCAGGACTACTTCACGTTCGATCTGCGAATATAACCATGGAAGCACAAAGTGCTATCACTAAGCTGTAAATAAGGAGATATCTCAAAATGAAGAAGATCATGACCGCTGCTCTAGGCCTTTCGCTGCTATCCGGTGCCGCCGTTTTTGCTGCTCAGAACACCTCGTCCACCAGTACGACCAGCACTGATACCGGTAGCATGAAGAGCACCAAGAAGATGAAGAAGCACCACAAAAAGGGCACCGACACGATGAGCACCAGCACCACCAGCACAACCAAGTAAGGTTAGCTGACGGTCTGTAGTTTCCTCAAAGCTTTGACGCGGCGCCGGATTCGCTCCGGGGTCGCGTTTCGCTTTTTGGGGATTCAAAGCTAGCCAGAGGCGCGAATTCCGCGTCCGAGCGTAGTGCGTAAGGAAGGAGAGCGCTTGGCCGGCTGCGAGCCCCGCCGCAGATCCAGTATGAGCCCCATAACCAGGCGTTCAATGTCATCCCGCACGGCAATATAGGTATCTTCGTCCTGCCCGATTGGATCTTCTACTTTCCAATCTCTGACCTCAATCGGAACACCCGCCGGAAAAGGCCGTCCGCTCATGTTCACAATGAGATCTAACCTCTGAAGTTCCACTTCGCTCAAATCTTTAGCGTGCAGATCGTCGATGTTGATGTTCTTGGCTTCCATTACCTGCTTTGTGAGCGGCTGGATAATTGAAGCAGGCGCCAAACCAGCGCTGATGGGCTCAATCACATCGGAGCCGTAGGCTCGCGCGAACCCCTCCGCCATGGGACTTCGACAAGAATTTCCAATGCATAGGAAGAGAACATGCTTCAATTTTGCTGGCATTTCAGAGCGTGGCCTCACTCCTCACCTCAAGTGTAGCGGAAGAAACCTGTTTTCTCGTTTTCGCCTTCGATTTTCCGGATAAAGCGCTCATGAATATCGAATCCCGTTCCTAATTCCGGATGAAAAGTAGCGGCCAGATGCCTGCCTTGTTCCACTAGCACCGGATCGCCAGCATAGGTCGCCAGAACTTTGGTATCTGGTCCGGCGCGCCGGATGATAGGCGCCCGAATGAACACCGCCTCCGTTGTCTTTCCATCGAGGTCGATCTCGGCGATCCGGCTATCGACCTGGCGCCCATAACCATTGCGCTCGACGGTGATGTCCATCAGTCCAAGTGAACCTTGCGGCGGATGTAATACTTCTTTGGCCAGGAGAATAGCGCCCGCGCAGGTACCAAAGATAGGCTTGTGTTCGCCGAAGCTGCGGATCGGCTCCAGCATATTTTCCAAGTCGAGCAGCTTGAGCATCGTGGTGCTCTCGCCGCCTGGAATGATCAAACCATCCACCCGCGCGAGATCTTCGGCAGTCCGTACCTCTGACGCGCACGCCCCCGTTCGCTCGATCGCCTTGCGATGCGCCTCGAAATCGCCTTGCAGCGCCAACACACCTACCCGAATAGGCATAAGAGCTCTTGCGCGCGCGGCCTACCAACCTCGCGTCTGCATCAGCTCGCCTTCCGGCAACTTCGAAATTTCCAGACCCGGCATCGCCTCACCCAGCTCTTCGCTTGCTTCCAGCAATTTGACCGGATCGCGATAGTACGTGGCAGCTTTCACGATTGCCTTCGCCCGTGTTTCAGGATCGGAAGATTTAAAAATCCCTGAGCCAACAAAAACTGCTTCAGCGCCGAGCTGCATCACGAGCGCGGCATCTGCCGGCGTGGCAATGCCACCGGCCGAGAAATTCGGCACCGGCAATTTGCCATTTTCTGCCACATACTGGACCAGCTCAAGTGGCGCCCCAAGATTCTTGGCCTCGTGAACCAGCTCCTCTTTTCCTAGCACCGTGAGCTGCTTCATTTCTTTCACAATGGTGCGGATGTGGCGCACCGCTTCCACGATGTTGCCGGAACCAGCTTCACCCTTAGTACGGATCATGGCTGCTCCCTCCGCAATCCTACGCAGAGCTTCGCCGAGATTACGCGCGCCGCAAACAAACGGAACTTTGTAATCGTGCTTATCGACGTGGTGCTCTTCATCGGCCGGAGTGAGCACTTCACTCTCATCGATATAGTCCACGCCCAGCGCTTCGAGAATGCGTGCTTCGGTGAAATGGCCGATGCGCACTTTCGCCATTACGGGGATGGACACGGTCTCCATGATCTCGCGAATGATGCGGATCTGCGACATGCGGGCGACCCCGCCTTCCTTGCGAATATCCGCCGGTACGCGCTCTAAAGCCATGACAGAAGTCGCGCCCGCGCGTTCGGCAATCGCCGCCTGCTGCGCATTGACGACATCCATGATGACGCCGCCCTTCAGCATCTCGGCTAAACCCACCTTCAAGCGAAATTGATCGGTTCCGAAGTTCATCTGTAATCTCCTTACTGATTCTCTTTCCCCTCAAGTAGTCCTTTTCAGAACAAATTATTTAAACCAGAGCGGCAAACGACTCGAGCGGAGCGCGCGCCTGGTGAGCGGTGATCTGCTCCCACGCGATTGTGCCGATAATGCCGATTCCCCGCTCAATCGCTTCAGGCGAGAGTCCACCGAAACTGATACGCAAGTGACGCCGGTCCGAGCGCCGAAGAGAGAAGTATCCGCCGGGCAGAAAACTCACGCCTTGCTCTTCCGCTGCCTTCAGCAGGTTTTCCGCCGTCAACGGCGCCGGCAGTTCCACCCAGAGATTCATGCCGCCTTCGGGACGGGTGAACCGGCAACCCGGAGGCAGAAACCTCGTGCAACTTTCGAGCACAGCCCGCAGGCGTTCTGCTCCTATTTGCCTGGTGCGCTCCAAATGACGCGCTAATTCCCCCGACTCCGCAAAGCGTAGCAGCACGGCCTGCGACAGTTGATCCGAATGCAAATCGCTCGTCTGTTTGGCCTCGACCAGTCGGCTAATGACAGGGCGCGGAGCTATCACCCAACCGACTCGCAGACCTGGAAAGGCAACTTTCGAATAACTGCCGATCGAAATTACGTTTCCGCTTTCGTCTAATTGCTTGAGGGTGGGAAGCGTTTGTCCTTTATATCGCAAGTCGCGGTATATAGTGCTTTCGATCACCACCCACCCGGCCCGCTGCGCAATCGCGACGATTGCTTTACGCTGCTCGAGATTGAGGCTCGTGCCCGTTGGATTTTGAAAGTCGGGTGTAATCACCAGCAGACGCGCCCGCCGTTGGCTCGCCAACGTCTCGAGCGCGCTTACGTTCACCCCTGAATCGCCGACTTGTACCGGAATTATGTTGGCGCGAGCAGCAGCGAACACACGAAGCAGCCCATGATAGGCGGGTTCCTCCAAGAGGACCGCGGGATTATCATCCGTAACCAGAATGCGGGCCAGCAAGTCGAGCGCCTGCTGGCAGCCATTGGTAACAATCAAATCATCACCGGCGCGCGCCAGACCCGTCGCGAGATTCTCGCTCAGCAGATAACGGCGCAGGGGCCCATACCCATAGGGAGAACCTAATTGAAGTATCTCGCCCGCTCCCTGGCTGTCAATTACTTGTTTTGACAGACGGCGAAATTCCTGCATAGGAAAGCAGTCCTCGGACGGGCGCGAATTAGCGAAGTTGATTTTGGCTTCGGCGGGCGCCGCATTCATCGACTCGAGCGGCGGCAGCAACCCCTCCCAGTCGAAAGACGGCACTGCACTCGGAGTCTTGCTAGATGCCACAAAACTTCCGCGCCCTACTTGCCCTTCCAGCAGTCCGGCTTCCTCGAGAATGGAATAGGCAGCAGAAACAGTTGTGCGGTTCAGTCCAAGATGCTCAGCCAATTCACGAGTGGCCGGCAAGCGTTCGCCTTGCCCGATTGCACCTAGCTCTATCGCCGATCGGATCGACTCGGCCAATTGCTTGTATATAGGCGTCTCAAGCGCATTATTGACTGAGATATGGGTAAGGATGTCCAAGGTCGTCTTAAAGCATAGCAGATTGGATGGCCTTCGTCAGCCAATTTGTCCGTGACCTCTTCTCTGGTTCGGCAACTCTATCGGACTTTTATTAAAATCCACTTGCGTCCTGGTGTTATAGTTATGTATAACAGTGTAAGGGTTCGCCTGATCTGGTGCGCGATCAAGCAGATCACTCTTGCCCCTGAGTATAAGAGAAATGAAGCCTGAGGAGAATGAACGATGAAAGCTCTTGGTTCTATGGTGTCTGTTGCTCTGATCTCTCTGTCGGCTGCGGCCTTCGCCCAGTCCGGCGCGCAGAGTTCGTTTGACAAGATGAAGGCTTTGGCCGGCTCGTGGGAAGGTACCGTGACAACGGTCCCACCCGAGCCCACAGTGGAGGGCAAGCCCGTACAGGTCTCGCTGCGCGTGACTTCGATGGGCAATGCGCTCATGCATGAGATGAGGATTGCCGGACGACCCGACGATCCAATCACCATGTTGTATCTGGATGGAAATCGATTGCTCCTGACCCACTATTGCGACGCGGGTAATCGGCCTCGCATGGTTGGCAAATTGGTGCCGGACGGAAACACAGTCGAATTCAGCCTTCTCGACGTCGCCGGCAGCACACAATATGGACATATGCACAATGCTGCGTTTACTGTCGTCAACCCAGACCATCACACGGAGGAATGGAATTTCATGGTTGAGGGAAAGGGGCCTGTCCGGGCGCACTTCGACCTGCAGCGGAAGAAGTAAGGCGGGTGTACCTCTGGAAACGACCAATAAGAAAACAGGACGGACCGTGAGTGGACCGTGAGTGGAACGACAGTCAGCCGATTTACCGCCAGCTTCGGGATCGCGTGGTCGCGATGATACTGGACGGTGTTCTCAAAGAGGGCGATCCGCTGCCATCTGTGCGCAACGTCGCGGCCGAATATCGGGTCAATCCGCTCACGGTGCTGAAGGGCTATCAGCAATTAGTTGATGAGGGGCTGGTCGAATCCAAACGAGGCCGCGGCATGTTCGTCAATGCCGGCGCGCCTAGACTGTTGCTGCAAGGCGAACGCCAGAAGTTTCTTGCTGAGGAATGGCCCAGGATCTGCGCAACCATTGAGCGGCTCGGGCTTAAGGCGGAAGATCTGGATGACGCAACCCGCCGGGCGAAGTTGAAAGCCAAAGAGGAGGACCGCTGAAGCCATGTCAGTCATAGCCGCACGCGGACTCCGCAAAAGCTTCGGCAAATCCGTCGCACTGGACGGGGTAGATTTGCGAGTCGAAGAGGGTCGCATCCTCGGCCTGATCGGGCCCAATGGCGCAGGCAAGACCACTGCGCTTAACGCGATTCTCGGCCTCATTCCCTACCAGGGAGAACTGAAGGTGCTCGGACGCGATCCGTGGAGGGAGCGCGATCAGCTTATGCGCGATGTATCGTTCATCGCCGATGTCGCCGTGTTGCCGCGCTGGATGCGAGTTTCCCAAGCCCTCGACTATGTGGCCGGCGTCCATCCCCGATTCGATCGCACGAAGGCAGAAAGTTTTCTTACTAAGACCACCATCCGGCGCGACAGCAAAGTCAGGGAACTGTCGAAGGGCATGGTCACCCAACTGCATCTCGCCCTGATAATGGCCATTGATGCGAAACTGCTGGTGCTGGACGAGCCGACGCTCGGCCTTGATATCCTTTTTCGCAAGCAGTTTTATGATTCGCTGCTGACCGACTACTTCGATCGTAACCGCACGATCGTTGTCACCACACATCACGTAGACGAGATTCAGGACGTGCTCACCGACGTAATGTTCATCAATCGCGGCCGTATCGTATTCGGCTGCAGCATTGAAGAATTCGAATCGCGCTATTGGGAACTGTTGGTAAATTCTGAAAATAGGGCAGGCGGCAACGGCTCTCAAGCCGATTCACGAGCGCCAAATGCTCGGCCGCAGCATCTTTCTGTTCGATGGTGTGGATCGCGAGCAACTCGCCGAGTTTGGGGACGTGCGCAAGCCAAGTATCGCCGACTTCTTCGTTGCTGTGGTGGGCAACCAGACCGAGACGCCAGAAGGCGCGGCTCAATGAATACTCAGTCAAATACCCTGTCCGGATCCTTTGACGCAAGGACCGCAGCGTCTGCTGCGCTGTCGCCGACTCGACCCATCTATTGGTCCATACGGCGCGAATTGTGGGAGAGCCGTTCGATCTATATCGCTCCTTTGTGCGTTGCCGCGGTCTTTCTATTCGGCTTTCTGATCAGCACAATCTCTCTGCCGGGCAAAATGCGCAGCCTGTCGGCGCTTGACCCTGCGCACCAGCGCCAAGCCATCGCCATGCCGTACGATATGGCCGCGGGTCTTCTTATGCTCACCGCTATGCTCGTCGGGGCGTTCTATTGTTTGGACGCGCTACACGGCGAACGCCGCAATCGGAGCATCCTGTTCTGGAAATCGCTGCCGGTTTCCGAATCGCATCACGGTGCTCTCGAAAGCAAGCGTTCCAATCGTCATACTGCCGCTGCTCACCTTTGCGATCACTTTCGCCCTGCAATCGATTATGCTCCTGCTAAGCAGCGCGGTACTGTGGGCGAGCGGTCCTAATGTCGTAACGCTATGGACACAGTTATCGTTCTTGCAGATGTCGCTGCTGCTGCTCTACCATCTGTTGACGGTGCATGCACTCTGGCAAGCACCGATCTACGCTTGGCTGCTGTTGATCTCAGCCTGGGCAAAGCGGGCGGCATTTCTATGGGCGGCTTTACCCCTGATTGTGATTGGCGCAGTCGAGAAGATTGTGTTCGGTACTTCGTATTTCGCCGGCATTTTGGAGTACCGCATAGGCGGCGGCGGTACCGAGGCTTTAACAGCGCCAGGTAGCTTCCCCATGGATCCGATGACACATCCTACTCTCGGTCATTTCCTGATCAGCCCGGGTTTGTGGGTCGGGCTGGGAGTTACTGCTGTCTTTCTAGCGGCAGCGATTCGGCTGCGCCACTATCGTGAGCCGATCTAGTCCACCAACATTTTGCCAGGCAATCGGCAGAGCTGAGTGATAGCTCGCGATCGTAGCTCCCCGCGCGCTCACGATCGCGTGCCGGGCGTCGTTGGAAGTCAGAATGATGATCGTGTTCTTGAAGTCAATCTGCCGTCCTTCGCCGTCCCTGGAGTAGAACTAACTTGCATTTTCAATTCCAAAACACTTCCGAAAAACAGGTTTGAGTATAGTAACAATCGCATGACTCGAAGAACTTTTCTCGCCTCCTCGGTCAGCCTTCCAGTCGTTCTTGCGAACGGGCAGCCGCCCACCTTGCACCCAATCCACGTTCAGGTAACAGACCATGAACTAGGTGCGATACCGCCAGATTTCATCGGTCTCGGCTACGAAATCTCATCAGTAGCGGCGGGTCTGTTGAGCGCTAACAATCTCGAATATGTACGACTAGTCCGTACGCTCAGCCCACGCGGCGTCATCAGGATCGGTGGAAACACGTCCGATTATGCGTCATTCGCGCCGAACGGATCCGCTGTCTCATCGCCCAAGGAAACCGTGATCACAGCCGCTAACCTCCAGGAGCTAGGTGCGTTTCTCGACGCCACTGGCTGGAGCCTGATTTGGGGCTTGAACCTTGGGAGAGGCAGTGCGCAAGAAGCTGTTGCTGAAGCTCGCGCCGTAGCTGCGGCTGCAAAAGACAAGTTGCTTGCCTTTGAGATCGGCAATGAGCCGGATCTTTTCGGTCACGCCCACCGGTCGAAGAGCTACAGCTATGACGATTACCTGCGTGAATACAAAACCTACCAGGCCGCGATCCGCCGCGAACTCCCCAACGCGCCATTTGCAGGACCGGATGCGGCTAATGCAACCGATTGGGTCACGCGCTTTGCCTCTGACGAAGGCGCCGATCTGAAGCTGCTCACGCATCACTACTACCGCGAATGCGCCGGACCTGCGAGCACCCTCGATAAACTGCTTCATCCCGACCCTAAGTTACAGCCCGAACTCGAAAAGCTGAAGGCCGCTTCAGCAGCTTCACACGTCCCGTATCGCATCTGCGAAACGAATTCATTTTGCGGCGGCGGCAAACAAGAAGTCAGCGATACCTTTGGCGCGGCGCTATGGGCGCTCGATTTCATGTTTACTCTTGCCTCCGCCAGCGCAGCAGGCGTCAACATGGAAACCGGCGTAAATCAACTTGGGTGGATCAGTTGGTACTCACCGATCGGAGATGATGAGCACGGCAACTACTCCGCAATGCCTGAATACTACGGCATGCTGGCCTTCGCGCAAGCGAGCCAGGGGCGGCGCCTTGAATTGAGCTATGAGCCGATGGGGGCAAATCTCACCGCGTATGCTGTGGCTCCCGATACGCAACACCTCTGTCTCACCATCGTGAATAAAGATGCCTCGCAAAGCGCCGGCGTGAGCGTTACTTGTCCCCGTAAATTCGCTCGCGGCAGTATCGTTCGCCTCGCTGGCCCTTCGCTTGAGAGCAAACAAGGCGTAACGCTCGGCGGTTCCAAAGTCGATGCGAGCGGCGGCTGGAAAGCGTCATCTAACGAAACGGCGCATTACGAGGGAAGCGATTGGCAGATCCGTGTGCCTGCCGCCAGCGCGGCCATCGTGACTCTAAAAACATAACGCAATTTTTATGGTCCGAAGACATGATGCCGATTTGAACCGGAAAGATGATCGCACTAGGTTCATTCCGAAACAGCGCTAAAGCGTTCGACTCTTTGGGAAAAGGCACTCTTCTGATAACGCCACGTATCGGGCATGGAAGCAATTCCGACAAGCTGAGACTCGGAAGTTGACTCGGAGACCCTTCTTGCGACATAATTCTCCCAGACATCTGGGTATCCTGCTTTATGCCGCGTGAAACTCTCCAGGGAACGCTGGATCTTTTGATTCTCAAAACGTTGGCTCGTGGTTCTGAGCATGGATACGGCATCACCTGCAGCATTCTGAATTCCTCTCAGAATCAGCTTCGGGTCGAAGAAGGCTCGCTCTATCCGGCCTTACGCCGCATGGAAGCCGACGGCCTGATTAGGGCGGAATGGAAAGCATCGGAAAATAACCGGCGCGCCCGTTACTACCACATCACCAAGGCTGGCAAGAAACATCTTGCCGACGTGATAGAGCGCTGGCATCAGCACACCGCCGCGGTCTCCAGCTTTCTCGATTTCGCCTGAGAACAGCCATGCTGCACAAATTCTTCAATTTCTTCCGTCCCGACCACCTCGAAGCTGACATGCGCGAGGAACTCGAGTTTCACCGCTCCCAAACCAGTGGTTCGCTCGGCAATGCCATGTTGATCCGGGATCGTATGCGAGACGTCAACACCATCAACTGGCTCGAGACCACCTGGCAGGACCTTCGCTACGGCGTCCGCCAGCTCGGCAAAGCTCCTGTTCTCGTCACGGTTGCTGTGCTTTCTCTCGCGCTCGGTATCGGAGCGAATACCGCTATCTTCACGCTGATGAACGCGGTGATGTTCCAATCTCTGCCCGTGCGCGATCCCGGCCGTCTGGTTCTTTTCAACGACGACATCTCGACCGGCGTGTATAGCGGCGACGATTTTTCCAGTAACGAGTTTTCCTATCCTTCTTTTCAATACCTTCAGTTGCACAACAGCTCGTTCGTAAGTCTCTGCGCTTTCCGTCAGGACACCGACCGCGTCGTCATGCACGTTGCGGGGACATCCGAAGCAGGCCCGCAGGAACGCGCGACCGCTCATCTTGTCTCAGGTAACTACTTCGACACGCTTGGCGTAAACGCCGCTGTCGGCCGTCTATTCAAAGGCTCTGATGATACTCTTTCCGCCGCTCGCGTCGCCGTCATCAGCTATAGCTTCTGGCGGGATCGTTTCAACCTTGATCCCTCCGTCCTAGGTCAATCGTTGGTTTTAAACGACGTCTCCTTGACTATCGCCGGTGTCGCGGACAGGAGGTTCTTTGGCGAGCGCATCGGGCGTGATCCCGACTTTTGGCTCCCCCTTTCCACCCAACCGCAAGTTCTGCAGCGCGATGCCTGGTCGAACAGCCGTGGCATGTGGCTAACGGCGCGCAATGTGTATTGGCTCAATTTCATGGGCCGTCTCAAACCGGGTTTTAGCCTTGAAAGCGCCCAAGCCGCGGTCAATCTTCGTCTGCGCCAGTTCTATTCAGAGCAGGCTGGCTCGCACCTCTCGCCGTCCACTCGCCGGAAAATCGAAAATATTCGTGTCGAGCTCAAGCCGGGCGGCGGTGGCATCTCCGGTCTTCGCTACCTCTATTCGAAGCCCCTCCATATCTTGACGGCGGTTGTCGCGCTTGTGCTTTTAATTGCCTGTGCCAACGTCGCCACGCTCCTGCTCGCCCGTGCTTCAGCACGGCGTCAAGAGTTCCTGGCGCGGCTTGCCCTGGGCGCTTCCCGCACCAGACTGCTTCGCCAGGTCCTTACCGAAAGCATCTTGCTGTCGGTGCTCGGTGGCGTGGTCGGCGCGGCCTTCGCTTGGTGGTGTGTTCGCCTGCTCGTGATCCTTTTGCGCTTCGATCCAGTAGTGAAAGTCCGCCCCGATCCAGCCGTCCTGGCATTCACAGTTGTCATCTCGTTTCTGAGCGGCATCTTGTTTGGCATTGTGCCCGCCATAAAGTTCAGCCGCATGGATCCCGGGCCGGGCAATGCCGCCCCAATAGCGAACTTCGGCCATCTGCGCTTCACAAGCCAGCACGCGCTCATCGCGCTGCAAGTGGCTTTATCGTTTATCCTTCTGCTTGGCGCTGGCCTGCTGGTCCACAGTCTGCTCGCTCTAGAGCGCCAAAACCTCGGATTCCGCCGCGAAAATATTCTGCTTCTCAGAAGCGACGCCGGCTTAGCAGGATATCGACCGGAGGAACTGTTTCCGCTTTACCGGGAGCTCAGTGAACGCTTCAATCAGCTTCCTGGAGTCCTGTCAGCCACCATAACTCGCTTTTCACCTGAAAGTGGCAGTACATCGGCTTACAGCGGTGCGATTGAAGGCTACATGGCCACCCCCGGTCAGGAATTAAACATCTACGATCTGTCGGTTGGTCCCCACTTCTTCGAAACGCTAGGTATGCCCTTGGTACTCGGCCGCGTGATCGACGCTCGCGACACGCCTGCGTCCACTCCAGTGGCTGTTGTCAACGAGGCGTTTGTCCGCCAATATCTACCCAATCAGAACCCGATCGGTCGCCGCATCTCGCTCGACTCGCCCTTCAAGGCACCTGGCTTTGAAATCGTCGGCGTAGTCGCCGATTCCAAATATTACGACCTCCAGGAGAAGGCCAAACCGATGGGGTTCTTATCGATTTGGCAGAAATCCGTTACGAGCTTTGAGGTGGTGCTACACACTTCTGGCGCACCCGAGCGAGTGGCCGCCGAAGCTCGCCGCACCGTGCAGCAGGTGAGCAGCAAGCTGCCGATTCTCAGTGTTAGCAGCTTGAACGTTCAGGTTGAGCACTCATTAAAACAGCAAAAGATGATCACCAGCCTTTGCAGCATCTTCGGAGCCCTCGCCCTAATACTCGCCTCCATCGGCATTTATGGGACGCTCGCCTACTCGGTAGCAGGTCGCGCGACTGAAATCGGCATACGAATGGCCATTGGAGCGCAACGATCAAACGTGACTTGGCTCGTCTTGCGCGATTCCGCGACCTTGACTGCGGTCGGCATTTTTGTAGGGCTGCCGCTCGGGCTGGGCGGCACGCGCTGGATTAAGAGCTTCCTTTTCGGTGTTCCGACGGTTGATCCAGTAGCGATTACTGCAGCTGTTCTCCTGATCTTAATTCTGGCGTCATTCGCCGCTTATCTTCCCGCTCGTCGAGCGGCCAGAATCGATCCGATGCGCGCCCTTCGACACGAGTAGAGCGAAGGCTA
This sequence comes from Terriglobia bacterium, assembly GCA_963835255.1. Classification (GTDB taxonomy): domain Bacteria; phylum Acidobacteriota; class Terriglobia; order Bryobacterales; family Bryobacteraceae; genus Bog-105. Next base: position 99,942 of record CAWIFY010000010.1, on the reverse strand, counting down.
TTTTCTTGTCCGTTGTCTCTCTGTGGTGAGACAAATTTAAGCTGCTCTCAACGTCCAGCGGGCCGTACGAACACCCACGCCGGAGAGCCGCACACACACAAGTCGGCCGCCACCAGAAACGACGCGTTCCAGCCCCGAGTGAATCGCAATAGCCGGCGTGAGCGTTACTTGTCCCCGTAAATTCGCTCGCGGCAGTATCGTTCGCCTCGCTGGCCCTTCGCTTGAGAGCAAACAAAGCGTAACGCTCGGCGGCTCCAAAGTCGATGCGAGCGGCTGGAAAGCGTCATCTAACGAAATGGCGCGTTACGAGGGAAGCGATTGGCAGATCCGTGTGCCTGCCGCCAGCGCGGCCATTGTGACTCTAAAAACATAACGCAATTTTTATGGTCCGAAGACATGATGCCGATTTGAACCCGGGATTGGACGTTAACTCGGAGACCCGCCTTGCGGCATAATTTTCCCAGGCGCGCCCGTTACTACCACATCACAAGGCTGGCAAGAAACATCTTGACGTGGTAAAGCGCTGGAATCAGCACACCGTCGCCATCTCCACCTTTCTCGACTTCGCCTGAGAACAGCCATGCTGCGCAAATACTTCAATTTCTTCGGCCCCGACCACCTCGAAGCCGATATGCGCGAGGAACTCGCAGCAAGAGACGGATATCGCGGCGGTCATACTCGGGTCGCTGATTATGATATCGGCAGGGGCCCACGGCCGATGTAAAGCGGCCTGAGTGCGGCCGAGTCTCCTCACTTCCAGTTGTAAGATGCCAAAATGCTGCCGTTATCTCCAATAAGAAGTAGCGCCGCGCGGCCAGGCTGCAGTTGCCCGGAAAATTGTTTCCCGCTCCTTTCATCGCGGAACGAGAGCGGGGTTTGATCGGTTTCCGAGGTCAGCACGTACAACGTTGCGTGAGGAAATTGCGTGGGGCAAATCAGCATTCCGGAATTCTTTACGTCACTCGAGTAAACCGATTTGACCCCGGCAACCTTGAGAGCATACCTGTAAATTTCACCAACAGCTTCAAGATTCTCGTTCAGCTCCAACGGTAGCGCGGCGAACAGAAATCTTCCTTTGCCGGCCTGCTTCTCCACGAAAGTCTTTCTATCCGGCAGTACCGCGCGCTCCAGAAAATCCGTCTTTTCTCCCGAATAAATAAGCTCGGCGTTGCCTTGGGGCCAGTCGATCTCGACATTCCGAGTGGACAGGTGTCCGGGATGGTAGGAAATCCCGATCTCGCTGGGCCTGTTCGTCGGTCTGAAGTGCGGATCTTCATCAAAACGCCCCGAGATGAGTAAGGTAGCGCCGTCATTCACTTTTTGCACGAGTGCAGTCCATGTCTTCTGATTCAGAATCCAAGGAGATGGGACAATGATTAGCTTCGGGCTGCCGACCCGATCGATCTGGTCCTCCCCGACTGCGTACGCCTGAGATCGGGCATAGCCGTACAGCGCTCGAATACAATTCTGCTCGGCGTCCAAAGCGATGCTGTTGAAAACGGAAAGCTGAAGCGATTCCGGCAGGACTACCGCCACCTCCGGCTGAATCAGGGAGATCGCTTGCGGCTCGCATTGCTTTGCAAACTCGCCCATGTCGCGCATCATGTCTTCCCAGCTCTTGCTCGAGCCGTCACTGCGCTTGACGCCAAAGTAGATCTCGCGAGCCCAATCCCAGGACAGAGCGCCGCTGGTTCCGCCTGCAAATCCATACGCCCATTTGCGCTCGATGAGAGAGGCGCCAGTCACCTCGTCAAAGTGCCAATCACCGTTCGGAAGAATAATGGGCTGATAGCCCGTTTCCCCAACAATGTTCGGTATCCCGGGTACCTTTGCTGCGAGCGAGTCCCAAAGCAAGGCGCTGTTCTGCCTATAGGTATGGTTTGTAGTGAACGACAAGCCAGCTTCGCCGTAGAACTGGTTCAGCACGCGATTCATTACGCCACCCTCGTCCTGGCCGACGTCGATGAGCTGCTTGCTCCCAGTAGAGCGAATTGCCCCAACCATCGTCTTTACCCAATTGCTAAACATTTCCTGGGCGAAGAGGTTGTAGTCCAAAGCCCGTTCCTGTCCCACCTGGCCGGCCTCCAAGTTGAAGGACAGATCGTTCGGGCTGGGCAGCGGGACCGAATCGAAGCTCACGAGTTGATTTGGCGCGACAGACCAGGCGGCTGCCAAATTTGCAACCTCGCCATATTTCTCTCGAAGCCATGAATGCCAGGCGCGTGTTTCGGCTGCATCTTCATTCGGTGTGTTTCCCTTCCACAGGTGCCGCGGACTCGAGAAGCTCGGCTCATTGATCAGGTCCCAAGACAGATAGGGCACATCTTTGAAGCGATCCAGGATCGACAGCATGTAATTCTGCTCAGCGCGGATGGTCACCGGATCGATATATGGATTTGTCCCCGGCAAAGAGGCGACCGGAACGTCGCCGCCCAACCGCAGAATGGTTTGCGGATCGAACGCGAAGAACGTGAAGTTCACCGCGATGTTGTGCTGGCGCGCGCAAAGTAGATACGCCTCTACATTGCGCAGGAAGCGCTCTGGCACGCCGCCTTCTGCACCGTCCAAGAACTTGATTTGTCCTCCCCACACGCCGGTCCGCACAAATGAGACTCCGTGTTTCTCCATCTCGGTGAAATCTCTCTCCCAAGCATCTGCATTTCGCGGACCCGAAAAATCCCACCCGTTCTCTTCCGTTGTGAAATAATTCGTGCCAAACGGAAAAAACGGCTTGCCGTTTTTGGTGAGGAAGTCTCCTTGCACCCCGAGAACCGGGCCCGACTTCAGAAGGTTTTCGTCCTCTACCCAAAACCCGTTTTGAGAAATCTCCCGAGGCTTGGCTTCGCTCTTGTAGGTTCCGCGAATCGTATAGAACCCGGGAGATAGTGCCTTCTGAAAATCGATGCTCGTGTCCACTGCATTGCCGGCACACCGCACCTGTGCGGTGGCCAGCACACCATCACCGGAAAGCAGTTGCACGCTGATTTCGCCGCTCTGGGGCATACCCTTCCGCTGCTTCAGAGCATCACGCAGGTGGACCACGACTTGGGGGGTCTCGCTCCGCTTCAAAGCTGCGTACTGTGTCTCCAACCAGAACGAAGTGGCGCCTCGGCGCGCGTAATCCGCGGCTGTACGCATCAGCGACAGTCCATCTTGGGAATCCCAATACCCGTCTTCTGACTGAAAATCCAGAAAAACCCAGCGCGATCCCAGCATCTCTCCGGAAAGCGGTTGCGTATGACTGGTCACAACGACAGGCGCGGCCACTTTATCGCCCTGCGGGTCAAGCATGTAGCCTAGGCCCTCGATCGCCCGGCCTTCCAGAACGAAGAATTGTTGCGCCCGAATGCTCAATGCTGGCAGAAACGAGTAGCCGGGCTTCCACGAAAAGCTGGATGTGTCTTTTTGCGGAACCGGATAAGTGTGCAGAATCCCGAGCTCACGCGCATACACCTCCTGCGGCTGCGCCTGAATGAACTCACCATTGGCTCGTGTGACCGGCACACGGAACGGCTGCCCCCCGACGACGACTAGGTTCCCGCCACCGCGGATGTAGGCGAGAATGGCAGGCCAGGCGTCCGTCGGAAACGCTGATCCATACGGCAATATCAATAAATCTGAGCCGTTCAGCACCGTTGGCTCATTGAGATTATCGACACTGGCGAAGGTTAGCGTATCGCCGCTGAGAGCGCGCTCGATTGAGGGCCGGCTGATTGCCGCATTGCCAACCGTTGGGAATCCTTCCTGCCAAAAGACTATAGTCTTGCCGCATAGAGGGGAACCGGTTAGAACCAAGAACAGGACGCTAGCTATAGTCAAATGGCGCATCGGTTACCTCAGACGTTCTCCCGGTCGTGTTTGCCACCCAGATGTGAGATGCGCAATCAGAAGCCTCATTGGACCCGCCGTTTCCGGTTCGGCGCCGGTTGCGGAATACTTATCTGCTTTAGAAGTTGAACTTCGCCGCCAGCTGCACTACGCGCGATGGAATTGCCAAGGAAGTGATGGTTCCGAAAGCGGCGCCGGCCTGAAGGCTTGTATTAGGGCCGCCGAAATTTGGATGGTTCAGAGCATTGAATGCTTCGATGCGAAATTGCAGGTTCTTTTGACTTTCCTTGCCGATGTAGTTGTTCTTGAACAAGGAGAGATCGGCGTCTGCCTCACCGGGATTACGGACATCAGGCAAAGTGCGACTGGTATTACCGATGGTGAACGGAGGCGGCTGGTAGAAAACCGAAGTGTTGAACCATTCGGCGATAGTTGGATTGCTGAGAGCGGCACTGTGGCCGGTGTTGTCTGGCCGCTGGGCTTGCGTGAGGAGACCTGTCTGATTCAAGGCGGCGCCCATCACGATAGGAGTGCCAGTCTGGAAAGTGAGTATACCGTTGACTTGCCACCCAGAGATCAGCAGATTGGCGAAGCGCGGGGCGGAACTGACGAACTTCTGGCCCTTGCCGAAAGGAAGATTGTAAACAAAGCTAGTCACCGAGCTGCGGGAAATATCCTGCGGTGAGACGGCCCACTCCAAGTGGCCGTTATATTGGTTGGCGTACGTTCCGCTGATCGGCCCAAGATAGCTAACCGCCGCGGCGGAGTTATCGAGGAGCTTTCCGCCGGTGAACGATTCCAGGAAAGTCAGCCCGTTGGAAAAGCGCTTGTCGATCCGAACAATTACCCCGTTATAGAAGGAATCCGCCGTCGGTTTACGGAAACTTCCCACGCTCGAATACTGCGGATATGGCGCGAGCAGCTGGTTGTACGAAACCGTCGGCTGGCTAAGCGGAGATCCCGGAGTGGTGATGATGCCGTAGAACGGATTGGGCACCTGGGCATAGAGTTGATTGCCCAGCGATGCGTAGATTGGATTCACCTGGGAGTACGGCGTAGTTGTTTCGCCATTTACCAGGAAGAGACCGCGGTTAGCGATATACCCCACTTCGAGCGTCATCTGGCCTGGTAGCTGAGTCTGGACATTTAAATTCCATTCGATCGAATACGGGTTGCGATAGGAATTGAAAAATGATTCGCCGATGCCAAGACCCAAATTAGTTGCCGGTCCACCCGCAGCGCCTAATGGCAGGTCATACCCTTGCGGGAACGGGTTGCTTAATGTAGCATTAATCGTTCGCTGGTTCGTGAAGCTGGAATTCACGTTGGTAGAAGTGCCGAACCCCTGTACCCCAGGAGCGCCCGTGGTGCCGGCGGCCTGAAGAGCAGACGGCGCGTAAGAAATGCCAAAACCGCCGCGAATGACCATCCGGCTGATGGGATTGTAAGCGAACCCGAAGCGCGGACCGAAATCTTTCCACTGTGGAGGTCCTTGATAGCGCCCGTACTTGCTTTGCGGAGTACCAACAAAGACCATCTGACCCATGAGATCGCCGCAGTACAGGCATGCGTTGGCCGGCACCCGTCCTTGAATCGGAGAGGGCAGGGTCGGATCCCAATAAGAGAGCCGGTCGTAACGTTCTGTGCGGGGTATATCCATATCCCAGCGCAGGCCTAGATTCAAGGTCAGTTTCCGCGTGACCTTCCAATCATCCTGCACGTACACCGCCCAGTAGATGCTCGCATCGGCGGCAGTGGGTTCCTCTGTCACCTGACCGCCGCTCGGTAATCCGAGCAGGAACGACGCATAAGGCGAGCCGGTGCCGTTGGATTGGTTGAGGATCTGTTGCGTCCAGCTCTGGTCAAAGTTGAACTGGCCGGCCGGATAGCCGAATTGCGAGAAGTTGATGAACATCTTACGCCACTCAGCGCCGAATTTGATGGTTTGGTTGGCAGTGACCTTTGTCAAGCTGCCGGTGAGGTCGTGGGCCAGCGGATTCTCGACCAGCGGAACGTAACCGCTGTTGCCCAAGCCAGCGCCGTTCGAGAAAGTGAAATTTGGAAACTCTGAAACCCGCTGCTCGGCGAGGGTTTGGAGCGATTGCGGCAATCCCAGCGAAGTCACGTTGAAACCCGCCCCCAAAGGGGTCCGAGTGAAATAGGACCGGGCAAACCCGTACCGAAAATCGGCCACCATCGTGGGACTGAATGTGACGGTATGATCCATGGATGCGCTCCAAGCACCGCCCGAACCAGGACCATTTCCGCCCTGGGAAGCCGGATTGCTGCTGCCGTAGTCGAAGAACGGTGTGCTGCTACTCCAACTGTGGGACAAGCGGAAGAAGGTGTGCCAGTTCTGGGTAAAGTTGTGGTCCAGGCGGCTGTCCCATTGGTAGGTATCCCCAGTGTTGTTGCCCACTGCGACGTAGTTATTCGTTAGAGCGCCGGGTGCGCCAGCGTTCGGTAGTGGGAAGTAGCTCAGCGCCTTGATTGCAACCGGATCGAAGCGGGTAGATGGAATCATGTTGTTCGGGAAAGCGTTTCTGACGTAATTGCCCGTCGTGGGGTCGAGGTGGACCGTGAGCGGGTCGTAAATCGAGGTGCCTAAGGCTGAAAAATCGCCATTACGAAATGCCACAGTCGGGACGGTATCGGTCGCGATCGCTGCGGTGCTGGCATTGTCTCCCTGAAACCCAAAAAAGAAGAACGACCGGTTGCGGCCATCGTACACATGCGGAATATCGATCGGGCCACCTAGCGTGCCCCCATATTGATTTTCGTTCGAAGAAGGTTTAGCCTGACCGGCTCGGTTGGCAAAGAAATCGTTCGCGTTCAAGACAGAGTTGCGCGAGAAATCAAAGAGCCCGCCATGCCAATTGTTTGTCCCCGACTTCGTCACGAGATTGATGACCCCGCCGCCGAACCGCCCGTACTCGGCAGAAAGTGAGTTCGTCTGCACACTGAATTCCTGGACTGAGTCGACGATCGGTGTGTAAGCAGAAACATTGTTGCCGACGTTGTTCTCCGGAAGGATATTTGTCATCCCGTCGAGTTCCTCTTCATTGACTGCGTTCCGGGAACCGCCAATGTGAGGCGTCGAGGCGCCGCCCACATTGTTTACCCCGGGAACCAAGGTTGCCAGACTGAAGGGATTGCGGCCGTTCAGGGGTAGGTCGACCACTTTTCTTGTATCAATCACTTCTCCAGTGGTTGCGGTATCGGTGTCCAGCGGTGTCGCCGCCGCTTGAACTTCGACATGTTCGGAGGCGGTCCCGACCTTCAAAGTGAAATTCACCGCGCGAATCTGCGAAACATCGATCGTGACATTATTCTCTTTAGCCGAGCTGAAGCCCTTGGCCTCGACCGAGATCGTATATGAACCCGGGGTGAGAAACGGAAGGACATAGCGTCCTGCGGAGTCAGTCGTCAGTTCTTTCGCTTCGTTCGTACCTGTGTTGGTCACGGTTACCTTTGCCCCCGAAAGCACGCCTCCCGACTCGTCTGTTACAACACCTTGAACTGTTCCGGTGGGCGTCTGCCCCAGCAAGCAGATACTGAACAGGGCCACGGCTGCGATTAGAAAAACTCGGCTCATAACTTCCTCCTCACTCCGGGATGGGCCCTCGCAGATCGAGTTCGTTGTGCAACAGTGGCCAGCCCAGAATCGTACATAGAAGGCCCCAATGTTTATATCACATGAAATTGCAGAGCGGGATGGTTGAATCCCGATCGTAATTAAGCGGAATGTATTTGGCTTTCATTTCAGCCTTTCTGGATCACAATGCACGATGGGGTAGTCGGCGTTCCCACGGTTGATCCATTAGCGATTACTGCAGCTGTTCTCCTGATCTTAAGTCTGGCGTCATTCGCCGCTTATCTTCCCGCTCGTCGAGCGGCCAGAATCGATCCGATGCGCGCCCTTCGACACGAGTAGAGCGAAGACTATTTTCTTGTCCGTTTACTCTTTGTGGCCAGACAAATCAAGCTGCTCTCAACGTCCAGCGGGCGGTACGAACACCCACGCCAGAGAGCCGCACACACACAGAAGCCGGAGTCGATGCGAGCGGCGGTTGGAAAGCGTCATGTTCTTCTGAGCTCTTCACCTTTGATGCAGCTCCGCAATCGCCTGTAGTACGGCTTTGGTGTTCCTGTTGATCAGGGACATGATCTTTGTGGTGCAAACACCCACAATCAGACCAACTGCAATGACCACGGTCTCTAAGCCCAGCTCCGGACGGGAGGGGCTGAATGCCAACCAAAGGGCAGCTATGCATGCGAGTGTTGTGAATACTATTTGCTTGATACGCTGAAACCGCCTTGCCTTCTCGACGGAGGCCAGCGCTTTCTCGACGAAACGCTGTTCTTCCGGTTCAGCTGAAGTTTGGTTCTGTTTGGAAACGGTCATCTTCTTTCTTTCTCCTTGATAAATTCGCGAAGTGTCGCAACACCGTACGACAGCCGGGATTTGGCGGTTCCGAGAGGTATGGCAAGAATCGCCGCCGTCTCCTCCAATGAGAGGTGTTGCTGATAATGAAGCAGCAGAACAGCCCGGCTCGCTGGCGACATCCGATCGACCATGCTGAGCAGTTCGGATTCGAGCTCTGACTTCCCCGGGGCTGCGATCGTTGAGCGGGCCTGAATCGCATCAGGATTAGTCTCGATTTGCCGCCACCGCTTCGCTCGCTTCAAATGAACAAAGGCAATCCGCGTTGCAATTCGATAGACCCATGCCTGAGATGCTTTAGGCTCTCTTAAGAACCTGATCTGCCGATAAATTTGTAAAGAGATCTCTTGCAAATATCCTCTGCCATTGATTGGCCGACCATCTTGGTGACATAGCTGCGGAGAGGTTTATGGATTCGAATTAGCAGCTTTTCAAAGGCTGCCATGTCGCCGTTTTGCACCAGCGCAACCAGTAAGTGCTGATCCTCGTCTTGGGTCATGGAAAGGCATCGATCTGGCTAGTAACGCCCATTTACTGACAAGAGCGAAGAGCAACAACAAAGTGTTCGAAACCCGCACGCCCCTTTTTCGGTTCTGGATCTTGAATTTCGAAAAGGAACCCAGGTCGACCAGAAAACCAGCGAAGGATTGGCAGCCCGCCCGCAGCAGCGCGTCACGTGATAGCGACACACAGCGTTTCCCGAACCTAGCCCGATTTGAAAGCGGTCTCGCTCCGTCGCTGGCTACGCGATACCTCTTCAATTTTGAGATAGCGGCGGCTCCTATTGTTGCTGGTGGTTTTAGAACGTGCGCCTATAGGTGAATGTCCGCTGTCCGGGGAATGCGCCGGATATGAATTTCCTTCTCACGCTTGCGGGTCCGCGCAATGTCGTAAGCCGATTGCATCTTCATGAGCGTGTCCATCTTCACGCCGAAAGCCTTTTCGATGCGTAGCGCCATGTCGCCTGAGAGGTCGGCTTTGCTGTTAAGCAGACTGGACAGGGCGGGGCGGGACACCTGAAGCGCTTTCGCGGCGTCCGTCACGGACAGGCCAGCAGCTTCAATGATCTCCGTCGGGATGAAATCTCCGGGTTGGGGCAGGTTCTTCATGGGCATGGCGGCTGCTCCTTGCTAGTGGTTGTCCTCTAAATCCAGATCGCAGATTTCGCGCTCGGCGGCCTCGATACGGAACGTCAGACGGCGGTTGCGGGTGACGGTCAGGCTCCATCTGCCTTTGCGATCGCCGGTCAACGTGTGGACCTTCCAGGCTGTGAGCGCCCGCAATTCGTCCCGGTCTTCCATGTTGTCGAGGTACGCGAACATCTTCCGCAGCTTGTCCACGGTGTCGGGTGGAACTCCTTTTGCGCTGTCTTCCGAGTAGAGTTGCCCTCGGCGAGACGGTTACACCCCAAACTGGTGCAAATGATGGTCAAGATGTTTGTACATTAAAATCGCCCATTCCTCCGGCGTCATCTTCCCAAAGAAACTATGCGGATTACTCGTACACCCTGCCGCCCCTCCCGCCGCAAATTTGTCAATTAGTCCCGATAACCGGTCCCGTTCCTTGCCCAAATCTCGTTCGTCGGCCACAATGAGGCTCTTGGCCGTCGGCGAATTCTTCCGTAGCGGGTTTTCGTTCCGAAACACCATCGGCTTCACCAGCCGCCCCATCAAACGTGCGGGTAGCGCTCCCTTTTCGGGCACCAGTTCTCCCACCGCCCACTGGATACTCACCGAGCAATGTGCCAGCATCTGCGCCGCCGTCATCTTACCCCAGCGCCTCTCACTTTGCGGCTCCAATTTTCCCAGCCGGGTCTTTACCTGACTCGCCACCGTCGCATCGAACAGGTTTTTCATGATCACATGCCTCCTTTGAATGAGAGTAACCAAGAGCCTGTCAGAGAAAGGTCATTTTTCTGCGGTTAACCAATTGAATAACCGAATAGGCGCAGTTTCAAAACTTACCCCTCGTGAAACACGGTAAGTGTTGCTCCTTTAATTCGATAAGCGTAGAATTATGGAGACATGGCCGCGAAACCGACGGAAGAAGAGATCACCCGCTTTGCCGACATGTTCTCGGCGATGGGAACAGGGCCACGTCTTCGCATCATGCGCCTGCTGCTCTCTGCGCATCCGGACGGGATGATCGTTAGCGATATCGGGTCGGAGTTGGGCATTCCGTCTTCAACACTGTCGCACCATCTCGAAAAGCTGAAAAACGAGGATCTGGTGAAGGTGAAGCGGGAAGGGACCTACCTTTGGTACTCGGCCAAGACGGAAGTTTTGCAGGAGCTTCTAGGCTTCCTCTACGCGGAATGCTGCACCCGCAATAAGGCGATTGAACCGCAGGCCATTGTGCGCCTGTGCCGGTAAAAAACGTGGGGTGTCGATATGAATGAAGTTATTGCGCAGCCGGTAAAGGCAACCCGGGGCCTTGGCATATTTGAGCGTTATCTCTCTGTTTGGGTTGCGCTCTGCATGGTCGCCGGGGTCATGCTCGGAAAGGTTCTGCCGGGTGCCGTCGCGGGCCTGCGCGGGATTGAGTTCGGCAGGAGAAGCCAGATTGACGCGCCCATTGCGGTCCTGATCTGGCTCATGGTTACGCCCATGATGATGAAGGTTGACTTCTCATCGGTGCGGAATGTCGGCAAGCGCCCTGCCGGGCTGCTCGTCACCCTCTTTATAAATTGGGTGGTGAAGCCGTTTTCAATGGCGCTGCTGGCGTGGGCCTTCTTCCGGGTGGTATTCGCAGCTTTTATCACTCCCGCCGAAGCGGATCAGTACATAGCGGGCTGCATCATTCTAGCCGCCGCGCCATGCACGGCTATGGTTTTTGTGTGGAGCATCTCACGAAAGGCGACCCTGCCTATACGCTCGTGCAGGTATCCGTCAATGACCTCATCATGCTCGTGTTGTTCGTCCCAATCGTGCAGTTCCTTGTGCACGGGGCGTCGTCGCTTACAGTGCCGTTCGGTGTGCTCCTGACCTCCGTTCTGGTCTTTATCGTCGTGCCACTGTCGGCGGGCATTCTGCTGCGTTCGTGGTTCTTGCGGCGGCACGGGCAGGCATGGTTTGAAGGGGTGCTGCTACCGAAATTCGCGCCGGTCACAATCGCGGCGCTGCTGGCAACGCTCGTTCTGATCTTCGCGTTTCAGGCCGAGAACATTACAGGCCGGTTCCTGCATGTGCTGCTGATCGCCGTGCCTATCACGTTGCAGATTTATTTCAATGCGGGCCTTGCTTATGGCCTTATGAAGTGGCTGAAAGTCGAGCATGCCGTGGCCGCTCCCGGCGCCCTGATCGGCGCGTCCAACTTCTTCGAGCTGGCCGTGGCAACCGCCATTGCTCTCTTTGGGCCTGAATCCGGCGCGGCGCTCGCAACCGTTGTTGGCGTGCTTGTCGAAGTGCCGGTCATGTTATCGGTATGCGCCGCCTGCAATCACACACGCCATTGGTTCCCCGTTCCCCTGCGAGGCAACGCATGAAAAAACGTGTCCTGATACTCTGTACGGGCAATTCCGCCCGGAGCCAGATGGCCGAAGGGCTGCTCCGGCATGATGCCAGGGAAAGATTCGATGTGGAAAGCGCGGGCACGAAGCCGGGGTTCGTGCGCCCCGAAGCAATTGCCGTTATGCGTGAGGCGGGGATTGACATTACGGGGCATCGTTCAAAGCACGTCGATGAATTTGCGGGCCAACAATTCGACTACGTGATTACGGTCTGCGACAATGCCCGCGAAACCTGTCCGGTGTTCTTCGGGAAAGCGGAAAAGCTGCATCAGGATTTTGAGGACCCGGCAGCGGTTAACGGCTCCGAGGAAGAACGGCTAGCGGTCTTCCGCCGCGTGCGCGACCAGTTGCGGGCTTACCTGCGCGATTTCAGTAACGGCGTCGCATAACGGGCCGCTGTTGCTGAAACCCTTCTGCGCGCGGTGCACAAAGGACCCTTTGTGAGAATTCAGGCGGGCTTTAATCGTAAGCAGTCGAACGATGCTTGATGTTTAGAACAAAGACCACGCGACTTTGGTCGCGAATGTCGCATATGATCCGGTAATCGCGAACGCGATAGCGCCACAGCCCGCGAAGCTCATGTCGCAAGGGTTTTCCAAAGCGGCGCGGGTCGTCATCCGTGGCAATGCGGGTGTCGATGTAGTCGAGAATTTCCCGCTGCATTGCCCGGTCTATAGCCTTCAGGTCTTTTTCAACCCGTGGGTCGTATTCAACCGTCCAAGCCAAGGTTTTTGCGCAACTGGTTTGAGGTGATGCCGGGTTGAGGATCGGCAAGGCGTTCTTGCGCCGTGCGAAGATCGTCCGCGTCTTGCTGGTAATGCTCCAGAATGAAATCGCGCACGTAAGCAGACAGCGGCACACCTCGCGCTTGCGCCGCGGCGGCGAATTGCGCTTCTATGTCCTTCGGCATTTCGAGCGTTACCGTCATGCCTTCAGACTACGGGAAATTTGCGACGGGTGCAATGTTTCAGGTTCTACCCTTCGTGAGACTGACAAGCTGCGGGACAAGGATCTAACCCTTGAAGTGGCTTTTGACGAATTGATATAGCCCGACCAAAAACATAAGAAGCAAGGCGCTCCGAAGGGCTAACAGTTCAATGAGGTCGAACCAGTCGAGATGTGGCGTCGGCACGGAAATCCTTTCGCTGTGCGAATTGTTCTTAACAAAAAAGTGGTCGCGGTTCGATCCGCTCTGTCTCACCAACCCGGTTAGTTGTTCTAGATACCCGCCCTCGGAAGTCTTTTTATTAGATAAGTGCCTGTTCAACGGAATTTCTCTCAAAAAAAACCGCGAGGATCGAAACCGCTTAGCAACTCGGTGCGGTAGCGTCGCTAAAAGGACCCTTTGCGAGACACGAATGCACTTGATCGCGTGTGCGGCGTCGCCGCGGCCACAACGGACCTGATCGGCTGTGCTAGGCTCACGGACCGAAGTGTTATCTCTCCGTGGTGAGACAAATTTAAGCTGCTCTCAACGTCCAGCGGGCCGTACGAACACCCACGCCAGAGAGCCGCACACACACAAGCCGGCCGCCACCAGAAACGACGCATTCCAGCCCGAGTGGATCGCAATAGCCGGCGTGAGCGATACCGTTATGGCCGCTCCGATCTGCCCGCCCGCATTCATCACGCCTGACACTGCGCCCGCCGACGCGCCGCCAATATCGGCTGAAGTCGACCAGAACGAACTCTGCGCTAAATAGAGTGCGCCAGCTCCCCCCGCCAGCGTGAAACTGGCAAGTTGAGCGCTCTGCGCCTGGGTCCCCAACGCGATAAAGATCGCGGCAAGACCGATTCCAAACACCGCGAGCCCACAACGCCCGACACGCTTTCCAAAAGCTCTAGTTAGCCGGTCGCTGATCCAGCCTCCTAACAGTGAACCCGCCGTCATGGCTAAAAAGGGCAGCATTGTATAGAGAGAGCTCTGCCGGAGATTGAGATGGCGAATCTCATTCAGGTAAATGAAAAACCAACTGAAGAAAATGTAAGCCGCATACCCGTAGGTAAAGTAGCTAAGGGTAATCAGCAGAACATCTCGGTTAGCGAGAATCGCTTTCCACGCGAGCCGCGTTTCTTCCATACCTGTTTGCCCAACGGGCGTTTCGGCGTGCCCAGCGGGCATGCCAGCTTCGATCAGCGCAAGTTCGTTCTGTGTCACCCACGGATGCTCCGGCGGAGTGTTGCGCGCTACCACAAACCAGATCGCTCCCACCATCAACCCCAGGCCGGCGCTGCACCAGAACGAAGCTCGCCATCCGTAGTGCATCATGATGTAGGTGATCAACGGAGGAGTAACTCCGGCGCCAAAACCTACGCCCGAAAAAATCAATCCATTGGCGCGGCCGCGTTCCGAAGATGGCATCCACGACGCGACGATGCAATTCGAAGCAGGATATACCACGGCCTCGCCGACCCCAAGACAGAAGCGAATGCCGGCTGCAACCAGGAAAATCGAGCTGAGCTTTGGTGAAATCACCGTGATGAGGCTGGTAAACACAGCCCACCAGATCACTCCGATCAACAGAATCAGCCGTGGTCCGATGCGGTCTGCCAGCCAACCCGCCGGCGCCTGAGCGGCGGCGTAACCGATGAGGAACGCGCTAAAGACGCCACCCAGTTGAATATTGCTGAGATGAAACTCCTGCGCAATAGCTCGGCCCGCAATCGAAACGTTCACACGGTCCAGATAGGCGACTGCGCTTACCAGAAATATCCAGAAGATAAGGAGCCAGCGGATGCGGCTCGTTGCGGGATTCGGCACGCTATTTCTACCGCTCGATCCGGCCTGAGCCGCCGCTGCGCACCAAAGTCATCACTTCATCTGCCGTGAAGCGGCTATAATCGCCGGGCAGCGAATGCTTCAAAGAAGAGGCCGCCACGGCAAACTCCAGAGCTTCGCGATCGGAAGAAAAATTGAGGAAGCCATAAATCAACCCAGCGGCGAAACTATCTCCGCCGCCCACGCGATCGACTATATGCGTAATTTCGTATTGCCGGCTAAGCAAGAATTCGCTCCCGTTGTGCAGACAGGCCGACCAGCCGTTATGAGAAGCGTTTCTTGATTCTCGAAGCGTGATCGCAACCTTTCGTAGATTAGGAAACTTGTCGAGCACAGTTTCAGCAAGGCTCTTATATTTCTCCTGTGACAGCGATCCGCTCTCGACATCGACGCCAGCATCAATACCCAGGCACCTCTGGCAATCCTCTTCGTTCGCGATACAAACGTCAGCTCGCTTCACCAGATCCGGCATAACGTCATAGGCGGCGCGGCCCCACCGCCAGAGATTCTTGCGGAAATTCAGATCGATCGAAGCGCTCGCGCCCGTCGCCTTGACGCTTTCGAGTGACTCAATCGCTAACGCAGCCGCCGATTCACTCAAAGCAGGTGTGATTCCCGTCACATGAAACCACCCAATATCCGCGAGCGCCTCGTTCCAGTCGATGCTCCCGGCCTTTGCTATCGCAATCGCGCTCCCCGCACGGTCATAGACAACCTTCGACGGCCGCTGATTCGCCCCAGCCTCGACAAAGTAGATGCCCAGCCGCCCCGGCCCGCGGACTATCTGCCGGGTATCGACCCCGAAGCGCCGCAGTTCCCCGATGCAGACGTCCGAAAGCGGATTCGCTTCCGGGAGAACCGTTATGTAACGGCTTTGCCCCCCTAACTGCGCGATTGAAACAGCTACATTTGCTTCCCCGCCACCCCACGTCGCCACGAACTCGGGAGACTGCAAGAACCGCTCAAAGCCGGGCGGAGATAGACGCAGCATGATCTCGCCGAAGGTGGCGACAGAAGCGCTGGCGAACTGTTTTGCGGGATGAGCCAAGATTGGTCTAGCTTATCGTGAAGCCCTGCGCGTTAGATCCTGCACTCGACGTGGCAGAATGAGGAGCGAGCCCATGCTGACGGCCACTGCTTACGATACTCATGTGGAACAACTGTTCGAGCGCGTTCAGCAACTTCACTCACTTCTAACCACCGCAAGAGTGCCCTACCGCATTGTCGGTGGGCTTGCTGTCTTCATTCACGTTTACGAACGCGATCCACTCCGGGCCCGTCTCACTTCGGACGTTGATGCGGCAGTTGATCGTGACCACCTCCCGGCGGTCATCGAGGCCGCTAGGGGCGTAGGCTGGCTGTATCGACATGTCGGCGGAATTGACATGCTCATCGACGCTGAGCACCCCAAAGCCCGTTCCGCAGTCCACCTCTTATTCCTGAATGAGAAAGTCCGCCCGGAGTATACCGAAGCGGTCCCTGCATCTCCGCCCGCCAGGACCCGGGAAGGTGTATTCCTGGCTTCTGTCGACGATCTCGTTCGCATGAAGCTCACCAGCTATCGCCTCAAAGATCGCGTGCATGTCCAGGACCTGGACGCAGTCGGCCTGATCAGCTCGGAGATCGAGGCACAATTGCCGGATCTACTTAAGAACCGGCTTGCGGAGATCCGGAAGAGCGAGTAGAGTTCCGGCGACCGAATATTAGGCCGGCATCGTCCGGCTAGGAAGGTTACGGTTCATCTCAGTCGAAGAAGTGACGATCCTCGTCCGACAGGTGTGATTTAGCTGCGGCAATATTGAAAGTCACGCCGAGACCCGGGCGGTCCCAAACGTCGATGAAGCCATCTTTCATGATCGGGTCCGGCAACCCCTCGACAATCTGATACCACCACTCAGGCTGGCCTACCGGATACTCGAAGGCGATGTAGTTTTGCGGCAAAGCGGCCGCCAATTGAACGTGCGCGGCGAGCCCGATAAGCCCGTCGAAAATCCCGTGGGGAGCGATAAGGATGCCATGGAGATCCGCGTATTCCGCGATCCACTTCATTTCCGCCAATCCCCCGACATCTTCCGGATCGGGGCCGACAATATTGACAGCCTGTTTTTCGATAAGATCCTTGAAATTCTCTCTCAGGTAAATCTCTTCTCCCGTGTGAATTGAAATTGAAGTGCTCTGCGTGACCTCACGAAAGACCTCGGCGTTCGGGTAAGGCGTGTAGTCGCCTGTAATCAGGTCTTCGAGCCATGTGATGTGGAGCGGTTCAAGCGCTCGCGCAAACGTAATCGCATCCTTCACTGCCCACCCTGGTCCGCAGTCAAGGGCGAGGCCGATCTCATCGCCGAGGACTTTCTTCATCGCTTCGGCGCAGGCGATAACGTGTTCGAGGCCGCGTTCTGTCATGAGACCGCGATCCATGTGCGATGCTCCGGTCCGCGGCTCGTCGTACCAACCGTTGGGCATTGCGTGCATCATCGCGGGGTTGTGAAAGCCAACGGCCTGCTTGATCAGCGTGAAGCCCTCTTTGGCTTCTTTCATCTTGGCCATGTTCTCGGCGTAGTCTTGTGGGGTTTGGCCTGTCATGGGAAAACGGACGCCTCCGTTGTAGGCGCGAACGCGGTCGCGGATCTTCCCGCCCAGCATTTTATATACCGGTACCCCGGCTACCTGCCCTGCGATGTCCCAGAGAGCTATCTCGATCGCGCTGACCGCCGAACCCCAGGGCTTGAACGCACCAAGCCGGCGGATCTTCAGCATCACTCGCTCGACGTCGGTTGGGTCTTCGCCCAGAATATAGTCCTTATAGAAAAGCACCATCGGCTTGAGATAAGGCTTGGCCGACTCGGCTTCACCGTATCCGGAGATGCCCTGATCCGTCATGACTCGAACTACCGGGTTCCGGCCGATGATTGCGCACCTGAGGTCTGTGATTTTGATTGATCCATGCCCCTTCCGCTTTTCGGGGAGCGCCAGACTGCTCCCCTGCTGAGCCGCAAGCCGTATTGCGGCCGCTACTCCCGAGACCGATCCGACAAATCCTCTTCGCGTCCAATTAGCCATGCCTGGATTTTAGGCCACAACATGTTCGGGCCAATCCGCGGCCGGTGGGGAGAGGAGCCACGTATAAGGTATCCGTCTTTGTCCTCACCCACCATGCGCGCGCGCCATTATCCGTGAAAGGCCGCACCAGGTTTTACTTCGTAAGCGGCGGACCCGAATCCGCATTAAAGCAGCCAAAGATTCGGCCCAGCGCGCTGATCCCACCTTCCCTCTCTCAGTCAGTAATCCTAAAAATCATTGGAATCGAGTCCAAGCCTACACTGTTGTAAGCTCGAATTCCCCCAGAGAACCTTCCCGCTGCACTTGGTGTCCCCGAGATCAGTCCTGTCGTCTGGTTGAACGAGAGACCGGGAGGCAAGTCGAAGGCCTCGAAGTTCGTTGGGTCATTGGTAGCTGCGATTTGAAAACTGAAGGGAACTCCGACAGCACCCACCGCCCCCTGCGAGCTCGTAATTCTCGGGGGAAGCGGACCAGTAAAGGAACTCCCCGCCTCTGACGGTCCACACGGAAGCGTGGCGCACGGCGGAGCATCCCAGATCTCGATGTCATCGAGCCACTCATTCATGGGGAACTGATTGCCATAGAGGCTGATGTAGTACATGTTGGAGATTTCTTCATTGTTGAGGCCATAAGTGGGTCCCGAGCGGTCCACCAGGGTTTGCCCATCTACCGCCCAGAAGAACCGGCCATTGCTGCCTGGGCTGCGCTTAATATAGATTTCCATGAGGAACCATTGCTCAATGGGAACCGGCACGCTCATGTTGTAGGTGTCGTAGTAATGGAAATTGCAGTCATACGCAGGGGCTCCCGTCGTCGGATCGATGAAACCGCACGTCGCATCGAGACCGCCTGCGTCGGCCTGAACATGCCAAACGGGGACTCCCTCCTTGTTCCAAAGGGAGGTCGCCATCCGGAAACTGGTGGCTGTCTTAAAAACCCACAGGTCGCGCCAAGCGTCGGGATAGGTCTGAAACTGTGTCAAAAGATCTTGAGGAAATTTGATCCAGACCCGAAAGTATTGGCTCTTGATCGGCGTTGCCATCTCGCTCGTCTCAAGCATGTCCTGAGCGCAGCAGGAGTAATCCGGAAAATTCTGAAGGCTAAGCTGTAGCGCTTTGGTAGCCGCCCCTGTGTGTCCTACAACCGTGTCGATACTGTTGAAGAAATGACTCGAGTACGGGTCAGTCGATCCACTCATCGGATCCAAGTGGAGTCCAGAGTGCGCGGGACTCCACGCCGCAATTGGCCAACTGAATCCCGTGGATTGATCTGTCCCTGTGATCGCTTGGCCATAGCCCTTGGGACCATTGCCAGGCTCTGGCCCCAGCGTGACGTTGCCCCCGAACCCTGACTTGAAAAGAAGATGCGCAGAGTTACTCCCCTGTGCGCGGGCGTCTATTTTCGGCAACAGAAACATAAGCGTAAGGGACGCTATTTCAAGTGTTAGCTTCATTACGCGCGTCTGCTTTCCACGCTTTCGTGTAGTTTCGGCCTGGCGGAGGCGCGCCCTACTTGGATGTAGCGAAAAGTTTATCTGGCTATAACTTTTGTTGATTGTATTTACCATTGTTATCTGCCAGTGTATGCGGGATTGTAAGTAGCTGCAAGTTCAAAGTCTCTTCCGATAAGAAGATGAGCCTGAGCCGTGTCTCTTCTAATCAGAATGAGCCTGAAGAGGTCGCCATGCTGAGGGAGGTGGGCATGCTGAGGATTGAAGATCAGCGCGTAGGAGACCAGAGAGGCTGAGCCTGGAACAGATCCCGGTGTTTTGCGGAGGCCAGTGAAGAGGTCCAGTTTGAGGGTGAAAAACGGGAGGAGGTCTATGGTTGGATCGACCGTACTTGCAGGTGCACAGATATCGACAGCAGAGCCGGAGGCGTCGCGGATTGCTGCGGCGCTGGGTGGAGAAACTGACCGGCTTGAGCCGGGCACGGTGAGTCGGCTGATCGGCCGTTACCCGCAGAGGGATGAGGTGAAGGAGACGACGTACCAGAGGCGCGTTTTTGGCGAATGCAGAGCTCTCTCTTAACGCAGAGCTCTCTTTGTGATCACGGACAATCATAATTCAGCCAGGGACAATTAAAAATCCCGATGGCGAGGAAGGCGAAAGCGGTACAAGTCGGAGACGACTTGTATGGTGAGCGATCAGCAGGTAAAGCGACTCTGGCGGCTGGCAGGGCGGAAGTGGGCGTTGGAGATTGCGGCGGCGAAGGCGGGCATGGACCCGAAGACAGCGCGAAAGTACCTGCGGGATCGGCGCCTACCAGGCGAGATGCGACCAAAGCATACGTGGCGAACGCGACCTGATCCGTTCGCCGATAGCTGGGACGAGATTCGACAGTTGCTCGCCGTCGAACCAGGATTGCAGGCGAAGACCATCTTTGAGCATCTGCAGCAAGCGCAGCCGGGCCGGTTCAGTGACGGGCAGGTGCGGACATTGCGGCGCCGGATTAGCTACTGGCGAGCGACGGAAGGGCCGCCACGCGAGGTGTTCTTTGCGCAAGAGCATCGGCCGGGCGAACTGTGCCAATCGGATTTTACGCACTGCCGGGAACTGGGGGTGACGATCAATGGCCAGTCGTTTCCGCATCTCATTTATCACTTTGTCCTGAGTTATTCGAACTGGGAAACAGGAAGCATCTGTTATTCAGAGACATTTGAGAGTCTAAGCGAAGGGCTGCAGAATGCACTCTGGCAACTGGGCGGCGTGCCTTGGGAACATCGAACGGATCGGATGAGCGCGGCGGTGAACAATCTGTGCGATGCCAAAGAGTTCACGCGAGCCTATGAAGGGCTGTTGCGGCATTACCGGATCAGTGGTCAGAAGATCCAAGCCGGTCAGGCGAATGAAAACGGAGATGTGGAACAACGGCATTATCGGTTTAAGCAAGCCGCCGAGCAAGCGTTACTAATGCGGGGCAGCCGGGACTTTCCGGCGGTGGCAGCCTACCAGGTGTTCTTGAGCAAGCTGTTTACGCGGTTGAATGCCGGCCGGAGAGAACGATATCTAGACGAAGTGGCACAACTGCGGCCGCTTCCCGAGCAGCGGCTCGATTCGGTGCGACGGGAACGGGTGCGAGTCAGTCCAGGCAGCCTGGTGACAGTTCACCGAAACATCTACTCGGTGCATAGCCGGCTGATTGGCGAGATGGTGGACGCACGAGTGGGCCCCGATATGGTCGAGATCTGGTACGCCGATCGGAAAGTAGAAGAGCTGCCGCGCTTGCGCGGCCGAAGCAAACACCGGATCGACTATCGCCACATTATCGATTGGCTGGTCCGAAAGCCGGGAGCGTTTGAAAATTATCGCTACCGGAGCGATCTGTTCCCGACCAGCTGGTTCCGTTTGGCTTACGATGCCTTGCGCGAAGAGCACGGTCCGAAACGTGGTGCTCAAGAGTACCTGGCGCTCCTGTTGTTGGCAGCTCGCCGCGGAGAGGCATTGGTCGAAGGAGCCATTCGGTTTTTGCTGGGGAGTCAGCAAGCTCTGAACGCGGAAGAAACCGCTCGCTTGACGGAGGACAATGCTCCCGCTCCGCTGACCAACATTGCTGTAGACCCAGTCTCGCTCGCGGTCTTCGACGACCTGCTGACAAGGGAAGACACGGCGGCATGACGACCGATATCGTGGATGTCAAAGCCGCCCTTACCGAGAGTCTGACGGAACTGCACTTACCCACAGTGCGGCGGACCTACGAAGAAGCAGCTCGTCTGGCGGAGCGCGAAACCCTGAGTTATGAACGTTACCTGCTGGATCTGGTCACTCGCGAAAGTCAAGATCGCCAGCAGAAGCGCATCCAACGGTTGCTGCGTCAGTCGCGCATTCCGGCAGAGAAAGCCTTAGCCAACTTCAACCTGAAACGGCTGCCCCCAAAGGTGGCGATCTTAACCAAGTCGCTCATCGAAGGGGAAGTGCTGGACCGGCGTGAAAACGTCTTGGCGTTCGGGAATCCCGGCAGCGGCAAGACTCATCTTCTCTGTGCCATCGGCCAGGAACTGATTGCTCGCGGCCGGCGCATGTACTTCACCACCTCGGCGCTTCTGGTGCAGGATCTATTGGTTGCCAAACGCGACCTCAAGCTTAGCCGCTTCCTCAAGAAGCTGGCGCACTTCGAAGGCCTGATCATTGATGATCTCGGCTACGTGCAACAGAGTCGGGAAGAGATGGAGGTGCTGTTCACTCTACTGGCCGAACGTTACGAGCGTGGCAGCGTCTTCATCTCCAGCAATCTGCCGTTCTCGAAGTGGGAAGGGATCTTCAAAGATCCGATGACCACGGCGGCCGCGATTGACCGCCTCGTTCATCATTGCGTCATCCTCGAGCTCAACATCCCGAGCTACCGAGTCGAACAGGCCAAGAAGGCCAAAGAAGAATCGTAAACAACCCAAGATGGCCCTGGAAATGACGGCCTGATGGAAAGCAAAAACCGCTTCCCACAGCCCTTGGAAAACGCTCGCGCGTTTTCTCACATTCCCACCGCCCGACCACGACTATGCTCGCTCAAAAAAAAGGGAAAAATAGTTGACCGCGAACGGGAAAAATAGTTGACTCTGATCACTTTTGATCGATACTGATGCCCGTGTACAACGAAGAGGAGTTCATTACTGCAATCCTCGATCGTGTGTTGTCCGCGCCTTCACCATGGGCTGTGTCAAGAGTTTTGTGTAAACGGGTTCTGGTTATTCGGCCCTCGTGACGTTCGAGTTCCTGACGGTTTCATTGCTGGCCCGCTGTTCCAAGGTAAGGAAGCGGGGGATGCACAAGGGGGCAGCAGCCCTCTTGTGGGGGGAGCCGCGTAGTTTGCGGCGTGGGGGAACCCGCCCGCCCCGGCTTTCCCCTTTGGGGAAACGGGAAAGGGGGATTCCCATTCCTGGCTGCCGCAGGCTCGTTTTCGTTCGCTCCTTTCATGCCGTGATCACGCTCGTTTTTGCCGGAAAGTGTTTCTTCTACGCGGCCCGCGCCTGTTCAATACGCTCGGGCCAGCGGATCGCAAATTGCCGCAGCGCCTCGCGCCAGCCCTGCACCGTGCCATTTTCTGGGTACGTTTTGCAGCGCCAGGTACAGCAGCTTGATGGCTGCTTCCTGGGTTGGGAACGAGCCCCGATTTTTGGTCACCTTGCGCAGCCTCATGTGCAACGATTCCACCGCATTCGTCGTATAGATGATCTTACGGATCTCTTCGGGAAAGTCGAAGAACGGGATCACCCGCTGCCAACTGCGCTCCATACGTCGGCCACTACCTGATGCTTCGGGTATTTGCGCCGGAACTCCGCCAGCGCCCTTTCGGCCTGCTCGGCGCTAGAAGCCCGGTAAATCGACTTCAAATCTGCCGCCACGCTCTTGCGCTCTTTCCAGTTCACAAAGTTGAGGCTGGCGCGAATCAAATGCACAATGCAGGTCTGCACCTGCGTACTCGGAAAACCGCCTCAATCCCCTCCGGGAAGCCTTGCAACCCATCGGTGCAGATAACGAAGGCGTCCTTCATGCCCCGGTTCTTCAGGTTCTGCAGCACCGACATCCAGTACTTGGCACCCTCGTTCCCGTTGGCCCACAAGCCCAGCACCGATTTCTGTCCTTCCAGGTTAATGCCGATCGCTGTGTACACCGCGCGATTCTCTACTTTGCCCTCCTGGCGCATCTTGACCATCAGCGCGTCCAGATACACAATCGGGTAAAGGGCTTCCAGCGGCCGGTCCTGCCACGCTTTCACTTCTTCCAGAACGCTGTCGGTGACCTCTGAGATCAACGCGGCGCTCACGTCGACGCCGTACAAATCCTGCAGATGGCCCTGAATGTCACGCGTGGTCATGCCCAGCGCGTACATCGACAGAATCTTGTCATCGAATCCGATGAAGCGTGTCTGATGCTTCTCAATCAACTGTGGCTCAAAGGTGCCGTTACGATCACGCGGCACCTCGATCTCCATCTCGCCGGCTTCGCCTTTCAGCGTTTTTTGTGCTCTTACCGTTGCGCGAGTTGCCGCTGTTGTATCCGGCTACTTCGTGTTTTTGGTAGCCCAGGTGATGATTCAGCTCGCCGGTCAGCATGCGCTCTACCAATGCCTTGGTGAGCTCCTTCACCAGACCGTTCGGGCCAATCAGGCTTCCTTCGCTACTTGCGATTAGCTCGTCAATCAGTCCTTTCTTGATTGCCATTCGGTTCTCCTATCTTCCTCTCTTCGAGAACCGCGTTTACACAATCTCTTTTACACCCTCGTTACCAGACGTTTCTGACGGCCCTATGCGACGCGAATTGATCGTAGTAGATGACGCCTCGACCGATGGCTCTTTGGAAAACATTCAGCAGTATATCGCCAGACATCCGAACGCTCCGATCCGATTGATTTCACACGACCGCAATCGGGGAAAGGGGCGGCTGTACGCTCTGCTCTCGCACAGGCCTCTGGCGAATACTCAATTATTCCAAGACGCCGACCTTGAGTACAATCCACGGGAATATCCAAATATTTTGAAACCGCTGCTCGAAGGCAGAGCTGACGTCGTCTACGGATTCCGGTTTCTTGTCGCCGGAGAGCGCCGGGTACTGTACTTCTGGCATGCGCTCGCCAATCATCTGCTGACAACGATGTGTAACATGGTCACCGATTTAAGGCATTCCGTACAAGTTTCGGGCAAAGCATTCCGCTTCGAAGCGAGCGATTCGGCATCGAACCCGAGTTGACGATTAAGTTCGCGAAACGCGAAGCACGCATATACGAAGTACCGATCGGGTATTCAGGCCGAACTTATGAGAAAGGCAAGAAGATCGGCATCATGGACGCTTTCGCAGCACTCGGTATCATCCTGCCGTATGCCTTTCGTCAGACGTTTACAACGAACATGGCCCAGATATCCTCGACACGCTGTCGCGGCAAAGCACTTTAATGAATGGATGATACAGTGTCGCCATACTTGGAGGACGAAGTCCTGGAACTCGGCGCCGGCATCGGTAACCTGACGCGTCTGGTTGCCTCAAGGAAACGTCGCTATATTGCGACCGACATCGACACTGAGCACTTGAGCCGACTCGCTGCCCACCTGCATCACCGGCCGAATATCGAAACCGCTATTTGCGACTTGAGCAGGACTACTGATTTCGAACCGTGGCGCGGCAAAGTAGATTCTGTGATATGCCTCAACGTCCTCGAGCACATCGAGGACGACATGGCAGGTTTGCGGAACATTCATGGCTGCCTCATAGGGAGGGCGCGCTGTCCTACTGGTCCCGCAGGGATCGCCGGTCTACGGAACTCTTGACGAGGTCCTCGGGATTTTTCGGCGGTATTCGAAAACCGAACTGGAAGATAAAATGAAGTCGGCGGGGTATCGCGTTGAGCGCGTACCAGAATTCAATCGGAGTACTTACCCCGGATGGTACGTGAACGGAAGGCTTCTCAGGCGTCGGCACTTTAGCCGATTCCCAATTGGGTGTTTTCGATCGCTTGATGCGGCTGTGGCGTATCGGCCCGCTGATACCCTGGCCGCCCACTTCGATTATCGGTGTTGGCGTCCGGGATCTCTAAGCTAAACTTAGTCCGCCGTTGCCCGCAACCCAAAGCCCCTTCCGATAACAAGATGAGCCTGAGCGGCGTGTTTTCCAATAGCAATCGCCGGGTGGTGGGGAATGTGTGAAAACGCGAGAGCTTTTTCAAGGCGCTTGCGCCGCCTGTTTAAAGCTTTGGAGTTTGCTTCAGGTTAGGTGAGGGGTGCGGTTCAGGTATTTTCACCTATTGAGGGGGGCAGGTCACGCTCTATAGCGCTTTCGCCTTGCAAGCCGCATTGTTTCCCACCTACTGCGGCGGCTGCTGATTTCCTGTCGTCGAGCTCTGACTCCCGCTGTTACTCGCTCCGCCATTTTGCCCGAAAGAACTCTGCCCAAATCCCGAACTCTGGCCACTGCCTGAACTTTGTCCAAATCCAGAACTTTGCCCAGAACCCGAACTCTGACTCCCGCCCGAGCTTTGTCCAAACCCTGAACTTTGTCCAAACCCGGAACTCTGCCCACCGCTCGAGTTCTGTCCAAATCCCGAGCTCTGTCCAAACCCGGAACCCGACCCCTGGCCAAAGCCGCTGGTGCCCTGCCCGGCAGCCCCGCCCTGTTGCCCGTTTTGCGCGTACGCCCCCATCTGCACTCCGCCCGGTGCTGTGTCTTTGCGCGGATCGTAGTAGAACTCCCACAACGAGTAATCGCTCTGGTCATTTACCGTCTTGATGGTGTGCCCGCCCGCTTTGCTCGCCACGCCCGCGATACCTCCGCTATTCAGCACGCCCATCTGCGACGGCTGCGACGAACCAAAACCGCTCGCTTGCCCGGAGCCGCTCCCCTGACCGAAACTGCTCCCTTGGCCAAAACCACTCCCCTGAGCAGAGCCGTTTCCTTGCCCAAAGCCGCTGCCTTGGCCGAAGCCACCGCCTTGCGGCGCTGCGCCATTCGCGCCGAGCATGCTCGATTTAAGATCCTGCGGCGCCCCGCCTCCAGGATTCCCCATATTCTGGGCATTTCCTTGCCCGCCGTTTACGCCTCCCGCCCCAGTTGAGCCCGGCGCGGCGGGAATCGTTGAATTCGACGCGGTGTTGCCGGGTGTGTTAACCGCGGGATTGGCCGCCCCATTCCCCCCATTCGGCTGCATATCCGGAGGAAGCGGTGGCGAAGCCGTATCAGCATTTGCATCCGCACTCGCTTGCCCACTACCGTTCGCCGCAATCGCCGGCGGCCGCTGCCGCGGCTGCTGCACCATCACTTCCGGCGGAGTCGAATCCGCGCTTGTAGTTGCGCTCTGAGGAGCGCCCCCGCCGTTCGATTGCGATGAATTACCGAAACTGCTCCCGCCGAAACCGCCCCCAGAGCCGCTCCCAAATCCCCCGCTCGATGTACCGCTGCTGCTCGGAAATGCAGCCGTGCTAGTAGGCGTGCCAGACCCGCCCGCACTCGCATTCGTCCCATTTGCCGCTTGTCCCGGCATGCCTGGCATCATCCCGACCGGATTCACTTTCGAATCTAAAAGCACTCCGCCCGGACCCGCATGCAGCAATCGCCAGTCGTTCTTTCCAGTGAATGGATCCACAAATTGATGCCGCAGGAAGCGCATGCGGTTCGTGTCTTCCAAATCTTTGATCGAGGTCGGATAATGGCCCGTCTTGCGCACGAATAGCTTCACTGCGTGTGCGTATTCCTCGCCCCGATCGACCAGTAGCTGCTCTTTTTGCCGCTGCGCTTCGAAAGCCGCCACGGGCATCTCCATATACAGCGAAATAGCGACGATCGCCGCAAACACAAACACGATCAGCAGCGCGGAACCGCGTTGCGCGTCCCGCCTGCCGCCCGAAAGAGTACTGGGCGCAAGCAGCGCCGCAACACGAGGAGACGGATTCCAGCTTCCGCCGCGCCTGCTGCGCTCCGTTGTGCGCGAGTTCCTTAGATAATCGTTTGAGGTCCGCTTGTTTCTCATCACTGATTCACTTCGTCCGGATTCGCGCCGGGCTGAAGCATTCCGGGCCTGTTAAGTCCCGAATTCGCCGGCTGGTTGAACGCTGCCGTGCCCGTTCCGCCCTGCTCCGCCGCTTCCGGAACCACCTGCAACGTCTGTCCTATCTTCACCTGCGTGTCCTCGAGCTTTGCCGAATTCGGCGTGAGTTGCACTACCAGGTAACGCTGCTGAATGAGCTGCCCTTCGGCCGCGGCAATGATGTTGTCTCCATCCATAAAGAATCCCCGATTCGCTTCCCCAGGGCTCAGAGGCTTTGCGAAACCATAGTATTTGAACGGGATGTTCGCCACAATTTGACTCGCTACCGGATAGCTAGCGATTACCGGCGCGATTGGCATGGTCTTCACGGGAATCACGCGGTTGGGTAGGGGTGTCATGCCTTGCGCCATCTGCGCTGGGCCGCTCTCGAAGAGATTGCGCGTGCCGGAAGGAGCCTGCACCTTGCTCAACCGCTCGAGAAGATCGAGCCGCAGCACCGGATCGATGTCGCCGCGAGTGGGATCCACCGGCTTCAACCGTAAAGTGCCGCGATCGTCATGCATTCCTCGCCGCCGCTGCGATGCCCCGTGGCTCTTTGCAATGAATGCGGGCGTCGTGTTCGTCGGCTCTGTCACGTGCGCGCCGGCACTCGTGCCGCGGGGCTGCTCGTCGCCTCGCGAGTTGTACCAGAACAGTAGTGCCGCTACCCCGATCAAGGCTCCTACCAGGATCTTAGGATCGATGCCCAACCGGATCCCGAAGATCTTCGTCTGGGTGGAGCTCTGCGGAACGCTGTTCATGGCCGCCCCCCGGCGGGCGATGCTGGCGCATTCTCCTCATCCCGGATCACTGCCTGGAACCGAACCTGCGCCGTAATCTGACCCGCTTTCTGCGGCGTCGCCGTCAGCGTGTCCAGCACCAGCAGTTTCGGCGAACGGTCCACTTCATAAAGAAAGCGCATCAGGCTCGCATACGATCCTTCGAAATTCTCTGTGTTCGTCAGAACCGAGAGATCCGCCGTGCCTTCAATCGGGTCTTCTGTCAACGATCCATCGCGCTGCACCAGATTGGCCGCCTGCGCCATCCGTTGTTCCTCCGCCAGCACCGATTCATAGGCCATTCTCTTGGGCAATATGTAACGCGCTTCAAACTCTACCGACTGCTTCCCGCCAAGCTGCACCTGCTCGGAAACTCTCTTAAGCCGCAGCGCCTGTGCTTGCGTCGCGCTGATCGCGCTGCTTAATTGCCGGCTTTCCGCCGACAACTTCCTGCGCGAACCCCCGGGCGGATCGACGTAAAAAAACAGCGCCGCCAGGTTCAAAACCGCCAGCGTGCCCACGCACACCTGCAGCCAGAACCGCGGACTGCGCTGCACGCGTCCCAGAGTTGCCGAACCCGAACTAAAGCTGCTGGGCATACGCCACCGTCAATCGGTACTTGTAGGAAGGATCGTTCTGGGTTGGTGGAACCTGTGTAATTACCGATGCATCCCCAAACAAAGCAGATCCTTCGAGCTTCTTCAAAAATCCGATCACCGCCGCTGGCTGCTCAGTTCCCACCCACATATCCAGCCGCACCCGATTGCGCCCGCTTCCATTCTCCGCGTTCACCTGCGGCAACTGGATCGAAAGCAGCCGCATGTTGCTCGGCAGTACAGTTCCCAAGTCCTCGAAAACTCGCGTCCAACTTACCGCCCTTCGCGCAATTAATTCGTTTAGCAGAACACTCTGCGCGAATACGTCCGCGTTGCCAGGTTTCCCTAGAACGGTCGAGTACTGCGCCTCAGCCCGTTGTAGGCCGGTGAGCTGCGCCTCTTGCGTGCCGATGATTTTCCGCAAGTAGGCGGCTCGTGTCCGCGCATGCAAAATCAGACTCACCAGCAGCAGCAGCGAACAGGCAAGCACCACTCCGGCCACTGCTAGTGCTGCGTTTTGCGCCCGCTCTCGCCGGAACGGCTGCGAGGCAATATTAATGTCCGAGGGTGAAAAAGCAATCATGCTGCGTACTGCTCCAGCAGCCCAAGAAGTCCTGCGTTTTCCTGGGATGCGATCCCGAATTTCGAGCGCACCGGCGCCGTCGGGATGCCGAATTCTAACTCGGCAAGCTGTCCCAGCGAATCGGTTTTAGGACCAAAACCACAGAGTAGCAGCCGCGCTGCCGGTTGCCCAACCTGATCTTCGCAATAAGCAAACGTCTGTTGCAGCAGAGGCATCACCGCACCCGCTCCCGGCCTTTGCCACTCATCCTCCTCGCCCGTTAAATCGAGCGAACGGACCAGCCGCACCCGTCCTCTATCCAGCAGAATGACCGAGACCGTGGAACCCGCCGCTTTCACCACCAGCGTGAGGCCGCTCTCCCCGTGATCGCATAAACGTAGCGCCGCAATGGAAGAAGGCAGCACCAATCCTAACCGGTAGCCCGCCTCCACCAAAATGCTCTCGTACTCCGCAAGGATAGGCCGCGCAATGGCTACCACCAGCACCTCGACTCGCCCCGCCTGCTCCATCTGTACGGCATACGCGAGTTGCGCTTCATCGATCGGAAATGGCACGCTCTTCCTTAGCCGGAATCGCAGCAGTGTCGCCCGCTCTTCGCTCTTTGTCGGAAAGCCCTCGAAGTCCAAAATCGCCATGCGCGTCGCATAATCCGGAATTACTAGGGCCGTAGTTGCTCGCTTCGGGCTGGCCATCGCAGACACTCGCGGTAGCGCCTCCCGGTAAAGCTCGCGTTTTAGCAGATTGGGAGAGCTCGGCGAGGTAGTCAGTCCCGGTTCGGGGAGCAGTTCGCGGCGTTGCTCCGCCGGCGCGCGCGGTGCTACGCACGCCAGCGAACTTTCCGTCACCTCGAACAGGTAGTCCGGCGGCGGATCCGAAATCCAGCGCTGTAAACTCTCGCTCAACGACAGCTCGTTTCCCTATCTTTCAATGAACGTCACCTTATTTGCTTCCCTTAAAGTAGTCAAGCCCTCCCGTACGCGATCCAAAGCCGAGTCGCGCAGAAACGCCATGCCACCTTCCCGCGAAGCGCGCTTGATCTCCGATGCTGGCCGCCGCTCCAGAATCATCTCCCGGATCTGCTCCGTCAAGTCCAGCAATTCATGAATCGCTGTTCTGCCGCGAAAGCCCGTCCCGCTGCATTCCATGCAACCCCGGCCTTCGTAAAACACATGCTCGCGCCAGACATCCAGCTCCAATCCGCTTTCAAGTAAATATTCATCGTCGTACCTGAATCGCGCTTTGCAGTGCGGGCAAATCACGCGCACCAGCCGCTGCGCCAGGATGCAATTCAGCGACGAAACGAAGTTGTAAGGCTCCACGCCCATGTTCAAGAAACGTCCCAAAACATCTAGCACGTTGTTCGCATGAACCGTAGTAAACACTAAGTGCCCCGTCAGCGCGGCGTTGATTGCGATCTGCGCCGTTTCCTGATCGCGAATTTCTCCCACCAGAATCTTGTCGGGGTCATGGCGCAAAATCGACCGCAGCCCGCGCGCGAACGTCAGTCCCTTCTTCTCGTTCACCGGAATCTGCGTGATCCCCTTGATCTGGTATTCCACCGGATCCTCGATCGTGATGATCTTGTCTTCGTCGTTCTTAATCTCGCTCAGCGCAGCGTAGAGCGTCGTCGTCTTGCCCGAGCCCGTCGGTCCTGTCACCAGCACCATTCCGTACGGCTCTTTAATGAACCGCCGGAACTTCGTGATGTCTTTTTCAGCGAACCCCACCACGTCGAGCGACAGCTTCGAGAACTTCTCGCTCATCGATTCCTTGTCGAGCACGCGCAGCACGCCATCCTCGCCATGGATCGTCGGCATGATAGAAACGCGGAAATCGATCAGCCGCCCCTTGTAACGTACCCGGAAGCGCCCGTCCTGCGGAACGCGGCGCTCGGCGATATCCAGCTCGCTCATCACCTTGATGCGCGAAATGACTGCCGAAGACCATTCCTTCCCAATCGGATTCATCGCCTGTTGCAACACGCCATCGATGCGATACTTGATCGCCATCTCCTGATCGCGGGTTTCGATGTGGATGTCGCTCGCCCGCCGCTCCAGCGCATTGAATATCGTCGTATCCACCAGCTTGATGACCGGGGCGATGTTTCCTTCGTCCGACGCCAGCCGGTCGATCGATAGGTTTTCATCCGCGTTCTCTTCATCGCCGACCACGTCCAGCGTGAAGCCTTCCGTCACTCCTTCGAGTACGCGCTGCGATTGCTCGGTCTTCTTCAGCAGGTCGGAAATTTGCGAGTAGGTCGCAACTTTGACCTTTAGCTTTCTGGATAGCAAGACCGCCAGTTCGTCGATCAGCACGATCTGTCGCGGATCGGCCAGCGCGATCTCGAGTGTTCCGTTGTTGCTCTGCAGCGGGACAAAGTGGTACCGGAACATCAGGTCGACGGGCACCGTGCGAAAGAGCTCGTGATCGATCTTGGTTGACTTGAGATCCACGAAATCGCAACGATAGCGTCGGGCAACCGCTTCGGCCTGCTGAGTCTCCGTATCCGGATCTTTCAATTTGATTGTGTCCGTTGCCATTACCTGATCGTGTCCGCCAAAGAAAAGATTGGCAAGTAAAGCGCCACTAGCACAAACGCAACAAACGCGCCCATGCAAATCATAATCACGGGCTCAATCAGCGAAAGCAGTGCCGTCATGCGCGTAGCCACGTCCTCTTCGTAAAACTCCGCTACGCTGGTCAGCATCTGCGGCAGCGCTCCGGTCGATTCGCCCACTTCCATCATGTCCGTCGCCAGGTCGGGAATAATGCCCGTTGAATGCAGCGATTTGGAAAGCGACCTGCCCTCCCTCACCATCACAGCCGTCTTGTCCAGAGCCTTTTTCAAAAGCACCGTGCCCAGTGAGCGTCCCGAGGTCTCGAGCGCC
Organism: Terriglobia bacterium; assembly: GCA_963835255.1. Taxonomy (GTDB): domain Bacteria; phylum Acidobacteriota; class Terriglobia; order Bryobacterales; family Bryobacteraceae; genus Bog-105. The sequence continues at coordinate 67,971 of CAWIFY010000010.1, read as the reverse complement.
TGCACCAGCGGAATACCGCCGGTCAATAGCGTCCCAAGCACGCGCGACAACTGCGCCACTTGATATTTCGTCCAGACCTCGCCGACAGCCGGCAAGCTGCTTTTCCACTTATCTAACGTCTCCTGCGACGACTCGCGCCGCGACCACAAATAAGCCGCTATGCCGGCTGCAATAACGGCTCCGAAGCCTGCCAGCACATACGATCGCGCCGTCGTGCCCACCGCAATCAGAATTTCTGTTGCGGCCGGCAGCTTCGCTTGCATGCTGCTGTACAGCGCAGCGAAACTCGGCACTACATAAGTAACAAGAAACACAATCAACGCAATCACCAGGCAAACCAAAACCGCCGGATAAATCAATGCCACCAGCAGCTTCTTGCGCAGCGCCAGCGTGAGCCGCTGATATGCGATAAAGCGCTCCAGTACTTCCACCAGTGAGCCGCTCTTCTCACCCGCCAGCACAGAAGTCACGTAGATGGGCGGAAACACGCCTTGGCGTGCAAACGCATCGGATAGCACTGTCCCCGTTTTAACCTCATCTCTCACCGTCCGTATATGCCGTCCGAGCTTTTCATCCGTCAATCTGTCCGCCAGCAAATCGAGGCCTTGCAGAATCGGCAGTCCTGCCCGTACCAGCGTGACGAACTGCTGGTTGAAAATCAGAAACTTCTCGAGATTGACCGTCTTGTTCCGGCTACTGCGCGAGATCCTCGAGCCGAAGTCCTTTGCCCGAACCGAATAGACCAGGTATCCTTGCTGCTGTAGACGCTCGCGTGCTTCGCGTTCGTTAGTGGCATCCGCCACTTGCTCATGCATCTGCCCCCGTGGATCGGCGTAGCGTAAGAGAAACTCTGCCACTCTACTGCTTCCCCTCCGCCCCGAAATCGACCGCGTCGATCACTTCAGCTCCTGATGGAATCGCAAAGTGGAAAAGCTTTTCGTCCACCGGCGGATTCAGCCGCTCCTTGGTGAATACGAAATCCATGGCAGACCCATCACGTCCTAAGACCTTTAGCCGCTCAATCGAGCCGTTCTCCCCGACTAGCATCTCGACTCGCTCATATGGCACGCGCTCACTTTTTGCCGAAGCTTCTAGCCAAGTGCCTGCCTCGCCCGGGTGAGTTGTGAAATCTCTGAACTCCTCCTTCAAATCGAGATGCCCCAACAGGAAAGCGAGCGGAGCCCGCATATCTTCAGTGTCCCGGATAGGGATTTTCTCTACCCTATTGTCCCCCGAGGTGTATAGGTATACGGTCTTTCCATCCGAAATAAATAACTTGCCTGCGGGCTGGGTATATTCCCACCGCATCTTGCCTTGTTTTCTCAGCGTTAAGATCCCCGCTTCCGGTGGCCTTCCGCGCCCTTGATAGGCGTAATGCTCGACAAAGCCGACCGACAGCGTGCGTGCGCCGTTGTATCGGTCCTCAACCTGCCTTATCAGTCGGTCCGGAACCGAGGCCGCGCAGGCGAGGCATACACTTAGGGCAGCAACCGCGGTCTTCCGGAACACACATGTCAGACGTACCGCGTTCTTACTTCGTTTATTCAAGGAGAGAGCCGGTCGATTCGCCAGTTGCCGTCTGCTTCCCTGCTGTACAGCAGCCGGTCGTGCAACCGGTTCGTCCTCCCCTGCCAGAACTCTATAGTGTAAGGAATAATACTGTAGCCGCCCCAATACTCCGGCGTGGGCACATCATCTGTACCGGCGTATTGGACCTCCAGAGATAGCAGCCGATCAACGAGAATTTGTCGGCTAGCTAACACCGTGCTCTGATTGGATACTAACGCTCCTAAACGACTCCCTTTGGGCCGGCTCCGAAAGTACTCCTGCGACTTCTCCCGGCTTACTTTTTCCGCCCTGCCTTCCACTCGCACTTGCCGTTCCAGTTCCGCCCATAGCAACGTCAGTGCGCAGAATGGGTTCGTTTTTAGATCCTGCCCCTTTCGGCTTCGGTAGCTGGTGTAAAAAACGAACCCATCGTCGCTGACCTCTTTCAGCAGCACGATCCGGTTCGAAGGCTTTCCATCAAGCGTGGCTGTGGCCAGCGACATGGCATTAGGTTCCTTCAAATCAGCAACTTCGGCCTCGCCGAACCACTTGTTGAATTGCGCGATTGGGTTCGTTTCGCAATTTTGCTCGCTGAACTCTGCCAGCCGGTAATCCTCTCGCAAGTCGGCCAGCGAAAGGTAGTGAGTTCGTTCGGCAGAATCAGCCATCGCTCCAGTTTGGCATTAGCTCGGCCGCTGCTATAATCATTCCTTGCAATGCTGTATCTGGTCACGACGCTGCACATCGTCATTTGTTTTTTTCTGATTATCGTCGTTCTGCTGCAAAGCGGTAAGGCGGCCGATTTAGCCGGTGCATTCGGCGGCATGGGATCTCAGACGGTCTTCGGCCCACGCGGTACTGCAACGGTTCTGTCGAAAGCCACAACCATTGCGGCCGTCCTTTTTATGGTGACCTCGCTCGTTCTGGTGATCCTCGCTAATAATCGCGCTCCCAGCAGCGGCAGCGTTTTGGAAAATCGCCGGGCCCCTGTCGTGCAAAAGGCACCGCAGCCCCAAAAGAATTTGCCCAAAAAATAGCTTCAATCGCGGAGATGGCGGAATTGGCAGACGCACTAGCTTGAGGTGCTAGCGGGTAACACCGTGGGGGTTCAAGTCCCCCTCTCCGCACCACTTACTCATTACGAAACAACAAGTTAGAAAGTTTAAGTCGACTGACCATAACGCTCGAAACGCGCTAGTTTTCACCTTGATTGTGCGTTTTTCAGGCGCCCGGTTCAATGGAGTATTAATAAGATACGGACGCTTGGCGATGGCATACGCACTAGTGTTGTGCCACAAATGTGCCATTACAATGTGCTGTCGGGAATTTCGCTAGGCTGGCTCACCACCGTTTCTAATGTAAGCGGGCAACGATGGCAACGGCGCGTTGCAAACCATATGGTCAGCCCGCAGTTCGCTTTGGCCAATCGCGCACTAGATTCAGGTGCTAGTAATGGCTTTGGAAACTCAACCGTTTGCGAGAACGCCTGTGCACTTTTTCGAACGCGAGAGATGCGGATGTGGCGGAATTGGCAGACGCGCATGATTCAGGTTCATGTACCCGCAAGGGTGTGGAGGTTCAAGTCCTCTCATCCGCACCGAATAAGCTTTAACGCAACGGCAGCGATCGACGTTGCTGCTCGGCGCATCTTCTCAATGGAACAGTCTGGGATCCCATTCAAACAGCTGCGGTTCTAAAGTCTGGACACGCAGTCCAAAATCGGGGTGCTCTGCATTGAGAATAAGATTCCGCTCCTGCGGGATCACAAGGGAAGGAACGATCAGCCCTACGGATGAGCGACTGGTCATCCATTCTGTTCCGAGTCTCCGCGCACCTTCGGGTTGGGGTCCTCGCCAATCGACGGTTATTTCACTGGTCAACAACGTAAGCACGGCTGAATCGTCGATGTCGAGCTCGAAGAATACGTAATCGGAGGGCATCTGATCTTTTCGTGTATGCACAAGTGGCTCAAGAACAGCTAGGGCACGACTCTCGGCGGAATAAACAGCAGGAACACCGGCCCAGTGCCATCTTCCGTTCGCGAGCAATGAGCCTCTTCCAGAGAACGCCGGGTACTTAGAACGTGTGAGCCGATAGGCTCGCATCAACTAAAAATGCCGTAGTCGATGCGCGTCAAAACTTCCTCGACCTCTGCCGCACCTGCAGATGTCTTCGCAATTTCAATTGGCTGTGCGTTGCGAAGAACTGGATTGGGTGTCGTGAGCCAAGCGCGCGCCTTTGCTGCATCGCCAAACGTATCGACAGCATGGACCATTAACGCAGGCGGGATGCTCCTGAAATCTGGGTCGCTTGTCTGCGTGAGCTGGTTAGGCACTACACTTATTATCGTCTCAAACATGAGGGTGCTCGTGCGACGTCCCGAGTTTCACTTTCCGACAAGCCGGTTTAACGGCCAGAGAACGCAAGATCGGTAAACGCAGCCGGCAACGCTCTTCGTTAACACACCGGGATTCAGCTCGACATACTCCAGGTCTTGGTCTGATCTCTACGACGCGAGCGCGCTCGGAACATAGTTCCAGTTGCGAAAGGTGGCCAATCCTGTTCCGCAAGCGTACAAAGCGGAACGCAAGTCGAGAAACCCACCTAGAGCATTCTGTTGATAGCAGGTAACATCGAGGGTTCCTGGTACGTGTATCCACTTACCTGACGTGTTCGCGTTTGCAGGCGATAGAAGAAATCGACTTCCTGATCGTTATTGACAATCCGCAGCCTCGCGCTCCGTGCGGCAACCACAGTGGTTCTGGATTCGGGCTTTGCACGCGCATCAGAGGTTAGGCGCAACCCACAGCAGTTCTTGCTGTCGTAGAACAGTAGCAATCCAGCCTCGCAGCCCGGGACAATCTCGACATCTACTTCGACGGTGTAGGTGCGATCGGTTGCGACACGTGTGAGCGCAGATGTCGTTCGAATGCTGTCCCCGTGAGCCGTGAGGATGAGTGCGCCATTAACGAGACGTACTCGACTGGCGTCATAGCCTTTCCAGAACTGCCATTGCAGATCGAGACTCTTGCCCGAAAACGCGGGGATTGGTTTAGCTGCGGACTTCGGCGCCAGTTGAGCCTTCGGAATGGGCTCGGCTGCCGAGATGCCTTCGGGAATCTTGAACCAACCGTCGGCAGTCCACACGACGGGCAACAGTAGAACCTGTCTTCCGAGCGTTTGGATGCCATTTTTGTAGGCGTGAAGGGTCATCCACCACGAACCATCGGCTGCGTCGACCAATCGTCCGTGACCCTTCGACCACCATTTCTCGGCCTTGCTGTAGGTATGAACGATGGGATTGAAAGGTGACCACTCCCACGGACCATCAATGCTCTGGCTGCGAGCGGACAGCACCATATGACTGGTTGGGGGGCCTGCAGTTCCTCCCTCGGCGACGGTCAAGTAGTAGTGGCCGTTGCGGAAGAGCAGTTTGGGAGCTTCGAGACACTCGCACTCCACCTGCCAGTTCTCCGGGATGGGCCAGGGTTCAAGTACTTTGCGCGGCCCACTCACTACCGATAACCCATCGGGGGAGAGCTCAGCCATCCAGCCGCCCGCCATATACAGAACGCGGCGGCCTTCGGGGGTAGCGCCATGAGTGGGGTCAATGCCATGCAGGCCCAACGAGATCGGTTTGCTCCATGGACCCAAAGGAGTGTTTGCGTGGACTACGAAGATTTCCCCGTTACAGGGAAAATAGATGTAGAACAGGCCCAGATACTCGCACAGGAATGGCGCCCAGACCGCTCCGTAGTAAGCATCGAGTGCCGCTGCTGTTACTCGCCAATGCACTAGGTCGAGCGAGTGCCAAATTAGCAGGCCGGGCGTATAGTTGTCGGTGGTGTGAACGAGGTAGTAATCATTACCGACTCGGATGGGCGCCAGCATCAGGATGATCGCCGGGGATGATTGGATTAACGTATGTCCCGGGCTCAGCAGACAATGGCGCAGCCGAGGACAAAGCCGGCCAGGACGGTACGCGGCCGGTTGCCGCAGCCGATGCGCCGAGCCAAACGAATTGCCGTCTTGACCAGGACTGGTTTTTCAGGCAGAGGGATTTTGAGCTCACGAGTTCACCTGTTAATGGAGCGGCCTGGGCGGGCGCACCTGGCGCTTATATCTTAAGTTCAGGACATGAAATGGGAAATGAATCACGTCGTTTAGCGGGGCTACTAGTGCTGCTCGGCTGCTTACCCTGGACTCATGCTGCCGGCGCATCGTTGCCAAGAGGCACGCCCGAAGCTGAAGGTATCTCATCACAGGCGATCGTCGCCTTCGTCGAAGCGGCTGACAAGAATGTGGACACTTTCGACAGCTTCATGATCGTCCGGCACGGTAGGGTCATAGCCGAGGGTTGGTGGAAACCGAACTCCCCGCACCAGCCGCACGTTCTGCATTCGGTCAGCAAGAGCTTTACTTCCACCGCTGTTGGGCTTGCGATCGAGAGCCAGAAGTTAAGTCTTGACGATCTCGTATTGAAGTTTTTCCCCGCCGACGCCCCCGCAAATCCTTCCGACAATCTGAAAGTGGTCAAAGTGCGTGATCTGCTCACGATGTCCAGCGGCCAATCCGTCGAGCCAAAAGCCGTTGGCGGCTACTCGGTGAAACAGTTTCTCGCTCAGCCCTTCCCCTACGAGCCCGGAACCCATTTCCTCTACAACACGATGGGCACCTATGTACTCTCGGCAATCGTGACAAAAGTGACCGGCCAAACTGTGTTGGAATACCTCAAGCCACGCCTCTTCGATCCCCTGGGGATTGAGAATCCGCGTTGGGACAGCAGCCCCGAAGGCAATTCGCTCGGGGGCACTGGGCTGTACCTGCGCACCGAAGACATGGCTAAATTCGGCCAGCTCATCCTGCAACACGGGGAGTGGAACGGCAAGCAGTTGGTTCCCCGCAAGTGGGTCGAAGAAGCGATATCCCGGGAGATATCGACGGTGGATGAGAGTCATGCGCGGATCGGCCCTGATTGGCACCAAGGCTATGGGTTTCAGTTCTGGCGCTGCCGCCATAATGCCTTCCGAGCCGATGGCACAGGCGGTCAGTTCATCGTGATGATGCCCGACCAGGATGCAGTGATTGCCATCACCGCCGATACGGGCAACATGCAGCGCGAATTAGATGCTCTGTGGGACCACCTGTTGCCAGCGTTCCAAACCAAGCCGTTGCCCGCCGACGCCGCCGGTGATGAAAAGCTGAAAGAGGCCGTCGCAAATCTGGTGGCCCACCCCAAGAAGAGTTCATAGCGAACAATCGCGCCAGATCACAGCGGCGATGCTGATTCGGACACGTCGACCGTAGATCGTCACCCTCCACCGTTTTGCTATTTGAAGCTGTTAAGAAAGACCGGCTTCACAATCGTTTCGATCTTGGCGGCCATGTCCTCAGCGGGGATGCGGTTGGAGGTCTGATGCCAGCGGCGCGCGGCTCCGAAGACGGCCCAGGCCGCGGTGGTTGCGATCAGTGCTGGATCGATACCGGGCACGACCGCATGGTGAGTAACACCCTCCATAAACATGCCCTCGACCACTGGGATGATGGAGCTTTCGAGTGGGATGAGAGCCCCCTTGACCGGGCAGTTCGTGAGCTCAGTCAGATAGTCGCAAACGCCGAGTGCGATGGCGCGCAGTGCTCCATTGCAATCGGTAAAGGAGATTCCACGTTGTTCGATTAGGTCGCGGAAGCGGGACTCCGTCAGCGCCTGCAAGAGCGCGCTCTTGTCCGGATAGTGAAGGTAAAAGGTGTTCCGGTTCAGCGTGGCCTCATCGGCGATCTCCTGGACGGAGATGTCCGCGAACTCCTTTTGTCTCAATAGTTTGGCCAGTGAATCCATGAGCATACGGCGGCTGCGCAGGATGCGGGGGTCCGTCGGCTCGGCGGATTGGAGGGCCTGGGCCATTCACTTACTAGGATAGCTGCCCTGCGACATCCGGTGTCAATGCGACACTTGTTTATTTTCAATCAACACATGTTTATTATGCATCATTTGTCGTGTGGGGGGTCATTCACATGCTTATGCTGCTCCACATCGACTCAAGCCCGCTCTACGGACGTTCAGTCTCTCGCGAGCTAACCGCCACATTCGTCTCCGAATGGGACGCTTCGCACCCGGACGGAAGGGTCGTTTACCGCGACCTCAACGCAACCGCAATCCCGCCGGTCACCGCCGCATGGGTGGAAGCCATCTACACGCGGGAGGAGACGCGCACTCCGCAGCAGAAGGAACTGCTTCTGCTCTCCGACTCCCTGCTCGCCGAACTGGAGAAGGCGGATGAGTATGTCCTCGGCGTTCCCATGCATAACTTCGGCGTGCCTTCGGCGCTGAAGCTCTGGATCGACCAGATTGCGCGGGTCGGCCGGACGTTTACCTACGCGGAGGGAGCGCCGAAGGGTCTACTGGTCGGCAAGAAGGCGACCTTCCTCATTGCAACCGGCGGCATCTACGACGCCCAGACGAAGATGGCCTCATTCAATTTTGTGGAGCTATATCTCCGATCCGTGTTTGGTTTTCTCGGCGTCAAGGACGCGACCTTCCTAACCGCAGGCGGCACCAAGGTGCTCAGCAAAGGTCATGACCGGAACGCGTTTCTCGCCCCCCATATTCAGGCCGTGCAGATGCAAGCGCGCAGCTTGGAAGGAGTTGCCGCATGAAGATTGCTGCCACCATCGCTCGCTATCTGTTGGGGCTGATGTTTACCGTTTTTGGGCTGAACGGGTTTCTTCATTTCATCCACCAGCCGCCACCCGCGAATCCGTTGGGAATACAGTTCCTTGTTGCCGTCAGCGCATCGCACTTTGCCGCGTTCTTCTTTGCGGTGCAGGTCGTTGGTGGGCTGCTACTGCTCTCCGGCTATTTCGTGCCACTTGCGCTGACACTGCTTGCGGCTGAACTCTACAATATCCTCGCGTTCCACTTGATGCTTGAATCAGGCGCTGGTATTGGTCCGGCACTCCTGGCCTGTGTCTTTTGGGTGCTGGTCTTCCTTGCGTACCGAGGAAGCTTCAACGCCATCTTCAGCGCGAAGCCTGCAACGCAGGCGATCCCACACTTTAACTAACAACACGAAGGAGATTTTACAATGCCAAAGAGTGACATCGAAAAAGTATGGACTGTCTTGCGAGGCATCGGAAACGGGGATGCAGAACTTGCAACCAGGTACCTGAACCCAGACAAATACATCGAACACGATCCGCACGCGGCCGACGGCGTTGAAGGATTGAGAGACTACATCCGCCTGTTAACGAAGGAAGACCATCGCCTGAAGGTGGTGCGAGCCTTCCAGGACGGTAGCTACGTCTTCACTCAGGAAGACGGGCTCATCCTCGGTCAGAACACGTTCTTCGACGTCTTCAGATTTGAGGACGGTCTGATCGTCGAGCACTGGGCCTTTTCGGCGAAATCAGGGCCGCCCAATAAGAGTGGGCATACCCAGACCGATGGACCGACAGAGGCGAAGCACTTGGAGGACACGGAAAAAAATAAGTCACTGCTGCGTAGGTATTACGAGACCTTTCACATCCGCGGCGACCACAGTCGAAGTGAGCAGTACTTTGCTGGGGATCTTTGCATCCGGCACGAACCCGGCGTCCGTGACGGCGTCGCGGAGTTCATGCGTGATGTAGAGGTCCTCATGCAACACCGGACTATTGACGAAATCAAGTTCCTGTTAGGGCAGGGAGACTTCGTGTTTATCGCCGCCATGGGAACCCATGAAGGCGATCCGTGCGCCTACATCGATTTGTACCGAATGGAAGACGGAAAGCTTGTTGAGCACTGGGGCTTTCCCGAGATGGTTCCGCCTCAAGACCAATCGAAGAACAACAACTGCATGCTCTAGGTCGAACTTGGCCGCCTGCTTTCCTGCGGTGGTTTGCGACTTACTACGCTCGCACCGCTTCTTATCAACCCTCAACGCTCAGCACTCGCTGAGAGACTGGACACTGTTTATGAAGTACGCCATTATAGGTTCCGGCAAGATCGGCAGTGCACTTGCACGCATCTTCGCGCGGAAGAACATTGAAGTCGCAATCGCAAACTCCCGTGGGCCCGAGACGCTTGCATCTTTGGCAAAAGAACTTGGTCCTAGCGTCGTTCCGGAATCCGTTCAGGACGCTCATAAGGCAGAGATCATCTTCCCCAATTTCCCCTATTCTGCTACAAGGACATTGCGAAGCAGTTTAAAGACTGGAACAGCAAGATCGTCGTTGATGTGACGAATGCCTTCCACGTTGCTCCGGGAAAACTGCAAGATCGCCTCTCCTCTGAAGTCGTAGCTGAAGCCTTTGTCGGTGTACGCGTCGTCAAGGCTTTCAATCATCTACCGGCGGAACAGCTTGGAACGAATCCGTCTGTACAAGGACAGCGGCAGGTCGTCTTTGTATCAAGCAACGATGCCGACGCGAGCGCAACTGTCGCGGCCCTAGCAACTCAGCTTGGGTTCGCTCCGATTGAACTCGGAAGGCTCGACCAGGGCGGCGTACCGCTTCACGTTGTAGGCGGCAAGCCTGGCGGGCTCCTGCTTCAAAATCTTGTGAAACTCGGCTGAAAATCATGAAGCGATTCGAAGGTAAAGTGGTTATCGTTACGGGGGCCGGCTCCGGTATTGGCGCTGCTACTGCGCGACGTTTTTTGCAGGAGGGTGCGTTCGTCGTGCTTAATGGTCGGCGTGAACATAAGCTGCACCAGACCCTTGCGGGATTCGACGCAGCGAAGGCGCTTGTTCATCCGGGAGATGTGTCGGACGAGGTGCACGTGATGCGCCTTGTGGAAGACACGCTGAACAAGTTCGGCCGGCTGGATGTGTTGGTGAACAACGCGGCAATGGCGATCTTTGGCCCCTTCGCGCAGACCACTACGCAAGACTGGCGAAAGGTGATGGGGACCGACCTGGACAGTGTGTATTTCGCGTCCCGCGAAGCCTTGCCTCATCTCTTGAAGACAAAGGGGTCGATTGTCAATGTATCCTCCGCATCCGGCTTAGGAGGAGATTGGGGGCTGAGTTCTTACAACGCCGCGAAGAGCGCCGTGACGAATTTCACGCGGGCATTGGCGCTTGAGTATGGCTCGCGTGGTGTGCGTGTCAACGCCGTGGCGCCTAGCCTCACTTCCACCGATGCCACTGTCGACCTTGAAAAAAGCGAGGCGTTGATGACAGCCTTCCGTGACCGCCTTCCGATCGGCAGGGCCGCTACACCGGACGAGGTGGCGGGTGTGATCGCCTTTCTCGCAAGCGACGATGCCAGCTTCGTCAATGGGGTGATCCTGCCAGTGGACGGCGGACTCGGTGCCTCCAACGCGCAACCGAACTTCCTATCGCTGTTAGGGCAAAGCTGATCCAGACACTACCTGAGGTGCATCGGGGGATTGGTCCGCATAAGCTTTCTCTATAATCATTCGGTCGTCGACCCGTTGCGTTCTGGTGGTGTCGAATCGCGAGCCGAACCTAGCGTGCGCCCCTTGGCTGCTGAGCTGACCAATAGGTGATTGGAGGTATCTTCCAACTCGTGACTGCACAGGCATCAACAAGCGCTTGACGATCTCCTTTTGCCGCCTCTGCATGTCGGCATCCAGCACCATAGAAGTCGCCCCGCTAAGCTGTCGCGGCAGCCATATAGGACTGACAAAGAAGCACAAGTTGCTCTCGCGATTTGCGGATCATGGTAGCGGCTTGTCCCCCCTCCAGCAGCGAACGCATCGCCCCCGCCATTGCGGCAAGCATTAGGTCGATAGCGAATTTGTCGGGCGGCGACTGCGTATCTGGCACTGTCTGAAGCATCGCCTCGACGGCTTTCCGGGACCGCTGACTGATCCGTTTGATCAACGTGGGCCCACCCACGTCGGCCGAAACTCGGTAGAGCGCAACGGAGATGTCGGCGCGCTCCATCTTAGCGTCCACGAATGCCTCGACCATTTGTTTAATCATTTCCGCCAGCGGCTTATGACAGGCGCCCTCACAAGCAGCCTCAATCCTTGCCGCTACGTTATTCATGTGATGTTCCAACACCGCAAATAGGAGTGCTTGCTTGTTGGGGTAGTACTGATACAGAGTGCCCACCGAGACTCCAGCACGCTCGGCGACGCGTGTTGTCGTCAATCGCTCTGCCCCATGGCTCAATAAAACCTGAATAGTCGCCTCAGAAATCGCCTCAACCGTTACTGTCGATCTCGCTTGAAGGGGCGTCTTTCTTGGTTCAAATGCAACGCCCGCATCAGCCGGCATATGCGAACACCAAACCTGAGGAATCCTTCATCAAATGATCGTACCAAGGAGAAAACAATGATTGAACAAATCGATCTCGCAGGCAGTTTCACTCTGCCTGGCACATCAATAGCCGTAAACAGGATGGGTTACGGCGCAATGCAACTTGCCGGCCGGGATGGCGGCAAGTTCGTATGGGGACCGCCGAGGGATGTCGAGCAGGCCATCGCTGTTCTGCGAGAGGCCACCGCAAGCGGGGTGAATCATATCGACACCTCCGATTATTACGGTCCTCATGTCACGAATCAGATCATAAGGAAAGCGCTATCTCCTTATCCTGACGAACTGGTGATCGTTACGAAAGTCGGCGCCCGGCGGGGCCCGGACGGATCATGGATTCCGGCCAACTCAGGCGAAGATCTAACCGCGGCGATTCACGACAATCTCCGCAATCTCGGTCTGGATGTGCTCGATGTAGTCAACCTGCGCAGCATGCTTAGCATCCATGGACCCGCGGAAGGGTCGATCGAGGCCCCAGTGACAGCGCTGGCCGAGCTTCAACAAAAAGGTCTGGTGCGGCATATCGGGCTGAGCAACGTCACAGCGACGCAGATCGCGGAAGCGCGACAGATCGCGCCCATAGTCTGTGTGCAGAACATGTACAACCTGGTGCAACGAACCGACGATGCCTTAATCGACGATCTTGCCAGTGATGACATCGCCTATGTGCCATTCTTCCCACTCGGCGGCTTCAGCCCATTGCAGTCGGCTGCTTTGACTGATATCGCCGCGCGACTCGAGGCCACGCCACTGCAGGTTGCGCTTGCCTGGCTTCTTCAGCGCTCCCCCAACATCCTGCTGATTCCGGGCACATCCTCCGTCCAACATCTTCGCGAGAATCTTAAGGCTTCGAGCCTGGAACTTACATCCGAAGTAGTTTCCGAGCTCGACACAATCGGTCGAAGTGCCAACTAAGAGTCAAAGGAGTTACCTATGAAAGTATTTGTTACAGGCGCTCCCGGGTTTATCGGTTCTGCTGTCGTTCAAGAACTCATCAGCGCCGGCCATCAGGTGATCGGTCTCACTCGCAGCGAGGCAGGGGCGAGGTCACTTACTGCGGCGGGCGCTCAAGTGCACTGCGGTGATCTGGAAGAGCTCGAAACCCTGCGCAGCGGAGCAGCGGCGGCGGACGCGGTGATTCACACCGCGTTCGTCCATGACTTTTCGAGATTCCAGGAGAACTGCGAAATCGATAGGAGAGCGATCGAGGCTCTTGGCGACGCGCTGGTTGGCTCAAATCGCCCGCTGATCGTGACCAGCGGTCTCGTGTTAATGGCGGAGGGCCGCGTTGCGAGAGAGGATGACAAGCCCGTTCCTCCCTCCCCGTCGTATCCTCGCGCGTCGGAGGTCACGGCCGCCGTACTGGCCGAGCATGGCGTGAACACGTCGGTCGTGCGCCTTCCACAGGTACATGACACAGTGAAGCAAGGCCTTGTGACTTACGCCATCGGTATCGCCCGCGAGAAGGGCGTCTCGGCATACACCGCCGATGGGCGGAATCGCTGGGCTGCCGTTCACCTCCTCGACGCCGCCCGCCTCTACCGGCTGGCGCTGGAGAACGCTAAGCCCGGCGCCAGATATCACGCGGTCGCCGAGGAGGGAGTGTTCGTCCGAGACATCGCTGAGGTCATCGGTCGAGGCCTGAACGTGCCGGTGCGCTCGATCTCGGCAGAAGAGGCCGCCAAACATTTCGGCTCGCTCGCGGCGTTTTTTCAATTGAATCTCGCGGCCTCTAGCGCACAAACGCGCAAAGAGTTGGGATGGAACCCAACGGGGCCTGGTCTCATCGCCGATCTCGAAAACATGCGGTATTTCGAGGCTGGTGCAGGTGTTCAATCTGCGACGCCCGTGAGAGCTGCCGGTTGATCGAATCGGAACCCATCCGTTATCGAAATTCGAAAACGGAACGGCGTTCGTCTGACGATTACTCGCCTAATTCCTCGTTTTAGTAATTAAGCATGTTTCAGCAGCTCAGTTTTGTATTTGGGTGCAACACTTACGATGTTAGCCTTCAAAGTCTCTTGCTCGGCGGGGTCCGGTTTGGGCGGTGGTGTTGTGCGCGTCGGGACCGGAACGCCTATTTCCAAGAAGAACTCTTCCTGCCCTGCGGGTGAGCACAAACATAACAGTCGTGCTGCCTCATTCGATTTATTCTGAAACTGATGCGGCGCGTTTGCCGGGATATTGATCGATTCTCCCGCACGCACGGTGGAAGTTTTGCCCCGAAAGGTCGCTTCTATCTCGCCCCCAAGCACGGTAAACGACTCCTCGAAGTCGTGCCGATGTGGAGGTGGCCCGCCACCGGGCCCGGCCGTCATATCCGTCAGTTCCGGCTGGTTTGTCGGAATCGCCATAGCCTCGCATGTCCGGAACCAGCACGGCATAGCCGGCTTCCGCCAACCCTGTCATGACATGACGCCAGGAATAGGCCGTACCTAAAAAGCCATGCCACAGCAGCACCGGGGCTCCATCTGCATTTCCGCCCTGCCAGTAATGAATGCGAACATTTCCGACAACGGCCGTCTTGCTTTCAAAGCCGGGTATGTTCATACCCTTCCCGCTCTCGATTGGGCTACGGGCTGCTTCTGCGCTTCCCACGAAGCCGCGGTCTCTCGGGCAAAGTCCTGATATCGGCGCGGCGGATGGCCCAACATTTTTGTCAATGCTTCAACGTCGCCAGCCTCGGCCACGAACCCGCGCTCCAGGTAGCCCTGAAACATCATCCGCAAGTCGAACGCTGACCACGAAGGCGCTCTTTGACGCATCTGCTGCTCGAATGCATCCATATCGTCGCCTGCATAACGGACTTCTTTCCCCAGAAGCTCAGTCCAGATCTGCGCGGCTAGGGGACCGCTCAACACGTCCGGGCCATTCAGGTTGTACGTCTTTCCTTCGTGCCCTTTGCTGGTTAGTGCAATTGCCGATGCCTCCGCGATGTCGCGCACATCCACCGCCGAGATTCCGTTTGGCCCAAGAGGCATTGGATACACACCAGCCTTCGTCAGCGGATCCTTCAGGCTTTCGTCGTTTTGAAAAAAGTAGTTGGGCCGGATTATCGTGAACGGCACGTCGAATTCCCGCAATGCACTCTCGATGGTTAACTTCGAAGCGAAATGAGGCACATCTTTAAAGTGATCCGCGCGAAACACTGAGTGATAGACGATATGTTGGATCTTCCGCTTTTTTGCCAGATCATAAGCGATCAACCCTTGCGTAAGTTCATCGGGAACAACTGCATTCAGCAGATATAACTTGTCAACTCCGTCCAGCGCCTTATCTATCGAAACAGGGTCAAGCAAGTCGCCTTCCACCGTCTCGACCCCGGGCAGCATTCTAGAACCGCTGTCTTTCTTGCGCACGAGCGCCCGTACCTCCGTGCCGCGCTTCACAAGCTCTTTCACAACTGCCGAGCCGACCTTACCTGTACCGCCAATCGCTAGAATCTTCATCTGCCTTCTCCTCTTACTGCTCTTTGTGCATCTGGCCTTAATCTAGTCCTTTCCACCAGCGAGAACAATGGGGTCTGAGAAAATCATTGTTTCCTACGAGACACAATGAAAGACTTGAACGAAGTTGCGATTTTCACGCTGATCGTCCAGGAAATGAGCTTTACGCGGGCTGCCGATGCCCTGGAAATCTCAAAAGCTGCTGCCAGCAAGGCAATCGCGCGCCTCGAAGGGCGCTTAGGCACCCGTTTGTTTGAGCGCACCACACGGCGCTTGCGCCTTACCGAGGCCGGAGAGATTTACCTAGACTACGCTCGCCGTGCTTTGGAAGAAGTTGAGGATGGGGAAGCGGCCGTCTCTAAGTTGACAGAACAACCGCGGGGAACGTTGCGCGTAGCCATGCCAGTGACGATGGCACAGTCTTCGGTCGCTCCCAAACTGGGTCGATTTTTAGCCCGATATCCGGAACTCCGCCTCGATATCGCATTGAAAGGTGGCCAGATTGACCCAATCGCACAACGTTTCGATGTCGTGTTTCAAACGATGCGGCCCGAGGTGGATTCACAGCTCATCCAGAAGCGGATGATCACTCTAGGACTTGGCATCTTTGGCAGTCCCGACTATTTATCAAGTGCACCACCACTTCGCTCGCCACAGGACCTGACGCAGCATTCCTGTCTCACCCTGACGGCATCACGCGAAGGAACGAATTGGACCCTGCACAAAGGTGAGAAAGCCCAGGAAATTCGTCTACGTGGCAGGATCGCAATCGGCGATCCGCTCATACATCAACGCTTGTGCCTCGACGGAGTCGGAATCGCAATTCTCCCTAACTGGCTCATTCAGGATCAGGTCCGGAAAAAACAGCTGCTGAGAGTACTCCCCGAGTGGGTCCCAAGCCCCATCGAACTCTTTGTCCTATATCCCACCCGTCTCAGCATGACCCCCAAACTGAATGTGTTCCTGGACTTCATCCAAAATGTCGTTCCGAAGCCGTGAAGTCATTTAATTCTTACCGCCATCTCGAAGCGAGTCAAGGACCGCAACACCGTTCATACCTACCCTTTGGAACAGAGCTTTCATCTGCTCAGGAGTTCCCGGCGACTTCAGGTCTGGCGGCGGGATCACGCGGGACTTTGCAGGTACGCCGAACTCTGTGATCACTTGTTCGAAGCCGCCAGGAAGGTAGAAGTTGAGAAGCCGCGCTTCCTGCGAATCGACTCGGAAACTGTGAACGCAACGCGCCGGAATATACGCAAGCGCTCCAGCCTTGGCGCTTATCTTACCCCCACCTAAGATCATCGTGAGTTCACCCTCGAGAATGTAAATGATTTCGTCCTGCTCATGCGTGTGAGGTGGTGGGCCGGAATCCTTCGGGCACAGTTCCTCGATGAGCGAGTAAGAGCCGCCCGTTTGCTCTGCAGTGGCCAGAATGGTCCAGAGAATCCCTTGCGACCAGTAGGCCGGCGCATCCTTCACATTGATCCCGTACGGCTTGATCGGATTGACGGTACTCGGCCTGGTGAACATGTTTTCTTTCGTTGGCGGATCCGCAAAGGGAAGCGAAGCACCAGGGATCTGGCCGAACTCGCGCGAGCACTCTTCGACCATCCATCGTGGGGGCATGGGAGTTGACCCTGGAGTGGGAGGCTTGCGCTCCGCCGCAGGCGTTGCGAGGCTCATCAGCAGCATCTCGAAACCGCCGGGAGAATAGAAATTCAGGAGACGTGAATGAGGCGCGTCCACAGTGAAGCTGTGTTCAACCAATCGCGGAACTGACACCAGAGTGCCTGGCTCAGCGTGCACAGTCTCACCTCCGGCATGAAATGTGCAGTGGCCTTCCAGTATGTACAGTCCCTCGTCCGAAGGGTGGCTGTGAGTGGGAGGCCCACCGATGCCGGTTCCGCAGACCTGCTCAATCAAGCAGAAGTTTCCGTTAGTGAGAAAGCTACCGGCCAGCGGCATCCAAAGATTGTCGATCAACCAGAACGCCGGACTGTTCTCATTTGTAAGCACGTAAGGAGAGATTGGTTCGTTCATGTCGTCGTCTCTTTTCCACTGAGGAAGCAGCCCTTTTCATTCTGAAGGGAAACGGGCATCGCACGTGCGGCTCCCGTTGCGGATTTGTTGCCGATCCTTGCGGACCTTGACTCCACCTGCCCCAGCAGACAAGCTAGATCTGAACCATCCCTCCATCGACGAAGAGTTCAGCGCCGTTCACGTAGCTTGCATCGTCTGAAGCGAGGAATAAGACAGCTTTTGCAATCTCGTCCGGCTCTCCCGCGCGACCTAGAGGTATGTCTTTAGCCAGTTCTGACAAGAGTCGCTCGGCATTTTCCCGACCACCTGTCGCCTTCTCGATTGAAGGAGTATGTACCGGACCTGGACTGACGACGTTTACGCGGATGCGACGCGCCCTGAGTTCGTTTGCCCACGTCCGCGCAAAGCTCCGCACCGCGGCCTTACTTGCGCTCAAGACACCGAATCCAGGTATCCCCTTGATCGTCCACATGGAAGCATTCAGGACAATGGCTGCGCCGTCGGGCATAAGTGGCAAGGCCTTCTGCGTGCAGAAGAAGACGCCCTTGACGTTGGTGGAGAACCCAGCTTCAAACTGGGCCTCAGTGATCTGCTCGATGGTGGCGTGTTCCGCCGTGCCGGCATTCGCGAACAGGATGTCCAGCCTGCCCTCTTGCTCTCGCACCGCCGTGAACAGCCGGTCGAGATCCTCCAGCTTGGAGACGTCGCCTTGAATACCCACGGCGCCATGACCGATCTGCTCGAGGGCCAACGCGAGTTCCGGACTTCTTCGCCCTGTGACAAAAACCTTGGCGCCCTGCTTAGCGAGCAGTTTGGCCGTGGCCAATCCTATTCCACTTGTGCCGCCCGTAATGACCGCGATCTTGTTTTCCACTCTGCCCGACATGATTACTCTCCTCAAGGGCCGGCTTTCTGCCGGTCAATGTCCAACGTTTCGGTTGGAATGTATCTATCAGATTCCAACCGCATCGTTGGAGATGCAATATCATCAGGCATGGCTTGGGATACACAGGAAACACGACGCCGTCTGCGGCAAGCAGCGTGTGCAGAATTCGCTGCACACGGTCCGGATGGTACGACCATGGCACGGATCGCCGCTGTGGCGGGAATCAACAAGGAGCGGCTCTACAGCTATTTCGGGGACAAACGACTTCTCTTCGAGACTGTGCTGATCGAAGAATTGGAAAAGCTCGCTGTTTCATTGGGAGCGAATGCTCCCGGTCCGGAGGATATCGGCGAATATACGGGGTGCATCTTCGACTATCATGCGAGACATCCGCATCTGGTCCGGCTCTTGCTTTGGGAGGCTCTAGCCGAGGCTCCAGCCGTAAACGAGGCGGCCCGTACTGCTCACTACCAGCGCACGGTGGCAAGGTTCGCCGAAGCACAGCGGAACGGCATACTGAATGACGATCTCGATCCAGCCAAGCTGGTCTTCTTATTGATCGGCCTGGCTGCATGGTGGTTTGCCGTACCCCAGTTGGCGCGCATGGTCACAGGCTTGGGTGGGAACGGTGCAAAGGAGCGAAACCGTCGTCGTGCCTGTGTAGTGAGCGCTGCCCAGCATCTGGCGTCCCCACGCCTATAGAAGTGGCTGCCGGGAAGATGTCGTCGAGAGATGGGTGACGGATCGCTGCATGCCCGCGTTTCAGAACCATGTGTCTTAGCCAGTATCTCCGGCACATCTATAATCGGCATGCCTTCGATCCCGGGGCGATCGGTCCCGCCGACCTCGACCGCTATGCCGACGACTTCTCTGTGGCGGGTGCGATGCGCGGGAATGCGCGGAATGCTCGGCTACTATCGTGCGGTCTTTGAAGATCTGGAACAAAATGCTGAGCTGGCGAATCGGAAGTTGCACATTCCGGTCCTTGCTTTCGGCGGAGATGTTGGAAGTGCTCCCGATCTGTACGAGCGACTTCAAGCCGTTTTGTACGGACATCCGGGGCGGCTTGATTCAGGGCAGCGGACACTACATTCCCGAAGAACAACCGAGGCCGTTGCGCGTGAAATGATTGCGTTTCTGGGCACATTGGAACAGTGAGCGTGACGCTGTGTCGCATTCTCGTCAGTAACGGACGTGGCGAGCCTTTTGGGTCGTGAACAGCTGCTCAAGTTGCGCCAAATGCGTTAGAACGAAGCCGCCCACGCCAACCGTGACTAAGCCCGCCTGGGACATCCCGCCTAAGAGCAACCGCTTCCAGCTCTATGTATACTCCGCCTCTACCTAGACTCCGCCGTCCCGCTGTTCAAACCGGGGCCTCCCGAGCTGCATTACACGCCGTGGCCGTCGCGACACGGGCTGATCCAATAGGCAGGAAGCTTTATCGCCAAGAACCAAATTCAACTGGAAAGAGATTGTGGAAATCGGTGGCCCCGCCGTGTTGGCGCGGAATGATGTGGTCAATGTGAAATCCCGTCGGGTACAAGTCCGCAGGCATGCGCTGCGCGGCGGACGTTACGGCACCGACACGCAACTGCGGCAGACAGTCGCCGCTGTCGCGAAGCTCGTTGTTGAACAGCACAGACACCAAGAGACAAGCGCCGGCGGTCTTACTCCGCAAGCAAGACGCGTTGTGCTCGAACTCATGGACAAACGCCTCCCCGACGGCATCTCGGTCCCCGAATTGGCGGATGCGGCAAGTCTCAGCCTGCATCACTTCATCAAGGCTGCCGTCAGAGTGAAGGCCTTACGCCTCACGCGCTGCTCATCGAGAAGCGGATCGAACGGGCGATTGAGATACTGCTCGAGGGCATGGCGACAGTCGATGAGGTTGCGATCGAGGTCGGCTTTTTCTCTCCATCGCATTTCATCAGTACATTTCGCCGCTTGGTTGGGGTTACGCCTGCGGCTCTGCGACGCGCCGCGAGGGACTGAGTCTTCGAACGCGTTTCGTCGCTATTTCTTGATATTCACTTCTGAACCCATCGCATCTGAACCAGTGGGAGTCAAATATGGCGATTGCAAAGTGGATTGTGGCATTCGTTGCAGTGTACGGATTCGGTGGAGTGCTTGCCGACTTCGTGGTCCCGTTTACGGCGCGCATGCACATGAAGAATCCGCACTGGCCGCCGCATGCAAAGTTTCATAACGGCCAAACTATGCTGATGGGCGTCTTTGCAGGTACGCTATCGCTCTTCTGCCTCTTTGCTGTGCATCCGCTTACGCGGCCGTGGTTCTTCGCCGCCGCAGCCGCCGCATCCCTGTATTGGGTGGGGCTCGCCTTCGCACAACTGTTTCCGGGTACCGCTTGGCACGATCCCGAGTTCGTCGCGGAGGTCTCACATCCGTTAGGACTCGACCCCCAGCAATTACTCGGCTACATCTTATGCCTTCTGCTCTTGGTTGCGGTGGGTTTGGCCTTGTTGGTGCGCTAGACGAATCCCAAGACCGAAGTGAGAAAGCCTGTTATGAACGTGAATGGTAGAACTGCCGAGTATCCGATCGATCGCTTGTTTCTTGAACGTTGCTTGCCACGAGCTTTCACAGCAGAACCGATGCCGCATGAAACGCTACTGACTATGCTCGAAGCGGCGCGCTGGGCAGCCTCGTCCTTCAATGCTCAGCCATGGCGCTTTGTCTATGCTCTTCGCGATACGCCGCATTGGGACTCATTGCTCAGTCTGCTGGTTCCGTTCAACCAGGATTGGGCGAAGCAGGCTTCTGCTCTGATATTCGCGGTCTCCAAGACCACATCCCGATCGCCAAAAACGGGAGAGGAGCATCCATCGCCCACACATTCCTTCGACACAGGAGCCGCGTGTGGCTTTATGGTGCTGCAGGCTCTTAAACTTGGCTGGCACGCGCATGGTATGGTCGGCTTCGATCATGAACGGGCGCGCATGACGCTCTCTGTTCCAAAAGGCTTCGTAGTAGAAGCGGCATTCGCCATTGGCCGTCTGGGAGACGCATCCCGATTGCATGAGGCCCTGGAAAGCAGAGAGAAACCCAGCGACCGTCATCCTCTCAAACAACTCGCGTTCGAAGGGCACATGCGAAAAGACTAGGTGAGGTGACCGACGATTCTAGCGATTGAGGGGCAACCTCGACTTTGGCAAAGAACTGTCGGCATAGATCCACCCTGACGTTAGAACTCAATCTAAACTGATCCGGCGATCTGCCTAACAGCGCTCCACAGCCTTCTCGCGCCGGGTCACTTCAGATTGAGTTCTAACGTATTTCGCGATTGAATCGGAAACTGGGACCTTTGTTGTATAAGACGAACAGCAGATGTCACGAGAATGGGTCGCTTGTCATGTTTCGGTTCAAGAGCGCCGCTCTTATCAGAATACGCACTTTGGATCGATTAGCAAACGGCGGTGACGGAATTGATTAGAGCCTTACCGGCGGAAAGAGGACTAATGAGATAGTCCGCGGCTGTACCTTCAACGGTCGGCGTCAAGCCTCGGCGGCCGGCGGAACGGCCTCCGTTCCACCGAAGCTGCGAAACAAAGCCACAACGCGATCGGAGGCATCCGGCGCATAGAACATCTCCGTGTTCACCAAGGTTTCCGCCGCCATGTGCCGCATGCGGCTAAACATTTCCGCCTCATAAGCGGCGATCGCGGTCGAGGGCACGTCTTCGCTGAGGAAAAGCTCCGATAGCCTCAGGGCATCAAGCATCGCCATGTTCACGCCTTCGCCTGCGTATGGCGGCATCACGTGCGCTGCATCACCGATCAGCGTAACGTTGGGATTCGGCTCCCAATACTGATCCGTCGGACAAATGAGCAGCGGACGCCAGACCATCGACGCGGCTTGTCTGAAGAGCGCGTCCCACAGCTCGCTCCAGCCCTTGAAGTTGGCGTGGAACCATGCCACTCGCTGGTCTGGGCCGCTAGCCTCTTCAAGGCTCTGTCTAGCGGCCGGGTCATGGGTCTTCAATCCCGCGTAGATCAGCACGCTGCCGTCAGGCTTCGTTCCCATGCCGATCGTTCTTTCGCCTCCCAAAGCGATCAATGCTGACCCGCCGAGAAGATCCCACAGCGCCGGTATCGTCTGCTTTGCCGCAGGAATGAGGCCCTCTACCAGTGACACCCCGACATACTCCGGCCGGATGGGAGTGACCAGCTCACGCAAGCGCGAGTTCGCGCCGTCGCTGCCAATGGCGATATCGGCCGTTGCGGTTTTGCCGCCCGCGAAACGTAATAATACTTGCTCGTTCTGTATCTCCGCCGACTCGAGCTTGCAGTCCCACTGCACGGTGCCGGGCTGAAGCGAGTCAAGCAAAAGATCGCGCAGCGGTCCACGCTCAATCTCGGGACGTTTCCCCGGACCGGACATCCGGCGGGAATGATCGTGAAGAATTGTGCCCTTGGCATCGGCCAGGCGAAGACGATCGAGATCCGGCCGGTGATTAGCCCAGAACTCATCCATCAGGCCGGCAGCTCCCAGCGCCGCCAGTCCAGAATGTTCGTGAAGGTCCAATGCGCTGCCCTGAACTCGCGCATTCCGGTTCAGGTCACGCTCATACACCGAAATCTGCGCACCTCTTTGCTGCATCAGGCGGGCTAGCGTAAGGCCGCCTGGCCCCCCGCCTATGACAGCAATCTTCTTCCCGTCAATGGAACTCATACATATCTTCCCGTCGATTGAAACACTCTTCATCTTGAGCCGCAGGATCGCCAGGCTGAATCAACCATGGAGATGCCCTCAGACTCCTAGAGTTTGACTTCGGGTGACCCCCGCTCGTGGGCGGCGCGGCAGGAGTCAAGTTCCTCTTTTTACATCTGCCCTTTCTGGATACGCCGCGCTTGTACGGCCGTTCCGAAGGATGAACGCACTATCCGGGGATGCCGAGGAGCCTTTCAGCGTTGAGATGAGCGATCTTGGCCTTATCTGCATCGCTAACGGGAAGGGGACGTAAGAATGCCACACCGTCTGCCATTGAACTGAAGGGGTAATCCACGGAAAACAAAATCCTGTCAGGTCCGAACGCAGCGAGTGCCGCCGCGAATGGGGCTGCACTGAAGAAGCCGCTCGTTGTGATACAAACCTGATCGAGAATGGTTTGGCTGGGAGTGCGGCCAAGCTCCCGTTCCAGCAGAGTCCCAAAGACGTCATCCAGGCGTTGAAGCCACATCGGCAGCGTCTCTCCCATGTGGCCGATGATGAGCCGAAGACCGGGATAGCGGGCGAGCGTGCCGGAAAGAACCAGCCGAAGCACATGGATGGCCGTCTCCATGTGCCATCCAAAGCCTTGGTTGGCGAGGAGCGCTCCTGCATTGTCAAGCAGGTTCTCGCAATAGGCTTGCCTCACGCCCGCCGGCGGTGTCCCGGGGTGAACGTAAATCGGTCGTCCGATTCGCTCGGCGCATTCCAGTACCGGCTTAAAACGAGGATCATCGAGGAATAGACCATTGATCGTCCCGCTGACAAGAGCCCCGCAGAAAGACAGGTGGGTGACAGCGCGCTCAAGCTCATCGGCCGCGGCTTGAGGACTACGCAGTGGAAGATGCGCGAAGGCACGGAATCGATGCGGATGTGCGGAAACAAGGGTCTCGAGCCGGTCGTTGTACGAACTCGCAAGCTCCAGCCCGGGGCCTCCCTCCAGACGATCCGCACCCGCACCCACTGCTGAAAGGACCTGAACGGTTACGTCAGCAGCATCCATTTCAGCAATGCGGTTTAGACCCACATCGCTGAGCCGCGCGAGCAGCGGTTTCGGCATTGGGGACCCACCGGCACGTGTCTCCGGAGTCTCTGGACCGCCGCGGCCCGGGAGCTTCGGAAGAATGAAGTGTTCTTCCAAGGAAATGATGCGCATATCAACTCCTGTTAAATGTTTCGCCAATCGACTTTAAGTTTGCGAAAGCAATCGGCGATTCGCTTCCTCTGGCCGCTCACCGAGCGGCGGTCAAGAGAATTTCAACCAACTCCTCAGGTTTCGAATAGAAGGGAGAATGGTCGCTATCCAGCTCGACCACTGGCGTGCCCGGGGTCTGAGCTAGCATCGCCTCCTGGAGTTCGGTCGCAACAGCTTTGTCTTGAAGAGTCTTGATGTAAGTGCGAGGCACGCTGCCCCACGCCGCTTCGCTTATGTGCACGAGATCGCGACGTGGTCCTGTCGGTTGTTGGGCGAGGTGGCGCACAAGAAGCTGCGCGTCAGCTTCGGTGCACGTATTGCAGAGCTTGCTTGGCACAAGTTCCGGGTTGAGAGTGGAGTAGCTCTTATCCGGAGCGAACTGGAGAAAGCCCCCCGCGCCTTGAGGCGGTCCCTGTTGCGCTGGGCGAAGAGCGCGTTGTGCTTCCTGGAAGCTAACCACGGATGCACCATCTGGCAACATGAACGCCGCCAGATAGAACAAGTGCGTGATCTTCTTCGGCATCATCTCCGTGAGATTTGAGACGATAATCCCAGCCATGCTATGGCCGACGAGGATCACATCCTCTGGCTTCAAAACCAACGCCCCTATAGTCTCGACGTAAGTCTGAAGGTTGACTTCAGCGGGCGGTGTGGCGTCCCGGCCATTGCCCGGCAGCTCCGGGGTTAGAACCTCGTGACCGGCGTTGCGTAAGCATGGCGCAATCCGATCCCAAATGCCTGCATTCAGCCAAGCACCGTGAATCAGAACGAATGTCTTCATAGAATTTCCTTTCCTATAAATCGCGTGCGGCGAGAGCGCTATTACACGTTGATTTCCGTATAAGCAGGTTCTGTTCGCTAGCCTCGGTTTTGGATCGTCTGCTCGTGTACGAATCCGCTCACAACTTTGAAGTACTTCTCGTCCTGCTCCAGTTCGATCAGTTCGCCACCCTCTTCGAAGACCACGAGCCTTGCCCCCGGAATCTTTGTTGCGAGCTCTTCCGAGAGCGGCAGCGGGGTACAGAAATTGTGGGTCCCGCACACGACCAGGGTCGGCTGCCTGATCTCGGCGAGCCTGGCGAAAGTGTCATGGGCAGCGATCATATCGATACGCTTGAGGCCGATCTCGCGGTCGCCCGACTGCTCCGGATGAGCCGATCCCCGGTCGATCCATGCTTGTACACGTTCTGGGTGTTCACTTGTGTAGCGAGGCGAGAACAGAAACAAGGAATAGCCGGCAAACAACTCGGGCCGGCTCCAGTGCTGGGCCATTTTTCTGCGAACCTGGAACTCACGGTGCGTATACGCATCAAAGCGGGCGAAGGTCGAGGACAGGGTAAGGGAACGGACGGTATGAGGGTGATCGAGCGCCATGTACTGTGCGATGGCACCGCCTGTTGAAGCGCCAAGGACGTGCATAGGACCAAGATCAAGGTGCTCCACGAGGGCTGCCATGTCCTCGGCGAGCTGCTGGGTCGTGTAACCCGCCCGTGCATGCGTGCTTCTGCCGGTTCCGCGGTGGTCGGGCAGGATGACGTTATACTGCTCAGCGAACCGCTTTACCTGAGGACCCCAACTAGCGCCAACGCCGCCGAGGCCGCTGATCATCAGTACTGGGGACTTTGAAGAATCACCCAACTGTTCGTAATACTGAGTGAAGCCATTTACATCGAGTGTTGCCATAATCGTTTTATCATTCGACCACCTAATAGTTAGATAATCTAACTATTATGGAGTGAGGTGAGAGTGAAGTCAAGTGCCCGAATGCGCGCCTATGTTCCGATCATTCGACGATTTGTGGGACGGGTGATGCTGTTCCATTCCGCCGTAGCCGCCCAGCTAGGGCTGAACGCAACCGATGTGAACTGCCTGCGTTTGTTGGAGGATGAGGCCATGTCTGCGGGGGAGCTCAGCGACAGAATCGGCCTGACTGGGGCTGCCACCACCGCCCTGATCGACAGATTGGAAAAAACCGGCTTCGTGCGTCGCGAAAGAAGCAAAGAGGACCGCCGACGGTTGACAATCCATGCCGACCGCGGAAAACTTCGAGAGGTGGATGCTCTGTATGGCAGCCAAGGCGATCGCATGGCCAGGCTGCTTGCAAAGTACAGCGGCGAGGAGTTCGCCGTGATTATGGATTTTCTGGAGCAAACGAGTACTGCGCTTGACGCAGAAATACAGGCCCTGAAAAAGTCCGAGAAGAACGCGACTTCCGAAATCTCATGAGCCTACCCGCGCCCATAAACCTGAACAAGCCTAACCCAAGGAGAATAAGATGCCTGGTCCAACCCCTTACGATTACGTTGTCTCGATCCCTTTGCCGGCGGATGACAAAATCCGTGAGGTGCTTGGTGCTTCCTATGACCCTGCAAAGGCTCTGAATGTGGTGAAAATGTTCGCCGGGTGCGAGGACATGTGCCCGGCAACATTGGGTCTAGTCAAAGCGGTTTTCGCCGCTGAAGGCGTGGATCCCCGGATTCGGCAAACCATCATTCTTCGTGCAGCGACCGTGCTGAATGTGCCATATGAGTGGCAGGCCAACGTACCAATGTCACGGAATAACGGGTTGACCGAAGCCGAAATTGACCACATCGGAACGCCCGGCTCTGTCGTGGGGCTATCCCCGGAATGCGCTCTCATTTGCACGGCTACGGATGAGATGTCTACGACTGGCACGCTGACCGACCCGACATTGCGAGCCCTTCTGGAGAGTCACGGCGACGCCATCACACGCAAGCTCGTTTTGATGATCGCTTGGCTCAACCTGCTTAGTCTTTTCCTAAACGGCTGCCGCGTGCCGATGGAAGTGACCGACAAGATTGGATCAAAGAAATCTCCCCTGGAGTAAGCGTCTTCAATAGTTCCTTTAGTGCATCCCCCGAAATGATCCGCATTGTGACTGGACGTTTTGAAAGCCGAAGCTGAGCGGTGAGCCTGAACCTCAAAATGAGCGTCACGCGCACCGCAACTGCAAAGTTCACTGTCGGTCCTCACAAGTCTTAGGCAGTAACGGAGGCGCTCCGGCGATGGCTGATCGCGGTCGGACCCTCACCGCAGACAAGAACGGCCAAAGGCATTTCTCTCAAAGCACATGGATCAACAAGAGGCCGACGACAAGCATTACCGCACAGGTTACGCCATGAATTGATAACGCTCGCGACTTCGACCCGCCCGACCCCAGAATGATTGACATGTCGCCAAGAGGGACGATGGCTTCAACGAGTAGAGCTATGCCTACCAACCGCCTGTCCGCGATCAGCATCATTGTGAGCACGACCAATCCAGATACGACGTCCCGAGTTCCTTTGAGACGTAGCCAGACACGAGTGTCAGGGTCGGATGCAGGCGGCTTAAGACCAAATGATCCTGAGACTCGTTGAGGGGATACAAGGTAGAAACAACCGATAACCATGACCGCGACGGCCATGAGAGCAGCTAGATAAAGCGGGATAGCGTTACGCATAAAATATTTTCCTTTTTAGAACGTTGGGGCGAGTTGAATCCGGAACGGCAGCCAGCGCCACGAGGCGCCTTAGCCGACCTTTAAGCCGAGGGCCTTCGCATAGATGACGGGGTTCGCGTATTCGCGAATTTCCGTGATCTTTCCGTCGGAAATGCTGAACTTAAAAACGTAGATATTGCGATAGGGTTGCCCGGTCTTCTCCAAAATCAAATCGCCCCGGCCCTCCACAAACACGGTGGTGCCATCGTTGGTGATAAACGTCTTCCGATCCACCATAACGGCTTGTTTGAAGTTGTCAAGGATGGTTTGAAGGTAACCGAGGACCGCGTCCTTGCCATCAAAAACCCGTTCAGGATCTGTTCCTCCAGCCATAGCTAGTGGGATGATCTCCTCTGTTTCTTTGGTGAGCACTGCGTTGGCAATCGAAAGATCCCGCTCGGACAGAGCCCGAAAAAACTCGTCTGCTGCGTGCTGACTCGCTGACTTAGTATTGGACATGTTTACTCTCCTTCATTCCTCAGATCTCGTATATGTCGCCAATACCATCTCTTTGGTAGCAAATCTAGCAACGCTATACTGCATGAGAAGCATTCGAAAAAGATTCACAATCCGCGAACAAAACTATTTAATCTAGCGGTGCTATAATTTCTATCAGTGGCAGCGAAGGCGGCCGTTAACCGAATTGCGGAACGAAAGCTGTGTGACAAGCAGGCCCGCCGGGCACAGATTATCAGTGCCGCACGACGAATCGCAGAGCTTGAAGGGTGGTCCAACGTAACCGTTCGGCGGCTATCCGACGAAATTTCATACAGCCAACCCGTCTTGTACGCTCATTTTGAAAGCCGCGAAGGGATTCTCGCGGCGGTTGCTATCGAGGGATTCCAGGAGATGGGCCTGGCTTTGGAGAAGGCACGGAAACGGGTGAAGCGTGGGAATACGGTCGAATCGGTCGCGACCGCATATCTGGAGTTCGCCGCGTCTTCACCAGCACTGTATGAAGTGATGTTTTCGCTCAGCCTGAGCGTACCGTTCGATGAGGCGGCTACTCCTCCAGAGATGCGATTCGCGTTTTCGCAACTCCTGGAGTTGTTTCAGGGGCACAGCTCGAAGTCAGAGGTTATAGCGGAACTGTTTTGGGCGAGCCTCCATGGTATCGCCGAGCTAACGAGGACCAGGCGCTTTCCGCCCAGGCGTCAAAAAGAGCGCGTGAGAGCGCTCGTCGAACTGTTCAGCTTTCCGATCGAATAAGGCACAGGTGTAGGAAACTCGATGACGGCGCTGCCTGTAATGCATACCCCTTCGTGTGTCGTATCGACGGATCGGGTTGCGGCCGCATATGCAGGTAACGGGAAACGGCTTTTCGACGGCGACCTAATTGGCCACCGCGCTTTACGAATTCCACTTTGACGTGAAACGGGCATCTCGTAGATTGAGAACTCAACATCGCGAAAAACGCCGATGTCGGTAGTCTGGTTTCCTCCACGCTCACGTAGCGTTCCACCTGAATTCTTGGCTCCTCGATCGTCGCAGGTTCCGCGTATCCACTAGCAGCTCAGCTTAAAGTTGTTAAGGGCTTTGCCCTCGCAGCGCGCAAGACCGTCTGTCCTGCGGATTTTGGTTCCTCCCGCTGAAGCGGGCACCCTCGCAAAAAGCTTCGCTCAGAGACCTTGACGCTTCGCTACCCCACTCTCGCCGGCGAGGGCCTCGAGGGTGTTGGCGCAACACCCAACAACCATTCTCAAAGAAAAAGGAACCAATCCCTATGTTTATGAATCGCGTTATTCTCATCGGCTTCACAGGCAAGGAGGCAAAGCATTCCAAGCTCCCAGGAGGCCGCGGCGTCACTCGAATCTCGTTGGCCACAACGAAGCGCTACAAGGAAGGTGAACAGTGGAAAGACAAAACGCAATGGCACGATTGCGTCATCTATGGAGCTTCCGCTGATTCTGCTGCGAACATTGCCAAAGGCGCACATTTGGCCGTTGAGGGCGAGCTTACGTACCGCGAATATGAGCGAACGATCGAGACCAGTTCTGGATCGGTCAAGGTGCAATGGCCGGTCACGGAAGTAGTTGTTCATTCCATCAAGCCGCTCGATCGCAGCTCAAGAGACGACGAGCCGGAGGAGGCCGCGTAAGCGGCCTCTTATGCTCTACAGACGGTGACTCGTGTTTGCCATCGAGTGCCTCTGCGGCTGGGAGATCGAAACAGAAGAACTCGACGGAACTTGTCCGGTATGCTCCCGCCGATTCGTCATTCGCTAGGAACTGTCTGAGGAGAACGGTTTGTTTCGGAAGCGTGAATGTCCGCTGAACGAAGCGGCGCTGGAGCCGGAACACCCGAAGAACCGCCGGGCTGCAAGTGGATGATGGACCGTTTGAGCGCGTCCTTAAAGTCCCTGTAGAACTGTTCAGCCGCAGATCTTGCCACCAGCTCAATTTGTGATTCCGAAAGTACTCGTCCGATCGACGCCAGGCTGTTCGACTCCGCTTGAGCCATTGAGTGTTGCTCGTCTATTAACTGCTCAAGTTCGGTGAGAAGTGCGGCAATCTCAGGATTTTCCTGACGCAGTTTTTCGATTTTCTGTATGGAATAGCAAACGGTCGAGTGGTCTCGGTGATTGTAGAAGCGCCCAATAGCCGTCGTCGACCAGCGGCCAACGCGACTGGCCAAATACATTGCAACCTGCCGATTGAAGACCAGCGGCTGTGATCGCCCGTGCCCCCGTGTTTCCCCCAGTTTGGCCGAGACCACCGCATCGATCTGCAACATCGAGATCCTGCGAACCCCGAATGGATGACGGAAAGCGATCGCGGGCATTTCAAGCTCCCTTCCTAATTGAGGCATCCGCTGAACAGATGGCACGCGCCGGCCCGACTACCAATCCGCTGCCGTCTTCTGACAACTTCGCCGGGCAATCCGGCCAGTACAGAGCCACAGTGTGCAACCACTCCTTCAAACGCATACGAAAGTTTCGGTCACGCGTATATTCGAAGACCCCGAGCTGCGCTGCCAGCCCGAAAGCGCCGAACAGCGGAATCGTTTCTGTTCGTTTGGCGCTAAAACAGCGCCAGACTAGCCACATGTACAGGTCGAGACACCCAGGATTGTTCGTCAGTCCCCGAACGACGTTGAGATCGACTGGAATGGGATGCGCCTGAATCTCTTGCCAAAAGGATTCGCTCAGGCTGATGATGTTGCCCCGCTCGTCCGACTCGACCTCGCCGTCACCGAACTGGTCCTTCGCGTACCAGACCTTCAGCCGGTCAAAGAAGTGGAACCGTCGATAATCCCAGAGCTGATTTCGAGTCGTGTCCGTCTGGGTGCCGAAGTAAATCGTGCTGGTGAAGATCCGTTTGAAGCCGTCTACCAGACGTCGGTAATGGGGACCGTCTCGTGGCAGATCGAATTCTTCCAGAATCTCGGCCGCGGAACGGAACAGAATCGTCTTGCTTTTCTGGCGTACGGCAAGTGTGGCCACCCAGAGTGGGATCAGGCGATCTTGTCCAAACGGCAGCCCAAAGTCGGGATGACCCACGATCTCCAACACGAAGCGCCCATTGCGCCTCGTGTACTTCAGCGTTCCGGGTTCCGGCCGCCTTATCGGTAACCCGCAAAGGACAAAAGGTCGAGAGTGGAACGCCAGATCCTGCCGTTGCTCATGGCGGAGTTCGCGAACCAGCTCGCAGGATTCGATTCTTTTCCTCTTGTGCGACGTGAGCTAGAATTCAAGCTGGCCAATCTCGGCCAATGCCGGAAGCACGCTGGATATGTGCTTCATCGGCCGAAGCTAGACTGCGGGTTACACGAGTCCAGCCCTCCAGACAAACAGCGCTTCTGACCGCTTCGTTTACGAACAATTCCTTCGAACATGATCGCGGGCGCGATCGTTGCTTTGTGCCGCTAATGTGTCATTGAGGCCTAGTGACCCCACGCGATCCCACACGGTTATTCGCCGTAAGTGGTTGCAATCGCGCCGTACGATTAGCTTGAGGTGCTAGCAAACGCAAGTTTGTGGGGGTTCAAGTCCCCCTCTCCGCACCACTAAATCGACTGTTTTCAACTGGTTGTGGCTTGTAAAAATGTCCGATGAGAAGGCTGGACGCGCTAGTTTGCGCCTGACTCGTTGCTCCTTTTACTTCTAAGCTGCTTGCAGAATCAAAGGGTTAGCGACCCTCAAAGCCGACGGCGCACTAGCTTTTTTTAGCTTTGTGCCACTAATGTGTGTCACTAACGAAGGAAAGGCCAGATTCACGCTATCGCGACAGTTCCAATTCCACCGCACCTTAAAGGCAATGGGATAAAAAGCTCGGATATTGTGTATACTATCCGTGGTTTCTATCCGTGTCTATCCCTGATACAGGACTCACAAAAGCGCGCCAAGTGTTCACCGAGCACGGAGGCATGCTCCGCACCAGCCAAGCCATCCGGTTCGGCATTCATCCCCGTACCCTGTACGCTCTCCGGGATGCTGGCGAGATCGAACAAGTCGGCCGCGGTCTTTACAGGCTCTCTACGGCAACGCCCCTTTCCAGCCCCGATCTGATTCCAATCTCGATTCGGATTCCACGCGCCGTCGTCTGCCTCATTTCAGCACTCGCCCATCACGGGCTAACCACTCAGATTCCGCACGCAATCGATATCGCGCTCCCTAGTCATGCGCAGGTTCCGAAGGTCGATGGTCTGCCCCTTCGAGTGTTCTGGTATCCAGATTCGTCTTTCCGCGCGGGCGTTGAGGTCGTTGCAATCGACAATATCTCCGTAAGAATTTACTCGCCAGAGAAAAGCATCGCTGACTGTTTCAAGTACCGGAACAAGATTGGCCTGGACGTTGCTATCGAGGCCCTTCGGACATACCGCGAACGCAAACCAAAGCCGAACAGAACCGCTCTTACAAAATTCGCGCACATCAATCATGTTCAAAAGATCATGCGTCCCTACCTCGAGGCCATTCTGTGAGCGGACGTGACCTCGGGGCATCTGTAAGGCAGCGCCTCCTCAACCAGGCCCGCGCTCAAAACAGGCCATTTCAGGAACTGCTTCAGTATTTCGCGATGGAACGATTTCTGTATCGGCTCGCAAAGTCCCCGCATGCAGGTTGGTTCGTTCTGAAGGGCGCACTGTTGCTGACGGCTTGGCGTGCACCGCTGTCCCGGCCCACAATGGATATCGATCTCGCCGTTCGAACCAACAATCAGCTCGATCACATCAAAGAGATTATCGGTGCCGTGTGCGGACTGGCCGTGGACACCGACGGCATCCAATTCAACCGTGCCTCCATCGAGGTCAGTCGAATCAAAGAGGATGCAGATTACGAAGGCGTTCGAGTCCAATTTCACGCGACACTTGCGAAAGCGCGCATTCCGATGCAGCTTGATATTGGCTTCGGAGACGTTATTACTCCGGAGCCGACAGAGCTTGCCTACCCGACTCTGCTCGAATTTCCAGCTCCCGTACTTCGCGCTTATCCAAAAGAGACCGTCATTGCAGAGAAACTGGAAGCGCTCACGGCATTAGGCCTTCTCAATAGCAGGATCAAAGATTACTACGATCTCGCTCTTCTATCCCGCATGTACCCCTTCGATGGCAAGCGCTTGGCAGACGCCATCGTGGCCACCTTCCAGCACCGAGGAACGACATTTAAAGCTGAACCGATCGGCATTACACAAGCGTATTGCGACGACCCTGCACGAATTCTACAGTGGCGTGCCTTCTTGCGCCGGAGCCGGTTTGGAGAAGAAGCCGGTGACCTGACCCGCCTCATCGACGAAATCAGACCTTTCGTGCTGCCAGTTCTCTCCAAAGCCACAGCCGAGCATCCATTCAACGCTCGTTGGAAACCGGGTGGCCCATGGGAATGAACTGTGCTGCTGTAGAAGTTTTCACTCGATAGGGGAGCCATTCAAGCTGGATGCGGCAACCTTAGATTCCAAGATGTCCTCCAAGCCGGCTTCGGGCCCGTCTGTGCAAATAAGATCCGCGCGTAGCGCTCTTTACGTCAACTTGAAAACCGATTAGGAAAGATCTACACTTGGCGACCAGGGCGGATCTATGTCGAGCGTCAGCCACTTTCCGGGTCGCCGACAACCCGCCCGGAACTGTTGGATTGTTCGGCGTTTCAACCGCGTAAGCAGGCCTGTATTGTTTGATTTCGGCCGCTACAATGGCGAGGCAGTGCAAACGGAGGTGCGATGGGCGTCTTTGAAGCCGGACTCGACTCGGCAGATTTTGCCATATATGTGCGCAGTTAACGCGTTTGGATATATGATGGGGGGCCATGAAGCCCAAATCACTCTTTCACATTAGCTTTGCACTCGTCTCCGGGGCGCTTTTGCTTTCGGCTCAGGATTGGGAGAGAGGCGATCGAAAATGGATCAACGGCTATTACCCGCAGTGGAAGGTTTATAGCAATTTCTACCCGAAGCTGTTGATGACGAGCGGAACGGCGGCGAAGCTCAACGCCCTGACGTACGCGTTCGCGGTCATCCGAGCGGATGCGAACGGCAACCCGCGATGCGCCACCGCCGACGAGTACGCGGATTTTCAATATCTGTTCACCGTAAACACAAGCGTGAATCACACGAACGACTCTCCTGCGCCAGCACTGGCGGGCAATTTCCATCAGCTGCAGGAACTCAAACAGCGGTATCCGAATCTTAAAATCACGGTCTCGATTGGCGGAGGCTCCGCGCCCACTGCCGCATTCACTGCGGCTGCGAACGCAAAGAATCGGGGCGCGTTTGTGCGTTCCTGCATTGAAGGCTTCATCGAGGGCAGCTTTGGGAGCACTACCGGGCTAAAGCCGGTTTGGGAGCCGACCGCCTCTGAGCAGCCGCTGATCGATATCACCCCGGTGCCGGGCATCTTCGATGGTATTGATATTGATTGGGAGTGGCCGACCGGACCGCAGAAAGAGGAATACGTTGCCTTCCTTCAGGAGTTTCGGAAACAGCTCGATCGGGTCCGGCCGGGACTGATTCTGACGGCAGCACTGCCACCAGGCGAGCAGAATTTTTCGTTGATGGATCTGCCCGGCATCGCCAGGCACGTGAACTACATTAATCTGGAAAACTACGACTACAACGGCCCATGGGAGAATACGACCGGCTTCGTGGCGCCGCTTTATCAAACGCGATATGATCCCGATCCGACTCTGAACGTTAACTACACTGTGAAGGCGTATCTGGCCGCGGGCGTTGCGCCGGAAAAAATTCTGCTGGGCATCCCTTTCTATAGCTACGGTTGGACTGTCATATCAAGTCCACAGGCGCTCGCACAAAATGGCCAATACGTGCCGGCGACTCCCTTGCCTGCGCCGCCGAATACTCCTCCGCCAAACCCGCCACCCTACAACACCGAGGAGTACAACTACATCGTGACCAATCTGCTTCCGAATTACGAGATGTTTCGCGATCCGACGACTAAGACGCCCTGGTTGTTCGACCCGGTGAATACACTGAACTTCTTCACGTATGATGATGCCGAATCGATTCACGAGAAGATGGAGTATGCCAATCGGAACCAGCTCGGCGGCGCTGCTATTTGGGAGCTGACGGGTGACCTGCCGGATGGCGAACTGGTCAAGACCATCTTCTACGGTTTGCGCGAAGGCGCGAGGCACTGATTTGTTCGGGCGGACCGCCCCGGGGGCAAAGCGGGGCTGGCTGCGCACGCTTAGCCACTTGGACCTAAGCCAACGTGCGTGTCACCACGGGCAACGAGATGAAAAGCCGTTGATCCGGCCGGTCCTACCGGTCGGGCGTAGCCCCGAACGTAAAGCCAAATCCAGCGAAGTTTTCAGTAGCAGGCTTGTGCGATCGTGTCCCATTGCTCCTGGATCACGACAGATCTCTATCGGAAGCGGCCCGGCAGAAAAGGGTAAATGCAGGTGTAGCGGTGTTTACCGGGGCGCTTCGGACCGAGTCGTAAGAAGGAAGCGGCTGCGCGGCGTTTGGCGACTACGAGCTATGGGTTTTCAATGCCGCGGGCTCCGGGGAGAGCTGCTGGGACGGTAAGCGGCGGTGGAAGTTACCACGTTCAGAAGCCGGAAGAGCAGGTGGGAGCACAAAATCGAGTGATGAAAACACCTGGAACGCCTAGTCTGAGCCGTGTTTTGCGTATACGGACGCACAGGTAGCGAGGTGTGCCAGAGAGCACGCCGAAGAGCCGGAAGTGCAGCAGCGTTAGGAGCTATCAAGAGCAGCCACCAGTCGGTAGTCTTCGCGGTCAAGTTGAAACGCGGTCAGCCTTTCGGCGATCCGCATCGGCGCCTGGCAACGCGGACAGCGATGAACGGAAGGAAGTGAGACCTCAGCGTCAACAACTGCAGGAAGGAGATGAAGCAGGTTGCGGCAGAGCGGCAGCAGTGATCTGCGGCTGCGGTTGGCGAAGAAGCCGTAGTAGCGGATGCGCGGAAAGCCCGTCGGCAAAACGTGCTGGAAGAAGCGGCGCAAAAACTCTTCATGAGTAAGTGTCATCGAGCGCAACTTACTGTGATGCGCATAGTCTTTCGATCTGAAAGTTACGTCCCGATCGGTGACGTGGAGTAATCGGTGATTGGAGATGGCCACCCGATGCGTGTAGCGAGCTAGATAATGCAAGACATGTTCGGGTCCGCCAAACGGCTGCTTGGCGTAGACGACCCAGTCTTCGCGGAACAGCGTGCGAACGAAAGCGTGGAACGCCTTTTCGCTGGCTAGCTGCCGGCAGGCTCCGAAGAACTGAAGCTGGTTGTTGCGAAAGAGTTGCTTCAGGCTGGCGACGAACTTGGCCCGAAACACGCGGCTGAGCACTCGTACGGGCAGGAAAAAACTTTGCTGCGAGTGAATCCAGCGTTGGTGGTCTGGCGATAGTCCACCGCCCGGCACCACACAATGGATATGTGGATGGGGTTGCAGTGTTTGGCCCCAAGTGTGCAAAACGCTTAAGAACCCGATGAGCGCACCGAGGCGCTTTGGGTTGGCGGCTACTTCGAGTAGCGTAGCGGCCGTGACCTCCAACAGGATGAGCGAACAACACTCGCTTGTTCTGCCACATGAGTGGAACAAGTCGATGTGGCACGCTGAAGACGACGTGATAGTAAGTGACGGGTAGAAGCTCCTGTTGTCGAGCTCGAAGCCACTTATCGCGTGCATTGGCCTGACACTTCGGGCAATGGCGGTTGCGGCAAGAGTTATATGAGATGGTCCGATGCTGGCAGCGATCGCACTGATCGAGATGGCCACCGAGCGCCGCTGTACGGCAGCGCGTGATGGCGTTGAAGACCTTGACCTGCTGCCAGGTCAAAGACTTTCGATAGCGATCTAGAAATCGACTGCCGCCCCGCTGAATGACATCGGCCACCTCCCAGGGTGGGCGTGTCATCAATCGTCGTTAGAAAGCCCATCGTCCTTGTGAAAGTCTCGGATCGAGATCTGATCCAGCGGATTAATGGCCGCCTGCAAATGCCGGCGGGACACGTGCAGATAGATCGCCGTATCTTTCAGGCGCTGATGCCCGAGCAATAGCTGAATCGTGCGCAGGTCCGTTCCGGCCTCCAGCAGGTGCGTCGCGAAACTGTGTCGTAAGGTATGCGGTCCAATCCGCTTCGTGAGCCCTGCTCGTAGCGCGGCTTCATGGCAGGCATTCCACACGACCTTATCGGAGAGGGGGCGTTCTGGCTGAATCGGTTCCACACGGCTCGGGAACAGATACGTACGAGGCTTGTTCTTGCACCACCGCCAATACTCGCGCAAAGCCTCGAGCAACTTCGGTGTGAGGGGCAGATCGCGGTCGCGCGAGCCCTTTCCCTGATGCACATGGATCAGCATGAGCGCCGTATCGATGTCGCTAATCTTCAGGTGGACGGCTTCGGCTCTCCTCAGGCCGGTCGCATAAAGCAACATGAGAATCGTGCGGTGCCGCAGGTTCAGAGCAGCTTCGATGAGCCGGACGACCTCCTCTTGGCTCAACACCACGGGAAGCTTCTTGGGCGCTCTTACCAGGGGCAGGTCGTCGATATCGATGTCGCGCCGCCGCAAGGTCTTCTTGGACAAGAACCGCAGTGCGCCCATGCGAAGCGCAACCGTACCGAGCGCTAGCTTTTTCTCGCGGATCATGTATAGCTGAAACTCGCGTACTTCGTCGGCACCCATCACTTCGGGAGACTTGCCAAAGTACCCGGCAAAGTCTTTGATGGCGTGAATGTAACCGCGAATCGTGTCTGGCGTGTAGTTCCGGCGCTGAAGCTCGTCCAGCATCCGTTGACGTAGTGGGGTCACAGAACTCCTTTCTGTGACCACCGACACTACGACAGAGCCGCTACACCTGCTTCAAACCACCACGCAACCGCGTCCGCCGCGTAGCGGCTTAGTTCATGACACGCCATCCGGCAATTAACTTCGGGCAAGATCGATTCGCGGTTGGGAGGACCGCGAACCGGTGCGAAAGCAGCACCCGAGGAAGAAACGCCGTAGCGCGCCAAAGACAGTGTTGCGGTTGCCAGATCTGGATCAGGCAAAATCCGCAGTTCTAAACAGCCTTACGTCTGCCGATGCCCAGCGCGGGTACCGGCATGCGATTGACGAGTTCGTGGCGTGGTACTGTTCCGAACCGCGACTCTCATTCAACCGAACCGTTGTGCTGCGGTACCGCATGCATCTCGAGGCTCGCAAACTCGCGCCGGGGACCATCAATCTGCGATTGGGCCCGGTACGCCGGCTGGCGTATGAGGCTTCTGATTGCGGCCTCCTCAGTGCTGATCTGGCCGCGGGTATACGCCGAGTGAAAGGCGTGAAGAAGATCGGCGTTCGACTCGAGAATTGGCTCCTGCCGGACCAGGCGATCACACTGCTTGAGGCTCCCGACCCTGAGACTATGAAAGGCAAACGGGACCTCGCGGTTGTTGTCCATACTCGTGGCCTGTAGTCTACGGCGGCACGAGGCCGTTGAATTGAACGTGTCGGACCTGCAGCAACGGGAGGACCACTGGGCCATCGTGGACCTGATCGGCAAGGCCTCGCATATTCGGACCGTTCCGGTGCCGGGCTGGATGAAGAATCTCGTAGACGATTGGCTGCATTCGGCGGGGATCTCGAACGGAAAACTATTCAGGCGTGTGACGCGAGTAGGCACCGTGTGGGGAAGCGGGTTGAGCGAGAAAGTGGTCTGGCACGTTGTCAGGCAGTATGCGAGAAAAGCTGGCATCGACAAACTCGCGCCGCACGACCTCCGGCGAACTTGCGCGCGGCTCTGCCATCAAGGGGGCGGCGATCTAGACCAAATTCAGTTTCTACTTGGACACGTGTCGGTGCAAACTACCGAGCAATATCTTGGCTGCAAGCAGCGGATTCGCAATGCCGTTAACGATCGGATCGGGGTTCGGCCGAAGCGTCGATTCGTTTCGGACAGCTCATGACGGGTGGCCGACGATGCAGGACCAAACATGTGACAATCCGCAAATAAGCTCATGGGCCAGGATCGGAATCAACGCACGGCACTCAGCGAGGAGTACTTGCGTGCGTCCACTCTTGGCGATCTGACCCCTTTAGCCGCTCCCATTGTGTTGGTGGAGTACGATCCGCAATGGCCAAAGCGATTTCAAGAGGAGGCCCAGCTAATCCGAACAGTGCTTGGTCAGCACGCCTTGCGCGTCGACCACGTCGGATCTACGTCCATTCCTGGCCTTACGGCCAAGCCGATCGTCGACATCGTTCTTGTCGTAGCCGACTCTCGCGACGAAACAGGATACGGTCCGGCTCTGGAGAGAGCTGGCTACCAGCTCCGTATCCGTGAGCCCGGTTGGCACGAGCATAGGATGTTCAGAGGTGGCAACAACGAGGTGAATCTACATGTGTTCTCAACGGGGTGCCCGGAGATCGACCGCATGCTGGGCTTTCGCGATTGGTTGCGGACGAACGAAGAAGATCGCGAGTTGTATGCCCGGACCAAACGAAGTCTCGCGCAAGAGGAGTGGAAATACGCTCAGAACTACGCCGACGCGAAAACAGCCGTGATTGAACAGATTCTGTCGAAGGTTGCGCGCGCGGCACGTTGACCCGGAATGTCCGGCTTGCAACCCGGATTACAAGCACGCGGTAGTTAGCCTGGCGCAATCCGATTTCCGTAGGTTCTGGCTCATACTGTCCGTGTCGCCGACAATCCAGGACGTTCCGGTCAAATTCGGGGGTTGATGATTTGAGAGTTTTGAACGCTTGCCGAGGGTCTAACGTCGACCTGATGTACTCTGATGCGATGATTCAAGAAATGTGAATGTGTGAGGATCTCAGTTTACCGATGCCCTTGCGCGTTGGATGTGCTGCACCTTTGATGGTGGCGAGCTTGTCTTTTCAGCGGTCCACAACGCGTTTCAATTCTCTCCGGGCAAGTCTGCCCAGGCTTTCTTGACAGCTTTTTGCCGAAACTGGAAGTCGAACCGGTGCAGGATTTGTTTACGTTCGGAAATGGGATTGTCGAAGCTCATCCATTTGCGACATAGCGCATCTCGAGAATGTGAGTTGCGCCAGAATAAGCAGGGAAGGCAAGATCGAACTAAAATATTACCCATCAAGGTTTCGGAAGGCAACTTACTTGGTATGAGCGATCAAAGGAAAGCCTTGCATCGTTTGATTGAAGAGGCTCGGGACGAAGATCTTTCTTTGCTTGCCGAACTGGTTGCCCGCTTTCAACGTCCGCTCGACTTCCCGTTGGAACCGGCAAGCACTGTTTCGCTACAAACTGGGCAGGCACGAAGGCGACAGGAGCTGATTTTGGAAGCACAGTCGCACGCCAGAGGGAGTCATGCATTCCGCCAACATAATGCCAAGACGGCGAAACGCCTGGGCATTGATCCGGCACTTATTGAGTCTGGCGCAGGCAGCGGTTCGATCGGAGGAGGTGACGTAGTGGAGATCAGCCGTCGGTGGCTCGAAGGGCCCGCTTTCTGCCGTCTAAACACCTTTCAGATGGAAACCCGGGAGGTCATCACGTTGGACAAGTCTAAAATTCGGATTCCCGGTCGGAGATAATCTACAAACTGCGCGTGGTGTAATAGTTCAGACCTGATCTGACAAAGCCACTAGGACACAGTAGCCGCGCGGGCAGCGCGCGGAGAAAGCTGGTCCGGTGAAGTCAGGACCACAAAACGGTCGAGTTGTTTCTCGTCCGCCAAGTGCCGGGAATCCGAGAAAGTCTGCATCGGCGTTTTCCCAAAACAATACTTACCCGAATGCGGGCGACTTCGATTGTACTCTTCCAGCCACAAGTCCAGATCGGCTTGCAGCTGCTCGAGCGAAGAATACAGCTTCTTGCGAAAGGCCACACTATAAAATTCGTCCTGCATGGTGCGATGAAATCGCTCGCAGATACCGTTAGTCTGCGGTGATTTCGCTCTCGTCCGGCTGTGGTCAATGTTCTCCACTGCCAGATAGAGCTGGTATTCATGATGTTCGCGCTGGCCGCAGTACTCCGTTCCGCGGTCCGTCAGGATGCGCAGCAAAGGAACGTCCTGCTCTTCAAAGAAAGGTAAAACGCGATCATTCAGCATGTCGGCCGCGACTAACGCGTTCTTGCGATCATACAGTTTGGCGAATGCCACTTTCGTATAGGTATCGATGAAGGTTTGCTGATAGATCCGGCCGATGCTCTTGATCGTACCCACATAATAGGTATCCTGTGCGCCCAGATAGCCGGGATGTGCCGTTTCGATCTCGCCGTGCGCTTCCTTTTCCTGCTTCGCTTTCTCCATGGCACGCACCTGTGCTTCGGTGAGCACTTGCCCGGGCTGCTGCGCCAGCTTCGCCTCGAGCGCCTTGAGCCGCCGGGCGAAGGTCTGCAGATCGTGCCGCAGCCAAACGCTGCGCACCCCGGTGGGTGAAACAAAGAGCCCGCGTTTGGTCAGCTCATTCGCCACCCGCACCTGTCCGTACGCGGGCTGCTCGATCGCCATCTCCACTACGGCCTGCTCGATGTGCGCCTCCACCCGGTTCTTCACACACGGCTTGCGCCGGCTGATCTCCTTCAAAGCCAACTCGCCGCCCTTCTCATACAGCTCCTTGAAACGGTAAAAGCTGTCGCGCGAGTAGCCCATTACCTTGCAAGCCTCTGAAACACTGCCCAGCATGTCGGCCAGGTTCAGCAGACCCACTTTATTCTTGATGATCTTTTGATCGGTGTTCACTTGACATCTCCTTTTTCGCGCTTTCGCGCAGTCTATCAGAAATGTCAGACCAAGTCGAGCCTATTACAAATATCGCTTAAGTATGTTCCTCCTGAAAGAGCACCAAATTTTCACCCTTGAACGATGTCACGTTTCTGAAATAGAACCAGAATTGATCTACAAGGTTCGCGTACTGACGCCAATTGCTGACCTAGAAAAAGAACTAACCGTTGCCATTTGACCCAATTTTGATGATCACCGCACAATAGCCGCTCCTTCCGCGCGTGCCTAAGTCAACTTCTGCTGAATTACAATCCGGGTTCGGAACATAGCCACTTCTGCCTCTTGAACATTCAGAATCACCATGGTTGTCGAACACGGGCTACCCGGAAATTGGGAGGCAGGAGCGTATAGATCCGCCCTTTACGGCCATGTATTTACTAAGGTCTGAGGCTAACCTCAGAGCTGATGGCTCGGGAAGTTGAGAAGAAACTCACATGTGACAGCCTTCACGTCTCAATGGCCATTTTGAGTCCGTGCTCACCGTTGATGGTATGGAAGCGGGGTGGCATACTGCGCGGTCACTTTGACCTTTTTTGAAAGGAGTGTGGAAACTGCTCGATTCCACTCGACGGATTGCCCAGCCCGTCACAACGGCATTCTCTTCTGGAAACGCGCAAATACTCGCTCAGCAATCAATTCTGCTAGCTCGTCGAGGTCTCCTTTACTCAAGCTCACCTGCGACCCGGATGCTTTCTCTACCGTTTTCGGCTGAATCGGATCAACATCCGTCAACTCGCGTTTCAGATCCGAAAGTAACGCATCCAAGTCGGGGTCACTCTCGCGCATAGCTTCAATGCGCTGAATGCCGCGAACTACAGTCGAGTGATCGCGGCCATTGTAGAAGCGTCCAATCACTGTCGTGCTCCAGCGCCCGACGCGACTGGCCAGGTACATGGCCACTTGCCGGTTGAAACACGCGGGCTGCGAGTTTCCGAGTGCGCGGGCAGGACCGAGACGCGCGGAGACAGTAGCATCAATGGCCCGCAGTGAAATGCGGCGGCGTGAAGCCGAATCCGGTGCAAATGAAGGTGACGCCATCTATGCTCCTTTCTCTGCCAACGCGGTAGCGGGCTGAACGACCAGGTGGTCGCCATCTGAGGTGATGCGAGCCGGACAAGTCGGCCACAACGTCCGGACTAGGTCGAGCCACCTTTCCAGTCGCTCTCGGAATTTGCGCGGGCGTGCATAGTCGGCGCTTCCCAATTGATTCGCTAACCCGAAGTCACCAAAGATCGGAACTCGCTCTTGCCCTTTCGCTGTAAAGCAACAATAGGAGAGCCACATGAACAGATCCAGAGCCGCGGGCGATGACGAAAGCGCCTTCGCCGCTTCGAGGTCAGTGGGAATCGAATGAGCGATCACCTCTCGGAAGAACTCGTCACTGAGAACAATCTCATTTTCGAAGCCGCCCGGCAACAACTCTTGATTCGGATTCCGTGAATACCAGATTCGCGCTTCACGCATGAAGTTGAACCGGGCGTGATGCGTTACCATCGCTTTCTCACGTTGTGTGTCAGTGCCGAAGAATATCGTCGCGCCGAACACTCTCTCGAAAGCGGCAATCAGACGCCGGTACTGGGAACCGCCCTGCTGCATCCCAAAGATGTCCAGCATTTCGGCGGCGCTTCGGAATGTGATAGTCTGCTTTTGCTGTCGCATAGCAAGCGTGGCCAGAAAACTAGGAACCAGGCGATCTTGGCTTCATGGCACGCCGTATGTGGGATGACCGGTCACTTGTAGCAGAAAATGACCGTTCCGCCGCTCATGACAGAGGACACCTTTCGGGGGTCGTTTGATCGACAATCCGCAGAGGACGAATGGCCGTGACGCGAAGCCCAGGTTCTGTGTTGCGCCTTCCCGGTTAACGCGAACGAGCTGAACCGCTTCCGCCTGCCGCAGTTTCCTTTTCGAAATCCGAAGCTCGCTCGGAAAGTACCGGGCAATTGCTTCTACAGTCTCTAATGATCCAAAATTTTGCCGTTTTCCGGCACCGTTGATAACAGCCACGAATCGCGGGCGCAATCCTTTGTTTGTGCCACTAATGTGCCATTGATGCCTAAGGATCCCACTCAATCCGGCCCGATCCGCGACCGTAAGTGGTTGAATCGGCGCACAATCGTGTAGGATTATTAGCTTGAGGTGCTAGCGGGTAACACCGTGGGGGTTCAAGTCCCCCTCTCCGCACCATCCGATCAATAACTCTGCGGGTTTATTGGTCTTTCTCAGACATAATGCGACATTGCTTTCGCCTCTCCGGCTTCGAGCAACTGGTCATTCGGATAGAAATGTGCAACGGCCTCTGGAGTGATGAGTTGGTGCTTGACGAAGACAGCAGGCGGAACAGTTCGCCGATTCAGAATGTCGAGCGCGAGGTGGATCAGATCATTGCCATATCTTTCAGGGAAAAAGGCGACGGAACCGATTAGGCGTGTTCCAGGTTGGCGCATTTCGATACGGCCCTCTGGCGAAGCGTTTTGCCCCATCATCGCGCAGCACTCCGTCCGGCCCGCTTCTTGAAATGCGCGCAAGCCGCCCAGCGCGCTGGCGTCGTTTATCGCTCCGACCAGAATGCGGCGGCTCCGAGTACTTCTGAGGTGCTTCCGCATGATCTCAAAGCTGTCGCTAAATTTGCCATCGCCCTCAAGGAACGTTACGCGGCAACTTTCCAGAGCCGGAACG
Source organism: Terriglobia bacterium (assembly GCA_963835255.1). Classification (GTDB taxonomy): domain Bacteria; phylum Acidobacteriota; class Terriglobia; order Bryobacterales; family Bryobacteraceae; genus Bog-105. Next base: position 23,527 of record CAWIFY010000010.1, on the reverse strand, counting down.
ATATCCTTCAGACCGGTAAGCATTCCGGTCAGGCGCATTCTGGGCAGACTGCCAGCTCGGGCCAGCTCGAACATTATAATTTCATCAACCGTAGCTTGCCAGCGCTGCTTCGCCCACCGGCCCAGATAGCGGCCGCCAATTAGACCTGCTTCATAATTGTTTGCACCATAGTAAGTCGCGCCGGGATGTGGGATATCAATCGCGATGAACGGAATATTCGCATCCGCGTACTTGGCCGCCACAATGGGAGCGATGTTCTCATCAGTTTGAAATTCAATTACCAGATCCACCCTCTCACGAACAAGCAAATCAGCATTCCGTTGCGCGATTTTTGCGCTGTATCGGTTATCCAGAGAGATCAGGTCGACGCCTTCCGCCTTAGCCGCGCTTTGAAGCCCCTCGGAAACAACTTTGGGAAAGTGATAGTCGGTGCCTTGCGCAGCATAGCCGATGCGATACAGCTTTTGTTTAAGAGGCCGCAGAGATGATCGGTACAAGTTCTCGCCGATCTTCTCGACCATTCCGCACTTCTCTAGCGTGTAAAGGAGTCGAAAGACCATGGTTTTCGGCAGAGTACTACGAGCTGAGATCTCCCTCAACGACAAAGCCTCCCCAGATGACCGGAATGCAGACAGCAATTGCGACGAGTGCACAACAGACTTGACCAGGTAAGGATCGCGAACAGAAGACGAGCTCATATAACTTCTCGACAGGGAGCGCTTAAGTTTTTGCGATGGTATCACTTCTTTTGCAATACGAAACCCCGTTGAATCCTGATTTCCTAATCGAGCGGCATTCACCCCATTCGGACTTTGCCTCATGCCCTAGGTCGTCATAGTTGCTGCAGCGGAGCCCGCCCATGTCAAGCTTTCTACAATGCGAAATGAAGAGAGTTTCTGAAAAAGTGGTTCCGGCCGCGTGGCCGGTGTTTTACTATGATGCAGCAATAGAATGAGTCCGTTCCATTCAAAGCACTCCGATGCAGTATTCGCTGCTCTCAATGCATTCGATATCGAATTGCCGTCGTGGGGTTTCGCGAATACCGGCACCCGCTTCGGAAAATTTGTGCAAGCCGCGGCCGCGACCACAACCGAGGAGAAGTTCAGTGATGCTGGCCAAGTCCACGTGTTCACGGGAATCTGCCCTACCATCGCGCTCCATGTGTTGTGGGACCTTCCAGAGGGGATCAAGAGCGTTGGCAAAACCGCTGAATTCGGAGATCGATACGGCATCCGACCCGGATCTATCAACCCCAACCTCTTCCAAGACCAGATCTACAAGTTCGGATCTTTTGCTAATCCGGACCCGTCGGTGCGAAAAGAATCTTTGGCGCATTCGAAGTTAAGCATCGAGATCGCAAAGGAACTTCACAGCCGCGATATATCGTTCTGGTTTACCGATGGGTCTAACTATCCCGGCACCGCGAACATCCGGCAACGCAAACGCTGGTTTGAAGAAAACCTTATCGCGGTTCACCATGAATTAGCTCCCGGTCAGCGAATGCTTGTGGAATATAAGCCGTTTGAACCGGCCTTTTACCACACAGATATCGCAGACTGGGGTATGGCGCTCCTGCTTGCCAGAATGGCTGGACCACAAGCGAAGGTGCTTGTCGATACGGGCCATCATTACGCCAGCCAGAATGTCGAGCAGATTGTTGCGTGGCTTCTGTCCGAAAAGATGCTGGGCGGATTTCATTTCAACGACCGCCGGTATGCGGATGACGATCTGACCTTGGGTTCTATCGACCCATATCAAGTTTTTCGGATTTTCCATGAGATCCTTTTTTTCGCATGGGAAACCGCAGAACGGCCCGATGTCGCCTACATGATCGATCAGAGCCACAATTTGAAAGGCAAAATTGAGGCAATGATCCAAACTGTCATGATGGCTCAGGAGCTGTTTGCGAAAGCAGCTCTGGTCGACCATCAGAGATTATCAGAAGCCCAGGCCGTCTCAGACATCATCGGAGCGGAAACCTGCCTGCAGGAGGCGTTTTCTACCGATGTTCGCCCGCATATTCGTGACTGGCGGCGGTTTAAGGGTCTACCCGAAGATCCAATGGCGGCATTCCGCGGCAGTGGATACCTGGAGCGCATCTCAAGGGAGCGCGCCGCTCGCAATATGGCTAGCGTTTCTTCCTATGCGTAATCCCATGGCAGAGAGCTGCGCTCGAATGACGGAAGGCATGAGGCCTTTCCGTGCTAGCGCCGCTTAGAGATATGCGCCGGGTGTGTTTCGTTTTACAAGTGCGGCCTGAGCGGCTGGAGGAGTACAAAGAACGTCACCGTGAAGTGTGGCCGGAGATGAAACAGGCTCTCCGGGAAACAGGGTGGAATAACTACTCCTTATTCTTACGGCCAGACGGTTTGCTGGTTGGGTACCTGGAAACGCAGGATTTCGAGCGGGCCTTAAGCCTGATGCAAGCTCGCGAAGTGAACGAGCGATGGCAGCGTGAGATGGCGTCATTCTTTCAGAACGCCGCCGATGTTTCTCCAGACCGCGTAATGGCGCCGCTGGAAGAAGTCTTTCATCTCTAGATCCGTTCTATGCTGACGTTCTCCATGCCTGACGACCGTTCATCAAATATAGAACTCTGTTGCTCCCTATTCTGATCCTGTACGCCGACAGCCGTACTTTCGGATACCAGCCATCACGTCCGGAAAACTCGCAGGAGATCTCGACCGCTGCAGCATAACCTTATTAGGCTCATCCTGCATTGGACAAGACTTTTGGTTGACACTGGCTAGTACCAGTCGTACACTAGGAAAGTTTGGCGAGTTGATTCTTCGGCCTCCGTGCTACCGTGCCTGGAGACAAGCCCGTTGTGAACGGCGGGTAGGGTACTCTAAAGGTAGGCACCCGGCCGGAAGTCGGGCCCCGCTGTCGGACCAATAAGCTCTTCCCCACGCCGATTCTGTCAAACACAGAAGTTCTGCTAAGGATTGGGTGACATTGGAAGCTGGCATGGGCCAATACCCGAAGCAGTTACCCTCGCGTTTGGGGCTGGTGAATACGCTAGATCAGCCTCCTGGTAGTGAGACATTGCAGCCGAGCTAGTTATGATCGACTAGTTTGAGCCTGTAGGAAGAAGACCCAAGCTTTTAATCCGGTTCGCGTTCGTGCGCGGACTATACAGTCATATAGAAGAGGATTCGTGGGCGGTGGTTCGGTCCGTTTGACGGTTGCCGGACGATCCCAGTCAAGTTGAAGCATGCCGACTTTCAATCAATTGGTGCGTAAAGGGCGCAAGCCGACCAGGTATAAGACGGCGAGTCCCGCTTTGCAGGCTTGCCCACAGCGGCGCGGAGTATGCACGCGCGTGTACACTACGACACCGAAGAAGCCCAACTCGGCGCTTCGGAAGGTTGCCCGCGTGCGGCTCACCAACGGAATCGAAGTGACGACGTATATCCCTGGTGTCGGCCACAATCTGCAGGAGCATTCGATCGTGTTAATTCGTGGCGGCCGTGTGAAGGATCTACCCGGCGTGCGCTACCACGTAGTGCGAGGGACGCTCGATACTGCCGGTGTCGCGAACCGCAAACAAGGCCGCTCCAAATATGGAGCGAAGCGTCCAAAGGGCGGTGCTGCTGCCGCTCCGGCCAAGGGTAAGAAGAAGTAGGGAGGAGAAGATGAGCTCGCGCTTTCAGCTAAGCGAAGACTCAGATAAGGACTTTTATGCCGCGTAGGAGACGACCCGAACCGAGGGATGTGATTCCCGATCCGCTCTATAATTCGACGCTGGTCGAGAAATTTGTCAACTCGATGATGTGGGACGGCAAGAAGACCACCGCCCAGAAGATCTTCTATCAGGCCATGGACACGCTGCGTGAACGCTCGCAGGACGATCCGCTTAAGGCCTTCAAGAAAGCCGTCGAGAATGTGAAGCCGGTGCTCGAGGTTAAGACACGGCGAGTGGGCGGCGCGAATTATCAGGTGCCGGTCGAGGTCTCGCAAAACCGGCGGACGAGTCTGGCCCTGCGCTGGATCATCACCAACGCCAGAACACGGCCTGATAAGAGCATGGCCGACAAGCTGGCCAATGAGTTAAATGACGCTTCCAATATGCGTGGAGGCGCGGTCAAGAAGAAGGACGATGTGCATCGCATGGCGGAAGCCAATAAAGCCTTCGCGCACTATCGCTGGTAACTCATAAAGAACAGTTGAAATCAGGTTATGCCCCGCACTGTACCACTAGATAAATTGCGCAACATCGGCATCATGGCGCACATCGATGCCGGTAAAACAACCACGACCGAACGCATTCTGTACTACACCGGCCGTACGCACAAAATCGGTGAAGTGCACGAGGGCACGGCCACCATGGATTGGATGGCGCAGGAGCAGGAGCGCGGCATTACGATAACGTCTGCCGCGACGACCTGTCAGTGGCATGACATTACGATCAACATCATCGATACGCCGGGTCACGTAGATTTCACGGCTGAAGTGGAGCGCAGTCTGCGCGTGCTCGATGGCGCCTGCGCGGTGTTCGATGCGGTAGCCGGTGTGCAGCCGCAAACCGAAACCGTCTGGCGTCAAGCCGACAAGTACCGGGTGCCGCGGATTTGTTTCATTAACAAAATGGATCGCGTCGGCGCCGATTTTTTCTTTTCGGTTAAGACAATTGTCGACCGCCTGAGCGCGCGCCCGGTTCCGATTCAGTTGCCGGTTGGCGCGGAAGATCAATTCAAAGGCGTCGTCGATCTGGTCAAGATGAATGCCAGGATCTGGCGCGACGAGACGCTTGGCGCGAAATTCGATGATGTGGAGATTCCGGCCGACCTGGTCGATCAAGCGAAAGAGTATCGCGACAAGTTGATCGAAGCGGTATCCGAGTCGGACGATGTGCTGATGGAAAAGTACATCGAGGGTCAACCCATAACCGAGGCGGAACTGAAGTCCGGCATTCGCAAAGCCACCATCGCACAAAAGATTTTTCCGGTTATCTGCGGCTCTTCTTTCAAGAACAAGGGCGTTCAGAATCTGCTCGACGCGGTGGTGGATTACCTGCCTTCGCCGCTCGACGTTCCGCCTATCAAGGGCGTTGCGGTCGACAATCTGGAGGAAACTCTGGAGCGCAAAGCAAGCGACGCGGAACCCTTTGCCGCGCTGGTGTTCAAGATTATGACCGATCCGTTCGTCGGCCAGCTCTGCTTTATCCGGGTCTACTCTGGCAAGCTGAACGCTGGTGAATCGATCTATAACGTCAGCAAAGGCAGGCGCGAGCGCGTGGGCCGTCTGGTCAAGATGCATGCCAACAAGCGCGAAGAGATCCAGGAAGTTCTAGCGGGCGATATCTGCGCGGCAGTCGGATTGAAACAGGTCGTGACGGGTGACACAATCTGCGACGAAAACAAGCCGATCCTGCTCGAATCCATTATCTTTCCGGCTCCAGTGATTCAGCTTGCCATCGAGCCGAAGACTAAGGCGGATCAGGAAAAGCTGGGCGTCGCCATCCACAAATTGGCAACCGAAGATCCAACCCTGCAAGTTTCAACCGATCCGGAGACCGGGCAGACGATTCTGGCCGGCATGGGCGAACTGCATCTCGAAATCATTGTCGATCGCATGCAGCGCGAATTTAACGTAGGCGCGAATGTCGGAAAGCCGCAGGTGGCCTACCGCGAGACGATTCGCCAGCGCGCAGAATACGATTACACACACAAGAAACAAACTGGTGGTAGCGGTCAATATGCTCGTGTGAAGCTGCGGGTCGAGCCGGATCCCGAATCGAACTTCGAATTTGAGAACGAAGTAACGGGCGGCAACATCCCGAAAGAATTTATTCCCGCTGTTGAGAAGGGCGTGGAAGAAGCGCTCGAGGGCGGCATTCTGGCCGGCTATCCATTGAACAACATCAAAGTGACGGTGTTCGACGGCGATTACCACGACGTCGACTCTTCCGAAATGGCGTTCAAGATCTGCAGTTCGATTTGTTTCAAGGAGGCTGCCCGGAAAGCCAAGCCGGTATTGCTCGAGCCTGTGATGAAGGTGGAAGTGACGGTTTCCGAAGACTACATGGGTTCGGTGAACGGTGACCTGATTTCGCGGCGTGGACGCCTGGAGGGTACCGAGATCGCCGGAGGCACGCACATTATCAAGGCAATGGTGCCACTTTCGGAGATGTTTGGCTATGCGACCGAGTTGCGTTCGCGCACCCAGGGCCGCGGCAGTTTCACCATGCACTTCGGGCAGTACGAAGAAGTGCCGCGCAATTTGGCAGAAGAGATTATCAACCGCAATAAAGGCGGAGTAGCTATAAAGTAGGTTCGTTACCGGATGAGCGCAGACAATGGGCCTGAGACCGGGATGCGCTGAAGAGGCAAGGAGAAAGACATGGCGAAAGAGAAATTTGACCGCAGCAAGCCGCACGTAAACATTGGGACGATCGGGCACATCGATCACGGCAAGACGACGTTAACGGCGGCGATCACGAAGACGTTGTCGAAGCACAATCCGAAGAACAAGTTCCGGAGCTTCGATTCGATCGATAATGCGCCCGAAGAGAAGGCGCGCGGGATCACGATCGCGGTGGCGCACGTGGAGTACGAGACGGCCAACCGGCACTATGCGCACGTGGATTGTCCGGGTCACGCCGACTACATCAAGAACATGATCACGGGCGCGGCGCAGATGGACGGGGCGATTCTGGTGGTGGCGGCGACCGACGGGCCGATGCCGCAGACGCGCGAACATATTCTGCTGGCCCGCCAGGTAGGGGTGCCGTACATCGTGGTGGCGTTGAACAAAGTCGACATGGTGGACGATCCGGAGCTGCTCGAGCTGGTGGAGCTCGAGGTGCGCGAGCTGCTGTCGAAATATCAGTTTCCTGGCGACGATCTGCCGGTGGTAAAAGTAAGCGCGCTGGGCGCTTTGAACGGAGAAGCGAATTGGGAAGCTTCGGTCGACGAGCTGATGGCGAAGGTGGATGCGTATATTCCCTTGCCGGAGCGGGTGATCGACAAACCGTTTCTGATGCCGATTGAAGACATTTTTTCGATCCAGGGCCGGGGCACGGTGGTGACGGGGCGCATCGAGAAGGGGATCTGCAAGGTGGGCGAGGAAATGGAGATCGTCGGCTTCCAGGACACGCGCAAGACGGTGGTGACGGGCGTCGAGATGTTCAAGAAGCTGCTCGACGAAGGCCGGGCGGGCGACAACGTCGGGTTGCTGTTGCGTGGCATTGAGAAGAACGATGTGGAGCGCGGGCAGGTGATCGCGAAGCCGGGCACGATTAAGCCGTATAAGCGGTTTAAGGGTGAAGTGTACGTGCTGTCGAAGGAAGAAGGCGGGCGGCACACGCCGTTTTTCAATGGCTACCGGCCGCAATTCTACTTCCGGACGACGGATGTGACGGGCGTGGCGAAGCTGCCGGAAGGCATGGAGATGGTGATGCCGGGTGACAACGTGTCGATGGAGATCGAGCTGATCACGCCGGTCGCCATGGACAAGGGGCTGCGTTTTGCCATTCGCGAAGGCGGCCGAACGGTAGGAGCGGGAACAGTGACGGAGATTTTGAGTTAGCGAGGAATAGGCAGACGACGGAAAACGATCGTCTAGTGCTGAAGCAAACGTGCTATGCACGTCTGCCCCCAAGCCTTTCCTCGCTCGAAAGACAACAAAGAAATGAAAGAACGCATCCGCATTCGCCTGAAGGCATACGATCACCGGGTTCTCGATCAATCGACGGGCGATATTGTCGATACCGCCAAGCGCACGGGAGCCACGGTGGCTGGTCCGATCCCGCTGCCGACTTTGAAGAATCGTTATACGGTCTTGCGGTCTCCGCATGTCGACAAAAAGTCGCGCGAGCAGTTCGAGATTCGCACGCATAAGCGTCTGCTCGATATCCTCGAACCCACGCAGGACACGGTGGATGCATTGATGAAGCTGGATCTCCCGGCTGGCGTGGATGTGGAGATCAAGGCGTTCGGTAAGGGCAAGTAAAAGGCTAGGCCAAGAGAGCGAAACGCATGAGTCCAGGAATTCTCGGCAAGAAAATCGGTATGACGCAGGTCTTTAACTCCGAGGGGCAGGTGGTCCCTGTCACGCTCGTGAAGGCGGGGCCGTGCGTGGTCACGCAACGTAAGACTCCGGCCACCGATGGCTACGATGCCATTCAGTTGGGCCTTGTCGAATACGCGAAGAAGCCGAATAAGCCTCTGTCGAGGCACCTTGCTAAATCGGGCGCCGACGGCGTGAAGTACTTGCGCGAATTTCACCTGGGGCAGGGGACCGGCGACCTGAAACAGGGCGATCGCGTGCTGGCTGAAGAGTTCAAGCCGCGCGATGTGGTCGACGTGATCGGTACGAGCAAAGGCCGCGGATTCCAAGGTGTGGTGAAACGCCATCATTTCCGCGGAGGCGACGCGACACACGGTTCGATGTTCCACCGCGCTCCCGGCTCGATCGGCGGTTCGTCTTTTCCGTCGCGCGTTTTCCCTGGCATGAAAATGGGCGGCCAGATGGGCACGGATCAAGTAACCGTGCGGAATCTCGAAATCGTAAGCGTCGACACGGACGACAATGTAATTGCCGTTAAAGGCGCGATCCCCGGACCAAACGGCGGGTATGTAGTGGTGCGACGGGTTAAGAGGTAAACGATGATGAGCCGGCGGTCTTCAGCGAGGCGAAGAGGTAAAGAATAGAACCATGCCGAGTGTAGATATTATCGATTTGAACAACACGGCCGTGGGCTCGATCGAGCTCGCGGACGCGGTGTTTGGCGCCGAAGTAAACGAAGCGCTGCTCTATGAGGCGGTCCGGCAATATACCGCTGCCCGGCGTTCGGGAAGCGCGGCTACGAAAACGCGCCATGAAGTGTCGGGTTCAGGCAAGAAGCTGTGGAAGCAGAAGGGCACCGGCCGCGCTCGTATGGGTTCGATCCGTTCACCTTTGTGGCGGCACGGCGGCACGGTGCACGGGCCGCAACCGCGCTCGTATGAATACAAATTGCCGCGCAAGATGGTGCTGGGGGCGCTCCGCTCCGCTTTATCGGCGAAGTTGCGCGACGGCGAATTGCGCGTGGTGCGCGCCTTCGAACTGGCCGATCACAAGACCAAAACCGTAGTGAGTGTTCTCGGAAAGCTGGAAGCGAAAAAGACCGTGCTCCTGATCGAGACCGAAGAGAACACGAATCTTCATCGCGCTTCCCGCAACCTGCAACGAGTGAAGTTGGTACCGACCAAAGACGTAAACGTATACGATCTGCTGCGTTATCAAGAAGTGCTGCTGAGTGAAAGAGCCGCGAAGAAACTTTCGGAGGCCTTAGCGTAATGACTGTTTATGACGTAATCCGCCGGCCGTTGATCACCGAGAAAGGCCACGACAAGCGGGAGAACGAACGAACGTTGTGCTTTGAAGTGCATCCGGACGCCAATAAGATTCAGATCAAGCAGGCGGTCGAGACGGTTTTTCGCGTGCGAGTGGCCGAAGTCCGGACGAGTAACTTTGTTGGGAAGCTGCGCCGCCGCGGCCGTTTCAGCGGGTACGGGTCGGATTGGAAGAAGGCCTACGTGCGATTGACCGCGGGACAGAAGATTCCCGAGTACGCGGAGATTTAAGTGAGGAAGCCGAGACATTATGCCAATTAAGAGTTTCAAGCCGACCACACCGACTCGCCGCTTTCAGACTTATCTCACGCGGGAAGACATTACCAAGGATCGGCCGGAAAAGTCGCTGGTCGAGGGCAAGAAGCGCACGGGCGGCCGCGACGCGCGCGGGCGAACTTCGAGCCGTTTTATCGGGGGCGGAGCCAAGCAGGCGTATCGCATCATCGATTTCAAGCGAGATAAAGCCGGCGTGGTGGCGAAGGTCGCCGCCATTGAGTACGATCCCAACCGTTCGGCTCGCATCGCGCTGTTGCATTACACCGACGGCGAAAAGCGCTATATTATTTGCCCAGTAGGCCTCGAAGTCGGGCGTACGGTGAGCTCGGGGCCGGAAGCCGACATTCTCATTGGCAACGCTCTGCCGCTCAAGAATATTCCGGCCGGTACGGTGGTTCATAACATCGAGCTGAGGCCTGGCAAGGGCGGCCAGATGGCTCGCTCGGCGGGCGCGCAAGCGCAGTTGGTATCGAAGGAAGGCGAAATCGCGCTCTTGAAATTGCCATCGGGCGAAACACGCCGTGTGCAGATGGACTGCATGGCTACCATCGGTCAAGTCGGCAATGTCGAGCACGAAAACGTTTCGCTCGGAAAAGCCGGACGCTCGCGCTGGTTTGGCAAGCGGCCACACAACCGTGGCGTATCGATGAATCCGGTCGATCACCCGCACGGCGGCGGCGAAGGCAAAACTTCAGGCGGACGTCACCCGGTGACGCCCTGGGGCCAACCCACGCGCGGTTTCAAGACACGAAATAACAAGAGAACTGATCGCTGGATCGTGACGAGAAAGGCGAAAAAGCGCTAATGAGTCGATCGCTCAAAAAAGGACCGTTCACGGACGACCACCTCATTAAGAAGGTGGAAACGCTAAACACAAACCATCAGAAGACTGTGGTGAGGACCTGGTCGCGCCGCTCGACGATCGTGCCGGACTTCATCGGCCACACGCTCGCGGTGCATAACGGGAAAAAATTTATTCCGGTCTACGTCACGGAAAATATGGTCGGGCATAAGCTCGGCGAATTTTCGCCCACCCGCACCTTCAAGGGGCACGCGGCTAAGTCGACCGAGAAGGCGGCAGATGAGAGGTTTGTACTGGGAAGAGGGAGGCGAACAGATAATGGACCAAAAAGAGAACGTGTCGAAGGCGGAAGCGCGTTACCTGCATGTCTCGCCGCAAAAGGCGCGCCTGGTGATCGACATGATTCGCGGCCGACAGGCGGGCGACGCGATTCACATCCTGAGCGCCGTCAACAAACGGATCGCTCCTGCTGTTGAGAAAGTGCTGCGCTCGGCCATCGCGAACGCCGAGAACAAATCGGAAGATATTGATGTCGATCGGCTCTTTGTGAACGAAGCGTACGTCAACGAAGGTCCACGGCAAAAGCGTATCCGGCCGGCTCCGATGGGCCGTGCCTATCGCTATCAGCGACGCACAGCGCACATCGTGGTAAAGCTCGGCGAGCGGGCCGAAGAGGCGGAAGACGGACGATGAGGCCGCGTAAATTCTCAAACGCACGTCGCGCGAGCCGAAGACAGGGATAAAGATATGGGTCAAAAAGTACATCCGTACGGGTTTCGTTTAGGCGTCACCAAAACCTGGCGCTCCCGCTGGTTTGCCAAACAGGACTACTCGCGGCTGCTGCACGAAGATCTCGAGCTGAAAGAATCACTGCTGGCGCGTTTGAAAGCGGCTGGGGTCAGTTCGATCGAGGTCGATCGTCCGGGTAACAAGCTCCGCATCACCATACGCACTTCGCGTCCGGGCATCATCATCGGCCGCAAAGGCGCCGAGATCGAGAAGCTCAAGGGCGATCTGGCAAAGAAAACCAAGCGCGAGGTGTTTATCGACATCCAGGAAGTGCACCGGCCCGAGCTCGATGCGCAGTTAGTGTCGGAATCGATTGCGCTACAGCTCGAAAAGCGCGTGGCCTTTCGCCGCGCGATGCGTAAGGCGGTCGATTCGGCGCTGCGTTTTGGCTGCAAAGGAATCAAGGTTCGCGTTTCGGGGCGGCTAAATGGAGCCGAAATCGCACGCAGCGAATGGTATCTGCAGGGGCAGCTTCCGCTGCACACTCTGCGCGCCGACATCGATTATGGATTCAGCCAGGCTTACACCACCTACGGCGTAATTGGCGTGAAGGTATGGATTTTTAAAGGTGAGGTGATCGAAGGCGGCAACCGCCGCAACTCCCTGCGCAACGAAGGTGAGCCGCGTCGGCGCCGCCGCGACGACCGCGTAGGTGATCGGCCGGAACGCCGGCCGCCGCCGCAGTTAGTTCCGGAAGGCGGCGGTCCCGTGATCCAGCCGAATCCCGGCGACTTGCCGAAGCCTGCTTCGGCGCCAATCATTCCGCCGCTTTCGGCGCCCCAAGGTCCGTCCTGGAAACAGAATCAGCCGGCCAGTGCAACCGAAGAACGGGAACAAACCGCGACTCCAGGTGCGGAAGGAACGGAAACTCCAAGCGAGTAGCCCGAACGGAATGCTTCAAAGGAAACTACTGCTATGTTGATGCCGAAGAAAGTCAAATTCCGCAAGCAGCAGCGCGGCCGCATGACGGGTAAAGCCTGGCGTGGTTCATCGCTCTCGTTCGGCGAGTTCGGTCTGAAAGCGCTTGAGTGCGGCTGGGTGACGAACCGCCAGATCGAAGCGGCCCGCATTGCGATGACGCGCTTCATCAAGCGGGGCGGCAAGGTCTGGATACGCGTCTTCCCGGACAAACCGATCACCAAGAAACCGCCCGAGACCCGTATGGGAAAAGGCAAGGGCGCACCGGAGGCCTGGGTAGCGGTGGTGAAGCCGGGCAAAATGCTGTTCGAAATGGAAGGCGTCCCGCTCGAGGTGGCTACGCAAGCGATGCGTCTGGCGGCGGCCAAGATCTCGGTTCCGACCAAATTCGTTTCGCGCGCGCAAGCCTCTGAAGGCGCGAAGGCAAGCTGATCCTAACGGGCCAGGGATGAAAGACAAAACATGAAGGCAGACAAAATTCGCAACATGGATCTGGGCGAGGCCGAGCGCCAGGCGCAGGACTCACAGGAACAGCTTTTCCGGTTTCGCTTTCAGATGGGCATGGGGCAGACCGAAGGACTGAAAAAATACCGCAGCCTGAAGAAGGACCGGGCCCGCTTGCTGACCATCATCAATGAAAAGCGCGCGGCAGGCGAAACGGCAGCTCCGGTCGTGGCCAAAGCAAGCAAGAAGAAAAAGTAAAGAGGCTTAGACAAAGGCACCATGGCGGCAGCAGCAAGCGAAACGACCGAAAAACAGGGTCACAAAAACGAGAAGGTTGGCGAGGTGATTTCGACCAAGATGGCCAAAACCATTGTGGTCGAAGTTACGCGGCGCGTACCGCACCCGATGTACAAGCGAATCGTGAACAAGCGCAGGAAGTTTTATGCTCACGACGAAGAGCAGACGGCTCAGGTGGGCGATGTGGTCCGTATCGTCGAGTGCCGTCCTTTGAGCCGGCTCAAGCGCTGGCAGCTTGGTACTGTGCTTCGTAAGGCAGTGCAGGTGGGCATCGAACATCCGGCCCTGGCCCAAAGCGCCGATACTCGCGAGAAGAAGACCATCAAGAAAGGGAAGTAGGGCGCCAACGAGCGGACGCCTGACGGAGAATCAACATGATTGGAATGCGAACGATGTTGGAGGTAGCCGACAACAGCGGCGCGCGCAAGTTGCAATGCATCCTGCCGCGCGGCGGCGACCTCGGGCTTCGCGCGGGTTTGGGCGATGTCATTACAGCGAGCGTCAAGGAGGCCGCGCCCGATTCCAATATCAAGAAGGGCAAGGTCGTGCGCTGCGTCGTGGTCCGCATGCGCAAAGAGACGCGCCGCAAGGACGGAACCTATATCCGGTTCGATTCGAACGCCGCGGTGCTCATCAATGAAGTCGGCGAGCCGGTGGGAACTCGTGTCTTCGGGCCGGTGGCGCGCGAGCTGCGCGACAAGCGTTTCATGAAGATTGTGTCGCTTGCTCCGGAGGTCATCTAGCTATGCCGAAAGTTGCTTACCAGCGCCGCCAGCAACGCGGCGAGCGCCAGCCGGTGCGCGTCAAAATCAAGAAAGACGACATGGTCCGCGTGATTGCGGGGCGCGACAAAGGCAAGACGGGCAAAGTTCTCGAAGTGGATCGTTTCGACCGTAAAGTGACGGTCGATGGCGTCATGATTGTCAAGCGTCACACACGTCCGAATCCTTCGAAGCAGATCAAGGGTGGCGTGGCCGAAAAGCCGATGCCGATCGATGTTTCGAATGTCATGCTGCTGACGGCAGGGGGCATTCCGACTCGTGTCGGGTACAAGATGGACAGGGTGGGCGGCAAGGTGCGCCGGACGCGCGTCGCACACAAAGGTGGCGAGACACTCGACAAGCGATAACGGCTAGCCTTGGGACAGGCGCTTTCGCCTGTCGCTTAAGGTTGAGGCCGTTTGGAACCGGCCAAAAGGGAATCAGAAAAATCAATGGCGAAGGATACGGAAAAGAAAACAGGCGGAGCGGCCAAGCAAGGGGCAGGCCGGTAAGCCCCCGGCGGGCGATAAGAAACAGCGCGCTCCGAAGAAGGAGGGCGGTGGAGGTCAACCTGTTCTTGAGAAGGCTGCCGCGCCCCGCTCGCAAAGCGGCAAGGCGCGTTTGCGCGAGCACTATAACAAGCAAGTGGTCGCCTCGCTCAAGAAGGATTTCAATTACGCGAACCCGATGGCCGTACCGAAAATCGAAAAGGTCTCGATCAATATCGGGCTCGGAGAGGCCACCGGCAATAGCAAGCTGATGGACGGCGCCGTAAACGAACTGGCCGCAATCGCCGGGCAGAAGCCCGTGGTGACCAAAGCCAAGAAATCGATTGCCGCCTTCAAATTGCGCGAAGGAATGTCGATCGGCTGCATGGTCACTTTGCGCGGTGACCGTATGTACGAGTTTCTAGATCGTCTGATGAATGTCGCTCTGCCGCGCGTGCGCGATTTCCGGGGCGTCTCGCCCAAATCGTTCGATGGCCGCGGCAATTATACGCTCGGGTTGAAGGATCAGTTGATCTTCCCCGAGATCGATTACAACAAAGTGGAGAAGACGAAGGGCATGAATATCTCCATTACAACTACGGCTAAGACTGATGCCGAAGGATTGGCTTTGCTCCGCCAGATGGGCATGCCATTCCGCCAGTAGGAAATTTAGGCAAGCGCACAGGCCGATTGGCTCGGCCGGAGGATGGTGCGCGATTGGACAATAGATGGCAACGACTGCAAAAATCGCGAAAGAAGTAAAAAAAGAAGCCGAAATGGCGCAAGCGCGCAAGGATGGGACCAAGGTGAAGTTTCCGACCCGCCTGCGTCACCGCTGTAAGAACTGCGGACGGCCTCGCGGCTTTCTGCGCAAGTTTTCGCTGTGCCGCATCTGTTTTCGTAAGTTTGCGCTGGCCGGTGAAGTCCCGGGTGTGACCAAAGCGAGCTGGTAGGAAAGGTAGCCAATGACACTAGATCCCATTGCCGATATGCTGACGCGTGTGCGTAATGCGCTAATTGCTCGTCACGCAAAGGTGGATGTGCCTGCATCCCGGCTCAAGAACGAACTCGCCCGTATCCTCAAAGAGGAGGGCTATATCCTCAACTACAAGTTGACCGAAGAAGGGTCCAAAAAATACATTCGCCTCTATCTTAAGTACACTCCCGCGAACTTGCCGGTTATCTCCCGTATCGAGCGCGTGTCGCGGCCTGGTTGCCGGGTCTATGTCGGGAGCAAAGAGATTCCGCGCATTCTCGGGGGCCTCGGGATCAACATCCTCACCACTCCCAATGGTGTCATGACCGGCAACACAGCGCGCAAGGAAGGCGTCGGCGGGGAAGTTCTCTGTCAAATCTGGTAGGGAGCGCACAAACACATGTCACGAGTAGGAAAAAAACCCATTCCCCTGCCGCAAGGGGTCAAAATCAAGATTGGCGACGACATTCAAGTCGAAGGTCCTAAAGGCAAGTTAACGGTCCCGATTCCGGCCGGAGTTCACATCGAGCAGAAAGATGGACATCTTGAGCTCGTCCGCGACAGCGACAAGTACGCCGCGCTGCATGGCCTGACCCGCGCTCTTACCGCCAATGCCGTGCAGGGAGTCTCCACCGGCTTCACCCGCGAGCTCGATATTGTCGGCACCGGGTACCGCGCCGACGTCAAAGGAAAGGTCGCAACCTTTACTCTTGGCTATTCCCATTCCATCGAATTTATTTTGCCCACTGGAGTCGATCTCAAGATCGACAAGCAAACTCATCTAGTTCTGACCGGTTACGACCGCCAGGCGGTGGGGCAGGTGGCTTCTCAGATCCGGGCATTGCGTCCGCCGGATCCATACAAGAATAAGGGCGTTCGCTACACCGGCGAAGCGCTGCGCAAGAAGGCCGGCAAGACCGGCGCAGGGAGCAAGTAGCCGTGGCTCGGGATACCAGAAGAGAGATACGAACCAGGATTCACAAGCGGATTCGCAACCGGATCGCAGGGACACAGGAACGCCCCCGCTTGGCCGTATTTCGCAGCGTGAATCACATTTACGCGCAGGTGATCGACGACGGGCAGGGTCATACGCTGGTAGCCGCCGCTTCCACTGAAAAGGATTTGCGCGGCAAAGGTGGCAACGTGGAGGGCGCCAAACTGATTGGTAAAGCGGTCGCTGAGCGCGCCAAAGAAAAGGGAATTAACAAGGTCGTTTTCGATCGCGGTGGTTATCAGTACCATGGCCGCGTCAAAGCGCTCGCCGATGCAGCCCGACAAGCGGGCCTGGAGTTTTAATTGATGGCAGTGAATGGAAAGCGTATCGACACGCATAACCTGAACCTGAAGGAACAGGTCGTCAGCATCAACCGCGTGACAAAAGTGGTCAAGGGCGGTAAAAATATGAGCTTCTCGGCGCTGGTAGTAGTCGGCGATCCCGGCGCCAAAGTGGTTGGCTTCGGCACCGGCAAGGCAAAGGAAGTGCCTTCCGCGATCAAGAAGGGCATTGAGGCGGCGAAGAAGAACCTGCGCAAAGTAAACGTGCTCGAAACCACCATCCGGCATCCTGTTCTCGGCCGGTTTGGCAGCGGTTTGGTATTGTTAAAGCCCGCCCCGGCAGGTACTGGTGTGATTGCCGGCGGTCCGGTGCGCGCCGTTATCCAGGCGGTTGGCATCCCGAACGTGCTTACTAAATCTATTGGTTCGCACAACGCTCATAACGTGGTAAAAGCAACCATCGATGCGCTCGAGCAGCTCTGCGATAAAAATGCCATCGCCGATATGCGCGGGTTGCCGGTCGAGAAGCTTTAGGACAAGGGAATGGCCAGCGAAGGAAAGATCAGAATCAAACTAGTGCGCAGCGTCATTTGTACGCCCCAAAAGCATAAAGATATTGTGAAGTCGCTGGGGCTGCACAAAATTAACCGGGTAGTTGAACGGCCGGATACGCCCGGCTTTCGCGGTATGGTCAAGAAGGTGCCGCACCTGCTCGAAATAGTGGAAGACTGAGCCTGTATCAGAACAAAATGAACTTAAGCAATCTCCGCCCACCCAAGGGCCAAAAACACAAAAAACGGCGCCTCGGGCAAGGCATGGGCACGGGCCGGGGGAAGTATTCTGGCCGCGGGGCTAAAGGCGCCAAATCGATTTCCGGTTACAGCTTGATGCGCGGCTTCGAAGGCGGACAGATGCCCTTGCATCGCCGTCTGCCGAAGCGCGGCTTCACCAACATCTTTCACAAAGAGTACGCCATCATCAATGTGGGCGCGCTCGACAAACTCGAGGGCGACAACTTTACGCCCGATTCTTTAATCGCCAGCGGCACCGTTAAGAAACTGCAAGCCGGCCTCAAGATACTCGGCAACGGCGCGCTGACTCGCAAGATCAGCGTGCAGGCGCACGTCTTTTCGAAATCGGCGCTCGATAAAATTCAAAAAGCTGGTGGCGCGGCCGATGTTTTAGAAAGGCCTATCGTGGAGAAGGCGGTCAAAGGTTCCAGCACGGGTCGCAAGAAAACTGGCCAACCCGAAACGAAGGAAAAGTAGCGAGCACTCGTTTTGACGGGTCCGGATTGAGACATGCAAAAGTTCCTCGAAGCTCTCGCCAACGTGTTCCGGATCCCGGATCTCAGGAAACGTGTCCTCTTCACCTTAGCCCTGCTCGCCGTGTACCGTCTCGGCGCATTCATTCCCACGCCGGGAATCGATACCAATCGGTTCCTTGACTTCTTCCAGCGGAATGCCGCTGGTGGTTTCCTCGGCTACTTCGACCTATTCAGCGGCGGTATGCTGCGCCGCATGTCGATCTTTGCGCTCGGCATTACGCCCTACATTACGTCGTCCATCATTCTGCAACTCCTCACCGTGGTCATTCCGACGCTAGACAAGCTGCAAAAAGAGGGTGAGCTAGGACGCCGCAAAATCACTCAGTGGACGCGCTATTTAACCGTCGCCCTTGCCATTGTTCAATCCATCGGTATTGCTTTCGCGCTGCAGGATTCGAACGGCAATTTTGTTTTGCACCCGGGCTTCTCATTCATTTTCATGACCGTGCTGACCTTTACCGCGGGTTCCGCCTTCATCATGTGGCTCGGTGAGCAGATCACCGACCGTGGCATCGGCAATGGTATGTCGCTCATCATTTTTGTCGGCATCGTCGTGGGTCTGCCGAATGCTATCCGCAGCATCTATACCAACACCTTTGTTACACATCAGTGGCCCGTGCCCCAGATGGTCATCATCATCGCCTTGATGATCGCGGTAGTCGCCTTCATCGTCCTGGTCGAGCGCGGGGAGCGGCGAATTCCTGTCCAGTATGCGAAGCGCGTGATCGGCCGGCGGATGATGGGCGGCCAGTCTACTCACCTGCCGCTCAAAGTCAATGCGGGTGGAGTAATACCGATCATTTTTGCCTCGTCGCTGCTGGCGCTCCCGCAAACCGCGTTGCAGTTCCCGATCGTCAAGAACAGCCGCTGGCTCAGTAACATGCTGGGCGCGTTAGGGGGCGCGGAACCCACCTACTATCTGGTCTTTATCCTGCTCATTGTTTTCTTCTGCTTCTTTTACGTCTCGATCATCTTCAATCCGAGCGAAGCAGCAGACAACATGCGCAAGTACGGCGGCTTCATCCCGGGCATCCGGCCGGGTAAGAACACCGCCGACTACATGGATAAAATCCTCTCAAAGATTACCGTCGTCGGTGGCCTCTATCTGGCGCTGCTCTCGATCATCCCCCAGATCATGATCCAGGGAATCAAGCTGCAGCACCTGCCGGCGGTGGGCAACTTTATCGATGCGCATTTCCCGCGCTGGCTGCTCGATGGCTTAGGCGTGAATTTCTTCTTCGGGGGAACTTCGCTACTGATCGTGGTCGGCGTCGCCATGGACACTGTGAACCAGATCGAAGCCCAACTGATCATGCGCCACTATGAAGGCTTTACGCCCCGCTCGGGCCGCATCCGCGGACGGCGCAGTTCCACCAGTTAGGCTTTCTTTTGCGCCCCGATACCTCATCTCAACCTATTGCGCTTATCCTGTTTGGCTCGCCCGGATCCGGTAAAGGTACGCAAGCGAAACTCCTCCGGCGGTGTCTGAGCGGGCCCCATATCTCGACCGGTGACATGCTTCGTACCCATATCGGCCTGGGAGACGATATCGGAACCCATTCCGAAGAGTTGATTCGGGCCGGAAGGCTGGTACCGGACGAACTCGTCAATGAGTTGGTTGAAAAGCGGTTACAGGAACCGGATGCCGGACGAGGAGTCATTCTCGACGGCTATCCGCGCACCCTCAACCAGGCGCGCGTGCTGCTGCATCTGTTACAAACGAGCGGGTTTCACGCGGCCGTGGTACACTTGATGGTTGACTACGAGAAGATCGTAGCTCGCCTGAGTGGCCGTCGGCAGTGCCCCGTTTGTGGAACCCTTTATAGCCTAACTACCAATCCTCCTCGTGTGCAGGGAATCTGTGACCTGGATGGAGCGGCTCTGATAACGCGGGAGGACGACTGGGAATCCGTGATTCGGGAGCGGTTGCGCGAATACGACAGGCAAACGGTACCGATTCTCGAATTCTTCCGCCAAGCGGGCGTGCAGATGATCGAGGTCGACGGCGGTGGTTCGACGCCGGAACAGATCGCGCAGAAGATCTGCGGATTTCTGAATAAGGCTGGTTTGCTGGAGCCTGATGTGACGGGCGCGAAGAGTTTTGAGCGGTGATTGTTCGTCGAAGCGCAGTGGAACTTGAGAAACTCCGCCGAAGTGGCCTGCTGGTCTATCGCATTTTGCAGGACCTGCGGGCGATGGTGACCGAGGGTGTCACCACTCAGGAACTCGAGCTGGCCACCGCCAAGATGATCGCGGATGCGGGAGCGAAGCCGGCCTTCAAAGGTTATTATTCGCAGGCTTCGGGGACAAAATTTCCCTATGCGCTGTGTGTCTCGGTAAATGAGGAAGTCGTGCATGGTATGCCGTCTATTCGGCGCAAGCTGAAGTTGGGCGATATTGTTTCGCTCGATACAGGTGTTCAGCTCAACGGCTATTACGGAGATTCGGCCATCACGGTCGCCGTAGGAGAGGTGAACGATTCGGTGAAGCGGCTGCTCAAAATCACCGAAGAGAGCTTGGAGTTAGCGATCGATCGGGCGCGTTCGGGCAACCGCTTGTTCGATGTCTGCGGCACAGTGGAGAAGTATGTGACCTCTAACGGTTTCTCCATTGTCCGCGAATTTGTCGGTCATGGGATCGGGACCTCTTTGCATGAAGAGCCTCAGATTCCCAATTACGTGGACCGGCGAGGCGAGAATCCGCGTTTGAAGCCGGGCATGGTGCTGGCCATCGAGCCTATGGTAAACGCAGGCAAGCCGGACACCAGAGTGCTTTCCGATAAGTGGACAGCGGTAGCCAAGGATGGCTCTTACTCGGCGCACTTCGAGCATATGGTAGCGGTGACCGACAACGGGCCCTGGGTTTTGACGCGTCCGTGAGTGGCCAAGCAGTTGAGCGAACCACCGAAGGAATTGTGGTCGAATTGCTGCCCAGTGCCTTGGTACGTGTCAGACTGGAAGGTGAGCACCAATTGCTTGCTCATCTACCCAGTTCCCAGCGTGCCAATTTTGTGCGTTTACGAGTTGGTGACCGCGTTCTGATTGCCGTGTCCGTGCAGGACCGGACGCGCGGGCGCGTTTTAGAGTTGTTAACGAAAGGTCAAGTTTAGTCGTATGAAAGTACGAGCATCGGTCAAGAAGCTGTGTGATAAGTGCAAGGTGATCCATCGCCAGGGCGTGGTGCGCGTCATCTGCACCAATCCGAAACATAAGCAAAGGCAGGGATAGTATATGGCGCGTATTGCAGGCATCGATTTACCAGCGAGGAAACGTTCAGCGATCGGGTTGACCTACATCTACGGAATCGGGCGCACTCGTGCTCTCTCACTTCTTTATCGTGCGCAGGTCAATCCCGACAAGAAGATTGGCGAACTCTCGGAGGAAGAGGTGAACCACCTCCGCAATCTGATCGAAGGTGAAGGGGCCATCGAAGGCGACCTCCGCAAAGAAAATTCGATGAACATCAAGCGCTTGATGGAGATGGGCTCCTACCGTGGTCTCCGCCATCGTCGCGGCCTGCCTGCCCGGGGTCAGCGCACCCACACCAACGCGCGCACGCGCAAAGGCCCGCGCAAGGGCACAGTCGCAAATAAGAAGAAGGCTACGGGCAAAACTCAATGGCGAAAGCACCAGCTAAAGTCGACTAAAAAGAAGTCGTTCAAGAAAAAAGAAAAGAAGAACGTTCCATTCGGGACCGTTCACGTACAGGCATCCTTCAACAACACGATCGTGACGTTTACTGACCCGCTCGGCAACGTGCTGGCCTGGTCCAGTTCCGGTTCGCTCGGCTTTCGTGGATCCCGCAAGGGAACTCCCTTCGCCGCTCAGCAGGCATCTCTAACTGCCGCCAATAAAGCTAAGGAAGCGGGGCTTCGGACGGTGGAGGTGCGGGTGGCGGGCCCTGGTTCGGGCCGTGAATCGGCTGTGCGTGCTTTGTCCACTGCCGGCATCGAGGTTCGTTCGATCAAAGACGTCACGCCGATTCCGCACAATGGCTGCCGGCCGCCGAAAAAGCGCCGGGTGTAATTACTTAAGATGTGGGACAGGCGCGCTTTCGCCTGTCAGGTTTGACTTTGGGGAATAGGCTTTAGCCTGTAATTGTTTTAAGCGGGACGAAGGCCTGCCGGCCGTAAACCGCACCTTAACAAGCGTGAGCAGATCGCGCAAATTTGGAGGTTATTCATTGGCACGTTATAGTGGCCCCGTTTGCCGGCTCTGCCGCCGCGAGGGCATGAAGTTATTCCTAAAAGGCGAGCGCTGCCACACGGAAAAATGCGCGATCGAAAAGCGCAACTTTGCTCCTGGCCAGCATGGCAAGGACAAGAAACCAAAGATTGTCGGCTACGGCCTGCAGTTGCGAGAAAAGCAGAAAGCCCGCCGCTATTACGGCGTCCTTGAAGGTCAGTTCCGGAACCTTTACGAGAAGGCGGTGAATCAAAAAGGTATCACCGGTGAGTTAATGCTCGCCATGCTCGAGCGGCGGCTTGATAGCGTCATCTACCGCATGGGTCTGGCTACCAGCCGTGCTCAAGGCCGCCAGGTGGTTCGTCACGGGCACGTCACGGTGAACGGGCGCAAGGTGAACATTCCCTCCTTCACAGTGAAGCCAGGCGATGTGGTTGAGATCCGGGAAAGCAGCCAACAATTCCAGTATTTTAGGCGCGCGTGACGCGACGGCGCATACCCCGAGCCCCTCCTGGCTGGAAGTAGATCGTGACGCGCTCCGAGGACGGGTTCTGCAGCAGCCCAAACGCGAGGAGTTAGTGCAAATTCAATTAAACGAGCAGCTCATCGTCGAGCTGTACTCGAAGTAAGTAAGCTCTACGAGGATTTTAAGGAAATAATATGTTCAAAGGATTCCAGAAACCCAAGCGTCTTGTCGCCAACACCGAGTCGTTGACCGAGCGCTTCGGCCAATTCACCGCACAACCGTTCGAGCGTGGATTCGGGTCCACTATCGGCACTGGTTTGCGTCGTGTACTGCTCAGCTCAATTGAGGGCGCGGCAATTACGGGTGTGCGCATCGAAGGTGTATCGCACGAGTTGAGTCCGATTCCTGGCGTCGTCGAAGACGCCACCGACATCATCCTGAACCTCAAGCAGGTCCAGTTCAAGATGATGGGTGAAGGCATGAAGATCGCCCGTTTGCACGTTGAGGCGCCGAGCGAAGTGATGAGCAGCCAGATCGAAACTGACGCCGACGTCGAAGTGCTCGACCGCAATCTGCATATCGCGACCATCGGCGAAGGCGGCAAGCTCGATATCGAGATGCAGATCAAGAGCGGCCGCGGCTATGTCTCGGCGGACCGCAATTACGACGAGGATCTGCCCATCGGCTACATTCCCATCGATTCGGTCCATTCGCCTGTTCGCAAAGTGAATTATGGCGTCGAGGCGGCGCGTCTTGGCCAGAATACCGACTACGACAAACTAACCCTGGAAGTTTGGACGAACGGTGCAATCTCGCCGCAGGACGCAGTTGGCCAAGCTTCAAAGCTTCTCAAAGATCACATGACGATCTTTATTAACTTCGAGGAGACACCCGAAATTGCCGAGGAGCCGGCTGAACGCGCCATCAGCCAGATGAACGAAGTGCTCAACCGCTCGGTCGAAGAGCTCGAGCTTAGCGTTCGTTCGTACAACTGCTTAAAGAACGCGAACATTCAGACGATCGGCGATCTCGTGCAGCGATCCGAATCGGAGATGTTGCGTACCAAGAATTTCGGCCGCAAATCGCTCAACGAGATCAAGGAGATTCTCTCCGGTCTCGGATTTTCATTCGGCATGAAGTTTGATAGTCAAGGACGACTCGTTGGCGGAGCGCCTTCCGCTTCCGC
>CAWIFY010000009.1:0-284469 GCA_963835255.1 Terriglobia bacterium | reverse complement strand
GGCCTTCTGAAGCCTTCCCGGTTCTAGCTTGCAGCGAAGTAGCTGCGAAATAATGGCCTCCAGGCGCATTTACCGCGTTGGAACGGGAGTAACGCTTCGATTAGCTATGATGCGGTCAATCATGCCGTATTCAAGAGCGGCATCCGGTTCAAGGATGTAGTCGCGGTCCACATCCCTAGCGATCTTTTCCACTGGCTGGCCGGTCGCATCCGCCAGAATTTCATTGAGCGACTGACGCATGCGCAGGATTTCCCGGGCATAAATATCGATATCCGCCGCTTGACCGCCCAAGCCGCTCATTGAGGGCTGATGGATCAATATGCGCGAATTGGGAAGGCTGAATCGTTTTCCCTTGGTGCCGCAGGCGAGCAACACTGCAGCCATGGAAGCAGCTTGCCCCAGGCAATAAGTGACGATATCCGGTTCGACCAAGCGCATTGTGTCCAGAATGGCCAGGCCAGCGGTAATCGAACCGCCGGGCGAATTAATGTAAAGCGAAATATCTCTTTCGGGATCTTCGGCTGCGAGAAACAGCATTTGAGCCATGATCAAATTGGCCACATTATCGTCGATCGGCGTACCGAGAAAGATAATATTCTCTTTCAGCAGACGGGAGTAGATATCGTAGGCGCGTTCACCCCGCGAGGTCTGCTCGACAACCATCGGCACGAGTACTGAATTGTGCATCCAAGCTCCTTCTAATGCAACACCTTGCGCTTAGGACGAAAGACAAGGGCGGCACACCCATAATATAGGATTAGCTTTACGGACTCATAACGTCTTCTTGGGTGGGTTCTTCCGAGCTTTTAGACGATGCCACTTGCCCTCTATCATGAATGTGAGTCCGAGTAATCTCAGATTACTCCTCAGCTTGCAGGAGTCGTCTTTTGCTTCGCAAAGGAATTAATAAGCGGCTTAGGCCTAACGTTTTGTCGTTATGCAGACGAATAAGTTTGTAGCGAGGCGAGACTTGGCGAGCATGAAAGTTTTGATAGCGGACGACAGCGCCACCTCCAGGGCGATGCTCCGAACAGCCGTATCGAGTTGGGGCTACGAAGTCGTGTTAGCTGAACATGGCGCGCAAGCTTGGGACATTCTGGCCCAGCCAGACCCCCCGCCGATGGCGATTTTGGATTGGGTGATGCCCCATTTGACCGGACCCGAGGTCTGCCGCAAAGTAAGGGAAATGGGAAGAGAGCCTTACACCTATATCCTGTTACTGACATCGAAGAACACCAAAGTCGAGACTGTGGAGGGGCTAGAAGCCGGAGCCGACGACTATATCGTTAAACCATTTGACCAGCACGAACTACAAGTAAGGCTGCGGGTCGGCAAGCGCATCGTCGATCTGCAGATCGATCTCCTGCAAGCGCGGGAAGAACTGCGCGACCGCGCCAACAAGGATCTGTTGACGATGCTCCCAAACCGTTCTGCTATTTCTACGGCGCTTGAGCAGGAGCTGTCACGTAGTCACCGGGACCATCGTACCGTGGGCATCGTCCTGCTCGACATCGATCATTTCAAAAAGATCAACGATACGTACGGCCATTTCGCCGGCGACGCCGTTCTGCGTGAGACCGCGGCAAGGCTGCGGGGCAATATGCGGACTTATGACCTGGTAGGCCGTTACGGGGGCGAGGAGTTCCTGGTTATTTTGCCGAACTGCGATCTGGAGCAGGCCGCTCATCAAGCGGAACGGATGCGTCAGCGCCTGCACGCGAGCACGATGATCGTAGACGGAAGAGAAATGCGGGTGTCAGCCAGTTTCGGGGTGACGGTTTCGGACGGATCAGAACGCCGGCTCGAAGCTTTCGTCAGAGTCGCTGATGAAGCCCTATACCGGGCCAAGGCCAACGGCCGGAACTGTGTTAAGAGCCTCGCCCTGGCGGATTCCGCTGTCGGCTTTCAGGCCTCCAACGAGACTGCCGCTGATATACTGTGACAGATTGCGCCCGTAGCTCAGCTGGATAGAGCGTCTGGCTACGAACCAGAAGGCCGGCAGTTCGAATCTGTCCGGGCGCACCATTCTACTTTGGCAAGTTCAGATCATCCCTCGCGAAAAGAAACTCTTCCCCTTTCAGAGTTAAACGCTGTCCCGATCCGAATCACGCTTTGCGCTGACCTAATTACCGCGACGGTGATGAGCGGCGCGGCGCATCGGGGCGAGATATTGAGAAAGTCGAAACAGCTCCAAGCAGAGTAGATTCTATAGATCGGAGTTGAAGCTTTAAGGAGTTGAAGGGCATAGCCTTGCAGAGCGTGGGAGAGCTATGGGCAGACCAAAGAGCATAACGGTTGCTCTTGCCGGCTTCGTGTTGACCTCCTGGGGTTCGGGTCAGATACAAGATCAGCCGGATGACGGGCAATGGTTAATGGCTCCCAAGAACTATGCCAGTACCCGTTACAGCACTCTCGATCAGATCAATACTGCCAACGTCGCAAGTCTGAAGCTTGCCTGGACATTTTCCACGGGCTTGACGCGAGGCCACGAAGCTGCCCCGCTCATCGTGAATAACACGATGTATATCGTGACGCCTTATCCCAACTACCTATACGCACTCGATCTGACCAAGCCTGGTGCTCCCATGAAATGGGTTTATCAGCCCGACCCAGCACCCTCCTCTCAGGGAGTTGCTTGTTGCGATGTAGTGAACCGCGGGGGCGCTTATTACAAAGGCAAGGTCATTTACAACACGCTTGACGTCCAGACCGTGGCTGTAGACGCGATCACTGGCAAGCAGGTTTGGAAAACCAAACTGGGCGATATCAACACCGGCGAGTCCATCACAATGGCCCCGATTGTGGCTAAAGGTGTGGTGCTGGTCGGCAACAGCGGCGGTGAGTTCGGGGTTCGCGGATGGCTCGTGGGCCTCGATGCTGATACGGGAAAGATCAAGTGGCGCGCTTATGGCGCCGGACCGGACAAAGACGTCCTAATCGGGGCAAATTTCAAGCCTTTTTACCAGAAGGATCGCGGGACAGACTTGGGCGCAAAGACCTGGCCAGGTGATGCCTGGAAGATCGGCGGAGCGACGGCTTGGAGTTGGATCTCCTACGACCCGGATCTTGACCTTTTTTATTACGGCACGTCCAACCCAGGCCCCTGGAATCCGGAACAGCGCCCGGGCGACAATAAGTGGGCCTCAAGTCTCTTTGCCCGGCGGCCCGAAACGGGCGAGGCAATCTGGGCTTATCAAATCAACCCCCACGACCTGCACGATTATGATGGCGTCAACGAGAACATCCTGTTGGACCTGAATATCGGAGGGCGATTGCGAAAAACTCTGGCCCATCCTGACCGCAACGGGTACATGTACCTGATGGACAGGACAAACGGGGAGATCCTGTCCGCACAAACCTTCGGATATGTGAACACGAGCGAGGGCGTTGACCTAAAAACCGGCGAGCTCAAGCTGAATCCTGCCAAAAAGACCGGGTTCAATACGATCCGCGATGCGTGTCCGGCACCTCCCGGCGTTAAGGACTGGACGCCTTCTGCTTTCTCGCTAAAGACCGGACTCATTTACATTCCACACAACAATCTCTGTTACGAAACGCAGGGGACGCAGGCGAACTATATAGCGGGGACTCCGTTTGTGGGGATGAACGTCCGGATGTATGCCGGCCCGGGCGGGAATCGAGGCATCTTCTCAGCCTGGGATCCCGTGCAGGCCAAGACGGTTTGGAGTGTCAATGAGAACTTCCCCGTTTGGAGCGGTGCGCTTGCGACGGCAGGAGATGTGGTCTTTTATGGCACTATGGACGGCTGGTTCAAAGCGGTCGACGACCGGACCGGCCATCTACTGTGGCAATTCAAAGCGGGCTCGGGAGTCATAGGGCAGCCCGTCAGTTACAAGGGACCTGACGGCAAACAGTACATAGCGGTACTTTCAGGTGTTGGAGGTTGGGCGGGTGGTGTAGTGGCTGGCGGATTAAACGGCGTTGACGGTACCGGTGCGCTGGGCTTTGTGAACGCAATGTCCGATCTGGGCAAATACACGACTAAGGGCGGGATGCTTTATGTTTTTGCGCTGCCTTAGTTGTTTGCTGATCTGCGCCTCGCCGTTTCTGGCGGCTGGCGAGAGCACGCTACGTGTCTGCGCCGATCCCAATAACCTGCCCTTTTCGAACCAGCAGAGCCAGGGTTTTGAGAACAAAATAGCCGAATTGGCCGCAGCAAAGTTGAACGTGAGACTTGAGTATGCCTGGTGGACTCAGCGCAAATCGTTTGCGAAGCATTCCTTGGAGCAAGGCGCGTGTGACGTAGTGATGGGAGTGCCGAACTCCTTACCCGACGTTCTCGCAACCAAGCCCTACTATCGATCAACCTACGTCTTCATTTCCCGGCACGACCGCAATCTGAACATCACTTCTCTGGCCGACCCTCGGCTTAGTGATCTGCGGATTGGAATCCACGTTGTGGGCGACGATTATGCCCCGCCTGCCTACGCTCTTGCTCGTCGCGGCATTACGCAGAATATTGTAGGATTCAGTCTGTTCGGTGAATATGGGGAGACAAACCCGCCTCACAAACTTATCGATGCAGTGGATCGTGGCGACGTTGATGTCGCTATAGTGTGGGGACCCTTCGCCGGTTATTTCGGGCAAACCGCCAAAGCGCAGCTCGATATTGTGCCGGTAATGCCATCGACGTTCCTGGGCGTGCCCTTCACGTACGACATCTCCGCGGGAGTTCGCAAAGGAGACGGGACGCTTAAGGCTGAGCTGAATCAGATTTTCGAATCCGAACAGGCTGCTATTCAGCAGATTCTTGATCAATATGGCGTGCCTCAGGTTCATTGACGGAGATTAAAGCACCGTGCGAATGGTCGTGTCCATTGCTTTTCTCGCTCTGCTGCTGCTAGCGAGCTGCCAGCGCGAAAAGCGCGACGTGCGACCCTCGCCCGCGCGCTTGGCCATCTACGGTGATGCGGCCAAAGAAGGCACTCTCCGGCCAGGCGGTCCCATCAACCCTCAGCCGGTTGTGAGAAATCCTTATAACGGCAGCGGCTACGACATTTCTGAGGGCCAACGTCTCTTTAACTGGTATAACTGCTCGGGCTGCCACGCGAATGGGGGAGGAGGAATCGGCCCTCCGCTTATCAAGACAAACTGGATCTACGGTGGCGAGCCAGCGAACATTTTTGACACGATAGTCAAGGGCCGGCCCAACGGGATGCCCTCTTGGGGGGGCCGCATTCCCGAATATCAAATTTGGCAAATCGTGGCGTACGTTCGTTCCCTAAACGGCGAGCAGCCAAGATCTGCGAGTCCGGCGCGGCTGGATACGATTGAGACCAATCCGCAGAACATCGTCAACCGGGTACCAGGAAAAACGAAATGAGGCATCGGC
The DNA here is from genome assembly GCA_963835255.1 of Terriglobia bacterium. Taxonomy (GTDB): domain Bacteria; phylum Acidobacteriota; class Terriglobia; order Bryobacterales; family Bryobacteraceae; genus Bog-105. The sequence goes on along the minus strand of CAWIFY010000009.1, from coordinate 279,116 downwards.
ATCGCATTCAGCCAATAATCCTCGCCGTTTTGTCTGCTCTGAGTGCTTTCGCTCTCGCTGGGTGTGGAGGACATCAGCAATCTCCGCTCCATCCGGCGGGCGCTCAATCAGAAAAGATAGACATTCTCTGGTGGTCTTTCTTTTGGCTCCTGGCAGCCATCTTTGTCGCAGTGATGGCCGCAACTTTGTGGACCCTTACTCGCCGCCATCATGGTATCGAGCATGATTCGCCAGAGGATCCCCACAAACTTTCTGAGGAAACGCATTCCGGAGTCCGGCGAATCGTGACGGGCCTGACGGTTGCAACAATCTTGATCCTCTTTGTGTTCATCGTCGCCAGCGTGGGGACCGGTAAAGCCACTTCGGAGCTCGCCAACAGGAAAAATCCCCTAACGGTGGAAGTTACCGGCAATCAGTGGTGGTGGCAGATCCGGTATGTTAACGGCGATCCCAGCCAGGTACTCGTGACAGCGAATGAGATCCACATCCCCGTGGGGCGGCCAGTGCAAATCAGGGGCCTTTCGAATGATGTCATTCACAGCTTTTGGGTTCCCAATCTGAACGGTAAGCGCGACTTGATTCCGTCCCGCACGACGACCGAATGGATCGAGGCCGATCATCCGGGCATGTACCGCGGACAATGCGCTGAGTTTTGCGGACTTCAGCATGCGCACATGGCTTTGTGGGTGGTGGCCGAACCGCAAGGCAAGTTCGACTCTTGGATGCAGGCGCAATTGCAACCGGCGGCGGAGCCATCCGATCCCGAAAAGCAGCGCGGTGAGCAGGTATTTCTCAACCAAGCGTGCGTCTTCTGCCACCAGATTCGTGGAACCATTGCAGCCGGCCAAAACGCGCCCGATCTGACGCACTTCGGCAGTCGACGTGGTATAGCCGCGAACACCGTGCCCAATACCAAGGGCAACCTCGCGGGCTGGATTTTGGATCCGCAGAGTATGAAGCCCGGCAATCATATGGCGACCATCGCCGTCGCGTCGACCGACCTTCAGCCGCTCGTCGATTACCTAGAGAGTCTCCAATGACTGCGACCCAGGATTTAGTTCCCCAGATACCTAATCAGGAGCAAGATATCGAGCAGCTCGAACGCTCCTGGCGACATCCCCGGGGCATCTTCGGGTGGTTCTCGTACACTACCCATCAAGCGATTGGAACGCGGTATATCGTGACCGCATTCATCATGCTGCTGGTCGGTGGAATCGAGGCCTTGCTGATGCGCACTCAGCTTGCCAAGCCGAATAACGGGTTTCTCAGTCCCGAGAGATACAACCAAATCTTCACGACGCACGGCACGACTATGATGTTCCTGTTTGCCGTTCCGGTGATGGAAGGCATGGCGATCTATCTGATCCCGCTGATGTGCGGGACCAGGAATGTTGCATTCCCCCGGCTGAATGCGTTCGGCTACTGGATGTACCTGTTCGGCATTCTCTTCCTGTATTGGGGCGTATTTACGAATGCCGCACCGGATGTGGGATGGTTTGCCTATCCGCCGCTTTCGGGCCCTCAGTTCACGTCTGGCAAGGGCACTGACTATTGGGCGCAGATGATTACGTTCACCGAAGTATCCGCCCTTTGCGTGGCGACCGAGATCATAACGACGATTTTCAAGATGCGCGCGCCGAAGATGTCACTGAACCGAATGCCTCTCTATGTCTGGTCGCTTTTGATTCAGTCTTTCATGGTCATCTTCGCCATGCCTGCCATCGTAGTGGCGAGCTCGTACCTGCTTTCCGACAGAACGGTGGCGACGCACTTCGTGAACCCAGCCGAAGGCGGAGACCCGCTCCTTTACCAACATATTTTCTGGTTCTTTGGACATCCGGAGGTCTACATCATCTTTATCCCGGCGCTAGGGTTCGTTTCCGCCATCGTCGTGGCGCACTCGCAACGTGAACTGTTCGGATATACAGCAATGGTGCTGGCGCAAATTGCCAATGGCTTCATCGCTTTCGGACTTTGGGTGCACCACATGTTCGCGACCGACCTGCCCCAGATCGGTGAGGCGTACTTCACCGCATCCAGCATGATGATTGCGATCACAAGTGGCGTTCAGATTTTCTGCTGGATCGCGACTCTATGGACCGGACGGCCTCGGTTGACGACAGCCCTCCATTTCGTCTACGGCTTTATAGCGATATTCGTACTTGGTGGACTCACTGGCGTGATGCTTGCCTCGATACCACTCGATTTGCAGGTCCATGACACATACTTCGTGGTCGCGCACTTCCACTACGTCCTCATCGGCGGAGCCTTGTTCCCGCTGTTCGGTGCCTTTTATCACTGGTTTCCCAAAATGACTGGCAAGCTGATGAACGAGCGCTTAGGCAAAGTCAATTTTTGGGTTCTTTTTATCGGCTTCAATCTGACGTTCTTCCCGATGCACATTCTCGGGCTGAAGGGCATGCCTAGGCGCGTCTACACCTATTCACCGGAAATGGGTTGGGCGCACATCAACTTGCTCGCGACCATTGGGGCGTACATCATCGCGCTCGGAGGCGTCCTATTCATCGCAAATCTTCTGTGGAGCCGGAAAAAAGGTGAAGTTGCCGGCAACAATCCTTGGAACGCGGACAGCCTCGAATGGGCCGCGGCATCTCCGCCCAAGAACTACAATTTCGAATATCTCCCCTCCGTTACAAGCCGCTATCCGCTCTGGGTGACCCGTGCCGACCGCGCCTTTGTCACAGGTTTGCGGAGTGATCGGCGTGAAGTTCTGGTCACAACCTTAATGGACGCAGAGCCACACCATCGATATGTGTTGCCGCGATCGAGCATCTGGCCCTTTATCACAGCTCTGACTGTCAGCATCGGATTCGCAGGTTCGGTCTTCAACGCCTGGTACATCACTTGGGGATCCATCCTTTCGGGTCTGGCGCTGATCGGTTGGTTCTGGCCGAGGCGGCCCGTGGAGTTAGAGCCGTGACCGAAGTTCGAACCCTCGATGTTTCGCACCTCCCGCCTCACGACGTTTCCAATCAATCACCGCTCTGGTGGGGACAGTTGCTCATCACGTTCATCGAAGGCACGATGTTCGCAATTCTCATCGCAGCCTACTTTTATACCCGGCTTCGCATGGATGTCTGGCTACCACCAGGCGATCAATATCCGCACTTGTTGCTCCCCAGCTTGGCGCTTATTCCTCTGATCCTGAGTTGTATCGGATCCTATTGGGCGAGCGAAGCAGCCAAGAAGAACGACCGCGTGGGCATGATCGGAGGAATGGTTCTGAATCTGGTGCTGGCGGGTATTGCTCTCGCGATGCGTATCGTGGAATGGCACTCGCTGAATTTCAACTGGAGAACGGATATTCAAGGTTCCTACGTATGGGCCTTTCTCGGCCTGCACACGTTCGACTACATTGCGGACATAACGTTCACGGCGGTTCTGCTGGTCATCATCTTGAGCGGCCATTATGGGCCAAAGCAGCGCCTGGGCGTACATGTGGATTCCGTTGTCTGGTACTTCCTGGTCGGAATCTGGATACCGATTTATCTGGTCATCTACTGGGGACCGTCCATGGTGGGATCACAGTAAATGAACCGGAATCTAGCCTTGTGGATTGGGGTTCTAGGGGGCCCTATCACCTGGCTTTGCAGCTTTGAAGCGAGATTCGCGCTGGCCCCATGGGCATGCACGTTCCAGAGCAAAGCCGCCCTTTTCGGCGTGGCGCTTGCTGCGCTGCTGCTTTGCGCTGCTTGCGCGCTGCTCGCGTGGAGAGAGTGGAAAGGGCTTGGTGAGCAGGGGCCCAGCAGCGAAAGTGGAGCGCTGCCACGCAGCACCTTTATGGCCTTCGGGGGCATTGTCCTAAGCGCAGGTTGTTTCATGATCGTGCTTGCGCAAACGATTCCTGAACTCGTGCTGGGTGCCTGCGAATGAGCGAGCCCCTCAGCCCCGGCGATCTCTGGTCTGCCTGGGAGTTTGATCCGGGCGTGGTCATTCCATTGGCGCTCTCAGCCGTGCTGTACGCGATCGGTTCGCGGAAGCACTTCGGACTTACGCGAGTTCAAACGGCGTGCTTTTGGACCGGCTGGTTCATGCTTGCAGTCGCGCTGATCTCGCCCCTACATCCGCTAGGCGAGGTCCTGTTCTCGGCACACATGGTGCAGCATGAAATTTTGATGATTATCGCCGCGCCGCTGCTCGTGGTGTCACGGCCGCTGGTGACCTTTCTCTGGGCTTTGCCGATGAACTGGAGACGAGCTTTGGGCCGCTGGTCTAAAACAGGCCCGATCCGGCGTTCGTGGATTTTCCTCACCGCTCCCTTGGCCGCTTGGTGGATTCACGCTGTTGCGATCTGGCTGTGGCACGCGCCTCCGCTGTTCCAGGCCACGCTCAAGAGCGATCTGATTCATTCGGCGCAACATCTCAGCTTTTTTCTGTCGGCCTTGCTGTTCTGGTGGGCGCTCTTCTATGCGCACGGCCGGAGAGCCTATGGAAGCGGCGTACTATACATCTTCACAACTGCGATACACACCGGCATCCTCGGTGCGTTACTCACGTTTGCTCCGCGCCTGTGGTATCCCGCTTACAGCTCGACCACGCAGGCCTGGGGTCTTTCACCGCTTGAAGATCAGCAGATTGGCGGCCTCATTATGTGGGTTCCTGCGAGCGGCGTTTATCTGATCGCAGGGCTTGCTTTGTTTGGGGCCTGGATGAAAGAGAGTGACGCCTTGCTTGAGAGAACCCGTGATGCGAATTAACTGGTGGCTCGCTATAAGCGTCGGTCTCCTCCTGTTGATAAACAGTTAGCTGCAATCGTACCCCTCAGGCGGAGCAGATTGCTCAAGCGGCTACTGGCGGCAGCGCTGTACGCGGGACTGCTGCAATCACGCGCTATGGATGCGGATCTTGCCATGTCATCCCGGGCGTTTCAGGAGCATCCGGCCTCGTTGGGCCACCGCTTTCAGGCATTGGCAATCGGATTTACATAGCCGGCGTTCTCCAGAACACGCCTCACAACATGGTTCGCTGGATCGAGAATCCGCCGGCCGTCGATGAACACACTGTCATGCCGAACCTAGGAGTCACCCATCAGGATGCAATCGACATCGCCGGGTATCTGTACACGTTGAAGTAGAAGAAGATGCGCCTAGTGATGGTTGAAGAGAAACCACAAGATGATGAGGCCGCCAGGAACGCCCAAAATCCACGCCAGCAAGTATTTCATATCGTCTCCTTGCGAACCTACTAGCAAGCAGGAGCCCACTAGACAAGTGCTGTGTGCTCAGCTCCTTCCAGTGTTGAATCGATGGGGACGAGAGTCGAAACGACACGTTCGAGGAAAAATGTTCCGGGTGGGCAGGTGTTACGTTTTCATTCTCGCCATGAAATAGAGTCCCGCCAGCGAAAAGATGATGTCGGGTGACCAGGCCGCCATGATGGCGGGGAGCTGATTCAAGTCTCCAATTTGATCGAAGAGCGTTCCCACTGTCCAATATGCGACGGCGATGCCGAAGCTGATTCCTACTCCCGTCATCGCGCCCCGGTTGCCGGCGACGAAAGCGAAAGGGATGCTCAGGATCGCCATGATGAAGACGAAAAGAGGTACGGAAAATTTCTTATAGTACTCGACCTGTAGCGGCACCGTATTTAGCCCGCTCAACTTCAATTCCCGGATGTAGTTTCCGAGCTCTTGAAAGTTCATCTCCTTGTATTCCTTTTCCTCTTTCGCAAACCAGGAGGGAGGTTCAGTAAGTTCCGGAAAAACCGCGGTTCGGCCGTAGAACGGCGAGAAATCTCCATTCTCTCGAACCACCTCGCTCAGTCCATTCGTGAAAACCCAATTGTGAATCGCCGAGTCCCAAGTGGCGCGGTCAGCTGAAATCTGATGATCGATCCGGAACGTCTTCGGGTCTAGCTCATATACGTTTACATTCGACATCACGGCTTTATGCGGGTCGAGAAATTTGAAATTATAGACGCGCGATCCCGCGCCGAAAACCCATTGACGGTCAGGTTTCAAGTAAGTAGCCACGGGCTTTTTCTTGATCTCCGCTCGCAGCATCTCTTGTCGCCGGTTCGCTTCGGGAATGTAGTAGTGATCGAAAACAAAAAGCAGCACGCTGATAAGCAGGCTCACTACCAGAACGGGAGCAGCCAAGCGGTGCACGCTTACGCCGCCGGCCTTGAAAGCGATGACTTCGTTGTATTTGGTCAGAATACCGAAGCAAATTAAGGATGCGAAAAGTGTCCCAATAGGCGTTAGCTGATAAATCAGACTGGGGGCAAGATGCCAAAGGTAATCGAGCATGGTCGACATGGTGATGTCGTTCTTGATCATGTCGCCCAACAGCTCAAAAAAGGTAAAGATCTCGATCAATGAGAGAAGAGCGATCAGCAACACGGCCAGATAGAAGAGAAATCCATTCAGCACGTAAGCGTCGATAAGCAGCGGCCGCAATCCGAAGCGGCGCGAACCACCGATGTCGATTTGGTGTTGGCCTGGTTGGGGGCGCAGAGTCGCCAGACGAGCGCTGAGCTTGCGCGCCATACTCTTCAGCCAAGTACCGATATCGTAATCGCCCGGCTTCTCGAGCCGCGACCCAAGAAAAAGCCCCGTGACTAAAAAGACGGCATCGGGAGTCCACACGGCGACCGGAACCGGCAAGCTTCCCTTCTTCGCCAGCCCAATCAGCGTAATAAAGCTGAGGTAATAAAGAAAAGCAAGCACCACGGTCAGGACAAACGCCGCCGATTTGCCGCCCTTGCGAGATGAGATGCCGAGCGGGATGCCGACAAGTGACAGCAGAATGCAGGCGAGCGGTAGCGCAAACCGTTGATGCAGCTCAATAGCGGCATCCACATATTCCTTGCCTGAAAGATCATGACGACGGTAGAGCCGCTTGTATAGCGGCCCAGTATCCATCTCCTGAAATGTTTTGTTCAGCTGAAGGTCTTCCTGCCTCTGCGCTTGTAGGGCCTCCACTTGAGCCGGTGCAATGGTGGTGATGACCTTACCGTCTTTATCCCGCTCGGTCGAACGAAAGTTTCGCATGTCCAGGACGATGCGATTGTTAGCGGGTTCCGCATGCGGAATCGCTTCTTCGGCAACGATCACACGAGGGCCGGACCCACGATTTTTTCCTTGATGCTGGAGCTCGTCAGGTGGCGTCACGTCCGCAATAAAGACCTGGCGCCAGAAAATTTGCTTTCCAACGGTACTGACATTCCCAACGTAAAGGACGATATTCGGAAATTGCTCGTCGAAGATGCGGGACTCGATGTTGCCGGTGAGCTGAGCGGCCGCGAAATTGCGCGCTACTTTGGATTCGAGATGCAAGGAGAGGGGAGTCAGCCAGAGCGACGCCACAGCCGTCACAATTAGCGCGAAAGTAGAGAAAAGTAGAACCGGACGCACGACGGTTGCACTCGAAATTCCAGAAGCACGCATCGCGGTGATTTCGCTGTCGGCCGACATGCGGCTCAGCCCGATCAAGACACCAACCAACACGCCCAACGGAAGGGCAAAGGGCAGCGTGGCAGGGAGCGCGTACAGCAGCAATTTCGCGATCACGGCAGGGGGGGCCGACATCTTTACAAGCAGCGACGAAAGCCGTTCGATGGTTCGCAAAAACAGCACGAAAATAAAAAGCAGTGTCCCCAGTAGCGCGCTGCTGAATACTTCTCGAAAAATGGCTCGGCTGAGAATGCGCATACCGCTACTATCTGGTTAATTCAGCCCGCTTAAATCGCGTAAGCTCTCCGCAAACGGCGCGCGCGCTACGCCACGTTCTGTAATGATGGCCGACACGTAGCGATTCGGCGTCACATCGAAGGCGGGATTCGCAACCCGGATGCCGACGGGCGCAATGGCCACCCCTTGCACTTCCGTCACTTCCTTAGTGGCGCGCTCCTCAATCGGAATCTGATCGCCGGAAGCTAGCGAGAGATCGAGCGTAGAAATTGGAGCCGCTACATAAAACGGAACACCGTTCTCGTTCGCCAGGACTGCCACGCTATATGTCCCAATCTTATTCGCCACATCGCCGTTGGCAGCAATCCGGTCTGCGCCCACCACCACGCAGCCGATGCGTCCACTCTTCAAGAAGTGCCCGGCCATGTTGTCGGTGATGAGCGTGGTTTCGATTCCGTCGCGCTGTAACTCCCAGGCGGTAAGCCGAGCGCCTTGCAGGAAGGGCCGCGTCTCATCGGCGAAAACATCGATCTTCTTCCCGGCCTGCACGGCCGCGCGAATTACGCCCAGCGCCGTACCGAAGCCTGCCGTGGCCAAAGCGCCAGCGTTGCAGTGAGTGAGCACCGTTTTGCCATCCGGGACCAGCGGAACGCCATTTCTTCCGATAGCCTCATTGATGACAATGTCCTCCCTCCGGATCGCCTGCGCTTCGTCAACTAGTCTCTGGCGTATTCGCTGGAGATCCAGATCCCGAACCGAAGCATAAACTCGCTTCATACGGTCAATGGCCCAAAACAGATTGACAGCCGTTGGACGAGTCTTTGCCAGAGTCTCGCAGATAATTGGCAGGTCTGCTTCCGGATTACTTGAAAAGAGAACGCCGAGTGCGACCCCCATAGCTGCAGCGACCCCAATAGCGGGTGCGCCTCGAATGATCATATTTCTAATTGCGTCCGCTACTTCTTCGTAACTGCGGCACGTTACGAAAGCTGTTTCGAGCGGCAGGCGAGTCTGATCGATCATCACCACACCGTTCGGAGTCCACTCGATCGTCTCAATAGTCTTTTGAGCAAGTACTGCGGTCTCAATCATTTTGTCTTAGATATTTTTTCCAAATGCAAGAGCAATTACCGATACGGCGTTAAAGCAGCCATGCATCACGGTAGACGGAATTATGGAGTTTGTTCGGACCCGCAGCCATCCGAATACGGCCCCTGCCAGCGAGATGAAAACCGCATACTGCCACGCGTACGCATATTCGAACAGATGCAGCGAGCCGAACAGCATAGCTGTCAGCAAAATGCCCGCAATGGTTCCGAAAGTGCGCGAAAGCAGCGGTTGAATAAATCCACGGAAGAATAATTCTTCGAATAGTGGGGCAATTGCTACCGCCATCACTCCAAAGATCACAAACTCGAACGGAGTGCTTGTCAGTTTGTCGAAAGGCGTTGGGATCTTTGGCGTGTGGAGCGCTGACGCTAGCGCCGAGAGCACGAATGCCAGCACTATTCCGCCGATTCCCATAGCCACAAGATTGATGCCAGGACGTCTCCAGCCCAGCGAACGGAAAACGGGCCGGTTATGGCGCAAAGTGAACACCAGCCTCAATGCGAGATATACCGCGCCGTATAGCACGAGATTCATTGGCACGAGTAGTGGGGTCTGATCCGCGCGCAAGCTAGGAATGGACAGCATGAGGGCTGCCGCGATTAGCCCGATAATTAGCATCGCGGCGAAGAGCAGACCCATTACCAATGCGAGATCGGTGTAACCCCAGAATGGCGCGCGTTCCGGCAAGGCGTCGACCGCCTGTCCCTGGGCGAGCAACAATTCCGGCGTTGGTTCAGGTACCGCTTCCGGCGTCAATTCCACCGGCGCATTCTCAACCTCTTCAGGCTGCATCGGCTGTCTTCACCGTCTTACGTAGTGCCTCAGCCGTATGGCTGCGGGTATTCTTCATTACTTCTTCAGGCGTTCCCGTAGCAACGATGTGGCCGCCTCCTTCTCCGCCTTCGGGGCCAAGATCGATTACGTAATCGGCATTCTTGATCACGTCCAGTTGATGCTCGATCACGATGACCGTATTCCCCAGATCCACCAGCCGTTGCAAGACGTCCAGCAAATGTCTTATGTCCTCGAAGTGCAAGCCGGTAGTTGGCTCATCCAGCAGGTAAAAAGTGCGGCCGGTCTGCCGCTTACTCAACTCCTTCGCTAACTTGATGCGCTGCGCCTCGCCTCCGGAAAGAGTCGTAGATGACTGCCCTAGGTGCAGATAGCCAAGCCCGACATCGGCTAGTGTTTTCAGCTTCGCGTGAACCTGCGGAATATTGGTCAGGCTCTCGAGTGCTTCATCGACCGTCGATTCGAGTAAGTCGGCTATGCTCTTGCCTTTGTACTTCACTTGCAAAGTTTCGACGTTGTAGCGCCGGCCCCGGCACACATCGCAGGTGACGTAGACGTCCGGCAAAAAGTTCATTTCGATGCGCTTGAGTCCATCACCTTGGCATGCTTCGCAGCGTCCGCCCTTGACGTTGAAGCTGAAGCGGCCGGCCTTGTAACCGCGCTCGCGCGATTCCGGCAGCATGGCATAAATTTCGCGAATTGGGCCGAATACGCCGGTGTAGGTTGCGGGATTCGATCGGGGGGTGCGGCCAATCGCCGATTGATCGATGGCAATCACTTTGTCGATATTCTCGAGCCCGAGAATCGCCTCGTGCGCGCCTGGCGCCTGGCTCGATCCGTACACTTCCTTCGCCAACGCACGGTAAAGAATGTCGTGCACCAGGGTCGATTTACCGCTCCCGGAAACTCCCGTCACTACGGTCAGTGTGCCCAGTGGGAAATCCACGTCGAGGTGCTTAAGATTATGCTCTTGCGCTCCTCGTATGCCGAGCGTCAAACCATTACCGCGACGGCGCGCCGGGGGAGCAGAGATCGTCAGTTTACCCGAGAGATATTCGCCGGTTAGCGAGTGCGGAGTTTGCATGATTTGCGCCGGACTTCCCTGCGCCATTAAACTCCCGCCGAGGCGTCCCGCGCGCGGCCCAAGATCGATTACGTGATCCGCTCGCTCGATTGTTTCCGCATCGTGTTCCACTACCAGTACCGTATTTCCAAGGTCGCGGAGATGATGAAGCGTATCGATCAGCCTTCCATTGTCACGCGGATGCAGCCCGATCGAAGGCTCATCCAAAACATACAGCACTCCGCGTAACTTCGATCCGATCTGCGTGGCTAGACGGATGCGCTGCGCCTCGCCCCCCGAAAGCGTGGCCGAGGAGCGATCCAGGCTGAGATAATCGAGCCCGACCGCGCACAGGAATTCCAGCCGGTTGCCGATTTCTTCGATCACGCGCGCGACCACCTGCAATTCGCGCTCGCTAAATCTCCATACGCGCACGAGCGGCAAAGCTCTGGCGATCGGCATTCCGGTAAATTCGGCGATCGAAAGTCCGTTCACCCTGACCGCTAGACTCGCCGGTTTTAGTCGCCGCCCTTTGCAATCGGGGCATTGCGTCGGCGACATGTATTCCATCAACCATTCCCTGTAGCCTTCGCTCGCTCGCGAAAAGTTCTCATCGAGAGTCTTGAGAATACCCGGAAATTGGCTGTTCCCGTAAACCAGGAGAGTGCGTGTCTTCTTCGGCAGATCCTCGAACGGAATCGACAGGTCGATTTTGCAATCCTCGGCCAGTTCGGTAAGAGCCGAGGCCATGTATGAGGAGCTGGAACCCGGTCCCAGGCCACCTTCGAGTAAAGGTTTCGAGGGATCCGGAATCACCTTGACCGGATCGAAAGCCCACGTGCTGCCCACGCCTTTGCACGTCTCGCAGGCGCCATACGGGCTGTTGAACGAGAACGAGCGCGGCTCGAGTTGCTGAATACTTGTGCCATCGTTCGGGCACGCCAGCTTTTCTGAGTAGAGGCGCTCCGGGCCGTCCACTACCGCCACGATCACCAGCCCATCTGCCCATTTCAGGGCGGTCTGTATCGAGTTCTGCAGGCGGTGCTCGATGCCCGGCTTGATAGCTAAACGATCGATCACCACCTCGATCGTATGGTTCTTTCGCTTATCGAGTTTCAGCGGTTCGTCCAGCGTATGCAGCTCACCATCGATACGCGCCCGGAAACCGCCTTTCGCGACTGCTTCCAGCTCTTTCTTGTACTCTCCCTTGCGGCCGCGCGCGATCGGCGCGAGAACCATGATCCGCTCGTTCTGATGGAGACTAAACACCTGTTCCAGGATCTGCGCGGGAGACTGTTTCGCAATCTCAGCCCCGCACAGCGGACAATGCGGCACTCCCACCGAGGCAAACAGCAGGCGGAGGTAATCGTAGATCTCCGTTACGGTTCCAACGGTAGAGCGCGGGCTGCGCGTGGTCGTTTTCTGCTCGATCGAGATCGCCGGGCTCAGGCCATCAATCGAATCCACCTCCGGCCGTTCCATCTGATCCAGAAATTGCCGCGCATACGGGGACAAAGTCTCGACATACCGGCGCTGCCCCTCCGCATAAATGGTGTCGAAAGCAAGCGAGCTCTTGCCGGAGCCGCTCAGTCCAGTGATCACGGTGAAGGTGTTGCGCGGAATCTCGACGCTGATGTTCTTAAGATTGTGCTGGCGCGCGCCGTGCACAGAAATACGGTCCAACATGGAAGGGGTGCTATCTCTTATTGTCGTTTAGAGCTGTTTGAGCACCCGATAGAGAGCGGTAAGCCTTTCCTTTCCCCGCGCCCAGAGGGTCATTCACGTATTTCGATCTGCGAGTGCTTGGGAAAGGAAGGGCAGTCACGGTCATATTGCCGAACGAACTCGGTGGAATGAGCAGAATGAGGTCCTGTTTGCGAAACGAACCCACCTTGAGCCTTCGGCCCGCTGACAAGCTCGGCCTCCTCCCTGGCGGATCGCTGCTGGGGGTTGTTTTGCGAAACGAACTGGGGTGAACGGTGGGATTCGGGTGCTTTTTGCGAAACGAACTGTCTGGCCGCGCTTTCTCGTTCTTTCTTAAGCTTCATGAGGGTGCCGAGGGCCTTGTGGAAAGCGCGCTCGTAGGTAGTTCGGTAGCGCAGGAAGAGGGCTAATTGCTTGCCATCGACCTCGCCGTCGGTGAAGCAGGAGGTTTGGAGGCGGGTGGCGCGCTGCATGAGCCAGTAGGACTCGGCCATTTCGTGCACCAGGAGCTCTTCGGTGGAGTTGGCGGGGGCGTGGTCGGTGGTGAGATCGGCGAGCAGGGCATCGAAGGCGGCAGGATCCTCGCCGGGAACGACGATTTGGCCCGAAGCGAGGCCATGCTTGAAGGAATTACGGGAGGAGGTGGCCTTACCTGTGGAACTGCGCGGACCAGTGGACTGGCCGGGGCTGAATGTGGCAGCCCGAGGAGTGGGGAGGGGCTCGGGAGCGGAGCGGTGCACGCGGTCGCGGATGGAATTGGCTTGGGCGATGAGCTCGGGGCCGAACTCCGCGAGGGTTTCGGGGGAGACACCGAGACCGTGATGGGTGGGGGCGGGGATGGGCGGCCCAGATAAAGGTGCAAGCTGCTTTTGTTCGGATTTGCGGGCTTTACGTTCTTCGGCGCGGCGGCGGTTACGGAGTTCTCGGGCAGTCATGGCGGCTTGACGCTAGCACCGAGGAGGAGTAGGGTGAAGCGGCAGAGAGGGCTTGATCGGGCGTAAGTAGCTGAAGAATATCGAGAGTAAGAAAAGAGGGCGGGTCGTGACCACTCCCGCATGAACTATCGAACTGAATCCGCTTTGTCAGCGGAAGCACGCGTAGCCGAGCCAGGAGCGCAATCTTATGGGCGGCTAAAATCGGATGGCGAACAGCCGGTTGAGGCCAGTCGTAGCCACAGGCACACCTACATTGTTTAGCAGATAACTGTATTCGCGCATAGAGCTCAGGATGGGGTCTGGATCAGGGATGCGCAGAGCTGCGTAGTAGGTGTTATGCGGGAGAAGGCCGACGGGAAAGCGACGTCAACAGAAGCCGTCAGCTCTCCGCCCTGACCTGCAATCTGTGTCAGGTCGACCGGAACCCGTACGGGCGGAAGCAGGTCCGAGCTCAGTCGATTCCCCGAAGAATCTGTCAAAACAAGATAGATGGGCACCTTGACAAAGAGCCGAGAGAACCCGCCCGCGCAGCAGCCGCAGTTCACTGATCAGACGGTCCTGAAAGGTGCGCCAAGTGCGCTCGATCCGCCCTTTGGCTTGCGGGGAACGAGCCACGACCGCCTCGATGTCCAGCTCTTCCAACGCACGGCCTACCTGGGTCGGAAACTGGCGTCCGGCTAACTGCTCTTCCAGCGACCAGTGCCGATCGTTGCGCTGCATGGTTCCATGCTGGTCGCGATAGATCGACAAGGGAACACCGTGCGTCTCCACTTGACGCCGGAAGAGGCGCAAATACCCGGCCGCGTCTTCGTGGCCTTTCTGGAACAAGGCCGTGGGCACTTTACCGGTCGCATCGTCAGCAAAGCCCAGCAAGGTCAAGCGCGGCCCACGACCCTCCAGCCAGTCGTGACGGCTGCCATCGACTAGCAGCATCATGCCTTCTTGTGCTCGGCGCTCACGCCGCGCCCGGTACTTGGGTGGACGACGCTTCTGCGGCGAGGTCATCCGCGCCTGGCGTAAAATGCGGCGCACGCTCGGACGGCTGACTGTGAGACCTTCCACCTCCGTTCAGTTTCTCGCCCGCTCGGCGTCGTGGCGCTGTTTGAGCCGTTTGATCTGCCGCGTACTGAGCTGCAGCAGTTCTGCCGCCTCACTCGCCCCGCACGGCGCTTCGGCTTTGCCGACCACAGCGGCCGCATCGCGGCGGCAATGGACGCCGACCTCACGGTCTTTAGCGGCGACCCGGCCACCGACATCTCTGCACTCTCACACGTGAGCTATACCATCCGAGCCGGTAAGCTCATCTACCTGGCACATCCGCAGGCTGCGCCGTAACCGGTTTTCCGGCTCAACCTAACGTCGGCACCCTGAGCAATTGCTTTGTCGTCGAGCGCACCAGCATCTTTGAATAGAATCGGTCAAACTCCAACAGCATCCTGAAAACAGCACTCGTCCCCAACGATCCGCTCGCGCGACGCCTCGCCGGCACGGCCGATCCGGGTTGGCTACAAGAAGGGAAGCGGTAAGGATCGCGGAACTTCTTGCCATTGTTGCTCCGCTGCTGGCTCACATTGATCAACTGACGAGTCACATCGCTCATTACGACGAAAGCGTTGAACAGTTGTGCGCGACCGCTTACGCGGACACCAACTCCTAAGGCAGATTGCGGTAGTAGGCCCTGTAACAGCTTTGACGTTTATGTTGACCATCGCAGATAAAGCCCCGATTCTTTCAAAGCAGAGGCGTGCTTTGTTGCATCGGACTGCGACCGCGGCAATCCCGAGGCAACGTACGCAGCGGCATCTTTGGGTGCGTTTGACCCCGCATTCAAAAATGGTCGATCTGTCATCCAAACTGGCTCGACGCGCACGAATTGTCACGGGTACAATCCCGCCTTGTGATCGAAGCTGTTAAGGATGATCTGACGGAGCGAACGGTGATTCCTGCGCGTTCACGGCCTGCCACCTTCCGGCTCGGTAGACAAACACATCAGTAAAGATCGTTCTCCGAACTTTGCCGTCCCCTTCGGTCACAGCGACAATCCCGTTTACAATGCCCGTATCGTCGAAGATGCGGACCCGAAAATCCTCAAAATGCTTGGTCGTTCCATGCTGGGTCGCCGGATGTGTCCGGAGATATCGGAGTTGCTCGCTCTTGGTTACGAACCCGAATGGCAAAACGTGAATAAAATCGTCAGCAAGAATGCTTTCAAGGGCGTCGGGATTGTCTTTAGATGCCAGCCACCGCTTTTCAAGGTTGATGAGCAGTT
Source organism: Terriglobia bacterium (assembly GCA_963835255.1). Classification (GTDB taxonomy): domain Bacteria; phylum Acidobacteriota; class Terriglobia; order Bryobacterales; family Bryobacteraceae; genus Bog-105. The sequence goes on along the minus strand of CAWIFY010000009.1, from coordinate 263,592 downwards.
GCTGCTTATCCGCGCCGGCATGCGCCCGTGCATACAAATGCTCTGGCAAGCAGGGCAACAGAAAAGCAGCGAATGCCAATGTGATCTGGAGAACCGACATTGTCAACCCTTAATAGTCCGTTTGATTTGAGATTTCCACAATACAAATTCAAACCTGAGGCATTGTCAGGATTCCTGGCCGGCGCTTCGTCTACGAAATAGCTCCCGCATCGTCCGCGATCCGGAGACAATCCCGTTTCGCGATTCCTCCCTGGTAGTCGTTAGCGTTCATCGGGAGTGCCTCGGCGAGGAGAGTGGGGATACGCGGCAAAGTGGATGCCGAGGCACTTTCGATAACGAGACTTGAAGGAAGCCGCTGGCGGGGCGGGCCGAGTATGGAGCTACTAGCGTGGTTTGGTAGTTACTGGAAGCGTGGACCGGCGTGAAAGCGGCTCGATAGCTTAGGAACGAGAAGCCGAAGAGGCCGAACGAAGCCGCTGAACCGGCTGTGGACTGGATGCAATCGAAGCAGGCCCGATAGATACCTCAAAGAGCGCGCACTGATACGAAGGCGTGCGTGAGCACGTCGTGGCGTCGAGTTGTGATGGCGAGTTGCTAAGAGGTGTCGATGGGTCTGCATCGTCTTTCGAGTTGAAGGGCCGAAAGCTTCTCGCGGATGTGCATGGGAGCGCCACAATGGGGACACTTCCAAACAACCTTCGTCGAGAGTTCGTGAGCGGGTGCGGGAATATCTGGGGTGAAGGCGAGTAGCTGGCGGCTGAGCGCGATGAGTTTAGTCCGACGAGCATTGGCTAAGAATCCAAACTGTCGAATGCGAACGAAGCCGCGAGGAAGTACGTGCTGGACGAAGCGTCGCAGGAACTCTTCGGCACTCAGAGTCATCAGCCGTTGCTTGTTGCCGCGCGCGTAATCTTTCCAGCGAAAGGTGACTTGGTCGGCTTCGTGAGCCACGATCCGATGGTTGCTAATGGCAACGCGATGAGTGTAGCGGCCGAGATAGCGGAGGACCGCCCCCGCGCCGCCGAAGGCGGCCTTGGCGTAAACCACCCAGTCCTGGCGGCGGAGTTTCTGTACAAAGGCCGCAAACTTCTTTGGTGCGGCGAGGGCGGCAGCCGCGCCACTGAAGTGTAGCTTCTTAAGCCGGAAAGCGCGGCGAAGTCCTCGGATAAACTTGCGCCGGCAGACCCTGCCGAGGACCTTGACGGGTAGGAAGAAAGCATACTTGGGGTGAATCCAGCGCTGGTGATCCGGTGCGAGCCCGCCAGCGGGAACCACGCAGTGAAGGTGCGGATGCAGGAGCAAGTTCTGACCCCAGATATGCAGAATGCTGAGGAAGCCAATCTCGGCTCCCAAGTGCTTCGGGTCCGCAGCGACTTCGAGCATTGCGTCGGCGCTCGAACGAAACAGCAGGTTGTAAAGCACCGTCTGGTTCCGTTGGCAAAGCGGATTCAGTTCATGCGGCAGAGTGAACACAACGTGAAAATAAGGTACGCCGAGCACTTCCTGCTCACGGGCGGCTAGCCAGCGTTGGCGCGCTTGCGTCTGGCACTTCGGGCAGTGCCGGTTACGACAGGAGTTATAAGAGATGGCCTGATGGCCGCATTGGGAGCAGGAATCGAGATGGCCGCCCAAGGTCGCTGTGCGGCAACGGGCGATCGCTCGCAGCACGGTCAGTTGCTGGAAGCTCAGCCAAGATCGATTCTTATCCAGAAAGCGGGCCTCGTGCGCGCGAAGGATATCCGCCACCTCCACGGCGGGGCGGCTCATTCGGGCTTATGCAGCCTCCGCGACCGTTGCAGTTTTGCGGTACTGGAAACCTGAACATGGTCGAGTGGATTCGGCGCTGCCTGCAGATGCTTCTGTGAAAGGTGCAGATACACCGTAGTGTGCGTGAGATCGGCGTGACCGAGCAGCATCTGAATGGTGCGAATGTCCGCGCCCGCTTCGAGCAGATGAGTCGCGTAGCTGTGGCGTAGCGTGTGAGGCGTGACGTGTTTCTGAATGCCGGCGCGCCTGGCGGCTTGCTGAACAGCTTCCCAGATGACCTTCGGAGTAATCGGCTTATCGGCACGCCAGCCGTTTTGTGTGCCCGGAAACAAATAAGTCTTGGGCCGCATCCACCGCCAATACTCGCGCAGTGTCTCGAGTAACTTCGCACTTAAGGGAACATCACGATCCACGCCGTTCTTGCTCCGCTCGATCCGTAGCATCATGCGCTGGCTATCGAGGTTGCTGACCTTCAGGCGACATAGTTCGCTGCGCCTGAGTCCGGCTGCGTACATCGTCAGGAGCATCGCTCGATGGAACAGGTTCCGAGCACAGTCGATCAGCCGGGAAACTTCCTCTTGGCTGAGGACGACCGGTAGTTGCTTCAGGCGCTTGGGGTAGGGCAGATCCTCCTTCATATCCCGGCGCTTCAGAACCTTGATGTAGAAGAACCGAAGCGCAGAAATCTGGATGACGACGGTGCCGTTCGCCAGTTTCCTGTCTTCGAGCAGATACACCTGATAGCGGCGAAGATCGTCAGGTCCGAGATGATCGAGCCGCTTCTGCACGTGTTGGCGGAACGCCTCCACCGCATGCAGATAAGAACGGATCGTTGTTTCCGAATAGGTGCGGCGCACGAGTTCCTCGCGCATCCGCTGCAGAAGTATGGTCACAGAGAACTCCTTTCTCTGCAACCAACGCTAATTCTTCAATCGTCCGAAACGCTCGTCCGGCCGCCGCGCCAGCGGCTTCGTTCTAGTCGCGAAGGGTAGATTGATCCACGGTAGGCCGTTACACGCGATCTAGCCGCGAGTCGGAACCGCGAGATGATGCTCACCTAAGACGTTCCAAAGCAGAGATCCATACTTTAGGCGTCGTTCCGAAAGTGGCGCGAAACAGGGATACGAGAGCGCTCGGATTCTGATAGCCGACTTCGAAAGCTGTTTCCTTCACGCTCCGACCGGAAATGAGCAGTTCGACGGCTTTCATGAGCCGCACCTGCCGCCGCCATGATTCAAAGCCAGTTCGGACCTCTTTGCGAAATACTCTCTCGATGGTCCGGACACTGGCGCCAGCCGATGCGCACATTGCGCGCAATGAAGTGCGGTCGGCGGGGTTTGCCATGACCTGCTGGGCGACGGCAGCGGCGCGGTGGTCCCTCGGCATCACTACAACCGTGCGAACCGGAGAAGCGCGTTTCAGTTCCTCGACCAGCAGGTCGCGCAGGGCACGCTCCACTCGGTTGCGGTAGCGCAGTTTTTCACGTCGTATGATCTCCAGCACGAGCTCGCGAAGGAGAGGACTCACGTGAAGAACCGCACATTCCTGCTTCAGGATAGCCAGCCTAGGGCGCAGGTAAAGCGTCCGCAGGGAGACGCATTCGGGCATTCGGATTTCGTGGCGTGTTCGCGCGGGGACCCACAGGCCAAAATGCGGCGGAATCGTCCAGAGGCTCTGACCGGATGACACTTCCATCACTCCGGAACTAGCGTAGATCAGTTGATCCGACCCATGGGCATGCGGCTGGATGTGAAATCTGCGCGAGTAGTCGCGAGCATGAGTGGAAATCGATACGCCGGAGCCGGGATCGTTCTCCCGCTCAATGTTTTGTCGCATATGAATTATCTTATGTCGCTACAGCTACATTGCGACAGTATGCCGTTGGGTGCACGATGGTCTGATGACGGATCAAATCAGTGGAATTGGTGGACGAATTCTCTTAGTGATGCTTGCGGGAACCAGTTTTTGTCTGGCGGCCGACCCGCCACCCTGTACAGACTACGTTCAGCAACTGGATTACTGGCTGGGCGACTGGACGGTCAAGTCTCCAGATGCCCCAGGCACAGGGCACAGCAAGGTCTACATCGCTGGACGGCTGCCTGGTGACTGAAAGCTGGAGCAGCGATACAACCAACCATAAGGGCGAGAACACTCTGGCCTACAACGCCGATGACAAAGCCTGGCGCGCCCTGTTCGTGGACAATCAGGGCCGCATGCATGCGCTTAAGGGAACAGTGACGACAGGCGTTGCCGAACTCCAGGGACCCAGCCGGGACGAGAACGGTCACGCCATTGTCAAGCGAGTGAGGATTGTGCGCGTGGACGCCGATCATAGCCAGCAGATTTGGGAACGGTCAGCGGATAACGGTCGCACCTGGACGACGGAATACCGGATGGACTATTTACGCCGGAAAACTCAGGGATCGTTGCCGCAGCCGGATGCGACGGTGGATGCGGGCGTTCTCGTCGGAACATGGGCCGCCTCCGCTCAGGGTCGCGTGGCGGCGTTCCTCGGCATCCCTTACCGCAGCCCCTCCAGTCCGAGATCTTCGGTGGAAAGCCCCACAGCCCGCACGCGCATGGGCAGGCAGGCGTGATGCGATGCAGTTTGGCGCATCATGCCCTCAGCTTCCTGCCAGTTGGCTGCCGCAGCTTCCCTGGAGCGAAGATTGCCTTTACCTAAACGTCTGGACGCCACGGCTCTCCGCCGACGCGAAATTGCCGGTGATTGTGTGGATTCACGGGGGTGGAAATAAGGCCGGCAGAAGTCAGCAGGATGGAATTGGACCGTCATTAGCGCCGCTGGGCGTTGTTGTTGTGAGCTTCAATTATCGGCTCGGCCCCTTGGGATTCCTCGCCCATCCGGCCCTCACCGGCGAATCCGGGCATCACTCTTCGGGAAACTACGGCTTGCTCGATCAACTCCACGCGCTGAAGTGGGTGGCGCGCAATATCGCACAGTTTGGAGGCGATCCAAAGAATATTACGTTGGCGGGCCAGTCAGCCGGCGCGGTGGACGCCTGTCTTCTGATGTCCTCTTCTTTGGCACAGGGCCGGTTCCAGCGGGCGATTATGCAAAGCGGCGACTGCCAGGGAGTTCTGAACGAAGACATCCGTACGCCGCTCGAGTACAACCAGATCTCCAGCGACGGCGAAGACATGGGACGACGACTCGCGCGCGATCTTGGGATCGCGAGCGGTCCGGACGTCTTGCGCCAGATGCGCAGCGCTTCGCCCGAGGAGATTCTCAAAGCATGGCGCTCCGATCCGGAGCTTCACTTCGATGCCATTTGTGGATGGCTGGATTGTTCCGGAACAGCCGACAAGAGTTTTTGCCGAAGGCCGCCAGGTTCGCGTTCCGGTTCTTGTCGGCAGCAACGCGGACGAGGCGACTGTGTTAGCGCATAGCGTAAAGAACATATATGAATTCAACCGGTATCTGAGGAACGACGCGGGCGAATATGCAAAACGGGAGTTTGAGCTATACCCGGCCGGTTCCGATACCGAAGTACCTGGCCGATATTTGGAGGTTCAGAATGATTCTTTCGAGTACGGTGCTTACTCCATGGCGCAGGCGATGTCGAGGGCGGGCGAAAAGGCTTACCTCTATTACTTCTCGTGGGCAAATGGGGGCGATCGGGCCCGACTCGGCGCGTACCATGGTGAAGAGTTACATTTTCTGGCCGGTTCATTTTCCGGGGACTGGACGCGCAGTCCCGGAGCGGATGAACTCGGCCTAGCAATGCGGACCTATTGGACGCAGTTTGCCCGCGCGGGCAATCCAAACTCAGCGGGCTTACCCGAGTGGCCAGCCTTTGACAGCCGGAAGAATCAGTGCCTCGATCTGGGGAGCGTAGTTCGCGTTCGCGAGGTTCCAAACCTCGGCCGCCTGCAGGTTCTCGAACAAATCATGAAAGAGGTCGTTAACCAGACGCTGACTGCCTCCCGATGAATCGGGTCCACCATTGGCTGTGCGGTTCGTCTGGCTGGAGGAGGATTGTCCAACGAGAGCTTGTTCCATGGGCCATTGAGAACATCCCGCCGGGAGCACGCGTTCTGGAGATCGGGCCGGGTTACGGCGTCGCGACGGAGGCAATTTGCGGTCGCGTCGAACATCTGACTTGCGTAGAGATCGACCCTCGCTTGGCCGAGGCGCTCACGCGTCGTATGGCGGCCCGCAATGTCAGCGTCCTTTGTGAGGATGCGACCTCATTATCGCTGAAAGAGAGCACCTTTGACGTGGTGGTCTGTTTCACAATGCTTCATCATGTCCCGTCCCCTTCGCTACAGGACCGCCTGCTGGGCGAAGTCGTCCGTGTTCTACGACCGGGCGGCGTTTTTGTGGGAACGGATAGTCTTCGAACGTGGCGGCTTCGGCTCCTGCATCTGTTCGACACGATGGTCATAGTTGATCCGAAAGACTTCGAGAAGCGGCTTGGAGGTGTAGGAATGGTGGACGTCCAAATCGAGGTTCGAGAAGACGACTCGCGATTTCGATTCCGCGCTCGAAAACCCGAAGCTGCAGACATTCGGTTCACCCTGGCAACAATGAACATTCAGAATAAAGGATCAGCAGATGAATATTAACGCGTTTGCACAGGCTCTCCAATCGAAGGACCATACCAGGTATGCCGAATGTTCGCGGACGATATGCGGCTGTACACCCCTATTAACGATGAGCCGACTACCGGCAAAGAAGCCGCCACCCAGATTCTGCAGGTTGTCTTTTCTATCTTCGAGAATTTCGAGTATCCCGATGTCGTCGAAGGCTACGCGAAATCGCACGCGCTGATCTTCCGTGCCGACGTGGGCGGTGTCCGGCTTCACGGTGTCGACTATCTGCGAATGACATCGAACGGCCTAGTCGCCGAATTCCATGTGATGATGCGCCCACTCAAGGCGTTGACTGCTTTGGGACGAGCTGTGACCGAACGGATGCGAAGTATGGGTGGGCCACCGCAGTGAAAGGGAAAATGACCACTGGAGCATTAATCCTAAATGACGACGGAAGGGGTAAGGCTCATGAATCGCAAGAGCTTTGAGGTCGAAAATGGAACTCCCGTTGAAATGGATGGACCGACCATTGGGTCGGTAGTGGGCGTCGCATTTGGCTGTGCTTGGGGGATTGCCGGGGCGACAGCGCTGCCACGTCCCTGCCAGGCTTGGGCTCTCGCTTCCTGTATTGGTATTTCAGCGGTTCTCATCGTGGCGCTCACCTTGCCCCACAAACAACGTCCGTCGGGCACCTTCCGCGGTCACATCTATGGCATGACAGTCGCGTTCGAGGCGGCTGCTATCTTGGCGACGATCTGGTTGCTAAAACGGTTCGCGCAGCCGCAGTTTCTATTACCTGCGATCGGATTCATCGTCGGGCTGCATTTCCTTGGGCTGTGGAAGGCGACAGACCTTCGCGTCTTCCTTTGGACCGCGCTGGCGATGTGCCTTGTGTGCGGCCTCGCGGCATCCCTGCCTGGCGGAACTGAGAACGACAACGTCGATGTGCGACGGGTTGTGGCTGGGCTGGGCAGCGCACTGGTGCTCTGGGGAGCAGGCGGCAAGACTTTGATTTCGGCGTCTGCCGGGCATTAGACTAGAAGCTGTTTCATAACCTTCTGAGAACGATCATGAAGGAGGCGACATGACTGTAGCTTCCCTTCAAAGTCTCGTAGACGAAAGCGAGTCAATGCGACGATCAACAAGCCGCAGAAAATGATCTTCGAGAATGTGATCTTCCGGAAGTAGTAGCTCCTTGTTAAAGGTCAACTTCGGGGCGGCGCATCATGCAGATACTCACAAAGACATCTTCGCCAAGCTTCGCGCGGCGGACGTTTACCAACAGAAGTAGGATGCGGAGACGTTGAGTATTACTAAACGGAGTGCAAGGATGCGCATGCTGCGCTTCGCTGGACTCGCTCTCCTCCTGTTTTTCGGCGTGGCGGAGGCTGTGTATAGGCCAGACAAGGCGGCGCGAGTGGCCGCAGGGATGACAACACACACGCTTTGTTCAGCCAAGTACATATCCGGATTAGATCCGGCCAAAGTCTTCGACGAACATGTCCGTCTTGTGCTCGGGCCCACCGCGAAGCTGATTAAGTACAGCGAAAATGCTGGAAAGCATTCGGTTACTTCAAGCTTGGCAGGCCTCTTCAGCGTACAGGCAAAATTCACGCCCGGGTACGGCTGTCGTATCGAGTACTCAGAGAATGAACCGTTGCTACCGGTAACGGCGGATTCGCTAGACGATACGCCGTTTGCATCCGCCGATTCGGTATCGTCTTCAGACCCCTCAATCGTTGCGGCCATTCAAAAGGTTTTTGCCGAAACGCGGGGCCAGCCGGTTAAGAATGTGAAGGCCGTCGTTGTGGTCAAGAACGGCAGGATTGTTGCCGAACGGTACGCGCCTGGGTACGGCCGTGGAACTGAGTTGCTGAGCTATTCGGTTGCAAAATCGATTACGAATGCGTTGCTTGGAATTCTCGTTCGGCAAGGCCGCGTTTCGGTGGATCAGCAGGTTGGCGCACCGGAATGGAGCCACGCGGACGACCCGCGCCGTAAAATCACCCTAGAAGATTTGCTTCGCATGCGAAGTGGCCTTGCGTGTGAGGAGACGGGAACTGGATTCGATCCAGTGTCGGATATGGAATTCCTGAACAGCGACATGGCTGCCTTTGCGGCTTCACATCGCCTTAAGAGACCAGTTGGCAGTACCTGGGAGTACACCTCGGCAAACACTCTCATTCTCGACCGGTTCATTGGACAGAAGGTGGGTGGTGGCGCGGCCGGTCTGGGGGAATTTGCACATCGCGAGCTATTTACCCCGCTTGGCATTCACGGAGTCACGCTGGAGTTCGATGGACGTGGGACGTTCATTGGCTCTACGTTCGCCTACGCGAGGGCGCGAGACTTTGCCCGCTTTGGCGAACTCTACCGAAGCGACGGAGTGGCAGCGAACGGCCAACGAATCCTACCAGAAAGATGGGTTGAATGGTCTCGACGATCAACTTTGGGGACACCTTACGGAGCGGGCTTTTGGACGAATGATGGCGGCAGCCGCCTGGCGAAACTGAGGATCGCAAATGGTTTTCCTGCCGACGGGTTCTTTGCGAGCGGCTTTCTAGGCCAACGCATCTACATCGTGCCGTCGCAGAAAATTACGATTGTGCGATTCGGTTACTCAGCGCCTCCGTCGTTCGGGATCGGCGATGACATCGAGCTAATTTCGGCAGTCATTGCCGCTTCCGGCACCCTCCCGCCCTCTCGCTGACCGGCCAGGGCCGTTCCCTGCCATGGTGATCACGGACAATCATAATTCAGCCAGGGACAATTAAAAATCCCGATGGCGAGGAAGGCGAAAGCGGTACAAGTCGGAGACGACTTGTATGGTGAGCGATCAGCAGGTAAAGCGACTCTGGCGGCTGGCAGGGCGGAAGTGGGCGTTGGAGATTGCGGCGGCGAAGGCGGGCATGGACCCGAAGACAGCGCGAAAGTACCTGCGGGATCGGCGCCTACCAGGCGAGATGCGACCAAAGCATACGTGGCGAACGCGACCTGATCCGTTCGCCGATAGCTGGGACGAGATTCGACAGTTGCTCGCCGTCGAACCAGGATTGCAGGCGAAGACCATCTTTGAGCATCTGCAGCAAGCGCAGCCGGGCCGGTTCAGTGACGGGCAGGTGCGGACATTGCGGCGCCGGATTAGCTACTGGCGAGCGACGGAAGGGCCGCCACGCGAGGTGTTCTTTGCGCAAGAGCATCGGCCGGGCGAACTGTGCCAATCGGATTTTACGCACTGCCGGGAACTGGGGGTGACGATCAATGGCCAGTCGTTTCCGCATCTCATTTATCACTTTGTCCTGAGTTATTCGAACTGGGAAACAGGAAGCATCTGTTATTCAGAGACATTTGAGAGTCTAAGCGAAGGGCTGCAGAATGCACTCTGGCAACTGGGCGGCGTGCCTTGGGAACATCGAACGGATCGGATGAGCGCGGCGGTGAACAATCTGTGCGATGCCAAAGAGTTCACGCGAGCCTATGAAGGGCTGTTGCGGCATTACCGGATCAGTGGTCAGAAGATCCAAGCCGGTCAGGCGAATGAAAACGGAGATGTGGAACAACGGCATTATCGGTTTAAGCAAGCCGCCGAGCAAGCGTTACTAATGCGGGGCAGCCGGGACTTTCCGGCGGTGGCAGCCTACCAGGTGTTCTTGAGCAAGCTGTTTACGCGGTTGAATGCCGGCCGGAGAGAACGATATCTAGACGAAGTGGCACAACTGCGGCCGCTTCCCGAGCAGCGGCTCGATTCGGTGCGACGGGAACGGGTGCGAGTCAGTCCAGGCAGCCTGGTGACAGTTCACCGAAACATCTACTCGGTGCATAGCCGGCTGATTGGCGAGATGGTGGACGCACGAGTGGGCCCCGATATGGTCGAGATCTGGTACGCCGATCGGAAAGTAGAAGAGCTGCCGCGCTTGCGCGGCCGAAGCAAACACCGGATCGACTATCGCCACATTATCGATTGGCTGGTCCGAAAGCCGGGAGCGTTTGAAAATTATCGCTACCGGAGCGATCTGTTCCCGACCAGCTGGTTCCGTTTGGCTTACGATGCCTTGCGCGAAGAGCACGGTCCGAAACGTGGTGCTCAAGAGTACCTGGCGCTCCTGTTGTTGGCAGCTCGCCGCGGAGAGGCATTGGTCGAAGGAGCCATTCGGTTTTTGCTGGGGAGTCAGCAAGCTCTGAACGCGGAAGAAACCGCTCGCTTGACGGAGGACAATGCTCCCGCTCCGCTGACCAACATTGCTGTAGACCCAGTCTCGCTCGCGGTCTTCGACGACCTGCTGACAAGGGAAGACACGGCGGCATGACGACCGATATCGTGGATGTCAAAGCCGCCCTTACCGAGAGTCTGACGGAACTGCACTTACCCACAGTGCGGCGGACCTACGAAGAAGCAGCTCGTCTGGCGGAGCGCGAAACCCTGAGTTATGAACGTTACCTGCTGGATCTGGTCACTCGCGAAAGTCAAGATCGCCAGCAGAAGCGCATCCAACGGTTGCTGCGTCAGTCGCGCATTCCGGCAGAGAAAGCCTTAGCCAACTTCAACCTGAAACGGCTGCCCCCAAAGGTGGCGATCTTAACCAAGTCGCTCATCGAAGGGGAAGTGCTGGACCGGCGTGAAAACGTCTTGGCGTTCGGGAATCCCGGCAGCGGCAAGACTCATCTTCTCTGTGCCATCGGCCAGGAACTGATTGCTCGCGGCCGGCGCATGTACTTCACCACCTCGGCGCTTCTGGTGCAGGATCTATTGGTTGCCAAACGCGACCTCAAGCTTAGCCGCTTCCTCAAGAAGCTGGCGCACTTCGAAGGCCTGATCATTGATGATCTCGGCTACGTGCAACAGAGTCGGGAAGAGATGGAGGTGCTGTTCACTCTACTGGCCGAACGTTACGAGCGTGGCAGCGTCTTCATCTCCAGCAATCTGCCGTTCTCGAAGTGGGAAGGGATCTTCAAAGATCCGATGACCACGGCGGCCGCGATTGACCGCCTCGTTCATCATTGCGTCATCCTCGAGCTCAACATCCCGAGCTACCGAGTCGAACAGGCCAAGAAGGCCAAAGAAGAATCGTAAACAACCCAAGATGGCCCTGGAAATGACGGCCTGATGGAAAGCAAAAACCGCTTCCCACAGCCCTTGGAAAACGCTCGCGCGTTTTCTCACATTCCCACCGCCCGACCACGACTATGCTCGCTCAAAAAAAAGGGAAAAATAGTTGACCGCGAACGGGAAAAATAGTTGACTCTGATCACATGGAGCGAAATCTACGCAGTGCGATTCGAACGTAACTAGCCGAGGAAGTGGCGACGGTCCGCTTCAACCTCGGATGAGACTTTCGGAAGGTATTGCGTCACTTTCGTTGGGCGACCTTGGCAGCGCAAGGCTCACTTGAGCACTCGGTATTTTCGGAGAATGCTGACCGTTTCATCGATGGGAAGGGCGTTCACGGTGTGTCCATTTCCTGTCGTTGTAGTGGCTCTGAAGATAGAGTTGTAGATCGCCTCCTCCGTGGCCTCAATGGCGGCGAGAAACAATGGCGACATAGCGTCGTTTGTCATGAGTTCGACGCGCCGGGTTAAGGATTTATCAGCCGTGTTGATACGCACCTGCGGCGCGGTCGAGAACGCGATCGCATAATCGCCGCTGCCGTTTGATGCGGCACTCCCTGTGCGAGCCAGGCCGAGGAGGGCCCTCGCTGCGAGTCGCTTCAAGTTACGAGCATCCATCGGCGCGTCAGTCGCCACCACGATCATGCACGAGCCCTTTCCGCCGTCTGTCCCGCTCCCAGCCTGTTTAAGTTGTTGACGGAGATAGTATTGGCCTAACTCAATGCCGACCGGCGCGCCTGCGATGGTTAGGACGCCCCCAAAATTCGTTTGGACCAGAACACCAACGGTGTAGCCTCCAAGGTTCGGCGGAAGGCGGCGAGACGAGGTTCCGATTCCACCCTTCCAACCGAACGCGACTGTCCCTGTACCAGCGCCAACAGCACCCTCCTCAATCGGGCCCTCTTTGGCATTATCGATGGCAGCGAACACATCCTCGGGCGTGATGTGACGTCCACGAATATCGTTTAGGTATCCGTCATTTGTCTCGCCGACGACCGGATTTACGGATAGAACATCCTGGTTGCCAGGCAGTTTCAGCACGTACGTTGTGAGCGCATCGGCCACGCGAGGCACGCTCGTAGTTGAGGTGAGCAAAATAGGAGCTTCGATATCGCCCATCTCTTCCACCTGAGTTGAGCCGGTGAGCTTTCCGAAGCCGTTACCGACGAAGACTGCGCCCGGCACTTTCTGGCGATAGAGATTACCGGAATCGGGCAAGACCGCGGTTACCCCGGTGCGAATGTTGTCTCCACGAATGATCGTCTTTTCTCCGACCTTCACGCCAGCGACATCCGTGATCGCATTGAGCGGACCTACGGGCAAGATGCCGACCTTCAGATGGAGGTCGGAAGCGCGGGGACGCCCGGTGGGGGTCTTTTCCTGGGCGGAGCCGGAGGCCAATACGAGCGTGAAGAATACTGCGGCTGTCTTTCCCATTCTGGGCGATTATAATCTGCCAGGCGCCCGCGCCAGTAACAGCGCTTGTGCCACCAGTACTCGTGGCCGACTCCGAAAGCTTTAATGCCTCCTCTATTCCGCTTTGACGATGATGCCGTTTAAGGTTGATTTCTCCCTTGACAATAAACCAGTGTTTATATAAACTGATGCTTATTAATCAGCGCGAGGGTCTCGATTTTTGGCGCCTAAACCCTCGTTTGGGCACGTTTAGAGGTCAGCTAGAATTCAGTTGTCTCGGTCTGATGAAATGAACGTATTATGGCCTTAACGCAGAGATGAAATACGCCCGTGGAATGAGGCGACGCGACTTTCTCGTCGGCATGGGCCTTGGGCTGTTGCGGTCAAATGCTACAGGATCCACCGTTGGCGCGACCGCTGATCGGGTCCGGCCGGGCGGTATGGGTTGGCCGAGTGCGGGCCAATGGGCCTCCCTCGGTCGCAATGTTGGCGGCCGGCTGCAACGCGTGACGATGCCAACGCTTAATCCCGCATCAGCACACAAGCTGCTATCCAACCCGTTTTATCTCGGTAGTCATCCGGCATTCACGCAATCTTCCGGATGGATTGACGCCTGGAGATCGGAGCCCAGTGCCTACGTCGTCGCTGCGCAAAGTGCATCCGACGTTGCCGCTGCGGTACGCTTCGCGGCGAAACACCGTGTCCGCCTTGCCGTTAAGGGCGGGGGACACAGTTATTTTGGTGGGTCGAACGCGCCCGACTCGCTGCTTGTTTTTACGCATGACATGAATGAAATTACGCTCCACGATGCGTTCGAACCAAGAGACTCACACACAATCCCCGTCCCAGCCGTGTCTGTCGGCGCAGGATGTATCTGGCTGCATGTCTACAATGTGGTCACCACTAAGAGTGGGCGCTACGTCCAGGGCGGCGGCTGCACGACCGTCGGCGTTCCAGGGCTCGTGCAAGGCGGTGGTTTCGGCAGCTTCTCGAAAAGGTTTGGCCTTGCGGCGGCCAGCCTGCTTGAGGCGGAGGTCGTTACAGCGGACGGTGAAATCCGAATTGTCAATCAAAGCCGAGAACCCGATCTGTTCTTGGCTCTGAAGGGCGGCGGTGGGGGAACGTTCGGGATCGTCACGCGGGTGACCCTCCGCACTCACGACCTCCCCAAGACTTTCGGTGTGGTTCTCTGGGAGGTGAAAGCGGCTTCCGACGATGCCTTCCGACGCCTAATCGAACAGTTCGTAGCTCTCTATGCAACGGAGCTCTTCAACCCAAATTGGGGTGAACAAGTCCGCGCAACGGCAGACAACACTCTTGCAGTGACGATGCTGTTCCAGGGGATTGACGGCGATACTGCAAGGCTCGCCTGGAGGAATCTTGCAGGCTTCGTGACGGCCAGCCCCTCCGAATACAAAATTCTCCAACCGTTGACCGTCTTATCACTGCCGGCGCAAAAGATGTGGGACAGTTCGTTCTTGCGTCAGCATATACAGTCGATGATTGTGTCTGATGAACGGCCGGACGCGAAGACAGGCGACTACTGGTGGGCGGGAAATACGGGGGAAGCCGGCACCTTCTGGCATGGCTATAGCTCGCTATGGTTGCCTGCGGAACTGCTTCAGCCAGCGCGGCGCGCGCAGTTCATCGACGCTTGGTTCTCGGCAAGCCGACACTGGTCCGTGACGCTGCACTTCAACAAGGGTCTCGCTGGCGCGCCGGAGGACGCGATTTCCGCATCGCGTGACACTGCAATGAATCCGCAAGTGCTGAATGCCTTCGCGCTTGCGATCATCGCCGATGCCGGAGCGAGCGCCTTCGCAGGACTGCCCGCACCTGATTTTGCCGCCGCCAGACGAGATGCGGCCGCTATAACGACTGCCGCCCGCGTGCTTCGGCAAGCCTCCCCGGACGGCGGCAGCTATCTTTCCGAGTCCGATTACTTCCTTCCCGACTGGCAACACGCTTACTGGGGCGAGCATTGGCCGCGCCTCGCTCAGGTCAAGCAGCAATATGATCCAAACGGACTGTTCGTTGTTCACCACGGCGTGGGCAGCGAGCGCTGGAGTCGTGACGGCTTTACGATGGTCTGATGTAATCGGAAGGCTGACTACAATACATTGCTGAGTTTCTGCGCTCCAGCAAACACGGTCGGATCGCCCCCAGTCTTTCACGTGCCCCAATACTGGCTTCGAATGCAAAATTCTACTTCCGAAGTCATCAGCCTCGCGCTCGAATCAGCAACGGCTGAGGGGTACGACAACCATTCGATCGCCAAGGTCAATGAACACGAAATCCGTATCAGCACGATGACGGAGGCGTATGATTGGCACTGTCATCCCGATTCCGATGAGAGCTTCCTCGCGCTGGAAGGTGGTCTCTTAATTGATTTTGATGACCGCACCGTGAAGCTCTTGCCAGGGCCTATGCTCACCGTCATCCGAGGCGTTCGTCACCGGACGCGACCGATCGCCGAGCGTTCTGTCAATCTTACATTCGAGCGCGTGGGCGCAAGCAGCGAGATACTTTCTGCACCGCAGGACCTGAGCTTCTTCCACGGCGGCAGCGGAGAGGCGGACGTTGACAAACAGAATTAGGATGCGGAGCCGTTGGGTGTTACTAAACGGAGCGTCGTAAGTATGCGCTCGTTGCGCTACTCGCAATTCTTCACTTGGTACTGATATTTTGAATTTACCGATCGCCGTTACAAAACGCAGAGGAGACAACCGTGCAGACACATTGCCACATTGCCATCATGGCGCTGCTGAGCGTCGCCCTGGCCGGGCCGGGCCTCTCGGTAGCGCAGTCTTCCCAGAGTTCGGGAGAAAAGGTGGGTCAGCCAGAAAGTGCAGTCCCCGGACTCCATGACTTCGATTTCTTAGTAGGTCACTGGCGAGTTCATCATCGAAAGCTGAAGGAGCGGCTTGCCAACAATCACCAGTGGATCGAATTCGAAGGGACATTGGTCAGCCAGCCGTTGATGGGCGGCTACGCTAATGTCGATGACGACGTGTTCGAGCTTCCGGGCGGCACTTATCGTGGCGTGGCTCCGCGTTCGTTTGACGCCAAGTCGCAGCAGTGGTCGATCTGGTGGCTCGACAGTCGGGCGCCACTAGCGCCCCTGGATCCGCCCGTGAGAGGCAGCTTCCACAACGGCGTAGGAACGTTTTACGCGGACGATACCTTCAACGGAAAACCAGTCCGCATAAGATTCATATGGTCCAAGATCACCCAAACGTCATGTCAGTGGGAGCAGGCGTTCTCGCCAGATGGTGGTCAGACGTGGGAGACCAATTGGGCGCAGGATCTCAAACGAGCGCAATAATTGGCTCGTCGGGGAAGACTGGACCCGTAAGACCCTGCCACAGCGATCGGCACCGCACGCTGCTGCGATGGTTAGAGCTGCCAGAATTCCAAGATCCTACCACCAAGTGCGTCGGGCAGAATTTGGCAATCTGTTGCCCGCTTGCGGACGCGTTGAGCGCCGCCGTCGCAACGCTGTTGAAAGCGATGTGCGATTCGGTTAATCAGCGCTTCCGTCGTTCGGGATCGGCGAAGACCGTCCCGCCAGGCGGCCGTATCGGGAGGCCGGCGGCTCGCAAATAGCCGCTGATCATCTCTCGGCGGATCATACGGTCGCTTCGATGGGTCGCCCCAAGGACCAGCCGAGCCGGCTTAATCCAATCACTTGGTGTTTCTTGTCTTCGCTTAAGACATTGCTCACGTCGTCGCAGCGTATTCCCTCCGGCCGTGGCACGCGTTATCCGAAATTCCGGCCGCAATCGGAAGAAATGAAGAAGAATCGGAAGGCAGCCCTGGCCCCGACTTCCCGGCGCGCTCGCTCCGTAACGGCGGTCCGCATTCGGCGCTTGGTGCACGCCTGCACAGCGAATGTCGGCCCGACAATGGCCAGCGCACCGCGACGTCCATCCGGTGCGCGCCCGCTGACGGGCGGGCTCGCAGAAGCAGCGCTCTGTTTGAGGCCCGAAGATTTGCTAAGGCCAGGACGGCTCTCACGTCTGGTGAGCTTAGGTGCCGTTCGGCGTCAGCCCCAACCCCCCTTCGATCTGGCGTCGCACATACGGCCATTCGGAAAGAAGAATGGAGTAACGCGCTGAGTCGCGCGGCCTTGAATCCGCTGCTATCCTGTGCGCTCGGAGAATGCCTTCGAATTTCGCCCCGATACTTTCGATAGCCCGACGAGAACGCTCATTTTGGGCATTTGTATGCAGGCAGACGCGGAGGACTCGCCACTGTTCGAATGCATACGAAAGCATAAGCAGCTTCGACTCCCGATTTATGCCTGTCCGCACTGCCGAACTCTTTAGCCATGTGTACCCGATCTCACAAACGTCCGGTGTATCCAGGACTCCCCTCTCATGATGATCCGGCCATTGCCAACGTTCTATGTTCCAGAAACGTGTTGAACCGACGACCAGGCCATCGGATTTTCGAACGATGGCAAACGGCTGCGCTGTTCCTGCCTCACGCCAGTTGATTGCCGTGCGGATATAGTTCATTGTCTCCGCACGACCTTGAGGAACGGGGCTCCATCGGTAAAGCTGAACGTCATCCGCAGAAGCAGCGGCAAGACGCTCGGCGTGGTCGAGGGTGAGTGCTTCAAGCCGCACCAGTCTGCCGTCGAGTTCAATCAGGGTCGATTCCATGTTTTACCCTAGCAACGCACTGCGCAAATTGTTCTCAAACACCAAAACGGGATCGACCAGTTGCCTAGGGCATCAACATCCGACAGTGAACAAGGTGGCAGATATCCATTCACATGAGTTCCGAGCCTCGGAATTGGATCGACGCTCGAAGGCTTTTGGCCCAACAGGTTATTCGCTACGGCGTACGCAATTGGCGTCACGACTAGTGTAGCCGCGCCATCGATGGCAACGAACTCAGGTAGAAAGAAGGCTTCCGATCGGGTATTCAGTTCCCACTCCGCTGGTCGTCGACTTAGTCAACGAACCACTCGCTGAACTGGTTCTTTTGCTGACTCAAACCGTTGGAATCTATCGCAGCCGACACGGGTGGAAGAGGCTGCCATTAATACTAATTTCTCCCTTGACAGTAAGCCATTGCTTATATAAACTATCTTTTATGAATGAGGCTGTGGATCTCGATGCCGCGTTTTCTGCTTTGGCTGATCCAACACGTCGCGCAATTCTTGCACGTCTTGCCAAGGGCGAAGCGACTGTCATGGAACTGGCTGAGCCCTTCGAGATGACGCAACCAGCGATCTCTCAACATCTGAAAGTACTCGAAGATGCAGGACTCGTTACACGCCGGGTGGAGGGCACGAGGCGTCCGCGTCGTCTCGCAAAGGCGGGTATTGAAGTTATGGACCAATGGCTTGCAATGTTGCGAAAAGCGCTGGAAAGGAATTACGACCGGCTGGACGAGGTTCTGGCCGGCATGGAACCACCGAAGACCAAAAAGGGAGAAAAACGATGAGCAAGTTGACGCTGAAGACTGAGGGTGACACGCACGTGGTTGTGACCAGGCGATTTGCCGCACCTCGCGAAGCTGTGTACCGCGCGCACACCGATCCGGAATTGATCCAGAAATGGCTGCTCGGTCCGGAAGGCTGGACAATGCCCGTCTGCATCAATGAGGCGAAGCCTGGCGGCAAGATTCGTTACGAGTGGACGAATGGGAAAGGGCGTGGATTTTATCTCACGGGCGAATATCTCGAATTGGAGCCGTACCACCGGATCGTTCATGTCGAGCGGATGCATCTGCCCGATCCTACGCCCGACAACCACGTTGAAACGAGATTTGATGCGGACGGTACAGGCACGTTGATGACGATCCGAATGACGTTGCCCGATACTGAGACACGGGACGCCATGCTTGCGAGCGGTATGGAAAGCGGCATGGAAGCGAGCTACGCGCGATTGGAAGCGATGATCTCCTAAGTATTCACCCGGCAAAGCACTGCGCGGTGGCTTGGCAAGGATAAAGGAGATTATTTAGCAGTGTTGACCAAGCACCGCTTGGCCAGGCTAGCTTGCGCCATCTTGATTGCGCGCGAGGTGCGAGCGGATCGTCCGCCAGATCAATGGCGGTCTGCGAACTCTGGGAGGATTGAATGAACAAGACGACAAGCTCTCTTTTTTCGGCGAACAATTCGTCGCAAATCGTGGAACCGGCAGCCTGGTTAGCCATTCTCTCGACTAGCGCCACAATTTTGCTTCTGGTTAGCCTGCATGTATTAAGCCCCGAATTTTCGCCGGCCTGGCGCATGGTGAGTGAATATGCATTCGGTCACTATGCCTGGGTGCTTTCGCTGATGTTTTTGTCCTGGGGCATTGGCTCATGGGCGTTGGTGATCGCCATTTGGGGCCAGGTCCGAACCAGTGCTGGAAAGGTGGGCTTGTGGGTTCTGGTGATCGCTGGCATTGGCGAGGCACTGGCTTCCGCTTTTGACATCACACACGAAATCGGGCATGGCATCGCAGGTCTGCTTGGGGTTATCGGCTTCCCCATTGCAGCCTTGCTAGTGAGTATTGCTCTAGGCCACAACGAAGAGTGGAACACGCTACGAAAAGCGCTTCTCTCGATCGCCAACCTAAGCTGGATCAGTGTCGTCCTGCTCGCGGCCACAATGGCGATCATGATGATGCAACTGTCGCGGGCGAATGGGGGCCATTTGCCTCAGCATGCGCCGAAATCGCTGCCGCCTGGCGTACTTGCACTGCACGGGTGGGCGGACCGCCTCATTGTATTGTCCAACTGTGCGTGGGTACTACTCGTTGCATGGCATGCGATTCAGCTGCGTCGCAAGCCGAAATCCATCGTGGAAACAACACACATTCCAGGAGAACGGCTATGACGGGCACAAGCCTTGAAGATACGTCGCCCGCCATCTCAATCAGAGCAGCACAGCTGGCGATTGGAGCGATCACTGCGTATCAGGTTCTACTCATCGTCTTGATCTTCCTCAGACCGGACCTTTGATCCTTCCTGGCACACCGTGAGCGAATGGGCCATCGGACCGCATGGCTGGATCATGTCGACGGCTTTTTTCATCTTGGCACTGAGCTATGCGGCCTTGTTCCTGATGCTGAGTCACAGGTCCGTGGAATTGTCGGCCGGACCGGACTTGGCATTCTCTTGATCTGTGTAATTGGCGCGGGCGGCGAGCACTTCCCGTTTGCCGGAGGCGCTGACGCCCAAAACGGTGTAGACACATTTCTTAAGCACCCCTCTGTCGGTGCGCACAGCCACTCGTAGCCCATCGACAAAGACGATCGGGTAGACACGTTCGAGCGGCCGGCTCTGCCACTCGACGATCTGTTGTTGGAGCTCTTCGGTGGCGCGCGAGACGAATTGCGGCGAGATCTCCACGCCGTAGATTTCTTTCACATGCTGCTCAATCTCGCGCCTCGTCAGACCCCGCGCATAGAGCGAGATGACGGCTTCGGAACAGTTGCCCATCGAGGTTTGGCGCTTGGCCACGATCTTGGGTTCGAAGCTGCTGCTGCGGTCGCGCGGCGTCTCGATCTCGACCTCGCCGAAATCGCCGCGCACCGTCTTACCGCTGGCGCCGTTGCGGGAGTTACCGCTGCAGCGGCCCTCCGGATCGTGTTTGGCGTAGCCGAGGTGCTCTTCCATTTCGAGTTCGAAAACGCCTCCAGAGTTTCCTTCACACAAGCCCTGGAATAGTTGCTTGGTGTCGAATCGACTGAGTGCGGCAACGCGAGCGCACACGCTCCAATCGCTTCAAAGCGCGTATCTCAGTCCCAAACTTTGTATGCCGACACCCAGGAGCCAACTTTGAAAACTTTGAAGTACATGGGACTAGCTCGCAATTCGCTGGCCAGTCAGCGGAGCGCGATTTGCGCATTATCGGGCAGTGCTGAACCCATCATGATCGATGATGGGTGTTGGCGAAATGCATATTGGCCTTATAGGAGGGATCGGTCCCGGAGCAACGGACTTTTATCGGCGATTGATTTCCACGTTCGCCGGGAGAAACGCGAGGCTGGAGCTGACGATTGTGCATGCCGACGCACCCACGCTTGTGAGAAATCTCGCTAGCAATGACGCAGCCGCGCAGACTGCCATATACATGCGACTCACAAACCGCCTTGTTTCGGGAGGGGCTAAATGTGTCGCTGTCACCTCAATTGGCGGCCATTTTTGCATTGATCCCTTCAAGGCGGTATCCCCACTTCCCGTTGTCGATATGATTTCCGAAGTGAGCCGGGCGATCGAAATGCGCGGTCTTAAACGGATCGGGATTCTCGGAACTCGCACTGTCATGGAGACGCGCTTTTACGGGCGCATTGCCAGTGCGGAGGTCATCCCGCCAAGCGGGCCGGACTTGAACGATGTACATCAAGCCTACATTTCGATGGCTACGTCCGGTTTTGTGACTGACGATCAGCGTTCGGTGTTCAATGCCGCGATCCACCGTTTGCTCAAGCACCAGGGCGCCGAGGCGATCCTGCTTGGGGGCACTGACCTCGCGTTGGCCATCAGCGAACAGACTGCCGAGTTTCCGCTGATCGACTGTGCGGGCATTCATGCTGATGCGATTGCACGGTTGGCGATCGATTGAAGAGCTTCGGCCGGAACCATCTGTTCTGGCCCCTCGTAACCGGCTCCGCAATGCACGGAGCCAAAGCTCACCTGGCGGAGAGCGGCCAGGAAGTTGCCACATCGGCCTCAACTTCCTGTTAGCGAAAAGACAGACAAGTGTTTTTTCGATCGACGACTTTGGACAGAATGGGTCGCTTTCGTCGTCACCAAATAACGGCATAAGCGTGCGTTTGGCCGGTGTAGGAGCACACAGTTCTAATGTATGTCTGGCCTCGACGTAGCATGTCGATGGTACAGCGCCAAGAAAAGGATCGCCAAAGGCGCTATGATCTCCGCAACGAGAAAGAGACCCGAATTGTTGGCAGCGTGATTATTCACAAGAATCATCTGCCGAATGTGTCCAAGAGCATCTCCGAGCAGCCAGACGGCGTTGGCAATCGCAGTTGCTAGCCAGAAATTGCCGCGAAACCAAACGCACAACACCCCTAGAACGCCGACGGTCAGATCAGCCATGCCAACTTCATATTCGTATGGACTTGGCTGCCACCCGATGGACGCCGATGTTTGAACAGGCCGAAACACGTGCGCGTAGGCCGTTAGTAATCCCATCAGGCCGACATAGATGAATAAAAAGTAAACCAGGTAGGTCTCGGCAACTACCGCTCCGCGATTACGCCGATTGGAAGAGAATGCGATGTGGGTTGAAGCAGCCAAAAGAGCGAGCAAGACAAATAAGGCTTGAAACATTCTATTCTCCTAGATACAGCCTTACCGCTGAGTCCCAGAAAAGAGCGCCAGTTTTTCGGGGACCTCAATCATCGCATGCTGAGACGTCAACGAAAGGGTCGACGAATAATTAGCCGCTTGTGAGCTTGTGTAAATCACAAGTCAGCAACGCCGATAATCCACCCAGACCACCGCAAGAATCCCCTCTTCAGGGGCTCAATGGTTGCCCTGTTATCACACCCCAGGAGATGGATCAGGTAACTGTTGATAAACACAAGGCGACTTCTTCGATGAATAGTCAAGACCTGCTGATTGGCGCTACGATGAGGTGGCAAGATCAGTTGCAGAAGGGGTAAAGTTGCCGGAGCGATTAGCAAGCCTCGCGGACGATCCGTTCCGTGGCCGGCACCCGACCAGTCACGAACGGATGACGGGACTGCCCTGGGATGCGTCGTATCAGGACGGCCGTGCGCCATGGGATATTGGCCAGCCGCAGCCGGCAATCGTGCGTTTGGCATCCGAAGGCGGATTCACCGGAACGGTGCTCGATGCGGGCTGCGGGACCGGTGAGAACGCTCTTCTCGTCGCTTCGCTGGGATTATCGGTTCTGGGCGTTGACGTGGCTGAAACGGCACTGGCGATCGCCCGGGAGAAGGCCAGCGAACGCGGGATCGAAATTGAGTTCGCTGCGGCTGACGCGTTCCATCTGATCCGTTTGGGCGGCATGTTTGATACGGTGCTGGACTGCGGACTGTTCCACACTTTCGACGGCGACGAGCGGCTGGGATACGTGGCGAGTCTGGCGTCGGTGACCAGGCACGATGGAACCCTATATGTGTTGTGCTTCAGTGACGATGGTCCCGACACTGGGCCGCACCCCATCCGTCAGGACGAGCTGAGAGCAGCGTTCAACCCCGGGAATGGATGGAGCATCGTCGCCATCGAACCGGACCGGATTCAGACGAGATATCACGACGACGGCGCACCGGCCTGGTTCGCGACAATCAAACGGATCTAGATTGCGGAACCGGTCGGCCCGATGAGAGATACCGTGCCGTTTTACTCGCAGTTAGCGGTTCGAGGGGCGTTCGTTCGGATCTGCGGGCTTTGGCGCGACGTCGCTGCCCGAGCGCCGTTTGCCTTTTAAGAACACGAAAGCGCTGATTGCGGGGAAAGCCGATGCGGCTGGGCACTACGCTCCCGGCACGAAAGTCCCCGTCCCACAGGCAAGACGCCTTCGACGAGACTATCTACGGCTTGGAAGCCCATGCCATTACTTCTCACAGCTCGTTAAGAGCGGTCCCGGAGTACGCTCCAGAGCTTGCGAGTCGCTGAGCCAGTCAGGGCCACGGGTCACGACCCTTTCACGCTGCACTTGAAAAGCTTCCGTAGTCGCGCCATCTCGCAATCGATAGATCCAAATCACATCCTCGGTGTTGCCGGTCTCGTGGACAATTCGTCCAAATAGGAGGTATTTGCCATCGGGTGACCAGCGGAGAGGAAGGCTGACGTCCAGGTTGTCGAACTCGAAGAGCTTCTCGTCTTTTCCTGTGGCCAGGTTATACAGGCGCGCTTCTCCGGCCAGTTGGTGTTCGGGGCCATGGGAGCGCAGGTAACTGATCCATTGCCCGTCAGGAGACCAAGCTGGAGTAGTACCCGGCGCAATCCTTCTACTCTTATCCGAGATAACGTTCCAGAGCAAAACATAGGTACCAGAGTTCCCGGCTGTTGAACCGGTATCGAGGAGTGCCAAAGCGAGTTGTTTCCCGTCTGGCGACCAACTAGGTGTTGTCCAAACATAGCTCTGCTGTCTTTCGAAGTGAGGGTCTGGCCAGCCGAGTAGTTTCGCGGTTTCCGGCGTTGACTCGAAGATGACTTTTGTGCTGAGTGGCGGGGTGGTTGCAACTGCGTAGGCAATTGCCTCTGGGTGATTCGGAACCGATGCCAGCCACAGCACAGTTGAATCGGCGCTATGGTGCTGAATGATTGGACTGCCAACGGTCTGGACGCCGAAAGAATCCTTCCCCCGCCAAAGAATTGTTTTTCCATCCTGGCTGACGTACGGAGGAAGGGATCGGTCGGATGCACAGAAAGAAACTTCTGGTCCGTCGAAAGGGTGAATCTGAATCTGCCCGTGAGCAGCCGTAAACAGTGCCAAACCTTTGGGGTTATTCTTCAACTCCATGCTTAGGTCTTGCCCGCACATCAAGCCGGACAAAGCACAAAGAAGTCCGATTGTGTTCACTGCAATTCCGATGGTATGTCCTGCGGTTGCGATGACGGTCATCTGTACCAATATTTGCAGAGTTGGTAGACGTTGTGAAGTTGCGTGAGAACAATGGACGGAAAGGTGATCGAGGGATCGCTTTAATCTTATCGAGGCCGTGATCTCTCGCGGGCCGGACTCGCTAAGATAGCCATGCGGTCCTTATGGCGAAGAATTTCAGCGAACTATCTGAACGCGAAATCCTGGCGCTCGCCGTTTCTCTGGAAGAAGAAGACGGCCGTATCTATGGCGAATTTGCCGAGGCGCTTCGCGAGAGCTATCCCGGTACCGCGAACCTCCTCGATGAGATGCAGCAGGAAGAATCCGGGCACCGTACAAGCCTAATCGAGCTCTACAGGCAGCGTTTCGGCGACCGTTTGCCGCTGATCCGACGACAGGATGTAAAAGGGTTTGTGTCGCGCCCGCCTGTTTGGCTGGTCAGGCCGCTTGGTCCGAACGCCGTCCGCAAAGCGATCGAGTCGATGGAAGACGAGACCCGCCGTTTCTATCAACTTGCCATTGAAAGGACCTCGGACGCTTCCACCCGGCAACTGCTTGGCGATTTGGCGGAAGCCGAAGCCAAGCACAGCGCCACCGCCGAAGCGATGGAGCAGAAGCACTTGACGCCGGCTGTTCATGCCGGTGAAAAAGAAGCTTCTCGCCGCGTCTTTGTGTTGCAGTTTGTGCAACCAGGGCTTGCCGGATTGATGGATGGCTCCGTTTCCACGTTAGCGCCGCTTTTCGCCGCTGCGTTCGCGACACATCGTGCGCATGATGCTTTCCTGGTGGGGTTGGCAGCGTCGGTCGGAGCCGGTATCTCCATGGCATTCGCCGAAGGCTTATCCGACGACGGTTCGCTGACTGGCCGTGGTCGACCCGTCATCCGTGGCTGTGTGACCGGCGTGATGACGTTTGCCGGCGGCATCGGACATACACTGCCTTATCTGATCAACGATTTTCGTCTGGCCACTGGCATCGCAATCGTCGTAGTTGCCCTCGAGCTCGGCATTATTAGCTGGATTCGGCGGCATTACATGGATACGCCGTTGCTGCGCGCAGCGCTTCAGGTAATTGTCGGCGGCGTCCTGGTCTTTATCGCCGGTATCGTAATCGGGAATTCTTAGGAGGTATTTGATGACCACCACCATCGTCCAGAGCTTGATCGAATATGGCGACGCCTCGCCCGAAGTGCGCGAGATCTACGACGACATCATGGCGACCAGAAAGGTCGATTCGGTAACTAATTTCTGGAAAGCCATCGCGCGCAACCCGGCTACTCTTCGCCGGACCTGGTACAGCATCAAGGAAATCATGGCTCCAGGCGGAGCACTTGATCCGCTCACCAAGGAGTTGGTCTACGTCGCCGTGAGCGCCACAAACGAATGCGCATATTGCATTGCTTCTCACAGCGCCTCCGCTCGAAAGAAAGGAATGACAGATGAAATGTTCGGCGAGCTGATGGCAATCGTCGGCATGGCTAACGAGACGAACGCTCTCGCGGCGGGCTACCTGGTCGAAATCGACGAACAGTTTAAGTAACTTTTGCCAGCTTAGGGCGCGAGCATCTATTCTTCGACGTATTGATCCGCAATGACCAGCGCCTGATCGAAAGCAGCCACCGCGAAGTCGATTTCGTGCTTTTCGATGATGAGTGGCGGTGCGATGACGAAATGACTGACCCACGGGTTGATCGCCACGCCGGCCTTCGCCATCTCGGCCGCGACTTTATCGACCACCAGAGGCTGGCCGGTGATTTTCTCTTCTTTGGTGTTCAGCGGCTTCTTGGTTGCGCGATTCTTCACTAACTCGACTGCCCAGAAAAGACCCAGCCCGCGTACATCGCCAATCGAAGGATGTTTGTCCTTCAATTGCGAGAGCTGTTGGCCCAGATACTCGCCCATGTCGCGCGAGCGTTCCACCAGATTCAGGCGGCGCATTTCCTTGACGGTTGCGATAGCCGGTGCAAGAGTCATCGGATGCGCTTCATAGGTGTGTCCGTGCGCGAACAGGTGATCTTCAAAAAAGTCGGCGATTCGCTGAGTGGTAGCGCAAAGCCCGAGGGGCACGTAGGCAGAGGTGATGCCTTTAGCCGTCACGAGAATATCAGGCTGAACATCCCAATGCTCCATAGCGAACCATTTGCCGGTGCGTCCCCATCCGGTCATGACTTCGTCCGCGATGAGCAATACCTGGTGCCGGTCGCAAATGCGCCTCAGCCGTGGGAAGTATTCGGGCGGTGGCACAAGTACGCCATTGGTGCCGACGATTGGCTCGACTAGTACAGCGGCAACATCGCTCTCGTTCTCGATCATGTGCTCGAGGTAATCGGCGCAGGCGACGTCGCACTCCGGGTAGTGATGTTTTATGGGGCATTTGTAGCAGTTGACCTCGGGGCCAAAGATCACGCCTGGGCCTTTGGCAGCGGGCTCCACCGGCCAGCGACGCATGTCGCCAGTAGCGGCGATTGAGCCGGTGGTGGAACCGTGATACGAGCGATAGCGCGAGACTATCTTAGATTTGCCAGTAAACAGGCGGGCAATTTTGAAGGCCGCCTCATTGGCTTCCGTGCCCGATGTAGTGAAAAAAAATTTCTCGAGCCCTTTGGGGAGGACTTCTAGAAGCAGTTTACTTAGCTCAACGCGTACGTCGGTCGCGTACCCGGGGGCGACGTAGGGCAGTCGACGCGCCTGCTCTTCAATCGCATGGATAACTGCAGCATTCTTGTGCCCCAGATTGACACACATCAACTGCGACGAGAAATCGAGGTAGCGCTTGCCGTCCCCATCGATGAAAAAGCAGCCTTCCGCATCGACGACGTGAAGTGGATTCCAATTCTTTTGAAAGCGCCAGGTTCCATAGTTCAGCTTGCGGGTCCAGGCGGAGATCTCCTGCGACGACAAGGAGGCAGACATATCAAGCAACCTTACATGAAAGATGGAAGGCAGTCAAATTTAGGCGGGGCTCAGAAGCGCTGCTGCCGACGTCGCGCGGTTTCCAAGCAAATCATGCACGGCCCGGTAGCCCTGGTCAATAGCGCAATCGGTGTAAGCGTAAGCACCGGCATCGGAATTTGCGATGGCAATCCGTCCAAAGGGTTGCCGGGCCACGACGCAGGGTCCGGCCTCGCCCTCAAGCCAAAACTTATCCCAAAGCGAGTTGTACTGATAGGCGTAACCATGCGGCCAGCGGTTCACAGTTATAGCCGCGATATCGCGCGCGGGATCGAAGCCACCCGCGCCTACGGTGCGCACCAACTGGTCGCGAATATTCCGCTCGAAAATCTGGAACGACGTGTTGAACAGGTCGAGCCGCCCAGCCCGGTGCTGGTCGCGGGCAGGCAATCCCGGATGGCACGGTACGCGCTCCATATGTACAACGATCGACTGCTCCGGATCACGTGGACATCGATAACTGCCGATGCTGACCGGAAGATCGAGGCTCATTTCGCTGTGGAAACTGCCGGGCGCGTACACGGAACTGATACCGAGCTTCTGAAATGCTTTCCAATTGCGAATGACGACGCTGGTATAGACAAGCGGAACTTTAACAGCGAATGAAAGCG
Source organism: Terriglobia bacterium (assembly GCA_963835255.1). Classification (GTDB taxonomy): domain Bacteria; phylum Acidobacteriota; class Terriglobia; order Bryobacterales; family Bryobacteraceae; genus Bog-105. The sequence continues at coordinate 235,645 of CAWIFY010000009.1, read as the reverse complement.
CTTCTTTTTGCTTTGGAGGCAGCTCGCTGCAGATGTACGGGATCATGACATGCCAACACGCCAAAATGCACTGCTTCGCGCGAACCTTTTGCAGCCTGCCAAGACGCAAGTAAACGATATCCACCGCTTGAGCTGACTTCGGATCTCCATTGTGCGCCACACGAACCACCGTGCTGTTCAGGCGTATGCGCGTCGCTGCGTCCTTTTGATCGAGTAGGGCGTAATTCGTGCGAGTAGTGACGACATCGGTGGCGTTACGTCCAGGCACCGCGCCCGGAATCAGTCTTCGCACGAGCAGCCGAGCGATGGAAGAGTTGCCGTCCGGGAAATGGAAAAAATATTCTTCAGCTGCCGGGCTACGGATGGCATCATGGTTCTGCCCCGGTCCGGGTTTAGGGTCGAGGTTCATGCCCTCGAAACCAGGAAGGCCTAGCCCCCAGGCATCCTGCGCGGAAACAGCGTCGATGCCGAGCCCGAACAGACTGTACGGGCGGGCCTGCAACACCTTTACGACGTCCGGATGCACGCCAGCGGTTTCGAGCAGGAATTTTGCATAGCTCACACGCGCCATGCGGGCCTTCTTTTCATCAGAAGACAGACCTGGGAGGTAATCGCGTTTCTCTTCATAGAGGCGTCGGAAATCGTGTTTGGCCTGATCGGCGATAGGAGCTTTGCCGAAGAAGGCGTTCCAGCGTGCATCTGAATCCGCGGCGCGAAGCTGCTGTTCATCCCAGCCGGACACAGGCGAAGGGACCAGCTTGTCGGCTCCGAAGGTTTCCTTATCGAAAAAGATAGCGGAGCGGAGTCCGCGCGAGGAGTAGATACTCTCATCGAGATCGCGCGGATACGATGCGACGTCGATACCGAGTTCGTTGATCAAGCCCTTAGCGATAGCGCTGTAAGGTGAGGGGCTCTCGATAGCGAAGGTTCCGCCGAAACAAAGGAGCATTCGGCTGGTCTGGTGGAATTCGTTGCGCTTAGCATGCCCTCCGAAATCGTCGTGATTATCAATGATCAGAATGCGGGCGTTTGGGCCCGCAGCTTTTCGATAGAAATATGCGGCCGCAAGCCCGCTGATCCCGCCGCCGACTATAACGACGTCGTATTCTTCTCGGGTATCGGATGGTGTTCCGGCATTCTGCCAAAACGTGCCGTCGCGAACCGAGTGCGGCGTTTTATAGATTTCATCATGATCGCCACGCATCCCGGTGAGGCACGGCGGATAATAGCCCGGAGCTTGTTCCGGATCGCTCGGTTCGGCAGGCCACAACATCTCGGAAGACAGTAGAGCACCGGTCGAGATGGCCACGCCGTTCAAAAAGTCGCGACGTTTGATGCGACGATTCATTCCCAGATTACGGTCATTGGAATCCATAGGGATTATGGTTGGCTAGACTAGCACAACAATGCTACAAGTTGGCGAACCGGCACTGTTCGCTCGAGGTGTAGCGGAAGGACCACAATGGGTACTCGACAAGTCGCCGCTCGGCGATCGGTTAGAACGATCTTCACGTGACCTCCGGCATCTCTACCCAGCGTTTTTCCCGCCACGCTCGCAAACCCGCTTCGGCTAACTGAACGCCGCGCACGCCCTGCCAGAAATCATGGCGAAAAGGCGCGTCTTCCACTACATGACGCAGGAACATTTCCCACTCGACCTTGAAACCGTTATGAAGAGTTTCGTTGTCGGGAACTTCCGCCCATTGCTCGCGAAAGACGATTGGATTCGCCACGTCGGGATTCCAAACCGGCTTTGGTGTATTCACACGGTGTTGCGTCCGGCAGCTTCGCAGATCGGCTACTGCACTTCCTTCCGTTCCATCTACCTGCAAAACAAACAGGTCGTCCCGGTAAACTCGTACGGCCCACGAGGAGTTCATTTGCGCGATGATCCCGTTCTCCAGTTCGAACGTGCCGTAGGCCGCATCTTCCGCCGTACTGGCGTAGGTCTTGCCGTACTCATCTACCCGGCTGGGAATGTGGGTTGCTCCGATGCACGAGACAGCGCGCACCGGCGCAAACAGATCCTCCAGCACGTATTGCCAGTGACAAAACATGTCGGCTATGATGCCGCCGCCCTCTTCCTTGCGATAGTTCCAGGACGGCCGCTGCGCGGTCTGCCAGCCGCCTTCGAAAACCCAGTAGCCGAACTCGCCGCGAACGGAGAGAATGCGCCCAAAGAAGCCGCTCTCTATCACTCTCTTGAGTTTTTGCAAGCCGGGAAGAAAGAGCTTGTCTTGCACGATGCCGTGCTTGCGCCCAAGTCTTGAAGCCAACTGAGCGAGTTCGCGCGCACTCGCCGAATCGGTGCTCAACGGCTTTTCGCAATAGACGTGCTTGCCCGCCTCGAGAGCCAATTGCACGCTGGCGGCCCGTAGCGCTGTCGTTTGCGCGTCGAAGTAAATCGCATCCGCCTGGTTGCGCAGGCAAGCGCTCAAGTCGGTGCTGCAGCGCTCTACTCCCGCGGCTTCGGCCAGCCTCTCGAGTTTCCGCTGGCTGCGGCCCACCAGAATCGGGTCTGGCATCAGGATCTCGCCATTCGCCAGAATCAGGCCGCCTTGCTGCCGGATCGCCACGATTGAACGCATGAGATGCTGGTTCGCGCCCATGCGCCCAGTGACGCCGTTCATGATAACGCCGATCCGCACTGATTCAGATTACGATACGTATCCGCCTGGCCTACTTGGCTGTTTTGGAGAATCTTGGATCGTAATTAAATGGCTCCCCTGGGTGCGTACGGATCTTCGAGAAAGCCGGATGCGCGGGATTGATGAGCCAGTTGGATTCGCTAGGTGCGATCGCAGAAGGAACGCTCAGAATGCCTGCCTTGCCCTCACGGACGAAATGATCACCAATGTCCGTTAAGGCCGCGGGAGCCGGAGTGTAACGCCACTCAGGAGGCAGTTGCTTCGGTGTTACTGAAATACGGGGAATGATGTCGGGGATTTCGGCCCGTACCAGCACAAGATCGTCCGGGATGTCGTCGGTATCCAGGTGAACAAAGTATTCGACCATCGCGAGCGAAAGATGCTCGGCGGTATAAGCGACCCTGGTGCCGGGACTCGACCAGCGTCCGCCGAAACGAAACGCGCCCTCCCCGTCGAGCGGATTAGCGGAATAAGGCCGGCGCAGGATACGATAAACGCACGTCAACTCACCCCGCCGTAAGCGATGCGACCTAACACGTTTTCAACTTGGCGCGCTCCTAACTCGGTATCGATACACTCAAGCGGAGCCTTGCCGCCGAGCGCCCGGTTCGAGCGCCGGAGCCACCGTGTCGCCTTCGAATCGTCTCCTAAATATTGCTTCGCTAAGGCAATGATGCGTGCCAATCGGTACAGCCGGTCAGATTCATATCGCGCCAGCCGGCCTTCCGTACGTCGCCGTTGCAGGCTGCGAGACGAAAGATCCAGACTACTGGCCAACTCCTTCAGACTCAATTGCCCTCGGTCCATTACGGCTTCTACCACGGTCTGCGGAAATCCTTCCCGAATCGCCGCCTCGAGGTCTGCCTCCGTCCGAAGCGAACCACCCAAAGCGGGCTCGCCGCCCAGTTCTTCTACGACTGCTTTTAGCTCTGCTACCATTCTGTCGCTTATTGTAGCGCCATTTGGCGAGGGATGCAACGTGCTAATTCTATCCTCGAAGCTAGGCTTTCGGGTGAGCCCGATCATAAACCGCCTGGAGATCTTTAAGCGAGACCTGGGTGTACTTTTGCGTGGTCGAAAGCCGGGCGTGCCCGAGCAGCTCCTGGATCGCCCGCAAATCCGCCCCGTCTGTCAAAAGGTGCGTTGCGTAGGCATGCCGGAAGCTGTGCGGATGGACGGTCGAATCGCCGGTGGCTGCCAAGGCGTACATTTTTACCAGTCGCCGCACCTGGCGATCGCTGAGGCGTCCTCCAGTGCTGTTTAGAAAAAGCGCGCGTTCGCGTGCTGCCGGTGCACGTTGCGGTAAATAGCGCTCGACTGCCGCGATTGCCCGCTCTCCCACCGGCACCTCGCGCTCTTTGTTGCCCTTTCCCCACACTCGTAACCAGCCTTGCTCCAGATCCAAATCGTCGATGTTTATACCCACGAGCTCGCTGACTCGGATACCGCAACCATAGAGCAATTCGAGAAATGCCAAATCTCGCTCGCGGGAGGGCTTCTCGATAGTTCCGGCGCTCTCGACCGCATCGATCAGCCGATTGGTTTTTTCCTCGCTCATCACTTCGGGCAAACGCTGCTTAACCTTCGGGGTACGCAGCCGCGCGGCCGGATTGCTCTGCATCAGTCCTTCGCTGAGAAGAAACTTGTACATTGCCCGAAGCGCGGCTAATTTTCTCCGCACGCTTACCGTCTCCAGCCCAGCATCGTAGAGACTGCCTAGCCACTCACGCAGCAGCGAGACATCGAGCTGCTCGAGTTCTGGCACTGCGCTCTCGCCCGGAACTTCGAAGTAGCTCGCGAACTGCGCTAAATCGGAGCCGTAGTTTCGCAGCGTGTGCTTCGAAGCGCCGCGCCGCGCCAGTTCAGCCAGATACTTCGCAACACAGTCGCGTATCTGCGGCATGTAGAAATTCCTCGAACGCCTCGGTTGCCCGGCGGCACACTTCCGCATGTCTCGCCTTTTTGTCATGCCGGAATTTGCGTTTCGTTTCTTCGTCGAGCGAAGGCAGCAAATCGAAAGTGATGTTCGCCGGCTGAAAATGCTTCGGGTCGGCGTGCGTGATGTAGTGACACAGGCTACCAAGCGCCGTCTCGCGTGGGAAGACACGAACCGGTTCTCCTCTCGCAAGAGCCGCCGCATTCCGCCCAGCGATCAATCCGGTAGCAATCGACTCGGCATAGCCCTCAACACCTGAAATCTGTCCCGCGAAAAAGATGCGCGAGTCGCTTTTTAACTGCAGCGCGGGCTCGAGCAGCGCCGGCGAGTTGATGTATGTGTTTCTGTGCATCTGCCCGAAGCGTAAGAACTCTGCCTTTTCCAAGCCAGGAATCAAGCGGAACACGCGTGCCTGATCGCCAAACCGCATGTGGTTTTGGAAGCCCACTAAGTTGTAGCTGTCTGCGCGCTGATTTTCCTGACGTAATTGCACCGCCGCGTACGGCCAGCGCCCGGTTCGCGGATCGGTCAGCCCGGCCGCCTTCATCGGACCGAAACGCAGTGTTTCGCGCCCTCGCCGCGCAGTCTCTTCGATTGGAAGGCACCCCTCGAAATACGGGGTGGTGTCGTCCGCAATGTGCGGCTCGTAATGTTCCGCTTCGAGGAGCGCGTTCACAAACGTGTAATACTGCGCTTTATCGAAAGGGCAATTGATGTAGTCGTCGCTTCCGTCGAGCGACTTGCCATAACGCGATGCCCGGAACGCCACCGACATGTCGACCGAATCCGCCGCGACAATCGGGCTGATGCTGTCATAGAAGAATAGCCGCTCCGATCCCGTGACGCGGCTGATCTCGGCGGCCAGCGCTTCACTCGTGAGCGGCCCGCTCGCAATGATCAAGATTCCGTCGCGCGGCAGTTCCGTCACTTCGCCGCGCCGAATCTCAATTCGGGGATGTTGCTCGACCGCGCGGGTGATCGCTGCGGAAAAGACATCGCGATCCACTGTCAGGGCATGGCCTCCGGGAACTCTTGCGTGGCCGGCGGCGCTCATCAGCAGCGAGTTCAGGGCCCGCATCTCTCGTTTCAGTAGCCAGGGAGCGGAATGCACCTGCTCGCTCTTCAGTGAATTGCTGCAGACCAGTTCACCGAAGTCGTCGGTCTTGTGTGCTGCTGTCCGCTGATGCGGGCGCATCTCGTAGAAGATGACGTGCACGCCCGCCTCTGCGGCCTGGAAGGCCGCCTCGCAACCTGCCAGGCCGGCTCCGATAATGTGAATCGCTTGCAAGTCCTATTTTAGAAGCGTTCCCGGTATTCACCGAAAACGCTACGCAGCCGATCCGATATTTCGCCCAGGGTAACGAAGGCCCGGCAACACGCGAGAATGTGCGGCATCAAATTGTCCTTCACTCTAGCCGCTTGTTCTAATTCCTGTAACGCCGTCGCTACCGCTGCACCGGACCGAGATGCTCGTACCTGCCGCAAACGCTCGACCTGCTGCGTCTCGAGTACGGGATCGATCCGAAACGTAGGCGGCGCGTCTGCCTCGCCGGCTGGAAATTTGTTCACCCCGACAACAATTTGCCGGCCCTCCTCGACTGCCCGCTGCTGCTGGTAGGCTGCGTTTTGAATTTCGCCTTGCACGTAGCCACGCTCGATAGCAGTGAGGGTGCCGCCTAGCGCATCGATGCGCTCGATGTATTCTCGTGCGCCTGCTTCGATTTCATCGGTGAGTTTTTCGATGTACTCGCTGCCGCCCAAGGGGTCCGGAACTTCCGTGACCCCGCTTTCATAGGCGATGACTTGCTGTGTGCGAAGAGCCACTCGCGCCGACTTCTCGGTTGGCAGAGAAAGAGCTTCGTCCTGTCCATTCGTGTGCAGCGATTGCGTTCCGCCGAGCACGGCTGCCATGGCTTGCAGAGCCACTCTCACGACGTTGATCTCAGGCTGTTGCGCAGTCAGCGTAGAACCCCCGGTCTGGGTGTGGAATCGAAGCATACAAGAGCGGTCTGACCTGGCGCCAAAGCGGTCGCGCATTATTCGTGCGTACAGTCGGCGCGCGGCGCGATACTTCGCAATCTCCTCCAGAAAGTTATTGTGGGCGTTGAAAAAGAAGCTGAGCCGAGGCGCGAACGCATCTATCTCGAGTCCCGCTGCGAGCGCGGCCTCGATGTAGGCGATCGCATTGGCCAGCGTGAAGGCAACTTCCTGAATTGCGGTCGAGCCCGCTTCGCGAATATGATAGCCGCTGATAGAAATCGTGTTCCACTCGGGCATCTCTTCGGCAGCCCAGGCAAACAGATCGGTGATGATGCGCATCGCCGGGCGCGGTGGATAAATGTATGTGCCGCGCGCGATGTATTCCTTCAAGATGTCGTTTTGAATCGTTCCCGAAAGCTTACGGCGGTCGGCGCCCTGACTTTCCGCGACAAAAACATACAGACAGAGCAGAATCGCCGCTGTCGAATTAATTGTCATCGACGTGCTCACCTGGTCGAGTCGAATGCCATCGAACAGCACCTGCATGTCGGCCAGCGAATCGATCGCGACACCGACGCGCCCTACTTCGCCCGCAGCCAGGGGATGGTCCGAATCCATGCCCATCTGAGTCGGCAGGTCAAAGGCAACGGATAATCCCGCGGTTCCCTGCGAGAGCAGATACTTGTAGCGTTTATTGCTCTCTTCCGCCGTGCCGAAACCGGCGTACTGGCGCATGGTCCATAATCGATGCCGGTACATATCGGCATAAATGCCACGCGTGAACGGAAATTCGCCAGGCTGTTCGAGAGAAGGCAAAAGAACCTATCGTTGCGAGATGCGGCGCGCTTTGCTGAACGAACTGAGACCGAAGAACAGCATGACGATTCCGAGAAAGATGGAAAACGCCAGCGCGACCGGATTGCCGGCGCCCGCGTGCAAAGCTCGGAAATACTTCACGGCATAGCCGAAAAACAGAACCGCGAATAGGATGAAAATGCCGCCGATCGCCTGGTTCCAGATGATGCGGGCTGGCCGCACCACTTCAGGCACCACGTGGGTCGCGAACTTTCGGGCGTGTTCGACTTTAACCGATTTGGCTACTTTGATGGCTTCAGCGAGCTTCAATTCATTTACCTAGCTGTTTATCTACTTCAGCGAAAAGCTCACTTAGGGGAATAATCACCTCCGTATCACCTGAACCGGCTGTGAGACAGCCCGACATAGTTACGGGAACTGGCTGAGGATGCTCGATCGACATCGAGTACGCCAAATGTTTCTTTGGGTCAATGATCCACACCGAGCCGATTCCCCATTCCAGGTAGTGAGCACACTTGTTGAACAGCCGGCGTAAGCTATCGTCGCGAGAGAGGATTTCAATACAGAGGTCGAACGCCTCAGTAGGGTACGGATCCTGAAAGGACTTACGACCCGCTATGATGTCCGGCACAGGATAGGCAAGTTTCGCGATTTTCAGACGGACCTCAGTAGCCGTGCGCCAACCGCGGCGCATGAGCAGAATGGCAATCGTAACCTGCATCACCCCGTGCACTAGGGTAGGCACGGATTTCTGGATCGCTTCTCCGAACCAGTATTCGAAATATGGCTTGCAGTCGTCGGAATAAAGTTCCTCAAACCGTTCCGGAGTAAGAAAGCTGTTGACCGCGGTTGCCATTACTTTTCAGTATCTCCAATCTAGTGCCCGACGGCCTCCAGGTAGCGCTCGGCCTCGATGGCGGCCATGCAGCCTGCGCCTGACGCTGTAATTGCCTGACGATAGGTCCGATCCTGCACATCGCCCGCATGAAAAACGCCGGGGATGTTTGTCCGCGCACCGCCATGGCTGATGAGGTAACCGTCAGGGTCGAGATCTAGCTGCCCGTGAAAAGGCTGCGTGTTCGGAATGTGCCCGATCGCTACAAAGAACCCGTCCACTTCGCGGTCGCAGACCTGGCCCGTCTTCAGGTTTTTCAGCTTGACACCGGTCACGACTCCCTTGCTCACGTCGTAGATGTCTTCGACCGCCGTGTTCATCAGGAAGGAAATTTTGGGGTTTGACTGCGCGCGAGCCAACATGATACGCGAAGCGCGGAAGCTTTCGCTGCGGTGAACTAGGGCAACTTCTTTGCCGAAGCGAGTCAGAAAGTTCGCTTCCTCCATGGCGGAATCGCCTCCGCCGACCACCATGATCTTCTTATCGCGATAGAAGAACCCGTCGCATGTGGCGCAGGAACTCACGCCATAACCAATCAGCTTCTGTTCGTTTGGCAGATTCAGCCAGCGCGCCGAAGCGCCCGTCGCAACGATCAGCGTGCGTGTCTGAACCTCTTCTCCGTCTTCCAGTTCAAGCGTAAAAGGGTGTTCGAGCAGACTGGCTTTAACGACACGACCGTGCCGGTAGACCGCGCCGAAACGCTGCGCCTGCTGCTTCATGCTCTCGACGAGCGCGGGTCCGTGGATGCCATCGGGAAAGCCGGGAAAATTTTCGACTTCTGTCGTTATAGAAAGCTGCCCGCCCGCTTCGTGCCCTTCGAACACCAGCGGCTGCAGATTCGCTCTCGCGGCATAGATCGCCGCCGTGTTCCCGGCACAACCTGAGCCGAGAATCACTACGTTCAATAGCTCTGTCATTGAAGAAAATAGTTGGTGATGTGAAATGCCAACCAGGAACCAGAGTACGCTAAGGCCAGCATGTAGGAAAACTGGAAGATGGGCCATTTCCACCCGCCCGTTTCACGCCTCACAACCGCTAAGGTAGAAAAGCATTGCAGCGCGAAGGCGAAAAACACCAGCAGCGCGACGGCTCCGGCGGGGCTCAGATCCTGGTGAATGGCCGCTTGCAGACCTTGCGAAGGTTCGTCTCCTTCGATGCCATAGATGGTTCCAAGGGTTCCGACGATCACTTCGCGCGCGGCGAGCGAAGTGATTAAGCCTATTCCTATTTTCCAGTTGAACCCAAGCGGCCTTATAGCGGGCTCGATCGTTTTGCCGATGCTGCCGGCGAAGCTATGCTCCAACGGAGGAGCATGCCCGTGCTCGAGCGGAAGATGCGCCAGTATCCAAATCCCGATCGCAACCAGCAGAATGACGGTACCCGCGCGATTGAGAAATACCTTGCTGCGGTCGATCAGCCTCAGGCTGAGTGACTGCCATGTGGGCCACCGATAAGGCGGCATTTCCAGGATGAAATTCGAGTCGCGGCTCTTCAGGATCGTCGATTTCAGCAGCCGCGCAATGCAGATCGCCGTTACGAAACCGAGAATATACAGGCCGAGCATGGTAGCCGCTGGGAGCGAAAAGAAGTTCCCGAGCAGGTGAATATTGGGGATAAAGGCGGCGATCAGCAAAGTGTAAACCGGGAGCCGCGCCGAGCAGGTCATCAACGGCGCAATCATGATGGTTGCCATGCGGTCCCGTTTGTTTTCGATGACGCGTGTCGCCATCACGGCAGGAACCGCGCAAGCGTAAGCCGACAAGAGCGGAATGAAGGACTTGCCTTGCAGACCGAACTTGGCCATGGTACGGTCTGCGATCAGAGCCGCGCGGGCGAGGTAGCCCGAATCTTCCAAAATTCCAATGAACAGAAACAGCAGCAGAATTTGGGGTAGAAAGACAATAACCGACCCCACGCCTTTCCAAACGCCATCCACAAAAAGCGAGCGCCAGGGAGAATCCGGCAAAACATGGTTAAACCAGACCCCGGACGTCGCGACGAGTTGCTGAAGCCCATCCATGACCGGCTTGGCCCACGAGAAGATGCTTTGGAAAACGGCCATCACGACCGCCAGGAAGATTAGCGGCCCGGCCACCGGATGTAGGAAGATTGAGTCCAGGCGCCGGGTCCACAAGGGAGGAGCGGGTGCTCTGTAGGAAGCGCGCTTGCCCAGATTAGCCGCCCATTGCCGGCACTTGGGGACATCGTGCAGGATGGGCAGCTCGATTCTGGGCGGAGGCGTGTTGAGGCGGACAGCCGTGCCGATCAGAAACTGCTGAATGCGGTCGATGCCAGTGCCTTTTGCCGCACTGATCAGGGCTACCGTACAGTTCAGCTCGGCGGATAATGCCGTGATGTCGACTTTGCCTCCGCGAACCGCCAAATCGTCAGCCATGTTTAGCAGGATCAAAGTTGGCAATCCCAAATCGAGGATGGGTGCCGCGAGAATGAGATGCCGGCCCAGATTGGTGGAGTCCAGGATCAGAATGACCGCATCCGGCTTGGGAAAATCCGGCCTCTCCCCCTTTAGAACATCATGCGTCACCTGCTCGTCTTCGGCACGAGGATGGAGACTGTAAACACCGGGAAGGTCGACCAGAAAGACTTCATGCTGGTCCTTCAGCTTGGCCTTTCCCATGCGGTGCTCGACGGTAACGCCGGGAAAATTCGCCACCTTCTGGCGCAAGCCCGTCAGCCGATTGAAAAGGGTGGATTTGCCGGAATTCGGAGGACCGACGATGGCGACGATGATCGGCCGGTCGGTCGGAGGAGCCGGTGGCCGGATCGATGGATTTGGGAGAAGGCCTGCCTTTGGAGCATCGCCGTGGCAAGAGCTCATTTAAGCACAACTAGATCCGATTCAGGATGACGGCGGACGAACAAACGTGCGGCAGTCTCGCGGCGCAAGGCAACTTCAGAGCCGTCCACGCGGAAAACGCGCGGTCCACCGCCAGGCGCTCGACGGCCCGGCACAACCTCGTTTCCGGGAAGAAAACCCAGCTCCATTAAGCGACGTCCGACATCTTCCGGAAGATCGAGCCGGTCCAGAATGCAGCGTTGGCCTGCCGGCAAGTCGGCGAGCGTGTGAAGAGTTGATTTTGCGCCGTTTTGTCTAGGGACCTTCCTCGCCGCCATATATACGACTCTTTTGGTATCAGATTAACATGGCAGTCCTACAAACCCTCAGGACTTTGCAACGCAGCCTAACAATGGAATAATCGTTCCACACTAGTTAATCCGCGAAGCTGGTTTCCCGCCAGAGCACTGGCGCAACAAATTCAGGATGAAGAGTGGAAATTGGTAAATCGACATCTCGGCTGAGGAGGCCACGAATGCGTACTCGATTTGAGGGGACTTGGGCAGTTTTGGGTGTGCTCGCTCTAGGCATGTTTTTTGTAAACCCTGCATGTGCACAAGGGGGTGGCACGGAAAAGCCGCCCATGTACACGTATGTTTCCACGTGGGCGATCCCGCGAGCCATGTGGGGCGATTATCAAAAGCTCGAAACTGCTGACGATGAAGCCATGAGCAAGGAAGTGGCAGATGGAACGCTTATATCCTCCGGCAGTTACTCCATCTTGAATCACCAGGAAGGGGAGGCCACGCACGGGTCATGGTTTTCGGCGCGTTCGATGGCGGACCTGATGAAGGGACTCGAGGGGCTTCGATCCGCTCCCGGCAACTCAGCCCCGGTTCTGGCTGCCTCGAAGCATTGGGACTATATATTCGTCAGCCGCGATTACAATGCGCACGCGGGCACATTCAAGAATGGCTATCTGCGTGTCGGCATGTGGGGATACAAGGGAGCTGCCAGTGATCCGGACGACAAGATCATGAAGGCGACAATGGTGGAATCGCTAGAGAAATTGCTGGCCGAAGGCGCGCTTCACTCTTATCAGATCGACGTGGAAACCGTGCACTCTTCCGATCCGGACGCCTTCAACGTCGCCGTCATCGCCAATGGCGCCGATGGAATCGATAAGTTCAATGCCGCAGTCGACGAAATGCAGAAAAATAACCCTGCGGGAATGGCTGGGTTTGCCTCCTTGATTAACCCTCATGGGCACCGGGACTTCCTGGCACACGTGGATACCATGACCCACAAGTAGCCGCAACGGATCGGGGCTCGCAGATCGCTTTCAAACACTTGCCCGGGGTGACAGTTCGCTGTAGTCGAGCGCGTCTGCCTTCATCTCCTCGAGCAGCGCGATCCAGATCTTCGATTGCGGATTGAATCTCGACCAAGTAACGCCGTCCGAGCGGCAAAGCTTAACTTGGTGCTATGATTGCGCTGTGCTGCGGGACCACTCGCAACATCCTCCTGTGAGCGAGGCGGGTGGATCTTACACTCGCAGGGATGCTTGCCGACTGTTAAAAATCGAGAACCGGCAGCTTAAGAGCTGGGAACGACAGCAACTCGTTCCCGAGTTGTCTCAATACACGTTTTCCGATCTGTTGGCCCTCAAGCGGCTAGCGCGCTTAAGGAACGAGAATGCTCACCCACGGCGCATCCGTCAAGCGCTCGACGCCTTACGCGAGTATCTCAAGCAGGCCCCGCAAGCGGACGAAGATGTACAGGTCTACAAAGATGGCCGCCGGGTCCGAATCCAGATTGGCAAGCAAAAACTCGAACCGGGATCGGGCCAACTGCTCTTCGACTTCGCAGAAGACGAGCTGAACAAACTGTTGCAGCTGCCCGCGATGCCTAAGAGCAGCGCGGTAATCGCGGACCGGCTGCGGAGCAAACTGGAAGCAGATCGCTGGTTCGAGCACGGGTTGGAACTAGAGCAGACTGGGGCGCCCTATGAACAGATCATTGAGGCCTATCAGAAGGCGGCTGAACTGGATCCGCAATCGGCTGGGGCTCGGGTAAACCTCGGAACAGTATTTTTCAACGGGCATGCGTGGGCGGACGCGGAAGCCCAATATCTGGCCGCTCTCGAGATCGATCCCGATTACGCTTTGCCGCACTTTAACCTCGGCAATCTCTATGATGAGCGCGGAGATGTGACGAACGCTCTCGAGCACTACTCGGAGGCCATTCGCATCTATCCCAGTTACGCCGACGCGCATTACAATCTCGCCTTGCTGAACCAGAGCCTGGGCGATGTGATGAGCGCGGTCAGGCACTGGCGCGCTTACCTGAAGCTCGACCCAAGCAGCACCTGGGCGCAAATCGCCCGTCGAGAACTTGCCAAATTGGAGAGCGCGACTGTGGTGACAGGCAAAGGGGCGGCGGCTAAGCTGCAATTGATCAAGAGCGAGAAGGTTTGAGTAGACAAGCAGGCTGTCTGCCGGTAGCCGCCGTCATTCTGGCGGCTGGAGCTGCCACTCGCATGGGCACTCTTAAGCAGTTGCTGGTGGTTGGCGAAAAAACCTTGATAGAACATGCAGTGGCTGAAGCGCTCGAAGCGGGCTTTGACCCGATCATTGTAGTAGTGGGTTCGGACTCCGACTCGGTTCGGAGTAAGTTGGCGGTCCAGCCGGTTGCGATTGTCGAAAATAGGCAGTGGCAGAGCGGCATGGGCTCATCGATTGCTGTGGGCGTCCGGCATCTGAAAGCGCTAGAGAGCGATTCAGCAGCTGTGGCAATCCTGTTGGCCGATCAGCCTCTCGTCACAGCGAGTCATCTAGGGAAGATGCGAGATCACTTTTCGCACGCGGGTGGTGCGATTGTGGCGGCTCGTTACAACTATACGCTCGGCGTCCCAGCAATCTTCAAGCGGTCGCTCTTCACGGCATTAACTGCTCTCGATCCGGCCGCCGGGGCGCGCTCGCTGTTGCGAGATCCCGGCCAGCAGGTGGTCGCTTTCGATTTGCCGGAAGCGGCGGTGGATATCGATACGCCGGAAGATCTCGCGACATTCAGATGGGATGCCGGGCGTAAATTTATATAGCGTGCGATCGTCGACTCACTTTGGGGGACTTTGCCGGAGCGGCAGGTCGGGGGCAGACGCAAGCTGCTTGCGCTTCTTGTATTCCGCGAGCATGGCATCGGCTTCTGCATCCCGGTGCATCTTGCGGTAAAGCATCGCCAGCGAGTAACACGCTTCCGGGGACCTAGTATCGCTCGAAACGGAGCTTGCATATTCATCGACGGCTTCCCTGTAGCGGCCCTCCTTTTCTAACGTTCTCCCCAAATGATAGTGACTCTGGGCCAGATCCGGACGATAGCGAAGCGACTCGCGCAGCGCCGTCTCGGCTGCTTTCGGCTGATCCATCCTGAGCAACAAGAAACCCAGATTATGCGGCGGCCAGGGCGAGGGATGCGCCTGCTCGCGATTTAAGCTCACTGCGTTTTGGAAAGCCGCGAGTGCTTGGTCCAGCTTGCCTTGCATGTCGAACGCCAAGCCGAGGCTATCCCAGGCCCGGGCGGATTTGGAATCGAGCTCGGTCGCCTTCCCTAGTCTTGTGACCGCCGCTTCATACCGGTGCTGATCGTAATCGAGCCTTCCAAGCCAGTAAATATAAATCGATTGTTCAGGATGCTTTCGAGCGAGATCCGTAAGCAGACTGCGCGCCTGCGCGTCGTCGCCCAAGTCAACCAGGGCCATCGCCTGGGTGAAGGCGTCCCCATCTTTGAGCGGAGCAAGCGCGGATGCGCTTTGAAAATCCGCGGCCGAGGCGCTCATGTTTCCATTCAAAAATGCAACCGCGCCCTGCAGAGCTAAGATCTCTGCGCTTGCGGCCGGACCCGAGACCTTGACAGCCGCCAGTATTTCTTCGACTGCGGCAAAATCCTTTTTTGCTAGCTCCGCCGCCGCCACATCGCCCTTGCCAGATCCCGCCAAATCGCTGCGCAGCCTTTGAAAAATATCGCTAGTCTGTGCGATTGCCGTGGCCGCCAGCGCGCAGACCACAACCCGAACGGCGAGCATCGATTAGGGCCTGAACTCGATCGTGCGTAACATCAGTTCGGCGCGCTTGGAGCGGTCCTCGTCCAGTTTCTTCAGAAGTTCAGCCTGTTCGTCAGCGCGCGGGTCATGCGTGCGGCGGTATACAACTAGCAGTTGCTCGTTCGCGAGGAAACTCTTCGGGTCCAATCGGACCGCCTCATCCAATTCGGCATGCGCCTTCTCCAGATTGCCTTCCAGCATCCACACGCGCGCCAACTCCGTGTGCGATCCCGCGAACTCGGGCATCAGTTCGATGGCTCTACGCAAATGCTGCGCCGAGTCTTCCAGATCGTCTTCCTGACGCGCAATCCGGCCCAGGAAAAACTCAGCTCCGCCGGCCGTCTTGGGGTCGCCTTGCACCTTTTGCATTTCCACCTTCGAGCGGGCGAAATCGCCCGAAGCGAAATACGCAACCCCTAACGCGTAATGACCCTTCATCTCCTGCGGAATAGCGTCGACGAACTTCTTAAAATAATTAGCGGCTGTGGCTGCGTCCCGCGTGCTCAAGATGACAAAACCCATGGCGTAGTTGTAAGCCGGGTTTAGAGGATCGAGCGCCAACGCGCGTTCAAGGGACCGGCGAGCCTCCACAATGAGGTTCATCTCGACCGCGACGCGTGCAAAGAGGAAATCAATCTGCGGATTATCCGGCGCAAGATCACGTGCATGCGCAAGATAACCGAGAGCGCCTTCATAGTCTTTTCCGGCTTCTGCCAGGCGAGCCAGTTCCAAAAGATGAGCAGGATTCTTTGGATCGAGCGCTGCCACGCGCTCGAGCGTGCTCCGCGCTTCCGCCTGTCGCTGCAACTGCTCGTACGCGATTACTAGTCTCCGGAGACTCAGAAGCGCTGCGGCATGGCGAACGTCCAATCCATGGACTAAGGTGACGACCAGAGCCGCGGAATTTGCAGGACCAAACGCATTTTGGACGCTCTCAAAATCGGCTTCCGAAAAATCTGCACGCGGGGCCAGCTTGGAAGCCGCTGCGTTCGCTTCGGCTGGCCGGTCGAGCGCAGCCAAGTCAGCACAGCGGAGCAGCAAGTTGATGGTTTGCGCAGAATCCGTCGCGGACAGCTTACTAAGCTCGTGGAGAGATTCGGAGAATTTCTGTTGTCGCTCGTAGAGCAGCGCGAGGGAGCTATGCGATTCTACGTCGCCTGGCTTCAACCGAAGGACATGCTCCCAGGCATCAACGGCACACGGAACAGCCGAAGGGTCCTGCTCCGAATCGACTAGACAGGCGCGCGCGAGGTTCTGCCAAGCGGGGGTCAACCCCGGCGCAAGCCGGACTGCTTCCGCAAAGTCGTTACGCGCTTCCCACTCTTCATTGCGTTGCGCGTGTACGATGCCTCTTAAATTCAACACACCTCCGTCAGAGGGGTGCTGTTTCAGATAAGAGTCGATCATCCGCGAAGCGTTGGGCAGATCGCCGCTTTGAATGGCGTCTTGGATTGCAAGCAAAGTTTGCGTGAGGTCCGACGCCTTGGCGGTTAAGCAAATGCCTACAGCAAGCAGCGAAGCGGTTGCGAATGAGGCGAGTCGGGAACTACGTCTGCGGATCACAGCTTCCTTACTGGTGTACCAAAATCTTGCCGCTACTAGATTAGGTACCCCAGCTTCGGTCACTAACGTAATAGCCTGCCGGGTTAGGATCGCAGGCGGGTCTAACTAGAAGGTAAGACGGCCGACCACCTGAATATTTCGGGGCTGCGTCACCGTGCCGTTCCAGGCACCAAAATGGGAACTCGATGGATCGTTGTTGAAGGGAACGCAAGTCGTGGAATTACCATCGCAGGTGAAGTAGTGATTGTTGAAGATATTGAAGATCTCGCCTCTGAACTCCAGATTGATACGCTCTTTGATGGCGATCTTCTTCGAGAGCGAGATGTTGGCGTCGCGGTAGGGAGATCCGCGAACACCGGTCACGCGCGGGCCCGCGCCAAGATAGGTTCCATTCGCAAAGGACGAGACAGGCTCAAATGCCGCGGCGTTAAAGGCTGGCTGGTTTACGTTGAAGTTGCTCCAGGACTGAGTCAAGACTTTGCCTCCCGGGACAATGGCCGGGATGCACTCGGCTGTGAACTGGTTGGGCACGCCGCAAACGGTGGAGTCGCTGAAGAACAGCGGCATCCCCGACGTCAGTTTGACGCTGGAGGAAAGGGTCCAGCCACCCACGATATTGCCGAGGAAATGGGAGTTGCCGAGCCATCTCTTACCGGGTCCGAAGGGAAGATTGTAGACGCCGAGCAGATTGAAGGTATGTGTAACGTCGTCTGGGGAAATTGATTTGTTGCGGCTTCCCTGGTAGGGATTGATGATGCCGATGATATTGCCCTCAGCAGTGGCCTGGGTGGTTGACGAAGCGTTGGTGATTAGCTTGGAGAAAGTGTAATTAGCGCCCAGATAGAGGCCGCCTGCGAATTGTCTTTCCAGCTTGGCTTGGAACGAATTGTATTCGGACGTACCTTCATTTTCGTTTTCGCCAAATAATGCGCCGCAGTATTGCGGGAAACGTACCAAGGCTTGCGCCACCGTGGGCTTGCAGTTGCCAACGCTATCGAGCGTTTGCACCCAGTTAGAGTACGGCACGCCGACGCCATCGAGCGTGGTCTGACCGGGCGCGAAGACACTATTGAGCACCGATGGGCCGAGCGACAGTAACGATGGATTCAACGAGTTGAGCGGCTGCATCTGAGAAGGCAGGTGAGTGCCCTTGTTGCCGACGAAAGCCACACTAGCTATGCTGCTGGCGCCGAGTTTGCGCTCGATCGTGAAGTTATACTGCTGCGTGTAGGAGAGATGGTTGGCGTAAGTTGGCCGATAGTTCGGCCCGCTAGTACCATTGTCGGCGGTTGCACTGATGTCAGGAGCCCGATTGTAGGCTGGAAACCCATTGTCGAGATAGAAGGCCGGCACGTATCCGCTCTGTGAATCGCTGAAGGATACCTTTGGATTGAAACCATCGAGCGACATACCGCCGCCCCATCCCGGGTAGAAAGCTTGCGTGTAGAAAGCTCCATAGCCGGCTCGAACCACTGTATCGTTGTTTACCTTGTAAGCCAGTCCCAGTCTAGGCGCAAACGCACCGTCAAAACGTGTCTCCGGATACGGCGCGCCGAAGCTTGCAGGACCCCAGCTATTGCCCGCGTAGGCGAGGCTGCCAGGCAGGTTTCCGGCGCCGGGATTGGGGGCGAAGCTGAAGAACGCCAGCCGATTGCTAGTCTCGAAACTTGGCGAGAAGCTGTCCCAGCGTAGGCCGTAATTGAGGGTCAACTTGCTCGTCATCCTCCAGGTATCGCCAATGTGCAATGAATACGCTCGCTGTTCGGCGCCGTACTTGGACACGTTGTAAATATTCAAATTTCCGTTATCGACGGCACCAAGAATAAAGCTGGCGAACGGATCCCCGCTGCTGACATTGGGTAATCCAGTCGAGAGAGCCGAGAATCCCACTGTTCCGGACTGGTTTTTGTTTTGCCGAAAAACTTGCTGCAAATGGCGGAATTCACCGCCGAACTTAATGGTGTGCGCGCCGTGCACCCAGTCGAGAAGCTCGTTCGTAATGACGGTGGGCCGCGTGGTCTTATTCAGATAGCCAGGACCTTGCGTATTGCCCCAAGAAGCGAGGTTTGTGATGCCGGGTGCGCCAAAGTTCGCGGCGGGAGAGGCATTGTAAGCTCCCGCGTTCGGGATCTTCGGAAGATCGTTCGGATTCTGACCAGTGACCGAGCCATAGCCCTCGTTGCGGTTGTTGTAGCCGATACCGAAGTGGCTCAGGAAAGTCGGAGTGAAGTTATGATCCCAGTTAAAGCGATTGACCCAGGCATCTTCCGGATTGGCAGGACTCGAAGTACACAGCTCTACCGGCAGTGCGCACTGTTCGTTGGGCGCGGTGGTCTGACGCCAGATGGTGGCGGAAAAGTGGTCTTTCTCTCCCCAGTAGTGGTCGATCTTGTAAAGAAACTCGTCGAGGTTCGAAAGGATGCCATCCGAGACGGGTATCGAGAGATAGTTGTTGTACGGTCCCGCGCTGGTGGGAGTTGGAAGATACTTCATCCATAGGAGGGCCAGCGGGCTCTGCTCCGAGACGGGGATCTGGTTATTCACGTATGGCTGTCGAATCAGCACGCCATTAACAATGCTCTCGGTTTTCGGATCGTAGAGCTGGGTACCGAGGTCGGAAAAATTACCCGTGCGTTCCTGTTCCGAAGGAATCGAGACAACCGGGCTGATCGTCCCGCCGAGGCTGCGTAGAAACTCCGCGTCAAAAAAGAAGTAGGTCTTGTGTTTCGAGCCCCACACGAAAGGCACGAAGGGAAGCTTTACGGGGCCACCAATAAAACCGCCGAACTCATTTTCGTTATCTTTCGGGCGAGGATCACCCGGGGGGCGCTGGTTAGTGAATTGAAGCGCGTTGAGATCCTTGTTGCGGAGATATTCAAATCCGCCGCCGTGGAACTGATCGGTACCGCTCCTGGTGGTGACGATGATCTCGCCTCCGGTCGTGGTGCCGTATTCAGGCTCATAGCTGGAGGTCAGCACCTGTACTTCGGTGACCATATCGGGGGTCTGGGGAAAATCGTATAACGACACCATGCCGCTTTGAGACATAGTGCCTTCCTGCATACTGACTCCATCGAGCACCGCCTCGTCGCCCATTTTCAAGCCGCCGTTAATGCGCGAGTTGTACGGCTGAACACTGGTGCCGGTATTCACGCCAGGAAGAAAGGCGGCAAACTGCGCGGCGTTACGAGGAGTACCGGCCGAAACCAGCAGAGGAAGTTGATTTACAATCTGGGGCGGCACATCGCCCTGCAGAGAACCGTTGTCGTAGTTGAGCTGTGCTGCATCCGCCCTTACTTCTACCTGGGTCGAAGTGTCGCCTACTTCCAGAGTGGCATTGACGCGCACTGACTGAGTTGCGAGTAACTGAACAGCGTTCTGCAGATACGTGCGAAATCCCTTGGCTTCGACTTTTAAATCGTATGAGCCAGGCACGAGGTTCGGAAAGGCAAAGTTACCATCACTGTCTGTTTGAAGGGTCGAGCTGAACCCGATCGCGGCAGAGGTGGCGGTCACCGCAGCTTGCGGGATGGCGGCTCCCGATTTGTCCAAGACCTGGCCCGCCAGACTGGCGTTTTGGCTCTGTCCATAAGCAATTGCCGAACAGAGCAGCAGGACAGCCAGCGAACTAGAAAAGATACGACTTAGCATCTTTTTCTCCCAAAACCAAGAATCGTTCAAGCCCATCCTGAGGAGTCCGCAGAAAGCCACTCCCCCCAAGTCAGTTTTGTTCGTAATGTACTTATATACCCAAGGAAGCGGTTAGTCAAGACCATATACGTCAGAGACGAGAAGGCGACCCGGCTAAAGCCTTGGTTAAGGAATAAACCTTGCATTTCCACCTACCGAGCCCCAGGCGCACCATCATGGACCATCAAAAGATACTCACCGAAATTCTGGGCGGAGTTGGGGCGCAGCTCGGGCGCGTTTACTCGCAGTGCGCTTCTGAATTTTTCTAACCGTCGCGACCTGCTTGCGAGCCCAGCACTCCGAATCGAGGCAAGTGGTTAGGCGGCGATTTAGTTGCTGGTTTTCGCACAATTGAGGAGGTCTTGAAGCAGCATCCCGAAGACGGAGGCCTGTTCAATCTACGCGAGGTAGCGCATGCGCAGCGCAACGAAATTCAACAGGCTCGCAAAATTTTGCCGAGTCAGTTCGACTGGAAGCGGGTTTGACTTCAGCCTGGCAGAATTGGCAGAATCTGGCGCAAAGAGAACGCCGCCTAACGGCGGTACGACTGAGGCCGAACGCGTACTACACTGAGCAGTGAGCCTGTCCGCGCAAGCTGAGCATTCGACCCGAACGCCGAAAAAGCTCACAGTGCGCGGATTTTTTGGGCGCTCGGGCGTGCTTTCGCGCGCTCATCCCAACTACGAATTTCGCGAGGGGCAGCTCGAGATGGCCGAGGCGGTAGCTTCCGCGCTCGCGGAGAAAGGTCATCTGATCGTAGAAGCCGGCACAGGTACCGGCAAGACGCTGGCGTACCTGATCCCGTCGATCCTATCGGGCAAGCGAGTCGTGATTTCGACGGGTACCAAAAATCTGCAGGAACAGTTGTACTCGAAGGACATACCATTCCTGCAATCGCTGTTCGAAACGCCGCTGCGGGTGTGTTACATGAAAGGCCGCGCGAATTACTTGTGTAGGCAGAAGTTGTACGACGCCGAGCGCGAGCCGCTGCTTTCGGGATTGACTGAGATCAGCGATTTTCAGGTGATCCGAGATTGGGAGCTGGCAACCCAGACGGGGGACAGAAGCGAACTGCGGCAACTGGCGGAGAACAGCAGCGCGTGGTGGAAACTTGACGCCCGAAGCGATGCGTGCGCGGGGCAGAAATGTAAACAGTTTGAACGCTGCTTCATCACCGAAATGCACCGGCGCGCAGCCGAGAGCGACATCATTATCGTCAATCACCATCTGTTTTTCGCGGATCTGGCCATGCGCGATCAACCGTTCAGCGCGATCCTGCCCGAGTATTCGGCAGTCGTCTTCGACGAGGCGCACGAGATCGAAGACATTGCCGGGCAGTATTTCGGAATCTCGATCAGCAATTTGCAGATACAGGAATTGATCAAGGATACGGCCGGCGTTTCGCGGCGCAAGCTCTTTGCCAGTCCCGAACTCGACCGCGGCTTGATTCAGCTCGGCGACCGGACCGAGGAATTCTTCCGTTTATTTCCGCAGGAAGGGCGGCACGGTTTTCAGGAACGGGAACAGTTCCTGGCAGAGCACGAGGGCGCTTACCGTGAAGCGCTGATTGCGCTCGATGCCTTGAGCGTACGTCTGGAACTAGTAGAGGGCGCGATCGAAGACACGCTGCCGCTGGTTCGGCGAGCAAGGCTACTTCAGCAAGCGCTGCGGTTCTGGATGGAGTCAGAAGATGCTTCGTTTGTCTACTGGACGGAAGCACGCGGACGCGGCTCTTACCTGCAAGCGACACCGATCGATGTCTCGAAAATTCTGCCGGCGCGTTTGTTCGAGCCCTTGGACACGGTGGTTCTGACCTCGGCGACTTTGACGGTGGCGGGGAGTTTCGCGTACGCACAAGAGCGGTTGGGGCTGGCGAATGCACGAACCTTGCACGTCGAGAGCCCGTACGATTACAGCAAACAGGTTCTACTTTATGTGCCTCCGCATCTGCCCGATCCGCGGCAGCAGGATTTTGCGCGGCGCGCAGCTGACGAGATTGAGCAGGTGTTAGAAGCCTCGCGCGGGCGAGCTTTTTTGCTATTCACCAGCTATGTGCAAATGAGGCAAATCTACGAGCTCCTGAGGAGAAGGCTGGATTACCCGCTTCTGCTGCAAGGCGAGGCGCCACGAACCGCATTGATCGAGACCTTCCGCACAACACCGGGAGCAGTACTGTTCGGGACGTCGAGCTTCTGGCAGGGAGTCGATGTGCAGGGCGAACAGTTGAGTTGTGTGATCATCGACCGGCTTCCGTTCGCAGTGCCGACGGATCCGGTGGTCGCGGCGCGTAGCGAGGCGGTGCGGCAAAGCGGGGGTAATGCCTTTCAGAACTATCAGATTCCGCAAGCAGCTTTGACTTTGAAGCAGGGCTTTGGCAGATTGATTCGAGGCGCCAGCGACCGGGGCGCGCTGGTGTTGCTGGATAATAGGATTACCAAGCTTCCGTACGGACGCGTGTTTTTCAAAAGCCTGCCACCATACCGATTTACTGGGAAGCTGCGGGATGTCGAAGAATTCTTCCATGTTTGAGATCTGTGTAGAACATACTTTTGCCGCCGCGCATGCTCTTCGCAACTACCACGGCAAGTGTGAAAACGTACATGGGCACAACTACCGGGTTCAAGTTGGGATGGAAGGACCGGAACTGGACGAAACGGGTCTGCTTTTTGATTTCGCCATGTTGAAAAAACAACTGCGCACGACCAGCGCTTACCTGGATCACCAGTTCTTAAACGAGCTGAGGCCCTTCGATGAAATCAACCCTTCGGCGGAAAACATCGCCCGATTCATCTACGAGGAGATGCAGAAAGAACTGCAACCGGGCTCCATTGCTTATGTGCGGGTGTGGGAGACCGACACTTCGTATGCGGTTTACCGACCGTAACGGGCGTTCATTAGGCAACCTATCTGCCGCGCAAGTTCTGGATGGGGTGTTAATCGGCAGTTGAAATAACGTAGCCTACGATTTTTGCTAGGGTCCTTCCGTGGCCCTTCTTGAGATCTTTTTACGTATGGGCCTGTGAAACTGCTTGCGCCCGCGTGGAGGTCCGGTCGGTTGCTCCGGACGCAAATCCGTATCTGGCCCTTTATTCGATCTTCCGAACCGGCACCGGCAGGAGTAGAATTCTTGCTGCGGTCCAAATCAATTGAGAGGAAGGCGTCACCATGCGGGTTTTGGTAAAGGTTTCGTTTCCGGTGGAAGCGGGGAACGCGTCGGCAAAGAAGGACGGCTTCAAAGCCATCCAAAATATTCTCCAACAACAAAAGCCTGAAGCGGCGTACTTCGTGGCTGAGAACGGTAAACGTACCGGTCTTCTGATCATGAACGTCGAGGATGCATCGGAGATGGCAATAATCGCCGAGCCGTGGTTCCTGGCGCTGAACGCCGCGGTTGAAATAACGCCGGCGATGCTGCCTGCGGATCTCGAGAAGGCAGCTCCCGCGATCGCGCAAGCAGCGAAAGCGTACGGATAGCCGAAGGCGGGAAGGATTGCTCTCTATCCCGTCGCGCGCTTGGCCTCACCTTGGCCCGTGGCCGGGACTGCCCCGAGTTGCTCTAACATCGTAAGCCGGTCGAAGTATACGCGCTCGTCGACGACTTTGCCATCTTCGATCCGAACTAGCGCCAAGCCGGTTATAGAGATGCGCTTGCCGGTGGGGGGTATGCCTTGGAACTCGCCTTGATGAGTGCCGGTGCAGGTCCATTGAGTGACGATCCGATTACCTTCTGCGACCCGCTGCTTTATTTCCAGTTTGAAGTCGGGGAACCCAGTGCGGACTTCGGCAACGTAACGGACAATCTGTTGCGTACCTCGGGCGGGCTCCGGTTTGTTGGGATCCTGTCGCTCGGCGCTTTCACTATAAAGTTGTTTGGCAACTTCGGGGTTGCCGGTATTCCAAAGGTCGATCACGAGATCAACGATGCGCTGGGTATCGTCAGACATAAGAGGCCTCCGCTATGGATTGTACGCCTTATGGGCCTCTCCTGCGGCAAGCAGAAATCTCAGAATTGATCACGCGATCAATTTTGAGACTTCACCAATAGGTCACTCGATCGGGTAAGATATGGCAGTATCGCGATCAGGAGGTGCCCTTGACACAAACGCTGACCAAGAATCGGTGGTTACTGGCAGTGTGTGGCGTTCTTGACGCGATAATTTCGGTCATTTACTTGATCAGGCGGGACACGGATGGACCCCTGACTTTTCATGCGTGGCACGGCACGATGATGCTTCTGGGAACGCTCACATTGGCGGCAGGAGTTTGCACGATCGCAGCCGGCGTCTGGAGTTCCAGAAAGGGCAAATCCTGGCTACTGGTGCTGAATGGCCTTGCTTGTAGCGCACTGGGACTGATATTTACTTTCTGGACAGGTCCTCTCGCCTTTCGTACTGTCGCACTGCTGATCGTCGTGATGGCAATGAGCATCGGCATTTATGAATTGGCAAACGCACGAACGTCGCGGCGTCATCTTGCGGACGAATGGCTTCTTGGCTTGGCCGGAGTATCCTCGGTTGGTTTTGCTTTAGCATTTCTTGCTTTCGTGTTTCGCTGGATCAAACTGGAGCCAGGGTCACCCGCCCAGACTTTGCTTTGGCTGGGCTCTTACTTTGGTTTCAGCGCAATCTGCATGCTGGGGCTGGCTCTGCGCCTGAACAGCCTACCGGGCTTCGAGTTTAAATCCTTTAACACCACTGCGCCGATTTGATTAGCAGTCAAGGGAGTAGATCGACGGTGAGCCCAATCCCTTCTGAGGCGCAAGCGCGAGTTGCGAGCACGACGCTAAAATATGGCCTAGTCTACCGATGTTTGTTTCAAATCGTGTTCGCACACTTCTCCTAATCTCGTTGACTTTCGGATTAATGAGGAAGCCGGCTAGCGGCACGCCGGAACTTGTTGGCATCAGCGAGATCACGCCGACCCTGCTCGTCTTTGCAACTAGCTCAGGCAACGTCGTCGCCTCTGTGGGGCCAGACGGCGCTTTCCTCGTCGGAACGCCATCAGCCGCGAGCACTCCGCGCATCAGCAGCATTCTTGCGAGCCGGTCACGGTCTGCAGTTCGTTACGTGGTCATTGCACCCCAGGACAACGCTCATTCAGAGGGCGACGCCGGATGGGGAGCGCGCGGAGCATTCGTCGCAATGCAGGAGAAAGCGCTGGAACGCCTGGGAGGACATGCCATGGGTCCCCCGCAGCCGTTACCGCGTCGCTTGATCGAGCTCGGAGTCGACCGTCCCCGCATCGCATTCTCAGAGGTGTTGACCTTCGATCTAAATGGGGAAGCGATCCACGTCGTCCATCAAACGCCAGCCTACAGCAATGCGGACGCGCTCGTGCATTTTCACGTGAGCAATTTGTTATATTTCGGCGAGGTATTTCCTGGCGACGGCTATCCGGAAATTGGAACCCGATCAGGCGGCAAGCTAGACGGCTTTGTCAAGATGCTGAGCCCCTGGACGGAACCCGCCGTCCGCATCGTGCCCGCACACGGGAAGGTGGCGAACGGTACGGATGTCAAGACTTTTTGCAATATGATCGTGACGGTTCGCGACCGCGTGCGAGGTATGATCGACGCGGGTCGAAGTGAGAATCAAGTGCTTGCCGAGCATCCGACAGCGGAGTTCGACGCACGCTGGGGGCACGGACGTGTGACTCCCGATGTATTTGTGCAAGCAATTTACACTGCGCTCAGAGCGCCGTAGCCCGAAAATCAGACGCCAGATTAGGTCTCATTGAGCAGCGCTAATTGGGCTGGCCTCTAGCTTTATGAACAGAGCTATCTATCTGCGCCGGTTGAAGCAGGCCAATATCCCGGTCGCGCTCGAACGATCGCGTCGGGATGGTTCTTGATCTGCACTTGCAAGTGATGGAATCGGGGCGGCTGCTCCAGATCGGGCGTAAAAGAAAGAAGATATCGGCTATGAATATCGGCTCCCAGGCCGATCAGATCATTTTCGAGCTTCGATTTGGTTTCAAATCTGAAGCGTCGTCCGCCTGTCATTTCGGTCAGAACCGCTACGGTGTTTTGCTTGAACAAGCGGGCTACCTCGATGAACGGCAGACCTCCACCGGTGGGTTCATAGTCTTCCGGCCTAGTAGTAAAAGGCGTCAGGTAAGCTGAGTAGGTCAAGCTGAAAACCGTCGCCCCCGTGGTTTGAATTTTGGGAATCAGATCGGAAAGCCTCTCCTTACTCCCTCGATCCCTGTTTTCGCCGACAATGAGAATGTTCGCCCGTCTTGCGCCGGGGCGATTGGCAAGCATCTTCAGAGCTTGATCGACTGCGTCGATCATCCGTGCGCCTGTGCTGTCCTGAGGCTTTAGTTCGCCAAAAGCTTTCGAAATCGCGTCTGCATCCGTTGTGAAATCCTGCGCCAGTTTGATTTGTTCGTCGAAAGTGATAAGGGCCGCTTCGCCGTTGGCACCCACTACCGCCTCAGGGATCATGGCCCCGACCTTGCGGATCTTGGCGAGCGCGGAGAGAGAAATGGCCGTAGTCTGGATCAGGGTCACAAGCGCGATGGGTGCGAGTCCGGAGTCGACTGCATCCACATGTACATGCCGAGTCCTGCCATCATCCAGCAAAAGGAAATCAGAAGAGTCGAGGCCAGTAATGATGCCGCCGTGCCGATCGGCGACGCTGACGGGAACAGTGACTAGCGGGACAGTGGTCCGGATGGTCGGCTGCTGGCCAGGCAAATAGATCGGGAGCAGCGCAGCTGCAACCAGAGAAGCAACACAGCGACCGCCGGTGCACATCAATTCCAAAGTACGCTATCGGCATACTTACGTTAGTTGGAAGAGATTTGCTGTTATTTCACTTGCCTATTGCGCTGGCTGCGTCCCTCCCATTTGGTGGCGACCCAGTTATCCTTGATGCCCGCGGGGTGAGTCCAGGGCGGGAGGTCCATGCGGAGATGGCGGCTGAGAGTGAAGACGTAAGGTTCGTAGAGACGGCGCATGTCTGCGAGCCGGTTCCAGGATTCCTCCTCCGGGAGCAGCTTTAAATCGTAGCGGCGAAGATCGTTGCAAATTGTTTGAAAGCTCTCGCGCGACAAGCGTTCGGGCATATTCATGGATGGCTCTTGGTGAAAGACCTGTGTGATGTCGACGGCCGCGTGACGCCCCATGGCGAATGTTAAGTGCGCTTGCGCGAGTGCTTCATGCTCGAGGCAGGCAATACAAAGAGCGCAGGCGTCGAGGATGGCGGTGGTTGCGGCTACCCAGGATTGATTCGTATGCTGTGAACGAAAATAGCAGAGTACGGGGTAGGAGATATGGCTCTCCATGACCTCTGCGCACCAGCGCTCCCAGTCCGCGAATAGTTCTTCAAGGCCTTCGTGACGGCCGCGCGCGGAACGATAGAGGAGCTCCGTCGCGGAGGGTGGCGATCCAGCGCGCGCGTCAAGCAGCGAGATCTCCATTTCGCGTCGCGAGAATGCTTGATAGAGAGCTGGCAGATAGCCGATGACTAGAGCTACGAGGCCCAATCCCAGGCCTGCTTCCACCACAGTAACGAGTCTCGCCGCCGGTGAACGCGGTGTCACATCACCCAATCCCAAGGTAGTCAGAGTGGTTCCACTCACGTATAGATCGACAGCGAAGGTAAGCGCTTCTCCGTCCGGCGGCTTAAATGAGGACTGCATGGACCAGTTCATGAGAGCGAAGGCAAAAATCAGCGATACACCCCAGACCATAAACAGTCCGAGCAATGAGAGCGGGCCGAAGATCGACAGGAAGGCAGCCCGGCGCTTCGGGCGGGCGACTCGGTCAGACACGAAGCAGTAAGCGCGCCAAGTGGATAAGTAGTAATAACGGGTGAGTCGGAACTTGCGATCGATTTTACGCGGTAAGACGATGGTTTCGAAGATTTCCCAAAGGACAAGCAATGCGAGACAAAGTGAGCTAACGAAAATCAAAGCCTGCATGAGGGTGAATGTCGAACGGTTTAGGTCCTTCACAATTATGCAGACTGGGGCGCCCTCGAACGGCGTAGGCAGGTTTGGGAGGATGGTTGCAGGAACGCGATTCCGATCCCTAGAACGATGATTAAAACTCGAATTCTCACGCGGCGCAGCTTCGTAACGACTGGCATTGCTGTGGCAACCGCACTCGACCTGGAGCGTGCCGCTCAAGCGCTGGGTTTCGCCGAAGACGCGGGAGTCTGCAGGCTCGTGGCAGAGCAGGAGGTTGGCCCCTACTATGTCGCTGACGAGCTTATCCGTTCCGACATCAAAGAGGGCAAGCCCGGGGTACCGCTTTCTCTGCGCATCGTCGTGCTGGATGCCCGTAGCTGCAAACCCCAATCGAATGCGGCCGTCGATCTATGGCATTGCGATTCTCTCGGGCTTTACTCCGGCTTTACAAAGCAGAATCCGATGGGTCCTGTCGGGCCGCCGCCCGTTTTTGACCCTCAACATGCTGGGAACCGGCCGGGCCCGCGGGAAGGACCGATAGGACCACGCCCGGAAAACCATCCCACGGATAAGTTCACGTTTCTTCGTGGCATTCAAGTCTCGGACGCAAACGGAGTAGTAGATTTTCAGACTGTCTTCCCAGGTTTCTACATGGGCCGGACAAATCACATCCACTTTAAAGTTAGGGTTGACGGGCTGGTTTCCGGAAATACGTATCAGGCAGGACATACCTCGCACACCGGGCAAATCTTTTTTCCAGAGGATCTGGCAGCGCGTCTGATGAAGCGTGAACCGTACAGCAGACATGAGATCCACCGCACAACGCAAGCAGAAGATGCGGTATTCGGTGATCAAAATGGCGTATTGTCCATCGCTCGCGTTACTTTTGTGCAGCCGGACGATCCCGCTGGCGGGCTTCACGCCGAGCTGGTGGCTGCAGTAGATCCCTCCGCCACACCTACGGCAGCACGGCGCGGCCGAGGTCCCGGCGGTCCTCCGCCCGGCGGTCCGCCGAGATGAGGTCCGCGACAACGCCCAAAAGCTCCCTTCCGATGGCCGACCTTTTTGGATCATCCGAGGTCAATCGTTATTGAATTCACCCACAGCATCGATGCCTCACAAACCACCTTCGACAGCGCGGCTGGAATCCTTTTCCGATGGCGTGATCGCCGTCATCATTACCATCATGGTTCTGGAATTGAAGGTGCCGCGCCAGGACGGAGTCGCGGGGCTCTACGCCATTGTGCCGATTCTGCTGGTTTATCTTCTCTCGTTTGCGTTCACCGGCATTTATTGGATCAACCATCAACACTTGGTGAAGCGGATCGAATCGGCGGATCGTCTCATTCTCTACGCGAACCTGGGGTTTCTCTTCTGCTTATCTGTGCTTCCGTTTGCTACTTCGTATGTGCTCGAAAAGAAAATCGACTCATTTGCGGTGTCTTTGTACGCGGTGACGATGGTGGTGACGGGCTTCTCGTTTCTTCTGCTGCGATTGGCTATTCATCGCAATTTGCAAAGGGCCGGGAACCTGGAGCCCGCCGATGAAGCGGAGCGAGGAAAGCATCTCGGCAGCCTCGCATTGTATGTTCTGGCGATCCCCCTCGCGCACTTCCAACCTCAACTCGCGCTGAGTGTTATTGCGCTGGTAACAGTTATATGGATTGTTCCTGACTTGGCGATTCCGACGAAGCTTAAGCAGTAGGGTAAGAACCCATCCTGCTCAGACAACTATGTGTAGTAGACTCTGTATAGATGCCGAAAACGGATCATCTGCAAGGCTCGCTCGAAATTCTCATACTCAAGACTCTCCGAAGTTCTCCAAAAAACGGATATGTAATAGCCACCTCGATTGAGCAGGCTTCGGATGAAGTCCTGCGGGTAGAAGAGGGCTCGCTCTATCCAGCACTGCATCGTATGACGGAGGATGGACTGCTTAAGGCCGAGTGGAAGAAGTCGGAATCGGGGCGCAGGGCGCGCTTTTATCAGTTGACTGTGAAAGGCCGGAAGAGGCTGCAGGCAGAAGAAAAGCGATGGCATTCGGTAAGCGCGGCGGTGGCGAAAGTTCTGAAAACGGTGTAACGGGAGGCGGACAATGAGCTTCTGGCGAAGACTTGCCCGGACTTTTCACGCTGAGCAACATGATCAGGAGGTCGAGGAAGAGCTCAAATACCATCTCGCGATGAAAGAGCAGGACGGGTACGATCCTCGAGTGGCCCGTTTGAGATTCGGCAACCCGTCGAGGGTCAAGGAGGAAACGCGGGAACAAGACATTCTTACCTGGCTCGAATCTCTGGTGCGCGACGCGCGCTACGGTCTTCGCCAATTGCGCAAAAGTCCAACGCTCTCGTTGGTAGTTATCCTTTCGCTCGCACTAGGCATCGGAGCAAATTCGGCGATCTTCAGCCTGGTGGATGCGGCCCTGCTGAAGCCGTTACCGGTGCGGGATTCGCAGGAGCTGCGCGTTATCCAATGGACAAATCGAGGCT
Source organism: Terriglobia bacterium (assembly GCA_963835255.1). Classification (GTDB taxonomy): domain Bacteria; phylum Acidobacteriota; class Terriglobia; order Bryobacterales; family Bryobacteraceae; genus Bog-105. The sequence continues at coordinate 204,818 of CAWIFY010000009.1, read as the reverse complement.
GGCCGGAAGCGCTGTGCAGCATGTTGACGGGCGACACGAGTGGCGATCCGAACAGGCAAATACAAGGCTCGTCGATCGCACCAGGAGTGTATCGGGAACTTGCTCGAGAACAGAAGGGATTCGCGTCTCTTATCGGCTTTTCGGATATCGACGCAGTGGGAGTTGCCGCAGCTAACAGGCCTGCCGAGCAGTTCAAGCTGCAATACGTCAGCGCGAACTTCTTCAGAGGACTCGGTGTTAAGTTGCGCTTGGGCCGCACATTTTCAACCGCCGAGGATCGAGTAGGACAAGCGCCGCTAGTCATCATTAGTGACCGCTTCTGGCGAAAGTGGTTTACCGGCCGCGAGGACGTCCTGGGGCGAACTCTGCGGGTGAATAATGTGCCGGTGCAGATCATCGGCGTGGCCCCGCCCGGCTTTTTTGGCGTGCAGGTCGGCGAGTGGACGGATCTCTATGCGCCATTGGCAGCACAGGTGGCCTTAAGTCCGCGAGTGAAATTGGATCAGACGCTAGGCGAGTCGGATGGCTTTTGGTGGGTTCGCGTGCTGGGACGGCTAAGGCCGAATGTCAGCGAGGCGCAAGCAAGTCAACAGCTTTCTGTGTTGTTCCAACGCCTTATTGTCCCGGCTGGCGTTCACCTGGAGGGAAACAAAATTCCGAAGCTGATGAGCTCTCCGGGCGAACGCGGTTTCGATCCAGTGGGAACCGACCAGTCTCGAGCGCTGTGGATTTTGTTGTTTCTGGTAGGACTGATTCTGTTGATTGTCTGCGCGAACGTGGCGAATCTTCTGTTGTCACGCGCAGTAGCGAGGCAGCATGAATCGGCGGTGTGTCTGGCACTGGGAGCCGGGCGGCTTCGTCTTCTTCGTCAATATCTGATCGACAGCGTGACCTTGGCGGCTGCGGGCGGTCTGGCCGGTTTGCTCTTGAGCCACGTACTCGCCGAGGCCATTCACTCGTTCATTCGAGCGGACCTGGCGATTGGCGGGTTCGATCTGCATGTGGGGGTTCGTATTCTCGCCTTCACTTCGCTCGTGTCATTACTAACGGCACTGGTTTTTGGCATCGCTCCCGCATGGCGCCTCACGAGAGCGAGCGTGAATGACGCCCTGAAAGCAAACAGCCACACAGTGATGAGTGGGCGTTTGAGACTGCCGCGTGCGCTGGTCGTGATGCAGATCGGCCTGAGTTTTACCTTACTGGTCGCAGCCGGGTTGCTCGGCCGGTCTCTTACGAATCTCAAGACCATGGACATCGGCTTCAATCGGCAGAACCTGGTTTATGTTTCGGTGAACCCGTGGTCGGCAGGATACAAGCCAGAACAGGTGAATCAATATGTGGACCGTGCCCGGGCCCGCCTGGAAGCGATCCCCGGTGTTTCGCAAGTGGCCGTTGTCGAGGAACGCCCGCTTTCGGGGAACGCAAACATGAGCACGGTTAACATTCCAGGGCGGCCTTATCGTCAAAGCGAGTCAGAGGGCGTGCTGATCAATCACGTCAGCGACGGATTCTTCGAGACGCTGGGCATATCGCTGCTACAGGGGCGCATCTTCGATTCGGGCAACATGCGCGCGAAATCCGACGGGGTGATTGTAGATGAGCTATTTGCCAAACGCTTCTATCCGCGCCAGAATGCGTTGGGACAGCAATTCGGAACCGGCCCCAAACCGACTGAGCATTATCGAATCGTGGGCATTGTGAAGAATAGCCGCTACGACACGCTGCGCAAAGCGAGCCACCCGACGATGTACCTGCCTTCGAACACCGCCAACAGACCAGGGTGGAACGTCAATTTCGTCATTCGTGCCGTGATCGACACGGCGCAACTTGCCCGCACGATTCATGGGGCGACGGCGGCGGTCGATCCGAGTGTTCCTGTGGTTGAGATCAAGACCCAAACGGCGCTGATCGATCACCTGCTTCTTGTCGACCGGCTTCTGAGTATTCTGTCGAGCGCCTTCGGCGTGCTTGCTCTAGTTCTTTCCGCAATCGGCTTGCTTGGTCTACTTGCGTACGCGGTAGCCCGGCGGACGAACGAGATCGGACTACGCATGGCGGTGGGAGCTTCGGGAAGCGACGTGGTCCGTCTGGTGCTGAAAGACTCGCTGCGGCTGGTGGCCATTGGAATCATTGCCGGCTTACCCGGCGCGTTTCTTATCGGACGTTTGTTGAAGCACACGCTATTCAACTTGGGCGGCTGGCCTTGTAAGACCGTCCTACTTCCGTTCCGCCCAGGCTAATCCATCCGGTCCCTTGCCCGTCTTCACCTCACCCGTCGCTGTCATCGTCTTCAAATCGATCACCGCTACTGCGTCGCGCGAATTCAAAGTTGTATAGGCATGCGCGCCATCCGGAGCCATCACAATCCCTTCCGAGTTCCCTGGGAGCGCAATTCGCTTGTACTCTTTGCGCGTCTTCGCATCGAGCACCAGCATCTCGTTGCCATTGAGATCCGAAACTAAAACGTACTTGCCGTCCGGCGTCAACTTGAGGCGATTGGCTGCCCTAGTGGATGGGAGCGTCTCCACGACTTTTGCGCTAGGCACGTCAATAACAGAAATTGTCGCGTCCTGGGCGTTTGCGACCCAAAGTTCCTTGCCGTCGGGAGACAAGTCAAAACCTTCCGATCCCCTGCCCACGGCAACGTTGGTCACGTGCCAGTTGGCCGGAGGTGGACCGCCTCTACCACGTCCTCCCGCAGGGCCGCTAGTGCGCCCCGGGCCACCTGGAGGTCCTCCTGGACCGGGTGGAGGTTCGCCCGGACCCATCTGCATCGCGCGCTGCTCGATAATGCTTACCGTCGCCGAACTGACGTTCGAAGTGAAGACCGTCTTGAGGTCTTTCGAAACTATAACCATATGCGTGCGGTCCTGGCCGGTGCCTATCACCCAGTCGATCTTCTGACTCAATGGATCGTAGCGGCCCACTACCTTCGCTCCCTCGGCAGTGAAATACAGTTTGCCACCCATAAACTCGAGGCCGTGAGGCGCGGTCAATGCGCCAAGATCGATCGTGGGCAACGGCTTTTGTCCGACTAGATCGACCACCGAAATTGTCTTACCGCCCCCGCCATAATTCGAGATGTACGCCGTCCTCCCATCGTCCGAAACAGCGACTTCGTGTGGATCGTTGCCAACTGGAACGCGCACCACGATCGTAAGGCTCGCCGGATCGACAATCACCAACGTATTTTGTTGCTTTTCGAGGACCAGCAGAGCCGGCGACGGCGTTGTCGCCGCCTGGAGAACTGCGCCGAGGCAGAGAATCGGGAATAGATATTTCATTGTTATGGCTTCCTGTTGAGCTTCAGTTTAGCGTCGTTGTTGTCGGAAGTCCTTGTTAGCAGCACGCGAAACGCACTTAGTAAAACGTCGCAGTATTAGAGAGACACAGGCACCGTCAGCGGCCAGAACGTTCCGATTGATGCCAAACCGGACTGGTCAGCTCGATTCTCCAAAGAGGGCCGCCCTGATAGAGCGGGCCCTCCATTCTTACGAAGGCCGGAGCCCGACCGCCAAGAATCCAAACGTGGGCGTCTTGGGGCTGTTTTCCTAGTAGCGGCGCAATTACGCCGGCTAGGCCGCCAAGCTCCACTTTCACGTCATAACGCGTAGCGCGGTGAGGGGTGCCAGCAGCCCAAAACGTCTCCTCTCCTTCGGGCGTGATCGCGAGTTTCACCAGCCGCGGCTTTGGGGTGGCCGCAATGTACGATACTCTCGTCTCCGCCGCGTCGGGCCGGACGTTCTTCAGGAGCGTGAGAATCAATCCGTTCGCTAAATCAGGCGGCAGATCAAGGTGGGCTGTCTCGGTCTTATCTTTACCGCCGTCACTAGAATCTACCCTCACTTGCCCGGTAGAGGCATCGACCGAGATGTCCATCGGATGCGGGAACGACGGACCTTTCTGCACATGGTGATCCCTCAGGAGCCGGAAGTTACCACGTTGAGAAAAGACAGTGGTGTCATCATCAACCGAGCCGTCTTTGAAGTGGAAGACTAGCTGGGATACCAGCCGATCCCCCTGGACGACCTGGATGAGCTCACCTGCGGCGAGCGCGTTGCCCTCCATAGTGCGCAGCACGAGAAATCCATTTACCGTACCCTCGATGTGCCGCACAGCCACCGGCTCCGCGAGCAGCGCGCCGGACTGAAATAGCACAGCCTTCAACAGCAGGCCGGCGATCCACCATGAGCGGATACGTTGTACCAAGGTGTTCTTCATGACGAATCTCGCTTTGCAAAATTGAACATTTCACAGAGGTTTGACAAAACTATCAGCCCTAACGTCACCCCGGTGAATTTCGTAAGGGATGCTTCTGTCAAAACCACGTGCATCAAGCTCGCCTATCTTCCGTTTTGCACCGAAACCGAAGGTGCCGAGTGCTGATTCACGAGGGATCCGCCTCTGAACCAGATCCGCCGCTGCGTCGCTCTTCAGGTCTCCTTACGTCAGAGTGACCGGCTTCCGCTGCGGCCTTCTCAATTTCAGAATTAGCTTCGCCGCCGACGAGTATGGCGGCGCCGGTAAAATACAACCACAGCAGAAGGGTGGCCACTGGCTTAAGTCCCGCATAAATCCTTTGGGAAGAGCTTAGATGGTCCTGATATATCCGAAGCAGAAGGGTGGAAGTAACCCACAACGCGATCGCTAGAGCTGCACCTGGCGTACTCCATTGCCACCTTCGATCTTTTAAGTTTGGGCCGAAGCGATACACGGACGCGAATGACATGAGGAGCAGTATCACTATGACTAGCCACTGTATGATGCGCCAGAGAAAGGTCGAATGAGTATGGATGTCAAGATACTCGCTGAGAGTCGTCCCGACCCGGCTTCCATACACCATCACGCAGAGCGCCATGACACCCATCGCACCCAACGAAATTGTCAGGCCGAAAGCAATGGTAAAAGTCTTCCACCACGGGCGCGCTTCTTTGACCGCATAAGCTTTGTTTAGGCTGACCATCATGGCCCAAGTCCCGTTTAGGGATGCCCAAGCTGCACCTAGGGCCGCCCATAAAGCGCCAGTGCCGCTCGCAGCTGTCGCGTTCAATTCACCGACAGTCCTGGCTATTAGGGCTGACGCTCCTTGCGGGACGATTTGCTGAAACGAATCTAGAAGCGTATTACGCAACTCCGGTCCAGCGCTGCGGAACTTGTTTAAGAGAACCAGGAGCAACAGCAACGCCGGAAATATGCCCAAGAAGTAATAGAACGCGAGCCGGCCGGCCTGTCCAAAGATTTGGTCTTCCCAGCTCTTGCGACACGTCCGTTTTGCCAGCTCATGCCAGGAAAGCCCTCGGAGGCTCCACAATTCCGCCATAATTCCCAGTTAAGGCCGGACACCTGAGTTACATCTGTTTAAATGCCAAGTTCTGGGCGGAATTCACTCCAGCGAATCGGTGAAGTCGTAACCCGTAGGAGTTCCGGCTCCAGTCGGCATCTAATCTCCTCCTGGCGCTCGCTCTTCATTGAATGACGTCATCCTTGTTGATTTGCGCCACGGAAAATTGTTGCTGGCCAGAGTTGCCTTCAGTTGATGAATGAATAACGAGGCTCTGCGTCTCGCAATTCGGCCGTTTCTAGTGGAAATTAAATTCGGTAAATTCTGCTGCCGCCCCGCTGGGGGCTCGCTACACTGAATCCGTGAATATGCCTTTTCGCAACGCCTTTCTGGGTTTCTTGGCACTCTTCCTACTGCTGCCGGCGGCGGGTTTCCCTCTACAGAGCGGATCACAACCATCGAGCACACAATCAAGTAGCACCAGTGGCAGTAAGAAGTCACCCTCGCCTCAAGACATTGCTGATGCAAAAGCTAAAGGTCTCGTGTGGGTCAACTTGAGTACTCGCGTCTATCACAAAGAAGGGCCCCTCTACGGAACAACCAAGCGTGGAAAGTTCATGACCGAAGAAGATGCTAAGAAGGCTGGATATCGATTAGGAAAGGAAAAGGAAGGATCCAAGAAAACACCCGCACCTCCTACCAATCCGAAGTAGATCTTGTACCCGCATCAACTTGACATCTCTGTACTTACCTATTTAGTAAGTTACCTGCACGCGTCAGAATGCAACCCTTAATTGCGAGACGCGCGCGCCTCGCAATAGTTGATAACTGCTGTTAGGGACAAGTGCAAGCAGCAGGCGAGTTTGGGGTAACAAAATAAGGGGTAGCGTGTCTAAATCTGTGAGATCAAGGAAGCACTTATGGCAAATACGAACGAAACAACTCTGGTCAGCCTTTTTCACACCAAGGATCGCGCCTCAAAAGCGCTGAATGATTTAGAAGATGCCGGCATCCCAAAGCAATCCATCCAAGTCCTGAGTGGAGAAGCAAGCCCTGGTTCTGCCCCAGAGCAATCGCTAGCCACCCTCCAAGGGTTTAAGTTACCCAAGCAGGATCTACAGGTCTTATCTGATGGTCTGAAGAGCGGCGGTACCGTCATCATTGTTCGCGCGGATGACAGGTTCGTTGACGAGGCCGAAACCATCTTTGAGCGGTATCGTGCCGATCAAATCGATGAACGAGAAATAAACACCAATGCCAAAGCGGCGACCACTGCCGCCGGGGAGGGAGTGATTCCGGTTATCGAAGAGGAACTCGTCGTCGGCAAGCGCACTGTCGAGCGGGGTGGTGTGCGAGTGTTCAGCCGTGTTGTGGAAACACCCGTCGAAGAACAGGTGGTCCTACGTGAGGAGCATGCCAAGGTCGAAAGGCGTCCCGTGAACCGTCCGATTTCTGAGGCAGAATTGAATTCTCTCCAAGATCGATCGATTGAAGTTCGGGAGATGGCTGAAGAGCCCGTCGTAGGAAAGACGTCGCGGGTTGTCGAAGAAGTTAGCATCCGCAAGGATGCGACCGAGCGCGAAGAAAAGATCAAAGATACAGTTCGTCGAACACAGGTCGAGGCTGACGAGATAGGCCCTGATGACGTCAAGGGCTCTCAGCGAAAAGCTAATCCCAGCTAGAGGAACTATCAACCAATGGCAACCGAAAAGGTCAAAGTTTACGAAGAAAACCCAAAAAAGCGCTTTCCCATTTGGGCCTGGGTCCTTCCGCTACTTGCTCTGTTGCTCCTAGGGCTTTGGCTTTTTAATAGGCATCCCAGGGAGGCAACAACGAGCGGGGCAGCGATGCCTGTTGCCGATCAAACCAAGCCTGACGTTTCGGCGCCCCAGACCGCGAGTGCGTGGACGGCGGCGACGATTGCTGATTCTATCCGCTCCAAAGGCAGCGTGAGCTTCACAGACAATGACGTCCACTTCGCCACGGCGAGTGCAACCCTCGCCAGCGATTCGCAATCAGTACTTGACCAAACAGCGCAAGCGCTAAATAGTAATTCCGACTGGCGGATGCGTATTGTAGGCCATACGGATTCGGTCGGCTCCGATTCCGCGAATGCCGTGCTCTCGCAGCAACGGGCGAACAGCGTTATGGCGTATCTCACGGCTCACGGAGTTAATTCAAGCCGCCTCTCGGTCGCCGCGAAAGGCGCTACTCAACCGGTCGCGAGTAACAGCAGTGACACGGGTCGAGCCGAGAACCGCCGCGTCGATCTGATTAAGCAATAGGTAACGTCGCCCACCAATCACGGTGGACTCACGAGGAGCAGGAAGTCCGGCGGTTCAGACACAACCAGGCTTCCTGCCCCGGCGGCTCTTGGTTCGAGTTACTTCGTGGTAGATGACGAGGTCGAGGTCGTCGAGCTCTCCGTGGTAGAGTTCTTCTTGTGATGTTTTTTGTGCTTGGATTTCATAGTGCTCCCGGTCGTGGTGCCGGTATCCGAGCTGCTAGTGCTGCTGGTACTACTTGTGCTGCTCGTGTTCTGAGCGATTGCGCCGCTCGACAGCAGGAATGCTAAGGCCATTGCCGAAACAGTTAATTTCTTCATCTTGTATCTCCTCTGATAGCGCGGTCGCGCTACTTCGGTAAAGATGCGCCGCATGGTCGAATCGTCACCGCAATAAAGATGTTTAATGTTGCGGATCCGCCAAACGTGAGCTGCTCGCTCAATTTCACTGCTCCAGATCTGCGCGCATCTGTACTCCGCTCCACGTCTACTTCCAGCGGATGCCGTGGCGCACCAGTTTGTGGCCGTCTACTTCTGCAGTATGAATCTCGGTTTGAGTTTTGCCGCTAATATCGAGGCGCAAGACGTCACTTATCTGCCAATTTTCGGTCGGTACCGAATACTGTTCTCTGGCAGCGTGTTTCGCTTGTTCTAGGGAGTCAAACGCGCCGACCGTAACAGTTCCGCCGACATTGTATGCATGATTCACGACATCGCGCGGAACCCAGCTCAGAGTTAGTGGCAAACTGTGGATGATTAACAAACCAGACTCGGTCATGGCTGTGAGACATTGGCCGGGGTCGCTCTCAACACTCATATAATGCCCTGCCCTGAATCGGGCGAGCGCTCCAGGGCAGTACGATCCCAACCTGCGAGCGTAGCTGCGGCTTCGTACGAGCTTTGGAGGAAGTCGAACACGGCATCATCCGGCGAATTCGCTCTGTGTACGTCGTCATACTTCAGGATGAATTCTTTGAGCTCAGGGCTATACGAGGCCTGAGCAGGGCGAATCTGTTCTTTCTCGAGTCCCACAGGTTCCGGGGCGGCATAACAATAGAAAGCCGCCGCTCCGAAGCCGCCGTTGCCCGGCCAGAACCCCGCGCTAATCACTTCATGCGAATAGGCCTCGCGGGTAATCGCATCCGCCCCAGGGCGCGGAGGAGCGGGTCGCCCAGAGAATCGAGTTACAGCCAAATCGAAGCTACCCCAAAAGAAATGTACGGGACTGGATTTGCCGAGAAATCGCGCGCGGAAACGCTTGAAGAGCGTATCGGAGCGTTGCAGTATGCGCCAGAAGCGGTGGACCGACTCCTTGTCATAGGAAGCGTGCTGGTAGTCTTCTGCAAAAGGAATTGGGTCGCCAACCTCAACTGGCTTCGGATTGATCTTAGCGTCGACATTAAACGATCTAAGAAGGTCCAGATATTCCTCGTAGAACGCTGCGACGGATTGTGGCCGCAGCGCAATGGCCTTGCTCTCCCCAGAACTCACGCGAACCTGCAGCCGATGGTCAATGAAATCGAACTCGAGGTCGAAGAGATCGTCATGGTGGGGGATCGACCAGGTAGACAGGCCGCGCGGAGTTACGTAAAGAGGCACGTTCCACCAATGATTCTCTCGAGGTGTAAGTGCCAGGCGCGTCTTGCCCACCATCTGCATCCACATGTGAAGAGTTGTGGCTGTGTCTTTCCATTCTTCCCAAGGCAGAGCCGGCCAAAGCTCAACTGGAGACCGATGTGCCTTCATCTTTCCCCCCGTCTTCCGCTCTCTTCTGGCTCATCTTAAAATTTTCCCCTCCCTAATCAGATAGACGCTGAGGGGCATAAGAGATGGCTTTGCTGTATGATCGACTGGTCTGCACGGAGTAAAGAAACTGCCGAATCGAGCACGATTCTCCGGCTCGAATCGGTTTGCGGCGAGACGACCCGTCGGGGCCAGTCATTTGCGCCTGCCCAAACGAGGCAATCATGGCAAGCATTTTAGGACTCCATCATGTCACAGCGATCGCGGGAGATCCGCAGCAAAACATCGACTTCTATGCAGGCCTACTCGGTTTGCGACTGGTCAAGCTCACAATCAACTATGATGACCCGACCACCTACCATCTCTACTACGGAGACGGGCAGGGGCATCCAGGCACAATCATGACGTTCTTTCCCTGGCCGGGAGCAATGAAGGGGCACATCGGCACAGGACAAGTCACTGTTACCTCGTTCGCCGTTCCGGAGAATTCGCTGAGTTACTGGGAACACCGGCTGATGGAGGGCCACGTCAGCTTTGAGGAAGGCGAATCCGCATTCGACGAACCACTTGTTTCCTTTTCCGATGCAGATGGAATACAGATCGAGCTGATAAGTGCCGCCGCTGCGAATCCGGAACGATTCTGGAGCGGGGGAACCGTGCCGGCCGAGTTCGCAATTCGTGGTTTTCATCACGTGACCCTGTCGGAAGAGGGATACGAGCGAACTGCTTCGTTATTGACCGATACTTTAGCGTTTCGATTACTCCAGCAGCAGAGGAACCGTTTCCGCTACGCCATGGGTTCAGGAGAGCCAGGTACCCTGATAGATCTCCTCTGCGTTCCGGGCGCGAAGCCTGGCCGGATTGCGGTAGGAACTGTTCATCATGTGGCGTGGCGTACTCCGACGGACAACGACCAAGTCTCGTGGAGGGAAACAATCGGCGAGCTCAAATACAATGTCACGCCCATAATAGATCGCACCTACTTTCACTCAATCTACTTCCGTGAACCGGGCGGTGTGCTCTTTGAGATTGCAACTGATCCGCCGGGTTTCACTGTCGATGAGCGGCCGGATCAGCTTGGTTCCCGCCTGGTATTACCATCCTGGCTCGAATCGGCACGGCTTGAACTGGAACGCCTGTTGCCGGAAATCCATATTCCCGCAGCGGTGCGGTGAGGAGGGGTAATCATGCAGACAATCGACTTGGGCTTTATTCATCAGTTTGTCCGCGCGGAGGATCCTCACTCCGACGTTGCGCTCCTTCTGCTTCATGGGGCCGGAGGAAACGAAAACGATCTGCTGCCGCTCGGAAGGGCGCTCCTGCCCGGAGCTGCTCTATTGAGTCCGCGCGGCAAAGTTCTGGAAAATGGAATGCCCCGCTTCTTTCGGCGCTTTGCCGAAGGCGTGTTTGACTTAGAAGATCTGAAGGCGCGCACAGGCGAGCTCGCCGTTTTTCTCGACGCGGCGATAGCGCGTTATAAGCTCCAAACAAAAAGCTGATAGCAGTCGGCTATTCGAATGGTGCAAACATTGCTACGAGCCTGATTCTTCTTCATCCTCACCATCTCGCTGCAGCTGTTCTTTTTAGGCCCATGGTTCCGTTTGAACTAGACATCGTGCGAGACTTCGGCAGGCTTTCGGTCTTAATTGGAGCTGGCCGCAACGATCCTATCGTCGGCCCAGACGCTCCGAAAGAGCTTGCCGTAATTCTGCAATCAGGTGGAGCGGACGTTTCTCTGTTCTGGCACGACGGCGGACATGAATTAGGGCAGGATGACGCTGATGCTGCGAGAGTTTGGTTAACACAGCAACGTTCTCGATGGATGAGTCCGAAAGCGAAAGAAAAGAGGGAGTGAGAGCTCTTGGTTCCGATTGATTTGTGGGCTACTTTGGAAAGGATCCATCATGCCACTTCCGTCAGACGACAAACTCATGGCTTTAAGCGAGGACCTGCTAAAGCAATTCGATACGATATTCGGGCTGCACTCCGGTTTTCGCCCAGCTCACGCCAAAGGCGTGATGCTCACAGGCACGTTTACTCCCTCTCCTGAAGCACTTTCGTTGACACGGGCGCCGCACATTGCCCGCAATTCCACGCAGGTGACCGTGCGGTTTTCCGACTCTACCGGACTTCCTCTGATTCCTGATAACGACCCCGATGCGACTCCGAAGGGACTCGCTATTCGGTTCAACCTCGCCGAACACGTTCACACCGATATCATCAGTCACTCCACCGACGGGTTCCCAACCCGGACCGGTCAGGAGTTTCTCGACTTCTTGCGCGCCGCCGCCGCGAGTGATCCATCAAAACCATCACCGTCGCCAATTGAGGCATTTCTCGGCAGTCATCCTGCAGCGCTCGCCTTCGTGCAGGCGCCCAAGCCAAGTCCGTCCAGCTTTGCAAAAGAAGGGTATTTCGGCGTGACGGCATTCAGGTTTACCAACGAGGGTGGCGTGAGCCGTTATGGGCGCTACCGAATCACGCCGGATGGTGGTGTCGAGCATCTCAGCGACGCCGATACGAAGAGCAAAGGTCCGAACTTTTTGTTCGATGAGCTCACGGCGCGCATTGCGACTGGACCGATCAGCTTCCAAATTCTGGTTCAGGTTGCGAACGGCAATGACGTCGTAGATGACGCGACGATTCACTGGCCGGAGAATCGGCCCCTGGTTTCTTTCGGCAAGCTCGTTCTCAACGCGATGGTCCCGGATAACCTGCATGAACAGAAGAGAATCATTTTCGACCCTATCCCGCGAGTGGACGGCATCGAGCCCTCAGATGATCCTCTGCTTCAACTGCGCGCTGCGATCTATCTTCTAAGTGGACGCCGCCGCCGTCAAGCTCCCGAATCATAAAGGTGGGGCGCTCGCGGTGCTGGCATCACGGTCCCAGCCAGGGTGGCAACTGACCTTTGAAATATTTATCCCTGCGATCCGTGAACTATCGCCCGTTACCAGGTCTCCGCAAGCGCACCACTCGCCCTCAGACCCGTAGTAGGGTATTGTAGGCGCGTGAAGAAGAAGCTACTTCAGACCATTCCCCTCATCGGTGTAAGCGCCGCGCTTGGTTCCACTCCCGCTCTTGCGCGGGAGTGGGTGCTGCTCGATGCATCGGAAGCCCCCCAGAACTGGCAGATCACCAGCCAAGAGCTTGGCTTGAAAATCGATACGCCTTTCTCGGTAAGCCTTCGCGCTTTGCATGGTGGACGCCAGGAAGGGGTCACCCTCGTCGATATCGATACGGGCGCCATGAAGATTTCGGTCGTCCCTACGCGCGGCATGAGCGTCCTTGAAGCCGTGGCCGGGAAGGTTCGCCTGGGCTGGGATTCGCCGGTTAGCGAACTGGTGAATCCGGCCTTCATCGATCTGAACGGACGCGGTGGCCTAGGATGGCTGGAAGGCTTCAATGAAATGATCGTGCGCTGCGGTTACGAATGGGTGGGCCATCCCGGTTTGGATCAGGGTGTGATGCTCACGTTGCATGGGCTGGCGGCCAATATACCGGCTTCAAAAGTCGTACTGAGCATCGACGAGCAGCCACCTTATACCCTTCGCCTCAAGGGCGAGTTGAAGGAGCAGGCGTTCAAGCAAGTCAACTTCATCATTAACACCGAACTGAGCACCGAAGCCGGAGCTCGATTCTTCAGCCTCCATGACACGTTAACCAACAAAGGCGATTACCCTAAGGAATACCAAGCGCTCTATCACAGCAACTTCGGTCCGCCGCTTCTGGAGCCTGGAGCCCGCTTGAGCGCGCCCGTGCGGCAGGTCTCACCCTTCAATGAAAAAGCCGTACCAGACCTCGGTGATTGGCAGACCTATCGAGCACCTACGCGAGATTACGACGAAACCGTCTATAACTTGGTGCCTTACGGAGACAAACAGGGCAATACCCTGGCTGTTCTCCATAACTCGATTGGCGACCTCGGAGTTAGCCTTAGCTTTAATATTCAGCAATTGCCGGCGTTCTCCTTATGGAAAAATACCGATACGTTAGGCCAGGGATACGTTACCGGCCTGGAGCCAGGCACCAGTTTCGCCTACAACCGTAGCTATCAGCGCGCGTTGCATCTGGTGCCGACCATTGGACCGAAAGAGGAACGTCACTTCGATATGACGTACACGTTATTAGCCGACAAAGCTGCCGTGGATACAGCCCTGCAACAGGTCCTAAATATTCAGCACAACCGTCCGACTGAGATACGAAAAACCCCTTTAGTCGACTTGCCGAAAGAATAGGGCCTGTTCCCACTACGAGACATTAGAGCCGATTCCCCCAGTTTGGGAAGCGAAGCGAGGCTATCGGCATCACATCGCGAACACCCCGCATTCGTATACGGTGACTACAAGGACCTAGATCCAACAAATCCACATTAAGGGCGCTCGCCGCGACAGGCCTTCGACGTACTGCGGTATTCAAGTAGCAGCAGCCTAAAGAGCGTGAGCGTCGCTGCTGCGAGACTCACGGTTATCGCCCGCTCAGTCCACCCTGCACCGCCATCAGGACCGACGCCAAAGATCGCCTCGATCCATTGCGGCCGGACTGACGTCACAACGAGGGAAACAGCCGTGGTCGCTCCAAGCAGCAGTTCTACCCGGAAGCGGAGTGGAAAACTTTTCCAGAGCACTGCTCGAGATGCATTTGTTCCCAGCTCCCCAGCTTCGGTCGGACGCAGCGTGGACTCTTTGCTGGAAGAAGCAGGTCGATCACTTCTCTTCATCATCATCGTCGTCATCCTCCTCGCAACAATCGTCAGCACGGCCCTGGCAACAACATTCCGAGTGGGATTTTTCGCAGCAGCCCTTCTTGCACTCGTCGCAACAATCTTTGCAGCAGCATTCTTTCCAGATCGTGTACGCCATCACGTCAAGCGTCTTCACCCGCGTCACGGGATCGTCGCTCACAATCACCAGCTCACAGCATCTGGGACACCTCTCGGTCGCTTTGTACCTGATCACCACGCTCAGGCATGAGCCTGGGTGCAGCGTCGCAGGAAACGGATTGTTCACCAGTTTCCAGTGCCGGTTCTTCCGTTTGAACGCCACGCTGATGATGTGCAGCTTGCAATCGCCCGTGTTGCAGATGGTCAATGTGCGTTCCGCGCGGCAGCAAGCCTTCACTCCGCCGAAGCACAATGACCCGGTCACTGCGATCCTTCCGGAAGGTGCGGTACCGGAAACAGCTAGCGTTCCCGCGCCGCCCGGGTCATCGCTCAGAACTGAAATCATTCCCGACTTAGCGCCAAAACTGATCGGCTGGAACCGGATGGGTACCTCTATCGAAACGCCTGCCGCTATGGTCAGCGGGTACGCCAGCACCTCAGGCACGCCGAAGTCATCCGACGAAGAAGTCATACTGGTGATCGTCAGAGTGCACGGTCCGCTATTTGCAAGAGTCAGCGGCTTGTCGGTAAACGAGCCAACGCATGTCGCCCCAAAGTTGCCGGCATCGGCAAACATCAGCACCAATCGTGGCGCCGGTGCTATTCCCGAGATCGCCACGTTGTGCGGACCTGCCGGATCGTTGCTCAGGACAGTCAGCGTACCGGCCTTCGCGCCAAAGCTGGTCGGCTGAAACCGTATGGCGACTTCGAGCGAGCACCCCGGATTTACCGTTAACGGATACGCCGCCACACCCGGCGCGAGGAACTCGCCGGAAGAGGAGGTAATGCTCTTGATCGCGAGCGGGCACACGCCCTTGTTGTTGATGGCAAGCTCCTCATCTCTGAAGGAACCGACGCACACGTTCCCAAACGCGCCGCTATTTGCAATTGCCGTGGCCAACGCCGGTGTTCCCTGAGTGCCCACAACCGCCAAGTCAACGAAAGGCGCAGCCGGATCATTACTGCTGATCCGGATAATCGCCTTCTCCGGCCCCGCCGCTATCGTCGGGTTGTACACTACGGTGAATTCGATGTCTTCTCCCGCTGCCACTACCACCGGAGTGTCTGGCGTCGAAAGCACCGAAAAACTCGTCGAACCCATCAGCCGCTGCACACTGCTGATGACCAGGTCCGCAACGCCAACGTTGAAAACTGTCAGCGTCAGGTAGTTCGGTCCCTCGCAAATAGTTCCGAAATTCAGTCCGTGTTCGAGATTGACAGCAGCCGCGGGCCCCGTTGGTTTTGCAAACGCAAACACTCCCCGGCCGTACGTACCCGCGCGCAGGATACCGTTACGCAACGCCAGATCCATAACCGGCACATGAGGAAAATGAATATCGTCAAGGATCGCCCACGTCGCGCCCAGGTCTATTGATCGCAATACCCCAAACTCGGTTCCCGCATAGATCGTAGCGGGCGTGTCGGAGCCATCGAGGGCCAGCGAACTGAAAGGGATATTGAGCGCCGGTGAAATGTCCGTCCATGAAGATGCTGTAACGTTTGTCCGAAAAACGTGTCCAGTACCGGAGCCGCCCCCATTCAGTCCGCCAACCACCGCGTAAATCGTGCTCGGGTCCGCGGGATCGAAGGCTACGCGAGCAACATTGCGGGTTGGGAGATTCCTGGTGACATTCGAAAACGTGACTCCGGACGGCGCGCCCACCGTAGCGGCGAGGGCATTAGTGGAAACGAACACCTGGTTGCCAACAGACAGCACGACATTGTTCCCGGTCGTGCTCGCAACATTCACATCGTTGCCGCCGCCGCCCACACCCGGAAACACGATGCGCCATGTGCTGCCGCCGTCTTGGCTTTGCCAGAGGTTCTGGTTTCCCAGTACGTAGACGATGCCACCCGTGCTTGGGTCGGTGGCAACCGGTGCGATATAAATACCCTGGTCGCTGGTAGTTCCCCAGGGCGTAATACTTGTCGAAAAGCTCTTTCCATCATCGGTGGATTTTATGATTTGGGTCGCTGTGGTACCCGAATTCTCACATCCATACACCTGGCTGGCAATGCTTCCGTCATACGCGACGGAGAAACCGTCGTTGCCGCCTGCCGTCCAGCCGAGCCCTGCCCCCCCGGATGTTGTCTCGAGTGAGTTATCCTGCAGTGCGCCCACTGTCACGCTTGCCGTCGCGTCGGGCCGAACGTCGATGTTGTAGAACAGGCTGGTCTGCAGTCCGCCCGCATTGTGAGTCGTCCACGACGAGCCTGCGTCGGTCGACATCACTAGCCCGCCATCGGTGCCGCATAGCACGATGGACGAAGTGGCGCTCGGCTGCGGAATGAAGCCAAAAGCGTGAGTGTCCGAATGTACGCCCGAAATTCCGGTGAACGTATTTCCTGAATCCTTGGATACCGCTTGGCTGAGCGCGCCGAAATAAAGAATGTCTTTCTTTCCATCGCCAGGCGACGCAGGGTCGACCACAATGATCAGACAATACCCGCCGTATGTGGTGGCCGTTCCTAATCCCGTTGCAGATTGCTTGGTCCACGTGGCGCCCTGGTCGGTGCTCAGAAAGATGCCGACGGGGTTGGGCGCATCGCTGGGCTTGTTGTTAATCGGGACGCCTTCCATGGTGGCGTAAATTACCTGCACTCCCGCGGCGTTCGGAGGTGATGTGGGGGGCGCCAAATCCACACTGAATCGCCCAAAGCTGCGCGCCGGGGTACAAGGCGGCGTAGGGCAAAGGGCGTTGGCCAACACCGAAGTGGCTCCGCTTAAAATCGTGGTCCAGTTTCGGCCGCCGTCTTTCGATTCAAATACGCCCTGCGTCGTAACGCCCGCATACAGGATTCGCGCTCCAACCGGCGACGATGCATCAAGAACCAACGACTGCGTGTCTCCAGAGGCGCCCGCGCCCTGCTGCCAGTTCTGCCCTCCATCGGAAGATACAAAAATGCCCGAATCGGTCGCTAGATAAACGATGTTGCTGTTTGCCGGATCGACAATAATAACGTTGCACTGGTGGCCCGCAAACTGACTGGCATTTCCGGTATTGTTTGACGGAAATCCCGACCCCAGCAGAATCCAACTCGCCCCCTCGTCGGTCGATTTAAACACTCCGGCTTGCACCGCGTTAAAAGCGCCGGTAGTTACCGCGTCAAAGGTGCGAAAAATGAGCCGACCGCTGGTCCCCACATAAATTGTGCTTGGGTTGCTCGGGTCGATGGCTAGCGCACCAGGTTCACCTACCGCCAGCGAGATTTGCCGGTCGAACAGAGGCGTCCAGGTGTTGCCGCCATCCGACGACCGCCAAACACCGCCGCCGGCTGTCCCGATATAAATAATGTTCGGGTTTGCCGGACTAGCCTTAATCGCGGTAACTAATCCGTTGTCTCCAGCCCCGCCCTCACTGATGGGAGAGGGTCCGATCGGAACCCAGACCGTTCCTTGCAGGCTCATATCCCCTCGCCCGAATTATGTTCATCGAAGAGGTCCGCCTCGTCACCTGTCTTCGCGTCGGATTCCGGTTTTGGAAACGCCGGCACAGCGACAAATTGAACTGCGCCCGGAAGTTGCTGCCACTGCTCCATGGCTTTCGCGTAAGCTTCTGCGGTGGGCGTCGCTCCACCACCCATGCGCCGCTGGACGAGATCTACGAAGATTTCGCGTTCACCGCCAGGCCCGCGCTCTCTTTCCCTGTTATGCCGGGAAGACGGTTTTCGTTGATCATCATCGTCCCTATGAGTAGGATTGTTTGGGTCTCGATGAGGATTTTCGTGTTTCGGCACCGGGCGGTACCCCCTTTTTGCGCTAACGGCTAATAGGTTTCTGTTAAGTATAGGAGCCGCAAAACGAAAAAGCAACGGAAAAGGGACTTCCTGCCCTCCGGACTAACGACTTATTGTTACTGACCTGACCGAAGTTAGTACATTCCGCTTGCTGTCATTGCTTAGAACTTCGGCCGATTGAATCAAGATCGGCGATCACTTCCGAAGGAAGTTGTAGCGTCGCAGCCCTGAGATTCTCACGAAGATGTTGGAGGGAAGATGTTCCAGGAATCAGCAGGATGTTGGGCGAGCGGTGAAGAAGCCATGCGAGTGCGACCTGCATTGGCGTGGCCTGCAGCGACGCTGCCGCTGCGTCGAGTGTCGACGACTGTAACGGAGTAAATCCTCCCAATGGGAAGAACGGAACATAACCTATGCCTTGCCGAGCCAGGTCATCGATAAAAACATCGTCACTCCGGTGTGCCACGTTGTACAGATTCTGCACGCAGACTATCTCCGTAATTGTTTGAGCCTCCGCGAACTGCTCGGGACTGACGTTGCTCAGACCGAGATGACGAATCAGTCCCTGGCTTTTGAGCTCGGCAAGCACAGTCAGCGGCTCTTCGATGGATCCCTCCGATGGCCCCATTACGCCTCCGACCCGAAGGTTGACAACATCGAGCCGGTCGAGCCCGAGATTACGGAGATTGTCATGGACGGCATCGATCAGTTCTTGACGCGAAAGAGCATGTATCCACGACTTGTCTTCACCACGGCGAGCACCTACCTTTGTGATGATCACCAGGCCATCCACGTAGGGATGAAGCGCCCGTTTGATGATCTGATTGGTCACATGCGGACCGTAAAAGTCGCTCGTATCTATGTGGTTCACGCCAACGGCAACCGCCTCTCGCAGAACAGCAACGGCCCCGTCAACATCCCGCGGCGGTCCCCATACCTGTGGGCCGGCAAGTTGCATCGCGCCATAAGCCATGCGGTTCAAGGTCATCGAGGTGCCAGGAAGTGTGAAGTTGCCGCCAAGATCCGTCTTCATTTGTTTCTCCTCTAGTCTCTTCATCATTTGTAGTAAATCGTGCTTGCCTCAGGCTATCCTCCCCCATGCCAGAATCTCAAAATCTGTCGCATGAAGGTCATTCGCTGCGCAGAATCTCCATGATGTCGAGTTTGGCAATACGGCGGGTAGCGGCCCAGATACTTGTCGACGCTATTAGAGTGATGAACAGAACCGAGAAGGTGAACGTAGCAAAATGAATGGACTTCGCCCCCTCTACCAGGCTTTCGAGAAAGCGTCCCGTGAGCATCGCCCCAGCGATTCCAGCAATCGCTCCGACCGCGACAGGAAGTAAGCCCTGCCCGAGCAGCCTTCCGCGCAGGCGCGTCGGCGTCGTGCCGAGCGCCAGGCGTACACCCATTTCGCGCGTCCTCTGGGCAACGGCATAGGAAACGACGCCGTAAATGCCGATCAGGGCAAGCAGTAAGGCAAATCCCGCGAAGAATAGGACTGCGGTGCGGTAGAACTTCGGACGGGCAAGGGCGTCCTCCAGACGCTGCTCCATCGTTTTCACGCCGAATACGGGAACTCGCGTGTCCACTGACCGGATCGCGTCGCGGATCATGGCGAGGTGGACCATAGGGACGCGATCTTTGGGCCGGCCCATCACCCGAACGACGAAGGTTGAGGAGAAACCGCCGGGCGAATGCGCCGGAACGAAGATCTGCGAGGCGTTTGCGGGTTCTGGGGACGCCATGTAGTCCATCCCTTCGACAACCCCGATGATCTGTCCAGGAGGCTCAGTTCCGAGTGTCACTCGATGGCCCAGCGCCTCGACCGGTTGGCCGAACTGACTCGTGAATTGTTCATTGACGACAGCGACCTGCGCGCCGGAGCGTACTTCCGCGTCCGAGAATTCGCGCCCGTATAAAAGATGTCCTCCCATGGTCTTGAAATAATCGGCCATTACCGGGACCATCATGGAGTTTTCTTTGGCTGGACGGCCATCCAATCCCAAGGGACCTCCTACAAAATCCGTGGCATCGAGCGGAAGGAACTCGGTCACGCTCGCGCTGCGCACGCCGGGCAGACGGCGGATGCGGGCCAGCACTTGCTCAAAATAGGCAAGCTGTCGGCCGGCGGGTTCATGAGTCGTGCCGTCCAGCGACACGCTCACCGTGACTAGCGCTTTCACGTCGAAGCCGCGATCGATACGCATCAGGTTGACAAACGCGCGCCCCACCGAAACCGATGCGGTAAGGAGAACGATCGTGAGCATTACCTGTGCCGCCACCAGCATTTCGCGAATCACTCGTGAACTACGCGTGCCGCTCGAACCCCGGGCCCCGAAGGCGTGGACGCGGCCAGCGTTCAGTGACGGCAGGACGCCGAAAAGCAGACCGCTTAACACCGATACAGCGACCGCGAAGCCCAGCACGTGACCGTCGAGAATGGAATATGACTGCGTGGCGAGCGGCGCCGGTTGAACCTTCGCCGCGATAGAAGTCGTCCAGAACGCAACGAGTAATCCGGCGATAGCGGCAACCGACGAGAGAAGCAGGCACTCGGTCAGTAACTGCTGCGCGAGCCGCGCTCGGCTCGCTCCGAGCGCCGAGCGTATCGATAATTCCGGGGCGCGATCCGCGGTGCGGGCCAGTAACAGGTTCGCCACGTTTGCGCAGGCAATGAGCAGAATCAGCGCCACGCCCGCCAGCAGCAGCAATGACGCGCGCTTGACCGGACCGGCCAGTTCATCTCGCAGCGAATTGATCCTCGGATGCTCCCGATTCCGAAATCCTGGGCGATGCGGCGAGAGACGGTCCACCTCGGCGGCGAAGGCCGCGCGGGCTTGGGGCCACGTGATACCCGGTTTCAGCCATGCGATCGTTTCCCATCCATTGTTACCCCGGGAAAACCCAGCAACTTTCCAAAGAACAGTGTTGCCCGGATAGCCAAAGCCAGGGGGCGCCACGCCAATTACCGTGAGCGGCATTCCGTTCACGCGAATGGTGGAACCAAGAACTCGCCGGTCGCCTGCAAAAAGCTGTTGCCAGAGTCCATAGCCGATCACCGCGACTGCGTTACGCCCCGGCGTATCTTCCCCCGCACTGAATCGTCGTCCCAGCACCGGCTGTGTGCCAAGGAACGAGAAGAAATTCCAGGAAGTTTGGCTAACGTGTACCCTCACGATGTTTTGCGCGCTCCCGAGATTGAAATCGGTCTCTTCGAAAAGCGCGGCATCGGCCAGATACGTGCTTTGCTTTCGCCATTCGTGAAACTGTTTCGCGCTGTCATGGGGCACAAGGTAGGTTTGAACCGAGGCCAGGCGGCCTGGATCGCGGAACGGCAGCGAACGCAGCAGCAGGGCGTTGACGACGCTGAACACTCCCGTGTTTGCGCCAATGCCAATGGCAAGAGCCAAGATCGCAAATCCCGTGTGCCAGGGACGGTTCGCCCAAAGGCGCAAGGTGTGTCTGGCATCCTGGCGTATTTCGCTCAAGAGGGCGGTCACGTGACTTAGAATACTACATAGCTTACGCGATCGAGGAGAGCGGTTGGGAGACTTGGCGTCCGGAATGTGAATCCGATTGCCGGACGGAAGTCTCGCGCGCTTAAAAGCTACCCAGCACGGGAGTTATCCGTAAGAGACACGGTGGAAGGCGTCCGGCAACGGTGCGCAAAAAAGTATTCGTAAACATAGCGAACCCTCCCGATAACTTACCGGCCGCTCTTCTACGGGCAATGCGAGGCGAAAACCCGCGCGGAACACAGGCTATCACAATCTATTGGAAAATTCTTCCGATCGAGAACGTTGTCGCAGCGAAGCATGAAGCTACCCAAATAAACTATCGAGAGACCTTCGCCCAAAAGCAAGCGGCGAGTTCTTCAACAGCATTCGCCGCTCTCCCAACAAATCGGCGCCGTGCCCGCCCAGTCAGTTCGGCGCAAAAACGGCGCCGGTTTTCGAAACCGCCTCCCACTTCGGCAAACAACGAATCTCGCCGAAACGCGCCATGCCGCCTGCCTTTTTGGAATGAATGCTAAAATCACAGGGCTCGGGCAAAAGGCGGGTGGATATGGATCCGGAGCGGTGGAAGCGGATCGAGGAGATCTATCATGCTGTGCTGTCCGCACCTCCCGAGCGCCGGACTGCGGAGTTGGCCGCCGCCTGTTCCGCCCATCCTTCTCTGAGGGATGAGCTCGAATCGCTGTTAGCGATCCGGGAAGAAGCCGGAAGTTTCCTCTCTGCTTCGATGCGGGTTCGGGTGTTGGCTCAGGGATTCGATCCCGCCCTTCCCACCCCGGGACAGGTACTCGGTTCGTATCGGATTCTGGCGGAAGCGGGTGCCGGCGCAATGGGCCAGGTTTACCGGGCGCTGGATATCCGGCTCGAACGGGAAGTGGCGCTGAAGGTGCTCCCGGGGTATTTCGCTCGCGACACGGAGTGCGTTGCGCGGTTCCGTCTGGAGGCCAAAGCGGCGTCCGCACTGAATCACCCGAACATCGTTACGATTTACGAAATCGGCCAAGCCGCAGCTCGCAGCAGCGCCAGCGCGCCCAACGAGGACACGCTGTTTATCGCCACGGAATGGATTGATGGTCTCACCCTGCGGGAACGGATAGCAGCAGGCGACTTCCCTTCCGAAACGGTACTCGACACGGCGCTGCAGTGCGCGGCGGCGCTTAGCACGGCACACCGCGCGGGAATCATTCATCGCGACATCAAGCCGGAAAACATTATGATCCGGTCCGATGGACTTGTGAAACTGTTGGATTTCGGATTGGCGCGAATCGGCGAAACGGCCTGCGGCTCGCCCGAAGCAACCCGCAGCGGGGCCGTCATGGGAACTCCGCGATATATGTCGCCAGAGCAAGCTAAGGGACACAAGGTGGATGCGCGGACCGACGTCTTCAGTTTGGGCGCAGTGCTCTACGAAATGGTATACCGCCGTCCCGCGTTTCCGGGCGCTAGCACGGCGGAAGTTTTCGGGGCGTTGCTGAGCCCGCAGTCCGTAAGCGTGTCCGCGAGCGGCTTGGCCGGAGTGATCGCAAAAGCTCTCGAAAAGGACCTCGAGAAACGTTACAAAACCGTCACTGAATTGAAGGACGATCTACACGCGCTCGCGCTCGATCGAGACGCTGTAGTTGCCAAGAAGAATCGACTAAGCGCAAAGACCGTTTTCTGGCCGTTGCGTGCGTTCCTCGGAAGCGCAAAGGGCGCGGATGCGCGCCACCAGACAGTAAACGAACTCGCTAAGCCTTTGGGTGGCTCGCCCGACCCAGCGGTCGTTTTGCGCGGGCTCCTGAGAACGCGTCCGCTGGCTTGGCGATCAGCTGGCATCCTCTTATTGGTGGCGCTGACGATTGCGATGGCGGCGCTATACGCGCATTGGCGCCGGCGGAATGTGTTGCCCGACAGCGACACCATCTTACTAACCGATTTAGTCAATCAAACCGGCGATCCGGTATTCGATGTGACACTCAGGCAGGGGTTGGCCATTCAGCTCGAACAGAGTCCACGGCTCAACGTATTCCCGGAGGAGCGTGTACGCTCAAGCCTTCGCCTCATGCGGCGGTCTCCGGACGAGCCGGTCACAGGCCAGCTCGGACGGGAAATCTGCCTGCGGGAAGGTCTGAAGGCGTTCGTTACTGGCATCATTGCCCGGCTCGGAACTCATTACGTAATCACGCTCGAGGCCATGGCGAGTCAGACCGGCGAGCCGCTAGCACGTATACAAGCTGAGGCCAAGAGTAAAGAGAAAGTGCTGCATGCCTTATCTGTGGCAGCGGCGGATCTCCGCAATAAATTGGGCGAATCGGTGCCCTCGATCCGGAAGTTGGACGCCCTACTCGAGAACACCACCGGATCACTCGAGGCACTGCAGGCCTATTCCATAGGTGAAGCAACCCGGAGGAAAGGTGACTTTCTGGGCGCCATCCCCTTCTTTCGGAGGGCTGTGGAATTGGATCCCGATTTCGTGTTCGGCTATGCGCAGTTGGCGTTCGCCTATCGCAATACGGGCCAGCCCGGACTGGCTTCAGAAAACGCGGCTAAAGCGTACGCGTTGCGCGATCGGACAAGCGAGCGTGAGCGTCTGGGGGTCATGGCTCAGTACTACGAGCTTGTGACAGGCGAGTTTGAAAAGCGGCTGGATGTCTGTAAGGTATACGAGAGCATTTACCCCAGGGATCCCTTGCCACACCAGAACCTGGCGGTCACCTACGCTTTGATTGGGCGGTACGGGGAAGCTGTCGAGGAGAGCCGAAAGGCGATCAGCCTTGATCCGAACTCGACCAGCCGGTTTGCCGCGCTAGTGAACGAGCTGGTCCATCTGGATCGTTTTGCGGAAGCACGCGAACAGATCGAACGTGCCCGGAGTCTGAAATTGGAGGATACGTCGCTTTACCAGAATGCGTATCGACTTGCGTTCCTGAACGGGAACCAGCGCGCTATGGACCAGCACCTCGCATGCTTATCGCGGCGGCGCGACGGATACGCCGCATTTGAACTGCAAGCCTTCTCCGCCGCTTATCTCGGGCAATGGCGTCGATCAGCGGAATACAGTAGCCGCGGTATCGATAGCGCCTTGAAGGCTGAAGCAACTCAAGTCGCAGCTGACTATGCAGCCCAGACCGCATTGCTCGGCGCCGCCCTGGAGCGATGCAGGGAAGCGAAAAGGTCGGCCTTGGATGCCGTTGCAACGGAGAGGAATGTGGTCTCACTTACGCGTGCTGCGCTAGCCTTGGCGTGGTGTGGCTGTGGCAGCGATGCTCGAATGCTGGTCGCGGACTTGAACGGCCACTATTCGCGGAACACGGTCGTGAACGGTATCTGGCTGCCCGCAATCCGAGCCGCGCTGGAGTTGAAGCGCGGCCGAGCGCAACTAGCCCTGGATGCGTTGATTCCGGCAGCGCCTTACGAAGCAGCAGCCGAGTTCTGGCCGCAGTATTTGCGGGGCAAGGCGTATCTGACGCTTGGGAAGGCGAGCGAGGCGCGAACGGAGTTTCGGAAGATCCTCGAACACCGCGGGCAGCAGGTACTCTCGCCTCTATATCCGCTGGCGTGGCTCGAGCAGGCGCGTGCGGCCAAATTGTCCGGGGATATGGCCGAGGCTCGCACATCATACAGCCATTTCGTGACAGACTGGAAGGACGCCGACTCCGATCTTCGAGCGCTAGCCGAAGGGAAAAACGCGATGTCAAACCTCGGTGTCAACACTTCAGCCACTTATGGATCAGCCGTCCAGTGACGTTACTCAGTTACTGAAGGACTGGTGCGCGGGCGACGAGCGCGCGCTCGAGAAACTGGCAGCGGTGGTCGAGTCTGAACTGCGCCGGCTCGCTCGCGTACACCTCAGTAAGGAGACCTCGCGCACCCTTCAGCCCACGGCCCTGATGAATGAGGTCTACTTGCGTTTAATGGCCTGGAACACGGATTGGCAGAATCGAACGCATTTCTTCGCAGTGGCATCGAAAATCATGCGGCAGGTGCTAGTGAATCAGGCGATTGCCCGGAACAGGCAAAAGCGAGGCGGTAATGCCGTTCTCGTTTCACTCACCGGCGCCGACAATCTGCCGCAACAGAATACGGAGGTGCTGGCGCTGGATGAGGCCCTCGCCGCCCTAGAGAAGTTCGACACCCGCAAGGGTCGGGTGGTGGAGCTTCGGTTTTTCGGCGGCCTTTCGGCGGAGGAGACAGCGGAAGTGCTGGGCATCTCGCTGCGGACGGTGCACCGTGAGTGGGACTTGGCTCGCACGTGGCTATTTCGTGAATTGAGCGGAGCGGCTGTTTTGCCTGTTCCTGAACGATCAAAGAACCGCCCGTGAGGACACGGCTGGCAGCCGTTTTCGCAACTATTTGTCGCAAGGACGATTCTGAAGAATGCCGTCTTGATAGTTGGCACGTTTGTGCGAGTTTCGTTGCTGTCACATACAGGAGGCTTCGAGATGAAGCGTAGAGATTTTCTCAAGTCAACGGCAGCGGTAACGGGCGGAGTGTTTTCCGGGCTTCACACCGCACGCGCACAAAGCAGCGACCAGCCCGTTTCCGGGGATAAGCCGAACATCCTGTTCATTATGGTGGATGAGTTGCGCTATCCGACGGTATTTCCGGACGACATCAAAACGCCCGAGCAGTTTCTCGAGCGCTATATGCCCCACGTGCACCATCTATGGCGGCGCGGCGTGAAGTTCGGCGAGTATCACTGCGCCGCAAATGCTTGTGGGCCATCACGCGGCGTGATGATCACGGGCCTTTATAGCCAGCAGAACTGGTCGGTCACGACCATCCTTTCCACTCCTCCACAAGACGGCGGGAATCCGAATCAGAAGCAACCGGTCTTGAATCACAATTATCCTACTTACGGCAAGCTGTTGCAGGCTAATGGATATCAGACCCCCTACATTGGCAAATGGCACGTTTCCGTTCCCTCTTCAGCGACCAATACCCTGCAAAATTACGGCTTCGATTACTACCCGACTTATTACGATCCAACAGGCGATAATCTGCAGGGCACGTACGGTGACGAAGACCATGGCTTCCATAGCGATGCCTACTCAGCCGCTCAGGCTGTCGACTGGCTAACAGGCAAACAGCCTTTGCAAGAGCCTTGGTGCCTGACAGTGAGCCTCGTCAATCCGCACGATCGCGAGTTCTTTCCGGCCGGAACGGAATTTAAGACGGTGAACGATCTGTTCGCCGATTCTAAACTCCAGCCCGCGATTGGGGCTTACGGGGTGCCTCCGGAGGACGGCGGCACTGGTTGTGTTGTTCCATGGGAGGAGAACCAACTGAAATCGCCGCCTTCGTATGGTTACCCGGAGCTGCCGCCGAACTGGGAGGGGCCGGACTCGCTCAAGAACAAGCCGACGACACAGACGTTTATCCAGGAATTCCAGCAAGCGATTTGGGGCGGCGTTGCGAATGATCCCTCGCAGGATACTGCTATCGTCGAGCCGTATCCAAATCGCCCGGGTGAGGATCTAGGTCTTGGCGTGGCGAAGATGCCGTTCAGCTATTGGCAGCGAGGGCTGGATAGCTACACGCAGATCATGCAGGTCGTGGATGGCCAGATCGGAAGAGTGCTCAAGGCGTTTCATTCTTTACCGCGTAAAGTAGTCGAGAACACGGTCATCGTGTTCGTTTCCGACCATGGGGAGTATAACGGCGCCCACGGCATGGTGCAGGGCAAAATGATGACAGTCTACGAGGAAGCCTGGCACATCCCGCTGATCGTGGTAGATCCGAGCGGCAGATTCACCGACGATATCGGGCAAATTCGCAACGGACTCACATCTGCAGTCGATCTGTTCAATATGCTGGTCGGCATCGGCTACAAAGGCACGACAGAGTGGATGACCGGCAATCTGGCTACCATCTACGGCAAGCGGCACGACATGCTCGCTATGCTCAAATCTTCAACAGCACCCGGCCGGTCCCACGTGCTGTTTGCCACGGACGAAATTGTACCCGCCAAGGTCATCTTCAATAAGGCGCCGACGCATGTTCTGGGCTTGCGGATGGAAGATACCAAGCTCGGCGTGTACTCGAAATGGCTCCCGCTGTCAGCTACGATCGTTCCTTCCTCGGTCGAGAAGGAATTTTACGATTACTCGAGCGAGCGCGGATTGCTCGAGCTGGACAGCATGCCGTGGGATGCACAGGTTCTGCCGATGTACGAAAAGCTGATCCACGATCTCATTCCGAACGAACTGCAGGCACCACTTCCGGGCGTGCTCGGAGCCGTGCAGAAGGCGTCCAAACTGGCGCATTTAGCGTTCCGCGAACTGATCGCCATTCAACCCTCCGGGAAGTGGAAAGACCACGGACTCCGAACGTTGCTCGGCTACGGGCACGAGTTCTGAGACGATCGCTCACGCGAGGGCGCGTAGAGCGCCTTCGCCGCCCCACACAAAATTGCAGAAGGTGACAAGCACAACTCGGGAAACTCAGACGATTTGGATTCCTTCCAGGCGCGCATTCCAGCCGACCCTAATCATTTCACTCAGCACCATGGTGTAGTATTCTCGCGTCTCAGAGACGCCGGGTACGGCATTCTTAGGGTAGAGTGTGCCGGATTAGCAAGCAGATCACTTTTTTCCGACTGCACCGGAACTCTCGCCACGCTAGATCAAGCTCTCTAGCCGAACATAACTGGCTTCCATTCCATACTCCATGCCCGAGGCAAGCATGCGCGCTCTTGGTTCGGCACCGCGAGCAGGGCAACCGTGACCCGCGGATTCGAAGACCTCTCGTCGCTTCCTTTTCGCCGGGCATTCTCCTTGCCGACTAGCATCACGTTGAGACAAGCGGTCGGATATCGATATGACGAAAGGCGAGTATAGCGTTGTGGAGAACAAGAACCCGCGTGACGCTTTAATGCCACTTCTGGCTTTATCGGCCCGGGAGTTATCATTATTTCGAAACATGCCTGCATACGCCGAAGCAGATCAGGTGGGCGAAAAGGTGATTGAGATTATCGCTCGTACCCAACGTTTGCCTGCCGGATCGGTAACACTCGATAGCACGTTTGAACAGCTCAAAATCGACTCGCTTGACGGAATCAATGTGGTTTTTGAGCTCGAGAAAGAATTCGATATCGAAATTCCCGATGAGGGCGTCACTAATCTTCGGTCCGTAAGAGACACGGTGGAAGGCGTCCGGCAACTTATTGAAAAAAAGGCCCGGACAGTACCGCCGAGCATGGCATGAGGCGGGTGGCGGTAACTGGCCAGGGACTCATCTGCGCGCTGGGGAATATGGTAGCAGAGTGTTGGGAGAGTGCCGCCGCCGGAAATTCGGGAATCAGGCCGTTGCAGGACGCTGGCGCCCCGCCCTATAAGTTTCAGAACGGAGCTGAGGCGCGGCAGTTCGAACCGCTGGATCATTTCACCGAGAAGGACCTGGTGCTGCTCGAGCGATTCGCATTACTGGCAACGGCGGCCGCTCGCGAAGCAGTTTCGGAAAGCGGGCTCTCGTTTTCGGGCGAGCTGGGCGACCAAGCGGCCGTGATTACGGGGAGCAGCGTGGGCGGCCAGTTTACCGAGGAAGAAGGCTACAAGCGTCTCTTTGGCGAGCGCAACCCGCGGGTCGCGCCCTTGACGATACCGAGAACGATGGCCAATGCCGGGGCCAGCCAGATCTCGCTCGAGTTCGGGATCCACGGCCCCGCTTACACAGTTTCGACTGCTTGCTCCTCATCGAACCATGCCATCGGCCAGGCGTTTTGGATGATTCGCAACGGCCAGGTGAAAGCTGCTGTCACGGGTGGAAGCGAGGCGGTTTTCGTAGAAGGACTGCTGCGGGCCTGGGAGGCGATGCGAGTCGTATCCCCGGAACCCTGCCGTCCATTTTCGGCCGACCGGCGAGGCCTCTCGCTCGGCGAAGGGGCTGGCATGCTGGTGCTCGAAGATTGGGACCACGCCAGAGCACGAAAAGCCCACATCCTCGGCGAAATTATCGGATTCGGTATGAGCTCGGATGCACACCACATTACACAGCCCTGCATGGAAGGGCCGGCGAGAGCGATGGCATGGGCCCTGAAAGACGCGAACATCCAGCCGGGGGACGTCGACTATATTAATGCGCACGGAACGGGTACACAGGC
The DNA here is from genome assembly GCA_963835255.1 of Terriglobia bacterium. Lineage (GTDB taxonomy): Bacteria > Acidobacteriota > Terriglobia > Bryobacterales > Bryobacteraceae > Bog-105. The sequence continues at coordinate 175,292 of CAWIFY010000009.1, read as the reverse complement.
AAACGATGCGATAGAGAGCCAGGCGATCCGGAAAGTGTTCGGCGGCAAAGCTGATTCGTTACCCGTGAGCTCGACGAAGTCGATGCACGGACACACGCTTGGTGCGGCAGGAGCAGTGGAGGCGGTGCTTACCTTGATGGCTTTGTGCAACAGCCTGATTCCTCCAACTGTGAACTTCTCCCAACGTGATCCTGCTTGCAATCTGGACGTAGTGGCGAATGACGCCCGCCCGGCCGGTATAGAAGTTGCGCTTTCGAATACCTTCGCCTTTGGCGGTCTGAATGCGACGCTGGTGCTCCGGCGAGGTCCGGGCTAGCAACCCAATTCGAAGATTTTGGCCGAAGCCGGGGGACGGCTGAGGCGTCTATAGAAAGGTAATCACACGGTGACCATATCAATCGGAGCAGATCACGCCGGATATGAGATGAAGCGTGAGTTGGTCGAGTTTGTTCAGGGGCTGGGTCATACAGTGCACGATGTGGGCACTTTCACGCCGGACAAACCGGACGACTATCCGGATTACGCAACGCTGGTAGCGGAAGACATTCGTTCCGGGAACGCGGAGCGCGGCATCCTGGTATGCGGCAGTGGTGTTGGGGTTTCCGTTGCAGCTAACAAGTACAAAGGCATACGCGCCGGCTTGTGCCACGATCACTACTCGGCGCACCAAGGTGTGGAGCACGACGACATGAACGTCCTCGTGCTGGGATCGCGCATCATCGGTCCGATGCTGGCCCAGGATGCGGCACAGGCTTTTTTGAATGCCAAGTTCAGCGGCGAAGCGCGTCACGTTCGCCGGCTCAACAAAGTGAAAGGAATCGAGCAAAATGAGTTCCGCTAAGGCGAAGTCTGCTTCTGGCTTAGAGACGTTTTCGTATTCGCTCGGAAGCGATCTTCAATCGGCTTTCGACCAGGCGAAAAAAGATTGGGAAGGCGCAGACAAGACGCAGAGGCTGTGGCAGAAAGACGCCTCGCTCTGGACTAATACGGACGAAAGCAAGTGGTTAGGCTGGCTGGATATTGTCGATCAGCAATTGGCGGATGTTTCGAAATTCAAGGCGTTAGGCGCGGAGATTCGCGAGGACGCGTTCACTCACATACTGCTGCTCGGCATGGGCGGCTCGAGTTTATGCCCGGAAGTATTCAGCCTTACGTTCGGTAAGCAGCCGGGATCCCCGGAACTGCTGGTCTTGGACTCGACCGATCCGGTGCAGATCAGGAGCTTTCGCGACAAGATCGATCCCGCCCGAACGCTTTTCTGCGTGTCAAGCAAGTCGGGCACGACGCTCGAGCCGAACATTTACATGCAGTACTTCTACGACGAGACGAAGAAAGTCGTCGGAGAGCGGGCCGGGCATCATTTCATCGCGATTACTGATCCAGGGTCGAAACTCGAGGGAGTGGCCGGCAAGCTCGGTTTCCGACGCGTCTATTACGGATTGCCGAGCATTGGCGGCCGTTATTCGGCTCTATCCGACTTCGGGCTGGTGCCCCATGCAGCAGCCGGGCTCGACACCGAAAAACTGCTGAAGCATGCCGCGCGCATGGTCGAGGCGTGCAAAAACTCGAAGACGGATGAGAATCCGGGCGTAGCGCTGGGATTGATTCTGGGAAATGCGGCCGTGAAGTTCAAGCGGGATAAAGTCACGCTGATCTGCTCGGAATCGATTCGCGATTTGGGCGCGTGGCTCGAGCAACTGCTCGCGGAATCGACTGGAAAACAGGGGCACGGGCTCATTCCGGTCGATCGAGAACCGCTGGTGGAAGTGGACAAGTATGGCAAAGATCGGATTTTCGCCTACATTCGGTACTCGGGCGATAGCGGGGGCGAAAAGGAGAGCACGGTGGCGGCGCTCGAACAAGCGGGTCAACCTGTGGTGCGCATCGTTCTGAACGATCTTAACGATATCGGTCAGACGTTTTTCCAGTGGGAAATCGCCACCGCGGTAGCCGGCTCGGTGATCGGCATCGACGCCTTCAACCAGCCGGATGTGGAAGCCAGCAAGAATGTCACTCGGGAATTGACGACGGAATTCGAAAAGACAGGTTCGCTGCCGGCCGAAAAGCCGATTCTCGAACAAGACGGTATCAAGCTATTTACCAATCAGGAAAACGCCGATGCTCTGCTTAAAGGGAGCAAGACGCTCGGAGCCGTGATCCGGCAACAGTTGGACCGCCTACACGTAGGGGACTATTTCGGCCTGCTCGCCTATATTCCTATGTTTCCAGAGTACGAGGAGACACTCCAGGGGATCCGGAAGCAAGTTGTCGAAACGAAACAGGTGGCGACGGTGCTGGGCTTTGGACCGCGTTTCCTGCATAGTACGGGGCAAGCTTACAAAGGAGGCCCTAATTCCGGCGTCTTTCTCCAAATCACCTGTGATGAAGCGCAAGATTTAGCTGTCCCGGGTCAAAAGTACACTTTCGGCGTCGTGAAAGCGGCTCAGGCCCGGGGAGATTTTCAGGTGCTCGCTGACCGCCACCGGCGAGCCTTACGGGTTCACCTGGGAACGGATGTCGCCAAAGATCTGGACCGTTTGCGCGACTTGGTCTTCGCGGCGCTGGCACACTAGATTGGAATGCACCGATAACCGAAAGTCCCATCTATAAATCGCGCCCTGATTATCAGAGTAACAGTACTTATCGCGCCCCGGAATCGATTAAATGCTTGTCATTCGGCTTTTTCTGGGATGCCCTGCCTTAAATTTTGAGTTATTCTTTGGCTACGGATTCGCAGCAAAGGTCCGGTTTGGACGGACCCTTGCTGTGTCGGAGGGGGCGGGACGCGCGAGTGCGTCACCGCCCATGTTGCCTACAGTGTACCGCGGAGTTCCCAGAAGATACAACTAAATGTAGATTTCGTGGCAGCAGCTTACCGTTTTCCGTAGAACCGGATGCAAAGTGAGTTGCGAGTCACTCTCAGCCGAGCCCATGTGGGAGCATCGGAGTATGGAACTAGGCGTGACAGCTCCCGCTCAAATGCCACAAGCTGTTGACGAACGCACCAGTAAAGCCGGTCTTCGTACGGTGGCGGCATTCGAAGCATTGAAGGGCGCGGTAGTTCTGGGCCTCGGAATCACCATCTTGGCGATGCATTCGCACGTGCAGGACCTGGCTGAGAACCTGCTCTACCACTTACATATCGATTTCGACCGGCGTATTGGGCACATGATGCTCAATGCCGCCACAACCATCAGCGATGCTCGCTGGTGGACAATCGGAGCCGCGGTAGGTACCTATACTTCGGTGCGGTTCATCGAAGCCTGGGGGTTATGGAACCGACGGGTCTGGGCCGAGTGGTTCGCCCTTCTGTCAGGTACGATGTACTTGCCCTGGGAACTGCTGAAGCTCGTCGAGCGGGTGGATTGGGACCGAGTAGCTGTCCTGATCATCAATCTCGTGATTGTGCTGTACATGCTGTGGATCCGGATCCGCGAGTGCCGTGGGCGCGGAATAGCCTGCCAGCCAGAGGTGCAGCCGGCCGCGGTCAATGCCAACACCGCTGGAAATGGCTCATAAGCTGCCCAGCGCGGCAGAGTTGGTCGAGAGATATCGTATTACCGGGCCGAGCCACTTCCGGCTCGAGGATTTCGACCCCGCCGATACTCAGGATTTGAAGGTCAGCAAGAACGAAGCGGCTCGCTCGCTTCGCAAGCGGCTCACAAGTCTCAGCGATTTGCAGCAAAAGCTCTTTGCCGAACATACGTGGGCACTCCTTCTGATATTCCAGTCAATGGATGCTGGCGGGAAGGACAGCGTAATTCGTCACATTCTCTCTGGCGTGAGTCCGGAGGCTTGCCAGGTGTATTCCTTCAAGTCGCCCTCGGCGGAAGAATTAAGCCACGATTTTCTCTGGCGCACGGCTAAGCTGGCGCCGGAGCGTGGGCACATCGGCCTGTTCAGCCGGTCTTATTACGAAGAAGTGCTGGTGGTGCGCCTGCATCCCGAGATGCTGCAGAAGGAGCGTATCCCGCGGGAGCTGGTGACGGAGAACATCTGGCAAGATCGGCTGGAAGATATCGCAGCTTACGAAACATATCTAGGCCGCAACGGGTTTGTGGTCCGCAAATTCTTTCTTCACGTCTCCAAAGAAGAGCAGCGGAAGCGATTCCTGCGGCGAATCGAGCGGCAGGATAAACACTGGAAGTTTGCGGAGGACGATATTCGGGACCGCGAACGCTGGGATGCATACATGAGCGCGTATGAGGACGCTATCCGCCAAACCGCCACACCGCAGGCGCCCTGGTACATTGTGCCTGCGGACCACAAGTGGTTTACACGGCTGGCAGTCGCTTCGGCGGTTATCGAGACGCTGAAATCCCTGAATCTGTCGTATCCAAAAGTGAGCGCTGAAAAGCGCAAGGAGATGCAGGCAGCGCGCAAAGTGCTCGCGCGAGAAGCGAGCGCCAATCGCTGACGATATATTTGCAACGATGATGTTTCGCTTCTTCAGCTTGCTCGCCTTTGCGACAACCCTCTTCAGCCAATCGGCCTCAGTGACACTCAAATCTCCCGACGGCCGTTTGGCCGCTACCTTTGAAACCGTGGACAAGGGCCAGCCTGCGCAATCAGGAAGGCTCGTGTACTCCGTCGCGTTCCGCGGCAATCCCGTAATCGTGCGATCCGGTCTCGCATTGGATCTGCAAGGGCAGCGGCCGCTCGGGCCCGAAGTACAAATCGCTCAGGCGACTCCTTCGGCTGCAGACGAGACGTATCAGTTAGTGACAGGGAAAGCCAGCAACGTCCGCGATCATTACAACGCGCTACGTCTTGAATTGGAGGAGAGCCGGCGTATTCCTCGCAAGCTCGTGATAGAAGCCCGAGCTTACGATGACGCGATCGCTTTTCGTTACGTGGTTCCAGATCAGGCCGCCTTCCGCGAGTTTCGCTTAAAGAGCGAAGATACCGAGTTTCATCTGAGCAAGGACGCGCTCACTTACGCTCTGCTGCTGCCGCACTTTCGCACGATGTACGAGAGCGAATACATCCCACTGCAGGCCAGCGTGTTCGCCGGAAGCGACGGCTTGCTGGCGAGCAACATGGTCATTGGTTGCCCGTTTCTGGCGCACATTCCGGGCGTGGCCTGGCTAGCTGTCACCGAGGCTGATCTCCGCGATTACAGCTCGATGTATCTGGGCAATGCCTCGACGGAATGGGGCGGACTCGATTTCATCTCGCGCATCGCTCCCGGCGACAATCCCGATGTTGCGGTGGAAGGAACGCTGCCGCACCACTCTGCGTGGAGGGTGATCTTGCTCGGCGATACGCCGGGAACGCTGGTTGAATCGAACGTGATCACGAGCCTCAACCCGCCAAGCGAGATTCAAGACACATCTTGGATTCACGCCGGGCTGAGTAGCTGGGATTGGTGGAGCGGCAGTGTCGGACCCGACGGCAAACCGGCGTTCACTACCGACACGATGAAGTATTATGTCGACTTCGCGGCCAAATCCGGATTTCCCTACATGCTCATCGATGCGGGCTGGTCAGTGCCGGGCGACATCACCAAGCTGAACGGGAAGGTGGACGTGCCGGAGGTGGTGCGCTACGCTGCCGCAAAAAACGTTAAGGTTTGGATCTGGCTGACCTATCGCGAAGCGGACGCGCAAATGGAAGAAGCATTTCCGCTGTATGAGAAGTGGGGCGTTGCCGGACTAAAGATCGATTTCGTCGAACGCGACGACCAGCGCGGAATCGATTTCTACTACCGGGCTGCGAAAATGGCGGCCGGCCACCATCTAATGCTCGACTTCCACGGAGCCACCAAGCCGACCGGGATCGACCGCACGTATCCCAATGTACTCGGCTACGAAGCCGTCTTAGGCATGGAGCAAAACAAAGCAGGCGCGCGCGACAATCCGCCGCACCGCGTTACGCTTCCATTTACTCGCATGCTGGCCGGGCGCATGGATTACACGCCTGGAGGATTCGAGAACGTAACGAGGACAGCGTTTGTCTCGCGCAGCTTGCGCCCAATGGTGATGGGCACGCGGGCTGCGCAACTCGCGATGTACGCGATCTATGAGGCGCCCTTCCAGATGGTTTCGGACACGCCCAAGGCATACCAGGATCAGCCCTCTTTCGACTTCATCAAACACTCTCCGGCGACCTGGGATGAAACTAAAGTTCTCAACGGCGAGCCTGGCCAGTTCATAACCATGGCTCGGCGCAAGGGCGGCGAGTGGTTCCTGGGCAGTATGACGAACTGGAGCCCACGTGAGTTTGAGTTGCCGCTGAGCTTCCTCGGGCCGGGCCGCTACACGGCAGAGATCTACGCCGACGCGCTCGATGCTGGTGAATACCCCAAGAGCATCAGCATCCAGAAGAAGACAGTCGAGAGGGATGCCAAGCTGACGATAAAGCTCGCCTCCGGCGGCGGCTACGCCGTACGCTTCGTCCCGCTGAAGTAGGCCTGCTTCTGCGCTTGTTAACTGGCGAGTGGAAGCTCTTCGAGCGCTTCGGTCGCGTCGATTTTGGGCGCAGGATGATCGGCCACGTGGATGCCGTGCAGTTTACGGTAAGTCGGACTGGCGCTCCAGAGTTGGTCGTGCGTGCCGATGGCTTCGATGCCGCCTCCATTAAAGACCACCACAATATCGGCTTTGCGAATTGTCGACAGCCGATGCGCAATGATGAACGAAGTCCGCCCGCGAGTTACGCTCTCCATGGCAACTTGGATCAGGCGCTCGCTTTCGTTATCGAGGTGACTGGTGGCTTCGTCGAAAATCAGGATTTTCGGATTGCGAGCAATAGCTCGCGCGATGCCGATTCTCTGCCGCTCGCCGCCGGAAAGCTTGGCACCGCGCTCGCCTACCGCGGTTTCGTATTTATCATCGCAGTGCTCGATGAATTCGTGGGCTTGCGCCATGCGAGCCGCTTGCTCGATTTCAGCCGGTGAAACGCCGTCGCAGCCGTAGCCAATATTCGCCAGCACGGAACGCGAAAAGAGATCGATCTCCTGGGGCACAACGGCAATCTGCTCGCGGAGGCTCTTCTGCGTGACGTTGCGAATATCCTGACCATCGATCAGAATGCTTCCATCTTGCGGGTCATAGAGGCGCTGCAGCAGGTTCATGAGAGTGCTCTTGCCCGATCCGCTGATACCGATGAGGGCAACAGTGGATCCGGCAGGCACGTTCAGATCGACGTTCTTGAGCGCCCAGCGGTCGGTTCCTGCATAACGGAATGACACGTCGCGGAACTCGACCGAATGCCGAACGGGCTTGAGCGCCGTTGCATCTGGCGAGTCGCAGATGGCCGGCTTCTCTTCAAGAATTTCGAAGAGACGCTCGAGGCGGGAAAGATTACGGCGCAGCTTGGGGAGGATTACGGAAAGCTGAGAAATCGGTCCGTAAATCATGTCCTGTAAGGCGATAAAGAGGACGTAATCGCCGATCGTGCAGCGCCGGGTAAGGACGAAGAAGCCGCCGAGTGCAATCACGCCGACACGGCCGGCGGTGGCAATAAAGCTCTGGATATTTTCGATAAACGCCCACAGCCGCTCGGCTTTATAGTGCTTGGCACGCGCAAATTGCAGGAGCTTGAACTGGGCATGCGCCTCCTGGTTTTCGCGGCCGAATTTCTTGACCAGCCGAACGTTGCTCGAGATGTCATAGGACTCCTTAGTCACGTTCTCGAAAGCTCGGCTAACCTCCTGTTCGACTCCTTGCATACGGCCACTGAGACGGCTGATGGCCAGCAGATAGGCCGGTAGCGGCGCAAAGACAATAAGAGCAATCCACAAATTCTTGGCCAAGAGCGACGCCATGACGCCGGTCGCGATCAGCAGTGGCGGAAGCAGGTTCTGGCCCAAGATTTCATTCAAAATGACAAAGACGGCGGTGCCGCCACGATCGAGGGCCCCGACGATTTCGCCGGTATTTACTTTGGTGTGGAACTCGGTATCGAGTCGCAGGAAGTTGGCGAACGCGGCATTCTTGACTTCGTCTTCGGCCTGCGAGGCCGACAGCACCAGCCGGTAATTATAGAAGGAGCGCAGCAGTCTGGTAGCCGCTGTAGCGGCAAAGATGGCGACGGCCGCCCTGGCGAGCGTCTGGACCGAATCGCTGCTTTTCGTCCCGAACGAATGCATGATCTTGTCGATCAAGCCCTTGGTGAGGAACGGCACCGCTATATCGAGCGCGGAGGCCAGCAGGATTAACAATCCCAACCCGAGGGCCGTCCGGCGGTGCTTGCGGAGGAGCCGAATGACTTTCCAGCCCAGCTGTCCCTGGGTGCTGGCGGACGATTTACCGGGAACTGCGTACACCATGACTTAGCCAAGTAGTGGCACTGACTAGGAATAATCTCAGGCAAAATAGTGGCCGTTGTTCAATGCGGGCCAGAATGGCGTTTTTCGAAGGATTTGCGGCTCCCGGATGAACCGGATGGGATATGCTCATCAGAACCATGTCGTTCGACAAACTTACTCGACGAAATTTCGGCAAGACCATTGGGCCAAGCGCGGCAGCGGTTTCGGCTTTGTTCGCACCTGGGGCCGCGCAGGCGCAAGGCGCTGCCAACCCCAACTTCTACGAATTTCCGAACAGTTTCCGCTGGGGCTGCGCCACTGCTGCTTATCAGATCGAAGGAGGAGTCAAAGAAGGCGGCCGCGGACCTTCCATTTGGGACACGTTCTCGCATATTCCCGGCAAGGTTCACGATAACGAGACCGGTGATGTGGCGGCTGACGACTACCACCGCTATAAAGAAGACATTCATCTTCTCAAGGATCTCGGGGCTAAGATTTACCGCTTCTCGGTTTCGTGGCCTCGCATTTTCCCAGAAGGCACCGGCCAGCCGAACGAAGCCGGAATCAGCTTTTACGAGCGCGTGGTGGATGAGATTCTTGCCAACGGAATCGATCCCTTTTGCACCTTGTTCCACTGGGATCTGCCGCAAGCGTTACAGGAACGCTTCAAAGGCTGGCAATCCCGGGAGACATCGAAAGCTTTCGCCGACTATGCGGGCTATGTCGCGGGGCGGCTCTCCGATCGGGTCCACAATTTCTTTACGATGAACGAGTTTTCCTCGTTCATCGACCTGGGTTATCGTAACGGCACTTTTGCCCCTGGCCTACGGCTCGCTCCCGCTGAACTGAATCAGGCGCGCCATAATGCTGTGCTCGCGCATGGGATGGCGGTGCAGGCGATCCGGGCCAAAGCACGCGCAGGGACCAAAGTCGGTCTGGCCGAAAACTACGTCTGCGGGACTCCGATTATCGAATCGGAGGAGCACATCAAAGCCAGCGTGCTCGCGACGCGAGTGTTGAATGCTCCTTACCTGACCGTCATCATGGAAGGGAAGTACATGGAGCAGTATCTAGAGAAGGAGGGTCCTGCCGCTCCGAAGTTCACGCCCGAGGATCTGAAGATCATCAGCAGCCCCCTCGATCTGCTGGGTATAAACATTTACAATCCGACCTATATCCGAGCCGATGCCGGACCGGCTGAATTCGCGGTGGTGCCGCTGCCTTCGTCTTATCCGCACATGGCTTCCCCCTGGCTGAATATCGGACCAGAAGGCCTGTATTGGGGCGTGCGGCACGTCGCCGAAATCTGGAATGTCAAAGATATTTACATCACCGAGAACGGCTGCTCGTCGGCCGATGTAGTTGCACCGGACGGCCATATTTACGATACGGATCGCGTCATGTTCCTACGCAACTATTTGATTAATCTTCACCGCGCTGCCGCGGAGGGCTTTCCCGTGCACGGCTACTTCGTCTGGAGTCTGATGGATAATTTCGAATGGGCGGACGGGTACAGCTTGCGATTTGGCATTTATTACGTCGATTACAAGACACAGCAGCGCATTCCGAAGATGAGCGCTGACTTCTATAAGGAAATCATTCGGCGCAATTCGGTCGTGTAGCTTTACCTGAAGCCGGTTCGCAAGAATACATTAAGGCCGAACGCTTCGAGTACGATCGCACCAGTCAGTGAGAGCAAAATACACGTGACAAGCACGGCCGCGTATTGGGCCGCTTTTCCTGACCGCGATTGCCCTGGCGGCAGCAGGTTCTGTACATAACGGGCGCAGAGCACCTGCACTACGAAAAACAAAATGAGAGCAGCGATGGATAATCGGGCAAGCCATAACGATTGCTCCGGACCGACGCGGCTGTCGCTCGCTGCAAGGCCGAGTACAAGGCGCAAGTAGAGCAGTCCCGCCGGCAAGCAAATTGCCGCGAGGAGATATAAGAGGTTCTTGCCCTGGTACCTTGTTCTGTCGTGTTGAGCATTCGGCTGGGCCACTGCTTCTAAGATGCCGTAGAGCTAAGGTAGCATTGCGCATGCGAAACACAAGCCTAAGAGTTCGGGACTTGAGATTGTATTGTTCCAGGGAAGATTCGGTCCGCATTCCGAAACGTTTACAACTGGCACCAAAGATATTCGCTTGAGATTGGCCGCTGATGAACGCCTATGCGCACGGGTTCTTGCAGTGGCTTAGGTTTGAAGGGTTGCGTGAACCAACTTACAAGTTGAACAGCGCTCCGGGAGGTGACATAATTCCTGTGGTCCGCGGGTTGAGTTTGCAGTCGCGGTTTATGCGGGCGCTCACAGGCGGACAGGAGGATAAGATGCCGAAGTTTCTGTTGACCTTACTGGCCATGCTTGCGTTGCCGGTCATGCTGTTTTCACAAGAAGCAAATACGAACCGGTTTGCCGGGACTTGGAAGCTAAATGTCGAGAAGTCGAAGTTTAGCCCCGGCCCGGGGCCGAAGAGCGAAACAGTTGTGATCGCGGAGAGCGGGGAAACAAAAGTTCAGGATGTGGGCTCGGATGGAAAGGAATTTACCTGGTCCTTTACTCCCTCCGGAAACGCGGCTGTTCCGATTCAAGGCATGGATGGGGCGACTGTGGCAGAAAAGAGAGTCAACGACCACATTAACGAGCACACATGGAACCGGCCGGACTTTAAGGGGATGGGCCGTGCCGTGCTCGCGAAGAATGGCCAGACCGTGACTTACACCATGAACGGCAACGATGCCGCTGGGAAGCCGGTACACAATCTGATGGTCTATGAGCGGGAGCAGTAACAGGCCGGGAGTTTCCCGAAGGCGGCTATGTTGCCTGATGGCCTAACGCGAGCACGAAGTATTGGGCGGCAGTATCTCCGGTGCATCTCAAGCCGTGCTCTTCGTTCGAGTGAATATAGATGACGGAACCCGGCCCCACGACGCTGGTCTGCCCGGATATGGTCACTTCTAACTGGCCTTGCTGGATGAGCATCATTTCTTCATGTATGTGGTGATGCGCCGGGTGAGGCATCTGGCCAGGTGGCATGGTGGTGATGTGCAGATCTATGGGAAAGCCGTCGTGAGTTGTGCCGTGTAAGACCTGGCGGGATTCAGCGCCACTCGTGGGATTGGTCTTTACCGGGAGGCTATCGAACGGGTAGCACTTGGAAGACAGCGGGACCTCGGCGCTGGAGGAAGCGCGCACCGCGAAGAGCGACAGGAGAAGGCTTAGGTCTCTACGTGAAAAGTCCAAAATATTCCCCCCTGAAAACTAATTTTATATTGTATGGGCGCGAGAAATCACCTCCAGCGTTGCGCGCATTGCAAAGCTGGACCTGTGGCGCTCCAATGAGCGGTCCGGGTCTTCGTCTCCGATAAGATCGCCTGTGTGAGCGATCATCTCCCGTGGTTTTCGGCATGGCATGTTGGCGATCTGGTTGGGATTGTGGGTTTTTTGTTTGCGATCTGGCAAATCTTGCGAACGAAAACCATTGCGGAGAAGATTCAGTCGTCCGTGACTGCCGTGCAAATGGAGCTGGAGAAGAGGACGCTCATCACCGATCTTGATGAGCTAACGCGAGATCTTGAGGAATTGAAAGATTTGCATCGAAAGAATGTGCCAGAGCTCTTGCCGACCCGCTACACGTCTATTCGTCGGAGATTGATCAAGGTGCGTGCTGAAACCACAATCTTGACGAGGAAAGAGAAAATCGGCATTCAAAAGAGTATTACCCAGTTTGGGGAGTTCGAACGGACGATCAGCTCTGAAACGTCAGCGGCGGTTGATATTGGAATCCGGAACGCTATAGTAAACCTTGAGATCGACAGGCTTGTTGAGCTGCTTGTTTCGTTGCAAAATAGGAAAGGGCGATCCGGATGACCGAAAGCGAACAGATTGAGCAGCTTGCCGATCTCCTTTTGGCAAAAACAAAAGCGAAGGAGCTCGACTGGTCGCCGACCATCCCGACGGGTTCGTTTCTGACCTCTCTTCCTCGCCATTCGGTGAAGCTCGAATCATCGAGACCCGTCGGAAGCATCGCGGCTTTGTCCGATATCGAGGCTGCAACTTATTATCTTACGGTTTACAACGAGGCTGGAAGCGTGATAACAGCAACTAATAACTCGTTGGCAAATGTTGTTAAGCACCTGGGAAACCCGAGCTTGAATGCTAAATTGGGCGAGCTCTATAGGCTCGTCGTCGCAACGACAAACTCCGCTAACGAAGAGCTGGACGAGTTGCTTCAAGAGCTGCGCGAAGCGGTTTAGTTGTTCGATTGTCCGCCGATCTTAAGCACGGCAAAGAAGGCCTCTTGCGAGATTTCTACGCGGCCGACGCGTTTCATTGGGCGGTTCCCCGTCTTCCTTTTCGAGGAGCTTGCGTTTACGGCTGATATCGCCTCTCTACCATTGGCGAGGACGTTCTTGCGAATGGCAGAGATTGTTTCGCGGGCTAAGAATCATGTTCCCGACGCCGGCCTGGCGCGCCACCTCGGACATCTGGCGCGGGATGAGCGTGCACACCCTTTCGATAAGCACTTTGCCTCGCTCGTAGGCGAAAAATCGCGGTGCACAATCATCGAAAAGACAGAGCCCATGCGCTCACCTTCAAAGCTAGAGATCAGTCCTAGTTGCTAAGATGGCGTCTTCAATGGCTCTTTCATGTCCAGAAGAAGATTCTCTGGAATGTGCCCACGTGGAGCTTATGCGGTTGTATTCTCTTGTACTCAAGCAAACGGCGGCTTTGCCTTATCTTAAGGCTGCGGGAGTTCCTTCTGATCTCTGCGAGCAAGTCCCGCGTACGCCGGAACTCCGAGGACTACTCGCTCTAATGGCGGTTCTGTTTGGCGGAGTCCTTCTGCCTAGTTCATTTCTTGCAATGCTGAGCAACCTTCAGGCACATCTGCCCGCTCCGCTCGGAGCTGATCTTCAATCGCCGGGAATGAAACTTTTCCCATATTTGATGTACATTCTACTTACGCTTGTTGGCCTCAACTTCTGGTTATTGGATTCAACCGCGGCAGATATCATCGCGCCGTGTGATTCCTCAGCTCTGTCGATACGCCGTCTAATCCAACCGACCGTGCAAAGAGTCAGTGCTTACCTCATCAGAGAACACATCCGTTCTCAGTTAGAGACCGTGCTGTGTCTCTACAGGGCGCGGATAGCCGCCCGTCTGACTTTAGCAGAAGAAAAGACGACGCTCATGGAGCTGGCAGAAGAGGCTGGCAAACTCAAGGACAGCCTTCCACCTATGGCCAGTACTTGATCTGCTTAAGCTCGCGATATCTCTTGGAATTGTTCGCCTGCTGGGAGATGGACGGTTCGCGCTTTGGCTGGTACCGTTGGTGCTGCCCTGTCTGTTGGCGCCGTACGTTTTGGCTTGCAGGTTTAAATACGTCGTGCTTAATAAGGAGTTCCTTGTACCACTGGAGTCAGCAGATAAAGCAACCACCAAGCGATCCAGAGCATCAATCTACGCACTCGAAACGCGACTCTTCCGAAAGCTGGATTCTGCAATAACGCCGCGACTAGTTCAAATAGACTTGGTGATTCAGGTTACTGCAGGGATTGCGGCTAGCTTGGGCGGAATGGTCTTCCTCGCACAGTTAGGTCGCGAAACGACTCTAACAAAGCTTTTCTGGACTGCTATCGAGCTGTCATTGATTTACTTCTTCATCTTCCAACCATCGCGGGAGCTAAAGCGCAGGAGGACGGGTTTTGGTTATCACGCATCGGCAACGCGTGCGCGATGGCGGGCGACGAAACCAGGGGAAGGAATGGGTTATGCGCTATTGGCGTCGCTGCTCGTCGTGTTTGTCGAATTCGTAATTGCTATGTACCGAGGCGGAATTCTGTTAGCGTCGCAATTACCAATACTTTTCTCCGTCGGGATTGAAGCTCTGTCCAAAAGTCTTGATCCCCACGGATCTGGCCCCTCTCATCATTTGCCAGCGATGCCCTTGCCCCCTGACCAAGTCCAGTTTGCCGCTCTCTTGTTTTTCGTCTGGTTCGGGTCAACTACTCTGTTAGTCGTGTTGGTGATGATTAACGATATCTTTGTTTATCCGACGCTTAATGATCCCGCCCTGCGCAGCTCTGTGAGAGGATGGCGAGTTGAGTTCAAGCAGAATATTGCTTTGATCTATCGTTTGCTCCAACGATTGTCTCCTAAATGAGCTACGAAACAACTCTGCAGGAATTGATGAGTTGCCCCGAAAGTGAAGGCGCCCCTAACAGAACGCCTAATTATTCGACTCGCCGCTGACTTTCAGCACGGCCAAGAAAGCCTCTTGCGGGATTTCGACGCGGCCGACGCGTTTCATGCGGCGCTTGCCCTCTTTTTGCTTTTCGAGGAGCTTGCGTTTGCGGCTGATATCGCCGCCGTAGCATTTGGCGAGGACGTTCTTGCGCATGGCGGCGATGGTTTCTCGGGCGATGATTTTGTTGCCGATGGCGGCCTGTAGCGCGACCTCAAACATCTGGCGCGGAATGAGCTTGCGCAGGCGCTCAATGAGAACTTTTCCGCGCTCGTAGGCGAAGTCGCGATGCACGATCATGGAAAGCGCGTCGACGGGTTCGCCGGCTACCAGCACGTCGAGTTTCACCATCGGCGAGACGCGGTAGCCGGACAGATGATAGTCGAGCGAAGCATAGCCGCGCGAGGCGGACTTAAGTCGGTCGTAGAAATCGAGAACGATTTCGTTGAGCGGCAACTCGTATAACAAGAGCACGCGGCCGCCTCCGATGTACTCGAACTTTTTTTGCGTACCGCGCTTCTCTTCGACGAGCTTCAAAATTTCGCCGAGGTACTCCTCGCGAGTTATAACTGTGGCGTCGATGATTGGCTCTTCGATCTGGCCGATAGAGGAAGGATCGGGGAACTTCTGCGGGTTATCGACCTCGATGAGCTCGCCGGAGGTGGTGGTGACGCGATAGCGCACGCCAGGCGCGGTAGTGATCAGATCGATCTGAAACTCGCGCTCGAGGCGCTCCTGAATGATTTCGAGATGCAAAAGTCCGAGGAAGCCGCAGCGGAAACCGAAGCCGAGCGCGGCGGAATGCTCCGGCTCGAAGTTGAAGGCGCTGTCGTTCAAGCGCAGTTTTTCAAGGGCGTCGCGCAAGAGGCCGTGCTCGTGCGATTCGACCGGATACAGGCCAGCGAAGACCATCGGCTTAATTTCCTGGAAACCGGGGAGCGGTTCGGCAGCCGGGTTCGCGTCGTCCATGATGGTGTCGCCGATTTTGGCATCAGAAACAGTCTTGATGTTGGCGAAAACGAAGCCTACTTCGCCGGCGGTGAGCTCGTCGCAAGGGATGGGCTTGGGCGCTTGAAAGCCGAGGCCTTCGATGTCATGAGAGCTGCCGTTCGACCATAGACGGACCTTTTGGCCCTTTTTGAGGGCACCGTCGACAATGCGGGTGAGAATGATGACGCCGCGATAGGGATCGAACCAGGAATCGAAGATGAGGGCGCGCAGTGGGGCATCCGGATCGCCTTTGGGTGGGGGTACCCGTTTCACCACGGCTTCCAAAACCTCCTTGATGCCTACGCCGTTTTTGGCGCTGGCGAGAACGGCATCGGACGCATCGAGGCCGATCACCTGTTCGATCTGCTCGCGAATGCGTTCGGGTTCGGCCGAAGGCAGATCGATCTTATTAATGACCGGGATGATTTCGAGATTGTGATTGATCGCGAGGTAAGTGTTGGCGAGCGTCTGGGCTTCGACGCCTTGCGAAGCATCGACGACCAGCAGCGTGCCTTCGCAAGCCTGCAGGCTGCGGGAGACTTCGTAGGTGAAGTCGACGTGGCCGGGCGTGTCGATGAGATTCAACTCGTAGAGAGTGCCGTCATCGGCAAGGTAATTGAGGCGCACGGCGTGAGCCTTGATGGTGATGCCGCGCTCGCGCTCGAGGTCCATGGTGTCGAGGACCTGCTCCATCATTTCGCGCTGAGAAAGGGCTCCGGTGTACTCGAGCAAGCGATCGGCGAGGGTGGATTTTCCGTGATCGATGTGCGCAATGATAGAGAAATTGCGTATAAAGCGGGAATCCATGGATGCGCTAGACTGAGGGAGTAAAATTGGATTATCCCATAGCGTGAGCATTTCTCTCCTCTGCGCACACCGCTCTTTCCGATGTCCATTCGAACGCTGCAAGGTTCTCTCGACGCTACCCATCTGCGCATTGGCGTAGTGGTGAGCCGTTTCAACGGATTTATCACGGACGAGTTGACGCGGGGTGCGTTGGAAGTGCTGGCGAAGCACGGGTGCCCGGAAGAAAACATCCACTTGATAAGAGTGCCTGGCGCTTGGGAGTTGCCGGTGGCGGCGAAGCATCTGGCTGCGAGTTGCGACGCAATCGTCGCGATCGGAGCAGTGATTCGTGGCGATACGCCGCATTTCGAATACGTCGCGGGGGGTGCTGCGGAGGGTTTGAGTAGAGTCAGTGTGAAGACGGGAGTGCCCGTGGCATTCGGGGTACTGACCACGAACGATATGCAGCAGGCAATGGACAGAGCCGGCGGAAAGAGCGGTAATAAAGGGGCGGAAGCAGCCGAAGTGGCAATCGAACTGGCGAATCTGATTCGGCAGTTGAAGGCGGAGCAGTAGCAATGGCGGCCCGGCACAGATCGAGACGGCGCGCGCTGCAGGTGCTGTTCGAATGGGACCGGCGCGGAGGGTTGATAGACTCCGCGATCCAGCATTATTACGACACACTTTATTCGGAAGAGAGCGACAATCAGCCGAAGCCGGATAAGTTCATGGAAGAGCTAGCGCGCGGCACGGTGGCGAACGCGGGGCAGATCGACAAGCAGATCGAACAGAAGTCGGAGCACTGGCGGCTGGAGCGGATGCCGGTAGTGGACCGCAATATTCTGCGGCTGGCGATTTATGAATTGAGCACGAACCTGGTGGAGCCGCCGATCGTGATCGACGAAGCGCTGGAACTGGCGCGGCAGTTCTCAGGCGACGAAGCGCTTTCATTTATCAATGGCGTATTGGATGCCGTGCGGCGAGAGGGGGTAGCGGCTGGTGGTTAGTAGAGCCGTACTCGCCCGAGTGGTCAGAATGCAAGTTAGTTTCTGAGTTTGACAGTACCCTCTTTTCATCGTTCTACATGTTGATGTATGTTGGTGCAGAGGCAACCGGGCCAGAGCGATCGGCATGAGGTTTAGGATCGGTCGCGCGGCACCAAGATTGAGTCAAGCAATGAACAAGGCTGCTGTGCAGTTACGATTGGTCTCATCTCAACCGGGGAGGAAGCGGGACGCTCTCGTTACTGCGAACACAGAGCTTGTGACTTTGGATCTATTCTGCGGTGCCGGCGGCATCACAGAAGGGTTCCGGCAAGCAGGCTACACGTGCCTTTACGGCAATGATTGCATAGTCGAGGCAATCGAGACCTTTTCCTATAACCACCGGAAGGCCTGGGGCGATGTACGGGACATCGAAGAGGTCGATCCGGCTGAAGTACGCAAGCGCCTCGGCCTACAGAGGGGCGCGCTGGACGTTCTGGTGGGAGGACGCCTTGTCAGGGTTTTTCCATCAACGCTCCCGAACGCTTTCTGGAAGACCCGCGTAACAGACTCTTTAGAGACTATGTGCGATTCGTCGAAGAGTTCGAGCCGAAAACCTTTCTGTTTGAGAACGTACCCGGCCTAATCTCTTTGGAAAATGGAAAAGTCCTCAATCAGATTCTCAGTGAGTTCGAGCGCCTTGACTACTATGTAACCGATCAGATTTTGTTTGCGGCACATTATGGAGTTCCGCAGGAACGCTGGCGCTTAATTTTGATGGGATCTAGATTGTCGCCGATCGGGCCTCCAGCGCCAACGCACTATGCGACTGGTCGGGCAAATTTCCGGGGGGGAAGGCGCTGAGTTTTCAGCTTACCCCAGCAGACAAGGCGATTCTTTTGCCAGCAGTGACTGTTGGGCAGGCGATTGGCGACCTGCCTCGTCTGGAGATCGGGGAGGGCGCTGAGATCGTGGGCTATACGAGCGAACCACAAAGCGCTTATGCCGAAATGATGCGGAATCCGGAAGGAGTCACGTTCAACCACTTCGGAGCAAAGCTGTCAAAACAGAATATTGAGCGCATGAAGCACGTCAGACCGGGCGGCTCGTGGCGCGACATCCCACATAGGCTCTTGCCGAAGGGCATGCAACGCGCCCGCAAGTCCGATCACACGAAGCGTTATGGACGGCTGAGGAACGATGGCCTTGCTGGAACGGTTATGACAAAGTGCGACCCACACTGGGGAATGGTGTTTTTGCCCGACCAGGAGCGCTCTCTTACGGTTCGCGAAGCCGCTCGCTTCCAGTCTTTTCCAGACGCCTACAGGTTTCTTGGGTCGCGTGTATCTCAGTATGAGCAGGTCGGAAACGCCGTACCTGTTTTAATGGCAAAGGCCATAGCCCAAGAGATCCGTGGGCACTTGTCAGCACACGGCTTCGAGCCGGCATGCCAGCCCATAGCGCTTCATGGCTAGCCGGATCATTGAATTTTTCGGATACAATCCGGAGGATCGTTCTACTGAGGCGACGAATGCGCGCCAAAATTTGCAGTGCCCATTCCTCTCAAAGGAATGTATCAAACCGCTGAGGAACGGGGAGAGGAGCGGAGCCTGCACCCTAAAGCCCACGAATGGTGGCCCGGTGATTTGCTGCCCGATCCGCCTTTACGCTAAGAATTACGAAGTCCTTCGCGATGTTGCGCGGATCGCCTTCGGTCCTGTCATCCCGCTCGTACCCGCTAATGCTCTTACGGACAGAACAGGTGAATGCGTTGCTGTATTTGGCAGGGTTGGGGTAAAGAATTGCGGCTGCCCAGTCGGGGAAAGGTGGGCGGGTATTTTGTCGATTGGGTTTTGGCACATGTGAGCGTTACCGGCAAGCTCATCGACTTCGTTGCCGTTGAGGTGCAATCTATTGACACGACTGGAAACTATCGCAAAGAGCGAGAAACCTATCTTCGCGAAGAATCTTTTGAAGGGAAGAGCACAGCGGGATTCAACTGGGAAAACGTCAACAAACGCATACTTCCACAACTAATCTATAAAGGCCACGTGTTGCGGCAAGAACCGCTCTGCCAAAAGGGCCTCTTCTTCGTATGCCCCGCGCCGGTTTACGCGAAAATCAGCGAACGCCTGGGCGGATCTCTCCGCCCCTATCCGATTCAGCCCGGCGCGTTAACCATCATGTGGTACGACATCGGTCCGCCACTCGAAGCTGGACAGCAACGTGATCTTGTCAGCATCGGTCAGTTCACGACGACAATCGACCAAGTTGCACTGGCTTTCACGGCTCCAAGCAACCTTCCGCCTCCGCAAGTCTACGAGAATGCTATTCGGGCATCGCTGGAGCGCACTTGAGATGGACCGCAGCGAGAACATGCGGGCCATTCGGAGCAAGGACATGCGTCCGGAACTCGCAGTCCGCAGCCTCGTGCACCGGCTAGGATATCGCTTTCGACTGCATAAGGCGGATCTGCCGGGAAAGCCCGATCTGGTGTTTGTCTCTCGCCGCAAGGTCCTTTTCGTTCACGGCTGCTTCTGGCATTCTCATGGTTGCAAGTGCGCCCACGTTCCGAAATCCAATCTCCGGTATTGGCTTCCTAAACTCCGCCGCACACAAATACGGGACAGAAAAAGCATCGAAGCACTGAGTCTGAAAGGCTGGAATTGCCTGACGGTGTGGGAGTGCGAAACAGGAGATGAGAAAAAGTTGGCTCGAAAGGTGAGAAGCTTTCTTGATTAGCTCAAACTCTTTGCACCGCGCTTACTTCCCGATGCAAAACGTCGAGAAAATGCGGTTCAGGATGTCGTCGGCAGTGGTGGCGCCCGTGACTGCATCGATCGGCTTCAATGCTGCGTAGAGATCGAGGAGCAGCATCTCGTGGGGAATTTGAAATTCGACGGCACGGCGGGCGTTTT
Organism: Terriglobia bacterium; assembly: GCA_963835255.1. Classification (GTDB taxonomy): domain Bacteria; phylum Acidobacteriota; class Terriglobia; order Bryobacterales; family Bryobacteraceae; genus Bog-105. The sequence goes on along the minus strand of CAWIFY010000009.1, from coordinate 155,116 downwards.
CGAGCGCCGCCAGGCTTTCGCGCAACAACGCTTCATGGCGAATGCTGGTGAGGCTGCCACTTTCCGGGGCGGCGATTCCGTCCGGCGCTAAGGTTTGTAAAATTGCGGCCCGCAGTTCGGGGATGCCTGCGCCTGTCTGAGCCGAAACCGCCAGGAGTCTGCCACGATTTTTCAGCTTATCCCCGAGATCTGCTTTATTGCCGACGAGCAGCGGCCGGCGGTCTTGAAGCTTGTCGAGGAGCACGCAATCTTCCTCGGTCAGGTCACTGGAAATATCGAGCACGAGGAGGGTGAGATCGGCGTCGGCGATGGCGCCGTAGCTGCGCTCGATCCCGAGGCTTTCGACTAGATCTTGCGATGTACGGATGCCGGCGGTATCGACGAGCTTGACGGGAATGCCGTCGAGCGTGGTGGTTTCGGTAACGAGATCGCGCGTGGTGCCGGGAATTTCGGTGACGATGGCGCGATCCTGCTCGAGGAGGCGATTGAAGAGACTGCTTTTTCCGACGTTCGGGCGTCCAGCGATGGCCAGCGTGAAGCCCTGATAGATGAGTTTGCCGGCGCCGAAGCTGCGAACCAGATCGCGCAGACCGGCTTCGATGGGAGCGAGACGGCGAAGGATCTCTTCGGCGGGAGCGACGCTGATGTCGTCTTCGGCGAAATCGATGCCGGCTTCGAGCAGGGCAATGAGCTCGAAAAGTTGTTCTTTTATCGGCCGGATACGGCGTGAAAGTGAGCCGGTCGCCTGCTGGGCGGCAACGCGGGCCTGATAGAGAGTGGTCGAGTCGATCAGATCCCGCACGGCTTCGGCCTGCGGCAGGTCGATGCGGCCGTTGAGATAGGCGCGCAAGGTAAATTCGCCCGGTTCGGCCAGGCGCGCGCCTGCGCTTACGGCACGTTCGACACACAAGCGCAAGACAATTGGCGCGCCATGACAGGCGATTTCGATCACATCTTCGGCGGTGTAAGAGCGCGGGGTGGCGAAGAAGCTGACAACTACCTGGTCGATGACTGCTCGAGACTGATCAAGAAGGTCAGCGAACTGGCTCGCCCAGGGCGCCCAGCGCGGTTGGGAACGAAAGCGAAGAATCTGTTCAGCGATGTTGCGGGCGTTCTCGCCTGAGAGGCGCACAACGCCGAGACCGCCGCGGCCGATAGGCGTAGACAAGGCGACGATGGTGTCGCGCAGTTTCATGAAAGCGGAGCTAGCAATTAGCGGGGAGGACGCGGGCCGCCGCGGGTGAAACGGTCGCGGTCGCGGCGAGGACCAGACCCACGGCGATCGTCAACACGGAAGCCGCCGTTGCCACGCGGGCCGCTACGGGGAGGACGGAAGGGCGCTGGCGGTGCCGGAGGCGTGGGCATATCGACGGGTACAATCACGACGGCGCGGGCCGGACCGATACCGAGGCTTTCGCTGCGCAGATCTTTTTCGTCGCGCAAGGCGAGGTGAATCACACGGCGTTCGCGGCTGGTCATCGGGTTAAAGTGAAACGGTACGCGCGTCCGTTTGACTTTTTCAGCGGCCGCGAGAGCGCTCATGCGCAGCTCTTCAATGCGCAGCAGGCGGTAATCGTTGGCATCGAAGGAGATCAAGGAGTGATCTTCGAGCGGGACCCGGAGGGCTTCCATAGAGAGGTGCTCAAGCGCAAGAAGCAGTTCGGCGCGATTGGCCAGCAGCAACTCGACATCAGGACCGGCAAAGATTACGGTAACCTCGGGATTTTCAACTTCCGGATGCGGATTCTCGGGCGATCGCAGAGCGTAAGAGACTTCGAAACCTGCATGCGAGAGGACCGGCGATAGGAACTGCTCGAGTTTGGGCTGCAGCAATTCGACGGTATATTTCATGAGCTACTTTTTAACGGTCCTCTTGACCGGGGTCTTAGAGGGCGCGGGAGCTGCCGGCTCAGGAGGAGCAGTAGGCATAAACCTGTTGATAATAAGCTGCTGTACGATTCCCACCACGTTTCCGGTTAACCAATATAGTACAAGCCCGGCAGATGCGTAGTAGAACATAAAGCCGAACATGAGCGGCATGAACATCATCATTTTTTGCTGGTTGGGATCGACACCGGCAGCGGGCGTGAGCTTCTGGGAAAGAAACTGAGTGGCAATCAGGATGATGGGCAGGAGGTGGATGGGAAGTGACTCGGGAGAAGAAAGGTCGGGAACCCATAGCCAAGGCGCATGACGCAGCTCGATAGCAATAGCGAGCACGCGGTAGAAGGCGTAAAAGAAAGGAAGTTGAACAATGAGCGGCAGGCAACCACCGACGGGATTCACACCTTCCTGTTTATAGAGCGCCATGACTTCCTGGTTTTGCTCGGCCTTCTTCGGATCGCGAATGCCGACATTTTTGTATTTGGCGTTGAGGGCTTTTATCTGTGGCTGCAGCTTTTGCATCTTGCGGGCCGATTTTAGGCTTGAGAGGCGAAAGGGAAAGAGCGCCAGATTGATGATGAGAGTAACCAGGATGATGGCCCAGCCGTAATTGTTGGTCCAGTGATCCTTGACGTAATTGAGCCAAAGGAAGAGCGGCTTGGCGATGATGCCGAAGAAACCCCAATCTATGATCTGGGCAAGTTTGGGATTGACCTTTTTGAGAATGTCGATATCTTTAGGACCAACAAAGAGAGATAGATCGTTTTGAACTCCGGTGGAAAGACCGGCGCCTACGTAGGGAGCGGGTTTCTCCTCGCCAGGCACTTTGACGGTATCGGAATAAGTGCGGACTTCAAGCGAGGAAGCTTCGACGGGCAGCGCGACCGCGGCGAAGAAGTTATCTTCGAGTCCGGCGAAAGTGTAATTGCCAGAATCGGTGATAGGGCCGTTTTTGGCGTCCTTCATGGTCTTGGTTACGAGTTTGCCGGCGGTGGCGTCGTAACGGACGGTGTGCTCGGTGGAAGAGGCGTTGCGGACCTTCTGATCGCCGAAGCCGCCGCGCCACATCAGCACAGCCGGAACAGGCGTGCCGTTCACCACGACCGAAGACTTGATCTGGGAAAGGTAACTATCTTTTAGGAAGGAGAATGATTTGCGGATGGAGGTGACGCCGTCGGAATAGGTGTAGTCGACGGTGAGGCCGCCGTCGGAGACTTGGGTCTTATAGAGAACGGCATTCGGGTCGAAGGCGGGCTTCTGGCCGGTAATCTCGAGTGAAAACGGGAGCGGCACTTCGCCGGAAGTATTGGCGATGACTTCCAGCGGCTTGCCGGAATCGTCACGAAACTGTTTGAGGACCCAGGTCTTGGCCACCGCGCCACGGTTGGTGAAGATGACGTGATAAAGCGTGGTATCGATATCGGTGGTGAATTCGGCGGCGCCCTGCGTCTGAGCCGAGGGGGCGGCGGACTCTGCGGCGGCCGCGATGGGAGCGGCTTGCGCAGCGGCAGGCTTCTGGGTTACTTGCGCGGCCTGGTTGTCGTTCGTAGGTTTGACGGGCTTAGGACCAGGGGCAGGTTTAAAGATGTATTGCGATACGAGCAGCACTAGCATCATCAGCGCGAGCGCTATAGGAAGCCGCTTTTCTAACGAGGGCGGTTGAGGCGAAATACCGCCGGTACTATTGGGCATAAATAGATCTCAATTTAATTGTCTCTTCACGTAGCGCGGCAGGCGAAAGCGCTCGCCCTACAAGACCGTTTAGTTAACAGGATCGTACCCGCCTTGATGAAACGGATGGCAGCGTCCAAGGCGCTTCAATCCCATCCAGGCGCCCTTGATCGCTCCGAATTTTTCGATCGCTTCGAGCATGTACTCGGAGCAGGTGGGGCGGTAGCGGCAGGCCGAGGGCAGAAGGGGCGAAACGAAGAACTTGTAGGCTCGTAGCGCCGCAATCAAGAGAGTCTGCATCGCTCAAAAATGCGCGCTACTTCGCGGCATAGATCGTCGAACGGGGCGTCGAAGACGCTCCGCCTGGGGTTGAAAACGACCGCCCAGTTAGTGGGCAGCAAATCGAGTTGGGAACGAACAGCTTCCCGCATACGGCGCTTCAGGCGATTGCGTTTGACTGCTTTTCCCAGCGCGCGCGGAACGGTGAAGCCGACACGAGAGGGGGTAGGCACACCTGGCGAATGCAGGCAGAATACGGAAAAGTAGCGGCTCGTCATGCGGACACCGGCATCATAGATTTCCCGAAATTCAGACGACCGGAGAACCCGTCTAGATCGTGGAAGCAGCGGTTACTTCGCGGCGCGAACGGCAGGTTCATCACTGACCGTCAATTTGTGGCGCCCCTTAGCGCGGCGACGGGCGAGAACAGCGCGACCGTCGGCAGTCTTCATGCGAACACGAAAGCCGTGAGTCTTGGCGCGCTTGCGGTTGTTGGGCTGAAAGGTACGTTTGGGCATTCCCGGTCTCTCTTTTGTTAATTACGTGGGCGCGCGCGAACGCACTGCGACTGATCCACTGAATGTAAACCTTTAGTGTACAACGGGGCGGGGTGGGGGCAAGCGAGCTGTGGCATGGTGAGGAGATGACGATGCGAGCCGCTGTTCTGAGGGAGCCCGGTCGTAAAGACCCTCTCGTTATCGAAGATGTCCGGATTCCGGTTCCTGGGGAAGGCGAGGCCCTGCTCAGGGTGCTCGCCTGCGGCGCTTGCCGGACGGATCTGCATATTGCGGCAGGAGAGCTTCCGCAAAAACAGAACGTTTTGATTCCTGGGCATCAGATTGTCGCGGAGGTACTCGAATCGCCATCCCCGGAATTTCCACCTGGAATCCGGGTCGGCGTGTCCTGGGTGGGAGGAACCGATGGGACTTGCAGATATTGCCAAGCCGGCCGGGAAAATCTCTGCGATCACCCGACTTTCACCGGCTACAGTCGCAACGGCGGCTTTGCGGAGTACGCAACCGCGAGAGCAGATTTCCTGCTACCGCTGCCTGAGGCACTACCGAATATCGCAGCGGCCCCATTACTTTGTGCGGGAATAATTGGATTCCGCAGTTTAAAAGTTGCGGAGGTTCGTCGCGGGCAACGAGTGGGTCTGTTTGGTTTCGGATCGTCTGCTCAGTTGATGATCAGAGTGCTTAAGGCATGGGACTGCCGGGTGTATGTCAGCACACGAGACGAACCGCACCAGAAACGCGCGCGTGAGCTCGGAGCCGAGTGGGTGGGTGGTGCGACGGATGCTCCTCCGGATGCTCTTGACTCTGCCATCACGTTCGCTCCTTCTGGAGATGTGGTTTTAGCAGCGCTTCGATCCATCGCCAAGGGAGGTATTGTGGCGATCAACGCGATTCACCTCGATCGCATGCCGCAGTTCGACTACGACTCGCTGCTGTGGGGAGAGAGGCAACTAAGGAGTGTGGCGAATATGACGCGACAGGATGGCCGCGACTTCCTGCGCATTGCGGAGGAGATTCAATTGACGGCCTCAGCCGAAACGTTCCGGCTGGAGGAGATCAATCACGCGTTCGATGCCATCCGCGATGACCGAACGAGTGGCTCGGCGGTAGTGCTGCCAACGGGCTGATGTTTCTAAAAGAGGGATTGCTAGCGGGCGCTCGCCCGTTTCCGTGTCCACACCCATAAGATCTCTATATTCCAGGGTATCCGCGGATAGCTTGTAGCTAATCCACTGTCTCGGAGCGATAAGTGGCTGCTGGTCTTCTCGTCAGTGATCATCGGGGCCGTGGAATTTATATCTGCTTGTTCTTCTCTGCTGGTTTCTCCTCATCCTGCTTCGCTATCTTCAAAGTCCGCATTGACCTGTAGTCAAGAGGAGAGGGAGGTGAGTGCAGCCTTACCAGCACTTCGAGGCTCAGGCGTTGAGGCAGTGAGTTTCCCTCAACGAAGCACCCATTCGCCGCTCTTTTTTATCTCGGCATACATGGCATCGGGGGCCAGGTCCACTTCGCCGGGCCAAGTCACGGTCCCGTGATCCACGAAAACCTGGGTGAAAAGCGATGGCTCAACGAGCGGCGCAAAAACGCCGGCGTGAGGCGATTGGATTAACCCGGACAGATGCACCGTTCCAGTCGTTCCATCTACGAATCGAACGGACAAGCGGAACCCTTCTAGCGCCTCAACCTGCACCACGCGCCATGGCATCCGCGAGGTCACGGGGAAATCTGGTTTACTGGCTGATTGTTTGAGCATAGTTCCCAATCCTCCATGAGTTTCGGCGCGGTGTTCCTCTGCCCACTCCAGCGCGAAGGCCAAAGCACGCCGCGGCAACCAGCCTTCTATTACCACTAGAGTACGAATATCGATCTTGGCTTCATCTTCCGCATATAGCGCGTGGAAATGCGGGGGCGGGTGATCGTTCCAGAACATTTGAATGGAAATGCCGTAAAACTTGCTGATGGTGGGCATCTACAAGACTTCGAGAACCAAACACTTCAGATAATGCGTTTCTGGAACCGTCAGCAGAATGGGGTGGTCCTGTGATTGTGTGCGGCGTTCGAGGACGCGGAGGCGCTTGCCACAGTCGAGGGCGGCGGCGGCAATGACTTCGAGCAGATGCGCTTCAGTCATGTGATGAGAGCAGGAGCAACTGACGAGGATTCTAATGCGGCAAGCGGGACACAGCTAGCGCCGCACTACTGCCGGGTATAAGCACTTTGCGAACTGCTCCTGGATGGAGGTCCCACTAGGAGCAGAACATCGTAGGCCCAACGGCCATCATGGTACCCAGGAGATCGGAATATTTTAGACCGATAGCGGAAGATGTTGTCGTACTGATCAGTGTAGTTCGAGAGTTGATAGCGGAGATCGATTGCAGCAATGCCCAACTCCGACAAGTGCTTCAGCTCCTCCGGTTGGCTCACGCCGTCGTGATTCTTGTCCTGCCAAAGGAGCAGTTTTGGATAGACCGCATCCCTTTCATCGAGCAGGCCATCTCCGTTGCCCCCGTTTTCTGGGCGATCGAATACAGCTAGCGCGAGAAAACCATTCCTATACTGGCCTTTGGAAGGTTCCGGCTGCGGTGTGACGTTGCCGAACAGTTCCGAGCCATTGTCGATCAAACCGTTTCCGTTCCGATCAAGCACAAGCCAAGCGTTCGAAGACTCGCTAAAAGTCCATGAAACCTGTACGCGCCTGCCGTTCGCCGCAATGTCGAAGTCTACACCGTCTCTCAATGAGGTGAGGGAGAACCCAGTTCCGTCAACGTCAATCAATATTGGCGTTTGGGCATTACAACACCACCCGCCCGACTCTCGCGCGTTTGTGGGGCAGCCTGTGCTGGGATAAGCGCTCCAGTTTGCCGACCCCATGCACTCTCCCGCAGGGCAAATATCCGCACATTCGACGCATTGGCGGCCGACTAGTTTCTGTGCGACCAACACTGACAGCAGAGCGGGTAACGCAATGATAATTACGGGCAGGAGGACTCGATACTCCCCCCGTCTGAATTCCAAAATGGATCTCAGCATATTTCTCCCTTTTGAGACTTTAAATCAAAGAGACTTTCGATTAGTAACGCCGGAGACAATCAAACAGAACCTAATACTGCTTCATCAAAGCGCCATTTTTTGCGTACTCTCGTTTCATAGCGCGCAGAAAAACACGTCCCCAAAAAGTCTCACCGCCGGTTGCGGCAATGTGCATTTCTTCTACTTGTTCTGGAGTGCGTTCGGTGTAGCCGGGAGGAGCTGCTTTCAGATCCTCAGCCGGCTCTCCAATTTTGATTGAGGTCGCGACCAGCACATTGTGGGCCCCTCCATGCTGGCGAGAAGTGTCGATTTTTTTCAGTGGCAGGCAATTAAGATCTGGAGCCATCCATCTCTCCTCTGTATCCCCAGACGCATCCGTGTTCGAGTAATACAGAATCCGCACGCCAAGAATCGGAGCAAGCTGAGACAGCTTCGATAGGTCGACCCCGCTCGGGCACCCTTCGGTATCCGCTTCCGATATCGCCCGTCGCACCTCAGGCAGTGACCTCTTCAAGGTGATCGAAGAGTCTGTCGTTGGGTCCAAATATACCCAGTCGCCGGTTGTCGCATTCAAGATTTCAGTTATGACCGGTTCCTGCTTCGGATACAGCTGAGTGTACCGATTGGCCATCGACCCGTCGCTGAACCGGGCGTACAACCGGGACTTCGTCAGGCGCAGTTGGCCTGCGGGATCGTACTGCTCGACCGTGTAATGTACAGTTACCGGCGGGCTCGACTCCGAGCCCTGCGCATGCGTTTTAGTAGCAAAAAAAGAGACGAGGTGATAGGCGACAAGGCCGCATATGATAGAGAACAGGAAGTTACGGAATAGACTTCGGCGTAAGCTTTTGGACCTTAGATGTTTCATTAGCAGCCACCAAGATCCGCGCACAATACGGCAATGTTGACGCCGCAGGCACCTGTTTGAGCAGGGCAATTCTTCACCGTGGCAGCAGGATAGGACTTGCAGGCGCTACATTTCTCCTGCAGGCATTGCTGGATACTCGTACTTGGATGATCTCCTCCCATCTCGCAATAGGATTCGTAACACTGATTAGTCCCGGAGTGCTCGCCCCCGGATGGTGGATTGTTCTCATAACAGATGGCGCACGCCGTGGAGGCAATCCCAGCGTACGCCCCCAAAATGGTTGCCACAATCGGCAATAGTGAGATGCGAATTGTTCGGATCACGTATGTCCCCCTTTTTCGTTCCGAAAAAAATCTATCACCCCCCCCCCCAGAAAAAGCAACTCGAATGTTTTCGGGTATTCCGCGGCATTATGGTCAGCGAGTCTATAATTAGTCCGCCGTCCAGCTTTATTGCAAAGCGGATCGACGACCCGAGATAAGTCGTTCGGGTTCCCCGATACGTCTTGTGAATCCCATGTGCTTGGCTATCTTCTACTCCAAGGTTGATCGATAGGTAACCACCCGACCTAAAGCATTTCGAGAATCAAACACTTCAGATAGTGCGTTTCCGGAACCGTCAGCAGAATGGGGTGATCCTGAGATTGGGTGCGGCGTTCGAGGACGCGAAGCCGCTTGCCACAATCGAGGGCGGCGGCGGCGATGACTTCGAGCAGATGCGCTTCAGTCATGTGATGAGAGCAGGAGCAACTGACGAGGATTCCGCCGGGCTGCAAGAGGCGAAGGGCGCGCAAATTGATTTCTTTATAGCCGCGAACAGCCCCTTCTAGTGCCGAGCGGGATTTTGTGAAGGCCGGCGGATCGACCACCACCAACTCGAAGACGCGACGAGCGCTGACCAGACTCGGAAGATATTCGAGCACGTTGGCCCGATGAGGAGAGATGTTCCCGACGTTGTTGCCCGCTGAGTTTGCGGCGAGTGTTTCAAGTGCGGAAGCCGAGCTATCTACCGCCTCGACCGAGTCGCACACGCCAGCGAGGTGCAGGGCAAAGCCACCGGTGCCGGTGAAACAATCGAGCGCGTGTCCGCGGGCGTACTGGCGAACAGCGAGATAGTTCTCGCGCTGATCGAGAAAGACGCCGGTCTTCTGGCCGTGCAAGAGATCGGCGAAAAGCGTAAGGCCGTTCATCTCGATTTCGACTTGCGGCGGAACTTCGCCGAAAAGGACCGCTGTTTCCTGAGGCAGGTTCTCTTTTGCCCGAATAGCAACGTCGTTGCGGGCGACTATGCCTCGAGGATTGACCAGTTCGACAAGCGCCGCGGCGATTTCGCCACGCATGCGATCCATGCCTTGATCGAGCAGTTGCACCACGAGCCAATCGTCGTAGCGATCGACGATCAGACCCGGCAGAAGATCGCCTTCGGCGTGCACCAGCCGGTAAGCGTTCGAGTCATGGACCAAGCGTTGGCGGTAGCGGTAAGCGGCGGCCAAGCGCTTGCGCATGAAGGCGGCATCGACTGACTCGACGCGAGAGCTAAGCAGGCGAAGCGTGATCTGGGAAGTGGAGCTATAGTGCGCGACACCGAGACTTCGGCCTTTCGGATCGACAACGCGAACGATGTCGCCCGGTTGTGCCGACCCGTGATCGAGAACATCGCTCAGAAAGATCCAGAGGTGGCCTGACGCGAGGCGACCGGCTGCTCTAGCATTCACCCGCACAGCGGGCATTTGGTCAGCCAAGTTAAACGTCGAGGTTGCGGACGTCGAGCGCGTTATCTTCGATAAACTTGCGCCGGCTCTCGACATCTTCGCCCATAAGGGTAGAGAAGACGGGCTCGGTTTCGGCGAAATCGTTGAGATCCACTCTCAGCATAGTACGCGTCTCTGCGTTCATAGTGGTGGACCAGAGCTGCTCGGCATTCATCTCACCGAGGCCTTTGTAGCGCTGCACGTTGACTTCGCGCGTGCCTTCGGTTTTGACGGTATTGAGGAGATCGCGCCAGTTTGCGATGGCATCACGGCGTCCGTCTTTGACGAGAGTGAAAGGCGGCGTGTTCAGGCGAGCGACTTGCTTGACGATGGCGCGCAAGCGGCGAAATTCCGGCATTGCCAGGAACTCCGTGTTGATCATGCGAATGGCGTTGGTAGGGTCACGATAACCAACCATCCAAGCGGAGTGCTCTTCCTCACGCTCGACGGTGACTTCGAGCTTGGCCTGGCGCAAGCGGTCGGCCAGCGCCTTCACGTTCTCCTCATTCTGCAGGTCGGTTTTGGCGTCGATGGGCAGGCTGACCTCGGTAAGGACGTCGACCACGCGTGAATCTCGAACCCTCCGCTCGAGGCGTTGGCTGATTTGCGCTAGTTCATCGAGCGACATCAGAAAATTGCGCAGCTCTGCTCCTTCAGCTTTAGGCCGCTCGGGTTCAGGCCCGTTGCCGAGCTCGACGGTGAGATTTTCGGTGGCGCGGCGAAGGATCTCGCGAGTGAATTCTTTATCGTCCTTGATGTATTTTTCGCTCTTGCCTTTCTTGATGCGGTAAAGAGGAGGCTGCGCGACAAAGACCTTTCCGCGCGTGATGAGCTCCTGCATGTGGCGGAAGAAGAAGGTAAGCAGGAGCGTGCGGATATGTGAGCCGTCCACATCAGCGTCGGTCATGATGATGATCTTGCCGTAGCGCAGTTTGGCGAGCTCGAAGTCTTCGCCTTTGCCGATGCCGGTACCAATCGCGGTGATCATGGCCCGAATCTCTTCGTGGCCGAGCATTTTGTCGTAGCGGGCTTTCTCGACATTGAGAATTTTCCCTTTGAGCGGCAGGATGGCCTGGTAGCGGCGGTCGCGCCCGGATTTCGCAGTGCCACCGGCGGACTCGCCTTCGACCAGGAACAGCTCGCAGCGATCCGGATCGCGCTCCTGACAATCGGCCAACTTACCAGGCAGGCCGCCGGAATCGAGAGCGCCTTTACGGCGCGTGAGATCGCGCGCTTTGCGGGCCGCCTCGCGGGCGCGCGCCGCGTCGATCGCCTTGCCAATGATCTTCTTGGTGACGGTTGGGTTCTTGTCGAAGTACTCGCCGAGGCGCTCGTTGATGAGTTGCACGACGTAGCCCTGAATATCGGAGTTGAGCTTGCCCTTAGTCTGACCTTCGAACTGCGGCTGCGGAAGCTTGACGCTGATGACGGCGGTTAAGCCTTCGCGCACGTCGTCGCCGGTGAGATTTTCCTTGGCATCTTTGATAAGTCCGGAAGACTGGGCGGCAGCGTTGATCGTACGGGTGAGCGCGCTGCGGAAGCCGCTCAAGTGACTGCCGCCATCGACGGTATTGATGTTGTTGGCGAAGCTGAAGATGGTTTCCGAGTAAGAGTCGTTGTACTGGAGCGCAACTTCGATGGTGAGCTTGCCGCCGTTCGGTAGGTCGCGCTCGCCTTCAAAGTGAATCGGCTTGTCGTGCAGCGCCGCTTTGCCGCGATTGAGATGTTTGATAAATTCCGCAATACCGCCGCTGTAAAAAAACTCTTCGGAACGGATGTTGTCGGCGCGCTCATCGGTGAGCGTAATTTTCAGGCCTTTGTTCAAGAACGCGAGCTGGCGTAAGCGAACCGCGAGCGTGTCGAAATTGAATTCGGTCGCGTCCATGATTGTCGGATCGGCTTTGAAGGTAATCTTGGTGCCAGTTTTGTTGGATTTTCCGGTCTGCGCCAGCGGGGCTTTGGGAAAACCGCGCTCGTAATCCTGCTCCCAGGTGGCTTTGTTGCGCCAAACTTCAAGGTGCAGAGTTTCCGAGAGCGCATTGACGCAGCTCACGCCGACGCCGTGCAAGCCGCCTGAAACTTTGTAACTGTTCGAGTCGAATTTACCACCCGCATGCAGCTTGGTTAAAACCACCTGTGCAGCGGAGACCCCTTCTTCCGCATGGATATCCACTGGGATACCGCGGCCATTGTCAACGATAGTAATCGAGTTGTCGATGTGAATGGTGACACCAATTTCGTCGCAGTGACCGGCCAGAGCTTCGTCAACGGAGTTATCGACAACTTCGTAGACGAGATGATGCAAACCCATCTCCCCGGTGGATCCGATATACATAGCCGGGCGCAGCCGGACGGCCTCCAGACCTTCGAGGATCTTGATACTTGTGGAATCGTAGTTTTCGTTCTGGCTCAATGTGGACATGTCTTCCGGTTTCTCGCGAGGCGACCTGTTGTCTCCAGAGGGCTCGCGATGGTCATTCATTCTTCTTTCCTGCTGCCGCCTATCAGATCCGCATGGGCATTACGACGTAGCGGTAAACGGTCTCAGGCGGGCCGGCGTGCGGCCGCAATTCGCCGGCGCTGTTGGAATCTTTGAAGCGAAACTCTATTTCACTCCCGTCAACCGAGCGCAAAAAGTCGAGCAGGTACTGGGCATTGAAACCAATTTCGACATCCGGGCCCTCATACTCAACCGGGATGGTCTCTTCGCTTTCGCCCGTTTCCGAGATTGAGGAGTGAAGCTTCAGCTCGCCCTTGACAATCTGTACGCGAATCGAGCGCGAGCGCTCGTCGGCGAATTGAGCCACGCGCTCGATTGAGGATTTGAGCTCGTCGCGCTGCAGCACCAGCGTATGCGGGTGCTCCTTGGGCAGCACGCGCTCATAGTCGGGGAAATTTCCGGTCAGCTTGCGGCTCAGAAGCAGGCGTTTATCGATGCGAAAGAATAAGTGGTTATCGTTGCCGGAGAACTCGATCTGCTTGCTCGCATCATCGCTGGCAAGCTTTTGGATCTCGCTCATGGCTTTCTTGGGCAGCAGCGCGCGATAGGCGCCGGAAAGACCGGGCAGGATCATGTTTTTCTCGATGAGTGCGAGCCGGTGTCCGTCGGTTGCGACCATCACGAGCCCGTTATCGCGCAACACGAGCAGCGCGCCATTGAGCGTGAAGCGGGACTCTTCGGCCGAGATGGCAAAAATCGTCGAGCCGATCATTTGGGCGAGAACACTGAGCGGTATCTCGGCCATAGCTTCCGGCATTTCGGGCAACTCGGGGAAGCTCTCGCGTGACATGCCGGCGATGCGGGTTCGCGAGCGGCCGCAGACGAAGCTAGCCCACTGATTATCAGCAAGTTTTACCTGAAGATCGGCATCGGGCAGCAGCCGGACGTAATCGAGCAGCTTGCGAGCCGGGATGGTGCCCGCGCCTTCTTTTTTTATGCGCGCCGGGCAGGAGCAGCGAATCCCGAGTTCCAGGTCCGTTGCGGTCAACCAAACCTGGTCCTGGTCGGTCTCAAGTAGGATATTGGACAGGATCGGAATGGTAGTTTTGCGCTCCACAACGCCCTGCGTGAGACCGAGTTCACGTACGAGATCTGACTTGCTGACCGAGAATTCCATATTCGATTCTTTTTGAGAAAGCCCTTAGTCTGAGTGCACTCAGATTCTTCCTAGTCACCTATTACATAAGTGCTAGATAAGAAACCGTTTTAGTAGGAGTTGTGGAAATGTTGAAATCCACCTAAATTATAGCAAAAAAAACCTGTTGCGTCTATTCTGGACAGTGGAATTCGGCTGCATGAATACTGAGAAAGCGAGCCGGTATAAAGTTCTGGATAGTTCTCAACAGGGGCGGTGCGGGGGTAGATGTGGAAGATTGGCATAAATCTACTGGAGCGCGTCGGTTAACCTCTGAATAAGACTGTTCAGATCCTCATCACGCTGGCGGAGATCGTCAATTTTCTGCACCGAGTGGAGCACCGTTGTGTGGTGTTTTCCGCCAAAGTAGCGGCCGATCTCGGGCAGCGAGGCGTGCGTCAGTTCTTTGACCAGGTACATGGCGATCTGGCGCGGGTAAGCGATCTGGCGGGTATTGCTTTTGACTTTGAGCTGGGAAGGCTGGAGCGAAAAGCGCTCGGCCACGGCGCGCAGAATGGATTCGACAGTAATCTTACGTTCGGGAGCGCCATTTAGATGCTTGAGCGTCTGCTGTGCCATCGGGAGTGTAATGGCCTGCCCGGTGACGGATGAGACGGCGATCAGACGGGTTAAAGCGCCTTCGAGCTCGCGGACGTTCGATTTGGTCTTGGTGGCGATGAAGATGCGCACATCCTGCGGGAGACGAACTCCTTCAGCTTCCGCGCGCTTATCGAGGATGGCCATCTTGGTTTCGAGATCGGGAGCCTGCACATCGACCATAAGTCCCCACTCGAAGCGGGAGCGCAGGCGCTCAACCAGCCCGGCGAGCTGATTGGGGGCTGAATCGCTCGAGATCACGATCTGCTTGCGGTGGTCGTAGAGCTCGTTGAAGGTGTGGAAAAACTCTTCCTGGGTGCGCTCCTTGCCGGCTATGACATGAATATCGTCAATGAGCAAAACGTCCGCCGAACGGTAGTGGCGATGAAAGAGAGGCATGCGGTCGAGCTTGATAGAGGCGATCATTTCGTTCATAAAGCGCTCACTCGACGTGTAAATAACGTTGAGGCCGCCGAAATGATCGAGCAGGCTGCGTCCGATGGCGTGCATGAGATGGGTCTTTCCGATGCCGACACCGCCATAAATGAAGAGGGGATTGTAGCTGCGCGAAGGCATGCTGGCGACGGCTTGCGCGGCGGCATGGGCAAGCTGGTTAGATGAGCCGACGACGTAGGTATCGAAGGTGAGGCGTGGATTGAGCCACGATGCAGTGTTCTCAAAGAGCGGCTCGGCAATATGGGAATGAAGAGTCTGCTGCGAGGTGGGGGTCGACTGGAAGCTCCCAGCATGAGCGGCGGCCGCCATGGGAACGCCGCCAGGTTCGATTTCGTATTCGACGCGGCGTATGGGAAGCTGCAGCTCTCCGATGGCGATGCGAATCAGCCCGCTATACTCCTGGCGAATCCAGGCCTCCGTGGCTTGGTTGGGTACCTGGACGGTAAGGTCGCCATCGCGCAGTGAGCCAAGCCTCGTCTCGGAGAACCAGTTTTCGTACGCTCCTCCGCCCAGTCTGGTTGCCAGCCGGTTCTTGATCTGTTCCCAAGCGTCGCTCAATGGCACTTAACTCCTCCACTCTCAAAAACGCAAAAGTTTCCCACATCTTTTCCACTTCTGTGGAAAAGAGCGAATATCCGAAGTGTTAGGCTGAGCGCTGTGCTGGCAGCGGACAAGGTCTAAAGACGAAGCTTTCCGTGCTTGAGAAGTTCAGTCTAGCATAGGGTTAAGCGCTAGAAAGAAAAATATGGAAGACTCGTAACTACTTGTTAAAAAACGATTTAAAGTACTTGACAGAGACGGAGAAAGGCTCTTATAAATGGAAGGCGATAGGTGCGAGTTACGTAAATTCCTCTATTGCAATTAGATGAATTGACTTCGGAACAAGATCATTCGAGAATGTGAGTTGAGCCTCAAGCGGGAGTAACTCAGTTGGTAGAGTGCAACCTTGCCAAGGTTGATGTCGCGGGTTCGAATCCCGTCTCCCGCTCCATCTTCGCATCAGTCATGGGGCAAAGTTTCGATCCAGAAAGCAGTTGCTGGGCGGGTTGGACTCGAGTCCCCGCCCTCAAGCCAGCAACTCCACTCGGAATTGCTAGATCATTAGAGTCTCGATTGTCTAGTGTGCGAACATTAGCCAAGATGGAAACATCCACAGCCCGTAAGTAGTCCCACCAGGGAAGAAGTTCTGCGAAGGAGGAACACGATGGCAGTAAGAAATATTTCTGCATTTGGAATTTATGCGAGCCGCGAAATGGCAGAGAACGCGGTAGATCGTATGCTTGCCGGAGGATTCCGAAACGAAGACATTTCGGTACTTTTGCAGGACAACGTTGGAACCAAGGATTTTGCACACGAGAAACATACCAAAGCGCCTGAAGGCACGACGACAGGTGTACTAGCGGGCGGGATAATAGGCGGAACGATAGGTTTGCTGGCAGGCATTGGGGTACTCGCGATTCCGGGACTTGGGCCCCTGATTGCGGCAGGGCCGATCATTGCGGCACTCTCGGGGATTGGCTCGGGAGGCGTCCTCGGCGGGATCATCGGTGCTCTGGTCGGCATGGGTATTCCGGAATACGAGGCCAAGCGCTATGAAGGTCGCATCAAGGAAGGCGGCATATTGCTTTCGGTTCACTGTGATAACACCGATTGGGTAGCGAAGGCCAAGCAGTTGCTGAAGGATTCTGGCGCGGAAGATATCGCCTCCGCCGGGGAGCAGGCTGCTGATTTTGCGACTTCGAGCAAGCCACTAAGCCGGAGCGCAAGCGTTGGTTAGCGTGCAAAGCGAAAACACGCGAGGCAGTCTCACAGGCTCGCCTTGACAAAGACCCTGTCCGGCGCGGCAACGCTCGCGTCTTTCTCTTCGATCGAAACCCTGATCTGCTGAATACCCGATTTCTGCTCGGGCTTCGCAATAAAAGTCAGCAGGTATTGATGTTTTTGGGCCTCCAGAAACTGATCCAGGAACGGTTGAAAAGAAACAGGCGAACCGTATCCTATCCAATACGATTCCCCGCCGGTTTGATCTGAGAGTTCAGAGAGAAAGTTCTGTCCCCACGTCGTGCGCCACATACTGTGACCCGCATGCCCGACACTGGGGCTGTAAATGGAATAAACGACTACGCCCGCTTTAATGGCGCTCTCAATACCGGCAGTGACATAGGGGTTCTCAGGGTAATACCCACCCCCAAGACCTTCGATGCCGCTGCTGATCATCAGCACCTCTTTGCGCTGTGCATCCGTATGTGGCCATTTCCGAATGGCGTCGGTGAGGGAATCATAGGGGCTTACGTCGGCCCCCCCTGGGCCTAAGGAGACACGGACGCCGTTAGCGGCCATGGCGTGATCCCGGGTGAAGTTTTGAGTCAGGTCAGCCATTCCGTTGCGCATATACCCCACCGCGACCTCGTAGTTAGTGGGAAGTGACTTGATGAACTGGCGCAATGTCTGTATCTCCGTGTCGAACGTGCCGCGCGCAGAATCATCGACGAGTAACATGAACTGCGTATCAGCGTGGTTCAATGACGTAAAGTCCGTTACGGGACGCTTGTCTTTGCCCTGATGAACGGCAATATCCTGCTGTTCGATAGGAGGGATCGTTTTGCCGCGCTTAGGTTCCACTGTAACGACAACGCTGGTCGGCACGCCTGGAGGGACCGGTTGCTGGCCCGCAAAAAGCGGAAGAGCAGATGCGAGAAACGCGGCGGTAATCGCAGAGCGGCAAGTATTCGATTTCATGTAGTTACTTTTCGAGGAGAGCCGGAGTTGAAGACAGATGAATTCGACGCTCCCAATTGTTAGACCGATTTACTCGAAAAAGGGATGCATCAACGTAAGTCTCGAATTGAGCGGCTCGAACGGCAGCGGTGTGAAACCGCAGAGTACGGCGCCGGGCAGCGTCAGTAATTTCAATCCGCTGATCCGGGGACATCCTCAACTGCGTGATCACGTCGGCTGTATTCAGGACAGGAATGATTTCTGAATGGGGCTGGAAGAAGTCTGCAAGACCAGGCCAGTCATCAGTGATGATCGGTGTACCGCAAGCCGCGGCCTCGAACAGCCGAACACTGGGAGAATAGCCAGCGCGGATCATGTCGCAACGAGTAATGTTCAGGGCAAATGATTGAGAGTTATAGAATTCTCGATGCTCGGCCGCCGGCAAATGTTCGATGCGAGTTACGTTCTCCGGCCATTGAATATCTTCTGGGTACTGCGGGCCTGCAACCGCGAACTTTCGTTCGCGCGACTGGGCGGCGACATTGAGAAGAAGGGAATCGAGTGCGGGCTGACGGTCGGCGGCATAAGTTCCCAGATAAGCCAAATCCCAAGCGAGTTCGCGCTGCTCGGGAAAGTATAGAGTGGGATCCACGGAACAGTAGAGCGGACGTGCACACGGGGAACCCAGCTTGCGTTCAATGAAGGCTAAGATTGGTCCTCCGGTGAATGACAGGTAAAGGTCATACATACCGATTAAGTCGCACGAAAGGTACTCACAGCGATCGGCCCGCAAAGATGCAAGAGTAACAGGAGTGTCGATATCGTAGAAAGCAGTCAGGTGCTTTGCCGTGGATCTTACCCAGCGTCCGACCGCAATACCTTCGGGGACGTACGAGCCGACAACTACGGCATCCGCATGACGAACCGTTTCAGTAAAGATGTCTTTAAGTTCGTTCAAGCTGCTGTAGAGAGCGAGACGGCCATACGGGAGCGTGTCGAACTCGCGGTGCGCGGAATACCAGGGTACATCGCGCTCAAGAAAAGTGACTGAGTGGCCTCTCGCGGCCAGTTCCTTCAACAACCCCCGGTAGGTCGTTGCATGACCGTTACCCCAAGTGGAGGTGATCGTCAAACCTAGGAAAACAAAGCTGCGCTGTTGACCCATCAAACAAGCGTCTCCAGATTGCGTCCTGAACGGCGCGAAAGTGCTTCATGGAGAATCTTGGCTACTAGCAACCCGCGCCGATCATATGTGTGCTCACTTAGAACGCGCGCGCGCGCGGCCGCGCCGATAGAGCGAGCCCGCTCGGCAGATAAGCTGCGTAAGAGTTGCGCGACCTCATCTCCGTTATGAGCCACCAGAACCTCTCGCTCGGGTTGGAGAAACGAATCGATACCCAACCAGTCGTCGGTGATCACGCATGCGCCCGCTCCGGCGGCTTCAAATACCCGGGTAGCAGGTGAAAAACCGTAGCGAGCCATGCTTTCGCGGCTGATATTAAGTACGGCCAGAGCTGAGCAGTTCAATATATTGTGATCGGCTGTGTAAACGTGCCCTACGTATCTAACGTTAGGGGGCACTGGCTTATCGGCCCAGCCGTTCCCTCCTAGGAGAAATTTGCGCTCTGGTGTGAGCTGAGCGGCTCGGAAAAAGAATTCTTCCACGCGTGCTTCGCGGTCCGGCAAGCGATTGCCTAAAAAAGAAAGATCGCAGGCGAACTGAGGATCGGGCTGCACGGGGAAATGAACGTCGGGGTCGAAGGCGTTATAAATCGCAAAGCATTCACGAGCGCCTACTTGTTTATATTGCTCAGTGACGCGTTTGCCCCCTCCATAAGTGAGGACGAGATCAAAGCGCGGCAGGGCTAAGTGAAAGCGGTCATCCGGTTTGGCCACGAGCCGCTCGAGCGTGGCGGGAGCATCGACATCCCAGAAGACCTTGCATATCCATTCCGGCATTTCCGAGATAAGTGCTTCTAACGAATCGTCGAGCACTCCTACACCGCTCGCTTTCACAACTACGTCGCAAGCAGCCGACTGTGCCAGATGACGTTCGACCGCTAACGGATCGCTCGGATCATAAACAACAATACGAGCCCATTCAGGATCCTCGATGTCACGATGCTTCTGGCGATCATAGGCATTCGGTTCGAAGAAAGTGATTTCAAATCCTAAGTTAGCGATCGCCCGCAGTACGCCTCGATAGTAAGTAGCCGCTCCATTCCAATAAGCCGATACCAGGCTCGAACCCCAGAATGCCAGCTTCATAAGTGCATCTCCATACAGTTCAACGGCTGGTCAGCTTCTCGCAACGGCGGTTTAATCGCATCATGGATAGCGATCAACTCAGTGACCCGATGATCGCAGGTATGCCTGCTGCGAATCGTCTCGAGGCCGTGCTCGGCCAGACTAGTGGCGAGCGATGGATCACTCAGCACATCGCGCAGGTGCCTTTGCATCTCGGCGCCATCGCGCGCCATCAGGAAGTCGGTTCCGACGCGAAAGAGATCCTCCGTATCAGACCAGGGCGCGGAGATCAAAGGAATGCCACAGGCAAGCGCTTCAAAGGGGCGAATTGTCGGGATACCGGGCAATCGCTGAGTATAAGGACGCCGCGGAACATGAATCGTCGACCTAAATTGCGCAAACACCTCTGGGACTTTGTAATTGGCCAGCCAACCTTTGTAGAGAACGCCAGCGGCATCAAGTTCACGCAGAGCTGCTTCTGGATATCGCACGCCGAAGGCATTCGCTTTGAGAGCGAGTTCAGCGCAGGGGTTGATGAAATACTCGCGCAACTCCTCAGTCCGCTCATCGTCACCCCAGTTGCCGATCCATACCAAATCGCGCAGCTTAGCAATCCTTGCGATCGGATGAAAGACACGGATATCAGCTGCTTCATGCCAAACATGAACCTGCTTGCCCCAGCCGAGTCTTTGATATGCCTCCTTCAAAGATTGACCATACACGAGAACACCATCGAAATTTGAAAGATCGAAGCGGGCCAGTTCCTCAGGCGCAGTTACCGCGCGATGATGAGTATCGTGGAACAGAAGGCGAACCAGCGGATTCTTTTTTCGATACTGTCCAATGGCGGCTATTATTCGAGGATCGTTCCACTCGTGAGCCAGAATGAGGTCCGTATCTTCCAGCCAACGATCAAGGTCAAGCCGGTTTGGGTCGTAGCTGGTGCTGGTCAAATGTGGAAAGGCAGGGCGAAACTCGTCGACTGCCCGTGTCCCATGGTCGGCAACCAGGTTCTGGCGGCTCCAGGCATCTTGCGGTTCGAACACTTGAACCTGATTGCCCCTGGCCTGCAGCGCAGAGACAATGCCGCGGAGAAAGTGAGCGTTCCCGTGATTCCAATCCGAAACCAGCGAATGGCAGAAGATCGAGATGTTCAAGCTCACGCGGCCACTCCGCTGCCGGAGTGTTTGTATCGGATGGCGCTTTGATAAACATCCAGATATTGAGTAACAGAAGCTTCGGCATCGTAGCGCTTCGCCCGAGTAAGGGCCTGAACGGCCAAATGCTCCCGCTCGAATGAATCCGCGACAAGCCGGTTCAACTCGCGAGACCAAGCTTCCGGATCATGTGGATCCACGAATACGGCAGCTCCCTGCCAAAGCTCGCGAAGGCTCGGAATATCGGCGAGCACCAGAGAACATTGCGACATTGCCGCTTCAAGAACGGCAAGACCGAACGGTTCGTAAAGAGCTGGATGAACGAAGATGCTTGCCCGCTCCATCCACTGAAGCAGATCCTCGTGAGATAGCGCTCCCAAGCGAAGCATAGAACCAGAGTAGATACTCGAGTCTTCGATCGAGCCGCATTTTCCGGCAACATGCATCGGCCAAATTACTTGCGATGCGATGGAGTCCAACAAAACAATATTTTTCGCCTTGTCCCACACCCTGCCCGCTGCCAGCAGGCACGGCTCTTTCTCCGAAGCCGTGGACACGCGAGCCAAGCTGAAATTCGAAATGACGTAAATTCTCGCACGATCCAAGCCGTAGTGCAGGACCACTGATTCGGACATAGAACAGGAAGGCGCAACCACCGCCGCCGATCGACGGAGGCCTTCAGTTACTCGGTGATGATACTCGTCCCATTCCGCACCCGGTGCGCAGCCGTGAACCGCGCTCCACCAGGAGTAAACACAAGAATGAGCTACCGAAACGATGGGAGATTGGCACCGAGCATTCGCCAGGGCGTAGCCGTTCAGATGGATGACGTCCGGATGAAACTTTTGCTCCAGATCAAGAAGCCAATCTTTGGACCGGTCTACATCCTGCCAGGGGCTCTCCATCCATTCGAGTGCAAAATCGCCTTCGGCCAGGCGAGCATTCGAAATTTGCTTGAGTTGGTTCCGCTGCTCCTGCGAAGGGGCCGGGCCAAGGGTCGCCAACAGCACTTCAACACCGTGCTTTTCAAGTGCAGAAATCAGATCGACCGAGTATTGCCAGACGCCGCCTACTGCGTCTGCCGTCATTAGGATTCGTGTAAGAGGCTGACGCTCCGTTGGCACGTCACCGCCCCTGCGAAAGAGTTTCCAACTCGATCAATGGCTGGGGGCGCTGTTCCTGAATATCACTGAATGAATCGAATCCCTTTAAATAAGCCTCGTGGGCTCTCTCCCAGGCAAAGTCGTCCGGCGCTCCCCAGGTCCGCGTGTATTCGGGAGAGCCTGGATATGGGAACAATGGTACTGGCTTGTTCGCCCACACACCATGGTCTTCCAGTTTTTTGCGCCAGGTCTCCACCATCGCAGCATCATCCTCGGTCATGGCGAGTAAGTTCGCCTGAACGAAAGGTACTAACTGCTTTGCGAATGCCAGGCGGCCAGTAAGGTCTTCCGTGCTCATCTTGCACTTCTTATCCAGATAAGCGCGTCCGGCCTCGGTAATACTTTCCACTCCGGCTTCGATGGAAACACAACCCGCTCGAGCTAGGGCGCGAATAGCCTCTTCATTCCACAAATCGATACGCGTTTGCACTCCTAGCTTGACGCGGCGCTCCGCGAGTGCCGCCAGCAAAGCAGCATCGGGCAGAAAAATCTCGTCTATGAAGTATAAGTACTCGATACCCTGATCAAGTAAGAGATCTAGCTCTTCCATGACCACGTTGAGCGGACGTTTGCGGTAGTTATTCCGGAAATTGTCTTTTGCGCAAAAGGTGCAATGGTAGGGGCAGCCGCGCGACGCTTCCATCTCAGCTCCAGGACCTTTCGGATCAACATCGAACCGGTGATGATGATGCTGATGTCTCGAGATCGCTTGGTCGGGCCAGCGCAACGCAGGTAGGCGCTTCATGTCCGACGCGCGATTTGGCCCTCGCACGACAATCTCAACGCCTTGTCTAAAGCAGATGGAAGATGCCGCGGCACTATTCGCGGCCAACTCGAGAAGCACCTCTTCGCATTCGCCCAAAACTACATAATCTACCCCTGTTTTTCTAAGCGTTGCTTTCGGTGTGGTTGATCCATGCGGTCCCACAATCACTAGCTTGCCGGCTACAGGCCGCAGCAACTGACAAAGCTCTTGCGGAACGCGAATCTCCGGCGGCGGACAGCGCCAAAATAAATAGGTCGGCGCAGTCGTAATGACTGTAAAGTCCGGAGCGAAAGCAGTTACCCGTTCAAATAAATCAGCGTGTGTTAGACCGTCCAAGTGCCCGTCGAGAAGGACACATTCGTGACCTGCCCCTTCGAGCAGTGCTTTAGAGTATCCGAACTCTAAAGGCAGGTGCGGCTCGCGACAACCGAAATAAATGCTTCCTTCGAAACTCCAAGGTGGATTGATTAAAGCAAAACGCATTACGCTACCTGCATATTGAATTGCCCGACTAATTCAGGGTGTTTACCGTACCACAGGATTAAACTCCGCAGTCCCTGCCGGATCGAAGTTTCCGGCCGCCAGTCGAGGGCGGTTCTGGACTTCGAAGTATCTGACACGTACCATCGCTGATCGCCTAAACGCTCAACTCCCCAATCGATCCCAGGTGAACTACCGGTGAGAATTTTGATTTGAGAAAGAATTTCCAGCAAGCTTGCGCTATTCTCGGCTCCCCCACCCATGTTAAACGCCTGACCCGAGGAAGTTTCGATGCGTTCTAACGCTCGATGCATGGCGCAAACCAAATCGTTGACGTAAAGCAGATCGCGGACTTGTTTGCCGTCACCGTAAATGGTGATGGCCTCGCCCTTGAGCGCTTGTCTGACGAAATGAGCCACCCACCCTTGATCCTCTGAACCCAGCTGATAAGGACCGTAGATGCAACTCATCCGGAAGACGGTCGCGGGCAGGTTGAAGGAGCGCGCGTAGTCGAGAACGTATTGATCGGCGCTGCCTTTGGAGCAGCCATACGGAGAAAGAAATTCGAGCGGCTGATCCTCGCGCACGCCGAGGCGCGCTGCCGTGCCGTCCACCGGCTCATACCGCGACTCGCGTTCGCAGAGAGCAACAGTTCCCAGCCGTCCATAGACTTTGTTGGTCGAGGTGAAGAGCAGAGGCGGCCTGACCGCAAGCTCGCGCACCGCCTCAAGCAGATTTATAGTGCCCATCATATTCGTGCCGGCGTCGGTCAGCGGATCTTCCAGACTGGTAGTGACGGCAACCTGCGCGGCCAAATGATAAATCATCCGCGCCGATGCCACCGCATTCTCGATTTGCTCTTTTCGCCGCACATCCCCCTGCGTGAACAAAACGCGTCCCGGATATTCCTCAAATAGGCCGGCGACGTTGCGCTCGCCTCCCGGACGGCCGAGATTGTCGAAGATGTGAACGGGCTGATCCTGCTCCAAAAAGCTACGCGCAACATTTGTTCCGATAAAGCCCGCTCCGCCGGTGATCAGGATGTATTGCTTATCCACTGCAATCTCCTAAACAACCAATCCGCGCGAAGTAAGTTCGTTCCGCATTTCGTTAAAGCGGTCCGGAGCCGTCTGGCGTTCAAGCCACTCTGCCAAATCGAGCATCCCGTGCTCAAGCGTCATTTTGGGCCCATAGCCCAAAACTCGTTGAGCCAAGCTGATATCAGGAAAGCAATGCCTTATATCGCCCACCCGGTAATTAGCGGTAATCTCTGGCTCGATTTTGCTGCCCAGAACTTCAGCGAGTTTAAGAGCAACATCCTTGACGCTGATTTTTAGCCCGCTACCTATGTTGAAAACCATGTCCTGCGCCGCCGGAACTTCTAGTGCAAGCCTGCACGCCTGGGCCAAGTCATACACACTCACGAAGTCTCGCAGTTGCTCGCCATCCTCGAAGATAATTGGCCGCTTGCCATTCATCAACCTGGAAGCAAAGATCGCGAGCACGCCAGTGTAAGGGTTTGATAGGGACTGGAACGGCCCATATGCATTGAAGAATCGAAGCGCTACCGTGGGCACGCCATAAGCCCTGCCCACCATCAAGCACATCTGTTCCTGATCGTATTTCGATAAGGCGTACACCGAGGCCAACGATGGCTGCTTAAATTCAGGGGTGGCAACTGGCCGGAGCCGTGCACCATTCCGAGCCGTCATTTCCCAGTCGTGCGCCTTCAATTGCCTCGGAGTTCGCATAGCGTCCATGCAAAGCTGGCCGGAATCGGTTTCATACAAGCCTTCGCCATAAATACTCATGCTCGAAGCAACGATTAGTTTATTGACCGGCTGTTTAACCACGCGCTCGAGCAGCACGGCGGTACCCAGATTGTTGACGGCCGTATACTCCGCCATCTGGTACATGCTTTGGCCTACTCCGACCAGAGCGACGAAATGGTAAACAGCATCTACGCCAGCCAGCGCGTCTTCCACCGCTTCCGGATTTCGCACATCTCCGAGCATGAACTCAACGTCCTTGTTCAGATAATTTGGCCGGATCGGAGCCTCGCCATGTACCTGAGTGACAAGGCTGTCTAGAACGCGGACGTGATAGCCGGCTTTCAAAAGTTCGGTTGCTACATGAGAACCAATAAAGCCGGCGCCGCCCGTAATCAGAACGGTTCCCTTCATTCGCCGTTTAGTCCTTTAGAGTTGATTTTTGGTATTGTTGCCGAAGAAAATGCAAACGCTACACAGCCAGAATCCCCGTTTACCAAAGGATAGACGGGAGAACGGGATCTGTACTCTAGCATGACAAATGCATTTAACTTGCGTCCTAGGTAAGAAGCTTAGTAGCTGGCATTGTTTCTACTTACCTGCACTTACCCAGATTTCTGCCCAATACTCAGGTACTTTTACTAGTTTGAGTACCTCTGGGTCATCGCAGAGCAAAACTGGGCAAATTGGGCAGGGTCACGCGGCGGGCTGGTGTGATGAGGGCGGATGCCGCAACGTTCGGGAGTGAAGCAGAAGGTAACAGTGAGTTCAAACTCTTCCAGCGACTTCATTTGGTGATCGAACCAGCGCTCTGCATTCGGCCGTTCGAAATCGGCCCAGCTCAATCCCGTACGCAGTTTCTTAACTCCTAGCTCTCGCATAATCTGGACGGCCTTTTCCAGTCGGTGATCTTCGAAATGGAACCACTGGCATAGCCCAAAAGACGGCGCATACTCGGCAAAGCGCTTAAGTGCCAGTTTCCTGGTCCCGTCCTCACGCATCAGACCCATGTAGAAGTGGCGATAATACGACGAACCTTCACTTTCACGATGCCTGGTGGTCGCGGGCCAAGCTCGCGGAAGGTCGAAAAGGCTATACCAGAAAATGTGGTCCACTTTGGGAATCAGCAATTCGGCGGTCCGTTGGAGGCCAAATTCCTGCACTTCCTCAGCGCCGAAAGAAGACGCGCCGACTTCCGAAACCCAAATCTGTTTCGTCGTTACAGCCCTGATCTCCTCAAGTTTTCCGGGCCATTCGTTGATGCTCCAGTGATTCCAATCGAGTGGGAACCCGTGCAACGCGACCACATCTACGAAATCGAGAGCGCCCAAGTCTTGCATACGCACAACGAAGGCAGGGTCAATCGGGGAAATCCCTCCGAGAACTTTTTTCAGCTTAGGACTTTCAGCCTTGATGGCAATGGCCGCCTGCTTGATCATTTGCGCGTATGCCGACCAGTCTTTGTCGATTTCGAAATCCCAGTGAGAGAGATTATTCGGCTCATTCCAGAGCATGACTGCTTCAATCATCAGGCAAGTTCCGGCAATTCGTGTAAATGGCTTTCAGGGTCGCAGCGACACACGAAGACCTCAGCCTCTGGGCTGCTTTCGATTTTGAATCCAGCGCTTCTCAGGACCGCCTCAGCGCAGGCGCGATTGGGAATCCACCAGTTAGTTGGATCTTGAGAATACTCATTTTCGATGAAATGCATCCTTGGAAATCCCGGCTTATCAAATAGAGCGAGCTCCCAAAACGGATAGTCCTGCTCGACCTTTGGAATCGACCGGCTGCCCCGCAGCATGGATTGGAAGACAAACCAGTCTTTGGTGACGTGCTGCCGCAAAACATCGAGCGCAAGCAGAGGATACCTTAAGTGGTAAAACACTCCCATGAAGAGGACCAAGTCGAAACGTTCGCGGAGCTTGGGAACCTGGTAAACAGACATACGTTCGAAAGCAATGTCCAAACCTATAACCTGCGCCGCATAGCGAGCTTGTTCGAGATACTGTTCGTCGTGATCTATGCCGAGAACCCGCTTTGCCCCGCGGCGCTTCATCTCGATCGAGTAGAAGCCTCCGTTGCACCCGACATCGAGAACGGTCATGCCGCTGAGATCTCTCGGAATCGCGTCTCTAAAGCCTTTCCATTTTGCCGAGGGATAGTCGCCGAGGAAGTGATCAGGAGCGGTCTCAACGCCTTGCAATCGTATGTTGTGAAACCATGGGCCTAATTCACTTACTCGCTTTTCGATCTCTATGGTTGATTGGCTCTCAGTCAAGTCCTGTTTCCCCTCGCTTTTTATGACTCGCATTCTACTTATCCGGCATGGCAGCACCGATCTGCTGGGACAGGTGCTCTACGGGCGCGCTTCAGGCGTGCATCTGAATCCGGAAGGCTTGCGTCAGGCCGAGCTCACCGGACAGAGGCTAAAACAGCAATATAGCCTGGAGGCAATTTACTCGAGCCCACTTGATCGTGCATTGGAGACCGCTAAGCCGATCGCGCAGGCATGCGGAAAGCAGGTGATTGTGGATGAAGGAATCACCGAAATAGATTTCGGAGAATGGGTCGGAAAGTCTTTTCTTGAACTCGGCGATACGGAAGGCTGGATCAGCTTCAACAAGCAGAGATCGACCACGAGACCGCCCGGCGGAGAATCCATGCTAGAGGTACAGACGAGGGCTTGCAGGAGTATCGAAACCGCGCGTCGAAATGATAATGGGGAGGGCACGATTGCGATGATTTCGCACGGGGATGTGATTCGATGTGTTTTGTTGTTTTTGCTTGGCATGCCGCTGGACCATGTCCACCGTCTCGAAGTATCGCCTGGTTCGGTGAGCGAAGTATTCATCGGCGAGTACGATCCTCGGGTAAGGTCCATAAATCAGATTTTTTATTGAGTTGTCCTCTTTTTCGGTTACTGGATTTCCATGGCTTACGAGGTGCTATCGACGAACAAAGATCTGCTCGATCTCTTGGTTGCCCGATTGAGCGACTGGATTGTCCTCCTGCTTGACCGGAACGGGAATTTCAGGTCCTGGCACCCGGGCGTCGAGAAGCAGCTTGGCTACACAGCCGAGGAGTTTATCGGCCAAAACGGTAATCTCCTGGAACCCCTCACCGATCGGCTGAAGGGCAGATTCCGGCACGAACTCAAGACTGCGGCTGAAACCGGACGCGCTTCGGATACCAACTGGTTGGTGACAAAGAGCGGGCGCCCGATTTTTGCGGAAGGCGTATCGATGGCGCTGCGTGATCCGGCAACGGGCGAACTGCTCGGCTTCGGAAAAGTGCTGCATGACATCACTGAACGTAAGCAAACGGAAGATGATCTCAAGGCTCTGGCCCGCACGCTAGATCAATCCGTCGTGTTCATACGAACCCTAGACGGCGTGATCGAGCACTGGACATCTGGCTGCCAAAGATTATATGGATGGACGGAGCAGGAAGCGGTCGGCCGAGCCGCTGACGATCTGCTTGGGACAGTTTCACACGGATGTGATGGCGGCGTACGACAGCAGCTTCAAACTGCGGGAAGCTGGCAGGGCGAGCTACAACAAAAGCGAAAAGATGGAACCGTCGTTTACGTCTCGGCAAACTGGACAATGCTGTCCGATAGCCCAGAGGAGCAACCGACGGTCATCTGCACGCATACTGACATAACTCAACGCCTTGAGATGCAGCGGAAACTTGAGAATGCCAACGAGCGGCTGAAAACGATGGCTTTGGAACTGGAGCGTTCGAACGCAGACCTCGAAGAGTTTGCCCGGATCGCTTCACATGATTTGAGCGCACCGCTTACCAGTGCTCGCTGGCTAGTGGATCTTCTCAGTAGCCGTCACGCTCAAAAGCTGGATCCGGATGGCAGGGATTGTCTCCAGCAGATCACGCTCTGTCTGGCGCGAATGACCGATCTGACACAAGCGATCCTGGCACATGCCCTGGTAGGTAAGCATCCTATTAGCACGACTGAGCCGATCGACCCGGTCGAGGCATTGGAGATGGCAATCAGCAATTTACAGAAAGACATAAGCACTTCGGGCATAACGATAACCTACGGAGATCTCCCAAAGCTTCTGATCGAAGCTCAACCACTCTCGCAGTTGTTTCAAAACCTGCTATCGAATGCGATCAAGTACAGGCGTCAAGGTGTGCCGCCCCGACTAAACATTGAGGCCGTTCGCGAGGCCCCGCTCTGGCGTCTCAGCGTGCAGGACAACGGCATCGGTATCGAACCTGAGTGGCTCGAGCGCATTTTTCAACCTTTGCAAAGAAGGCACCCGGCAGAGATCGCCGGAAGCGGCATCGGCCTTGCCACCTGTCGCAGAATAGTGAGCCGAGCGGGAGGAGGGATCTGGGCGGAATCAGAAGTAGGAGCCGGTTCGACTTTTTACTTCACGTTGCCCGGCCCTGCTTAGTAGAGATCGCATCCAGACGCGACACGGGCGAGCTTTAGGCGGCCAAGGCGGCGAGATCGCTCTTCACCGTGCTGATCACCGGCTCCCATTCACCTGGTTTCTTTTGCCGAATCAGCCGCATACTCGGATACCAGGGATTGTCTTCGCAATTGAGCATCCACCTCCAATCCGATTGGTACGGAAGCAACGTCCAGACAGGCCGCTCGAGAGCTCCGGCGAGGTGCGCAATCATGGTGTCTACCGTGATTACCAAGTCAAGTGCTCCAAGCAGGCTGGCTGTGGAGAGGACGCACTCGCTTTCGCTGAATAGCTGTGGTATCTCAAGCTTGAACCGTTCCGGCCCTCCCTGTAAGCTGTAGAACTCCACCCCGGGAATATCCAGCAACTGCGATATAGCCTCGACCGGAATCGAGCGCGCCGGATTGTAATTACTCGCACTCCAGACGAGACCTGCCCGGATCAGACCTGGGAATTCGTGCTTCCTGTAGAGGGACAGCGCTGGTGCGCGCAGATATGGAACGTCATTAGGTACCGACCCCGTCAGAGTGCGGAAGACACGCGGTAGCTCGATGACTTCAATCTGCTGATCCCACGCTGGTTCGGGTTCGCCCCACGTAATCACCTCATCGGAGAGCCGGCTATAGGTCAATAGCGCTTTCAGGGTCGGCTGAGATTCCAGCGTAAGATGCGCTGCCTTAGCTCTTATCAGCGGCGCGTAACGAATAAACTGTATCGTGTCCCCTAACCCGTGGAGGCACCTGATCAGGACGCGGCGGCCGTCGACAGGGCGGCCATCCCAAAAGCGATGCGGATCGGGGTTGCCGCGAGCGGCTATCGCGTCGCTCTCGCGCCATGCGCGCTCGAAATCTCCCTTCAGCATGTAGCAGGTCCACCTTCCGGAAGCGCAAGCGTCGGAATCGCACCCCGCCTGTTCGGCCTGATAAAACAACGTCAGTGCTTGCGGGACGCGCATGGCCGCGAGCTGCTCTTCAGCTCTGATCAGAAGTGCTTCTTTCCCTGGATTCGTCATCGCTGCGAGGAGGGTGCCTAGCCGGCGCGCCTCGGAATCACCGGTAAGATAACTGCGGACGGGTAATTCCTCTCGTGAAATACAGTCTGCTTGGCTCTCGTTATTTTTGTAACATCGGCATTCAATCCCGAAGAGTTCAGGTTCCGGTCGAAGCGCGGGAAATTGCTGCTGGAAATCTCTAGGCGGATTCGATGCCCACTCGAAAACACATAGCTGGTTACGCCTGCATCCACGCTGATCTGATAAACCTGGTTCCGCTTTACGAATACTGGCTTCGCCAGCGAAAGCCGGTATCTCAGCCTTTGTATGCCATCACATATGATGAGCGCCCGTCCGTCGGCGTAGACGTCGACCAGTTTGACTGTGAAGTCGGTGTCGTTAGCGGAAGTTGAAACGTAAAGTATGGCGCGCACCTGCCCCGTCACTTCGATATTTTCGTTCAGCGGAGAAGAAGTGTAGACGAGCACGTCGGGCCGCCTCTCAACGGCAGACTGCTCGAGCGGGCCAGGCGGCAGAATCCTTGGATCGCAACAAATTGCGCCTCCTACGGTGGGAACGGGATCCTTCGGATTATAGGTGAATGTGTCGGGAGGAGACTTGGGGATGGGATGACGGTCAAGTGCGCCATCTCCTGTTCCAGTATTCGCGTGACCCCTGCCTGAAAGATAAAGGGCCGTACTGTGGGCTCGCGAAAGCGGCCATTCGTGCTCCTCGCGCCAGACATCGGGACCCATTACAAAGATGTGCAGCAGCGGGCTCGGCGGCTCGGCCGTTTCCGACGCTCCTCTTATCCAGCGGTCGAACCAGTCTGCCTGCGTACTACGAATTGGTATAACGGATTCCGCTCCGAAATCGCGAGTAGGAAATTTGACGCCGGGATTGTGGCCCCACGGCCCTATCCAGGTTTCTACCACCTTGTGAGCAGAGGAAAGCCTGGCAAACATATCCAGGTCGCTTTCGGCGTAGTTGTCGAACCAACCCCCTATGGAGAGGACAGGCACATCAATCTGATGAACTCTCTCACGTATGCTGCGCGATTTCCAGTAAGTGTCATACGAAGGGTGATCTACCACTGCTCGCCACATCGGCAGTCTCACGCCGGTTGCGGCAATATCAGCCGTCCTGAGCGGCAGATGATCGATATAGCTCGCGAAAAGCGGCCTCACTTGCAAGGGAGGCGTCAAGTTTTGGCATAGCCATAACAGGCGGTGGCCTAGTTTCATGGCCCCGCCGGTTGAGTAATAACGATCCTCATAATCGTCATCGCCCGAAAACATGGGTGAAATTGCTGCGAGGTGTGGGTTGCTCTGAGTAGCAGCCCACCATTGGGCCATTCCAAGGTAAGAGGCGCCCGCCATCACGACGCGGCTGTTGGACCACTGCTGCTCGGCAATCCAGTTGATCGTGTCCTCGCCGTCCGGCCCTTCCCGCTCGATAGTTTGGAAAGTTCCCTGCGACGCATGGCGCCCGCGAACATCCTCGATAACTACGGCGTATCCGCGCTGCAGGAAAAGGCGGTAGCTGCGGCTTGAAGGGCCCTTGCGGCCATAAGGCGTACGGAACAGAACCGTCGGCCAGCGCCCCGTTGCCCGCGGCAGAAAGAGATCGGCGGCTAGGCGCACGCCATCTCTCATTGGAATGGACACTCCAAGCTGCGCCAGATTTGCAGGCGATTTAAGACCGGGTGTAGCGACCTGAGCGGAAAGCAATTCGAAGGAGATCAGGGCAGACGCAAACAGCGTCCGAGCGAAGTTCGACCGGCTCATCAGGTCTCTTCAGCTTTGGAAGATTTAGGCCGAGGGCCGAATAAGGCGGTTCCGAGACGGATAATGGTTGCCCCTTCCTCTATCGCCACTTCGAAATCTCCCGACATGCCCATGGAAAGCTGCGGCAATCCGTATTGGCGCGCCAGTTCCGCCAATCGACGGAAGAATGGCCGCGAGAACTCGGCATTCTCAGACCACGGCGGTATCGTCATGAGCCCCGAAAGTTTCAGTTGCGAACAGTCTCGGGCCGCCGCGACTAGTTCTGGAATCTGCTCAGGCTGGGCTCCGGTTTTGCTTGCCTCGTCGGATAGCTTAATCTCGAGTAGAATCTCGAGATGCTTACCGGACTCCTGGGCCGCTTTCTCTAAATTCTGCAGTAGCTTGAGCGAATCCACTGTATCGACGGCATCGAAGAGTTCGCAGGCAATTCGTGCCTTATTCGATTGCAGATGCCCGATCAGACGAAATTGGGTCTCCTGCAGCTCTCCCAAGGCAGCTTGCTTGCCGGCAAACTCCTGTACATAATTCTCCCCAAAATCCCGTACACCCGAATCGTATGCCTGGCGAATATGCCCCGCAGAAAATTTCTTCGCGACTGCCACTAGCTTGATATCCGAGCGTTTGCGGTCGCTGCGTGCCGACGCCTCTTGTATCCGATTTTCAATGGCTTGCAGGCGATCGGCGATAGTAGTGAGTTCGTTCGGCAAAACTCCATGATAAAAGCTCGCTCAGGTAGGCCGGATAAGAACACGCGAAAGCAAGCCGGATTACAGGATGCTGATACATTGGCGAGTGCTATCGATGCTTTCGTAAGAGCAGCCCGCAATCCTGCCGTTCTTGATTTCGGCGACAGGCCCATCCGGCTCATCGAAGGCCAGTACTCCTTGGAGGTCCGCTCTGGCAAATTGGCGCTCGAGGTCTGGGACGAGGGGCGCAGTGTGGCCCGCAGGATTCTCGCAATTGACCGTCTCAGCGCCGGAGTATTGGACTGCACGGTACAGCGGTTTGGCGGCACTACGGGCACGCTTGCATTTCTCGATCTGGACCGGCCGCAGACAGCTTCGCGTGCAATCAGGGGTATACGGCAATCGTTCACGGAGCAGTTCCGTCGCATGTTGTGCCGCCAATTCCCAGGCTGGCAGATCAGCTCCATTTCGTCTGCACTGGACCTGCGCCGTTCCTTTTCAGCCTCATTTCCGCGCGCTTGCCTCAGCCGGGGACGCCAACATGTTGCGGCGCTCGCCTGCCCATCTCCCGAGCTTGAGCCGGCAATGCTATCTTCCGCGCTGCTCTGGTATGACTATCTCGCTAGCAGTCTCGAGACTGCAGGGCAGCTTTCGCTTTGCCTCTTCCTGCCGGAGCAGTCCGGCAATCTGACAGCTCACCGCTTGCGCTGGTTGACCGGCAGGCCCTTGCAGCCACGCATCCTCAGATTCAACGAGCACGGCATGGCGGGCGAAGTCGATCCCCAGGACCTCGGGAATCTCGAGACCCGTCTCGCTGCGCCCTACGCTAGTTCCGAGCTAACGCCCGAGCTGGAGCTCATCGTCGGGCAGCTTGCCGGCATGAAAGGCGTTGGGTGCTGCCCTGAGATCGACGGCGCGATCAGCATTCGATTTCGAGGCCTGGAGTTCGCCAGGCTCGAACACGGCAGTTTCGCGCTCGGGATCGATTCGAAAGAAAAAATTGCATTATCGGACGCTTTCCAGATTGAGAGCTTCGCGCGCAATCTCGCGAGCTTCACACCCAGCGCGCCGGGACTTTATTCCGAACTGCCCCGTTTCCCGGAACGCTGGTTTGAAAGCTCCGTTCGCTCCCACTTGCAGGTTCTAGATCCGGAGCTCATCCCCGACCTGGTCCATGGCCAAGTCCTGACCTTTGCTGGCGGGCAGCGTGAACTGATCGATCTCCTCTCTATCGATCACTCAGGTAAACTCGCCATTCTCGAACTAAAGACTTCCGAGGACATTCACCTGCCCATCCAAGGCTTGGATTACTGGATGCGAATCCACTGGCATGCCGGAAGGGATGAGCTGAAGCATCTGTTTCCAGCTGTGCCCGTCGCCAAGAAGGCGCCCAGACTCCTCCTTGTGGGGCCTGCTCTGTCGTTTCATCCGAGCAATGAAATTGTCCTACGTTACTTCTCTCCGGAAATAGAAGTCGAACGTATCGGCGTAAACTCTGATTGGGAGTCCGCGTTGCACGTAGCCTTTCGGTTACGGGGCGCTGACCTGCCGATTTCTCACCGAGGACCAGATGAAACTCGACGGATTGATCAACATAAAGAAGGCGATTAGCACTCTAAATCCAAACGAAGTGCGCGATATGAGCGAACGTCCTTTGCGGATTGCGTTGCACGCTTCAAACGGTCAGGCCTTCAACCACCTGGAAAACTTTTTTCTGCGGGATCTGAGCCCAGCGCGCCGGCGGCACTCAGCTCTTCTCCTCACGCGAGCTCCGCTCTCGCAAGGCGCCGCGGCCCCGGACCTTCAGGTGTATGACGAGGCGATCTATGGCCACGCCACGATAGCGCCTCCTCAGGCGCTCATATTCCACCCTGATCGCCCCCAGCAATTCGTATTCAAGACTCTTTCCCAACATCCTCCCCTCGGTGTGGCGCTTGCCAAGTCATTTCTTCCCTTCCGACGGCCTTTTGTCGAGCGGGTGATCGCAAAGACATGCAGAGAGAATACGCTGTTTTCCATAGCAACCGCTCTCCCGGACATCATTCCCAACGTAATTGAATTGCCCTGGGCGCTGGCGGAATTCGCTTCCGATACGGCATTTCTCACGATGAACCAAGTGCGCATGGCCTTTCTGATTGCCGCAGCCAGCGACCGCGAGGTTGGGTACATGCATCAGAAGTCGGAAATCGCCATGGTCATTGGTAGCGCTTTCGGCTGGCGGGCTCTTGCCAAGCAACTCGTCGGAAAAATTCCGTTCGGAGGAGGTCTCATCGCGAAAGCTGCCGTTGCTTATGCTGGCACTAAAGTGCTCGGGCTTTCGCTCGACCACTATTACAGCATCGGTTTTACCTACACACGCGACGAGCGCGACCGGCTCTACGCAGATGCTTTTCGCCAGGGCAAGAAAGTAGCTCTGAAGATGCTGGCTTTTCTACGGCCCGATTTAGCAGCTCGTTATTCAGAAGAAGCGCGCAAATCGCCTCCGATCATCGCCGCGCCTCAAGCTCGCGTCTAACTGCTCGATCGCATACATGCTTGACGATCTGCTCACCGATGTCGAGGTTCGCATACTCGGCACGCTGATGGAGAAAGAAGCGACGACACCAGAGTATTATCCGCTGACGCTGAACGCTCTGGTGAATGGCTGCAACCAGAAATCCAACCGCGATCCAGCAGTGAACTACGACGCTGAAACGGTGGAACAGGCGCTGGAGGGTCTGCGACAGAAGAAGTGTGCGCTTTTCGTCACGGGGAGCGGACGCGTCGGCAAGTATGCTGAAAGAATTTCGGAAACTTTGAATCTCGGCAGGCGCGAAGCAGCCGTTTTATGTACGCTCTTTCTGCGCGGTCCTCAGACTTTGGGCGAAATCAAAGACCGCAGCGAGCGCATGTTCGAATTTGGCGATTTAGCTGAAGTCGAGACGGTTTTGACAAAGTTCGCGGAATGGGAATCCGGCGCCCTGGTCAAGAAATTAGCCCGTCAACCCGGGCAAAAAGAGGCTCGCTATGCGCATCTGTTTGCCGGCGAACCGGCCTCGCAACTCTCAGGCGAAAATGCTGCCGCAGTGACTCCGCCGTCGAGAATCGCCCAACTGGAGCAGGAATTAGAACGGCTGCGCGCGGATTTCGATTACCTCAAGGCGAGGTTTGAAGCGCTGGAAGCGCAACTACGGTAAAGCGCTATGATTCCGTCAGTTGATTCGACGCTATTCGCGAATCCATGTCGGAGGAACTAACACCTGGATCGTTTTCACGGCTGAAAACGGCGGCACACCGGCAGTAGCAGCTAAGCGCGTTCCCCTTGTTAGGATGGAGGCGTGTTTTCGCACCGCCTCCCGTTCCTTTCAGCGGCTCTTATCTTCTTCAGCTTCGGTTTCACCTCAATTGCCGACGGAGCCACGGTCCTGGTACTACAATTCCATAACAATTCGCAGTATTCAGATCTCAATTGGGTTGGAGAAAGCATATCTGAAACCCTCTACGACGAACTCAGCGCCCAAAATTACATCGTCTTCGGGCGGGACGGCCGCGCTGAAGCACTGCGCCGCTTGTCTTTGCGCCCAGGCGCGGACTTCACTAAAGCCACTCTAATCCGCGTGGGGCAAAGTCTCGACGCTGATTACGTCTGCTACGGCACCTACAACGCAAGTCTCGCGCCAGGCAGCTCAGAGTTGAAGAACAGTTCGATCCAGCTCAGTGCGCATCTTATTGACTTGCGCAAGCTGCACGATGGCCCGGATCTCGCTGAAGCTGGAAAACTGGCCGATCTTTCCCGTATTGAGGAGCATCTGGTCTGGCAGTCTTTGAAGTATCTCGATCCTTCGTCGAATCTGCCGCTGGACCGTTTTCTGGCTCCTGCAAAGCTCACGCGAGTGGATGCGGAGGAGAGTTACGTCCGCGGTTTGCTTTCCTTAAAAAGAGAACAACAGCAGAAGTGGTTCATGCAGGCCTTGGCTCTCGATCCGCAGTTTGCAAATCCCGCCTACGAACTCGGCAACCTGGCGCTGGAGCGGAAAGAATACCGGCAGGCGCTCTCCTGGTTCGAGCGCATATCTCCCAGCGCGCCTCGTTATCCGGAAGCCCGGTTCAAAATGGGACTAGCGGCTTATGAAGCGGCAGATTATGGCGCATCGGCGAATTATTTTCGAGAAGTTGTACAAGCTTATCCGCTGAATGAGGTCTATAACAATCTGGGCGCGGCAGAAGACCAGCTTAAGCAACCGAACGCGGCGGATGACCTTCGCCGGGCCGTCGAGGGCGATCCCAACGACGCGTCCTATCTGTTCAACCTGGGCAATGCGTTGCTGAAGGCCAATAAATTCGATGATGCTTCGCAACGCTTGCAAGCGGTTTTGAGCCTTGAACCGGACGATGCCGAGGCACGCGATCTGCTCGGCAGGGCTCAGCGGCATGAATTCTCGAGTCTTGGCGGCAAACCTCCAGTACCCGATCGCCTGAAACAGAATTTCGATCTGACCGCTTTCCGTCAATTGAAGGCGATGACGCAGCGGAAGCCGAGTTCTTAGCGCTATTTGCATGTTCTTGGCCTCAAACTTGCTCCGCTAAATAGACGCTACGAATGGCTCAGCCAGGGAGAATTTATCGTGCTAACTGCCGCTGAGTATAATCGGAGAGCTTTTATGCTTGAGGCTTTCGGGTTGTCGGACCCAGGCTGTGTTCGTCCTAATAATGAGGACTATTTCATCAGCGATTCCGAATCCGGCATTTTCATCCTGGCCGACGGCATGGGAGGCGCCAATGCGGGCGAATGGGCCTCTCACCTGGGCGCGGAACGCCTCTACGAAGTACTGCTGAAAACGACTGCGAGCGACGGCATCGCCCTGCAGGAGGCATTTCAGGAGGCAAACGCGGCGGTTCGTCAGGCTGCGCAAAACAACCCCGAACTGGACGGCATGGGGTCGACTCTGCTGGTCGCGCGGAAACTCGCCGATTCGAACTTCGAAATCGGCAGTGTGGGAGACAGCCGCGCCTATCTTATTTCCGACGGGCAGCTTACCCGGGTGACCGAAGATCAGACGTGGGTGGCCGAAATAGGCTCTCAGCTTGGCTTGCCCGATGAAGTCCTTAAGAAACATCCTATGCGCCACGTGCTCACGATGGCTATCGGGAGTACCGATGAGGTGCGGGTTTTCTCGCGCGTCGTTCAATTAATGGCTGGCGATCAACTGCTGCTCTGTTCCGATGGCCTACACGGAGTGCTCAACGAAAAAATGTTGAGCGAGGCGCTCGAATCTAAGCAAACTCTTCCCGATAAATGCCACTACCTTATCGAAGCCGCAAAGAATGCAGGCGGCCCCGATAACGTCACCGTGCTGCTGATTCAACTCATCTAGGGGTCCGGCAGGCGAGAGTGCGTACGGAAGGGTCCTGCCCGGCGTGCGCCTTCGTTATTGAGGCTGCCATTGAGATTCCTATCCCCGCTTTTCTCGCTTTTACTCGTGCCGCTGATCGCAGTAGCGCCGGTCATGGCTCAGATGCCTGCCCCACGCGCGGCTGACGACTCCTCGCTCCCGCTTTCGCTTCAGCTTCGGGTCCTCGGAAATGACGCAAGGACGGCCCCTGTTGGCTCCCGCTCGGCGCAAGGCATCACGGTCGAGGTTGCGGATGGCGCAGGGGTGCAAGTGGCAAACGCCGCAGTCGTTTTCCGTCTACCTGATAGCGGGCCATCCGCCACTTTTGCCGATGGATCACTCACCGCCATAGCCTACACAGACTCGAGCGGACGCGCTCAGGTCGCCGACATTCATTGGGGAAATACCCCAGGTTTAGTCAATATGCGCATAACAGCAGCGAAAGGGAACACGCACGCCGGAGTTCTCCTCGAGCAGACTTTAACCGCTCCCACCATTTCTCAAAACAGCGCTGTCACGCCGGTCACGGCTCTGAAATTGCCGGCCCCTCTTGTTGAGTCTCCGCGTGTTCCGCAAGCCCCGGCGCCCGGGGTAATTGCCGAAGCCAAGCAAAGTCCAGGTATAACAGTGGAACATCTTGGCTCTCGGAGCCGAATTGCTGCCGAAGATGACGCCCCAGTTTCGGCAAAGGCAAGCACTCCCGGAGCAGGGGCCGCCGTGGCGGATGACGATTCTCCTGATGCGAACGTGCCTATCCGGCATATGGCCAGAACCGGCGGGGATGAAGCGGAAGCGCCCAGAGTCTCGATCTCTAGCGCGGCGCAAGCCCCGAGCGGCGGACACAGCAAAACCAAGTGGCTCATCGCGCTCGCCGTGGCGGCAGGGGCCGGCGTTGCTCTCGCGCTGACGCATAGCGGCGGCGGTTCCAACGCGTCGACGAGTGGTGTCACCTTCGGGACACCCACCGTAAGCGTCGGTCATCCTTAATTCTCGATCGAAGGGCCCTTTTTCCGAATATGAAGCATGCAATTGCCAGCATCTTTCTTCCGGCGCTTCTTACCGCCTGTCTAGCTGCGCAGATCAACTCACCGAAGGTCGGCTTCATCAGGTACGGGTCGCTGCCCATTCAGGGTCTGTATGGTATACCCGGCAACTTTGTTCCGGCGCAAGCACGCTTCGGAACGGCCGACGGCATCAGTTTCTCGGATATAGGGGGACTACTTGCGGCAAATGGCCGAATCGAGCTGGTACGGGCCGACAGCTC
Source organism: Terriglobia bacterium (assembly GCA_963835255.1). GTDB lineage: Bacteria > Acidobacteriota > Terriglobia > Bryobacterales > Bryobacteraceae > Bog-105. The sequence continues at coordinate 115,595 of CAWIFY010000009.1, read as the reverse complement.
TCGCGTTGCAGATCACGAATATGGAACAGTCGCGCCTCTGCTCAACATTGATCGCGATCTTGCGAGCGCCGTTGCGTGGCTGCCGGACATCCGATCACTGCTTTGGTGGAATGGTACACGATTCGCGACCGTAGAGATCGGCGCGAGCATTTCTACCGAAAAAGTAACCTCCGTTGCACTGACCTCGGCTAGCACTGCGCGCCTGCTCGCCACAAATCCAGACGCGACGGTCTCCGCCGTTGTGATTTCGCTTGCCAACGGCAATGTCATTTCCTCCGATCTTCTCCCGGGGGTGACGGGTGCCGCCTATCAGTTCGGCTCGTTCCTGCTCTGGGCGGATGAGCGCGGGTTACAACTCCAAAGCGAGAACGGCGCTCAGCACACGTTCGCCGCTCCAGCTACTTCCTTCACCGCCGAACGCATGTCCTCTCAGTGGGTCCATCTCTATTTCCCCGTCGACGGCACGCATTGGGCGCTCCATCTGAGCCAGACGCAACCAAGTGTCTGGCGTCTTCCTGCGCCGTTTCCCAACGCCGTGAAAGGGAACCGCCAATGAAATCGCTTTTTCTGCTGGCCTTCTGCTGCCTCAGCCTTTCGGCCCAGACTCTCACGTTTGCCATCCACGACAACACCGGCGCGACACCCGACGTCCCTTTGACCGGCACCTATCAATTCCCTTCGACGCCGCAAGGGAGCGCTTCGAGCGTCCTGGTTGAAATCACGAACAATGGTCCCAACCCCGTGGAAGTGGCGCTGGTCTATGTGGGAGCGGTCGCCGCATCTTCAGCCGCGAACCCGAACTATTCAGTAACCGGCTTGGATCAGGGCTATATCCTGGCGCCCACAGGCTCGCAGCCGTTCCTGCTGAATTTCACTCCTTCGACCACCGGGCAGCTTCTTGGCTATCTCCAGGTTGCCTATACCGTTCAGCAAGACGGCTGTGTATTGGCTAGCACCACACCCGCTACCCAGTGCAGCGGAGGCGTTTCGCCAGTTGCGACGTTAGAGGGTACAGGTACCGCGCCGCAGGTGCTGCTCACCTATAAGAACGGCCAGGCAAATGTCAGCCCGCAGCCGAGTAGCACTTCGCCCATCGACTTCGGTCAGGTCTCTACTAGCGCTACGTCCTCGATCGTCTTTACCTTGACCAATCAGACGGCCTCGCCAGTCGCCACGCCTTCCGTTTCCATTCAGAGCGATGTTTTCGGCAGCAGCGCTTTTTCTCTCGATACCTCGGCTCTCCCTGGAACACTCCCCGCCAACGGGTCAGGTACTTTCACCATCACGTTTGCGCCGAGTACAGTCGGTCTCACGGCGGGTTCCGAAGCTAATCTCGTGGTCGGCTCGAACACTTACGCGATACAGGGCACGGGCATTGTGGTGAACAGCATTGACGCCCTCCAAATCTCCTATGTGGATCCCACGGGTGTTCGCACGCTGCCCGAAGCCGCTACGCCGATCAGTTTCGGGCAGCTCGTGCCGGGTTCTGCGGGCGGGACAACGCTGAAGTTCACCGTTACGAATCCAGCGACTTCCTTCAATGCAGTAAGCGTAGCTACGATTTCGCTGACCGGCGCGGCTTATACGCTCACCGGCGCACCGGCTTTACCGGCCACCATTCAACCCAATGCCTCCATCACTTTCTCTATCACCTTTTCGGCGGCCGCAAGTGCCACTTACGCGGGTACGCTCTCCATCGGGACCCGTACTTTCAGCCTGACGGGCCTGGGCGTGGTTTCTCCCGTGCCGGCACTCTCGTTACAGTTAAGCCAGATGCCGCTCACCAGCGCGCAGCAAGTGAACCTGACCGTGCAGGCCGCTAGCATTGCCCCGCAGACCGCTCAAGGCACTCTCACCATGCAGTTCACGCCTTCCGTGAGCAACGTACAGGACGACCCTGCAATTGTTTTCCTCGCCAACAACAGCCGCAGTCTCTCGCTCACTCTCGCGGCCGGTTCGCAAAGCGCCACCTACAACGGGCAGTCAGCCCTGGCGTTTCAGACCGGAACCACGGCCGGAACCATCACCTTCACTTTGAATTTCATCAACACTCCGCCTATAACTCAAACCTTCAGCATCACGCCCGCGCTCATCCATATATCCGGCGGACAAGCTACTCTGCAATCGCCAAACCTGATCGTCACGCTGGACGGTTTCGATAACACGTATACCGCGGGCCAGCTGTCGTTCACTTTCTTCGACACCAAAGGCCTACAAATCAACGCGACGCCCATGCCAGTCGACGCTTCGTCGGACTTTCATCAATACTTCTTCACCCACGATTTGGCCGGCGGCAGTTTCGCCCTCCAGGCCAGCTTTCCCGTGAAGGGCGATCCCACGCAAGTTGGATCGGTGGCCGTGACCATGACGAATTCGGCAGGGCAGACCAGTACCAAGCTGACATTCCAATAGCTCGAAGACCCGGATTGAAGGTAGCTACAGAATGTAGCTACACTGGCTGTATGATGCAGGTCGGCGTACGCAAAGCGAAAAACGACTTATCCAAGCTTATCGAAGCGGCTTTGAACGGCGAAAAGGTGGTCATTACAAATCGTGGAAAGCCCTCCGTACGCTTGGTCCCCGAAGCGCCGAAACCCGCCAAGAACCGCGGCATCGGATGTCTGAAGGGGCTCGTGGAATTGCCGGATGACTGGGATTCGCCCGAGCGCGATGCTGAGATTTTAGCTAATTTCGAGGCGGAGGCACGCCGAAAATATGCGCTGTGGGACGAGCTGTTTGATAGACATTCCAAGAGAAACAAAAAGAAGAATAAATGAAGGTGTTGCTTGACACAAACGCATTCATCTCTACGCTTTTGGATGAGAGATTACCAAGAGCCGTGCGAGGTTTTTTGGAGAGCGGCACTACTGAAATCGTAGTCAGCATCGTTGTTCCCTGGGAAATCGCCACCAAGGGCAACGAATCCTTCGGCAGACGCAGGCGCTTGAATCTGACCACCCGAGACGTCAAAGAGGCAATCGAAACGATGGGAGCTCGCTTGTTGCCGATCACTATAGAACATACAGAGATCCTATACCGGCTGCCGATATTGCATCGTGATCCCTTCGATCGCATGATCATTGCTCAGGCGCTCGAACAGCGCTGCCCGGTTCTCAGCGCTGATCGGAGATTCGAGTTGTATAAGGGCGAGGGGCTACAAGTGATCTGGGACTAGTCCTTCGCGCTAAGTTCGAAGCATGACTGCCGTGGCGTTGACCATTGCCGGTTCCGACCCGAGTGGCGGCGCCGGCATCCAGGCCGACCTGAAGACGTTTCACCAGTTCGGCGTTTATGGAGAGGCGGTGGTCACTCTTGTCACCGTTCAGAACACGCAGCGCGTCTCGCGGGTGGAAACAATGCCGGCCGATTTAGTCGCTGAGCAGATTCGGGCGGTTCTCGAGGATATTCCTCCTGGAGCCGCCAAAACCGGCGCGCTCGGCCGCGAGGACATTGTCGAAGTCATCGCGGAACTGGCCCAAAGCTTCAAATTCCCGTTGGTGGTTGACCCGGTGATGATCAGCAAACAAGGCGTTCGCCTGATATCGCGCAAAGCGGAGGAAGCTCTCAAGCAAAAACTGCTGCCGTACGCCGCGCTGGTTATGCCCAATATCCCGGAAGCCGAAGCTCTGGCCGGCATAAAGATCCGCACGGAAGAGGAGATGAGCATCGCTGGTGACCGCATTCTCGAGTTCGGCTGCAAAGCGGTGCTGGTGAAAGGCGGCCATTTGCCCGGCGCGCCTGTCGACATTCTGCGCTGGCCCGGCGCGCGCACGCCGGACAATGGGTCGTCGCCTTACTCGGGTCGCCGCGTTCCGACCAAGCACACCCACGGTACGGGATGCACGTACTCGGCCGCCATTACCGCCGCTTTAGCGCTTGGCAGCACGTTGCCCGAGGCAATCCTGCATGCGCGCCAGTATGTGCAGAACGCGATTGAAACCGCACCCGGTCTAGGCAACGGCCATGGCCCGGTCAATCACTTCGCAACAAGCTCTTGAACAGAATCGCCGATAGGCGAAGACGACTGTCCCACAGCCAGCACCACGATGGTCATGTCGTCGTGCTGCGGAGCCTCGCCGGCAAACTCGTCCGCTGAGCGAAACACGGCTTCGACGATCGCTTCGGGCCGCCCTCCATCCGCGCTGCCGATCGATTCGACGAGCCTCTCTTCCCCCCACTCCTCGTCGTGGATGTTCATGGCCTCGCTAATGCCACCCCAAGCGCCCCGCTGGGAAGCTCGAGAAAGTCGTAGTAATCTCCTCCAACCTCTCGGGCCGGACGGCACGTGCCAAAGCAATCGAGACCGGCGATCTTCGGGAAAGTTTGCGGCAAGAGGCGTTGCTGCACATCCCGTGCGATCGAGAGTTCACGCTGGATTACCTCTCGCTCCGCTGTTTCAGTGGCGATGGTGGAAGTCAGGCAGCTATTCTCGATAGCCATAGCGGTCTGCCGTGCCACAGATTGCAAGAGATCGACATCGTTCGGTGCATAGGGCGCCTCGGCATATCTGCGGCCCAGGCTCAAGAATCCGAGCAGTTCTTCGCGGCGGGCCAGGGGAAGCAGTAAATGCGTTCCCAAACGACTCAGTTGACTGTGTTCCTGGCCGCCTAGTCTGGAAACCCAGGAACGCGGGTCGTCGAAGTAGACAGGCAGAGCTTCCTTGGCACGCTGCAGTTCACTGACCGTCCGAGAGTCGTTCGAGAAGACCGCCTGGGGCGCCTGGGGATAGCCCGACGCAAACGCCAGCACGTATGCATTCTGTTCGCGCAAGAAAACAGCAATCTCCGAGATGTGGAGCGCTTCGGCAATGCGGGTCGCGACCGTTGTAAGGAGCGGCCGCAGCTCCACGAGAGAGCCTACCGATTCTGACAAGCGAGCCAGAATCTGCTCGGCATTGTAAGCTTCGCGAAAGAAACGGCGATCGACCCGTACTGCTAAGCGACGCATGCCTGCACTAATCAGGAAGATGAGGCCGATTCCGCAGGCCGTAAGGACGATCCGCTGGGGGAATGTCATCCGGCCCGAGAGCAGCGCGACGAGCAAAACCACAATTGCGGAGTCGACGACCTGAACCACGAGCAATCCGCGGCGCGCCATCGCGTATTGGAGACCTTCGCGCAGAATCACACGAAGGTCCAGAGCACGTTGCACGACGGTTACGTAAGCGAGTGTGATAGGAAAAAGAATTAACGGCGACTATGCCAGCAGTTTGACCCACGGCGAAAATTTCATCCCGAGAACGCGTTCCAGTAATCCCTCGAAAATCACTGCGGGCACAAAACTGATCGCCAGCCCAAAAAACAAAACCCGCAACCTTCGGCGATCGTCGGGATCTCGAGCACTGGATAATCTCACCAAAAGCAGAGCAAGGGAAAGCCCCAGACAAGAATAGAGGAGGACCGGACGGACTATGTCAGTGATGTGCCGAGCCGGCTGAACGAACGCTTGGGCGGCAGGGCCTTCATTTGCGCAAATTCGTTCGAAGACGACCAGCGCATAGGTTGCTAAAGCCGGTACGAGGAGCGCCCACTTCAGCCGCGGATGACGGCGGTCCCACGCCGCTCTTTCTGGAAAGTAAATGGCGAACAGCAGCATGCAAAGGAACCAGGCGTAAAACACTGCGCTTCGATACACCAGAGCGAGATGTTTCAAAGCCGTGTGCCATTGCATTACCGGATCGCGCCGGTCACTTCCGTCAACGACTAGGCTGAAGCCGACGAGCACAGCCACCAGAAGCCATGCCTCCGGATCCCATATCCTCACGCTTGCCACGAAAAAGCCAAGGAGTAAGCAGGCCACCGGCCTGATCAGATGCAAATTCAATAGGATCGCCAGCCACGGGATTACTGAGCCTCCCGCATGCTGAGCTTCGTACCAGATTGTCTTGGAGACCGTCGTCTGAAAAGCGACGGTACAGACAAACAGCACGGCCAACAAAACATATCTGAGCGGGTTGACTTTCATCCGGCAGAATCATTAGGATTCTACAAGACTGACCGTGGGACAGGCGCTTTCGCCTATCGCGCTAATACTTCGGCACGGTCGGATCGACCTTCTCGCTCCAGGCCGTAATGCCGCCCGTCATGTTGCGTACGTGGCGAAAGCCGTTCGCCTTCAACAAGTCGACCGCTTTCTGGCTGCGCCCTCCGGTCTTGCAATGCGCCACGATGTCCGTTTCCGGATCGAGTTCGCTCAAGTGCTTCGGCAACTCACCCAGCGGGATCAGACGCGAACCGGGAATGCGCGCGATCTGGTATTCATGCGGCTCGCGCACATCAAGCAGCACGAAATCGTCGCCGCGATCCAGCTTGCTTCTTAGTTCGACTGCATCGATTGCATCGCCGGAAGGCGCAGGTTGAGAGGCCATAGGTCTTACTCCGCAAAACTCCTGATAATCGATTAAGGTCTTTACCGTCGGATGATCGCCGCACACCGGGCAATCCGGATCGCGCCGAAGTTTCAGTTCGCGGAAACGCATGCCCAGCGCGTCATAAAGCAACAGTCTTCCCTTGAGCGTTTCACCCACGCCCAGAATGATCTTTACCGCTTCCGTGGCCTGAATCAAGCCGATGATACCCGGCAGAATGCCCAGCACTCCGCCCTCGGCGCAACTCGGCACCAGTCCCGGCGGCGGTGGCTCCGGATACAAGCAGCGATAGCATGGGCCATCTTTATAGGCGAAGATCGTCGCCTGTCCTTCAAAGCGAAAAATAGAGCCATAAACGTTCGGCTTTTTCAACAACACGCACGCATCGTTCACCAGATATCGAGTCGGGAAGTTGTCGGTTCCGTCTACCACCAGATCGTAGCCACCCAAAATTTCGAGTGCGTTCTGGCTGGTCAGTCCAGTATCGAACTTATCGATCTGAATATTCGGATTGATGTCGCGCATGCTATCCGCCGCCGAATCGAGCTTTTTGCGGCCGATGTCCTTCGTTCCGTGAATCACCTGCCGTTGCAGATTGGAAGCGTCCACCACGTCGAAATCGACCAGGCCGATACGACCGACACCTGCTGCCGCTAAATACAGCCCCAGCGGCGCGCCCAAGCCACCGGCGCCGATCATCGCGACCTTCGCCTGCTTCAGCTTGAGCTGGCCTTCCATGCCGACCTCCGGCAGAATCAGATGCCGGCTATAGCGAGCGATCTCTTCGTTGCTCAACCCGGCGGCGACTGGCTCCACTACGCTCGTCGCGCTGCCCCCAGCAATACTCGGGACGATCGAAATCGTTTCGTCTCCCTGCAACTCCGTCTCATCTTTATCCAGGTAACGAATGTCCTCGTCGCCCACATACACATTGACGAAACTACGCAACTTGCCCTGATCGTTATAAAGATTCTTTTTGATGTTCGGATATTGCGCCGTCAACGCCCCTAAAGCCTCTGCAACCGTTCCACCTGTCACCTCTACGGCATCTTGTTGCCCGGTAAATTGCCGGAGCGCCGTCGGAATCAAAATCTTGGCCATATAAACTCCTCTTGCTCTGCTTTCGTTTGATCCAGATCGGGCAGAAAGCTGTTTGCGTGGTCGAATTTGCCGCGCTGCACCGAGAGCACGACAAACGAGTACCAGGGGCACGAATTCTTCAGATCGGTTTCGGAAAAATAAGCGTTCGCATCGGGATGCGAATGGAAAATGCCGATCAGGTCCAGGCCGCGCGCTCGCGCCGCCGTGTCCGCATCGCGCAAGTCTTCCGGCCGCAACTCGTAGCGCTCGCCCTGCTCGCCCGCATAAGCATTCTCGAGCGGCACCGCTTCCGTCACCACTTTCTTCTCGCCTTGTATGTGCCCCAGCATCGCGCCACAACACTCATTCGGATACGTCCGCTCGGCATGCAGCAACATAAGCTGCCAGGCATGGGCCTCAATCTCGATCATCCGTCCCGCTCTTCCCAAAAGCGCTCGCTCAAGTATTTCTGCCCGCTGTCGCAAAGCACCGTGACCACCAGACCGGGCTCGCCCTTGTCTGCTAACTGCTCAGCCACGCGACCCGCCGCCAACACATTTGCCGCCGCCGAAACCCCGACCAGCAGTCCTTCCTCGCGAGCCAGCCGCCGCGCGACGGCGTAGGCATCTTCGGTCTCCACCCAGAGATTATCGTCGGCCAAACCGGGATCGTAGATCGCCGGCTTAATCGAACTCGGCATGTGCTTGACGCCTTCTAATCCGTGCAAGGCTGAGGCTGGTTGTACAGAATAGCAATGCACGTGCGGGGCATCTTTGTGCAGCCTGCGGGTCACGCCGGTGAAGGTCCCCGTCGTCCCCAGCGCCGCTACGAAGTGCGTGAGTCGCCGCTCTGTCTGCTCGATGATCTCCGGCCCAGTTGTCTCATAATGCGCCTGCCAGTTGGCCGGATTGCCGTACTGATTCGGATAGAAGTACCGCTGCGGATCCGCCTCGAAAATGCGCTGGCACATCTGAAACGCGCCGTCCGATCCCTCCGCGGGATCCGTTAACACCAGTTCGGCGCCAAAAGCCTTTAATAGCTGGATCCGTTCGGGCGAGGCGCTGGCCGGCAAGCACAGCTTTACCAGATAGCCCTTCGTGGCGCATATCATGGCGTACGCGATGCCGGTGTTTCCACTCGTTGAATCGAGCAGCGTTTTGCCCGCGACGAGAAGACCGCGCGCTTCGCCGTCCCGAATCATATTCAAAGCCGGGCGATCCTTTACCGAACCGCCTGGATTCAAAAACTCAGCCTTTGCCCAGACCGTGACGTCGCCGCGGCACGCCAAACCGATCTTTAGCAGAGGCGTGTTTCCGATCCGTTCCAGCAACGCCGGCTCCGCTACTCTTTCGATCATCGCGATCATCTCTTTCTAGTTTAAGTCGATAGCCTTGCTGGAGATGGCTGGCGTATAACCGTCGAGAGGCCTGCGGAGCGATTCCCGCATTCCAGAGACTCATCCATGCACGATAACCGTGCAACGGCAAGAAGGTCATTCCCATCTTCCGCTGGCATTCCGAAAGCACTTCGAATATTTCCGAATATTTCCGAATAGTTGCATGACTCCTATGAGGAACGGAGTTACTATTCCGTGCAGGGAAAGAAGGAGAGGAGCCCTTATCGTGACAAGAAAAGAGTTCGTTACTTGGCTGACTGCAGGAACCATTTCTTCTGCGTGTTTGCCTAAGCTTTGGGCCAGCGAGGAGCCGAAATCGCTCCTGTCTTCCTCCTCCTATCTTCCTATCACACGCCTCGAGGCAACGGCGAGGTTGCTGGATGTCCAAGATACCAGCTCTATCTCCCGACTTGCGAGGGCCGTCTTAGATGTGGACCACTCCTTCGAAATGCCAGATGTAATAAAGCAGGTTTGCGTTAGCCGAGTTCTAAATGCGGAACGGCTTTACCTGGAAGGTATCACGACGGGTTTGCACGAGAACGATGTCCTCAAGTTACTAAATGACACATTTCAATTCCTTAATGCACCGGCGTTCGCACAGGTTAGCCCGCACCAACTTAGGGTTATTCGTGTGCGTCTATTGCGCGACACGCCAGTATTCATGGGCTCCGGAATCACGAAGGCTCATGCCCACGTGGGTGACTCTATCAATCCCTACATGTCCCCTTTACAAGCTACACACTTGAGTTTGATGGTTGTCGACCAGAAATTCCTAAACGAAGATTTTCAATACGAGCCGACCGAATGGGAAGCTCATTATGCATTGATGAAAAAACGGGAAGCAGAACGCTATGAGCAGCGGTTCAGCCCCGCTGTAGGCCAGGGTCCGAGCACGTATCGGTCCGGGGCCTTCACGAGACTAAATCCAAAGGGCGCGGAGCTTAGTAAGCGACTTACTGAAAGTACCCACGAGATGTCATTGATGGAGATTTCGGACTTTGCGAGCCAATGTATGTCTACGCTCGGACTTTAAGTGGGAAGAGGAGCACTTATGAGAAAGGACTTTATAGCGATAGGCTGTTTGTTGATCATAGCCGAGTTCTTAACTGTAGCGTGCAATCCTACGCTGCCTTCGGCTACGCCTGGCGGAACGTTCACGATTCAAACTTTTTTTACGCCGCTTACGGGCCTTAGTTATGCAGTTGGAGGAGTAAACCTCACTGGGGACTGGGTGGAAGACCCGCCAGGTGCAGCTGGCAGTGCCGCTTCAGTGAATGGCACAACGCGAAGTAATGGCATTGTGGCATTTCTGGGGAGCAGAGCGCCGGCCACGTGGAACTTCACGTGGAACACGGCGATCCCATCGCCTGAAGATCCACAGCAACTTGTCTGCAAGGGTATTTCGATAAATATAACGATATCTACTCAACAAGGTGCTGGGGAGTTCGTTTGCGTAGAGAAGGAGGTAATTGTCCCCTTGCTTAGCATCAGCCCGGCGACGATCAACATTGCAAATCCACCAGGCACGATTACCATATCTAACGCGCCCCAGGGCGGTTTTAGAAATGTCGGCAACGGTAACCCAGAGAGTCAGTACATTGATGATAATGGAATAATAGAAGGAGTTGCCGATTCCGCTTCGATTTCGCCGAATGGCACCTCAATTACTGGACCCGCCCCTGACGTGTCCTCTGTAGCGATAGGGAGCTATGCAGGAATAGCCGGGAATCTTGGCTCGGGCTCGTCTCTAGTTGTTGTCGGTGGAGGTACTGTTCACGTGATTAACATCCCAAGACAGCGCTGTTGTGTGAACGGTGTATGCACGTGTTGAAAGAAGGCACCCCTTTGCAAACGCGGCGCTACGCGGTCTGAATTCGTTACGTCAGACGCCCTATACATTTCTGCGCATTCGCGGAGAGCTATAAGAGGTATGCGGCCCGTGGGTGATATGTTGGGTGAGGATCTCTATTCCTTGCGCCTGAGGGTACTAAACATAGCCTCGGCCACCCGTTTTATCTCGACCAGCTCAAACGAGGAATCACAATTGGCCTGCTCCTTTGCGAGCCACGCTTTTACTAGGGATAGTAGTTCAGGTGAGCGTCCCTGTTGCCCTTCATAAAGGGAGCGACTACAGACGCGTACGCACTCGTCGCAAATATGCGCTCTGGGCCGGTAGTCAGAAGGTGCAGAGAAGAGACACCTCTGGTCGACGGTCTTGTGACAGAATGAGCAAATAGTCGGTTGGCTGCGCCACATATACGTTCCTCTTAAGCAGTAGCCTATTGTGAAAGCACCTTGCGCTCTCTGCTGCGTAGCGCCGTGCTTTAACATTGTAGGGGCAATACTGAACCAAGGTGCGATTCGCGTCGTAACGTTCGCAAGGCTGCCCGGTAAATTGCCGGAGCGCCGTTGGAATCAAAATCTTGGCCATATAAACTCCTCTTGCTCTGCTTTCGTTTGATCCAGATCGGGCAGAAAGCTGTTTGCGTGGTCGAATTTGCCGCGCTGCACCGAGAGCACGACAAACGAGTACCAGGGGCACGAATTCTTCAGATCAGTTTCGGAAAAATAAGCGTTCGCATCGGGATGCGAATGGAAAATGCCGATCAGGTCCAGGCCGCGCGCTCGCGCCGCCGTGTCCGCATCGCGCAAGTCTTCCGGCCGCAACTCGTAGCGCTCGCCCTGCTCGCCCGCATAAGCATTCTCGAGCGGCACCGCTTCCGTCACCACTTTTTTCTCGCCTTGTATGTGCCCCAGCATCGCGCCACAACACTCGTTCGGATACGTCCGCTCGGCATGCAGCAGCATAAGCTGCCAGGGATGAGCCTCAATCTCGATCATTCGTCCTGCTCATTCCAGAACCGTTCGCTCAGGTATTTCTGCCCGCTGTCGCAAAGCACCGTGACCACCAGACCGGGCTCGCCCTTGTCTGCTAACTGCTCAGCCACGCGACCCGCCGCCAACACATTTGCCGCCGCCGAAACCCCGACCAGCAGTCCTTCCTCGCGAGCCAGCCGCCGCGCGACGGCGTAGGCATCTTCGGTCTCCACCCAGAGATTATCGTCGGCCAAACCGGGATCGTAGATCGCCGGCTTAATCGAACTCGGCATGTGCTTGACGCCTTCTAATCCGTGCAAGGCTGAGGCTGGTTGTACAGAATAGCAATGCACGTGCGGGGCATCTTTGTGCAGCCTGCGGGTCACGCCGGTGAAGGTCCCCGTCGTCCCCAGCGCCGCTACGAAGTGCGTGAGTCGCCGCTCTGTCTGCTCGATGATTTCCGGCCCAGTTGTCTCATAATGCGCCTGCCAGTTGGCCGGATTGCCGTACTGATTCGGATAGAAGTACCGCTGCGGATCCGCCTCGAAAATGCGCTGGCACATCTGAAACGCGCCGTCCGATCCCTCCGCGGGATCCGTTAACACCAGTTCGGCGCCAAAAGCCTTTAATATCTGGATCCGTTCGGGCGAGGCGCTGGCCGGCAAGCACAGCTTTACCGGATAGCCCTTCGTGGCGCATATCATGGCGTACGCGATGCCGGTGTTTCCACTCGTTGAATCGAGCAGCGTTTTGCCCTCGACGAGAAGACCGCGCGCTTCGCCGTCCCGAATCATATTCAAAGCCGGGCGATCCTTTACCGAACCGCCTGGATTCAAAAACTCAGCCTTTGCCCAGACCGTGACGTCGCCGCGGCACGCCAAACCGATCTTTAGCAGAGGTGTGTTTCCGATCCGTTCCAGCAACGCCGGCTCCGCTACAATTTCGATCATCGCGATCATCTCTTTCTAGTTTAAGTCGATAGCCTTGCTGGAGATCGCTTCCCGGCACGATACTAAGAGAAGCCGATGCAGTGGCTCATTCTTTTCTGGCTTGTGGCCTCGCTGGCCGCCGCTCCGGTAACACCGGCGCTCAAATTAACCTTCAATAAGGACATCGCGCCCGTAGTCTACGGCCACTGCGCCTCTTGTCACCGTGCGGGAGGTATCGGTCCTTTCCCGCTCCTGACATATGCAGATGTCGCGCGGCATGCCTCGCAGATCGTGTCCGTTACGGAGCGCCGCTATATGCCGCCTTGGCCGCCGGAGCACGGCTATGGAGACTTCGCCGGTGATCGCAGCCTTTCTCCCGCTCAGATCCGCCTCTTTTCGGAGTGGCTCAAGCAAGGGAAACCGCAAGGCGATCCCGCCGATTTGCCGCCGGCTCCCCAATTTTCAACAGCGACTGGCAGATGGGCAGGCCCGATCTGGTCCTCACCATGCCGAAGCCGTTTCAAATGCCGGCTGCCGGAACCGACGTCTTTCGCAACTTCATCGTTCCTACAAGCCTCACTGAAACGAAATACGTTCGCGGACTCGAACTGCATCTCTCAAACTCGCGCGTCGTACATCACGCCAATGTTGTTCTCGACCGCACGCAATCTCTGCGGAAACGAGACGGGGAGGACGGCCAGCCCGGTTTTCCCGGTATGGACATCATTACCGAGGCGGCCCCCGATGCTTTCGATCCCGATTCGCACTTTCTTTTCTGGAAACCCGCCACCGTGCTGCACCTGGAGCCGCCCGATATGAGCTGGCGGCTCGATCCGGCTACCGATCTGGTCCTCAATCTTCATTTGCAGCCCACGGGCAAACCCGAGTCTGTGCAGGCCGAAATCGGTCTTTATTTCTCGCCTACACCTCCAACCCGCTTTCCCATGCTGCTGCAGCTCGAACACGACGGCGCGATTCGCATCCCGCCCGGCGACCGCGACTTCGTTGTGACCGATTCGCTCAAGCTGCCGGTCGATGTGGACCTTCTTGCCATCTACCCCCACGCGCATTATCTCGGCAGAACCATCGAGGCCTGGGCCACGCTGCCGGACGGCACCCGCCGCTGGCTGATCCGTATTCCCGACTGGGACATCAACTGGCAAGCCGAGTATGAATACAAGCGACCCATTCCGCTGCCCAAGGGCACGGTAGTCGCTATGCGCATCTCAAACGACAACTCCGCCGATAATCCGCGGAATCCAAACCGGCCGCCCAAGCTGGTCGAGACCGGCAACCGCAGCCAGGACGAAATGGGGCACGTCTGGCTACAGGTCTTGCCCAAGGCGAATGCAAATTCCCCAGGCGATCCCCGCCTTACTTTGCAGGAAGCGGTCATGCGCCGCCGGCTCGAGAAGTATCCCGCCGATTTCGTTGCTAATTACAATCTCGGGGCTCTCGAGCAGACACGCGGCAAACTAGACGAGGCGATTGCCAGTTACCGCTCCGCTCTCAAAATCGAGCCGCGCAGCGCGACAGCCCGCAACAGTCTGGCCGCTGTATTCATGCTGCAGGATCGGCTGCCCGAAGCGATCGACCAGCTCCGCCAAACGCTGAAGGCAGACCCCGATTACGCCAATGCCCGCTACAATCTGGCGCGCGCACTCGTGGCCGGGGGAGATTTGGATGCTGCCGCAACGGAATATCAACGTTTCCTGCAGGCCAAGCCCGACGACGCGCAGGCCCAGGCAGCGCTCGGCACGATTTACTTCAAGAAGCAGGATATGGGCGACGCTCTCGCCTGTTTCCGAAAAGCCGCTGGAGGCGCGCCCGGCGATGCCGATGTGCAGGCCAATCTAGGCACGCTGCTGGCGATTACCGGCGACCTGCCCGGCGCTGCTCAGGCTTTCGAGCAGGCGCTGCGAATCAACCCCGATCATGAAGCCGCCCGCGCCAATCTGGCCCGGGTGCGGGCGCAGCTAGGGTTGCGGAATTAGTTGCGCGGCCGGCTTCTCCTGTTGCAACGTTTTCCACTTTTCGAGCACGGCACGCCCTTCGTCTTTTTTGCCGGCCAACATCAACGTCTGTCCGAGCAGGTATGTTGCTGAGGCGTTGCGCGGATCCAACACGAGGGCGCGTTTCAAGATGCCTTCGGCATTGCCATAATTGCCTGTTTTCCAATAGCACTTCCCGAGCACGATGTAAGGCCCGCTGAAATCGGGATTCAGCCAGACGGCGCGCTGCAAATTCGGAATTGCTGCGTCCCAATGTTCTTGGCGCGATAAGGCATCTCCCAGGCGATACCACGCCATGCTGAAATTTGGATTGAGCGCGAGTTCCTGTCTTAGAAGCTCTACCCCGCTATCCAGCTTGCCGCGATAAATCGCAATCTCAGCAAGCAAATAGTGCAGCTCTGGCAACCTGGGATCGAGTGCCAAAGCCTTGTTCAAAACCGCTTCCGCCTGGGTTTCGTATTCCTGTTTGAGCATCATCTGCCCGGCAACAAGATAAGCGGCCGCCGACTGCGGCGCGACCCCAAACAGCCGCGCAAAGGCCGCCACCGACTCCGCCTCTCGCGAGGTCTGCAGATAGGCATACCCGAGCATATAATTCGCCTCATTCACATTGCGAACCCGTTCGAGCCACGGAATCGCCTTGGGCGCCTGCGCAAGCTGAAAATAGCTCTGCCCGATCAACAGTGACGCTTCCTTGTAATCGCTCGAATCCGGGCTCTCGCTCTTGACTGCCTCCTGCAACGCCGTGATTGCTTCTGCATATTTATGCTGCTGGTACAACTCGACCCCGCGTTGATGAAGCTCGGTGGCCGGGCTCGCGGCGGCCACTAGCGCCACCCAGACCAAGAGGCCCTTCAACATATGAAAAGTATAATGTCGCTTGCAGTTGCTGCTCCGCGCCGCTCTTGCGTTCGGCTTTGCCATGACAGCCCGGCAATGCGCGGCAGCTCCGCAGGTCCATCCGTGCTTGCCGTGCCATCCTCGCGAAGTCCGCCGCTTTGAAAGCTCTGCCATGGGCCAATCTCTATCCATTCCCCATGGTGAGCCCGACGGTGCTTTCACTCATGAACCGTCCGGGAGCCAAGTCAGCATATTTCACCAGGCCGGCGTTCTTCATCACCGCCTAGAGGAGCGTAGTCTTACTGCCGATTACCCGGTTGCCTATTCGATCGGCTATGGCAACGTCGGGCGCAGCTTCCTGATCGAGCTCGGCGGCCACCTGTTTCAATCTCCTGCTTCTTTCTACAGCCAGCGCTCCGAGTGGGGCGTTTCTCCCGGCTACGAAGGCCAGAAGATTTTGGACTTCTCTCGTCCCATCACTTCCGATTGCCTCTTCTGTCATGCCGGTTCCGTAAAGAGGACGGATTCCGCGACGGCTCTCGTTCCGCTTTCCTGCGACCGTTGCCACGGCCCTAGTGAGAATCATCGCCAGCACCCGTTTCCAGGCTCCATCGTCAATCCCGCCAAATTACAGCGCCGGCAACGCGACAGCGTCTGTGAGCAGTGCCACCTCGAGGGCGCTACCGTGATCCTCAATCCCGGCAAGTATTGGTGGGATTTCCAACCGGGCCAAAGCCTCGAACAGACCGAGACGCACTACGTGTACCGGGAGGCGCCCTTTGTCGCCGTCAGTCACGCCGAGCAACTGGCACTGAGCGCGTGCTTGCGGGGCAGCGGTGGAAGGTTATGGTGCGGCACCTGCCATGATCCGCATGGCGAACCCGCCGATCGCAAGGCACAGATCAGGAGCATCTGCCAGTCCTGTCACTCCGCGTCAGAACTAGCTGCCTCTCATCAACCGAGCCAGCTCGATTGCGTTTCATGTCACATGCCCAGCCGCAAAGCTTCAGATATCTCCCACGCCGCGATTACCGACCATCGCATCCGCCGCTGGCCCGCTGCTCCGGTATCAGTACTTACCAGCGAAACCTTCATCACAGCTTGGCAGCCCGCCAAGGCGCCATTTGCTGCCCGGAATCTTGGCCTCGCTCTCTTTCAGACTGCGAAATCGAAGATGTCGGGCGAAGCGTTCGCCCAGGCATTCAGCGTCCTTTCGAAGCTCCCGCCTGGCGAGGATGATGCCGAAGTTTGTGCCGTCAAAGGGTACATGCTGCTCGGCAGCGGACAGGCCCTTCCGGCCGTCAGCCTCTTCGAAAGTGCTGTCCGTCAAGTCCCGGGAAACGCAGAGTTTTGGCTCGATTTAGGGGTGGCGCAAGACGCCGCTGGTGATACGGTATCCGCGCTCGGATCCCTTCGGAAAAGCATAACTGCCGATCCTTACGATTACCGGTCCTATAAGGCTCTTTCCGGTCTGTACGACCGCCTTCACCAGCCCCAGGAAGCTTCGGCCGTAACCGCCGAATTCCTGCGGCTCGTCCCGCAAAGTATCCTAATGCGCCTGCCTCAATAACGATTGCAGGCTTTCCTCGGAGCAGCATCATTGGCGCTCTCCATCCATCGGTGGATTTACCTATCCGCAAAAAAAGGTGGTATACCGCCCCTCTTTTGGATTACACTGACCCTGATGGTGTGAGTCGGCTGTATACTTCGGCATGGGTCTGCCGCAAGGGACAGCTCTAAAGGTTTTAGCTTCCAAGGAGAAGAAATGGTTAGTCTACGCAAGGGGCTTCTTCAGGGTCTCTGTGTCGCCACTGCTCTATTTGTTGCAATAAGCGGCGGTGCGCACGCTCAGCAAGTGTTCGGCAGTATCTCCGGCACCGTAACCGATCCCAGCGGTTCCGCCGTCGCAAACGCCAAAGTCACAATACAAGATCTTACAAAAGGCACGTCATCTGACGTAATGACGAACGATGCTGGACAGTACACCAAAGGCCAGCTCATCCCTGACCCGTATAAGGTCACAATCGAAGCGGCTGGGTTTACGAAGGTAGTTTCTAACGAGCTTACCGTGCAGGTCGATCAGGCGACACAATTTAACGCCTCGATGCAGGTAGGTAACGTGGAGCAAACCGTCGAAGTGACGGCGGCTGCGCCTCTGCTGCAAACGGATCGCGCCGACGTCGCGCAGACGTTTACTTCGCAGCAGATTTCGCAGATGCCCAGCATTGGCCGCAATCTCCAGGCGTTAACGTTGCTGAACCCAGGGACGGTTTCAACAGGATGGCAGCACGCTGCCGACGAGAATCCCCAGGGTAGCGTTCAAATGGTTGTGAACGGCCAGCTCTTCGACAGCACCGGCTACTACTTAGATGGCACAATCAACCAGGATCCGATTCTTGGCATCATCGTCGTCAATCCTACTTTCGATTCCGTGAACGAAGTTAAACAGGCAAACCAGGACTATGACGCTGAATATGGCTACACCTCCGCCGGTGTCATGACGTATTCGACCAAGTCGGGAACGAACTCGTTCCACGGTGACGCCTTCGAGTACCTCTTTGTAAATACTCCCGGATTCCAGGACTTCGGCCGTAATCCTTTCAGCCAAAACACCCCGATACCGGGCCGTCCGGGAGCCTTTACGCCCACCACACGCCAGAACCAGTTTGGCGGCTCGATCTCAGGCAAGATCATCAAAGACAAGCTGTTCTTCTTTGGCGATGCCCAACTGAATCGCGAGGCAATTGGTGGTTCGCTGTTGACCACTGTGCCTACCGCCCAGGAGCGCGGTATCGGCCAACCGGGCGGGAATCTCAACTTCGGTGACTGGCTCGCTGTGCAAACCGGTTCCGCGAATTATCAGATCTATGATCCGAGGACCGGCAACCCCACGACCGGTGTGGGGCGGTCCCCATTTGCAGGCAACATCATTCCGGCGGCCCTGGTAAGCCCGCAGGCGCTAAACCTCCTGCAGTACTTCCCGCTCCCCAATACGGTTGGAAGCGTGGTAAACGGCGTTGCCGCCCCGTACAATAACTATGAAAATAGCGGTGCCCTTAGCAACAACGGAAATCTGTGGAACACCCGTTGGGACTACTACGGCAATGAGAAAAATACCTTCTTCGGCCGTTACAGCTATGCCACGTTCCAGTTGCAGGCACCCGGGGTGTTCGGGGAAGAAGCCGGCGGTCAGGCTTTCAACAATACCAATTACGCAGGTAGCTCATCTACTTTCAATGAAAGCATCGCTGCCGGTTGGACGCACACTGCCAACGCGACACTCATCAACGAGTTCCGCTTTGGCTACATGCGCTATCACGTGAACGATGTGCCGAACGGCTACGGAACGCAGCCCGCCACCGCCGCCGGCGTCCCGGGCCTCAATTTGGATAAGACCTATACCTCTGCCCTGCCTTACTTCGAAATTGACAATCCAAACGGCGCCACCACCAGCATCGGGTATGCTCTTGGCAACAACACACACTGCAACTGCCCACTCGATCAGTTGGAGCGGCAGTATCAGTTTGTCGATAACATCAGCAAAATCCACGGGAACCATAACTTTAAATTCGGCGCAGACGTTCGTTACGCTTTGAACCTTCGGGTTCCCAGCGACAACCATCGTGCCGGTCAGCTTTTCTTCAATAACAGCTACACCGGGGATGTCACTAGCGTCGGCGGAAATCCAGTCGGCGGCAATGCGACAGCAAACTTCCTGCTCGGTGCCGTCACCAGCTTCAACCGGTATGTCAGCACCAGCACGGATGCCCAAGAGCGTCAGAAACGGCTGTTCTGGTATGCGCAGGATGAGTTCCACATCAGTCCAAAGCTCACCTTCACATACGGTGTCCGCTGGGAATGGGTATTCCCCGAAACCGTTAACGCCGCGGGCAATGGCGCTGAGCTCAATGTAAACACGGGGCAGATGGATGTTTTCGGTGTGGGTCTGACATCCAATCACGGATACCAGAACATGAACTGGCACAACTTTGCTCCTCGCGCGAGCCTCGCTTACCAGATCACGCCCAAAACCGTCATTCGCGCCGGCTACGGCTGGAGCTATAGCCTGGGCACCTTCGGAAACAACTTCGGCCACAACGTTACCCAGAACCCTCCGGTTCTGCTGAATCAGACGCTCAATCAAAGTTCACCGGGTGGCTGCCCGACCAACTTCTGCGACGTGTTCACCCTAGCTAACGGACCTCCCGCCCCGAATCTCGCCCCGTACACGCCGGGTCCAAACGGAACCTTTACATGGCCGGGAAACAACGTCGGTGCCTTTACTCGCCCAGGAACGCTGACCATGCCGACTGTTTACGCGTACAACTTCACAGTTCAGCGGCAGATAACAAATAAATTCGTGGTTTCGGGTGGTTATGTCGGTAACTCTGGCCGGCATATGATTCTCGGCACGGATGAGAACACCAACATCAACCAGCAGTATTTTCTTCCCGGGTCTTCCTCGAGCAACACGGGAACGTATCCATTCGCCGGCCTGCTTGGCCCGAGGTACAACTACGGCTGGACCACTGCAGTAAGCGACTTCTGCAACTGTTCGAACAGTCAATACAACTCCTTCCAGAGTCTATTCAAGGTGAATGCCGCGGCGGGTTACACGTTGCAGGGCAACTACACTTATCAAGTGGTTAAAGGCGATGGTTGGGGCGGTAACGAGCAATACACCTTCCTCTACGACCGCCCGCTCGGCTATGGCAACAATGCTCTTATGCCGCATAATCAAGTAGTGCTGGCCCAAAACTACGATATTCCATTCGGCCACGGCCGGAAGTGGGGTGCCAACAGCAACAAGTTCGTCGACGCCGTACTCGGCGGGTGGAACATTAGCGGTATCACGACCTTCTACTCCGGTCTGCCGTTCATGCCGACGATCGACAATTACGGGACTGGCACGCAGCCCTACGCGGGTCCGAATAACCGGCCCAATGTCGGTACCGGCAGTCCCTATGCGCCGAACGAGAGTCGCGCACAGTGGATTTTGCCGCTATCCAGCGGCGCTTACACGCTGCCCGCTTCGAACACTTTTGGGAACTACCCGATCAATACTTTGATCGGCCCGCACTTCATCAACCAGGATGCCGCGCTCATGAAGGTCTTTTCGATCACGGAACGCTTCAAGTTCCAGCTCCGCGTGGACAGCACCAATTTTCTCAATCACGCGAACCTTGGCCTGCCCAATGCCGATATTCAGTCCGGAAACACGGGGCAGATTACCAGCTTGGCCGAAAGTGGGAATTATCAAATGCGCCGCCTCCAGTTTTCTGGAAGCATCAACTTCTAACGCGAAAAAGCAGTCGGAAGGTACCGATGGCCGGACGAACTCCAAGCTCGTCCGGCCGTTTTTTCTTTAGTATTACATTAGTTTCCATGTTAGAATGCAAGCATGCCAGCAAGCAAGCATTCTAAGACCCTCTCCGTACGCTTGCCACAAGCGGAATTGCGGCATTTCAAGAGTTTAGCCGCCGCTCGCGGCATAAGTGTGCAGGATGCTGTTCACCAAGCAATAGGCATCTGGGTTATGCATCCTCCAAAAGTTCGTCCAGAGTCGCTGGCCTCGCTCGAGGGCTCGCTGACCGATGTGGATGTCGAGAGCATCATGCGCGAGGAGAAGAAAGCGGAGCGGGCCAAAGACCAGCGCTGGTCCTAAGTGGGCGAATTCGTTCTCGACGCCTGGGCTATCATGGCGTGGCTCAAAGGACAACAACCGGCCGCCGAGCGGGTCCGTAATCTGCTCGGCGTAGCCGCCCGGCGCGAAGGTAAGCTGGTCATGAACATCGTGAATCTGGGTGAGATTTTCTATCTCTCGGCTAAAGCAAGAAATCTGGCCTATGGGGAACACGTTCTGGAGAATCTTCGTCCGCTGATTACAACCGAATCGGCATCCGACGAGCTGGTCATGCTGGCCGCCACCCTGAAAGCTCGCCACGCAATCTCGTATGCAGATGCTTTCGCGGCTGGCACCGCCATTCTGCGTGCCGCGCCACTAGTCACCGGCGATACGGAATTGAGGGCGGTTGTAGCACAAGAAAAGAGACTGAAGCTGGAATGGATCGGTGCCTGAGACACTCTAAGCCATTTTGCCTCCCTAAGTTATGGCATAATGTCTAGAGACCTCCATGTCCACCACTCTCAACTTACTTAACTTAATCGATCACCTCGGTATTTCCGCGCAATCCGAGCTCGACTTGGCCGGAATTGTCGAGCAAGGTCTCCCGCTCGGTAGCGTCGACCGCCTCAAAGAACAGGGGTTAACCTTCTCCGAAGTCTCCGACGTCGTCATCTCCCCGCGCACTCTCAAACACCGCAAAGTTCGCGGCGAGCGGTTGTCGCACGAAGAGACCGACCGCGTAGTGCGCGTTGCCCGGATGGTTTCGCTCGCCGATCAGGTCTTCCGCAATCACGATAAAGCGCTTGCCTGGCTGCGCTCTCCCGATGATCGCCTCAACGGCCGCGCTCCTTTCAGCCTGCTGCATACTGAATCCGGCGGCCGGGTGATCGAAAATATGCTTTGGCAGATCGAGGAAGGCGTATATGCGTGATAATCTTCAGGAAATTCGTCGCACAACGGACTCGCGACCCGCGCCCAAGTCCGCCGAAATGACTGCTTTTGTTTGCTGACGCGGGATCGCGGCCTGTGCGACTGCTGTGGCGTATCAGCAATCGCTGTGACCTGCAAGGCGTAGGAGGCGAACGCGCCGATGGGCGCTGGCATACCGCTGCCCGGGGCAAACGCATCGTCTACCTCTCCGAGCACCCCGCCCTCGCGCTGGTCGAAGTCCTCGCCAATTTAAAAGGCGATCCCAGACTCTTTCCAGACGCCTACCAGCTCGTCAAAGCCGCCGCTGCTGCTTCCGTTTCAACCGGCACTCTGTCAGCCTCTGAGCTCTCCCCCGATTGGCGAAGGAATCTCCCTCAAACACAATCGCTCGGTGATGCCTGGCTCACGGCGAACACCTCTGCTCTCTTGAGCGTCCCTTCTCTTCCCGCGCCCGAGTCGACCAACTTCCTCCTGAATCCCCTTCATCCCGACGCGCGCCATCTCGCCATCGAATGGTGCAAATGGATCACCTACGATAAGCGCCTCTTCCACCTGCACGAGGCGCCTAGCCGCGCCGCCGTAAATCCTTCTCCGACTCTTGCCAAATTCTTTCTGCCGGAATAGTAGTCAACTTATCCGTAAGCTCCAGCGCCGAGCCAGTCCAGCGAAAGAGTTGCTTGCTTTCCGGATTGACGACGTAAATATACTCGAATCCCCATTCGCTGTACGCCTGACATTTCTCCAGAACGTAGGGCATCCTGTCGTCTGGCGAAAGAACTTCGACAACCACGTCGACCGCCTTGGTCGGATACGGCTGCTCGACATCGTGACTTGTCGCGATTACGTCGGGTTTCGGATGCGCGTTGGGAATGATCCGCAGTTCCACCTCCGCGCCCGCAGTGTAGCCGGATTCGTGAAGCAAGCGACCGATGATCGCCTGCAGGAGTCCATGAATCCAAGTCGGCATTCCCTTCGGCACAGCCTCCCCATGCCAGTATTCGTATGAGCGGTCACCGTGCTCATATCTAGTTTGAAATTCAGCGAACGTCAGCTTCTCTGCTACGGCACCCATAAAGTCATTCTCCCCGATTTTACGTTCAAAGCTTTCCTTCCACTACCTTCACCACCTGGTTCGCCTTCACTCCCGCAATTTTGTCCACTACGCCGCTCGGCCAATGAATCTCCAGGTCCGCCTTCGTCGCCAGCTTCAGCCCAAAGTGCACGCGCAGATCGCTCTGCGAGAAATAGCTTCCGCCGCTCCGCACTTCGTTCATTTGCCGGTGCTCGCCTTCCGGCTGACAATAGATTCGTGCGCCAATCCCCGACCGGTTAGACTTCGCGCCGACCAGTTTCACCTTGAGCCAGTTACGCTTCAGCGTGGTGTCGCAGCGTAGCAGTTGCGGCAGATCGTTCACGCAATTTACAACCAGGTCCAGATCGCCGTCATTGTCGAAGTCCCCGATTGCGCAACCCCGTCCCGCGACCGGCTCGAGAATCCCCGGACCCGCTTCGAGCGAGACATCCTCGAACTTCCCGTTTCCGAGATTGTGATATAGCACTTTTCGCTCCCGATATCCCGACTCGCTCGCCTTCTCCCGCACCTCCGGATAGACATGCCCGTTGCAAGTCAAAATGTCCGGCCAGCCGTCGTTATCGAAATCTAAGAAGCAAGCGCCCCAGCCAAGGAAGCGCGTGTTTCGCCCGAGCCCCGCTTGGAACGTTACATCTTCGAAATTTCCTCCGCCTAGATTCCTGTAGAGGCTCGAGGTATCGCCAGCAAAGTTGGTCTTGACGATGTCGAGCCTGCCATTGCCGTAAACGTCTGCTGCCGAAACGCCCATACCCGCTTGCGTTTTGCCATCTGCTCCGAAGGCCACGCCCCACTCGAGCGCGACGTCGGTAAACGTGCCGTCGTGATTGTTCTTTAGCAGCGCCGAAGGCGACGAGTCATCCGCCACATAAATATCCGGCCAGCCGTCGTCATCGAAGTCCCCTACCAGCACGCCTAGGCCGTACGTGCCCTGCTTCTTCAGAATTCCAGCTCTCTCCGACACATCGCTGAATGTGCCATCGCCGTTGTTATGGAACAGAATATCTTTGCCGCCCTGCAATCCCGGGGGGCCGCACGCCACCATCAGGCCCTCATATAAGCACGGTCCGCTCTCGGGCAGTGGCGCCGTTTTCGGATCGAAGTCAATATAGTTAGCCACATAGAGATCCAAATGCCCGTCGCGGTCGTAATCGAGGAATGCACACCCTGTATTCCAACGCTTCAGCCCCGTTGTGGTGCGTGTTGTCACGCCCGCCTGGGCAGCCACATCGGTAAACGTTCCATTGCCATTATTCCGCCAGAGCGCGCAATCGCCCCAGTACGATACGAATAGATCCTCGTGCCCGTCGTTGTCGTAGTCGCCCGCGCAGACGCCTTGTCCCCAACCCGTACGCCCCACGCCCGCCTTTACGGTTACATCTGTAAACGTGCCATCCCGGTTGTTTTTGTAAAGCCGGCTGACCGGCTCGGCACCCGTCGTATACGTAGTCTCGAAGCGCGTTCCGTTTACAAAGAAAATGTCGAGCCAGCCGTCGTTGTCGTAGTCGATGAACGCCACGCCGCAGCCCGTAGTCTCGAGCAAATACTTGTTTTTGCTCTCCGCGCCGAAGGTCGTCTTTGCATTTAGACCCGCCTCGCGCGCTACATTCACAAACTGTACGCCTAGCCCAGTTCCACCCAGCAACTGATCCAGCGAGAACACCGGCAAGCTGGCACACAACGATTTAACAAATGTTCTGCGGGACGGCATGCGGTGGCTAATGAGGATCGGTGTTCGCCTGCGGTTGTTGGCCGCCCGGTTCCGGGGTGAGCGGCTTCATCACGGTGCCGCCGCGCATCCCCTGCTCGAGCGTGTTCGCCAGCTCCGATTCGTTCTCTTTCTTGATGCGCGCCCCAGTCGCGAACGCTTCTTCGCTTCCTTGCTTGTCGCCCTTCATACGCAGAATCTGGCCGATAGTGTTGTACGGCCCCGGCGTGCTCGCGTCCAGCCTCACCGATTCTCTCAGCTCGGCCAGCGCTCCATCGAGATCGCCGCCCTGCTTCAACGCAATGCCTAGCATGTAATGTGCTTCCGCGTACTCCGGAAAAACTTTGATCGCGGCGCGCATCTCATCCGCCAAACCGGCGAAATCGCCCAGCTGCCAGTCCGCGATACCCAAAGAGTAATGAGCCTGCGCAAGAGAAGGATCTAACCGAATGGCTTCACGGAACTCCTTCTGGGCGGCTTCGAGCTGGTCTTTGCTTTTGAGCGCAATCCCCAAATCGTAATGTGCTGCCGCTGAGTTCGCATCAATCGCGAGCACGTCGCGATATGTCTTCCCGGCCTGATCGAAGTCGCCTTTCTTCAGGTCGGCATACCCGATGTTCATCAGTGCGCTCGTGTCTTTCGGATTATGCTCCAGCACCTTCCGCGATTCTTCAATCCCGCGGTCCGCCTGGCGCGTATCGATCAGCAGAAAGGCATAATTATTCCGCAAATCGTCGTTCGTGGGCTGCAGATCAACCGCGCTCGCAAATGCGTTTACCGCGCTCATTAGATCTCCGGTACGCTGATAGGCCATCCCCAAACGGCGTTGGTAATCGAAGTTCTTCGGGTCCAATTTTGCTGCAGTCTGCAACTCGCTCAGCGCCCGTTCGCGCTGCTCCTCGTTCCAGAGCGCGACGCCCAGGTGGTAGTGCGCGGGCGCGTAATCCCCGTTCAGCTTGATCGAGTTCTCGAAGTGCGGAACGGCATCTGTGGGCCGCTGCAGAACCGCATAGAGAAACCCGATTCGGTCCTCCGACTCGGCGGTTACCGGCGACGCTGCCGCCGCATTAGCTAACGTCGCGAGCGCCTCATCCTTATTGCCGGCCCGAATCTGTTGCTCTGCCCGGTCGGCCAGTTCGGATTGACTGTCAGCCCGTAGTTGCGCCCCAACCAGGCACGCAAGCACGCAGAGATAGACTGCCTTCGACACTCGCCATTATCGCAATAAACAGCCGGCAACCTCCGCCAATAACCAACGCGGATTCTGCTATCAGCTCCTCCGGCCTATCTCCCCCTCGCTACCGCCTTCGCAGCATCGATCGGGGTCGGTGGAGCCGGTGCGCCGTCTTGCACTTGCTCAGCGCTCTTCGTCAACCCGAGTACCTTCCGCACCTCGCCATCGATGCGCGCCAGAACGTCCGGATTATCCTTCAAGAACTGCCGGGCGTTCTCGCGCCCCTGCCCGATTCGCTCGCCTTTGTAGCTGTACCACGAGCCGCTCTTCTCCACCACATTATTCGCTGTGCCCAGATCGAGCAGATCGCCTTCGCGCGAAATGCCTTCACCGTAAATGATGTCAAACTCCGCTTCGCGAAACGGCGCCGCCACCTTATTCTTTACGATCTTGACCTTCGTGCGATTGCCCGTCACCGTCTCCCCATCTTTGATGGCCGCAATGCGCCGGATATCCGCCCGCACCGAAGAATAAAATTTCAGAGCCCGACCGCCCGTCGTCGTCTCCGGATTGCCGAACATCACCCCGATTTTTTCGCGGATCTGGTTGATAAAAATCAGGCAGGTATTCGACTTCGACACGATCCCGGTCAGCTTGCGCATGGCCTGCGACATCAGCCGCGCCTGCACGCCCATGTGGGAGTCGCCCATCTCGCCATCGAGCTCCGCTTTCGGTACCAGCGCCGCGACAGAATCGAGAACCAGCACGTCGATCGAGCCCGAAGTGATCAGTGCAGCCGTAATCTCGAGGGCCTGCTCGGCGAAATCCGGCTGCGAAACCAGTAGATTGTCTACATCCACCCCGAGCTTCTTCGCGTAAATCGGATCGAGCGCGTGTTCCACATCTATAAAGGCAGCCATGCCGCCCATCTTCTGCGCTTCCGCCACCACCTGCAGCGCAATGGTGGTTTTACCCGAAGACTCCGGCCCGAAAATTTCGCAGATGCGTCCGCGTGGAAAGCCCCCCACTCCAAGCGCGTAATCGACCGAGATGGATCCGCTCGAAATCACCGAAACCGGAACAATCGCTTCCTTCGCGCCGAGGCGCAGAATCGAGCCTTTTCCGAATTGCTTTTCGATCTGCCCCAATGTCAGGGCCAGCGTGCGCGTGCGTTCTTTTTCGTCCATGGAATTCCTTTCGAGCGGGCGGGGAGGACGCTTTCCAGTATATCCTGAAACAAAAGTACGGAAACATGTTTCCTAGGCGAATGGCCTTCCGTAAGCAAGCCGCTCGCAGAAGGCGTCGAGTTCGCCGCGCTACGAGGAGACAGATAAGTTTGCCATCACGCTGGCTCACCGTTTGTGCAGCAAGCAGACACCCGTCCAGGGATAATTGCCTGGCGGTCCTTTCGGTTCTGGCAGTAACGAGAGCAATTCGGGGGGTAGCCGGTTAAATTCCGCCGCGGTCTTCAACATGCCCTGAACATCAGTCGGCTCCCAGCCGAAGGGCGAGAAGAAATTTGACCCTTCCAGCGGTCCGAACTGGAACGGCGCGCCCGCCTCGCTGAGCTGCTTTCCTGTCGTCCGCTGCATTAGCTTCAATTGGCCCGGCGACGCCAGATCGATAATCCAGCTTGTGAAATGATTGCCACGAGCGAGATCTTTTGCCAGCAACCCGACAGCTTCTGCCGTGAAATAGATCAGTAGTCCTTCGCTCGCGACAACAACTTTCTTTGCCTCAAGATCCAGCCCCTCAAATAGCCTGCGGCGAGCCTGCACGTCTGACAAGTCCAAAGTGATTCGCTCGAGCTTGCACCTCGGCGTCTCGTTCGCGAGAACGTCTTCTTTGTAGGAGATGACTTCGGGCAGATCCACTTCGATCCACCGAAGGTCAGAGGGTAGCGGTAAGCGGTAAGGTCTAGCATCGAGTCCCGCCGCAAGGTTCAGCACCACATCCGACCCGGCCTCGATCTCACGCGCGAGGAAGCGGTCGAAGAGGAAGGTCCGCGCCACCCATGCCCAATCGTGCTTGTTTCCCTCGGGAAGCGTGTTGGCGATCTCGAAGCCGCGCTCACCTGCGAGAACCTCGGCAAAAGGATCGCGGAACAGGGCGTCGGGACGCCGGCTTTCCAGCGCCCGAAAGTAGGCGACCCAACGAGCGGTGTCCGAAATACTGCGAACAGAAGAACTGGACTGATTCATTTGTAGGATTCGCGTGGTAGAACTGTATCAGATCTGCCGCTTGCGGGGGTGAGTGCCCGCATCAGGTTGCCGGTCAGACACAGACTTCTAAACGGTGAAACCCACCCTACTGGTAGCCGCAACCGATCGCTGGTTTCCGACTGCGCGGCTAGTGCTGGCCCTAGCGAAAGCGGGATTTTCGGTGGAAGCGGTCTGTCCTTCCGAGCATCCTCTCGAGACCACTAGCGCGCCCAGGCGAGTCTACCGCTACAACGGACTGGCGCCACTGAATTCATTTGCCCGCGCAATCGGCGCCGCCAAGCCGAATATCATCGTTCCGGGTGATGATCTGGCAGCGCGGCACCTGCGCGACCTCCACCAGCGGGCTCAATCCCGCGATCCTTCGGGTTCCCTTTGTGCAGTGATCGAGCGCTCGGTGGGAGACCCCAAAAGCTTTCCGCTGGTTTTTGCGAGGGCCGGGTTCCTGGAACTTGCGCGGGCCAATCGTGTCTGCGGTCCGAACACTGAGGTAATTGCAGGCTCAGACGATCTGAAGAGGTGGGCCGGTGACAACGGTTTTCCGATCGTCCTGAAAGCGGATGAAACGTCTGGGGGCGATGGCGTGAAAATCGTCCACAGCATCGAAGAAGCGGAACGCGCTTTTCAGAGGCTATCGCGGCCTCCCCTGCTGGCGCGGGCGCTCAAGCGAACGGTGTTAGACCAGGACAGCACTTTGCTCGGGCGATCGATATTTCGCCGGCGCTTAACCGTCAATGCGCAGGTTTTTGTGGCGGGGAGCGAAGCAACCAGCGCGGTCGCCTGCTGGAGAGGCGCCGTACTGGCAGCACTTCATTTTCGGGTCATCAAGAAAGCACGCTCCACCGGGCACGCCACTGTATTGAAATTGATCGAGAACTCAGAAATGGCATCTGCCGTCGCAACGATGGTTCGCCAGCTGAGCCTTTCAGGATTGCATGGATTTGATTTCATGCTTGAGGCAGATACTGAGAACGCGCACCTAATCGAGATCAATCCCCGGTCGACTCAAACAGGACACTTAACGCTCGGACCAGGATGCGATCTGCCAGCGGCACTCTATGCTGCTGTGTCGGGTGAGCCCGCTTTACCAGCTTCCAAATTGACGGAGAGCGACACGATCGCCCTTTTCCCTCAGGAATGGATCAGGGATGCGGCAAGCCCGTACTTGCGCTCGGCCTATCACGATGTTCCGTGGGGCGAGCCGATGTTAACGCGCGCCTGCATCCTAAGCCGTCGCAAGCAGAGCGCTTGGTACTCTACAAAAAATGTGGCAAAACCAACAGGCTAGGCAAGAAGGGCCTGAGGGCTAAGCTACTCGGAAAGGAAGTCAGCCGATGTGAGGATATAACCACTTGCCCGTAGCTATCAAACACCATTCGGGAGCGATTGTAACGAGTCGCCCCATGAGATTCTTACTCCAGGCAGCTCTGTGGGACGTGGGGCGGTCCGGAAATCTCAAGTATTCGATAACTGTACGTTGGGCGCCCCAATGCTCTTTGAAGCTGACGAGACCCTCGTTATCGAGGTCAGATCGGCCAAGATCGAATCGAGTCAGGCCCGTTTGCTTCGCTTCCTGGATTGTTTTCCAGAACAAAAGTGCCGTTCCGCCAAGATTGTTAAAGTGGGCATCACTGCATCCATACTTGTAGGTTATTGTCGTGCCGCGTTTCAACGTTAGTATGCTTGCTATCGGGCGACCCCGCTGAGATGCCACTCGCACCTGCAGGCCGTTGCCAAATGCCCGGCTTAAACTCCGAAACCAGGAAAGCGGTTGTGGCGGAAGATGTTGCCGCCGCCGGGTTAT
Organism: Terriglobia bacterium; assembly: GCA_963835255.1. Lineage (GTDB taxonomy): Bacteria > Acidobacteriota > Terriglobia > Bryobacterales > Bryobacteraceae > Bog-105. The sequence continues at coordinate 85,603 of CAWIFY010000009.1, read as the reverse complement.
GACGAGCAGCCGATAGAACTTCGCCAAAAGATCTTCCGAGTTGCCTGATTCATATGTCAGCGATTCTCGTTCCGCGCGCCTGATCTTCCTTTGCACGCAGTCCTTGTGAAATGTTCGGAACAGTGCTTCGGAGCTTCCCGCAAGGTCGACACTGTGCAAGAGATAAGTGTCACTTGCGGTGAATCCAATAGAGGGGCTTGGTCTACCTGTGACGGACCTTAGTTCAATGTAGTCTGCGTTCTCATCAGTCAAGCGCTCCCTTAGGTGAACCAGCATCGCATCCAAGTTTGCCTGCTCGTCGACTAATAGCTCGCAATGGTCGGAAAAAGGTAGCGAGACGATTCGGATCCCGGTGAGGCGGCTTTTGATGCGGCAAAACGCCAGCCCGTCTCTCAACTGTTCGCCCGGCGCGGATGTCGTTAAAGCAGCGGTCTCGTAGCCATAGGCCCAACGAAGCGCGCGCAACCAGCTAGGGCTATGAAAGACGGAAGCGCGGGGGTGGCTTTGGGCGAATTCCGACCACCGTGGGTCCTGCAAGGGGTCGATTTCATAGATCCGAGTCACATCAGGCCAAACAGTTCATTTGGGCGAATTCGCAGTCGACTCGAACTAGGTAGGCCGGCCGGGCAGATAGCGGTAGGTAAGCGGAATAGTCCGTTGCAACGTCTGCCGGGCGGTGACGACAAACCAAGCTAACCGCCCAATGGAACGGTTCCCCGAAATATTCCACATAGACAGGAGCATTCTCATTCGTTGCCAGTGACTTACACGAATGCTGAGTCCCTTCGCCGCAATGATCTCATAGGCTCTCTCCTCGAGACAGACCGTACGGATATCTTTGCGGAAGCACTCACCGAGCGTCAATGGAATCACGTGCTGAACGACCGCATCCACAACGAAGAGCGGAAGCTCGCCTCGTTGCATCAGACTGACGAGCAAAAGAGTGTCTTCAGCCCGCAACGCTGTTGGATCAAAGAGTCCTCTTTCGATATCTACTTGCGTACGCCGGATGGCGAAGCCTGCGGTGTTCAAATACCGGATACGGCCATCGGCCTGGAGCAGGTGGCGTTGCAGAGCTATCAGCCGGAGTTCTTCGGCGCGACCGACCAGCGAAGAGCAATCGCCGGTGAGGCGCAATTGAAAACAATTGTGCTGCGGAGAACGCGCGATTGTTGAATCGAGAATTGCCAGGCAGCCGGATTGCAGATCGCAGTCGGCATCGACGAACAACAGAATGGAGCCTTTAGAAGCTTTGACGCCACTGTTGCGCGCGGCGGATATGCCCGCATGAGATTGCCTGATTACCGTGACAGGGAAGCTGCGGAGGAGGAGGGACTGAGGTATCGGATCCTGGCTGCCGTCGTCCACTATTATGACCTCGAAACTCGGCCCGCTGGACTGGCCAGCTAGCGAGCTCAAGCATCGGGTAAGTGGAACCCAGTCGTTATAAACGGCGACAATTACGCTAAAGATCGGCGGCGTGAGGTGGGGCCCGTCAGTGTTGACCATGCAACTACAGCGGTACCTCGATCAACGAAGGCCCCTCACTTTCGAGACCTCGCCGCAAAGCCTTTGCGAACGCATCGACCGATGTAATCCGAGTGGCCGGCACCCCCATCCCCTTTGCCAACTGCACCCAGTCGAGATCCGGACGACTAAGCTCGAACATATCGAGCGCTCGCTGGCCGGGATGTCCGATACCTAGATTCAGAAACTCGCGCTTCAGGACAGCGTACTTGCGGTTATTGAACACTACCGTCGTGACATTGACGCCCTCGCGCGCCATACTCCAAAGCGCCTGTAGGGTGTACATCCCGCTGCCGTCGGCCGTCAAGCACAATACTTTGCGGTCAGGACAGGCCACTGCGGCGCCTAGGGCCAGCGGCATAGCGATCCCGATCGCCCCGCCCGTATTGCCCAGCCAGTCATGTGGAGGTGCCCCTTTGGTAGCCGGCATGATGTCGCGCCCCGAGGTCATGGACTCGTCGACTACGATGGACTGCTCGGGTAGCAGCCCGCCGATCACCGCGGCGATACCCGGCAGGGTAATCTCCCCAGTCGGCAACCCAGGCCGTTTGATCTTTTCCTCAGCCAATTGGTTTTTATCGAGCGACAAGGCCGCCGACACTGCCTTGAGAGCCCCAATACAGTCTTCCCCATTGCGCGCCAGCGTGTAAAGCTCGCACTCAGGCAACGTAAGAGTGCTGTCTTGTCCCTCGTAGGCGAAATACGCCATCGGCGCCGAGACACCGACCAGAACAAGCTGGCGAAAGTCCTTCAGCTGCTCTTTGGCCTGTTCGAGAACATAGTAAATCCGCTCGACTGCGGGAACGCCGGCTCCTCTTTCCAGACGCGTGAAGGGATAAGGAGAAAAAAGCTTCGCGCCGGTAGCTTTTGCGATACGCCCGGCCTCCGCCAAGCCTTCGCCATAGAGAGCGTTTCCGCCAAGCACCATAGCGGTGCGCAAACCCGAGCGGAGCATGGTCGCCGCGTGTTCCACTGTCTCGACCCCGGGTAACGGAGCGCGGGGTACGGCAGGAATTCGCGGAACCACGCCACCTCCGCTCCAACTAACGTCGGCAGGGATAATCAATGTCGCGATGCCTTCGGGTGATGTACGGGATGCGGTAATCGCTTCCGCCACATCGTAACCAACTTCACAGGCGCTTGACGCGGTCCTCACCCACCGTGAATACGGTCGCGCGATCGCCTCGATATCGCTAGTAAGTGGCGTGTCGTGCCGCAGGTGATAGGTTGCATGATCACCGACGACGTTGATCATTGGGATACGCGCGCGGTAGGCGTTGTGCAGATTGGCGAGACCATTAGCGAGCCCGGGGCCAAGATGAAGCATGGTCACGGCCGGCTTTCCCGCCATCCGCGCATAGCCGTCGGCGGCGCCCGTAACCACGCCTTCAAAGAGGCCGAGTACGCAGCGCACTTCGGGCATGCGATCCAGCGCGGCAACCAAATGGATTTCCGAAGCACCGGGATTTGTGAAGCAAGTGTCGACCCTTCCGGCCATTAATGTGCGGATTACCGCTTCTGCTCCGGTCATTTGCTTGCTCGGTAGCGGAATTGGGATTGTCATCGTTACCTATTCTCTGTGTCCTGGCAGTACCGGCTAAAGATAGCTGTAGATCTGGTCGCCTATCCACTCGGTGGCCTTGATGGGCAATCGGCGCCAAACGGTTTGCGCCCAGGATGCGGCGCCACTTCTCGAGTCATTTGCCACTGACTGCGAGTCGCCTGAGGCCGCGGAGTAATACCTGTACATGCGCGCGGGCTTCGCACCCCATTTGCTCTTAAACCTGGCTAAATCGCGGTGCTCTTCCGCAACCTCACCCAGGTCGAACTGGCGATAGCCACTTCTGCAAGCGTCGTTAATGGCTCTCCATTGGATTGCATCGTTCGGACGGAGTGAAAGATCCCTGCGATGCGAACCGTTGAAAGCGTACGATACCGTGTTTCCAAACAAGAGGAAGATCGAACCGGCTATGATCCTGGTGTTGAAACTTTTCTGTTGTTCCGCCAGGAGCAACTGCATCATGCCTTGCGGCTTTAGGATTTCCCATAAAGCGAGAAAAAAACGGTAAGGTCGAGGAGGGATCATGTGTCGGCGCATGGTGTCAAGGTATAGTCCGTACCACGCGCGAATTTCCGATTCCTTCTCCGCTGGACGGACGACTACGCCAAGCTTCGCTGCTTTGTTGACTGCCCACTTGATTTTGGCTCTTTCATGACCATCGCTGATACAAAATGGTCCTTCAGAACTCAAGGGCAGTTTCAGCAAATACGAATTTCTCCAGGGTGAGGAGAAGACCCCATTGACGAATCCGTCGAGCTCAGGGCCCTGCATTTTGATTTGTAGCTGTATGCGCGGCTGCTGGCGAACGCGCTCGAGCGCCGCCTCAACCAGTGCGATGGTGGCCCGATGATCGTTAGAAAGGGGTCCGGCCAGCGGTGTTCGGGGTAAAGAGGAGAGCCGGCGCCCGGTTAGCGGTCCGCCGATGTGGAACGGCAGCCCTTTCGTATACATCATCGGCATTACCGCCAGAAGCCGGCCATCATCAGACTCGCAGGCAAGATGCAAAATTTCCTGCCGGTACTCCCTCGAAAGAACATGAAGCCAGGCAGGGTGATGGTAAACAGAGCCGCTGGGATGCGAAAGGACCAAAGCCGTCCAGCGAGGATCCGTGTCAGGATCCATTTCGATTACTCTAAGCTTGGCCGCCGCAAGCTTGGAGGCTGCTCGATCGACCGCGGTAGGGTTCATCAAAGCCTGCGAGTGAAGTCCAAAGGCCCTTCGAGTTTCATCAGTATTTTAGTGGCACAAAGCGCCTCGCAGCCAAGTATTCAACACCGACGCCAATCTTTCAAAGTGTGTGGTAAGCATCGCGATATGGTCGCCGGGCACTGTCTCGACATCGAATTCCGCAGTCAGTGGCCCCCATACCGGCACCGGATCCTCAGGGAAATTAGTGACGGTCTCTGCTCGCACGAATTTTATTGTGCCTTTGTAAAAGCGTGGCTGGTACCTCTTTAACGCCGAATACGTGTGCTCACGAACGACTTGCATGGCGGGAGCGAACGAGCCGTGGAGCGGGGCGCGGTAGAGTGTGAGTTTCTGGGGAGGCCCCTCCGCAAAACCTAACATTCGCATCGTGGAACGAAGCGCCATCGAAGCGCGTCGTCGTGCAACCCGTGCATTGAGGCGCACACGCTGCACCGCTGAAAGGCGGGATGCGTGCGGGTAAGAATCCACCATCGCAAGTAAACCAACCCGCTCCTCCTTTTTCACTAAACGCCGTGCCATTTCGAACATCACCAGGCCGCCAAGCGAATAGCCGATGAAATAGTAGGGGCCGTTCGGCTGCAGCTGCTTAATAGCCTCGAGATAGACCTGCGCCTTCTCCTCGATGCTGCGAAAGGGGGTGCTTACTCCATCGATCCCTTTGGCTTGCAACCCATACACTGGATGCCCCGTTTCGAGGTGCTTCACCAGGTGGAAAAGGTCCATCACGCTGCTTCCCAAACCATGTGCAATATAAATTGGTGGCTTTTCCGCGCCGGCTTTGAGCAGCACAAGTGGCGGGAAACCTGCATTTCGCGGTTGCTCCAAAAGAAAGGCCAGAGCGGAAATAGTGGGCGCTCGATAAATGGTCAGCGGCGGCAGCTCTCGACCGCACACCTTAGCAATCTCGCCAAACAGCTCGATAGCCAGCGCAGGGTCGCCCCCGAGATCAAAGAAATTCTCCTCACTGTCAATGGGCGATCGCCCGAGTAGACGCTCCCATATGGGCGTGAGTACGTCGACCATGCCCGCGTCCTGGCTAGTTTCCATGCTCACCGATGTTCTGGCCAGAGCAGCACTACGCATGGACATACTGTAATGCTGAAACGGGAGCTCGCCTCGAATGAGCGAAATCCCAGTAAAGCTCTCGCGCCTTGCCGTAGAAGGGGCCGAACGGGAGGGAACCATCGTCGATTCGGGTTATCGGGACGACTTTAGAATAATTCCCGGTTGAGAAGATCTCGTCTGCTTCCTGAAAATCCCTATACGTGAGAGTCTTTTCGATGACGGTCACGCCGTTCTCTCGAAGCAATGCGATCACCCTTTGCCGCGTTATTCCGGCGAGAAAAGTTCCATTCGGGACTGGCGTAAAGATCACGCCATCCTTAGCCATGAAGAGATTGGAAGTGGCCAGCTCGGCGACATTGCCCAGCATGTCGCAAACGACGGCATTATCGAACTTTCGCTTCTGTGCTTCGAACAGCGCGCGGGCATTATTCGGATAAAGGCAGCCGGCCTTTGCATCCACCGGCATGGTCTCAGACGTCGGCCGCCGGAAGGGAGACAGGGTGATCGAAAAGCCCCGCGGCTGGCGCATCGGAGCTTCGTAGATTGAGAGACACCAGCGCGTCGAGTCAGGGTCGTGGGCCTGAACCCACGGTCCCTCCTTCTCCGCCCAATACATTGGCCGGATATAAAGAGAAGAGTCCGCCTTGAACTTACTTATGCCTTCGTGCGCGAGAGCGACCCATTCCTCGACTGACACAACAGGCTTCAGGTATAGCTTGACGGCTGAGTCATTGACCCGGGCGCAATGCAGTTCGAGATCTGGCGTAACGCCTTCAAAGGCCCGTGCCCCGTCGAAAACCATCGAGCAAAGCCACGCCGCATGGGTGCGAGGGCCCATGATCGGCACATTGCCCTCGCGCCATTCACCTTCAAAGAACGTCCAGGTATTCGACCATCCGCTTCCGAGTGCCAATTAATTCTCCCTTGCTAGCATCATATGCTTCCGTGGGATCGAGTGGGCTTCGCAGCGGCTCATGGCAGCCTCAACCGACTTACCTAGCGCGGCGGCCAGATACTTGACGAATGGCTCCATTAACATGCCCGCAGGATAGGCTGGTAGGCACACCACAAGTTGGCCGCCAAGAGCCAGCCGATCCCATTTCAAATCCGGTTTGCTGTAGATTCGATACTGTTTGGCGGGGCGAATGTCGGTAACGAGGCCCCGAAAAGGTTTGGCGATGTAGCGCCAGCACGCTTGGTCGTTGGTCTGCCAAATTCGTCCAAGGATCATTGACCCCGAGGCCGGTGCGCCCGCCTTGCCGAACTTTGTAGACAGCATCCCGCGCCACACCGGAATCCTGTTCCGTAGCACCTCAGCCTTCTCTTTAACGAAGTTCACCTTGTCTCTGCAGTCCAAGCTGAAGAAGCTTGCCGCATGGAATACCAATCTTTGGATCGCGTGTGAGGTCTTGCTCCAGTCCGAAACAGGAATCTTGTGCCAGTTCATTGTGTCGAAGAGAGCAAGTAGCGCAACCTCCTCTCCAGCGGCATGGAGCTGTTGAGCCACCTCATAGGCCACGGTCCCCCCCATGCAATATCCGCCGAGAAAATAGGGACCGCGGGGCTGCACACGTCGGATCTCCCCAACGTAGAGAGCAGCCATTTCTTCGATCGTCTTCAAAGGCTCGGAACTGCCGTCTAGTCCCTGGGATTGAAGTCCATAAAAAGGCTGGTCGGAGCCCAGGTACTGCGCAAGCTTGCGATAGCTCAAAACGTTTCCACCTGCCCCATGCATGCAGAAGAAGGGGGGGCGCGACCCGGAGGGTTGAATCGCCACAAGCGGGGACCAGCCGGAAGCGGATCCCTCGCCAGATGACAAGATTCGCGCGAGCTCCGCGATGGTAGGCGCTTCGTAGAGGGTTGCCAGCGGTAGCTTGACTTTGCATACCCGCTCGATTTGAGCGAATAGCTGAACCGCCAGCGACGAGTCTCCACCTAAGTCGAAGTAATTGTCGTCGAGGCCGACGGATGCGACGCTTAAAAGGTGCTGCCAGATGCGGGTAAGTTGTTGCGTGACGATACCCTCCCGCGTGGCCGCGAGCTGAGATTCCAATACATCCGTCACTGCATCACCGTCCTGGTCTGGTCGCTTGTTTGGCCCATGCTGGCAAGCTCGTCCTTGATGACCTTGCCGGTGAGGGTTAGGGGCATGGCGGTGATCAGGCAGATCTCCGAAGGTCGCTTGTAGGGGGCGAGTTGGCGCGCCGCGTGTTCGGCGATCTCCGTGACCGCTAGCGAAGAACCCGGAGCCAGTTGCACATAGGCGACCACCTCCTCACCTCCTGCTACACCCTCCACCGTTCGCCCGATTACGGCAGATCGAACCACCAACGGGTGAGCGTTCAGCACCGCCTCGACCTCCGCGGGATAAACATTCAGCCCGAAGCGCACGATCAACTCTTTGGTACGGCCCACGATAAAGAGATGGCGGTCCTCTATCCGGGCGAGGTCGCGCGTGTTGAACCAGCCATCAGGATTGACTGCGGCGGCGGTTTCGTCGGGGGCATGATAGTAACCCTTCATAACGTTAGGACCACGCACCCAGAGTTCGCCCACTTGTCCCTCAGGGACAATGGCGCCATCGCTTCCCACCAGCCGAGTCTCTACTCCCGGTAGAACTTGCCCCACTGAAACATCGCTGCGCGGCTCTTCGATCGAAGCCTGGGCGATATTCGGCGAACATTCCGTGACTCCATAGCCGTTGTGCAGAGGTAACCCAAAGACGCTTTCAACCGACGATTTTAGAGCCGGTTGCAGCGGAGCCCCTGACGAGGAGATGATGCGAAGAGCGGGGAATTTCAGGGATTTTATTCCCTTCATCTCTGCGTAATCAAGCAGCAGCGAGAACATGGATGGAGACCCCAGGAACACGGTCAACCTGCCCTTCTCTAGCGTTGCCAGCGCGGCCACGGGATCGAATCGCGCCGCGAGGTAAAGACACCCTCCGCTGAATAACGTTCCCAAGAGGACCACCGAAAGCCCGACCGCATGGGACATGGGCAAACATCCATACAGACGATCATCAGGGGTCAGGGATCGTATCCTGGCCGATACGGCTGCCACGAAGAGCAGATTCCGGTGAGTCAGCATGACTCCCTTCGGGAGTCCGGTCGTGCCGGAAGTGTAGATCAGAGCTGCCACGCGATGCACGGCACTCGCGTCGATTGGCTCCGGTTCAGCTGTATCGTTTAGCGGGCCGATGCCGATCGAGCCAAGACCTGCCGCTTCTTCGATCTTTGCGCCATGCCGCATAGCGTGTTGCCTCGCATGGGGCGAGACCCCGGCCGTATAGATCACGCAACGCGCCCCACAGTGATCGCGTATCTGGTCGACTTCGCGCGCCGATAGACGTGCATTGATCAGGACAGGCCACGCGTCGAGTGTCGTCGCCGCCATTAAAACTGCAACGAAAGCCCGGCAGTTCTCGCAAACGATCATCACCCGGTCGCCCGGGCGAACACCCCGATCGCGCAGCCATGCGCATGCGTCAGAAATCCGCGCATTCAGTTGTCCATAGGTCCATGAGCCCGCTGCCTCGACCAGGGCTGGCCGATCCGGACACCGCTCCGCCCAAGACTTCACGAGCTCACTGATGTGAACTGGCAAGCCAGCCAGAGTATCCGTCAGGCGATTTTCAGTCATCTTGCCGGTTAGTTCAGTTTGCTGGTGGCGGCCATCTCGGGCGCGCAGGCGGCTAGCCGGATGGCGGCTAAGGACAGCGTTTCGGTTTTTCTCGACATCACGTATTGCAACCAGTTCCCGTAGATGCCCTTTGCCGACAAACTCCAGGTATTTCGTAAGCTGCCGGAAACAACCACTTCAGGAAAGTTGGCCATCAGCTCCTCCGAACGGTTAGCCAGCGCGCCTCGCCTGAAATCGGCCAGCAGTTTGGTTGATGCCGCATCGAAGTAACCCTGCGGTATCGAGGGATACGTCGGTCTTTCGCTCTTTAGGAACCGTCGTATATCCCGCCGGTATTCCTTTAGAAGAGTGCGGGTTCCATACTCCGGATGGCCCTGAAAATGGACGAAAAGGCTCTTCCGCATCTTTTTCACGAACAAATCGACAGCCCCTTCATTCGATTGGGTCAGGATCGAGTAACCGTTCCAAGTCAGCGCTCCTGCCAGCACATCATTCCATCGCGAATGCGGAAAACGTAGCGTGTCTTCGCTGCGGCTGGTCAGCGCGTGCTCGCTGACTTGGCGCAGGTCGAAGACGCCGAATTGTTTATCGGCAAGCGGGTTGCGCACAATACCATCGCTATGCAGCACGCCCGCGTGCGCCGCCAGGCACGACAATATGGTCGATACCGTGTTCTCTTGCGCCCAATCGAGTATCTGAGCCATGGCAGGCCAGTACGGTTCCTGCCGCAAATCCGCGTGCCGGGGCTCCATGCCAGTGACGATCAACGCATCGAATTGGCTATTCCAAAGATCATTGCTGCCGCAGTAGACCGCGTCTAAGTGCAGTTGTGTTAGTTCACTTCGAGGAATATGGGGCAACGAAAAAAGCTTCAGGCGTACCAGAAGAGTTTCGGAAGCACCATCCAGCAGCTCGAAAAACTGTAGCTCGGTATCCTTCAGTGCCTGGTCGGGCATGTTGTTAACCAGAGCGACATGGAGGCAAGGAGCCGCAGAGTCCACGCCCTCAAACCGGCTGGCTGGAAGGCGTAGCCGTTCCCCTGCCCAAATAACATGTCCGTCGGCGCTGTCGACTACTAATGGCATGAAGATAGACTCACTTACCGGGCTGCTATGGAACTGGCAGAGTGGCAGCTCGTCGCCTTAGCGAGCGCCTCCTCCAGATCGGCGATGATGTCGTCGATATGCTCAATGCCTACGCTTAAACGAATCATTTCGGGCGTAACCCCGGCCTTCTGCTGTTCTACCGGGGTCAATTGCCGGTGCGTGGTGGAAGCAGGATGGCAGGATAGCGACTTGGCGTCTCCCATGTTGACCATGCGTTTGAACAAGCGCAGCGCGTTGAAGCAATTTATGCCGCCCTCGAATCCGCCCTTGACGCCAAAGGTCAAGAGCGAGCAGCGATTCGATCCCAGATATTTTTGGGCCATCGAATAGAGCGGACTATCGGGGAATCCGGCGTAATTCACCCACTCGACTGCGGGATTGCCGCGCAGATACTCGGCCACTTTTCGGGTGTTCTCGACATGCCGTTCCATGCGCAGCGCAAGTGTCTCGACACCCTGCAGCAAGAGAAAACCGTTGAAAGGCGAGAGCGTCGCGCCGGTATTGCGCTGGCAAACGGTCCTGCAGCGCGCGACGTAGGCTGCATCGCCGTAATGCTCGACATAGACGACCCCGTGATAAGCCGGTTCCGGCTCGTTCAGCATGTAAAACCGGTCGGGGTATTTTCGCCAGGGAAACCGGCCGCTGTCCACAATCATGCCGCCTATCGTCGTGCCATGACCTCCCATGAACTTCGTCATGGAATGCACGACGACATCGGCGCCGTGTTCGATGGGCCTGAGCAGAATGGGCGTTGCCACCGTGTTGTCTACGATCAGAGGCACGCCGTGCCGGTGCGCCACTTCCGCGAGCGCCGCTAAGTCCGCGACATTACCGGCAGGATTGCCAACGCTCTCGCAATACACCGCCCTGGTGTTTTCGTCGATCAGCTTGCGAACGGCATCCGGATCGTCGCTTTCCGCAAAGCGAGTCTCGATTCCGCGCTTGCGCAGAACATGTGCAAAAAGAGTGTAGGTAGCTCCATAGATCTGCGGCAGAGAAACGATGTTTTTGCCCAACTCGGCGATGTTGATGATCGAGTATTCGATAGCAGCCATCCCGGAGCTTACGCTGAGTGCTTCGAGGCCTCCTTCGAGCGCCGCTACCCGTTTCTCGAGCACCGTGTTGGTGGGATTGCCGATGCGCGTGTAAATGTTCCCGGGGACCTCCAGGTTGAAAAGAGCTGCCCCGTGTTCGGCGCTGTCAAACTCGAAAGCAACCGTCTGGTAAATCGGCACAGCTACGGCTTTCGTTTCGGAATCGCCTTCATACCCCGCGTGGATGGCGATTGTTTCTCTCTTCATACGGGATAGCGGCCGGTTTCGACGCCGCTATAGTTCGCGATTTGGAGTAGTCGCGAGACGGGCCGCCGGTAGCGCGATTCGATCTCGTGACAACGATTTCGTCAGCGCATTCGAGACGTGTTTCGCGGCGAACCCGGCGCCACAAGCAAACCTCATTACCGGCCCAAAGCTGTTGGCCGCGGCGATGCCGACGAAGTAAAGGCCCGGAACTGAGGATTCGAAGCTCGATGACAGTATCGGTGTCTTGTTAACCGCTTTGAGAGTCGAACGAATTCGCGGGCTGAGAAACTCCAATCGCCCAATGTCTACCCGGTAGCCGGTCGCTGCGATGATGTGATCCGCCGTGATCTCGCTGGCAGTTCCATCGGGTCCGCTAAGCGACAGGCGAACCATGCCATCTTGTACATCGGCGCGCACGGGAACATGTCCGAGCCGCAGAGGCACCCGGCCAATCACCTTATCTCTCGAGAACCAGCCGCCCGAGGGACCGAGTGCCTTTCTTACCGTCTTGAGGCGAAGCCGCTCGGGCAAATAGTGAAAGGCCAACGGCGCGTTCGCGAAAAAGCGTGACCGGATCCCTGGACCGAGGCCCGATTGCGGGTGCCGTATTCGCTGCCACAAAGAGCGAGGCTTGCCGGTTGGCTGGCTATGAAATCTAAGTTCTTTGCTACGGCTGACGAGCTGTGGTTTGGCGCCCACGTCAGACAGCAGCCCTGCCACGTCGAGCGCCGAGGCGCCACTACCGATCACGACTACGTCGCGCCCTCGAAAAGGCTCGAGCTCTTGATGCCGGCCGCTGTGCGACAAAAACTGCTGCGGCAGATGAGCCAGGTTGTCTGGAACGTGTTCGAAATGGGTAATCCCCACCGCCAGCACTACGCGCCTGGCTTTGAGCGTTTCTCCGTCTTCGAGCCGCAGAAGAAATGCATCCGGCAGGCGCTCGACACTTGAAACGAGCTTGTCCTCCAGCATCGGCACCATCCGCTGTTGGAAGGCAAGGCCGTAAGCTGTGAAGGTCTCCAGGCGCACCGGAATGCCGGTGTCGCCGTACTCGATCCGGCGTTCCGCGCAAAAACGCGCCAAGCTGAATTCGCTCTCCGGATCGTAAATATTCGATGCGAAACCGTCGGACTTGAGCATCATGCCCTTCGGCATATGCGCGAGCCAACTATCCATCGGATGACCGAATATCCGAAAAGCGATACCGAGGCGCCGGCAATGCGCGGCGACCGACAGACCATAGGGGCCTGCCCCTATAACTGCCACATCGACAAATTCTAGAGCCATTTTTTTTTGGGTGGTGGATTTAAGTGAATGCTCCAAGCACGCAAGCTACCGCCGGCTCGGTCCCATTTCTGGACCGTAGAGTTGGAACACTGAACTTAGCGAAATGGGTGAAGCAATTTGAATGCCAAGGCCGTTACCAAGGCAAGTACTTTCGTTCGAAACGGTTGTAAGTTAGTTGCAAATCGGAGAGTGCACGGCCAAAACTGCGATGGATGATAAGAAACAGGATTTTCTCCTATTTTTGTGGGTAACACTGAACTCCGGGCTCGCCTCGGCAAATCGGCGGCAGCAAGATTAGCCGCCAGATTGTCCTTCGTCCTCGAGCCGTGGGGGCCACGCGTGCTCAACCGTTTGACCCTTCACGCGATTACGGAGCAGATCGCTGTCATTGGGGTCGAGTACTGCGTCTTGGCATTCGGGGCCGGAATCATCGCCATTCGCGATCGACGGCGCCGGCTCTGCTGGCGATTTGGTGCTCATTTCATCCATGAAACCATTCTCCGCCGGGTGCCCGCGGCGATTCCGAGAAGACCCGCAAACCCGAGCAGTAGGAGAAACACCGAGCCAGGTTCGGGAGCAGCGTTGCTTTCGACCGTTAGATAAACCCCTTGGTAAGTCCTTCGATGTAACTGAGCACATACTTTTCGCGCCCATCATCGAAATTCAAGCCCTCGATATTCGAGAAATCTCCCGTTAAGGCTTTGTTGCCATTCCAAAGGACAGTGAAGACGGTTCCGACTGGCTTATAGCCGTCGCCGAGCATGATATCTAGAGTCCCATTCAGCTCGATTGGGGCTTGGACCTCGAGTTCGCCCCCAGCCGCATCGAGTACTCCGTTAGCAAGTTGATAATACCCTGTGAACCCGGCGGGCGCCGCTCCGGACCCGACCGTCAACAATCCGCCATTTTCCCAAACAGTGATCTGTCCTCCCGCGGTCTTCAGCGTGCCGACGGCCAAGCTTCCAATGTCGCCGGCCGCATCGCCATAGATGTTTGTTGTTCCGCTGTTTTCGAACAATTTCGCCGTGGATGCAGTACCGGCATTAAACGTCGCCGTGCCATAATTCACTAGATTTCCGGCATTGAGGGCGCCAGGCGAAGGCAATGCTCCCTGCAAGGGATTGACGCTGAGAGTCCCGGTTTCCTGATTGGTGAGCGTCCCCGAGATGTTGAGGGTGTTTGGACCGAGTGGCGGGGGAGAAGAGTAAGGAGGATACGCGACCTGTATATTTCCGGTATTCGAGAGGTTTCCGATGACGTTTAGCACGCTTGGGCCATAATTCGAACCGATGGTAACGGAAGAAGAGTTGTGAATGGTGTTGCCTGGTGATCCGAGGGTAAGGGGAGAAACATTTCCTTGACCGTCAATCGTGCCCCCGATATCAAGCCTCCCCTCGATGCCGGTCAGGTGAGAAAACCCATTAAACTCTCCAGCTATGAACCAGGAGGACCCTTTTGGAATATCGGTGACGCCCTGCGGCCCTGTGACGGAGACACTTGAGCCATACAAGATAGCGATCGAACCTTTATTGACGAGACCTCCGAGAGATGTCGGAGGACCGTAGTATGCGCCAAGGGGGTTCCCCCATTGCAGACTGCCCGTATTCACGAGCGTGCCCCCCACCCCGAATTCGCCCAAAACGGGCAGGATCAGGGCTCCAGTGTTTCTCATATTGCCGGCTATCGACACGGTACCGCTCATCTGCATATAGCCGTTATTGGCGAAATTGCCTCCTACAATCAAGGAGTCACGCCATCCGACATTACCAGTGGCGCCGGCGATGACCCCGTTAACGGTTGCATTGCGGTTGACGGTGAGGGTCGTGAGATCGCCGTTCGAAATGTCATTACCCTGGTCCAAGCTGCCGTTCAAAGTGAAGCTATTAAGCGTGGGGCTGATGTCAAGCGTGGCCGTCCCATTACTCCCGATCGTCACATCATAAGACTGGCTCGCTGTATTATTTGGGACCCGGGAAGGGGTCCATTGTCCGGCGGTGCTCCAGTTGCCTGAGCCTCCGTTCCAGGTTGATATGGTATCGGCGATCGCGTTTGAAGAACCAAGAGAGCCGAAGGAAATTAGCGCAACACAGCAACTGCCGCACCGAAATGACATGGCAACGACCTCCGCGTCCTTGCAGTAAATGAGATCCTGCGCAAGCGTACAGCGAGGCAGCGGGTAAGTCAAATAAATAGGGATAATGTGCCGATTCGATACTTACGCTGGCGGCTGGCGGACTTATGTTTCGTCCCGCAAGGCCAAGGCTGGATCGACTCTCGCGGCGCGGCGCGCTGGGATGTAAGTGGAAAAGAGCGCAATCGCAGTGAGCACCAGAGCAACCGCTCCGAATGTCAGGGGATCACTCGCCTTCACTCCGTAAAGCAAACTGGCAAGCACTCTGGTAAGTCCGAATGCAATGGCAACACCGGCCACTACGCCTATGATTGCCGGCGTCATTCCCTGCCGCACAATCAAACGCACGATATCCTGCTTGGCCGCGCCCAGCGCCATTCGCGATCGACGGCGCCGGCTCTGCTGGCGATTTGGTGCTCATTTCATCCATGCAACCATTCTCCGCCGGGTGCCCGCGGCGGTGCCGAGAAGGCCCGCAGCACCCAGCAACACGAGAAACACGGAACCAGGTTCGGGAGCCGCGTTGTTCTCGACGGTTAAATAAACACCGTCACCAGAGTCGCCGAAGTAACTGAGCACATACTTTTCGCGTCCGTCGTCAAAACCTGAGCCCTCGACATTCGAGAAAGTTCCCGTTACACCTTGCCCCCCGTTCCAAAGGACCGTGAAGACGGTGCCCACAGGTTTGTAGCCGTCCCCGAGCATGATATCCAGAGTCCCATTCAGGTCGATGGGGTTTTGGACCTCAAGTTCGCCTCCGGCCGCATCCAATACGCCGTTGGACAATTGATAGTACCCTGCGAACCCGGCCGGCGCCGCTCCGGACCCGACCGTCAACAATCCGCCAGGATTCCAAACAGTGATCTGCCCTCCCGCCGTTTTTAGCGTGCCCACGGTCAAGCTTCCACCATAAATGTTCACCGTTCCGTTGTTTTCGAAGAAGTTCGCAGTGGATGCAGTCCCGGCACTGAACGTCGCCGTGCCATAATTCACCAGATTTCCCGCATTCAGAGCGCCGGGGGAAGGAGCCGGGGGAGGGAATGCGAGTAATACGGGGAGATTGACGCTGAGAGTTCCTGCTGCTTGATTGGTGAGCGTGCCGGATACGTTGAGCGTGCTTGGACCGAATTGCGGGCCTGGTACCGCAAGGCCCGGATACGCGATCGCTATGTTTCCGGTGTTCGAGAGATTCCCGATGACGTCTACCTCACTTGGACCGTAAGTGGATCCGATGGTAATAGGAGAAGAGTTGTGAATGGTATTCCCTTGCGATCCGAGAATAAGGGGAAAGAAGGATCCTTCTTCGTTTGTCCCCTCGATGTCGAGCGATCCCTCGATACCGGTCAAGTGAGCAAACCCGCTAAAGCTTCCGCTTATGAACCAGGAGGCCTCTTTCGGAATATCGGTGACCCCGGTCGGCCCCGTGACGGAGACAACTGAACCATACAAGATAGCGATCGAACCTTTGTTAACGAGGCCTCCGAGAGATGTCGGAGGACCGTACTCGTCGCCAATGGCAACCCCCCACTGCAGGTTGCCCGTATTCACGAGCGTACCGCCCACGCTGAATCCGCGGCCAGCAGGGTTTGCGATCAGAGTCACGGCTCCAGGGTTTTTCATATTGCCGGCTATGGACACGGTACTGCCCATGTCCATATAGCCGTTATTGGTCAAATTGCCTCCTACTATCAAGGAACCACGCCATCCGTCAGCATAATTACCACCGAAGCCTCCGTTAATTGTCGCGTTGCCATTGACAGTGAGCGTCGTAAATCCGTCGTTAAGAGGGCCGCCGGCGAAGCCCTCGCCCAGAACGCCGTTCAAAGTTAAGGTATCGATGGTGGGGCTGATGTCAAGCGTGGCCGTCCCATTACTCCCGATCGTCACATCATAAGACTGGCTCGCTGTATTATTTGGGACCCGGGAAGGGGTCCATTGTCCGGCGGTGCTCCAGTTGCCTGAGCCTCCGTTCCAGGTTGATATGGTATCGGCGATCGCGTTTGAAGAACCAAGAGAGCCGAAGGAAATTAGCGCAACACAGCAACTGCCGCACCGAAATGACATGGCAACGACCTCCGCGTCCTTGCAGTAAATGAGATCCTGCGCAAGCGTACAGCGAGGCAGCGGGTAAGTCAAATAAATAGGGATAATGTGCCGATTCGATACTTACGCTGGCGGCTGGCGGACTTATGTTTCGTGCCGCAAGGCCAGGGCTGGATCGACTCTCGCGGCGCGGCGCGCTGGGATGTAAGTGGAAAAGAGCGCAATCGCAGTGAGCACCAGAGCAACCGCTCCAAATGTCAGGGGATCACTGGCCTTCACTCCATAGAGCAAGCTGGCAAGCACTCTGGTAAGGCCGAATGCAATGGCAACACCGGCCACTACGCCGATGAGTGCCGGCGTCATTCCTTGGCGCACAATCAAACGCACGATGTCCTGCTTGGCCGCGCCCAGCGCCATGCGAATGCCGAGTTCCTGGGTCTGTTGCTCGACCGAGTAGGACATCAAACCGTAGATGCCGAGGGCGGCGAGAGCCAGCGCTATCACCGCGAAGATGCTCAGCAGCAGCATGTTGAACTGCTGCCGGGCTACGCCTTCGGAGATCACTTGTTCCATGGTCCGAATTTTCGAGACAGGCATCTGTCCGTCTACGGCCTGGAATTCGCGTTGCACGGAGGTCTTGATTGAATTCGGATCGAGCGATGATCGGATGCACCACGCGAGTGGAAGCGCGCTGTTCGCCAGTTGAGTCAAGCCTTCGGGAATCTGGCTCTGCGGAACGTACATGACGCCTGTGTCGGTGTCGCCCAATCCTGTTTCGCGAACGTTACCGACGATCCCTACGATTTGCCTTGGCGCATCGTCGAATTGCGGCCCCAACCCTTTGCCGATGGTAATGACTGCGCCGACTGGATTCTCCTTCGGCCAATACTTCTTCGCCATGGCCTGGTTGATAAGGACGACTTTGGCAGAATTTGCGACATCTCGCTGATTTAAAAAGCGGCCCCGCAACAGCGGGATTTTGAAAACCGAGAAGTAGTGCGGCGATACAAAGCGATACTGCTCGTCGCCGTTATACATTTGGCCAGCTTTGGGCGCTTTCCCCGCGATATTGAAGGGCAGGTCAATCTCGGTTTCGGTCGGGAGAGCGATGGTGAGGGCAGCGGATTGCACTCCAGGTAGCGCCTCAATGCGACGGATTACCTGGGTGGCGAAATTATCTACCTTCCCCGTGCTCGAGTAATTGCCCCCGGCGAGCGAAGTCTGCAGCGTCAAGACATCATGCGGATCGATCCCAGCATTGGCCGTGCTCAAACCGACGAAAGTCCGGATCAAAAGAACAGCCGAGGCGAGCAGCACCAGGGCTAAGGCCATCTCGGCGCCGACTAGAATTTTTCTCACGCGGTTCTGTCGCCTCCCGGTTCCGGTTCTGCCGCTTGCCTCGCGGAGGGTCGAAGCGACATCCGGATTGGAAATGTGCAATGCCGGGAAGAGCCCGAACAAAATTCCCGTCAGCAATGAAACGCCGACGGCAAACAAGGCGATTCGCCAATCCAGAATCGAGAAGAAAGATTGAACCTGGCCGCTATCGGTAAGCCGCGGTATGTTGCCCGGAACGAGCAAAAGCAAACTTCGGACGCCCCATGCTCCAAGGAGTAATCCACAAAGACCGCCCAAACCCGCCAAAAGGATGCTCTCAGTGAGCAGTTGCCGTACGACCCGCCAGCGGCTCGCTCCGATCGCGGCGCGAATCGCGAGTTCTCTCTGACGGCCGGCCGCGCGAGCCAGCAGAAGGTTCGCTACATTCGCGCAGGCGATCAGCAGCACCAAAAGCACTGCACCCAGCAATACGAAAAGGGCAGTCTTAACGTTTCCGACCATGGCTTCCCGCATAGGTGTTACGGCTACGCTTTCCGTTTTGTCCATCCATTTGGGATTGACACGGCGGAACTGTTCCCCCACAAGTTTCATTTCTCCGCGCGCCTGCTCGAGCGTCACACCGGCCTTCAGCCGCGCCGCAACGGACAAATAATGCCCCTGGTTCGTACTGGCAGGGTCGGCTTGCAAGGGGATCCAGACTTCTGCGGGCGGATCTGGAATAAAACTGTCGGGCATCAAGCCGACGATTGGATAGGGCTCGCCATTCAGCACAATCGTCTTTCCGATAATCTGCGGATCGCTCCCGAAATGTGATCGCCAAAGCTTCTGGCTGATGATCGCAGCTTTCGGACCGTTAGGGCTATCTTCGGAAGCTGAGAAGTAGCGGCCGCGCATCGGCTTGGCGCCAAATACCTTGAAGTAGTCCGCCGAAATGTGAACTCCCTTCACTTGCTCGGGTCGATCGCCGGTAGAGAGGTTGAGCCCGGGTCCGCCTTGATCATAAATCGCCATTGTGGAGAAAACGTGATTGTGGCGCCAGGCCATGTATTTCGGAATCGAGTTCGAATAGCCTTCGCCTTGCGGGAACTTGCGGCCGAGTTTCACCAAGCGCGCCGGTTCAGGATAGGGCAGCGGCTCGAGTATTACTTTGTTGATTACGCTGAAGATTCCGGTGTTCGCTCCGATGCCGAGCGCGAGCGCTGCCACGGTAACAGCAGTGAAGCCGGGATTCTTTCTCAGCATGCGCAGGGATTGCCGGACGTCCGCGACCACAGATTCCATGCAGCAAGTTACGAAATAATAAGGACAAGAGTTTCAGAATTCGTGGCGGCGCCGTTTTCATCACCATGCCTTCAGACGTCCGCCGCCAAGGACACCAGAGTTCATGAGTTTGGAGAGATTGTTGCCAGGAACTGTTTGGCTCGAGAAAGAGCTGAACCCTGAATCTCGGGATCGCTGCCGAATCCCTCCAGCCAGAGGACGCCGGGTTCAGCGCGAAACCACGTTAACTGGCGTTTAGCATATTGGCGGGTCTTCATCTGGCACTCACGAATTGCCTCCTCGACCGGCATGCCGTCACGGAGAACGCTGACCGCCTGCCGGTAGCCCAAGGATTGCAGTGCTTTGGACTGCGGCGGAATGCCCGTGTTCAAGAGAGTGCTGGTTTCTTCCAAAAGTCCATTCTCGAACATGTAGGCGGTACGGCGATCGAGGTGCGCATAAAGCTGTTCCCGGTCCGGTATCAATCCAAGCTTCAAGACCGCAAAACCCCGGAGCGGCTTCCGAGGTTGGCTTTGAATCGCAGAAAGAGGCTCACCCACTAAGCGAGTCAATTCTACGGCTCGAATCAACTTCTGGTGGTCATTGGGATGAATACGCCGGGCTGAGGCGGGATCCCGGTAAGCCAAGTACCGGTGGAGGGCAGCGGGGCGGCGAGCTGCGAGTTCGGTTAGGCGAGAGCGGAGACCATCGTTTCGCTCCGGGGCTGGCGAAAGCCCTTCGAGGAGAGCACGCAGGTAAAAACCCGTGCCACCGGCCAGGATCGAGAGTGAGCCGCGTTGCCGGATCTCTTCAAGCGCCCGCCGCGTTCGCTGAGCATAAGCGCCGGCCGTCAACTCTTCAGTCGGTGAGACGACATCTATAAGATGATGTGGAACACGGCGTCTTTCGGCTTGAGGAAGCTTTGCCGAACCGATATCGAGGCCGCGATGGACCTGCACAGAGTCGAAGTTGACGATCTCTCCGTTTAACTTGTCGGCCAAGGCCAAAGCGAGTTGGCTCTTGCCACTCCCGGTGGGGCCGAGTACTGCAATAAGCGGTGCAAGCGTAACCTCAAGGGGCACCGGCACATCCTCCTTATCGGAGCTATACTAAGGGCAAACACTGCCTTGGCAGTGCCGACACCCAGCTCCGAAGGTCGAATGCCTCACCCCCAATGTAACTCCCTGCGCCCTACCTGTCTCCTGTCTTTGCTGCTGGTAACGGCGCCCCTGGGCCTGTATGCTCGCGCGAGCGATGGCCAGAACGCGAGCCCATCGGCAACGAATGCCGCCCAATTACCTCCCGCCGCCAAGCAGCCGAGTTCGCCCAAAGCGGAAGCTTATTATCATTTTGCGCTCGGCCATCTTTATGAAGATCTAGCGGGAACCAACAACAACCGCAGCGATTACGCGAACAAGGCCATCGAGAATTTCCGTTTAACCATGCGAGAGGATCCGAGCGCGTCGTTTTTGATCGAGGATATCGCTGAGCTGTACAGAATGTCTGGCCGGATGCGAGATGCCGTCGAGGAAGCGCAGCAGGCACTGAAAACCAACCCCGACGATCTAAATGCACGGCGGGTGCTCGCCCACATCTATACGCAGCAGATTGGTGATGCGCAGACCAACCACGTCGATGAGAATATGGCCCGCAAGGCGATTGAGCAGTACAAGTACATTACCCAAAAAGATCCTAAGGACGTAGAGAGTCTCGTCATGATGGGCCGGCTCGACCGCGTGGTGGACGACTCAGTTTCAGCCGAAGCTGCCTTCAAACAGGCTTTAACAACGGAACCGGACAGCGAGGATGCAACCGTGGGTCTGGCGAGCGTGTACTCCGATCGCGGAGATCCTAAATCAGCTTCTGCGCTGCTCGAAAAGCTGGCCCAAAAAAATCCTTCACAGCGCGCGCTAGTTCTGCTCGCCAACGATTACGAATCGATGAAGGAGTATTCGCTGGCTGCGGATGCTTATAAAAAGGCGATCGATCTCGATCCTAGCCGCGCCGAACTGAAGCAGGCGATGGCTCAGGATCTGGCACTGGGCGGCCGGTACGATGACGCGCTGCGGACTTACAGCGAGTTGATGCAGGCCAACCCGCAGGACCCCCAGCCATATCTAAGATCGGCGCAGATCTACCGCGAGCAGAAGAAGATGACCGAAGCCCGCCAAATGATCGATAAGGCAAAGGCGCTCGATCCGGAAGACATAGAGGTGCTCTTCGCCGACGCCAACTTGCTCGCGGATGAGGGCAGGACGCTGGATGCCATCGCGGCCCTGAAAACCCTGCTCGATAAAACGGCGCGCCACACCTATGATCAGCAGCAGCGCGGCGCCCGCGCCGAGGTGCTTGAAAAGTTAGGAGTTCTCTACAGGCAGAATGAGCAGTACGACGAAGCTGTCGCTTCCTTCCGTCAGATCTCAGAGTTGGACCCGGATCTGACGCCGCGCGTCGAGGCCCAGGTGATCGAGACTTATCGGCTAGGCAAGGATTTCACGAAAGCACAAGCGGCAAGCGATGCTGCTTCGAAGAAATATCCGAACGACCGCACCCTTACCCAAACCCGCGCGGAGTTGCTCGCCGATGAGGGCAAGGCAGACCTGGCTATTGCCGAACTGAAAAAGCTGCTCAATGGCAAGAACGATCGGGAAATTTACCTCCAAATGGCCGACACGTACCAGAAGGCAAAGAACTACGGCGAGATGGCCAAGGCAGTCGATGCCGCTGACAAGCTTTCGCAGAGCAAAGAAGACAAAACCAACATTCTCTTTATTCGGGGCGAGATGCTGGAGCGTCAAAAAAAGTACGATCAAGCCGAGCGCATCTTCCGCCAGGTGATCGATTCCGATCCTACCAACGCCTCCGCCATGAACTACTTAGGTTATATGCTGGCCGACCAGAATACGAGGTTGAGCGAAGCCCAACAACTAATCCGCAAAGCGGTGGATCTCGATCCGAACAATTATGCTTTTCTTGACAGCCTTGGTTGGGTTTACTACCGGTTGAACAAATTAGATGATGCTGAGCAGCAGTTGACGCGCTCGGTTCAACTGATGTCGAAAGACCCTACCATTCACGATCACCTGGGCGATGTTTACTTCAAACAGGGTAAGACGAAAGAAGCCATCGCGCAGTGGCAGTCTTCCTTACAGGAATGGAACACCGGAGCTCCGGCCGACGCGGAACCCGATGAAATCGCCAAGGTCCAGAAAAAGCTGGACAGCGCACGAGTCCGACTGGCTAAAGAACAGGCGCCTACTAGGGCGAATTAGATCTTCAGCAGCGCTCTTAACCGCCTGGTTTGAATCCGGCTCACCGGGATCTCGGTCTGCTTGCGGTCGTTCATCTTCAACTGAAAGCTGGACTTGAACCACGGGATCACTTCGCGAATCTTGTTGATGTTGACTAGAAAAGAGCGGTGCACCCGCCAGAAAAGATCTGGATCGAGGTTGGACTGCAATTCTTCAATGGTCCGGTAGTTCGACTGTCCCTCGAACTGGGCCGTCGCCACCGTGATCATGCCGTCGTCGATGGTCGCGTAAACCAGGTCCTGAACATCGACCATCAAACTGCGGTTGTTGGTCCTTACTAGCAGCTTATTGCGGTGGGTAGCGGTTCTTGCCGAAGCATCGAGCGGCTTTTCCTGACTATGGCGTTCCTCCAGAATGCGTTTTGCGCGCCCAACAGACTCCGCCAGGCGCTCCTTCTCAACAGGCTTGAGCAAATAATCAAGCGCTTCCAAGCGGAAGGCTTCTACCGCGTACTGGTCGAAAGCGGTGGTCAGGACGAAATGGGGAATAATAAGTCCGCCCGCGGCACGCACTTTGGCGATTACCCCGAGGCCGTCCAAGCCTGGCATCTGGACATCAAGGAAAACGAGCTCAGGTTCAAGCTGTTCGATCAGAGTGAAAGCTTCGAGCCCGTTCTCTGCGGTCTCAAGAACGTCTATTTCCGGGAAGTCTTTGAGCAGAAAAGCAAGTTCTTCGCGGGCAAGCTGCTCGTCATCCGCGATGAGCGTCGAGATACTTCCCGCACTGCCCTGCGACATCGAATGTTAGTATACCTGAGGCTAGGAGTTAGTATTGACAAAACAGGGTAAGGTCACCATAGCGCCCGCCGACGGGAAATTGGGCATTTTGATTCCCGGAATGGGCGCGGTGACATCGACGTTCATCGCCGGAGTCGAGGCGGTAAAACAGGGTCTCGGGGCGCCCGTCGGATCCCTGACGCAGCTTGGCACCATACGCCTTGGCAAACGGACAGAAGGCCGAACACCGAAAATCAAAGACTTCGTACCTCTCGCCCCGCTCGATTGTCTCTCCTTTGGCGGATGGGACATATTTGAGGACAATGCTTACGAAGCAGCCACGCGGGCGCAGGTTTTAGATCGTCCGTTGCTCGATCAAGTGAAGCAACCGCTCTCGGAGATCCGTCCGATGAAGGCGGTTTTCGATCACGAATACGTCAAGAAAATCAACGGCCCTAATGTGAAATCAGGTGCCAGCAAAATGGAGCTGGCCGAAGCTCTGATGCAGGACATTGAGGACTTTAAGAGAAGGAATAATTGCGCCCGGCTGGTGATGATCTGGTGCGGCTCGACTGAAGTTTTTCACAAGCCTGCGCCGGTCCACCAGACTCTAGCGGCATTCGAAGAAGGCCTGTACAAGAGCGATCCCGATATTGCGCCCAGCCAGATCTATGCTTACGCGGCGCTGAAGCTGCGCGTCCCGTTTGCCAATGGCGCGCCGAACCTGACGACTGATGTTCCGGCGATGCTCGACCTTGCCCGCAACAATGAAGTCCCGATCTGCGGTAAGGACTTCAAGACCGGCCAAACTTACATGAAGACGCTACTGGCGCCTGGTTTCAAGGCCCGCATGCTGGGTGTTCGCGGCTGGTTTTCTACCAATATCCTTGGTAACCGCGATGGTGAAGTGTTGGAGGATCCGGGCTCTTTCAAGACCAAGGAAGAGACCAAGCTTTCCGTGCTGGAGCAGATCCTTCAGCCCGATCTTTACCCTGACCTGTATGGAGACCTCTACCACAAAGTACGCATAAACTACTACCCTCCTCGCGGAGACTCCAAAGAAGGCTGGGACAACATCGATATTTTCGGTTGGCTCGGCTATCCGATGCAGATCAAAATCGATTTCCTGTGCCGCGATTCGATCCTGGCTGCGCCGCTCGTCTTGGATCTGGTTCTGTTCCTGGATCTTGCGCAACGTGCGGGTATGAAAGGGATTCAGGAATGGCTGTCGTTTTACTTCAAGGGGCCGATGACAGCACCTGGACTTTATCCGGAGCACGACATCTTTATTCAGTTGATGAAGCTCAAGAATACCCTTCGCTCGATGCAGGGCGAGGACCTGATTACACACTTAGGCCTCGAATACTACGACTAAGCTCCCGTTTGTTTCGTCTAACTGATAGGAGGCTCGATGCCTACTAGGGCCACACTCCCCAGCTATACAGCCGCCAAACGGCCGAACGGCGGCTTGGATCAGGATGCGAAGAGAATCCTGGTGATCGGCGGCACGCAGTTTATTGGGCGTTTGCTAGTCGAAAAGCTGTCCAGTGCCGGCCATGAAGTTTACGTGCTGCATCGCAAGTCTCGCCATCCCTTCAGCAAGCGGGTACATAACCTGGTTGCTGACCGGAACGATGCGGCAAGCGTTCGTAAAGCGGTAGGCTCGATACGTTTCGACTACGTCTACGATTTTGCTTACGATTGGGAACATGGGACCGCCGGGGCGCAGGTAGAAGCTACCGCGCAGATCTTCGACGGAAAAGTAGCGCGCTACGTGTTCATGTCTAGCGTAGCCGCCTACGGCGACGGCCTCAATCACCACGAGGGAGATGCATTAGCGCCGGACGACCACCCGAACCCATACTCCCGAAACAAGGCGATGAGCGAACGAGCGCTGTTCCGCCTGCACCAGAGAACCGGTTTCCCAATTGTCACTTTGCGGCCGCCTTTTGTCTATGGTCCGGGTAATCCGTTCTACCGCGAAGCCTTCTTTTGGGACCGGTTTCGAGCGGGGAGACCGGTGATCCTGCCAAGTGAAGGTCATCGCTTGATGCAATTCATCTACGTGCACGACCTGATCGACCTGGCGGTTCGGGTAATCGAGAGCCGGAACACGGTTGGACATGCCTTCAACACCGCGAATACCAGAGCCGTTACACAGCACGAACTATTGTTGGATCTCGCTCGGGTTGCTGGCGTGAAGGAACCCGAACTGGTATCGATTCCGCGCGAGGTAATCCACCGGGCGGGCGGACGAGCATTCGGACACGAGAAGCTCTACTTCGGCGATTATTTTGACCTTCCAGCGATTACGCAAGTCATCACTAAGGCTCAGCGTATGCTGACCTTCAAGCCGACGGATTTTGAAGAAGGCCTGCGGCTCACTTACCGTGCCTATTTGCATAAACGGAGTTTTCCGAAGCCGGATTTTAGCTTTGAGAACGAACTGCTGAGCCGGTATTCTCGAGCCGCTGAAGAAACGCGGTCAGCTTAGCGAATTTTAACTGACTGGCAGGCGAAAGTGCCTGTCACAGCGGGATACGATAGAAAGTGATGAAACCTACAATTCTCTCTCTCGCATTAGCGTTCGGCCTCTGCGCGGCCTTCCCGGCCTACTCACAGGATGCCGGGCAGGACGTGAAAAACGCTGGTCACGACACCAAGACAGCCAGTGAAAAGGGCTACGACAAAAGCACCAAGGGCGTCAAGAAAGGCTACAAGAAGAGTACTCACGCCACTAAAAAAGGCATCAATAAGAGCGCAGACAAAGTGGCCGATAAGACCAGTACAAGTTAGTCAATCGAAGTACGAAAAAGCCTGCGAGTACTAGCAGGCTCTTTCGTTTAAAACAGAAATTTTAGACCGAGCTGGAGAATGCGCGGATTATGCGCGGCGGTGGGCCGAAGGAAGACCCCAGTGTCGGTGCAGAGACCGCTGCAAGTAGCCGTGTAATCGGCAGAACTGCTGCTTCCTGAGTTTAGGGGGAACCATTCGGTGTGATTGAACACGTTGAAAGCTTCCGCTCTGAACTCGATCGAGCGGCTCTCGCTTCGCAGCGGGAAATGCTTGAAGAGGCCCATATCGAAGTTGGTGCGAGACGGGTTGGTCAAAACGTTTCTTCCGCTGTCGCCGAAGGTGAGTCCAGTAGGTTCCGTAAAGGCCGCTGGGTTATAAAGCAGCGGGCCGGCGTTCGGGGCCTGCGATTGAACAATGTTAGCGCGCGGGTCGCCTACGACGTCCACGTAGGAACCGCTTCCTAAACCGTTCCCCACCCCGGCGTTGTCTCCGATTGTTCCATTCACGACTGTGAATGGCGTGCCGGTCTCATAAGTCACCAAGCCTGACCATTGCCAACCACCCAGAATCGTGTGGAGAGCGCCCGGCGCGGTGAAGAACGGAAGGTCGTATACGTAGCTGATATTCAGCAGATGGCGCTGATCGAAGTTAGACGAGGCGCGATTCGAGGTCAAATCGTACGAATTTACAAACGTGCCGTCGCTGCGGTCGGATGAGTCGTCGATCGAATGACTCCAGGTGTAGGCGAGACTCAGAGTCAAGCGGCCAACATTGCGGCGCGCAGATACCTGCAGAGCGTTGTAGATCGAGTTGGCCTGATCTTCCAGTAGCGTGATGCCGCCGAAGCCTTGATAAGGGCGAAACAGGTTGGGATTCACTCCGCATGCGACTTGAAGATTGTTGGCGGCCTGACCCGTAACGGTATTGCCGTTCACCACGCCCGAGCAGTCTGTTGCAGTGTTGATGACTTGACCAGGCAAATACGGATTTTGCGAGGCCGGCGTAGGATAGAGCTGGTTAATATCGCGCTGGTCCGTAAGATGCGTGCCTTTGCTGCCCGCGTAAGCGACCGTAAGCAGAGTGTGGGTGGGCAATTCCTGTTGCATACTGAAGTTCCATTGCTGAATATACGGCCAAATGGCTTTGGTGGGGAGTGAGAGCACATTCAACGGTCCGGGAGGCGCAACACCGCCGCTAGAGATCCCGGTGTAACTAGGAATGTTGAAGACTGAAGTGTTCTGCACCAATGGCGGAGTACCTTCGAGCGACTCGGTATTTGCCTCGTTCCCATTAGTGTGCTCGAAGAATATACCGTAGCCGCCACGAATCGAGGTCTTGCCCTCGCCAACAGGATCGTAAGCGAATCCCACGCGCGGTGCAGGGTTGAAGAGATGTCCTGCTAAACAACCGGCCGGAACGCCGGTCGCGCCGCACTGCACTAACCCGGTGAACTGATTGCCCACTACGTTTCCATTCGAATCGAGTGAAATCTGGCTCGGGTTGTAGGATCCCGGTTCCCACGAGTAAGCTTGTTTGTATTTCTCTCGATAAGTACCGAATAAGCTGATACGCAGGCCTAAATTGAGGGTTAGTTTGTTTGTAACATGCCAGTCATCCTGTATATACGGCTCGGCGATCTTATAGCGGTTGTAATATTTGAGCAATTGATTCGTCTGATCGAACGACGAGATTCGGCCCACCAGGAAATCAGCAAAGCCGTTACCGGTGCTGATCTGACTGTTTGATCCATCGAAAGTCAACGTTCCTTGCGCATCCTGGAAGTTAGAATTCATTTCATTTTTCTGCGCTGCGATAAATGACACGCCCATCAGCAGATTGTGGCTGCCCCAAATCTTTGTGATGTTGTCCTTATAAGTAAAGGTCGGGTTGGCATTATTCCAAGGGAAGTAGCCCGTTGGAGCGTTAAAACCGCCACCGTAGGCCGCCGTATTGACAATGGAGACGTTCGGGAGCAGACCGCGAAAACCGTTATTGAAGATTCCCGGCATATTGAAGCTGCTGGGCCGCTGTACCGGACCGATTGCATTCAGAAGAATGTGATCGGTGGTGTAGCTGAATACAAATTCATTGAGCAACGTTGGAGAGACAGTAGATGTGAGGTTCGCAACCATACTTACGCCCGGACCCACAAAGCTTGTTTGCACGGTCGGAAAACTTCCGGCGAGATTGCCCCAGAGCGGAGTCGGTGTTACGGTATTCCACGAATCATGGATAAAGCGATAGAAGAAGCGCTCTTTATCCGAAATATTTTCATCAACCCGCACGAGTTCCTCGCGGAAGTTGGTCTGTTGCGCGGGCGCGGCGTTATAGAACGAGTTGGCTCCCGATCCGCTATTCGGCGCCGGTATTAAGGGAAGCAGCGCTTGGGCCTGCGCGGAAACCGGAACCGTATTGTTCGGGAACGGCGCTCCTGTAGTGGGATCGGTTGGGCAACTCGGACCTGGGCAGATATCGGAAAAAGTTTCCGCTGCGCTCAGCATTGGAAGGAACCTGCTGGTTGAAGGTTTGGCCGGGAACCAGCTCCTTGCGCCATTCCTCGGAAAAGAAAAAGAAAGTCTTATCTTTGCCCGTATTATAAAGTTTCGGGATGAAAACGGGTCCGCCAATTGTATAACCGAAATCGTGTTTCTTGTACTCCGGCCTGGTTGGCTGAAAGAAGTTACGAGCGTTGAAATCGTCGTTGCGAAGGAATTCGAATACGTCTCCGTGGAAATCCTTTGTTCCGGATTTAGTAACTGTCTCGATGGTGGCCGAGCCATTACGGCCATATTGCGCCCCGTAATTCGAAGTCAAAACCTTGACTTCAGCTATGGCGTCTACATTGGGGTATGAATTGAGCGTGGTATTGCTGCCGTTATCCATGTTGTCGCCGCCATCAAGCTCCCAATTGTTGTATTCAGTACGACCGCCGTTGACACTGAAGGAGACGCTTCCGTAAACACCCACCGTGCCTTCGTCCTGGCCGGTTTGGTTGCTTACGCCCGGAACGAGAGTCACTAACTGGGTGAAGTTACGTCCGTTTAAGACAAGCTGGTTAATTTGCTTATTCGTGATCGTTCCTGATAGTTCAGAAGATTCAGTTTGCACCTGCGCTACATTCACGCCCGCGACAGTAACTTCGGTACTGGTTTGCCCTAGTACCAGTGATGCATCGGCGCGCGCCTTCTCGGCAACGCGGAGCACCAGATCTTTGACTAGAAACTGCTGGAAGCCCTGCGCTTTGACGTTGATATTGTACGTCCCGGCAGGCAGGCCGGGGACGAGGTAGTCGCCGCTATCGTTCGTCGAGACAGTTCGAATAAACCCCTGCTGATTATTGGTGACACTGACGGTGGCGTTCGGAACGCTGGCCCCCGTCGCATCGTGTACGGTGCCGAAAACCGACCCTTCCTGAGCCCAGCTGGCGTCGGCAGCCAAAAACATGGCCGCGACAGCGATAAATAAGAACCTGGTAATTGACCCCATAAACCTCTTCCCTAAACCTTGATAGCCCACCTACCTCGTTGCCGCCGACACGCAAGCGCAAGCGTCTGCGGCACAGGATCGCTACGTGCTTAGAACTATAAGGTTCCTTAGCTCCGCTGTCAAGAAGCTTGTCAAGAAAGAACCTCGTTCGAGAGAGTCGCGGTCCTATATACTGGTCGGGATTTTCCGTTTGGCTGCCGTTTGCGCGACGAGGATAAATGTCTAACCAGGGCAAAGTGAAAGTCGGGATCATCGGATCCCAATTTGAAGCTGATATTCATGCAGTGTCTTTTCAGCTCATGCCGGAAGAGGCGGAGGTGGTTGCGGTCGCCTCGCCGACACCAGGAAATGCGGAAAAGCTGGCAAAGAAATATGGCATTCCGCGTGTCTTTCTCGATTATCGGGAGATGCTGAAGGAACCAGATATCGAGATGGTGACCATCACGGCTCCGAACCGCCTGCATGCTCAGATGACGATCGATATCGCGAACGCCGGCAAGCACGTAGTTTGTGAAAAGCCTCTCTGCATGACGCTCGCGGAAGCCGATGAGATGATCGACGCCTGCAAGCGCCAAGGCGTAATGCTGGGCTACGCCGAAGAGCTGTTCTTTACGCCCAAATACGTGAAGGCGAAAGAGATGGCGGACCAGGGCGGCTTCGGCAAGGTTCATCTGGTGAAGCAGAGCGAAAAGCACTTCGGCCCGCATAGCCCATGGTTTTGGGATATGGAGCAAGCGGGCGGCGGAGCCATGATGGACTTGGGGTGCCACGGAATCGCATTCTGTTACTGGTTTCTGGGACGGCCTGCGATCAAGAGCGTTTATGCGCAGCTTGGAACTTACGTGCATAGAGACAAGACCAAGGGAGACGATGAAGCAGTTTGCATTCTCGAATTTGAGAACGGCGCGATCGGTATGGTCGAATGCAGTTGGGCGAAACGCGGCGGCATGACCGATCGCACGGAGATCTTCGGCGAGGGCGGAGTGACCTACGCCGATCTGCACATGGGCAACGCACTGCCGACATACAGCGAATACGGTTTTGGCTATGCAGTGGAGAAAGCTCCGACCACCAATGGCTGGAGCTGGCCTGTGTTCGAAGAGCACTGGAATTACGGCATTCCGCAGGAGATGCGGCATTTCGCGCGCGTGGTGCGCGGGAAGGAAGCGTTGCAGGCATCAGCCGAGGACGGCAAGGTAGTGATGCAGGCGCTTTATGCAGCCTACGCTTCAGCCGGTGCGGGGCAGAAAATTAAGATGCCGTACACGCCAAAGACAAGCAAACCGATCAAGGAGTGGTTAGGGAAAAAGCTCAAGTGAGCACGCCGCTGCTCGAGAATATCCTCAACCAATCGGAAGCGCTTCGCTCAATCGCGGCATATCAATTTGGCGAAGGGCATTCCGCGCTGTTGAGCGCAGCCGGCCTGTTGCAATCGAAGAAACGAATCGTACTCAGTGGGATGGGCGCCTCACTATTCGCGTGCCAGGCGTTTCCATATGAACTCGCGCGGCGCGCTTTGGATGTGGTCGCGCTCGAGACAGCGGAGCTGCTCTATTTCACGCCAGTAGTCCTTGATCGCGACACAGCGGTGCTGCTCGTTTCCCGCTCCGGTGAGAGTGTGGAAGCGATCAAGCTTTTACACGTCATCCGCGAATGCGGCGCGGCAGTGGTCGGTGTCATGAATGTGCCTGACAGCACTCTGGCTGCTAACGCGGACCGGGCTCTTATTTTGGGCAGTCCGCCGGATCAAATGGTCGCGATCCAGACCTACACGGGCACGGTCGCGGTTCTGGCGCTCCTCGGAGCGGCAATGGCAGGCGATCTTGATCGGGCGAGCGCGGAACTTGCCACAACCGCCGAACTGCTGAAGCAATTCGTGCCATCGAGTGTTGCATCGCGTGCCGATTGGGATGATTTGCTCGGCACGGAGGGTCCGCTGTATATCCTCGGACGCGGGCCGTCCCTGGGCACGGTTGCCGAAGGCGTGCTGCTCATCCATGAAACAGCTAAGGCGTCTGCGGTAGGCATGTCGGTCGCGCAGTTCCGCCATGGACCAGTGGAAGTGGTCGACAGCCGGTTCCAGGGAGTTGTTCTCGCTTCTTGTAGCCAGACACTCGAGCTCGACCGGGCGCTGGTTGATGATTTGATTCAGATGGGTGGAAAAGCGCGGCTGGTGACGCCACCAGGCGTACCCGAGCGATTCGCACCCGTCGCGGAGGTCGTGCCGCTCCAAATTGCGGCGTATCGGAAGGCGGAGCTGAACGGCGTGCGGCCGGGCGATTTCCGCTGGGCTCCGCTTGTGACCACATCGGAAGCTGGCTTTGGGCTCACTTCATGAGCGACGTTTTGTGCCTGGATATCGGGGGCACGTCAACCAAAGCAGCCGTGCGCCGCGCCTCAGGCGAGGTAGGTGAGGTACATTCGATCGCAACCAAGCCCGGCGTGGAAACATACTTTGCCAGTTTGACCGATTTGATCGATCAGAGCCGGGCCGGAGCCGGGCAAATGGGTGTCGCAGTAGCGGGCTTTTTAGACTCCGCCCGAACTCAGCTCGTCTACAACTCCAATCTTTCTTGGCTGGAAAACTTTCCGTTGCGAGAGCGCTTGAGCGAGCGATTTCCCGATCTAGCGATTGAGCTCGAGGTGGATTCGAATGCTGCCACTATGGCCGAGTATCAGTTTGGCTCGGGCCAAGGCAGCAGCCGTTTTCTGTGCGTCACCTGTGGTACGGGTCTGGGGGTGGGAATGGCTGTAGATGGTGTTCCGATCCGCTTTGCCTACGGCTGTTTAGGCGATATCGGACATGTGATCGTGCTGCGCGATGGGCCGCTCTGCACGTGCGGCGGGAGGGGATGTGCGGAGATCATGGTTTCCGCCCCTTCGCTCGCCAGACGCTACCAGGAGAGGAGTGAGCGCAATGAGGAGGAACTCAGCTTGCGCGATGTGATTGAAGAGGCGCGGACAGGCGACTCGAGCGCAAAAGCCGTTCTCGAGGAAGCGGGCGAGTGGCTGGGAGTGGCCGTCGCTTCCATGGCGAATACGTTTTTCCCGGACCACATCGCGATTGCCGGAGGGTTGTCGGCGGCAGGCGACTTTGTCCTCAAGCCAGCCGAGCGAGTCTTTCGCGAGTCGGCTTGTGTGCTCGCCCGGTCGAGTGCCAGGTTCACGCAAGCGGCGCTCGGCTCGATGGCGACGCTGATCGGCGCGGCGTGGCCATTCTGGCAAAAGGAAGAGGCCTAAGACATGGCAAATCAATCGCCGGATCGGCGTCAGATTTTGGAAATGCTTGCTAAGGCCGCTACCGCCAGCCAATTCCCGGGATTCACCCGATGGGTTTTTGCAGGCCAACACGAACATGCGGTGAGCGCGCCCCTGCAGCCCAGACCGGCACATTATCAGCCGCAGTTTTTCACGTCTGATGAATATCAAACGATCGACATCCTGACGGAGCTCATCATTCCGCGAGATGAAAGCCCCGGTGCTCACGACGCAGGCGTGAGCGAATTCATCGACTTCATCGCCGCGCATGGGGAGGAAGAGCTGCACAAACCTATGCGGGAAGGGCTCGTATGGCTCGATAAGAAGGCCAGGACAGTTTATGGAAAGCCATTCGCGCGCCTTACGTCTGATCAGCAAACAGCACTGCTCAAAGGAGTGGCATACCGGAACGAGACTCCGGATCTGCAAGGAAAGTCGTTCTTCGAACTGATCAGACGTTACACCGTGATGGGTTATTACACCAGCAAGGCCGGTCTCGAAGAACTCGACTTCCCAGGGCTTCGCCTTTACACGCATTCGCCCGAGTGCCCTCACAAGGGCGATCCGGAGCACCGCAATTTACCGGCAGCGAGGTCCTGAATGCCGCAACAAATTTATGACGTAATCGTGATCGGAACAGGCGCGGGTGGCGGCACGGCGATCCACGCGCTGTGCCAAGCCGGCGCTAAAGTTTGCGCGCTGAATGGCAGCCGCCGTCTCAATCCGCACAAAGATTTTCGTAACCACCGGATGTCGTACGATATGCCCTTTCGCGGTTTTGGCGACCCCGAAAAGCGCGGCAAGTGGATCGGGTACATGGATAACGAGTACACGGAAGGCATCTGGGAACACGACATCGTATTCACGACGGAACCCGGCACCGAATGGACCTGGCGCCGCTGCTTCGCTGTTGGTGGCAAAACGAATTTTTGGGGCCGGTCTTCGGCGCGCTTCGGCGATATCGATTTTAGGGCCGCTAGCCGCGACGGCTACGACATAGATTGGCCGGTCAGTTACCAAGAGATCGCTCCGTATTACAGCCGCGTGGAGCGCGCGATCGGAGTGGCGAGCACCATACAGAACCGTCCGAGCAATCCGGACGGCGAGTATCTGCCGCCCATGAATTTCCGCTGCATCGACAGAATTCTCGAAAACGGAGCGCGCAAAGCTGGCATCCCCTACTTGCCGGATCGCATTGCGCAACTCACGGTTCCGCACGCCGGACATCCTGCCTGTCACTATTGTGCAAATTGCACGGAAGGTTGCGACATCGGCGCGTTCTTTTCGACGCCCTGCTTCTTCTTGCCAGAGGCGGAAAAGAGCGGCAATCTCGATCTCCGGACGAATGCGCTCGCGAAAAACATCCTCACCGATGAGAACGGCCGTGCGTCCGGAGTCGCCTACATCGACCGCCTCACAAAGCAGGAAATCGAAGTCTACGGCAAGACGGTAGTGGTGGCCGCTTCCTGTGTTGAATCAGCGCGCATTCTGCTGAATTCTAAATCGCGGCATTGGCCGACCGGCATAGCAAATTCGAGCGGGCAGGCCGGGCGGAACTTGTGCGATCACCTGTATGGCACGACGGCGCGCGGCTACTTGCCGCAGCTACTTGGCCAGCCAAGCTTTCCGGATAACGTTTCGGCGAGTACGGTAGCGTGGCTACCCCGCTGGCAAAACATCGAGAATCCCCGGGAAGAAAAATTCATTCGCGGATATTCGGTCTATCCGGATGGCGGCTGTAGCGAGTTTCCGCATTACTTCGATGAGATCGAGGGATTCGGCCGCGATTATAAGCGAGAGATCAAGCGCCGCTATCCCACTCCGGTCAGTTTTTATATTCAAGCGCCGACACAGCGGAGTGCTGCCAACTATGTCGATATCGACCCGGCCGTAAAGGATATTTACGGGATTCCCGCCGCAAGGCTGCACTTTCAATGGGATCAAAACACGCTACTGATGTGGGAGCACGGCAAGCATGCCTGCGAACAAT
Organism: Terriglobia bacterium; assembly: GCA_963835255.1. GTDB lineage: Bacteria > Acidobacteriota > Terriglobia > Bryobacterales > Bryobacteraceae > Bog-105. Next base: position 50,576 of record CAWIFY010000009.1, on the reverse strand, counting down.
TGCTGCGGGCGAGTGGCGGCGAATATTTGGGGTCCGCCGGGAAACCGGATATTCCGGGCACAAGCTTGCACGAAACCGGCACGCTGCGGATGGGTAACGATCCGAAGAAGTTTGTGACAAATCGTTTCGGGCAGACTCATGACGTGCCCAATTTATATATCTGCGACGCAAGCGTGTTTCCGAACTGCACCGACAAAACGACAACCATTTCGATACTCGCTTTTACTTTGCGGACTTCGGAGTACCTGCTCGACAATTTGAGAAAAGGTTAAAACAAATCATGAATCGGCGGAATTTTCTCGCTTTCTCGATCGGCACGGCAGCTTCACTTCAAGCGGACGAACCGCGGGATAAATTTCCCGCTGAGGCACGCGAGCGCCTGTCCGTCTCGACCTATCCTTTTCGCAAGCTGATCGCTACGCCCCACGCGGATGAAGAGGAACCAGCTAAGACGGGCATGACTCTTGAACAGTTTGCACAAACGATCCGCCCCAAACTCAAGGTGCCCGGGATCGAGCCCTGGAGCCATCACTTCAAATCGACGGACCCGGAATATGTGCGCGGCCTGCGGGAATCCTTCAACGCTGCCGGCTTGCATGTCGTGAATATACCGGTCGATGTCGGCGCGCGCCTTTGTGGGACTGCAGAGGAGCGGGAAGCTGGCTTGACTACCTATCACAAGTGGGTGGATGCTGCCGTCGTCTTGGGATCGCCGGGAATTCGCGTACACTTGCCGCATGGCGAGAAAGGCGATGAAATCGGGTGCGCCGTGAGCGCGCTAAAAGCACTCGCAGAATACGGTGCCGCGAAGAACATCGTGATCAATCTTGAAAATGATGAGCCTGAGACGGAGCAGCCGGAGCGCATCGTGAAGGTCATCAAGACAGTCAACAGTCCTTTTCTGCGCGCGCTGCCCGATTTCTGCAATTCGATGCTGATCCACGATGATCAGAGCTACAACAATCAGGCGATGAGCATGCTTTTTCCGCTCGCATTCAACATCAGTCACGTGAAAGACATGGAGCAAGACGGCAAGAAGATTTACCGCGTGGATGTCAACGAGATTTTCGCGATCGCAAAGAACGCTGGCTATAAGGGTTACTTCTCGATGGAATGGGAAGGAGTTGGCGATCCCTATGAAGGAACGAGAAAATTGATCGACGCGAGCCTTAGGAATCTGGGTTAAGTACGCGTATATCGCTGAGATTGCGGTAGTCTTCCGCGTAATCGAGGCCGTAGCCAATCACAAACTCGTCCGGTATCTGGAATCCGATGTACTTCACTTCGACGTGGTTAATGCGTTTCTCAGGCTTATCGAGCAAGGTCGCAATGGCGAGCGACTTGGGTTTGCGATTTTCCAGCAGATGTTTCAAGTATGAGAGAGTCACACCGCTGTCGATGATGTCTTCAACGATCAATACGTGATGCCCTTCAATCGGCACGTCTAAATCGCGCGTGACCTTTACCTGCCCCGAGCTGGTCTTCTCCTTGCCATAGCTGGAGATGCCCATGAACTCGATCCGTACGCTCAAGCTCTTAAAAGAGCGCGCCAGATCCGCCACGAAAATGAAAGAGCCTTTCAGGACGGAGACCAAGTAGAGTGGCCCGGCGGGATAATCGGCTTCGATCTCAGCGGCCAACTCCTTCACACGCTGTTGAATCTGGCCGGAAGAGATCAGAATCCGCGTGCCATCGGCAGTCATTGCTGACAATCTTAGCCTGCGCCACAGCCCCAGGGTGGGTGATTCAGAACGCTTTGTTAAACTTAGACTCGCTTTCAAACGAAGGTATCAGAAAGGTGAAGGATATGTACGCCAACACAAGAATTGCGCTCTTAGCTCTGGCTGCGGCCGCTCTGACCTGCTCCTCCGTGAGAGCTGATTTCATCACCATCTCGCAACCCACTTCCGCTTACACAAGCAGCACCACGCTGTTGGATTTTACCGATCCCGATTACACGTTGATCAGTGTGCTCTCCGGCGGTGGCGAGAGTCTCTCGTATGACAACCCACTCGATGAACGAACTGTTCCGGTGAGTTGGGGGACCTGGGGCGCCCCGCCTGCGACGGAGGCATCGACTCCACGCGTCGGCTACACGGACGGCCTTTCGACACTTACTATTAATCTGAGCCAACCAGCGAGCACATTCGGCCTGGAGATCGAGCCGGATGCCCCGGGAAGCGAGGAAACAACGGCTGATTTCTACAGCGGATCGAAGCTGGCCGGTGTGATAGACCTGTTTCCGACTGGCGATTCAGGCGCTCTTCTGTTTGCCGCATCCACCAGCACGGATCCATTTACGAGCGTAGTGATTACCAACTTGACGGGTGACGATTTCGCCATCGCCCGGCAGCGCTTTGCCCTTGCCCCAGCGAGCATGGTGCCTGAGCCGTCCAGTTTCTTGATGATAGGCTCTGCGCTACTCGGGGCCTTAGCTTTGGTGCGTCGAAGGCAGTTATAGGATTCAAGTTCGCTGAAGCTAACGCACCGCCATCACCAACCGCGTACTCCCCGGACCAATATGAATGTGCGGCGCGGTGGCCGCGCCTTCGAAGGCGCTTCGGAAAGCCAGATACGGAATCCGTAGCCGCTCGAGCAACGCCCGCAACCAAAAGCCCTCCGTAGTTTCCGGGTTAATGGAAACGTCTACGCGATTGCTATGGTCTAGCCCCATTGAGCGGTGAACCATGGTTTGACCCAGCGCGCTTATCGGCAGCGCTCGATGAAACCTGCGTTCGAATTCATCCGAAATTGTAGTCAGGTCATTGATGTTGAAAGACCCGTTCCCGTCGTAACGGATCATCACCTTACTGAGACTGGTACCGCCCGCTAGAGCCGCATGCTCCAGGCGCTGCTCGGCGGCGGCCATTTCCTTCAAATCGTCAAGCAGTTTCGAGCGGTTGCGGGCAAGCTCGAGAACCCTCTGGCGCGACTCGAGTTCCTGCTCGTTGGATTCGAACTGAGACTTCGCCAGGATGCCGGAATCGACCAGGTTACGCCGCTCCTGCACAATTTTCTTTTGCCGCTCCACCCGCCGCGAGGCAGCGGCGATCATCTCGTCCGCTTGCCCGCTAGTCATGTTCTGCAGGCGTGTTTGTCCGTAGAGCGTTGCGGCGAGCACGACCTGGTCCTGCACGTCGGCCAGGTGCTCTTCCGCTTCGCGCAGCCGGGTCTTCGGCAAGGTCCCTTGTTCAACCAGGATTTTGATTTGGGCGACTTCGTCCTTGGCTCGCTCAAGCAGGCTGTTGGCCAGAGTATCGTAGGTGGCCGACGGAGGCGAAATCTCGGCGGCCCGCGCCAAGTCGCAAGCGAGCGAGGCGGCCAACAATGTAGAAAGGGCGACTTCCCATACGAGCCGAAGCCGGAATTTCTGCATTCACAGCCAGTTTAGTACGCTGGAGCGGGCTCGAATTACCCGCCCCGCTTGGGCCTCCGATATAGTACGCTAACCGCAGGAGAGCCTTACGACAACAGAATCGCGCCGATCTCTGCAATCCCACCCTCAGCCCGAAGACGAAAGCAGCAACTGGCCTGCAGCAGTCCGGGCAGCTGAATCGAAAAAAGCCACTGATATCCGCGTGCTCGATCTTCGGGAAGTCACTTCGTTCACCGATTTCTTTGTGATCTGTTCTGTAAACAACTCACGGCAGGGGCAAGCCGTCTGCGACGAAGTTCACAGCCAGCTCAAAGCCCTTGGCGAACTTCCAGTCAGCACCGAAGGCTACGATCAAGCAGACTGGATTTTGATGGACTACGGCGACTTTCTGGTTCACATCTTCTCTCCAAGCGCACGTTCATACTACGACCTTGAGCGCCTCTGGCGGCCTGCCAGGACCATTACGCCGGAAGCAGTAGAAAGTCTCTAGCTCCTTTGCGCGAAAACGCAACCATATTGACAGGTACCCGTCCCGCCTGCGATCTTGGTAATTAAGTTGCACTGTGAGTTGAGGTTACCGGTTTCTTTCGCCCGCGTAAGGACCATTCATTAAGATGAGCCATTTCGGAACGTTAACGCCTCGACATTTCGATGTATTGCATGCGCTTGTCCAGAACTATATAGAAACGGGTGAGCCTGTGGCCTCGCGCGCTATTGCACGCAAGTACCCGATGAGTTCCGCCTCCATACGCAACATGATGGCGGATCTGCTCGAAGAGGGATATCTGTCACAGCCGCATACTTCGGCCGGACGCGTACCGACGGAGCGCGCTTATCAGAGTTATGTCAAGACTCTGTTTGGCAACCGCATCATACCGAGCGAATTGGATCGCTTGCACATCGAGATTGAGAAAGCCGGCAGCGTGGAAGCGCGTATTGAGCGGTCCTCAAAACTGCTTACCGAGATTACACGGAACTTTGGAATAGCCGCCGCCATACCTACAGAGAATCAGACGCTCGATCAGGTGGAGTTGCTGGCCTTGCCGGAGCGCCGCATTTTGATGGTAGTTGTCACGCGCGATCGCATGGTGCGGAATAAATTGATCCAGACAGAGGATTCCTTGTCGCAGGACGAGTTGGTCTCGATCCGCAACTACATCAACTACAATTTCAGCGGTTGGGTTTTGCCGAATATTCATCGCGAACTGAAGAGGCGTTTTGAACTCGACAGCGCCGCCTACGACGCGATTCTCCAGCGAGTGAACGTGCTTTATACGAAGGGACTGCTCGATTTGGGATCCTTGCCGGAAGTGCACTTCGACGGCGCGGAAAACCTGATCGGTCTCGACCTGCATTTGACGCGCGAACGCGCCCGTGAGCTTTTCCGGGCTTTAGAAGAGAAGAAGCGCATACTGCAACTCCTGGAGCATTTCCTCGAAAGCCGTGACGGCGAGCCGGCTGTGCAGGTTGGCTTGGCCGATATCCATCCGAGCATGAGCGAACTATCGTTGATAGGTGTTCGATTTACTCTGCAGAACGGCTTGCGAGCGCACGTAGCGGTACTCGGACCGATGCGCATGAATTACAGCCGCGCCGTATCCGCCGTGCTGCACGTGGGGCAAGCCATCCGCAGCGCCAGCATGCAATAGCCCCCAACAAGCGGGAAGCGATCGGCCGCGGATCTTGTTGATCTCCCGGCGCTTAACCCCGGAGCCCAGCCGATAGAATCCTGGACGCTATGTTTTAGCCGGACTCGACAAGTTCCCGTAGGCGTACAGCTTGGTCTGCACCACATTTCCGTACTGGTCGGTCGTTTGATCCGTCTGCTTGGTCGCTGCATAGCTGTCCGGGACCCAAAATGTCCTGGGTGCTGCTGATGTAACTTCGTCCGGCAGGATCCTGCGACCAGCTGTAGTTCGTGACCGTGAGTGTGGAACTTGGAATTGCCAGCGGCAAGCTTCCGTCCCGCGCCGCCACTGCGAGGTACTGCGTCTGACAAGAAGGAAACGATTTGCGGCTGCATCTCGAACTGCATATTATCCCGTTGGACTTCCATAAGCCGTTGCCCGCACTGCCCGATAAGGCACTGGCCGGAATCCTGGTAAACCAGTAATACATGCATGTCGGTTAGTTGTAGTCTATTGATCGCACTTCCAAACAGAACGTGCCTTTCCGTCGCCGACCTCGATAATGTCACCGATGTTCTGGGATACCTGCCCCAACTCCTCTCTTATGGATCGCGCGTCCCGGGGAACAGGCGTTCGCTTCACTCTGCGAGCGGATCCAACCGGGGAATCCGGGCAGTATACTCGTCTCGATATCCCTATGCCACTCTTGCAGCGCCTGCGCTTTGTTTTTCATACCGTTTTGATCGCGGCGTTTGGGATAACCACACCCGCATTTGCCTTTCAAAGCGGACAGCTCAACGTCCCTCAGACAGATGGCAGCTACATCGACGCGGACGGAACGGCGCACGTCACGCGCGTAGTGCCGGTACCCGAGACCATCAGTCCGGAGGCTCAGCAGCGGCTCGCTAGACGTCAGAGCGACGCCGCGGTTCAAGAGACTCTTGCGGAGCGCCGCAGCAAGACGGATAAGTGGCAGAACGGCGCGGGCGCTGAGTTTCAGAAGCTTTACCCAGTGAAGGTCGAGGAGCAGACTATCGCTGGCGTGCCGGCCAGAATCGTCACGCCCCCCGATATCCCGGCCGATCGCCGCGACCGCGTGCTGATCAATGTACACGGTGGCGGTTTCAATTCGGATTCGGGGTCACTTACCGAGACCATTCCTGTCGCTAACCTGTCGAAGACCAAAGTCGTCGCGGTGCTCTACCGTCTGGCTCCGGAGCATCCGTTTCCGGCCGCGGTGGACGATGCGATTGCGGTCTACAAAGAGATGCTGAAAAGCTATCAGCCGCGGAATATCGGCCTGTACGGAACCTCCGCGGGAGCTGTCTTGACCGGGGAGATTGCCGTTCGCTTGCGTCAATTGAACCTGCCGCTTCCGGGCGCGCTGGGCATTTTCTCCGGTTTCGGCGATTTCAGCAAGCAAGGCGATTCACGCGCCATCTATGCTCTCAATGGATTCTCGGGACCGCTGCTCCCACCCTCCAAGACTCAGCACCCGGATACCGCCTACACTGGCGCCACTGATCCAAAAGACCCGGTGCTGTCGCCAATTTTCGCCGATTTGAGCGGTTTTCCACCGACACTCTTCATCACGAGCACGCGCGACCTGCTGCTCAGCGGTACCGCCATCCTGCACCGCGCATTCCTACACGCCGGCGTCGACGCCCAGCTGGTCGTCTTCGAGGCGCTGCCGCATGCCTTCTGGAACGATGCCTCCTTACCGGAATCAAAAGAAGCCGATCAGATCATGGCCAGGTTCTTCGAGCGGTATCTTGGATCGCGGCGCCCGTAACCCTTTTTCAGTCACAACCTACTTCTCTCCCACTTTCAACTACTTACCGCCAATCGCTTGCACCGCCCCCGTATACTGGTCTGTTGGAAGTGGGCAGACGATCGGTTTGAGTCGTCTGCCTTTTTCATTTTCTAAGGAGTCTCTCTTGCCTCTTGACCATCACTCGCTCTCCCTTGCTCGCCTCGCTGCCAATCGCGCTAACGCCCAGCTCTCTACCGGACCCATCACTCCCGCAGGGAAAGCCACCGTCTCCCAAAATCGTTGCCGTCACGGCCTCACCGGCACCTTCATGGTTCTCCCTTGGGAACGCGAGGAAGATTTCAAGCAGCTCGCCGCCGATCTGCGCTCCGAACACCAGCCCTCGACCCCAACCGAAAAACTGCTCGTTGACCGCATGGCCCAACACTACTGGCTCATGCAGCGCGCCATCTCGCTACAGAACTTCTCGTTCAACCTCGAGGCCCCGGACTGCGACTCGCAAAGAGACCTCGCCCTCTACCTGCGCTACCAAACCACCCACGAACGCGCCTTCCACAAATGCCTGCGCGAGCTCGCAACCCTCAGAGCCGAAAGAAGAAAGTCAGACCTTGGCTTTGAATCGCAAAAACGCGCACAAGCCGCCGAAGAACGAAAAAACTTCGCCGAATCCCGCAAACAAGCCGCCGAAATCCGCCATCAGGAACTCCACACCGCCCGCCTAAACTTATTCGAAATGAAAATCGCCGCTCAAAAACCTCGTCTCACCACTCCCAACTTGACCCCCGCGCCCGATCTCGAGCTACAACAAGCCGCTTGAGGGGCTGCTGAAATAGGTGCTTCCGCCCAATGCCACTGTGTCGTTATTCCGTTCGATTTCGACCGGTGGAGCGGGCTTTCAGCCTGCAAAGTCGGCTTTCGAGCCGACTTCGTCCCTCCAGGAACGTCGGCATTGCAAGTCTGGAGACTCGTCCACCAAGGTCGTATCGACTTTGGACAAGACTAAGCGGCGCTGGGCGTTTCTTGCCTGTCTTTTTACGAGCCCGCCGCAAGCTCCATCTCCAAGTCCATCGGATTGCGCCCGACGCCGCTTCAGTGGTCTAATAGAGGAGTAGAGTTTGTGAAAAGTGGGCGAAAGCCCACTTTTTTGTTTCTCAGCGCTTTGTTTCCAGCGAGTTTCGAGATGGCCTTTACAGAAAAAAACGGCGCATTGGACCGTATCACGCAATTAAGCGAGCAGGCCGTTACTGGTACGCCTATCGAAATCGTCGAAGTGCAGTTACGCGGAGCGGGCAAGGCGCGGCTGCTTCGGGTGTATATCGACAAGCCCGGCGGAGTTACCCACGAAGATTGCGCGCTGCTTTCTGAAAGATTGGGGAAGCTGCTCGATGAGGAAGACGCAATTCCCGGCGACAGTTACACGCTCGAGGTCAGCTCCCCGGGCCTAGATCGCAAGCTCACCAAACCACGGGATTTCGAACGTGTGGTGGGCCAAAAGATCAAAGTTGCCGTTCATCAGCCGATCCGTGGCCAGACTCGCTTTGAGGGCCAGCTAAAGGAACTCGCCTGCGGGGTTCTCGAAATTGAAACGCCTTCGGGGGAGCTGCTACAGGTTCCGCTCGAACAGGTACAGAAAGCAAATCTGAAGTTCGAGTGGTAGCGTTCGCTTACCGCTTCTAAGCGCATCAGAGAAAAATTCAGTTATTGTTGAAGAGGTTTACGTGGCTTCGATTTATCAGTCCATTGAAATTTTGAGCAAAGAGAAGGGCATCGATTCGCAGATTGTGCTCGATGCCGTGAAGGATGCCATGCTGGCGGCTGCGCGCAAACACTTCCGTTCGCCGGAGGAGCTGATTGCCGACCTCGACGAATCGACCGGCAACATTCAGATCTTTAGCGTCAAGCAGGTGGTGGAAGCAGTAGAAAATCCGGCCACGCAGATCACCGTCTCGTCGGCCAGGAAGTACGACGAAAATGCCGAGATTGGCTCCCTAGTGCGGATCGCGAAGCCGACTGACATGCTGGGCCGCATTTCCGCGCAAACTGCCAAACAAGTGATTCTGCAGAAGGTGCGTGAAGCCGAGCGGGATAGTGTTTACTCCGAGTTTCAGGGACGATCGGGAGAGCTGGTCAACACCACCATCAAGCGCCTCGAAGGACCGGATTTCATCGTCGAAATGGGCAAGACCGAAGCGCGTCTGCCAAAAAAAGAGCAGTCGCGGGTTGAAAACTTCAGCATCGGCGATCGCGTTCGCTGTGTCATCAAGGGCGTCGACCGCGGCGGAAAGAATTCGGGCGTAATCGTTTCTCGGGCGGCGCCCGAACTGGTGATGCGTCTCTTTGAGCAGGAAGTTCCTGAGATTTACGACAACACCATTGCCATTAAGGCGTGCGCGCGCGAGGCAGGTGAGCGGACCAAGATAGCGGTTTTTAGCCGTGACCGCGACGTGGATAGCGTAGGCGCGTGCGTGGGCATGAAAGGCATGCGTGTCCAGTCGATCATCCGCGAGTTGCGAGGCGAAAAGATCGACATTATCGAGTTTTCGGACGATCCGATTCTTTACGTCACAAAAGCACTCAGCCCAGCCAAAATTTCGCGAGTGACAGTTGTTGATCCCGCTGACAAGCATATGGAAGTCGTCGTCGATGATTTGCAGCTCTCGCTGGCCATCGGAAAGCGCGGCCAAAATGTGCGCTTGGCCGCCAAACTAATTGGCTGGAAGATCGATATCAAGAGCGAAGAGGAGAAGCGGCGCGAGCTCGAATCGCGCATGCCGGATATGGTAATCTCCGGCGCTCCTGTTTCGATTTTGATCGATCACGGTCTTCCGGAGAGCATTGTGGAATTGCTGGTCGGAGCCGGCATCGGCACGGTAGAGCGGCTTGGCTCGATGACGCCGGAACAACTGGAGGCGATTCCCGGAATAACCGAAGAAACGGTCGGCCAGATCCAATCGATAGTCGTGGCGTTCTATGGAGAGTACGACGAAGAACAGAGTGAGGAGGCTCCGGCAACCGCCGAAGAAGTCGAGGAAGTGATCGACTCGGCAACCTTAGCCAACGGCGAGGGCGAAGAACCCGCAGCGTTCGAAAACATCGAAACCGGACTGCTGGAGCACGATTTGGCGCGGCATGAAGCCGCGCTTTTGGAGGAAACGGATGAGGGCGAGGTGCTTGACCTCGGGCGCGTGGAAGGGCTCTCAGGAGCACCATCTTCCCTACGTGATCTAGTGGAATCGGGGGAGGCCGCCGAAGGTGCTGAATCTGATACCATGAAAAACGCGGATTAAGCACCCAAAACCTCGGTGTTTGAAGGAGTTATCTAGCCTGTTCGCCAATCGGTATTCCGTGGGTCAAGACAGGCGGTCGCCAGGCCACGTACGAGTAAGCGGCGCACATTGCGTTGGCCGGGCGGTCACGTAAGAGCAGTCTCATCTATGAAGAAGATCAGAATCAACGAGTTGGCTCGGGAGCTTGAAGTGAAACCCGGCGTGATCATCGAAATGCTGCCCGAATTGGGCGTGCAGGAGAAGAAAACGCACTCCAGCTCGGTGGATGAAGACGTGGCGCTCGAACTACGGCAGCGGCTACTCGGCCCGGATGCGCCGCCGAGAGACACCTCCGGGGACAGCAATGGCCACCAGGCTCTGGGCAGTGACGCGCCGCAGGCGAACAGTGCGTCTGAAGCCCTCAGCCATCCAACTGAAACGGTAGTTGCTGCCGCCGGCTCAGCTGGTTCGAGCGATCCGGGCCAGAGTCATGCACCGCCAGGCACTCCGGCTGTGCCGCAGGCACTCAGAGCAGACCAGTCTTTCCGGACAACGCGCCCGCCGCAAGATGTACCCGTGCGGCCGGGAGCCCGCGAGTCGGCGCCCGGTCTGCCATTTGCTCCATCGGCGCCTCCTAGACCGCCGCAAATCGCTCCTTCCGCCCCGGGCCCCGAGACAGCGGCCCCCGGCGCCCCGGCCCAAGCGCCCTCGAGCGATGCAGAAAAACCCGCACCCTCTTTCAGACCGCTGCGACCACCACTCGGCAGCGGTTCAGCCATTCACCCGCCACTGGCGCAAACGCAGCAGCATACAGCTACTCCTGGCCCGGTGAATCGAACCATCTCGATCCCAGCGCGGCCGCTTCCGCCGCCTACGCCGCGAACAGGGCCTTCCGCGCCGGTTGGCCCCCGCCAGCCTTTGCCGCCCGAGCCTGCCAGGTCTCATGCGGGTACCACGGTAGAACGCCCCTCGCCTGGGATGGGCAGCGAACTACCTGCGCGTCCCGCTGCTCCAACGCAAGCTCGTCCTTCCGCTCCAGCTGCCCCCAAAGTTCAACCCCCAACGCATTTGGTGGCTCCCGGGGCTCCGACGAGTCCTACCGCCTCGGCGCTGCCTGGAACGCCCATTCTGCCTCGACCGGCCGCACCCAGACCTGCAGGTCCTGGATTGACTCCGGGCGCACCGATTGCGCCTCCTCCGCCAGCCGGCCGGCCGCCCCTCGCGGGCCAGCCCCAAGCGCGCCCCGTGGTGCCGCCGAGACAAGATATTCTGCAGCGCCTGAATAAGCAGCAGGCCGCGGCCCGTCCTGTGCCTACGGCTCCAGTCATGCCTCGGCCCGGCGCTCCGGCCCGTCCTTCTCCAGCACCGGGTCAACCACTCTATCGTGGACCTATCCGGCCAGGCCAGCCGCTTATGCGCGGTCCCGGCGGTCCGGCGACCCCAGTACAACCTGGATTGCGTCGTCCAACTGGACTGCGCCCGATGCATCCCACAGCGCTGCGCCCGGAGCCGGTCACTCTGCCCACCGAGCAGCAACGGCGGCATCAGGCTAAACCAGGCGCTAGGGGACCTGTCCGTAAACGCGAAGAGGTTGAAGGCAACATTCGCGAACGGATTTCAAAGCGGTCCGCAGTGGTGGAACCTCCGCCTATCGATCGCGAAATCACCATCGCCGAAGGAATTACCGTCAAGGAGCTGTCTGAAAAGCTGGGCGTCAAAGCCAATCTTTTGGTCAAGAAGCTGGTCGAGAAGAAGATCTTCGCGACCATTAACCAGACGCTCGATGTGAAGCTCGCCGATTCGCTGGCGCGCGAGTTCGGAGCCTCTACCAACCAAGTCAGCTACGAGGAAGAATCGACCCAGGATGTCGAGCTCGCCGAAGACACCAAAGATCTTGTCCGGCGCGCTCCGGTAGTCACCATCATGGGCCATGTCGATCACGGGAAAACCTCGCTTCTCGATGCCATTCGCGAAACCAATGTGGCCGGCCGCGAGGCGGGCGGTATCACCCAGCACATCGGCGCTTACCACGTTGAAAAGAACGGCCGAAAGGTTGTTTTCATCGATACCCCAGGCCACCAGGCCTTTACGCGCATGCGTGCCCGCGGCGCCAAAGTCACCGATATCGTGGTGCTGGTCGTATCCGCCGATGACGGCGTAATGCCGCAAACGCTCGAAGCCATCGATCACGCCAGAGCGGCGAGCGTGCCGATTCTGGTCGCCATCAACAAAATCGACAAGCCGGACGCTCAGCCAGATCGCGTAAAACAGCAGCTTTCCGATCGCGGATTGTTGGCTGAAGACTGGGGCGGCGATGTAGTGATGGTTCCGGTGTCGGCTAAGACCGGGCAGAATCTCGATCTATTGCTAGAAATGATCCTGCTGATGGCCGATATTCAAGACCTCAAGGCGAACCCGGGACGGCCCGGACTAGGAACCGTTCTTGAAGCCAAGCTCGACAAGGGCCGTGGTCCGGTTGCCACCATGCTAGTGCGCAACGGAACCCTTAGAGTAGGCGATTTCTTCATCTGTGGCGCGCTTTTCAGTAAGGTCCGCGCCATGTTCGACGATCGCGGCAATGCCGCGAAAGAAGCAGAGCCTTCCATGCCGGTCGAGGTCATCGGCCTGGAAAGCCTGCCAGAGGTGGGCGACAGCTTTCAGGTGGTCTCCGATACGTCTAAGGCCAAGCAGATTGTGATGTACCGCGAGGCGAAGGCCCGTGATGCCGCTATGGCAAAGGGCGCGCGCGTTGCCACGCTTGCCTCACTTAACCAGCAGTTCAGGGAAGGCCAACTCAAAGACCTGAATCTAATCATTAAGGCAGACGTGGGCGGCACGGCGGAAGTTCTCTCTGACACTCTGCAGCAGCTTTCGAATGAGAAAGTTCGCGTCCGCGTATTACGTACCGGTGTGGGCGCCATCACGGAAGACGATGTGCTCCTCGCCTCTGCTTCGGAGGCGCTCATTATCGGCTTCAACGTCCGGCTGGAGCGTAACGCTCAGGGGACGGCCGATCAGCAAAAGGTCGACATTCGCCTGCACACCATCATTTACGAGTTGATCGACGAAGTGCAGCGCGCCATGACCGGCTTGCTTGAGCCTGTCTACAGGGAAACTATTCTTGGTCATGCCGAAGTGCGCGAAACTTTCAGGATCAGCAAAGTTGGAACCGTGGCGGGCTGCTACGTTGCCGACGGCGCGATTCGCCGCGACAGTCAAATCCGCGTGCTGCGGGATGGCGCCGTAGTCCACACCGGGCGCATAGAAGCCCTCAAGCGCTTTAAGAATGACGCGAGTGAAGTTAAGAACGGTCTCGAGTGCGGTATTTCGCTGGTGAACTTCAATAACATTCACGCCGGCGATACGCTCGAGGCGTTCACCATGGAGCGGATCGCGGCTGAACTTCCCAGTTCTTGACGCGTGTCGCTGCCAGGCAACTCGTAGCCGCAGATGCCCGTCATCGGCGTCCTGACACTCGACATTCACGTGGAGCATTCTCATTCTTTGAAGGAGAAACGCCACGTGGTTAAGAGCCTGAAAGACCGCTTGCGCGAACGCTTCAATGTGGCGGTAGCCGAGATCGACGGGCTTGATTCTTGGCAACACTCGGTGATAGCTGCCGTGACCGTTTCGAACGATAAGTTGCGCGCCGAACAGGTGCTACAGGCCGCCGAGGCGCATGCGGGGAGTCTGCTCGCGGGCGCTCTAGTCGGAAGCAGTGTGGAGTGGCTGTGAAAGTCTGGTTTCGCCGCCGGCCCTGCGCCGCAGTGTGACCAGGCTGAAAATCACCAAAATCATCGCGACGAGCAGATGGAACATAGCTCTCGGGTCCACTACGTTCCCGATACTCTTCCCGAAGGCGAACGCCAGCAGCGCCCAGCAAGCCGTACCGACCGCGGTAATCATGGCCAGAGTTTTGTCATCCGGTCGGCCGGCACGGACGATATTCAATGCTCCGAGTAGCGCAGCCGCTAGCGAGGACCCCAAGGACCAGATAAAAATTCCGCTCATCGGTTGAGTCCACATCAATGTTCCAATCGTGTGCCCGCAGCTTCCCAGCACGAGTAGCCACCCGAAAATGCGGTCGATCGTCTTCATCAACACCCTCCTTTATTCACTTCTTTTTCGACCTGAGCTCCAAAAAGCCGAAGCAATCCGTTCCAACCCTCGTAGTGATCAACCGCCGTACGCATAGTTTCTCCGCCAGCTCCGTAGCGTTCGAAATGTCGATGTTCGAGATCGACGCGCGTGAAACCGTCACCTTCGGGCGTGAATCGCACCTCCACTTCGCTCGATTTCGTCAAATCGGGCTCGTAATGCCATGCCGGGATCGGATTGATTTGCCAAGCCATTACGAAGCGGCGCGGCGGGTCCCAAACCAGGATGCTGCCCCAGTCGCACTCTGTGCCGTCGACCTGCTCGCTATAGCATCGGCCGCCTGGACGACCCTCGATGATCGCTCTTTTCATCGGCGCGTTCCCGATGTGATGACTGCGGGGCCACCAGCTGTCGATGCCCTGCGTGAACACTCTAAAGGCGTGCTCGGCAGTTGCTTTGACCGTGATGCTCTTTCGAACCGGTACCGTTGATACATCATTCGTTGTCATAAACTTCTTTTGCCAGCGGCTCCTCTACTTTCTTCTTGAATCCAGCCAGCGCCCGGGTCCAGAACTGGTCGAAATACTCGCGCAACGAGTCGAATCCTTCCGGGTTCAGCTGATAAAACCGCTGCGTCCCCGAACTTCGGTGCATCACGAGTTTGGCCTGCTCCAGGACTTTCAGGTGCTGTGAAATGGCCGGTCGACTAACCGGAAAATCCTCGGCGAGTTTACCGACCGGCAACGGGCCGCCAAGCAGGCGTTCTAAGATGACCTGCCGCGTCGCGTCTCCTAGCGCATGTAACTGCGCTTCTCGGTAAGTGGGCACTAACCGTAAGTATAGACTTACTACTGCAGTCCTGTCAAGGCCGCGTGCAAAAGTTTGGCTCTATCTCCAGGCGAGATGCGTAAACTCAAGTTTGGAGGCAGATGGACAGCCACCGTGCTGAGCGCGTTTCGGAAGCATTGCGCATAGAGCTGGGCGAGATGATCGCCTATGAGCTCTCGGACCCACGCGTGAACGACGCTACCGTGACTGAGGTGCTGGTTTCGCCTGACAGGAAACACGCGCAGGTGCGCCTGCACTTATCGACCGATCCCAAGCAGCAGCAGGAGACCATTCATGCGCTCGAAGGTGCGCGCCATTTCCTGCGGCGGCAACTGGCCGAAAGGCTTAGCTTGTACCGCGTACCGGAGCTGCATTTCGAGGCGGACGTTTCGCTTTCGACCGACGCTCGTCTGGAGCACTTGCTCAAACGGGTCCGCAGAGGACGGCCTCGTAATCGAGGCGAGGCGCACGATTAGCTTTTCTGTTGCTGTGAGGATACACTCTACATAGTCGGAGGGTGAACTTGCACATCGGCGCTTTTGAGGAACTCGCGCAAAACGGGCACAGGACCAAGCTTGCCGCCCGAAGGCCGGGGGAATGCCTCCTTTGTTTGGCGGCGCGCAGCTGTGCCCTTTGCGCTTACAAACTGAGGTCACCGGAGGCCATACGCGGGCTGCTCCGTTAGGCGGGCGATTCCTCGATGCCTGTCGCCGCCGCGTAACCGATGTGCGACCTGTCTGGTTTATGCGCCAAGCCGGGCGGTATCTCAAACCCTACCGCGATATTCGTACGAAACACAGTATCCTCGAGATCTGCAAACGGCCGGATTTAGCGGCGGAAGTTACGCTTCAGCCCATCGACATTCTCGATGTAGACGCCGCTATCATCTTTGCCGATCTGCTGCTTCCCGTTGAGCCGATGGGATTGAGGCTGGAGTTTGTGGCTGGCGAAGGGCCGTCGATTGAAAACGCGATCGCAGAGCCCGAAGACATTGACGAACTGTCGACCAGCCGCACGGACGATCTGGGTTACGTGAGCGAGGCGATCCGCAAAGTGAACGCGGCGCTCGCGGGCAGAATACCTGTGATCGGCTTCGTTGGCGCGCCGTTCACACTCGCCAGCTACATGATTGAGGGGGGCCCATCCAAGACCTTCCTGAAGACCAAGAAGCTGATGTTCGGCAACGAAACCATGTGGCGGCGGCTGATGGGGAAGCTGGTGGACGTACTGGGCGACTTCGCGCGCATGCAGACTGGCGCGGGTGCGCGCGCGATTCAGGTATTCGACAGCTGGGTGGGCGCGCTTAGTCCGGAAGATTATGTGCGCTATGTGCAGCCGTATTCAAGAGCTCTGATTGAGCGGATTCGTTCCGCAGGTGTCCCGGTTATTCATTTTGGCACCGGCGCGGGCGGTTTCTTTCGCGAACTGCACGCGGCGGGGGGCGATGTGCTCGGAGTCGATTGGCGCATCAACATCGACCACGTCTGGTCAGAGATCGGTCATCGCTCGGCCATCCAGGGCAACCTGGATCCGGTGGCGCTGTTTGCTCCTCTGCCGGAGCTTCGTATAAAAGTCACGGACCTACTACGCCGGACCGGCGCGCGCCCGGGCCATATCGTGAACGTTGGGCATGGCATTCTTCCCGAGACTCCGGTCGAAAACGTCAAAGCTATGGTCGCTATCGTGCGAGAGTTCCCGACCGCCAAGTGAGCTTGGCGCGGGTTGCAATTGTCGGCGGCGGAGTTTCAGGCCTAGCTACGGCATATTATCTTGGCCGCCGCGGATTTCGCTCGATTCTCATCGAGAAGTCAAACCGGCTGGGCGGGTTAATCCAGACGGATCTGCTTGAAGGATGCCGAATCGAGGCCGGGCCGGACAGCTATATAGCAACCAAGCCGCCGGTGAATGAGTTAGCCCGCGAGCTGGGCGACTTAGGCCGGCAGATCATTTCCACAAATGATGCCGCAAGGCGAGTCTTCATTGTCCGCTACGGCAGGCTTGTCGACCTGCCACAAGGGATGGCCATGATGGTTCCAGGCAGGTTGCGGCCCGTGCTCGCTTCAGAGCTTTTCAGTTTAGAGACCAAATTGCGCTTTCTTCTGGAACCGTTTTCGTCGCCCCGGGAACGTTCTGAAGATTTCTCAGTGGGCGAATTGGTCACGCAACACTTCGGTCGCGAAGTGCTGGAGTATGTGGCCGACCCGTTGCTTGCTGGAATCTACGGCGGGGACGCCGCTAGCCTCAGCGCCCAGAGTGTCTTGCCTGGCTTTCTCGAGTATGAGCGGCGGCTCGGCAGTTTGATCCGGGGAGTTCGTTCGGCAAAAAGGGCCACACCGCAAAAGGGTTTGTTTCTTTCCTTCCGCGATGGAATGCAGTCCCTGACGGATTCGCTTGCGCAGGCAGTGGAGGGAACCGCGACTATTGTTCAGGGCGAAGCCTCCGAAGTGTTCAGAAGCGAACATATGTGGCAGATCGCAGTCGGGGGAAACCGTGTTTGCGCTGATGAATTGGTGCTGGCATGTCCGGCCCATGTTTGCGCGAAGTTGCTCGAGAGAACGCAACAAGGGCTCGCGACTGAACTTGCCGCGATTCCGTACTCCTCTGCAATCCTGATTACCCTTCTTTATGACGCCGCCAAGGTCCGGCACCCTTTGGATGGCTTCGGATTCCTCGTCCCGAAGAAAGAGCGCCGGACGATTGCGGCGGCCACCTGGGTCAGCCAGAAGTTTCCAATGCGGATCGTCCCCGGGCTAGTTGCGTTGCGGGCGTTTATAGTGGGCGAGGAAGCGGTGCGGCTCTCAAGCGGAAACGACTCGGAGCTGGTTCAGTTGGTACAAGATGATTTCAGCCGCCTGATGGGGATCAAACCCCCGGCGAAGTATTCGGCTGTCCATCGATGGCCCAATTCGATGCCTCAGTATATAGTGGGTCACAAATTGCGCCAGCAAAGAATAGCTGAGGCGCTTCAGGACGCGCCCTCCCTGCATCTGGTCGGGAATGCGTACGACGGCGTCGGCATACCAGACTGCGTGCGGCTGGCGCGAACAGCCGCTCAGGCGATTAGCTCAAATTAAAAGCTTGTAACCCGGCCAATCTGAGTGTTCGATCTTGATCCCGGTTCACGTCAAAAGAGTGGACCGAGAGGTCAAAGGTGCTAGATGAAAGATATTGGAGGGGGTTGGAGATGAAATTTGTAGTAGGCGTAGTCGCGATGACGTTGGCCGCTGTACCGGTTTTCGCGCAGAAAACTGCGGCCGAGCGGTTGCAAGCCGCGACTGAGGATTTGCACGAAATGATGCATGCCTCCGATAAGGGCATTCCGCAGGATCTTCTGAATAAGGCAACTTGCGTGGTTGTCGTCCCGAATCTGAAGAAAGGCGGCTTCATTGTTGGGGCCGAGTACGGTAAGGGTTTTTTCACCTGCCGTAAGGAGAACGGCGTGGGTTGGAGCGCGCCGGGTTCAGTGCGAATCTCTGGCGGTAAGTTCGGGCTGCTGATTGGCGGTGCCGAAACAGACGTGATCATGCTGGTGATGAACAAGAGTGGCATGGAGCACCTTCTAAGCGATAAGTTCCAGATGGGTGGAGAAGCTTCGGGTGCGGCTGGGCCGGTTGGGCGTGATGCATCTGCCATGACAGACGCCGAACTGCACGCAGAAATCCTGACCTACTCGCGCTCGCGGGGTCTCTTCGGAGGACTCGATCTGAGCGGTGCGGCGGTGACGCAAGATGGGAATTCGAATAAGGAACTCTACGGTAAAGCAATCACGAACAAAGAAATCGTGGAGGGCGGTATCCCCGTTCCCGCCGAAGCACGCGGTTTTGTTCATGCACTAGACAGGCAATCTTCACGCAAGTAGTCTGATCCGCTTCAGCTCTGGCCATCTCTTCTCTCGGGGAGGGATGGCCTTTTGTATTTCCAGCGGGGAAAATCGACCGAGAGACAATATAGGGTTGAATCGTACAGTAAGCAAGCTTCGATTGGCCCTTATCTTTGGCGGCCGATCAGGTGAACACGATATTTCCGTGCGTTCCGCTACTTCGGTCAAACAGGCTCTTGATCCAGGCAAGTACCAGCTTTCGGAATACTTCATTACCAAGGGAGGCAGATGGAAGCCGCGGGCGATCATCCCTGAACCGGGCGCGAATCCGGGCATAGATGTCGTGCTCCCGATGCTTCACGGGACGTTTGGCGAAGACGGCACAGTGCAGGGCTTGCTGGAACTGGCGGAATTACCTTACGTAGGAGCGGGTGTTCTCGCTTCGGCTGTTTCAATGGACAAAGCCATAGCTAAGCGTCTCTGCCGCGATGCAGGGCTTCCGGTTGTACCCTATGTCGTTCTGACGAGAGGCAGCTTCGACCCGGACTCTATCTCGCTACCTTTTGATTTTCCGGTATTTGTGAAGCCTGCCAATTTGGGTTCATCAGTGGGTATCACTAAGGTCGCAACAGCATCCGAACTGAAGAACGCTCTCGACACTGCGGCCCACTTCGATCGCAAGGTGATTGTGGAGCGCGGTGTGGATGGACGCGAATTCGAGTGCGCGGTGCTTGGCGGCGCTAAGACCAGAGCTTCTGTTCCTTGCGAGATTCTTCCGTCGAAGGAATTCTATACCTACGAGGATAAATATCTCCTTGATAAGGCTCGTATCGAGTTGCCCGCTAACCTAAGCGGCGAGCAAACGTCAGAAATGCAGGACTTGGCGGTGGCCTGTTTCGAAGCGGTAGATTGCGAAGGCATGGCGCGCGTGGATTTTCTGATGGACGGGAAGTCCGGCCAGTTTTACGTAAATGAGATAAATACTATTCCGGGTTTCACTTCGATCAGCATGTACCCCAAGATGTGGGAATACTCAGGCATGCCGTATCCAGAGCTCCTCGACACGCTAATTGGTCTGGCTTTAGAGAGAGCAAGCGCGCGGCAGCAGACGCAGTATTCCCGATGATGCTGCGGATCTTGCTTTGTACATTGGTCCTAGGTGGCGCCTTGCAGGCTCAGCAGTCGAACTCTCAGGCGCCCCCACTGGGTAGCGCCGCCATTGCCACCCATAAGCCCGAAAGCCGAATCGACCCCAGCAAGGAACTCAGCCCTGCGCTGCGGCAATTTATCGACGTACTCTCGACCGTGCAGAGCGAGGGTGCGGAGAGGCCGCCGATCGATAAGTTAGTTTACGAGGGCGCGATTCCTTCCATGCTGCGCGAGCTTGACCCGCATACCCAGTTTTTTGACCCAGCCCAATTTCAACAGTTGAAGCAGATGGAGGATTCGGAGCAAAAAGGCTTTGGAAGTATCGTCTCGGTGCTTCCGGGGCAAGTGATCTTCCTGCAGACGCTGCCAGGGACACCTTCGAACAAGGCAGGCATTCAGGCCGGCGATGAATTGGTGGCGGTGAATAATATTGCGATTCGAGCACTCGAGCCGCAACAGATTGTCGAACTGCTGACCGAGGCGCGGCAGCAGCGAGTCACGGTTTACATCCGGCGGCAAGGCTCGGCGCGCCCACTGGAATTTACGCTCACGCCGGAGCTAGTTGACTCTCCAAGCGTAGATCGGGCTTATATGTTGCAAGCCGGTATCGGCTACATCCGCATTGCCAGTTGGGATCTGGAGACTTCAAAACAACTCAGCGATGCGATCACGAAGCTCGGCGGCGATTCGCTGCACGCCCTGATTCTAGATCTGAGAAACAACCCTGGAGGGGTGGTGAAAGCCGCGCTCGACGCCGCTTCAATGTTTCTTGCGCCAGGCCAGCGAATCCTCACGGCTAAGGGTCGATCAAGCGATCCTCAAACCGCTGAGGTTCCAAAGAATGCAAGGCCATATCACTTTTTGTTGAGCGTGCTTATCAACGAGAAGACCGCCAGCGCTTCCGAAATTCTATCCGGGGCGCTGCAGGATCATGACCGGGCAGTAATTGTTGGCCAGCCGAGCTATGGGAAAGGACTGGTGCAAAGCGTCATGCCGCTCTCCGACGGAGCAGGACTCGCGATTACCACTGCCTTCTACTACACGCCCAGCGGACGTTCGATCCAGCGCCCACTCCGGAATTCCGCGTTATCTGAGACATTCAGCGATCGGCCGATTGCGAATGCCCCGGCTTACAAGACCGACAAGGGGCGCTCGGTCTCCGGAGGAGGCGGCATTCAACCCGATATCCGCGTGGATCCTCTTGCATTGACAAGGCTCGAAACGGTGCTCGATGCGAGCGGAGTGATTACCTCCTTTGCGACTGATTATCTTTCGAAGCATTCACCGGTGCCTGAATCATTTGAGGTCACGCCGGCGATGCTGGACGAGCTCAAGGTCTTCTTAGCGGCTCGTTCGATTCAGCCCAGTGTGGCTGAGTGGAGCACCGAACGGCCTTGGATCAGTACACGGCTGAAAGAAGAGATTATTACGCAGGCGCGAGGTGTGGCACAAGGCGAAGAGATCCAGGCCAGGCACGATCCCCAGGTACAGGCCGCCATCAAAGCAGTAAGTGAGAGCTCATTCCTTGCTAACGTTTCTCAAAGGTGAATCAATCGAGGCGCCGGTAATCCCCGCGACTGAAATATTTCTCGAGCCACACATAGAGGCAGATGAAAAGGTACCTGCTGCCCATTTCCTTGATCCTGAGTTTAGGAACGCCGGTTCTCCGGTTGCGCCAGGTGACCGGTATCACCGTCCAGCTATAACCCCGGACGATTGTCTTGAGAGGGAGCTCGACGGTTAGGTTGAAATGCGGCGACAATAACGGCCGGCAACCTTCAATTACCGTTCGCCTGTAAGCTTTGAACGCGTTGGTCGTATCATTCAAGCGCACGCCGAATAGAATGCGAATGAAAGCGTTGGCTACACGGTTCACTCGCATCTTGATCCACGGATAATCGATCACTCCGCCGCCCTTGATGAACCGTGATCCGAGCACGGCATCCCAACCTTCGTTCAGCAGTTGCCAGTAACGAACCACGTCGCGTGCGTCATCTGACTCGTCGGCCATCATGATTACCACTGCGTCGCCGCTCATGTGATCGAGCCCGTAGATAATGGCACGGCCAAAGCCATGCAGTCCGGTATTCTCTAAGGGCCTGAGAGTGGGAACACGCGTACGAACATCTTGCAAGCGCTCCCAGGTCGCATCCGTGCTGCCGTCGTCAACCACTAGGATCTCGTGCGGGATGCCATGCAGGCGCAATTCGACGTACAGATGCTCGACAGTTGATGCAATGCAGCCTTCCTCGTCGCGCGCGGGGACGACTATGCTGAGCAGACGAAGCGGTTCGCGGTTCGGATCCGGTTGGGGAGCGCTCATAAGGCGCCGCAGCGCGCGAGCCATCCTGGGTTTTCGCGAACGTGGGCACCGATCTCATCAAGAATGGAGCTGATCGACCGGTTTGGTTTCCAACCGAAGTCGCGCGCAGTTCGGGAGTAATCCATCACCATCCACGGAATGTCGAAAGGGCGGGGGCGCGTATCAGGCTGCGGCTCATGTTGACCAAAGCGCTCGTTACACCACGCCGTCAATTGCGCAAGAGACATCGCGTTGCTCGCTCCTCCGCTGGCGTGATAAACCGGGTTCGCAGGCGGATCACTCCGCATCTGGAGCGCGATTAGTTGGGCCAGGTCATCGGGGTGGAACGCATCTCTCACTTGGTAGCCGTGTCCGCCGAAGCCGATATAGCGCAGCGGCACACGTGATGCATGAGCATGCAGCCAATACGAGAAGATACCCTGTTCAGCAGTGCCAAACTGACCAGCGCCTGCGAGCACTCCGCACCGATCAATCCAGACGGGGAAGTCGAAACTCAATCCGTACTCGAGCGCCATAATTTCCGAGGAAAGCTTGGTGGCTCCGTAGAGCGATATAGGCTGGCGTACGGGAAAGGCTTCCGTGATGCCGGCCGCGCTCACACCGGGCTGCGTGAGCTGAGCTTCATCGAGCACGAAAGCATTCGTATCCACCCGAACGGGCAAGGCAGCCAGCTCGCGCACCGAATACACCCGGCTGGTACTCAGCAGGACGAGCCCAGTTTTATTTTCCCGGCAATATTCAAGGATGTTCAGGGTACCCGCCAGGTTATGTTCAGAGAGTTGCCTGGGGCTCGAGTGGCCATCCACGCCGGCCAGAACGCTCGGGTTGGCGGCGGCATCGATTACCCAGTCACAGGGCGGCAGCGCTTCCACATCGCTGCGCACACGCATATCGCCGTGCATATACCGGATACCTTGTCGGGCAAGCTGGGCGCGATTACTCTCTGAACCTGGCCTTAGCAAACTGTCCAAGCCAAAGATCTTGAGACCGGAGATGGTTTGATTGAGAGTCTCTGCTAACCTGCTGCCTACAAAACCGCAAATTCCTGTAATAAGAATCTTCATCAGCGCGCGCCGGCTACAGCCGGTTCGGCTCTATTGAGGCGCACGTTCCAGGACTCCGTAATTTCACGAAAAACATCGCGTAAGGGGCGAGTAATCGTCCAGCCCGGGTAATGAGCCTTCATCTTTCGCAAATCGCTGTAATAGCAGATATGATCGCCAATGCGGTTCTGCTCGAGGTAGGTATATTTTTGAGGTTTCCCGGTGAATTCCTCGACCATCTTGAAAGCCTCCAGAATGGAGCACGAATTCTCCTTACCTCCGCCCAGGTTATAGACTTCGCCAGAACGCGGTTTCTCGCAAAATGCCGCGATAAAGTTAGCGACGTCCTCAGAATGAATGTTGTCGCGAACTTGCTTGCCCTGATATCCGAAAATTTTATATTCGCGATCTTGAATGTTACAGCGAATAAGATAACTCAAGAAGCCGTGCAGCTCGACTCCGGAATGATTTGGTCCCGTTAGGCAGCCACCACGCAGACAGCAGGTAGGCATGCCGAAATAGCGCCCATATTCCTGCACCATAACGTCTGACGCTACTTTCGAGGCTCCGAAGATAGAGTGCTTCGATTGATCGATGGAGAAAGTTTCCGGTATGCCGTGCGAGTAAGTCGGATCGGCGTAGTCCCAGCGAGTTTCGAGTTCGCGCAGTGCAATCGTATTCGGCAGATCCCCGTACACTTTATTGGTGGACATGTGTACGAAAGCTGCTTCAGGGCATGCACGGCGAGCGGCTTCAAGAAAATTAAGCGTGCCGACGGCATTGGTATCGAAATCGTCAAAGGGGATCGCTGCAGCCCGATCGTGTGAGGGCTGCGCGGCTGTATGTACAATCGCATCAGGCCGGATGTCCGCCACAAGTTTAAGTACGCCCGGGCGATCGCGAATGTCTAAATCGAAGTGACTGTATTCCGCAATTTGCGAGCGGAGCCGTTGGAGCGACCAGCGCGTGTCGCCTTCCGGGCCAAAGAAGACCGCGCGCTCATTATTATCGACCCCGTAGATCTCAAACCCATGGCGCGCTAAGTGTAGGCATACCTCTGAACCGATGAGACCACAGGAGCCCGTTATAAGAGCTTTCTTTTCCACTAAAGGCAGTCTAACGCACGGAGCAGGCACCGCGAATATCTCGATGCGAAGGACCGCTACCGCAGCAATTCTGCTTTCCTTAGCCCTTTGGGCGGCGCTCAACTGGATTGCCACGGTACACCGGATATTCGATCTCTACGTGGTCATTCCTCTCTGGGATTACTGGCGTGTTCCTCAATATCTCGCGCAGATTCAGGCGCTCGATCCTCGCTTTCTCTGGCATCAACACAATGAACACCGGCTTGTATTCCCGGACTTAATCTTTGCACTGGACGTGCTGCTCTTTCATGGTTGCAGAGTCTTGCCGCTGATCGTAAGTTTCCTTTGCTATGCGGGCAGTGCAGCCGTCCTCAGCTATGCAATCGCGCAAGAAGCGAGGATCTCTCGCGCCATCAGGGCCACGACTATTCTGCTGGCTGCGGTTGTGATCGGCTGGAAAGGCTCGGCTCTGGTCCTGGCCGATCCCTTTCTTCTGCAATGGACGCTTATGCAATTGGCCGTGCTGCTGTCGCTCGCGCTCTTAAACATTGCCGCCGGAGCCACGAGCAAATGGCCGCTCGCGGGAGTTATCATTTCAGGATTTGCAGCAACTTACTCGTCAGGAAACGGTCTCTTGCTCTGGCCCGTCCTGCTGCTTGGAGGGTCGTTACTCCGCCTGACTAAGCGCCAAATGACAGAGCTCGCATTGAGCGCGTTAGCGGCCAGCGGCTTGTATTTTGCCGGGTACCATTTTTCTGAACGCACGCACTTTGCGAATCTGCTGGTACATCCTGTCTACACCATCTGCTTCATCGCCGTATATTTGAGCATGCCTTTCGGCGGTATGAAGTCTCCTCAGTTCGGCGTTTATGTGGGACTGATCAATTTAGGCGTCACCTTGCTGCTGTTCGTGGTTGCGGTCCGGCACAAAAGCGTGGCAACCCGGCCTGGTATCGTCCTGTTCGGATCCTATTTTTTCTCGATTCTCTCTGCGATTCTGATTGCAGCGGGAAGGATGGATGCCGCAGATTTCACCTTCACCAGCCCAAAAGCAAACCGCTATCTGGCGCCCGTGATGATCAACTGGGCTGTTTTTATAGCTTTATTGCTGTGGACGGCCGCACTCCGGCGCTGGCGTATTCTTTCCGCGACCCTGCTGGCCTCGATAATCATCGCGCTGTTAGCCATTTCGTTTGTCAAGCTTGGATGGTGGCTCACGACAGGCGAGCGCGGATTTGTGACGGCACAGATAACGGAGCTCAGCCTGGAAAACGGACTGCAGGATCCAAAATTGTTGCGCCTCATCTTTCCGGATCCTGGTTTCGTCGAGGCCAACTTGCCGGCGCTGAAGCATGCACAGCTCTCGATTTTCTATAAGAATTCTGGCAAGTGGCTTGGAAAACCCGCGTCACAATTTGCGCGTTCGGTCACGTCGCAAGCCGCCGGGGCAGTGACCCGAGTTTTTCCGCGAAAGTCGGGAGTGGAAGTGGTGGGCTGGGCGAGTGATGGCGAAATGCCGCACTTCTCTCGAGTTCTCCTGGTAAACGAAAGCGGCACGATCATCGGCTTGGGCCGCCGGCTTCCGGAGGGGCTGCCGACGGAACTTCTATCGCCCCGGATGTCACCGCAACTGGCATGGGTCGGCTTCGTGCCGGCCCAATACGCAATACACCGATTTTCTGTGCGAATAGTCAGCCGCGGAGGGAAGGAATTGCAGCCGGTGCAGGGCGTCTACGAGTTCCCTCCGGCGAGTGCGAGATAACGATGGGGACGCCTCCGTTATTTCGAGGCCGAATGCCTCCATTTTCTTGTCAGGCCGCTTCGCTTGACTGAGCATCGGGCGAGGATCGGATAGAAACCAATGCGTCGAAGAGTTCCTGATTGCGAATCGGTTTCGAAAGATACCCATCCATTCCCACAGCTAGAGATCGAGCTCGGTCACCCGCCATGGCATGTGCGGTCACGGCAAGAATCGGGACATGTTTTCCGCTGGTACGTTCCCGTTCGCGAATAGCGGCCGTCGCTTGAAGACCGTCCATCTCCGGCATCTGGACGTCCATCAAAACAACATCGAAGTCCTCTGTAGCCGATTTCCGCACGGCTTCCAAACCAGTCTGCGCCAATTCCAGCGAGTGTCCTTGTTTCTCAAGCAGGCGCAACGCAAGCCGCTGATTCACGGGATTATCTTCTGCCAAAAGAATACGAAGACCCCTGGTTACTGGCAGGAGCGTAAAGTCGTCGTTTGTGACCGGCTGTCTTGCACGTCGGCTATCCGCAATCGCATTGAGCACCGCTTCGCGCAACTCGCTTTCGCAAATCGGCTTCACCAAGTAGGTCTGAATTCCCAATTGCCGGCAATAAGCTGCATCTGTATTCAAGTCCGCTGAGCTTAGCATCATGATAGGAACGCCCGTGTACTCCGGGGTATCTTTGATCGACTGCGCAACGGAGAATCCGTCGATGCCAGGCATATGAGCATCCAGCAAGATCAGGGAATAAGAGAATCCTGTCTTCAAGGTCGATCGAATCAGGTTTAATGCGTGCGAGCCGCTCTCGGCAACAGTACAGTCCATCTGCCACTTCCCAAGCATCTCTCGCAGTATTCTTCGGTTCGTCTCGTTATCATCGACGACCAGAACACTCGTATTCCGCAACCGTCCTACATCGCGGGCCTCAGCCTTGAGCTCCCCCTGTATGATCGGACACGAGGCAGCAAAATGGAAGGTGCTCCCCACTCCGACCGCGCTCTCCACCAACAAACGCCCACCCAACAGTTGAACCAAGCGGGAAGATATGGTCAGTCCCAACCCGGTCCCTCCATAGCGGCGCGTAATCGACCCGTCCGCTTGCGCGAAAGCTTCAAATATGCCCTCTTGCTTCTCCGGCGGGATGCCGATCCCGGTGTCACGTACTGAGAATCGAAGCGTAACTCTCGAGCCCGAGAGGAATTCGGCTGCCACCCGCAACTCCACCTCGCCCCTTTCGGTGAACTTGAGAGCGTTGCCAATCAGATTGATGAGCACCTGACGCACACGGTCCATATCGGCCAACACTCGCTCGGGTACATCAGGCTCTATCCGGCACAGCAACTCCAGCCCGTTTCGATGGGCTCGAATCGCAAGCGATTTCATCATGTCATCCAGAGCGGGACGCAACTCACACTCCACCGGATCGATCAAGAACTTGCCCGCCTCGATTTTTGAAAAATCAAGAATATCGTTGATGATTCCGAGCAGCGAATCCGCCGAGCTCTTAACACACGTCAGATACTCGTGCTGTTCGCGATTCAGTTTGGTATCGAGGGCAAGCTCCGTCATGCCAATGATCCCGTTCATCGGCGTCCGAATCTCGTGGCTCATATTCGCCAGAAACTCGCTTTTTGCGCGATTTGAAGCCTCGGCTTCTTCTTTGGCGCGCTGCAACTGCGCTTCTGCCTCTTTACGGGCGGTGATATCTTGCGCGGCAACCAGTCTGGCGCGGCGTCCGTGCCAATCAAGGGACCGGGAACTGATATCCACAAAAATGATCCGGCCGTTCCTCAAGCGGTGCCGCCAAGTACCCAACAGCTCCAGTTCTGCAGTCATCTGGCCCATCTGTGCGATCAGACGTGGAATATCCTCCTGTGGGCGGATATCTGTAACTTTCATCCGCAGGAATTCCTCGCGCGAGTAACCGTATAGGGACACAGCGGCCTGATTTACTTCGAGGTACTGCAGCGTTTCACAGTCATACAGGAAAAGCGGCAGCGGAGTATCTGAAAATAAGAACTCGAATTTGGACTGGCTCTCCGCCAGTTCTTTCGTGCGCTGCTCGATCAAGCGGGCGAAACGAACCTCGTTGGCCCGAATTTGGCGGATGCGGACTTTGTAAGCCGCCGTCAACGCCGCTAAGGCCAGCAGCGTACACGCTGCATAAAACGTGTTCGTCTGGTAGTAGCGTGGCTGCACTGAAAATGTGACCGCCGCCGGGATCTCACTCCATGCCCCCGCATTGAAGCGGGCGACTACTTGAAATCGATAGCTGCCTGGCGGAAGTCTGGTGTAGTACGCGACCGCGCGCGAGCCGGCATCTATCCATCCCTTGTCGAATCCCTCCAGCTTGTATCGGTAACTCACTTTTTCCGGAGCTAGGAAACTAAGTCCGGCGTAGTGAATCTCTAGCTGCTCGGTACCGGCCTTCAGGGCAAGTGGCGGACGCGGGCTAAGCGCCTTCCCATTTGCGACGAGAAGTTCGACGGCCACTGGCGGAGGTGTGATTGTCGACGACAGATGGTTCGGATCTATCAGCGCGACGCCCTCTGCCGTCGGAAACCACAAAGAACCGTTCGCGGCACGCCAGCCCGCGGGCTGATTTCGCGCTGTGCACTCCTGATTCTTCATACCGTCAGACCTGCCATAGGCGACCGAGCGAACCGCGTCGAGCTTGCCTTCGACCAGCTGTTCCAATTGACTCTTCGCAACTCGAAAAATACCTCGGTAGCAACTAAGCCAGAGCGAGCCTCGGTGATCATCTAGAACTTGGGCGATCCCATCCTCGAATAGCCCTTGCTTGCTGGTAACGGTTGCGAAAAGGTTGTTACGGAAGCGCACAAGACCGCCGCCATTTGTGCCCATCCATAACGTGCCATCGCTGTCCTCTTCAATGGCGCTGACAAACTCCTCAGGTAATCCTTCCTTTGTGCCATACGCCGTGATCTTTCCCCGGCTAAGCCGCTTAACTCCGTGCGCGACGGTTCCTACCCAGATATCGCCCCTGGCATCAACGTGCAAAGCCATAATGACGTCCTGAGCCAGATCGGGGTCGCCCGGGTACTGTTGAAAAACTCCATCCCTGTAGATTGCCAGTCCCTTGGCCGTACCGATCCAGATGATGCCATCGCGACCTTCCGCGAGGGCAAGAATTACCGCGTCGGCGAGTTGGCCTTTGGACCTGAAAGGGATAACGCGCCGATCTTTCACAATGTTGAGGCCAGCCCCATCTGTCCCAACCCATAGGTTGCCTTTGCGGTCTTCGAGGAGGGCCCTGACAAGGTTACTCGACAGGCCGTTTCGGGCAGTAAATGCCGTGAACTTTTCGCCACGAAGGCGGTTGAGGCCACCGCCTTCGGTTCCCATCCATATGCTCCCGTCCCGCGACTGCAAAACGGAGGTTACGCGATTGTGGGAAAGGCCCTGGTTTTTCGTGTAACTTAGAACATCCCTGGGCTTGATGCGGTTGAGGCCACCGCCATCGGTGCCGATCCAGAGGCTTCCTTCGCGATCTTCGAACAGAGCAGAAACAAGATCTGTCGGGAGGCCATCGGCAGTGGTGTACGGTGTGAAGCGATCGCCGTCCAGTCGATTGAGCCCTCCCCCGTCCGTGCCCGCGAACAGATGGCCGTCAATACTCTCCGCAAGCGCGCGAACCGTTCCGTTGGCTAGACCCTGTCGCCGTCCATACACGACGAACCTCCCAGCTTTGAGTTCGTCGATTCCGCCGCCATCGGTGCCGATCCACACTTGTCCGTTCCGGTCCTCGCAAAGAGACAGGATTCTGTTGCTCGAGAGGCCTTCCTTGGTCGTGTAGCGCTTTGTTCCAGCCCGGCTTACACGAATGACGCCGCTGGCCTCGGTGCCGATCCATAGGTCTCCGCTTCGCTGCAGGAGAACAACAGCTACGCTTTCGGCGTCAAGGCCAGGCCGGGCAAATGCAACAACCCTGCCGTCAGCCAGTTGCTTCAAGCCCGTTTTAGTGCCGAGCAGGAGGTTATGATCTCTATCGCGCACGATTGCGGTGATACGTGACTGAGCGGATCCATCGCCATCAGAAATCCGCTCAAAACGGCCATTCTGGAGCCGCGTCAGGCCGCCCTGTCGCGTGCCAATCCATAAACTTCCGTCGTCATCCGCGAAGAGACTCAAAATGTAATCGTCTTTTAACCCGGCCGTATTCTTATGATTGAAGACCGTAAACTTCCTGCCACTAAAACGAACGAGGCCGGTCTCCGTTCCTAGCCAAAGATATCCGTCCCTTGTCTGGGTAATTGTCTGAATGGAGTTCTGCGGAACGCCATCTTCCACCTGCCAGACGTCGTGAGCGTAAACGCGAAAGGCTTCCCGCGGATCGGCGGCAGTTTGCGGGCCCGCACCGATTCCGAGAGGAACCAGTAGCAGCATGAAGAGACAGTACAGTGATCTCATTCGTAAGGGCGGCCTTCGGGCTCTGTGAACCTAATACGGAAGAATCCCAGAATGATAGTTCGCGACCGGCTATTTTCCTCAAGGTCTTTTTTTCAGCAAAAAAGGCACATTTTCGATTGAGAAATTCCGCGCTGCACCGGGATCGAAAGCCGGAGGAAGGGGTCGGCGGACAAGGTAACTGCGAAAAGCGTACTCAGCGGAACGGGTTTCAATCCTCGTGGATGCCGTACAGCATCCACGAGGAAAGGCGAGTTCCGGTTATTTAAGGATAGACAGGAAACGGAAGGGTGGTGAAAAGGCCCGGCGGCAATCCGGCTGGTTGCAACAATGTCTCAATGATTATGCCGTACGGAAGTACATGCCACGCGCTGTCGCTCGGCCGAAAGACAGTGTAATCGGCGTACTGATCCGCATCGACGCGTCCTGCCACCGGAACATCACCCGGAGCTCCCCACTGCGCCGGGGGAGGGCTTGCTGCCGGATTGGAGCTCAACAAATGGTACCAGACGGCAGTACTGCTGCGCCATACGGCATAGTCTGTCTTTCCATCACCGTCGTAATCGGCTGGGACTGGTACATCGCCTGGCGCGCCCCACTGAGTAACAACCGGAGCCCCCGTGCTGCTGAGGACGACGTACCAGTTCCCTTCGGAAGGACGCCAGACCGCGAGATCGATCTTGTGATCTCCATCGAAGTCGCCGACCACGGGGAAATCGCCTGGAGATCCCCACAGCTCTTGGCTGAAAGAGTTGGGCGTCGTGCTCGGGATTATGTACCAATATCCGGTGGACGGGCGCCAGACAGCGAAGTCGGTTTTGCCGTCACCGTCGTAATCTCCGGGTACTGGAATATCGCCCGGTGCGCCCCATTGTTGCGTGACGGGCACAGCCGGATCGCTGCTGAGAACGACGTACCACTTGCCTGTGCTCGGCTGCCAGAGCACGAAATCAGGGATTCCATCTCCGTCGAAATCACCATAGACTCTCACGTCGAGTGCTTTGCCGAGACCGCCGCCCACGTCGAATCGGGTCTGGTGAACATCGAGCAGATTCTGCGGAGCATTGGTTATGTACTCGACGAGCGGCGATCCCGTACTGGACTGAACGACGTACCAAAGGTTGTCAGATGCCCGCCAAACCGCGAAATCGACCTTACCATCGTTG
Source organism: Terriglobia bacterium (assembly GCA_963835255.1). GTDB lineage: Bacteria > Acidobacteriota > Terriglobia > Bryobacterales > Bryobacteraceae > Bog-105. The sequence goes on along the minus strand of CAWIFY010000009.1, from coordinate 18,847 downwards.
TCGAAATCGACCGCGACCGGGACGTCGCCCGGCGCCCCCCACTGTTCTATGAGCGGCGACCCTGGGTTCTTACTGGGAATGACGTACCACGAGCCATTCGAGGATCTCCACACAGCAATATCCGTCTTTGAATCCCCATCGTAATCACCTGGCACGGGAACATCGCCCGAAGCTCCCCATTGAATCACTACGGGATTATTAGGATTGGTACTCTCCACGACGAACCATTCCCCGCTAGATGGCCGCCAAATGGCGTAATCGGTCTTTCCATCACCGTCGAAATCGGCGGCGATTGGAATGTCGCCGGAGGCACCCCACTGAAAGATTTTCTGTGAACCAGTGGAACTCAAAATGACATACCAAGTTCCGGTGCTAGGCCGCCATATGGCGTAGTCCGTTTTGCCATCGCCGTCGAAATCGCCCTGCATGGGAACGTCGCCAGCCGCTCCCCACTGCATTGTGATCTGCGTCCCCGGCGTCGCGCTCGGGGTTACGTACCAGGTTCCGTTCGACGAACGCCAGAACGCAGCATCCAGCAGACTGTCACCATCAAAATCGCCCGTGACGCGGATATCTTCCGAAGTGATCCCAGTCGTCTGCCCGAGCGCCGGATAGGCAAGTAGAACAAATGCCCCGAGTAAGGCGTAGCCGCCCATTCGCTTACGGACTATATTCCAGATTCCTGAGATGCCAACTTTGCGCATGGCAGCAAGGTAACATGAATTCTGCGGGTAGTAAAGCCTTTCCGCTCCTCGTATTGATGCTTTGGAGTAATTAAGGTGTGGTGTATGGAACCCACGGAGGACAAACGCTAAGAAGCGTGTGCGGGCGGCTATTGGTCGGGCCGCCGGGATTTGAACCCGGGACCTCTTGCACCCCAAGCAAGCGCGCTAGCCAGGCTGCGCCACGGCCCGAATTACTCAGTCTAGCGTATGGTTGCCTCGCCGGCAGAGACAGGAAGCCCGATCGTGTCTGCTATCAGGGCTATGATCGGCCATAGGCGCTTTGCGCTCATGTCAAAAACAGTTTAGCGGCTATAGCTGGGGCATAGTGAGTAGACTGAAACCATGGTGAAGCGATGGCTGCTCTACGCGATCCCTGTTTGCGCAATTGCGGCTGCGGGAAGCTTTCAGCTCTCACAAGACAGGATGCGCGCCGACGTTAAGTATCTTGCCAGCGACGAACTGGAAGGGCGCGGGGTCGGTACCAAGGGAGAAAAGCTTGCCACCGACTATCTCGCCGAGAGGTTGAAAGCCGCCGGCGCCCAACCCGCGGGCGATAATGGTACCTATTTTCAAAGAGTTCCTCTCGTTGGCTCGACCACCTCGCCCTCCGCGAGCTTGAAAGTTTCCGGGCATGGCGAAGATCTCTCGCTCGCCTTTGGGAAAGATTTCGTGGGCACTGCATTCTCCCAGGTTGCCGAGAATGACTTCAATGCAGAGGCAGTTTTCGTTGGACACGGGATCTCGGCTTCGGAATTCAATTGGGACGATTACAAAGGCCAGGATGTGCGCGGTAAGGTGCTGGTCTATTTCACTAATGAACCGCCTTCGAATGATCCTCGGTTCTTTGCCGGGCGGGCGCTTACTTACTACGGCCGCTGGACCTACAAATTCGAGGAAGCAACACGCCGGGGTGCAGCTGCTGCGCTAATCATTCACACTACGCCTACAGCGGGTTACGGGTGGGGCGTGGTGAACGGTTCGTTTAGCAGAGAAATGCCCGAGTTGAAGTTGAATCGCGGTGAGTACGGGCTTAAACTGGCGGCTTGGCTTTCTCAGGATGCGGGTGCGCGGCTGGTGAGCGCAACTGGCAAATCGCTCGACGAACTGCTGAGCATGGCGAACGATAGATCGTTCCATCCCATTCCCCTCGGCGTGCGAGTAGCGGGTCATATACCGGTAACGCTCCGGGCCATTGAGAGCCGCAATGTGGCAGGCCGCATTGACGGATCGGACGCTCGCCTCAACGCGCAAGCAGTCCTCTTCACTGCGCATTGGGATCATCTCGGCATCAGCGTTCCCGTGAATGGAGACAAGATCTATAACGGTGCTGTTGACAACGCGACTGGCTGCGCCGTCGTTCTCGATCTGGCTCGCGCTTGGGCCGCTCTTCCAAACAAACCGAAGAGAAGTGCAGTGTTCCTCTTTGTGACTGCCGAGGAATCTGGGCTGCTAGGCTCCGAATATTACGGCGAGCACCCCGAAATTCCCGCAGGTCTCACGGCAATTGATATCAATTACGACGCTCTGTATCCATTCGGGAAGACTCGCGATGTTCTGGTGAGCGGAGCGGAACGGACTACGCTTTGGCCGCTGGTTGAAAACGATGCGAAAAGCATGGACCTAAAAATCGGCTCAGATCCAACTCCCGAGCAAGGCCATTACTATCGTTCCGACCACTTCTCTCTCGCCCGCGTTGGCATACCTGCTTTCAGCGTCTCCCAAGGCAATGAATATATAGGCAAACCGGCAGACTTCGGCAAAACAATCTTCGAGAAGTACAACGCCGAGCACTATCACCGGCCTTCCGATGAGTATCACGCCGACTGGGATTTCAGCGGTATGGAACAGATGGCCGAATTCGGTCTGCGCGTAGGCATCGATGCGGCGAACCTGCCGGAACTGCCGACCTGGAACTCCGGCGACGAGTTTCTGCGCGCTCGCGAAAAAAGCGAGAGCAACGCCAGCCGTTAGCCCCGGGCGCGTCCTGCGCGCAGCGTTGCGCGTTCCGCATTAACGGCGGAGCCGATTGTCGCCACGTTTTCGCCACCCGGCACCACTTCAATTTGATAACCCTGCAGCGGACTCAGCTTCACCATCTCATGCAGGTATTCGTTAATGAGATTCAGGTTGATGAAGCGGGCGTTGAAGCCCGTGATGAAAAACTTGCCCGGGCCATCCAGATGAATGCTGGTTGCCGTGGCCGCCGCCAGCGCCCGATGCCATAACTTGACGAAGTCGACGCAGCGAGTTTCGCCGGCTTCAGCCTCGGCAAATACCTCTTCTGGTTCGAGATCCATGAAGCGCAGGCGCATCGCCCGGTGCCCCATGATCCCTTCAAGATGTCCTCGCCCACCGCAGCCGCAAAACTGCTCTTTAGGATCGAGCGTTACGATCGAGTGTCCCGCCTCCCAGACACCATCATTGGAAGGATAGCGGCCGAATCCGATTCCGGTCCCCAGTGTCCAAACTCGAATCAACTTATCCAGGTGTCCCCGAGTAGCAGCCATTCCCGCAGCCATGACATCGGCATCATTGAAAATCGCAACCGGCACTCTGCCGAATAGCGGCTCGAGGGCTTCGACCATGAGATCGCGCATATGAATGCCCTTGAACTGGAAAAGGTTGGGAGAGTCTTCCACGATGCCGTTGCGGACGATCCCCGGCATTCCCAGACCTACGTGAGAAGGAGCATCCTTCAATTCGAGACTTTGGATTTCTTTTACGATGCGCTCGATGATCATTTCGGCCGGAACACCGAGCAGTGAGTCTGCGACGGCGAGATCATCGGGAGAAAGCCTGAGAGATCCCATCAGCTTATTCCCTGAAACGGCGCCTACTGTAATTCGTTCCGTGATGACGATACCAATGCTGTGTGCCATAATTTTCCGCGCTCGACTATCCTGGTCAACTGCGGGACAGCTTGTTTAGGCCGTTAAACGCCGCTGCCTTGTAACATTCAGCCAGCGTGGGGTAATTAAACACCGTATCCACGAAATAGTCAACTTTACCTTTCAAGATCAACACGGCTTGTCCGATATGCAGCAATTCGGACGCGCCCTCCCCGATGATATGGACACCCAACAGGTCTAATGTATCCCGGTGAAAAATGAGCTTCAGACGGCCGGTCGTGTCGCCCCGTATCTGACCGCGCGCGATCTCCCGATAATACGCCACCCCAACTTCGTAGGGGACGTCTTCGTCCGTCAGCTGCTCCTCTGTTTTACCTATAAAGGAAATTTCCGGGATCGTATAGATTCCGAAGGGGAAGTAGCTCGGGTTAGAGGAAACCGGCTTCCCGAAAGCATGAGACACTGCGATTCGCCCCTGCTCCATCGAAACCGACGCCAGACTCGGAAACCCAATCACATCGCCCACTGCATAGATATTTGGCTGTGTCGTCTGGTAATTCTCGTTAACCGCGATTCTGCCCCGCGAATCGGAGCTCAGTCCGGCGGCCGAAAGATTCAGTTCGTCCACGTTGCCCTGCCGCCCCACTGCATATAGCAGTGAGTCTCCCGGCACCTTCTTGTTGCTCTCCAGGTACGCCACCACGCCCGACCCGGAACCGCTCGCCGTCTCCTCCACGCTTTGCACTTCTTCGTTCAGCCGCATCGTCACACGGTGATCGCGCAGGTGATACGACAGCGCTTCCACGATCTCCGAATCGGCAAACTCGAGCAAACGCGGGCGCTTCTCAATCAGCGTCACACGCACCCCGAGGGTCGCAAACATGCACGTGTACTCGACTCCGATCACGCCTCCGCCAACCACGAGCAGCGTTCGCGGAATCGACGGCATCTCTAAGATCTGGTCACTGTTAATAATTGTGCGCGCGTTAATCGGCACCTTGTCCGAAGCGGCTGGCTTGGTTCCCGTGGCAATGACAATCTTCTCGGCATTGGCTTCGGACGATCCTCGCGCGCCCGTCACCAGGACTGAATTAGAGCTCTTGAAACTCGCAACGCCCGTCAGAACCTCGATGCCGTTTCGCGCCAACTGTGCTTGAGTGACATCGATCTCGGTCTTGATGACGTGCTGAATCCGGAACGCCAGATCCGCCATCGTGATCTTTTCTTTTACGCGATAGCTGACTCCGTAGATGTTCTGGTAGTTATATCCGGAAAGATGCAGCACGGCTTCGCGCATAGTCTTACTAGGTATGGTGCCCGTGTTGATGCAGACCCCGCCAATTACCTCGCGCTGTTCTACTAGCGCGACCCGCTTTCCGCTTTTTGCGCCCTGAATGGCTGCGCGCTGGCCCGCCGGGCCGGAACCGATGACGACCAAATCGTATTGGGACATGAAAGGCTAATGTTCCAGTTCGTAGTGCAGTTGAAGTCTCATACCCGCTACAACACATCCGAGTATAGCTTTGAACTTATGATGCTCCGGCTATGGTTGGGCAAGTCCGATTTCCGCGTCAAGACCTGGACGTCCACTAACTTGTTCTTCCAGACGGTCGCGAGTAGATTTTCTCAGACGCGCCGAAATTGCGAACTCCGCCTTTGCTTCAGTTGGCCGGTGTAACTGCAGCAAGGTCTGGGCTCGCAGGTAATGTAGGTTGGCGCTATTTCCGTCGATTTTGCTCGCCGCATCCAGGTTCATTAGTGCCTTCTCATACTCATGATCTGTTTTATGGATTTTCGCCAGCGCCAAATAGGAACTCGCCGAACGTGGATTTAACTCGACTGCCCGGTGGAAATATTGCTCTGCTTCGGCAGGCCGTTCTAGCTTCAAACAGATTGCGCCCAACTGCTCATAATTCAAAGCCAAATCGGGCTCAACGGCGGCATCCTCCAGAAACTCCGTCCGCGCCCGGATGTAGTCTCCTGCGCCCGAATAGATGGTTCCCATGCTGTAGTGGACAAACGGTAGCTTGGGATCCAGCCGCGCCGCCTCTCCTAGCTCTTTTAGCGCCTCGTTATCGCGCTGTCGCATAAGCCATGCTCTCCCTAGAAACAAATGGTACTCCGCCGAGCCGCTCCCCACCTGGTACATACGTTCGAGAGCTTGCCGCTCCAGTTTAGGCTCATTCGCTTTGTTTGCTGAAAGAGCCAGGACATAAAGGTAAGGCATTTTGTCGTTTTGAGAACTCCACAATGGCTTCAAGGCGGCTGCTGCTTCGCTGTACTTCTCGGTGGCGAAGTAACATAGTCCGATCAAATAGCGCGCCTGCAGAGAGGAGGGGTCCCTTTGGACCACAGATTCGAGTGGCTTGACAGCCGCCGCAAAATTTTCTTGACGAAAATAGGCGAGCCCGATGTTCATCTCAATACCCGGATTGTTCGGGGCCAGGCGCTCGGCTTCCCGAAACTCGTCGAGCGCCTGCGGCCAGTTCTTCCGGCGCATAAACACAACGCCCAGGTTTGCTCGAGCCGGCACCGAATGAGGATCTGCTTGGAGCACTTTGCGGAAGTCAGTTTCGGCCGCCACCAGATTGCCCCTCGCCAGAGCCGCTTGGCCCTCGGCGAAAACGGCCGCTGGAATGTTGCTGGCCTGCTGCGCAAGAGCAACTGCGGACGCTGCGAGCAAAGTCAACTCTCGGAACAATTGGCCTTCCCTATTCCCGCCGCTTTCGCCGCAAGTATCCCGTCCCAAAAAGCGCCACCATAGTAATTGCGAGCAACGGAACCTGCTGCCACCACGGCAGAATCGGGTCCGCCTGAATACTCAGCGCGTCGCCCCCCAGGCAGCAGAGCACATGCACCGAAAACACCTCGATTGAAGCCTGGCCAAGCAAGACTAGCGGCTGAAAAATCCGCAGCGCGGCAATGTGCTGCCCGAAGCGCATCAGGGAAATAGTGAGGGCAGCGAAGTTGATCACGCGAGCCGGACCTAGGTGCCACTTGTCGATGAGCCAGCCGTACTCATCGGGTTTCATCCAGCGGTCGACCGGTACATAACGGAGCACCAGAAAAACCAGCGCTATGCAGATGCTGAGCCGTGTCAGCCAGCGCGGTATTCCTGCTTTCTTCTCCGCCGTCTCCACGCCGGAAATCTGGTCGGCGTAAATGCTCCCGAGCGCTAAACCCACCATCCATAACAACTGCCAGGCATACATGTCGAAAGCGCCCGTCGAGTTCTCCGGAACGCCCAGCCCAAACAAATTGATGTGGCGATAGAACCAGGCTCGCAAGCCGAATTGAGCAGCCGCCCAAACCGCGAAGCTCGCATAAACGACCGGATCCCAGCCCCACCGCCGCGCAATCGCTCGCGCGCACGGAGTCAGAACCAGAAAGATGACGTACATCGGCAGAATATCTAGTAGCGATGGACGGTACTCTAGCAATCCTGCCGCGATGATCGCCTGCTTCGGACGCGCCAGATAAAAAGAAAGCAGGTTCTGCAGCGCGAGCCTGTGATACCGAACGCCAAATTCGGCCACTAGAGTAAAAGCAATCGCCAGCAGCGCGGCATGATACCCATAAACCCTGGCAGATCGCTTCAGGGCATCGCGCACCGTCGCGCCGAGTCCGCGTTTACTCTCGATCCGATGCTCGAGTTGCCCTATCATGAAGCCCGAGAGGAAGATGAACCCTTCAGCGCCCGAAACAAACCCGAAAGTCTGGTTCGAGATGATGCTGACTCTGGTCGGCAGGTGGGTAAGAGTCATCCACAGCAGCAGGAATCCACGTAGAATGTCGAGTTCGATGAGGCGAGGCGGCGAGGATCTTTTCCTGACTTCCGCCGACTCTGCACTCACGCGCTCAATCACACAACTAAAGTTGACCGAATTCCCAGCTCAGACACGCGCGAGCGGCGGCGGCAGCTCGCGAGCTTTACATTGAGAGCTGAATCCATTGCGCCCGTGGCTTCCATCGCAAAAAGGCTTATTTTCTGCAAGTCCGCACCGGCACAGAGAAATGACCGAACGTCCGCCGAGACCGTACGAGTTTCCTTCCGAATCCTGAATGGTGAACTCTCCCTCAATGCGGATGGGACCGTTATTCACAATCGTCACTTTCGTCGGCATGCAACCCGATGTTACCAGAGCAACAACGCCGCTAACTATAATTGTTCTCGCAGGTACCCGAGTGATTCAATTCATCTATGAGACTGACCGGGAGCTGTTTGAAAGCGCAATTCGATTTGCGCAAAGGCAATTCAGACGGCTCATTGAGAACTATCCCGATTACTATCCGATGTACACCGTAGCAGGTGTCTGGAAGCATGAAGGACCGGCGCTGGCGCATTGGTGCGATGGTTTCCTGCCCGGCATAATGTGGCTGTTTTACAAACGCCTCGGACCAAATAGTCCAGATTCCAGGTTCTGGTGGGAACACGCCGTCCGCTATAGCAGGCCGCTTGAGCCGCGCAAGACTGATCCCGATGTTCACGACCTCGGGTTTATTTTTCTTTCCGCTTACCATCGGTGGTATCAATGCACGCATGACGACTCGCTTCGCGAAGTGATGGTCCACGCTGGCAGAACCCTCGCCTCCAGCTTCAACGAGAAAGGCCAGTATCTTTGTTCGCTGGTTGCGGAAGATTCCGTCTTCATCGACCTCATGATGAACGTTGGAATTGTCTTCTACGCGGCGCGCGAAAGCAACGATAAACACCTGCGCGATATCGCCACGCGCCACTCGCTCACCACTCGCAAGCACTTGGTACGCGGCGACGGATCGACTGCGCACGAAGGTATCTTCGATCTCGAAACGGGTGAATTTCTCCGTCAATCGACCCAGCAAGGGTACCGCAGCGATTCGTGCTGGTCACGCGGCCTATGCTGGGCGCTTTACGGATTCAACACCGCCTACGAATATAGTCGCGACCCCCGTTTCCTCCACACTGCCGAAGCCTGCGCCGATTACTATATAACGCATACCCCTTCAGACGGCATACCGCCTTGGGACTACAATGCTCCTGCCGACGGCCGGCGAGTTCTCGATACCTCGGCTGCCGCGATTGCGGCGGCGGGTCTGCTGCGGCTTTGCCGGCACGTCGCAGACCCCATGAAAGGTCACTTCTACTGGTCCACGGCCATTCATATCCTGCGTAGTCTCTGCTCGAAGTATTTGGCGAGTGCCGATCCCAATTGGGAGGGCGTGCTCAAAGGCGCTGTCTACCACATCCACAAAGGATTGGGCATCGACGAATCGGCCATGTGGGGCGAATATTATTTCGTAGAGGCCCTCGAAGAAGCACTACGCGTTATGGCACACACGGTGCCTCACGTTTGGGTGAATTAGTTTCGCCCCGGAAGGACGCAGACTCGATCTCCACCCCCGAAGACGGCGCTACCTCGGCCTTCAACATGTTTTTCATCTGCTCTATCGCAAACTCGTGTTCCCGCGAATTACAAGCAGCCACGCAATCGTCGGAATCGCCAGTGCCAAGTCCCGCATATACGCATCATTGGCCGTGAACAAGACGCAACTGTTGGTGGATACTCCCGTAATAATCAATCGCTCTGTTCCTAGATGCTTCAGCAGAAGATCTAACGGCGTCTGATAAAAGCCTGAATGCTTGGGCTTCAACACAAAGTAGTCTTCTTTTTCAGGAAGAAGCAACTCTACAAAGCTCCTGCCTCGAGACTCCGGCCTGAGGGCCCGTTCCACAATCTGATCAAAGTTGGAGCGCCACCGACCAAAGTTGTCGTTCACGTAAATGCAGGGTACACCGGCAGCCCTTGCGCGCTTTTTCAGGGATGCTATCGGGGCGCCGATGTGCCGCGCCCTTTCGAGGAGTTCGTCACCTCTAGGAAAAGTGAAGTCGTTCATCACATCGATCAGCAGCAGACAAGTGTGGTGATTATCGGGCGCGCTGCCGTGTAAGTCGTGCTGTTTTCCCGGTTGAGTCTTCACGTCTCAATTTACAGCCAGTTCTTGACCGAATTGGCCGCCGAGTGGCGACCGTATGGCGCTCAAGAAGGCGCCGAAATAGAACAAACTGCCTACAATCAGCGTGAGCTGTAATCCTACATAGATAGCCAGGAACATCGCGGCCGCCGATCCCATAACGCTCGAGGCCGCGTTAATCGCCCAGGCCCAACGGACCGACACCGGCATCACTCTCTCTAGTAACGTCAATCCCGTCGGAAATGGCATCCCCATCATGAAACCGAGTGGGCTGATCAGCACAACGCTAATCAGCACTTTTAGGGGCAGGGGCAATGCGACTCCACTCTCGGAAATCGGCGAAATCGCGAGCGCCAATACCACGTTCACAAGAACGATAAGCACCAGCACTCGTGCCAAGCGTCCCGGGTCACTTCGGACTAGGCGCTTGCTTGCGAAACTGCCACAGCCGCTAGAGAGCAGCATCGAAAAGATAATCACAGTCAGGGCGTATGTCGGATGACCGAGAAACAGCACGAATTTCTGAATCAGGGCGACCTGAATAATAATGTAGCCGGCGCCAATGCAGAGGAAGAACAGAAGCGCTCGCATGCTGCCTTCTCCCCGCGGCAACTGGTTTCCCAGTAGCAGCGGCGGCAGCGCAAGGATCACAATGGTCGCGATAATGCTGATTGCAACCAGACCAAAGAGCACCGGCAGCGCTGAATTTATCTTGTAATCGGCGCTAACGCGCGATCCATACAGGAGAAAACCGAGCAGATCTCTTGGCTGGACCGTGTAGAAAAAGAACGGCCGATTGTCGCTTACCGGACGCACGTCGAACGGGTAGGCCTCATAAAAGCGATTCAGGTCAGGGGAGCTAAGCAGCGCGCGGAAAGGCGTTTCGAGAGTGCCCCCCGGGACGTAAATCACCTGCATCCCCGCCGTTTTTGCGCCATTCTCAATACGGGAAATATCTGAAGCGCTCAACGGGTTCCGCGCCACCAGAATCGTATCCTGCGCGCCCCATTTGCGCAGTTTGCTCACGTCCTCACGAACCACCGCGATGTTGCGTGCCGGGTCCGTTTGCCCAAGCTGCTTCAAGGCGGCATCTGCCAATGAGACTACTCGCAAGGATTCGCGAGGCGGATCGAATCCCCAGCGCGTGAATGCCATCACGCCGTCCGGAGTAAGGTGCGAAAGATAGTCGACAAACGCGTTCGTTGTGTAGAGATTGTTCTCCGATAAAGCAAACGCGCCCGCCGCGGTAGAAGCCCAGGTGTCCACCAGTGTCGCCTGCAATACCTGGTAACGCTCCTGGGAGCGGCGCACGAACGAACGCCCATCCTCCACCACAATCTTCACTTCCGGCTTGAAATACAGATAATTGCTGTACTGTGGGTAGCGCTTCCGCATGATCTCGGTCGCAATGATGGGATTGATCTCGACGCCCGTCACATCTTTGCTGCCGGAAGCGAGGGCGCGAGCGACATCCCATCCGCCACCCGGCCCGATAATCAGCGCCTTCGCGCCTGGCCGCAACAGATACGGAAAGCCAGGACCGCGATAGGGAAGATCGAACGCCTGTTTCGACGTCAGATGCTTCAAGTCGAGTTGCGCCAGATACGTGTTAGCGTCCCCGTCAATGATGATGACCTGGGCGCCGTCCGGCTCTTCCTTCAGCGCTATTCGCGAAAAGGCGTTCCATTTCACAAACTCCTCATTAGTGAGTCGCTGCCCTTTGGCGAATTTCACGTCGATGAGATGGTATTTCGCATTCAGCGTAATTAGCCCCACCAGCAGCAACCCCAGCAGAACCGCCGCCACGCGTCCTTGCGCCGAGCCTGCCAGATGAAACCAGATCGCCGCCGAGACTGCAAACAGCACCGCCGCAATCAGGATCGTGTTCGGGCCGCCAACCGAATCCAATAAAAACACCAGTACGGCGCATCCGCCTGCCGCACCCGCCAAATCGAAGAAATAAACCCGGTTTACGCGCCCGATTGTGTCCGCGATAACGAGCGACACCACAGTCCCCGATAAGAGAAAGGGGATCGCGGCTACAAAGTACGCCGCGACCAGCGCCGCCGTGTTCACTTCCGCGCTTCGCTTCAGGAGAAAGTCGAGACTGAGCACGACCGCCACTGCATTACTTGCCGCGAGCGCCCCGATTTTCTGATACAGCGTCCCTGGCCATCCCGCAACTAGGTACGAGAAGACGCCGCCCGCTCCTAAGCCGAATAGCGCAATCGAAATCGCCAAAAATGCGAAGTGGTAGTAGTACACTACCGAGAAAACGCGCGTCAGGGCCAGCTCCAAAATCAGCGTCGCCAGTGATGTTGCGGCGATTCCGAAATAGATTTGCGGCCACGGCCTGCGGCGGGCGCCTTGGGAACTTTCCTGGCGCAATGATGTCGATGTTGACAACTTCTTATGTTAGAGGAATCTCCAGATGAGAGGCGATCCTGCGCGCAATTCGAGCGCTCGCTTTGCCGTCTCCGTAGGGATTATGCAGCCGCGCCATTCGCTCGTACTCCTCGCGACTTTCCAGCAATCGCACACTCTCCGCTACGATTCGCTCGCGATCCGTACCCACCAACTTCACCGTGCCCGCCTCCACCGCTTCCGGGCGCTCTGTCGTCTCACGCAGCACCAAGACTGGTTTGCCGAGCGAAGGCGCCTCTTCCTGTATGCCGCCCGAATCTGTAATGAGAAAGTAGGCACGCCGCATCAAACCAACAAACGGCAGATACTCGAGAGGCTCCGTGAGAATCACGTTTTCTTTATCGCTCAGCACCGCTTCAACCGGCCGTATTACGTTTGGATTTCGGTGGACAGGCCAGACAACCTGCACGTCCTTCCGTTCAGCGATTTTGGAGATCGCTCGGCAAATGTTCTCGAACTCGCTGCCGAAACTCTCTCGTCTATGCGCGGTAACCAGGATGAGCTTCCTGTTTCCGTCAAGCGCCACATTCAAACCCGACTCGCCTCCCGCATCCAGCCGTTCGCTGGCCGCGAGAACAGCGTCGATACCCGTATTGCCGGTTACCTCGATCGCTGCGCTGGGGATGCCCTCCCTCAGTAGATTGTTCGCTGCCCAGCGCGTGGCAGCAAAATGGAGCGTCGCCAGCCGCGTCGTTACTACGCGATTCATTTCTTCCGGAAAGGGCGCCCGCAAGTCGAATGTGCGCAGACCGGCTTCCACGTGCGCAACGTCTACCCCTGCATAGAATGACGCAAGAGCGCCGCACAAAGTGGTCGCAGTATCGCCCTGCACGACCGTGAGCGCCGGCTTCACTTCGGCAAATATGCCGGGCAGCAGACCGAGCAGTCGCGAAGTTAGCTCTGTTAGCGATTGGCCGGGCTGCATTACGGCAAGATCGAAATCCGGGCGAATCTCAAAAATGCGCATCACCTGGTCAAGCATTTCACGGTGTTGCCCCGTAACGCAGATCAAGGGCTGCAGCTTCTCAGCGAATGCAGCTACCTTCAGCGCCGCAATAAGCGGGCAAAGCTTAATCGCCTCGGGACGCGTGCCGAAAATTAGCAGAAGCCGCTTGCGGGAATTCGTTGAGGAAAAAGAGGAACTATTTGTGCCGGTAAGTGATTCGGCCCTTGGTGAGGTCATAGGGGGACATCTCAAGGGTGACGCGGTCCCCGGCCAAAACTCGGATCCGGTTGCGTCGAAGCTTGCCAGCTAAGTGAGCGAGAACTGTCCGATCCTGATCCAACTGAACGCTGAACAATCCACTCGGGAATTTTTCTAATACCGTACCTGTTACTTCTATACTGTCTTCTTTACTCATTCGCCTCTTAGTAATTGGGTTGTGGCAAGGTTATTCGCCAATACGCTACCCTCGGTAGTATAGCGCAAAGCTAATGCTTTGACGCACTTCCAGAACTTTTTGCGGGCTCATCAAGCGTGACAAATCGGGACCGCCTCCGCGCCCTTCTTGGAGCACCTCGCCGGAGTTTGGTTTACTCTTGAGTCGGGGCCACGCTGACGCCCCTGAAAGACAGGCTTACTGTGGCGAAATCGGCTGGCGAGTTCAAAAATAAGAACATCTTAGTGACTGGCGCCGGCCGCGGGATCGGTAAACGCATGGCCCTCGGATTCGCCCGGCTCGGAGCTCGCATTGCCTTGGTCGGGCGCAGTAAGGCCGAAATCGATCTCACTCATATTGAAATCGAGCAGGCAGGCGGAAACGCTTTGCGCATACGGGCCGACGTTACCGATCCGGAGCAGTTGACGCTTGCCGTAGACCGGGCGCGCGTAGTTTTCGGCAGCCCGATTGACGTGCTGATCTGCGCTGCTGGCACGCTCGGCCCTATCAATCCGTTCATGCAAAATTCGCTCAAGACATGGACCGACACGCTGGGCATCAACCTTTTCGGTGTCGTGCATTCCTTTCGCGCGGTCCTGCCGACCATGACGGAACGGCGCGCCGGCAAAATCATCGTCTTGACTTGCGATGCTGACGACCTGCCGAAGATGAGTCTCTCGGCGTATACAACATCGAAAACCGCGGTAGTTCGCTTCGTCGAAGCGGTAGCGGCCGAAGTCCTCGAGCACAACGTTCAGCTCAATTGCCTCGATCCCGGGCCGGCCTACACGAGCCTTACCGACGAAATTATCCGCGCTGAAAGCCGCCTTGAGCCTCGTGTGGTGAGTGAAGCTAAAGAGACACGTCGCACAGGAGGCATCTCACCTGATCTTCAACTGAAAGTGGCAGCTTTTCTTGCTTCCGAACAGTCCAACCATATCACCGGTAAACTTATTCATGTCACCGACGATACAAACAAGTTACGAAATGATACTCTACGGCCGGACGCACTTACTCTGCGCAGGATGCATAAGTAACTCTTGCTGATTACTCAGTTGAGAAGCGGTAAATCGTGGTCTGATGAAACTCTTCGCCTGGATGTAAGACCGTTGTCGGAAAATCGGGATGGTTCGGGGAATCCGGGAAATGCTGCGTTTCCAGGCAAAGTGCCGAGCGGTGCCGGTAAACACCGCCGATCCCGTGGATGTTGCCCTCCAGAAAGTTACCCGAATAAAATTGGATCCCGGGCTGAGTCGTATAAACCTCCAAAACTCGCCCTGACTTTGGCTCTTCCACTTTCGCCGCAAGTTGATTCAAATCGCCGGGGTGGTTCAGCACAAAGTTATGATCGTAGCCCTTTCCCAGCTTCAGTTGCTCGGATCTCGCGCCGATCCGCGCGCCGACATCCGTAGCCTTTCGAAAATCGAACGGCGTCCCGGCCACGCTCTCGAGCTTGCCTGTCGGAATCAAAGTGCTGTTCACCGGCGTGAAACGGTCGGCGTCCAAGGTAACTTTGTGGGTCAAAACGGTCGCGCTGCCAGCTCCCAGGAGATTGAAGTAAGAATGATTCGTAAGATTCAAAACCGTGTCCTTATCGGTCTTGGCGTAATAATCGATGTGCAACCCGTCCTTGCTGTCGAGCGAGTAACGCACGGTGACATCCAGATTACCGGGAAACCCCTCCTCTCCATCCGGACTCAAGTAGTGCAACTCGAGCGCTGGCATGTCAGCCGTCGAAACGTCCTTCGGCTCCCAAACACGCTTGTTGAATCCAACCGGGCCGCCGTGCAATACGTTAGGTCCATCGTTGAGCGGAATGTGGTATGTATGCCCGTCCAGCGTGAACGTGCCGTGCGCGATGCGGTTGCCGTAACGCCCAATCAAAGCGCCGAAATAAGCGGTGTTGATCTTTGCAGTGTAGCCATCCAGATCGGCGAAGCCAAGTACCACGTCGTCGTACTTCCCGTGCCGGTCTTTGACTTTAATGGATTCAATCGTCCCTCCATAATTCGTGATCTTCACCTCCATCCCTGACCCGTTTTTCAGTGAGTAAAGAAAGACCTCGTGGCGGTCCGAGGTTTTTCCGAACGGCTGCTTGGGTAGCGATTGAGCCGTCTGCGCCCGGAAGAATCCAGGAGAGCACAGAAGCAGAAAAAAGGCGGTGGCTGTGGTGCGCTTCATAGGCGTAATCATCTTAATGTATTGTGATCCGGTGATGCAGGATCAAAGCCTCAAAGATGGGTTTCTCGCGATTGCCTGTCAGGCTGATGGGCACTTGAAAGCCGGCTCCCTTTTTTTCAAAGAACAGATCGAAGGGCTTTAAAAGGAGGCTCTTGAGACCGGTTTGCGTATGCGATAACGTGGCATCCATTCGGAAGATCCCTTTCATATCGATGGCTTCCGACCGGAGGTTATAATCACCCGTCATGAGAACTGTCGCCCCCGGAACTCTAAAGGCGCACCGTGTGAACGAAGCCACGCCATCCCTTAGTGTGAACACTCCGATGAGATCCGAGGCGACATTTTCATCCGCATTGCGCCTTTCCTCCTCTTCTTTCTTGGAAATACCCCGTGCGCGGTGACTCAGTGTGGCGAGCGTCTTCTCCACCTTCGCGCTGGTAAACTCTCCGTTGCTGATCTCAAATCTCCCGTTGAGCCGCAGCTTGTCCAAAACTGGCGCCGGCCCCTGCGGGATAAGAATTTCGGTTTTGAAATCTACCACGCCTTTCAGGATCGGCCGGTTGCCCCCCATCACCAGCTTCAGAATGTCCTCCATGCGAGCGTGCTTTGTCTCCGCGCTCAACGAAATCGTTTTGCCCTCCGCGCCCGGCGAGTGACTCACGCTTCCGCGGCAAAAAAATTCAGAGTTCCCGAACTTCGCGTCCACGGGATCCAGAATGGTGTCTCCATCCGTTCCATCGACAATTGAGTGGAACATCGTCCTCAAATGCACCGGCTGCAGCTTTCGCTTGAGAGCGAAATCGGGCGTGTCGGTCGCGCCATCCACGTCAATCCGCTCTAGCACGCCGCGGTAATCGCCCATTGAAGATAGGATTCCCTGAATACCTTTGAACTTCCCGAGATCGGCGTTTTTGAAGCTGTATTCGCCCGAAACAGCCGTCGCACGCGGATCGTCTCTCTGCCACGGTCCAAATACGCCTGCTGTTTCAATTTGCCCAGGCGGTATAGGATTCATGAGCTTCGCTTTGAAACTCAACTCCCGCCCTGGACTTACCGAATGCAAAGTAAGCTTTGTCAGCTCGAAGCGGCGAGGCTGTTTGACGGGATCCTTCGGTTCGATCTGAAGCAGCGTGCCATCCGCCACGATCGTATCCACCAGAAAGTGCAGCCTGTTTTGTGGCCTGGCTCGCTCCCGCCTGTAATGAGGTATCATGAAGCCGGTTCCGGACGATTTACCCCGCCGGGGCAGATAAATTTCGAGACCCTCTAGCCTTACCAATTCCACTCGGTCTCCGCGATTGAGTACCGTCGCAAAGCTTGCCCGCGCATAAAAACGCCGGATCGAGATGAGCGGGCGCGGCGACTGCCACCGCTTGTGCCGGATTGTCAGACCTTCCGCCACCACGCTCGGCTGCGGCAACATCGAGATCTCCAGCGACTTCAGTTCCACATCCGCGTCAAAGCGCTCAGCCAGCGCTTTCACCACGCGGTCTTTCGAGCGCGGGCCCAAAGTCCTGACGTACCAGTAAGCGAAGATCACGCCGCCAAGCAGGAATATGCAGAACGCCCCTAACCAATATCGGTAGGCTCTACGCATCCGCGTGTTCAACAGAGCGCCGTCACGCTTCGTGGGCGAACTGTTACCGTAACGATTGATGCCGCGGCTATTTCTTTCCTGTTTCGTCTTGCTCGCCTCTATGCTCGCAGCCCAGGATTCACCCCGTCCCCATTTCGTGCGCGCTTCCGGCGAAGCCATTATATCGGCCAAGCCCGATCGCGCTGAAGTCACCATCGCCGTCTCCACTCGTGCCCCCACCGCTCAGGCGGCTGCCAGTCAAAATGCATCTGAAAGCGCTCGCGTCTTGGCTTCTGTCAAGCAATCTCTCGGCTCGGACGGCCAAGTGAAAACATCCGGCTACTCGCTTGCCCCGCAATACGATTACTCGAACGGACATGCGCCCCGCTTGACCGGTTACGAGGCTTCGAACTCCGTCGTCGTGACCGTCGATGAACTCTCCGTGCTGGGCAAAGTGATCGATGCCGCTACCGCTACCGGTGCCAACAACGTCAACGGAATCTCGTTCACCCTCCGCGATAGCTCAGCCGTTCGCGAACAGGCGTTGGCCGAAGCTGCGGTCCGCGCGCGAGCCAATGCCGAAGCGCTCGCCAAGGCCTTACAGGCCCAGGTTGTCGGTCTTCTCGAGGCCGAGCCCACCGAAGCCCCCGTCATCCGGCCGCTTTTTAAATCCTTTACAGCCGCGCCGGCCATGGCGATGCAAGCCACTCCCATCGAAGCCGGCAATCTCGATATTCGCGCCACCGTCACCGTTACCTTGCAGGTCCGCTAGAGCGCCCTTTCCCGATACAATGAGGGTCGAACTCTTTCACGCCTACCATGGAAGAAGCGAGTCTAAAGCCCGCCGAAACTCCGGAGATCCCCGACAAGCTCTACTTCCGCATCGGCGAAGTGGCTAGGCTGGCCGGCATCAAGCCTTACGTGCTCCGTTTTTGGGAATCCGAGTTCACCGGTCTTGGACCCAAGAAATCCGGTACCGGGCACCGGCTCTATCGCCGCAAAGACGTGGAACTAGTCCTCGAGATCAAGCGCCTTCTCTATGACCGGCGATACACCATTGAAGGCGCGAGGAAGGTGCTCGAATCGAAGCCGAAGCGCCAGCCTGCTCCAGCAGTAATGCCCAACAAGCAATCGGAACTGTTCTCCTCGCCCGCTTTCACTTTCCACAAAGAACTGCGCAAGGAACTCACCGAAATCCTCGAGTTGATGACCCCAGGAGAAAAGCGCGAAACCTAGGAGTTCACCGTTTACCATTTTCATCCGCGGCTATTCATCTTTTCGTTTCTCCAATATCTCGAATAGTCTTTCCGCCGCTTCCTGACTTGCCGCCTTTTTGGAAGACGCGGTCGCGCGGCGTGCCAATGCGTCCCCGATCTTCGCCTCTACGGTGAACTGCTTCGCGTGTTCTGGGCCGCCTGTTCCTACCGTCGAGTAGCGTGGATGCGGCAGTCCTAGCGCCTGCGCCCGCTCCTGTAACAGGCTTTTGTAATTCAGTAAGCCAATTGGCCCTAATTCCTCCAGCCGCTCGATCCGGTTCAGGATATGATTCTCGATCAGCCGCTGCGCAGGTATTAAGCCGCCATCCAGGTGCATCGCGGCAATCAGCGCCTCCAGCGCATTCGCTAGCAGCGTTTTTCGTTCCCGCCCCCCGTTTCGTTCTTCGCCCCGGCCAAGCTGAAGAAATTCACCTAGCCCAAGTGCTAGTGCGCATTTATGTAAATGCTGGGCGCTTACCAAATGTGCTTTCAATTGAGAAAGCTG